>CAWBQN010000020.1:0-204552 GCA_963791065.1 uncultured Bacteroidales bacterium
TGCTATACCCCTCATGGGCAGACAGGTAAATCTAATCAGAATAGATTCTTTGAAAAAATATACATTTCTTATTATCATCCTTCTTTATTTCGGTAATTTCGATTTCTTTCATTTTATATCCCTTCGCCTTGCAATACTGGTAAATGCGCTCAGAGGCCTTGAGATTTCCGCTCCGAGGGTTGCGACAGAATGTGAAGTATTTCCGTTTTATAAAATACAGTAAATGAAACCCATCCTATCCAGGTTTTTACTTTTGTCTCGTAAAAAGATATATCTCCTTTGGTAAAACTTATAATTCTGAATTTATGCTTTTTCATTTACTGCAGCTAAAAGCTTTAATACAATTTCAAAAAGTACATCCAAGATAGTCAAAAATATGAACAGAACTTGTAATTTTAGTACGATTAAGGAAGCAAATCTATAAACTATGCAAGAAAAAGATAAGTTGATCAGGGTTTATACCGGAACTGAAATTCTGGTAATCTCGCTTAAGGAAAGATTAGAAGAATCGGGTATATCTGCTTCAATTCAAAATGACTCGAATAATAGTTTTTTAAGAGGAGTACCTATCGCTATTTATCTTTATATCCAGGCGTTGGATTTTAAGATAGCTGAGCCAATTATCAATGAATTTATAAAGATAAATGCGAATTGAATTAAGTGTGCAAAATAACTTTAACTTGTTAAATCCATTGCACTGGTATCCAGATAATTTATAAATTTTACAGTTATTTAGACCAGACAATTACTCTGAGTTTCACTATCTTTATGGCTTAATTTTTGCGGGTCTGAAATCCGATATTTTAAGACTTTGGTATCTATATGCTAAAAACTATTAAAAGATCGATCAAGTACTTCATTATATTTTTTGGGATCATAATAATGGTTCCCACTGTTCTCTATTTATTATTGCACACTCCCCTATGTTCAGACCTTTCTGGTAAAAAGGATCACAAGTCACTTTTCGGACCAGATAAAATCAACTATATCTGTTGGAAAAATCGAGTATAAATTCTTTAATAATTTGTCCCTCAATGATATATTAATAAAAGATCAGAATAATGATACAATGTTATATTCAAAAGCAATAACTATTGGCATCAGGGGCATGAATTTAAAGAATAAGTTTTTCAGGATTGGCAAAGTAACTTTAATAAAACCTGTAATTGCACTGATAACTGACTCAACTGGTTTGATGAACCTTACCTGGTACCTCAACAAGCTGAGAAACTCGGCCGACACAGTAAAGAAGGGCGGAACAAGGATTTCAGTTGATGAGATAGATATTAATAATGCACGGTTCTCCCTTATTAATCATAATGCTCCCAAGGGAAAAGCAAAAATAGACTTCAACAACCTGAATCTGTCGGGGATAAATGGAACAATCGAGGACCTGAAGACACTTAATGATACAACCACTTTTAATATTTACAGTCTGGGCTTTAAAGAATCATGTGGTTTCACGCTAAGAAAGTTGAACGGTTCAGTTGTCCTGGCAGGATCTAAAGATCCTGCTGAATTCAGCTTTTATCAGTTGTGACAGCAGTACGCTTAATGTATCAAAGGTTTGGTTTGATCGCCGATTCACCCAGACTCTTACAAAAATTTTACCGAACGTGTAAAACTTGATATTCAGCTCGATAAGTCGTTTATAAATTCATGGGACATTCAATATTTTGTTCCATTTGAGCGAAGTCTGAATGAATCTGTGGAAATTTCAGGAAATTTACTTGGAAAAATATCTGAACTCCGGGGACGTAATATCAAAATTTCATACAGGAATTCTACTATCGCTTGATTGCGACTTTGATTTTTCAGGTCTTCCAAAATAGAAAACACATTCCTGTACATCGGGGTTAAAAGTCTAAAACAAATGTCAGGGGATATTGAGCAGATAGAATTTCCGGGCAAGGAATCTTTGGTGATCCCTGATGCTGTGAAAAAACTTGGAAACATCTCATTTAATGGAAGTTTCACCGGGTTTACAACCGATTTTGTAACATATGGAGAAATAAGGACCAGTGATGGGAAACATCAGGTTGTGACAGTATCGGTGCGGCCCGGAGAATCAAAAAAGATATGATAAAAGGGCTGCTGAAAGGCAGCGATATAAACATTGGAGAGCAAATAGAAAAATCAGAATTTTTAGGAAACATGAGTATGCAGGCCAATGTTGACGGGTATGCACATCCCTTAAAAAAGCTTTCTGCGAATCTCACGGCGAAAATCGACAGCATTGAGATAAACAAGTATCTTTATCGCAACATATCTTCTAATGGAGTAATTTACTGAAAACACATGGGATGGAAGCATAAATATTGTAGACAAGAATATTAAGCTTGACCTGCTTGGGTTACTACATATTTAAAAATCAGTTTCCGCAATTTGATTTTACGTTAATGTAATGATGCGAACCTTTACAAATTAAATTTCGATAAACTTAATACTACTTCCAGAATTACTACTGCTTCTGACTTCAAACTTTAAAGGAAACAGCATATATAACCTTGATGGTGAAATAAGACTGCTACAATTCCAATTTCAGAAAATATAACAATAAATCTTTAACTTTATGATCTTTCCATTAAGACCCATAAAGATGGAACCATTCCTGTCTTAAGTTTGCGTAGGGTTTAAGAGATGCCGATAATAAATGGTTACTATAATTTTGCGGGTCTTGGAAGCCTCGTGAAATCTACTCTCGTTTCACTTATGCCGTCAGAGTTCCATTTAAGCGGCAAAAGGAACGATTTCAAAAAAAATAATTATACATTTAATATCAATTTTAAGAATACCGATAAGATCAATAAATTTTTCAGAACCGGAATACTGATTGCTGATAAGAACATACCTAAAAAGGTCATTATTGTTGACAGTGTCATAAAAATCTAAGGAAGTCTGATTGTTAAAATTAAAAATAATGTATTAAAGGATATTAAATTTGATGCCAACATCACCGGCTCTGAATTTAACCTTGACCATAAACAGTTCATTGGCTTAACCTCCTGGGCCAGTCAGACCTTAATGAATTCTCAGTTGGACTCAAGACTAAAACCTGATAATTTTATATTTACATATAACTGGGATAATAAAGATACTATTCTCAATAAGGGAAATTTTATTGCTCATGAACTATTGCAAAGGACACTGCAGGTAACAGGAATGCAATTCTCAGGGTTGAAATTGATTCTTCACGCATTTATTCGGATAACAATCTCTGCAAGTAAGTAATTCTTCAATTCTCATTGATACAGATTCCATAAAAATCAAAAAACTCTTTATAACCAGTAAAGAACGTATTATCTGGTAGATGGTTCAATCTCAGAAATCTGGCCGACACCCTGCATCTTGAAATTAAGGAAATCGATATTCTCCGCTAAACTATCTGTTAAACCGAAAAATAATAATGATCCGAATATCATCTCTCTTGACTTCAAACGACAGCTCAATGGTAAAATACTTCTGACCAATGTTTACAATAATTTGTTGCTTGCCGGTAATATTTTTGTGGATACTTTTTCAGTCCTTGGAAGTGCCGATGAAAATATCTCAATCAACTCTGAACTCGACAATGTCAAAAAGATTGTAAATATAAAAGCCAGCAATAACCTTAATTCAGTGAAGATGTTTGATGTGACCGGAATCATATAATCCTTCAATCAAAAAAATAGATTTTAATGCTGAAGCTACAAAATTACCCATCGGGTTTCTTAATCCATTGCTTAAAGTATTCGCATCGGAGATAACCGGAACAGTTTCGGGAAAACTAAATTTATCCGGTGTGACAGGCAATCTTTTTCTTAAAGGAGCCGTGATGGCTGAAAATGCATCAATGAAGATTACATATCTCCAGACAAAATATACTCTTAATGATACAATAAGATTTGATATGCAGGGAATCAAATTCAATAATGTCAGGATCACCGACGTTGAAGGCAACATTGCAACTCTCTCAGGATCAGTAAACCATAAAAATTTCCGGGATTATGCAGCCAATCTGAGTATTAGTATCCCTTCAAAAGGACTTCTTGTCTTAAATACTCAGCAAAAAGACAATCCAATGTTTTATGGTACCGTATACGCTTCCGGAGTTGCGAAGATTAAAAGCGACCAGAATTCACTTTCATTTGATATATCAGCTAAAACAGCAAAATCGACTAAAACAGGAAAAACCTCGAAGCTCTCAATTCCGTTGAGTAAAAGTCTGTCAGTTTCTGAATATTCATATATCACTTTTATTGACTCAGGCAATGTGAATAAAACCGTTCAAGGCAATAGTACCCAGGCTGCTCCATCCTCGACAAAACAAATTGGAATGGATATCAATATGAATCTCGAAGTCACACCTGACGCTGAGATCCAGATCATTTTTGATTCAAAAGCAGGTGATGTGATGAAAGGACACGGATCAAGCGAAAACCTGAATGTAACCCTGAATAAAAAAGGTGATTTCGGAATCTGGGGCGACTATGTGATTGAAGATGGTGACTATACATTTACCATGGCTAATATTGTTAATAAGACATTCAGCGTGGAAAGCGGAGGAAGGATAATGTTCAACGGAAATCTTAAGGACGCTGATATCGATCTGATGGCCTCCTATCTTGGACTGAAAGCTTCCCTGGCCTCAATTCTCGAAGATAATAATTACTCCGAGAGAATACGTGTGGAACCTCAGCTTAACCTGTCAGGCAAGCTTTTTAATCCCGTGGTTGGATTCGATATCTATCTTCCTGACGCAGATGAAGCAACCCGCTCGAGGCTGAAAAACGCAGTTCCGACACAGGAAGAATTGACCCGGCAGGTATTTGCGCTTCTTGTAATGGGTAGCTTTATATCAACCGGGGCATCTTCGCTTGCAACAACCACAAGCGGTACTTCGGCAATGGCAGCTACATCCTGGGAGATGGTAGGAAACCAACTTGGCAACTGGCTTTCAATGTTAGCCAAAAATGTCGATATCGGCTTTAATTTCCGGCCCGGGTCAAATTCAATCAGTCCGCAGGATGCTCAGGTTGCATTATCAACTCAGCTGCTGAATAATAAAATAACGCTTAATGGTAACTTTGATGTAAGGGGAACTGGTAATACTGCCATTGGTAACTCTAGCCAGTTGCCAACCAATCAGTTGACAGGTGATTTTGATGCAGAGTTAAAACTGACTGAAAAATTGAGATTTAAAGTATTTAACCGTTTTAATGAACTGTATTACCTTAATGCGGGTCTGAGTCCCTATACACAGGGTGTAGGCATCTTCTATAAACAGGACTTTAACAAATTTTCGGATCTGTTCAAAAGAAAGCAGAAACCCGACATTAAAAAGGAGGATGAAACCAGAATTAAAAATAAATAATACTGATCTGATTTCCCCATTTCTCAACCACTGGTTAATAAATTTTATGGTGTTGTTCTTAAAGTGGCATAATAGAACAGGATATGATTTCGTTTATTTATAACTTTGCATCATTAATTTGTGAAGACAGGAAAGTATAAATAATAATAAAACAATTGCAAACCAAATTACACCGGGATCTTGAGATTTCTGCCGCAGGCAGAAGGAAGGGAGTATTCGGCACTACCCTGGTACATCTGATGTTGTTCGGGTTTCTCATATTGGTTGGTTTCTCTGCACCTGCACCACCACCCGAATCAGAAGAAGGAATTCTGGTTAATTTCGGTACCGGCGAAACCGGTATTGGTATGATTGAACCGTCCCCACCTGCCGCAAAGACAGAAAGCTCCCCACCTGTAGTAAAGGAAGTTACCTCTCCCCCGTCCTCGCCCAAAACAAAAGCCAGATCAAAAGCTGAATCTCTTCTGACCCAGAACAATGAGGAGGCCCCGGCAGTTAAAACAGATCCGGAAGCAGCAAAGAAAAAGCTTGAGAAGATCGAAGCTGATAAAAAGATAAAGGAGCAAGTTGAAGCGGAAAGAGCACGGATAAGGGCAGAAGATGCTGAGAAAAAGAGAATTGCAGCAGAACAACAGCGTGCGTCAGATATCGCGAACCGTACAAAAAATGCCCTGGCGGATTCAAAGAATAGAGGAACAAGCTCAACCGGAGAAGGTATTGCCGGAGGACCGGGAAACCAGGGTGATCCAAATGGATCAGTAGACTCGAAAGTAAGAGGTGTCGGTAGCGGAAGTGGTACTTCAGGGACAGGTACCGGTGGTAAGGGTATCTCATATAATCTTCAGGGCCGCGGTTATCTGAAATTACCCGAACCGAAAAAAGACTACCAGGTAGATGGAAAAGTTGTTGTTGAAGTAAGTGTTGACCCTACAGGAAAAGTTGTAGAGGCTGTACCAGGTATAAAAGGATCGACCACACTTGATGAAAACTTGCTTAAAGCTTGCAAAAGAAGCTGCATTAAACGCCAGGTTCGAAGTCAAAGGGGATGCTCCATTAAAACAAAAGGGAACAATTACCTATAATTTTTTTCTGAAATAAGCCTGATTCACACATTATTTGCGTTTTCACTTGGTCACGCCATATCGTGGCCCCCCATTATGCTTTTTGCTTCCCGAACAATTCTTCTATAGCAACACTCAGGTTATCAATCAGATTATTATCCTTAATGATATAATCATTAATACCCTTTCTTGCAAATTCAAGAACGAGTTCACCTTTATCCTGACCCGATAACATGATTACCGGTGTCTCAGGCTTAATAGTTTTTATTTTATCAAAGACTTCCATACCGTTCATCACAGTCTGGTCATTATTAACAAAATAGTAATCAAGTATTATCAGATCGGGGTTCTTAATAAGTGCACTAAGGCAATCTTCACCATAAAGGAAGGATTCAAGACGGAATCCTTCGGATGTAAATCTTTTAACAACCAACATGTTAATAAATGGATCATCGTCAACAATAAAAATAAGTTTTTGCTTATTCATCGAATAAATGATTTATGATTGACAAGTGTAAAGTTAAAATAATAATCAATATATTTCGGACCTGTTGAATTGTTAATAAAATCACAGAGATATTAACAACTTTAAAAATATTCGGGCTATTTCTTTTTAATATTATCTTAATTTAGCCAGAACATTTTGTAAAAATCTCATAATTAAGATTATTCGTTTCAAAATGACGAACAGTCTAAAATAAAGCCTGAAATAAACATTCATTCCGACTATACTAAACATTTAAATCAGACAAAAATGAAACAGATCTCAAAATTTTTCGCATTCGTGTTTGTAATGCTTGCTTTTTCAACAGGTGCCATTGCACAAGTAGGAGTCAGTGCGACAGCTTCAGCTTCAGCTACTATTATTACTCCTATCGCAATTGCCAAGACCGTTGACATGAATTTCGGTAACATTTCTGTGAACGCCACTGCCGGAACTGTAATAATGACCCCGGCAGGTACACGTTCAGTTACAGGAGGGTGTTCTCTTCCTGCTCCAGTCGGTACAGTCACTGCAGCTAGTTTTACTGTAACCGGTGTTGCCGGATTGACCTTTGGAATTACACTGCCAGCAGCTGCAACCACAATTACTGCAGTTACCAACATGACTGTTGACACCTGGACGAGTACTCCTACTCCAACAGGAACCCTTCCCGGTGGAACCCAGACTCTTACTGTAGGTGCCACTCTTCATGTTGGGGCCAGCCAGCTTGCAGGAGTTTATACTTCTGGCACTCCTTTTACTGTAACAGTTAACTATAACTAGTCGGATTTAGGACAAAATTTCAAATATAAACATAATGAAAAGGCATAACATACTATATTTCAGCCTGATATGTTTATTTTTATTAGCCGGAGGCAGAATATTTTCTCAGGCTCTGCCTCCGGCTTCTGCTACGGGTCATATTTTCGCAGAGATAATTCCTATTTTTACAGCCAGTGAGACATCACAGATGAATTTCGGCAGGTTTTCTCCCGGATCAGAGGGTGGGGAAATCATTCTTACACCCGAGAGCACAATTTCAGTACTGGGCAGTGTTTATAAAGGTACCGGTTCTCATAATGCAGCGAGTTTCTATGTTACAGGAGATGTTGATGCAGCCTATACAATAACATTGCCTTCTAACCCGGTAGTTCTTACACACTTTTCAGACGGGAAAACAATGCAGGTTCATGATTGGGTATCAATCCCCTCACCCGGAATCGGAGCAGGCAAACTACTAAATGGTTTTCAGGTTGTGCGTGTTGGCGCCACTCTAAAGGTCGGCACACTGAACGATAATCCAGTTGGCATTTATACGGGATCTTACACAATAACATTTGACTTTAACTAGTGGATTTTTAATAAATATTTCATTCAATGTCAGTACTCAGATCTTACTCTTTCCACAAATACTCAGATTCCTGCAGGTTGAAGTTTTTAATTATTTTTTTACCATTGGCATTCGGAATTTTGTTCCTTTTTTCCGGCAATCTGGTTGCACAGGGAAATCTGCTCATAACTCCGAGAAGAGTAGTTTTCGAAGGTTCAAAGAAGTCAATGGATCTGAATTTGGCGAATACCGGACAGGATACGGCCACATTTGCCATATCGCTGGTTCAGATCAGGATGAAAGACGACGGAGGATTTGAGAACATAACCGAACCAGATCCTGGTCAGCAATTTGCTGATAAGTATATAAGGTTTTTCCCAAGATCGGTCACTCTGGGACCAAACGAAGCACAGGTAGTTAAAGTACAGCTGATAAAAACTAATGAACTGGCTGCCGGGGAATACCGGTCTCATTTTTATTTCAGGGCAATACCAAAGCTAAAACCATTGGGAGAGGAAGATAAGGTGAAAGATACCACTACTATTTCTGTCAGGCTTACTCCGATTTTTGGTATAACAATTCCGGTAATAATCAGGGTAGGCGAATCCACTGCCAAAGTTACTCTCTCAGACCTGGCATTTAAAACAGTAAATGATACCATTCCATATCTCAGTATGACATTTAACCGTACAGGGAATATGTCAGTTTATGGAGACCTTACTGTAGACTACATCTCCCCCGGGGGTAAAATAACCCGTGCAGGCATAGCAAATGGTGTAGCAGTCTATACACCTAATACAATCCGTAGATTTCAATTTAATCTTAATAAGGTCCCTGGCATAAACTTTAGTACCGGGACATTACGTGTTATTTACTCGGCGCCCTCAGATGTTAAGCCGGTAAGATATGCTGAAGCTGAGTTGAAGTTGAATTGATAAATAACGTTTTTTCTCTAAACTCTTTCTCCAGGTTCTGAAATTATTATATGATTAAGCAATTACCGGGTTGTAAGATTTTTGCCCTGACAATACTCTTTTTACTTGGTACCCTAAGAGTAACTGGTGCACCCCGATATTCTGTCGCTACCGGTAATTGGAGTGTTACTACCACATGGTCGGCAAGTTCAGGAGGAGCAAGCGGCGCAAGTGTTCCGGTGGCCGGTGATGATGTCTTCATTGAAGGAGGATTTACCGTAACTGTTAATGTTGCATCAGCTTGTGCAAATTTATCAATTGCCAATGGTTCAACTTTAAATGTTGGTGGGTTTGCCTTCACAGTCAACGGAACAACAACATTAATTGGAACAATAAATCATACCGGTTTAGCGGGGGCAAAGACTTTCGTTGGTCTTATGACAATTGCAGCTGGCGGTATTTGGAACAACAACATTATTAACGCTCCAATCATTTTTAGAGGAGGAATTACAAACAATGACACTTTTAATGCAGGTACAGGTGTATATACTTTTAACACAAATAATCAGGCATTAACAGGAACATTTTCTATACCAAATGTCACAGTTACCGGCGCAGGCATAACCCTTACCAATAATGGCACATTGACCGTTGGCACAGCGCTTGCAGGAACCGGAGGATTAACTCAGGGTGTGAACGCTACACTTAATATAGGAGGTACTTCCGGAATTACGACTCTGACAGCTTCTAATAATGGAAATACAGTAAATTTCTCAGGTGCAGTCCAAACTGTAAATGTAAGTACGTATTATAATCTTACAATTTCCGGGGCCGGAAATAAAACTATGGTGGGTAATGTTACAGTGGGTGGAACTCTGAACCTTACAGCAGACCTTGACAGTCGGAGCAAATACACTCACATTAAACGGGCCGACCATTGCAGGAACCCCCGGGAATTTAGTTACAGCTGCAAACTCCAATCTCGTTTTTGGCGGAACAACAGCCGGAGTTTTAATTCCAGCAAGCGTTACTGCATTAAGCGGTCTTTCGATAACAAATACAGCCATTGTTACTCTGCAAAGCTCGCTCACCCTGAGCGGTATATTCAACCCTGCAGGAGCAGGTCTGACGATAGGTGCAAACACACTGACACTAAATGGTGTAATCAATTGTGGAACGCTTGTTGGAGGACCCACTTCTAATATTATTATAGGTGGTGCCGGTGCAGCAAGTTTACCAGGTGTAACGGTAAATAATCTTACAATCAACAGAGCAGTGACGATGTGTGGCAATGTTACAGTGGGTGGGACTCTTACCCTTACTTCAGGAGCATTGTCCATTGCAGCTAATACACTTACTTTATCTGATGGTGCAAATCTCAGTTATGGAGCCGGTTCATTAACCGGGGGAGCAACCTCTAACCTCACAATAGGCACTGGCGCAGATATTACATTAAATGCAATAGCTGTCGGATTAAATAATTTTACATCAAGCAGGAATATAATATTAGGTGCAGATTTAATTGTTAATGGAACCCTTACTCTTACAGCCGGTACCCTTACTGTTGGTGCAAGGATACTGACTCTGAATGGACCTACAATTGCCGGAACCCCTGCAAATTTAGTAACAACTGCGGCATCGAGTCTTGTATTTGGTGGTACAACAGCAGGCGTTTTAATACCAGCCAATATTGTCGCTTTAAATGGTCTTTCAATAACCAATACAAGCATTGTCACTTTGCAAAGTTCGCTTACAGTAAGCGGAGTATTCAATCCCACAGGAGCCGGTTTATCTATTGGAGCAAACACACTGACACTAAATGGTATAATTAATTGTGGAACACTTGTTGGAGGACCCACTTCTAATATTATTATAGGTGGTGCCGGTGCAGCAAATTTACCAGGTGTAACGGTAAATAATCTTACAATCAACAGAGCAGTGACAATGTGTGGCAATGTTACAGTGGGTGGAACTCTTACCCTTACTTCAGGAGCATTGTCCATTGCAGCTAATACACTTACTTTATCTGATGGTGCAAATCTCAGTTATGGAGCCGGTTCATTAACCGGGGGAGCAACCTCTAACCTCACAATAGGCACTGGCGCAGATATTACATTAAATGCAATAGCTGTCGGATTAAATAATTTTACATCAAGCAGGAATATAATATTAGGTGCAGATTTAATTGTAAATGGAACCCTTACTCTTACAGCCGGTACCCTTACTGTTGGTGCAAGGATACTGACTCTGAATGGACCTACAATTGCCGGAACCCCTGCAAATTTAGTAACAACTGCGGCATCGAGTCTTGTATTTGGTGGTACAACAGCAGGCGTTTTAATACCAGCCAATGTTGTCGCTTTAAATGGTCTTTCAATAACCAATACAAGCATTGTCACTTTGCAAAGTTCGCTTACAGTAAGCGGAGTATTCAATCCCACAGGAGCCGGTTTATCTATTGGAGCAAACACACTGACACTAAATGGTATAATTAATTGTGGAACACTTGTTGGAGGACCCACTTCTAATATTATTGTAGGTGGTGCCGGTGCGGCAAGTTTACCAGGCGTAACGGTAAATAATCTTACAATCAACAGAGCAGTCACGATGTGTGGCAATGTTACTGTGGGTGGAACTCTTACTCTTACTTCATTAGCATTGTCCATTGCAGCTAATACACTTACTTTATCTGATGGTGCAAATCTCAGTTATGGAGGTGGTTCATTAACCGGGGGAGCAACCTCTAACATCACAATAGGAACAGGCGCGGATATTACATTAAATGCAGTAACAGGAGGATTAAATAATTTTAATACAAGCCGGAATATCATTTTAGGGGCAGATTTAATTGTAAATGGAACCCTTACTCTGACAGCCGGCACTTTCACTGTAGGCCCGAGGACAGTCACTCTGAATGGATCCCCAATTGCCGGTACACCTGCAAACCTAATAGCCGCAGCTACTTCAAGTTTATCATTTGGAGGCTCTTCGCCAGGAGTTTTTATTCCGGGTAATGTTACAAATCTGAATAATCTCATAATTAATAATGCAAATGGTGTTATAATGAATAGTAACATTACTCTGTCTGCCGGTGGCGTTTTGACTCTTACAAGCGGTATAGTACAGGCTGGAACCTATATTCTAAAAATAACCAACACAAATCCGGCTGCAGCTATTGTCTGGACTTCAGGCTCTTTTGTAAATGTTACTACCGGGAGTGTGGAAAGGACATTAACGGCAAATCTGGCTGGAACGGGCAATAATTATTTGTTTCCAATAGGAGAAGGAGGAGTTTTTAAAGGCATTAACCTCAGGGATGTAAATACGGGTGTTACCGGTCCGGTTCTTAGAGCTTCAGTAAGTGCCAACGGTGCGTTAACCGGCGACGGAACAACTTTGAGTCAGGTGGACCCCCGTTATTGGTCTCTGCTAAATTTAAACAGCGGAAATTTAACAAGTGCTAAGGTAGAATTGAATGAAAGTGATCTGGAATTCTCAAAGACTATCGGTATGTCATCCGCAATAGCAGGCAACTATTCAGCAATTGGGGGATCAAGTAATACATCTTCAATAATTTCGCCGGTTGTTCTAAATCCTGGTCCTTATTTCTGTATTGGTTCAAGTATAACAGATACTTATTATTCCTACCAGACAGGAGACTGGAATGCGCCAAGCACATGGACATCAGATCCGAGCGGTACACTTCAAATTGGCACGACAGTACCCGGGAATAATGATAAAGTTGTAATTCTTTCAGGCCGGACTGTTTCTTTGACAGGTGATATAACTTCTCTGACTCTTGACATTACAATTGATGCCGGCGGTTTCCTCGATCAGAATATTTACAGATTTACAAATGGCATATATGCCCTTCGCGGGCAAGGAACTATTAAACTGGCATCTGTAAATTTCCCCGCTTCTGTAATCAATACATTTATTAATACCGGCGGAGGCACAACTGAGTATTATAATTCAGCTAATTTTACATTAACAGCAACACAAACTATATATAATAATCTAACAATCAATACCTCCGGTTTTGTAGCTACACAATTAAGCAACATAACTTTAAATGGAAATTTATATGTCAAAAACGGTACCTTTCAAATCAATAATAACGTTTCGGCAGTAAAGCTGAATCTTACTATCAATGGAAATGTAACTGTAGATAATGGTGCTTTCATTAGTGTTGGTAACGGAGTGACAAATACAGCTATTGGCGGTGCCGGAGGTGCTGCACCCTTTCTGACTTATTATCTAAATTTCCATACTGTCATTATTAAAGGTGATTTTACAAATAATGGAACTGTTAAGTTTACAAATCTTCCTTACCCTCTCTATAATGCTTTTCCTCCTATTGTGGCAGGTGCTACTTCAGGTGCCGCTTCGGTATATTTTCAGGGAGCGAGCGATAATACATTAAACTGTAACGGAATTACTAATTTCTATAACCTTATTCTTGATAAGGGCATTGACCAGACATACCAACTGACCATTAATTCGACCAGTTATGCAAATTTCAAGTTGTTTGGAGCCAATGTATTAGCTACCGATGGAGCTGTAACAAGTAATCCAGGCCTAAGAAAAGCTTTATGGATACGAACTGGCACTCTTGTGTTAAAAGGTTCCTTGATCATCCCGTCACTGTCTGAAGGAACTGTAGCCAATTCCGACTATTACATTCCTTTTAATGGGGCTTTGCTATTGGATGGCGTTGATGCTGTTGTGCTCTCCAGTGCTGATGATTACAGGGAAATTAATGCTGCATATAATGTAACAGCACCTGATAATGTAACTATTGGAGTTACAAAAGGTGGATTTAGTGCTGTTGACATATTTGGTAAACTACAGATAAACAATGGTTTTCTTTCTACCCGCGAATCAGGGGGAATTATAACTTCAAATATTGCTTCAGGACAATTCATTATCAATGGTGGAACAGTCGATGCAAAACAATTTCTTTCATCAACGGGTTCTGCAGCTTTTATTCAAACAGGAGGATTATTTATTCTTAGAGGCCGCTTCCAGCGGACCCCGGCTGCATTTTCGACTGTTTCTGACCTTACGGATGTTTCAATTGCAAGTTTGAACACCTCAAGAGCAATAAATGGTATTAGCTCTGGTTTTGGCTCTTTCAATCTTGAGCAGCCAACCAATATTTTTACTATGTCAGGTGGTACAATACGGATTTACGACGTATGTGGTATAGCTGCCGGAGAACAAGAAGCATTTGATGTGAAATCATCTTCATCGAATGTAAGTGTTACAGCTGGATTATTAGAAATCAGGCCTACTACCGGGACAACCCTGGCTGATGCAGGTAACTATCTCATCAATTCAAGCACGCCTCTTATCAATTTGCTTATCGATCGTGCAAGCGGTAGTTCAGTCGTTCAATTAAACGTATCTCCTTTGGTTGTGTTTGACAACCTTACTCTTACGTCAGGAGATTTTTCAGCAAATAATCTAAATGTTACCGTTGGCGGAGATTTTTCTATAGCAGGTGGGGCTTCATATACTGCCGGAACCAACACTACCATACTTAATGGAACAGGAAATCAGACATTTACAATTAACCTTGCAGCTCCTCTTTCGTTGAATAAGTTGACTATTGACAAACCGGTTGGTGTTGCTTTAAACTTTGCCGGTACACAATCCACAATAAATGTTGCCGGTGATTTCAGGCTTGTTGCAGGTACCGTGAATGATAATGGCAATACAATAAATATAGCAGGCAATGTCTTTAACTCAGGTACCCATGCCGGAACAGGCAGAATAGTAATGAACGGAACATTGACACAAAGTATTGACGGGAACGGTATTTTCGGAAACCTTGAACTGAATAATATCAATGCAGTAGCAGCACCGGTTTCCCTGGTAGCAAATATTACGGTTAATGGACTACTTACTTTTTCGCAGGATAAGCTTTTTAATATTAATACGTATAATTTAAAACTTAATTCAACGGCTTCTATCTTTAACGGAGGATCATTACGGTACATTAAAACAGCTGGAAATGCAGGTGACGGAGGTCTTACAAAAGTATTTTCATCGCCTTCTGCAGTAATTTTTCCAGTTGGAGTGGCTAATTATACTCCTGCTTCAATAGGATTCAGCACTGCCCCAACAGCTTATGGTTCTATAACAGTTATACCGGTAAATTATGCACATCCCAGCGTTAGTACTCCCGGCAGAAGTCTGAGTTATTTCTGGCGTGTTAAATCTTCGGGTTTTACTTTAGGCAGCGCCACAGTTACCCATGGTTACACTTATGCTCAATCTAATGTTATAACAGGTGTCGGTATAACTGAGGACGAATATGTTGCTGCTCGTTTTAACACTTCAACAAACACATGGACCAAAGGTACAACTGCTGATGTAGATGAAATCAATAATATTATCGGGGAACCAGGACCAGGTAATTTTCTTGAGAATGTCTCTTTTATTGATGGCGACTATACTGCAGGCGATGATACACCTACAGATCCGTTTGGTACACTTACGATATATTATAGCAGGATCAATGGATCTGGAGCAGGGAGCGGTCTTTGGAGTAGTGTCAATACCTGGTCGACCGACCCGGTTTTGCAGCACACAGGTGCTCCTGCAGCATCAGTTCCCGGCATTAGTGATATAGTCATTATAGGTGGTAAAGACTCAGTATATCTGGCTACAAATAATACTGTACCTAATACCGATGTAAGAAGTTGTGCCAGCTTGAAGATAGAAAAGGGATCGGCTCTTGATATTGGATATAATTTCAATTCAAGCTTTGGTATGGTTTTAAACCACCCGAATGGAAACGGCAATTTCAGGATTACAACATCGTGGAATTCGGGAAGCACCTTTACATTCCCGCTGGGCGACTTTTCGGAATATAATGTCAACCTTGGCACAACAGAACTCTACTCAACTAATCCGGCCAGTAATACAACCTATTGGTTACCAAATGGCGTCTTATCGTACGGTAATTTAATCCTTTCTCCTCTTGGCGGATCAAATATTATTTTTCAGAATAATGACTTAACAATTTATGGGAATCTGGTCACAAGAGGGCAAAATGCAGATTCCTGGTTCTTGCCAACATGGAATTCTGCATATCCTACGGCACCTTTTGCTGTGGTAGCAAAAACAATTACCATAGTTGGGAATTTGAATATTCAAGGCGGTGCACTTGAATGGTATGGCAACGGTGCTATAGCACAGAATATTATAGTTAACGGAAATGTAATTGTTGGCACATTAGCCGCTATCAGTGATGATCCCGGTGGGGCAGCCAATCAAAGTTTATCTATTGGAGGCAGCCTTATAAATAACGCTAATGGAATTGCAAATGCTCCATCCGGAACAGTTGCCAGATGCAGATTCACAAATATTCCAGTTACATTCTTCGGTTCGACCTCAGCAAGCATAACACATACAGTCGGAACTCCATCAACAATATTTGGGCAGGTAATTGTTAATAAAGGGACATCACAGTCAACTACTCTGACATGTAATATAGGAGGCACGCTAACTACTTTGGCAGATAACTGGTTAACCTTGAAAAATGGTACTTTCAGATTTATAAGAACAGACCCTGGCACTGATTTTACCATTTCCACAAATACTCCTTTTACTATTCCTTCAACCGCCGGACTGAGTGTGGATTATTCTAATGCAAACAACAAGAATATACTTATTGGAAATGCAACAAACAACGCAGGTGATCTTATACTGAGCGGGAAGCTCACATTGATAAGGGGAAATGTTTATATTGGACCAATTGCTTCACCTGCCAATAACAACGATATCGAATATTCCGGCGCAGGATCGTCTGCAATTGATATGCAGGGAGGAAGCCTCGTTGTGAATGGTCAGATCAGGAGAAATACATCAACAACAAACGGCATTCTTAATTATAACCAAAGCGGGGGTGTTGTTACAATAAACGGAAATGGGGCAAATGCAGGCTATGCTAAAATGGAGGTTTTAAATGCAGGTAGCAGCTTCACTATGTCAGGTGGCACGCTTACAATTGTCAGAGGTGGTGGGACTACATATGGTGATCTGTACTTAAGACCCGAAAGTTCTTCTGTGACCGGCGGTACAATTGTTTTTAGCAATATAATTCCAAATTCTCTCCAAAACTATTCGCTTGATGCAAATACTCCTTTAAATAACTTTACTCTTACAGGTGCTGCAGGAGCAGGTTTGAATGCTGTTCTGGGTCTTAAGGTCAGTCCATTGGTACTTAATGGGACAATGACTCTGAGTAATACACAAAGCATATTTAACTCTAATAATATAAATGTATCTGTTAAAGGAAACTTAGATAACAGCGGCACTTACAATTCGGGTAATAATACAACCACATTTAATGGTGGAGCGCAAATAATTACAGGAAGTTCAGTAACTAATTTCAATAATTTAAATGTTTCTTCAACGAATTCCCTGACAGTAAATAATAATTTTTCTGTTAATCAGGATCTGTTTATAGCAACTGGTACTCTGATTCTTGGGAACAAGAAAGTATCCCTTTCAGGGAACCTTATTAATAATGGGTCTTATACGGACGACAATACCACGGGTGGAATAAGTTTATCAGGCACATCTCAACAACTGATATCCGGAACAGGAGCATATGGGAAACTTGAGATCAGCAATAGTTCGGGAGCTAAATTGATCAATGATATCATGCTTCAAAATGATCTTGTGCTTACTCAGGGTATCTTCAATATTAACTCAAATCTTCTAACACTCAGCCAAAACAGCAGAATCCTGGGAGTTACTGGTGTAACAAAAATGATTATGTCAGACGGAGTAATAAGCAGTTTTGGAGTCAAAAAATTCTTTACTACTATACCTCAATCATTTACGTTTCCAGTCGGAGTAGCCGGAAAGTATACTCCCGCCACTTTTACAATATCGGCAAGTGGAACAGTTGGTTCTATCAACATCACTCCGATTAATGATTATCAACCGTCTGTTACAGATCCAATGAATGTTCTGAAATACTACTGGAAAATTGAGAGCTCCGGAATCTCAGGATTTACCGGGAATGTATTTTTACAGTACCTGCCTGGAGACGTAGGCGGAGTGGAAAGCAATTATGTAGCTGCCAGACTTGTACTTCCCGGGAACTCCTGGTCGAAGGCACCTCCCGGACCAGCTACCGATAATGTGGATGAAACCAACCACCGGATTACTTTTGTTTATTCGGGAAGCAGTAATCTTAATGGTGACTATACTGCTGGTAATGATGCTGCTATCCCTATTGATGTTCCAACTTACCGGACAAATAATAATGGATTTTGGTCCGATCAAACAATATGGACTCCAGTCGGTTCTTCTCCTCCTTGTCCGGTTGGAGGGCCCACAGGTGCTAATGTAATTATTGACCATATTGTTACAACTGATATTAATGATATATTTATTTTAAACACAACTGTAAACAACAGACTGAGAGTCGTTTCTCCTACCTTTGGTCATAATCTTGGAAATGTAGATGGTAACGGGACAATCTATCTTGAAAACGGGAATTTGCCGGGCGGAAATTATACCTCCTTTATTGATTGTTCAGGAAACGGGACCATCGAATATGGTGGAACTGGTAATTATACAATAATTGCTGACCAGCTTATCAACCTGCCGAATATGTTTTTTACAGGTAGCGGTACCAGGGTACTTCCGAATAGAGATCTGACTATTTGTAAAAGACTTGTCATTGACGGACCTGCTCTTGATAATAGTGTAAACAACAGCAGTCTGAGGATTATGGGTTCAATGGAGCGCTATAATACTGGTTCTTTCATAAGTGGTTCAGGTGCTTCACCTGCTTCAACTGTATCATTCGCAGGTACAGCAATTCAAACACTGGGAGGACCGACCGGTGACTTTTCAGGGACCAATAAGTTTAATAATCTGGAGATTAGTAATGCCTCCGGACTCAACATAGGTGTAAATGGATTAATAGAAGTCAATAATGATCTGCTTCTTACAAGTGGTGTTATAAATTCAACCTCAGCCAATAAGCTGATATTGCTAAATACGTCTTCTGGATCGGTTGTACCTGTCGGAGGCAATGCAACCTCTTTTGTAAATGGTCCACTGAATAAACAGATCGTTAATGGTGGAAGTTTCCAATTTCCCTTAGGGTATGGGACTACAAAAGGGCACAGTTTTACCCTCACCTCAACTGCCGGAAGCACTTTATACTGGACAGTTGAATACTTAATGCCAAATCCGGATGCTACCTCTTTTACTGCACCTTTGGAAACGGTTAACGATATGGAATACTGGAGTGCTAGTACAAGTACAGGAACCACAGCCGAAATTAAACTAGGATGGGATCCCATGAGTGCCCTGACGCCACTGATGACTGTAAATGGGATATCTGATATGCGCGTTGCTGAATATAATGCCGGTTCATGGAATGAACTGGCTTCTGTTTCGTCGGGAGATAATTATAACGGAGACGTAGCAACTACTAATAATGTGACGATCTCCACTACACCAAAGAATTATACAATAGCCAGCATTACTCCTACAATAGCAAGAGCTTCATTATCTCCTGTTGGTGCTGTCTGCGGTTCGGCTGGAATCCCGGTCAGTTTCAGATCATTTAATTCAATAACTTTAAATTACACAATTGATTATACAATTAATGATATTGATCAACCGACCATAAATGTAACTTCATTGCCCTATACTATTCCAACCCCAGGTCCGGGAGCATACAAATTAACAGGCTTTTCTTATAATAATGGATCTGATATCGGTGTGGTCGACGGGACTACTGTAAATGTATATGCAGATCCGCCGGTATCAAACGCCGGATCAGATCAATCGCTCTGCGGAGTTTCCGGAACTGTCCTGGCGGCAAATAGTCCTGCTCCTTATTCAGGTTTATGGACAATTGTCAGCGGCGCCGGTGGCACATTGATTAACAGTTCACTTAATTCAACCGTTTTTACAGGAGTTCTGGGGGTTGCCTATATTCTCCGATGGACTATCAGTAATGGTGCCTGTACTTCCTCCGATGATGTAATTATTTCTTTCCCTGTTGTAGCTGATCGTCCATCAAATTTCATCTCAGTGGTTACGCAAGTATGTCAGGGTTCTTCTGGAAATGTTTACACAGTACCAAATGTCTCCGGAGTTATCTATAACTGGTCATATAGCGGGACAGGTCATACAATACACGGTACAGGCAATTCAGTCACTATCGATTTCGATGCAACGGCCACCAGCGGCGTATTAGGTGTAACAGCAACTAATTCATGTGGTACCAGCGCTGCAAGAACAGTTGGTATTACTGTAAATACAATGCCAGTTGCGACTTTCAGTTATACCGGGACTCCTTACTGCCCAAATGCAGCAAATCCATTACCAACATTCAGTGGCGGAGGGATAGCAGGAACCTTCTCATCCTCATCCGGCCTGGTGTTTGTAAGTACTGCGACAGGGCAGGTAGATCTGGCAGCAAGCACACCTGGAATTTATACAGTGACAAATACGATAGCAGCATCAGGTGGTTGCGGAGTTGTAACTGCGACAAGTCCTATTACAATTATTTCTGATCTGATCTGGACGGGAGCTGCAGATACAGATTGGAACAATCCTTTGAACTGGTCATGCGGATTATTACCTGATCTGACAACACTTGTGCAAATTCCAAATGTGGCAAATAAACCTGTTCTGAGCAGTGGTTCAACAGGATATGTAAATAATTTAGTAATTGATAACGGTTCATCACTCACTATTGCCGGCAATAATCTCCAGATAGCAGGGTCAATAACTAATAACGGAACATTTACTGCTACATCCGGAATAGTTACAATGAATGGATCGACAGCACAGTTTATTGGCGCGGATGTCTTTGACGGAAACACAATTAACGATTTGATTATCAATAATCCTGCTGGGGTCACATTACAAGGACCGCTTAACATTACAGGAATTGTAACAGCACAAAACGGAAATCTTTCTTCGGGCGGAAATTTAACACTTGTGTCAAATACAACGCAAACTGCACTTATAGATGGATCAGGAACAGGCACTGTTACAGGAAACGTTACCATGCAACGCTATCTCTCTTCCGGATTCGGATATAAATATTTCAGTTCTCCTTTCCAGTCGGCAACTGTAAGTGAATTTGGTGACGATATGACTCTCGGTGCATTTACTTTTTACAAATATAATGAAAGCCGTACTTCATCGGGATGGGTAAGCTACAATACTCCTGGCAATATCCTTAATCCACTGGAGGGTTATGCTTTAAATTTTGGCTCAGGGTCCGCTCCGAATACAGTCGATGTTTCTGGTGTAGTCAACGATGGAAGCCTTTCGGTTACACTCTATAATCACAATAATACCTTTACAAAAGGCTTTAACCTGATCGGTAATCCCTACCCTTCACCTGTTGATTGGAATGCCTTACCAGGATGGACAAAAGTTAATATTGACAATGCACTTTATTACTTTAAAGCCAGCACCACTGATCAGTACGGAGGCGTGTACAGTACATATATCAATGGCATTTCAAGTGATGGAGTTGTAAATAATATTATTCCCTCAATGCAGGGTTTTTTCATCCATGTTACTGATGGCGTCTGGCCCGTTACAGGCACACTGGCATTAAATAACAGTGTCAGAATTACCAACCTTACTCATTCATTCACGAAATCGAAGGGCAGCATTTCAGTTCCATTGCTCCGGCTTACTTCAGGTTTTTCAGATGACACTGAATCTGCAGATCCTGCAGTTATATATTTCGATGAAAAAGCAACTCCTGATTTCGACAGCCAGCTGGATGCACTCAAATTATTTAACACTGATTATGCTGTCGCAAACCTTTATCTGGTTAATCCGGATGGTGCAAAACTTTCAATTAGCGCTCTGCCACCGATGTCAGATAATCTGTTACAGATACCTCTTGGACTGAAACTTAACAAAGCTGGAAATATTATTTTCAGGATCCGTGATATAGACGAGACATTGACCGGAGCGAGAATTTATCTTTCTGATATAGTCGCAGGCATAGAACAAGACTTGCTTCCCGACAAGGAATACCATGTTTCACTTGGTATAGGAGAATATAGTAACAGGTTTTTTCTCAATTTTTCTAACATCACGACTGGCATTAACGATATTCCTCTTCATAATGATCTTTTCAATATTTATTCCGGTAAAGGTAAATTGAAAGCAGAAATCAAAAGCGTGTCAGGAGACAAAGGTACCTTGAAGATTTATAATCTTCTTGGGCAGGTTATTTTTATTAAGAATATTTATGAAACAGGTTTTTATGAATTCAGTCCGGAAATAAAGGAAGGAATTTATATTGCCAGATATACTACAGGTACAAAAATGAGTTCAAAGAAATTATTAATACAAAATCGATGAGATTTGCAGAAAAGATAAGTCTATGCTGTCTTAGGTTCGTATTGACATTATTACCGTTTATAATGCTCATGTTATTATCTCAGAAGATGATGGCACAGGAGCCTCCTCCCCGGCCCATTACCGTAACAGTAACCGGACAAAGCCTTAGTTTTGGAGCATTTACACTTGGAGCGATAGGAGGAACTGTGACCGTCAGCTCAGGAGGTTTACGTTCCTCCACAGGTGATGTTATCCTGCTTAATCTCGGATATTCTTTTACATCAGCTCTCTATGAGGTGGTTGCAAACCCCGGAACTGTAGTGTCTCTTTTGAACGGTCCTGATGTCACTCTGCCCGGTAGCAACGGAGGATCTTTGACTCTCCATATTGGTAATTCGGACCCGGTTTCACCCTTTGTAACGAATGCTGTACCACCGGCAGCAACACTCTTAAACGTCGGAGGATCTCTGACAGTTAGCAATCCTGCAGCCAATCCACCAGGAAATTACAGCGGAACATTCAATATTACATTTATACAGGAATAATCAATCTAAGTGAAATAAGAAAAAAAAGAATGATAGCCTGAAAAGAATACTCTAACCCGGGACCATCGATGATTATGAGGGCCAAATTGATTTGTTGTTTTATTTTATTTGCATTTTTTTTTATAGTTGTACAATCTGGTCAGATCTATGCTCAGGTTTTACCAGATTACGATGAAGTCTCGGTTTATCTTGAAATCCCGCGTGTTGGCGGAGGTGATATCAACGCCGTAATTAAAGGTCAGGAGCTCTTTCTTCCCGTTACCGATCTGTTTGATTTTCTGAAGATCAGAAATGTTCCCTCACCCGACTTGGAATCAATTTCAGGTTTTTTTATTAATCCGGAAGCGACGTACCTGATCAACCGCTCAACAAATCAGATACATTATCAGGATAAAACATACAATCTGGAGCAGGGCGATATGATTCGCACTGAATCAAATCTTTACCTTAAATCATCTTATTTCGGAAAGGTATTCGGGCTTGAATGCATCTTCAACTTCAGAAATCTGTCGGTAATTGTAAACAGCAAGCTTGAACTGCCATTAATCAGGGAAATGCGTCAGGAAGAGATGAGGAAGAATATCACGCGTCTGAAAGGAGAGGTGAATGCCGACACTACAATTGGCCGGAACTATCCTTTATTTAAGTTTGGAATGGCTGACTGGTCAGCAATTGCAACAGAAGAGCCAAACGGGAAGTCAGAGACCACCCTCAACCTTGCGCTTGGGTCAATGATTGCAGGAGGCGAAGCAAATGCTTCAATCTACTATAATAGCAATAATCCATTCAGCGAAAAGCAGCAATATTACCTTTGGCGTTATGTGAATAATGATTTCGCACCTATGAGGCAGGCAATGATCGGTAAGATTGCAACAAATGCAATCTCTTCTATATATAATCCGGTTATTGGAGTTCAGTTTACAAATACCCCTACGACATACCGGCGATCGTTCGGCACCTATACACTCAGCGATAAAACTGAACCGGGATGGATCGTCGAGCTTTATGTAAATAATGTCCTGGTGGATTATATCAAAGCCGACGCCTCCGGATTCTTTACCTTCAAGGTTCCGCTAGTATATGGGAACTCAATAGTCAAGCTCAGGTTTTTCGGACCCTGGGGTGAAGAAAGGACAAGAGAGCAAAATATAAATATCCCTTTCAATTTCCTGCCTGAAAAGACACTGGAATATACGTTAAGTGCAGGGATGGTAGAAGATTCTCTCCGAAGCAGGTATTCACGGGTAAATATTAATTATGGGCTGACCAGGAGTCTTACTCTGGGAGGTGGCATTGAGTATCTATCATCCATAATTTCAAATCCAGCAATGCCATTTATGGATGCTTCACTGAGAATAACTAACAATCTTCTACTCTCAGCTGAATATACATACGGAGTAAGAGCCAAAGGGACTCTATCATTCATGCTGCCTTCAAATCTCCAGTTGGACCTTAATTATACATGGTACGATAAAAATCAAAAAGCAATAAATTACAATTACAGGGAGGAACGTAAGGCAACATTATCTATACCTTTAAAAATTGCAAAATTTTCAACTTATCAGAGATTTTCAGTATACCAGATTGTACTGCCAGCATCGAATTACACTACGGCTGAATGGCTCTTTTCAGGATCTCTTGCCGGCGTAAGTAC
This sequence comes from uncultured Bacteroidales bacterium, assembly GCA_963791065.1. Lineage (GTDB taxonomy): Bacteria > Bacteroidota > Bacteroidia > Bacteroidales > VadinHA17 > LD21. The sequence goes on from CAWBQN010000020.1 coordinate 24,704, forward strand.
AAACCTTACAACCTATGGCCTGTTTGTCGATCATAATAATCCTTATCTGTACAGTAACCTCTCCCTGGCATTTAGGCTTCCCGGTGGTTTTGTATTTATGCCACAGGCGCAGTACGGATACTCACAAAATGAGCTTATCTCTGCAAAGCTGGTAGTTGAAAAACATCTCCTGGAACACGCTTTTTTGAATCTGTCCTATGAACAGCTTTTCAGCACCAATCTTAAAATGACAGAGTTGGGATTCCGCTATGATTTTTCATTTGCTCAGACAGGTGCAACAGTCAGGCAATCAGGAAAGACTACAACACTTGTTCAATATGCCAGAGGAAGCTTAATAAACGATAGAAAAACAAAGTATCTGGGTACTGACAACAGGACTAATGTTGGAAAAGGAGGCATCTCCGTTGTATCATACCTCGATCTTAATTCCAATGGAAGAAAAGATGCGGGGGAACCAAAAGTATATGGCCTTAAGCTTCGTGCAAACGGAGGCCGTGTTGAGAAGAGTGAACGCGATTCGACAATCAGGATCCTTGGTCTGGAACCCTACACCTCTTGTTTTATTGAGCTCGATCCAAACAGTTTTGATAATGTTTCCTGGCGGCTGCCAAAAAAGACTTTAAGTGTGACTGTTGATCCCAATATATTGAAACTGATTGAGATCCCGGTTACAGTTGTTGGTGAAGCAACGGGTAATGTAACACTTGAAAATGAAGGGGAAAGGAAAGGTCTGGGTAGAATCATTGTAAATTTCTTAAAAGCAAATCAAAATTCCGCCGGTAGGGCCCTTACTGAAGATGATGGCTACTTCAGCTATTTCGGGCTTGCTCCCGGTAGATATACTGTCCGGATCGATACGACACAATTGAAAAAACTGGGTATGATCTCCGATCCCGAATCACGTCAGTTTGATATTGCTGCAGGTATTGATGGAGACATTGAAAGCGGATTGGATTTCATATTACGACCGAAACCCGGTGATACGACAGGTATTAAGACTCCTGTACATGAAAAACCTGTTATAAAGAAAGACACATCTTATTTGATCGTCCATGAAGTTACACAGGAACTGGTTACAATATCCGAAGATAGCTATGCCATACAAATGGGAGCATTCAAGAACAAGGCAAACGCTGAATCGTACCGTAAAAAGATTGCTAAAATCCTTGGTAAACCTGTAGAGATAATTATTGAAGACGATTTCTATAAGGTCAGGATCTCAAACATTAAGGAAAGGAAAGAGGTTGATGAGTATATTTCTGTATTGCATCAGAATGGTGTCAATGAAGTATGGGTAATTAGTCTGAAAGCAAAACATCAGCAATTGGTTCTCAAAGAAAAGCAGGATACAATCACCACAATAACAGAAAAGTTGATCGAAAATGCTTTAGTTATAATGAGTCCTGAAATGTTAGAACAATATTATAAACTTCATCTTGCCGGAAGTCCCATTATCAATCAAACTGTTATTGAAGAGATGAAGAAGCTCGATGGCTCAATTGGGAAGCTCAGATTAAAAGATGCGTGGATAGTACCGTTCAAAAAACTGCCTGTGGAAGAACCTGCAGTATTGCAGCGTGAAGAACCACCTACTCCTGTTGTCTGGCAGGAAGAAGTCCCGCTTGTTGTGAAACCGCTTACAAAAATCAAGCTTAAGGAAGAGAATATCGTTAGTAAGGTAGCTCCTCCTGAACCGACTATTTCCCTGCAGGTTGGAGTATTCCACAAACAAAGCGAAGCTTTGCGCGCTCAAAGGAGGATAACAACCAAATTAAAACTACCAGTTGAAATTGTCAAACAATATGATTATTACCATGTTATAATCACCGGGTTCTTTACCCGCGAAGAGACCTATAAGTACTATCCTGAGCTTGCCGGACTGGGTTACCCGTCAATTACTCTTATTGAGAATAAATAATTATGGAATCACATAGAAAAGAGAGGATAAGATTTCATCATCTTAACCACTTTCTCTCCTACTCTTGCTATAACTGCTTCATTTTCAATATTAGAAATAACCTCATCGATAAGTTCAACAATTACTCCCATATCTTCTTCTTTTAAACCACGGGTGGTTATCGCAGGTGTTCCGACTCTCAGTCCTGATGTCAGGAACGGAGATCTGCTGTCGAAGGGGACCATGTTTTTATTTACTGTAATATGGGAACGAACAAGAGTATTCTCCACTTTCTTGCCCGATATTTCAGGGAACCTTGTTCTGAGATCAATAAGCATCAAATGGTTGTCTGTGCCATCGGAGATCACTTTATAGCCCTTATCCATAAAAGCTTTTGCCATCACAAAGGCATTATTTTTGACTCTTGACTGGTATTCATTGAACGCGGGAGTGAGAGCTTCACCAAAAGAGACTGCCTTTGAGGCAATTACATGTTCGAGAGGACCACCCTGTATACCGGGGAAGACAGCGGAATTCAAAAGCGAAGACATCATTCTAACTTCACCTTTAGTTGTTGTTATACCCCAGGGGTTTATAAAATCCTTACCCATAAGAATAATACCTCCTCTTGGCCCGCGAAGTGTTTTATGAGTTGTTGATGTAACTATATGTGCGAATTTAAGAGGGTTATCCAAAAGTCCGGCCGCAATCAAACCAGCAGGATGAGCCATATCAATCACTAATATTGCGCTGATCATGTCTGCAATTTTCCTCATCCTCTCATAATCCCATTCACGCGAATAAGCCGATGCACCTCCTATGATCATTTTAGGCCTCTCTTTCAGTGCAATGGTCTCCATCATATCATAATCAACCAGCCCGTTATCTTCCCTTACATTATAAGCAACGGGTCTGTAAAACAGGCCTGATGAATTTACAGGAGATCCATGAGAAAGATGTCCTCCATGCGCAAGATTTAATCCCATAAATTTATCACCTGGCTTCAACACCGTCATAAACACTGCCATGTTTGCCTGTGCACCGGAATGAGGCTGAACATTAGCATATTCGGCATTAAACAATTGTTTCAGCCTGTCAATAGCTATAAGTTCTGTCTGATCAACAATCTCACAACCACCATAATACCTGTTTCCGGGATAACCTTCAGCATATTTATTTGTCATAACGGATCCCATTGCTTCCAGCACCTGCTGGCTGACAAAATTCTCTGAAGCAATTAACTCAATCCCATTTATCTGGCGTTGCCGCTCCTTTTCAATAAGATCAAAAACCAAAGTATCTCTTTTCATATTATAATATTTTAGGTATTCTATTCTTCTGAAAATTCAACAAGTAACTCACGGTACGTGGTAAATATCCTCGACTTGGAAATAAACCCCACGTAGTATCCGTTGTCGAGGACTGGAAGATTCCATGCACCCGTTTTTCTGAACGCCTCCATGACAGTCTCTATGTTCTCTTTTTTATCAAGGTAGGAAGGAGGAATTGTCATCACATCCTTCATGAAGGTAGTCTGGTATAATTCCTGCCGGAACATAATCTCCCTCACATCATCAAGTGACACTACACCTTCGAGGATGTTATATTCATCAACTACCGGGAAAAGATTCCGTTTTGACTTTGCAATTATTTTGACAAGATCGCCGAGAGTATCCGATGGATTTACTTTAAGCAGATCAGTTTCAATCTCACGCTTCCAGTCCATTCGTGTTAAGACTGCTTTGTCCTTATCATGAGTAATAAGATCTCCTGCCTTTGCGAGCTGAATATGATAAATTGAATGCTTTTCAAAACTCCTGGTAGTAATAAATGCCGCAGTCGATGTGATTATCAAAGGTATAAGAAGGTTATATCCTCCTGTAATCTCTGCAATCAGGAAAATAGCCGTAAGAGGAGCATGCATAACGCCGGCCATCATACCCGCCATTCCCACAAGCACAAATCTGTTGTCAGGTAAATTTACATCCATAAATTTTTTTAACAGGCCAGCGAACACGAATCCATTTATGCCTCCTATGAACAAAGTCGGCGCAAATATTCCTCCCACTCCTCCGGCTCCGTTAGTGGAGCTGCTTGCAATTACTTTAAGCAGAACCAGGCCTGACATGAACAGAGTGATCACAACGAATCCGTTGGAGAAATGGCTGAAAATACTGCTGTTAAAAACTGTTTCAGAGTTTCCCTGGAGCAACAGCATTATAGTATCATAACCCTCACCATAAAATGGGGGAAACAGATAAATCAAGCCTCCAAGGATGATCCCGCCCAGGATAAGCCTTAAATAAGAATTTCTTATTTTACTATAGCCTTCTTCCAGGAAGAGAGTCATTTTCGAAAAATATAGCGAGATTAATCCTGAAATAATTCCAAGGAGCAGATACCAGGGAATATTTGATATATGAAATGCACCAGCTACATTAAAGCTTAACAGAACCTTATCACCCATGAGAAAATAAGAAACTGTAGCTGCAGTAACGGAAGATATCATAAGAGGGATGATCGACGAAGTTGTGAGATCGAGCATCAGGATTTCAAGAGTGAATACAATTCCGGCAACAGGAGCCGTAAAAATCCCGGATACAGCACCTGCAGCACCACAACCGATAAGAAGGGTAATGTTCTTATAATTTAATTTAAAAAACCTTCCCAGTGCAGAACCTATCGAAGAACCAGTTAATACAATAGGTGCTTCCGCTCCTACCGAACCGCCAAATCCAATTGTAAGAGAGCTTGCAACTATTGAAGTCCATGTATTATGTACTTTAAGGTGACTTCTTTTTCTTGATATTGAATAAAGTATTCTGCTGACACCGTGACCAATATTATCTTTGACTATATACTTTACAAATAAATAAGTCAGGAACATTCCGACAAGAGGATAGGCAAGATAGAGATAGCTTCCTGATTCAGAGGTAATTCCTCCGGTAAGCAATTTATGCAAATAATGAATAGAATACTTTAGCAAGACTGCGGCTATCGCACTAAGCAAACCGACAACTAGACTCAGAAAGTACACCAGTTTAACCTGATCAATTACAAAAAGATTTTGATTAATGATTCTCCTGAAAAGATGATTTCTGAACATAATTATGCAAATATAAAAACAATACTAAACCTTCACTGATTTTTAATTAAGTTTGTCACCGGTAGATACAGCTAACCAAAGCTCGCCGGTTTTGTTTTGATAATACAGGTGTTAATAAGTAAGGTTTTAGCGATTATATCAGGGTACCATTATGATTAACTATAAAAGATTTTCACTTGAAAATGGACTAAGGGTTCTGGTACACGAAGATAATTCTACTCCGCTTGTCGCGATGAATATCCTGTATGAAGTGGGATCCCGTGATGAGGATCCGGCTATGACGGGCCTTGCACATCTCTTTGAACATCTCATGTTTGGCGGTTCACGGAATGTTCCGGATTACGACAGGCCGCTTCAGATTGTAGGAGGCGAAAATAATGCTTTCACCAATAATGATATTACCAACTACTACCTGACAATCCCATCTGAAAACATTGAAACCGGTTTCTGGCTGGAATCCGACAGGATGCTTGAACTCGATTTTTCCCAAAAAAATCTTGATACTCAAAGAAATGTGGTAATCGAGGAGTTCAATCAACGATATCTGAATCAACCTTATGGAGATGTTTTATTAAAACTGCGGCCACTTGCATATAAGGTTCACCCTTACAGATGGCCCACCATCGGCATGGATATGCTGCACTTAAAAAATACCGGACTGGAACAGGTTAAAAGTTTTTTCTTTTCGCATTATGCGCCGAATAACGCAATTCTAGCTCTTACCGGAAATATTGGATATGATCTGGCATTCAAGCTTTCTCAGAAATGGTTCGGGCCAATCGAAAAGAGAGCAATTCGCCAGAGAGACCTACCTGCCGAACCGGAACAAACTCAGGAGAGAATCCTGAAAATAGAAAAAGACGTGCCATCAACAGCTATATACAAGGTCTGGCATGTCGGTCCACGGAACAGAAGTGATTTTTATACCCTTGACCTTACCACTGATCTGCTTGCCGGGGGAGAATCAGGCAGACTATATACCCGGCTGGTTCGGGAAAAGAAGCTCTTCAGCGAAATAAATGCTTACCTGACTGCCGATATTGACCCCGGACTTCTTATCATTCAGGGTAAGTTAATGAAAGGAGTGAACATTAGCCAGGCAGAAGATTCAATCAATGAGGTAATTAATACCCTGCTGACCGGTAAGGAGATCAGGGATGAAATGGAAAAAGTAAAGAACAAATTTGAATCTTCAACTGTCTTTTCCAATACCAGTATTCTTAACAAGGCAGCAAATCTTTCATTTTTTGAACTTCTTGGCGATCCCGGATTAATAAATAAAGAGGTGGCTTCATACAGAAAAGTAAGTTATAAGATGGTCAGGGAAGCAGTAGAAAGATATCTTGTCCCATCAAATTGCAGTACTATCAATTATATTTCAACCAGAACGGAATAATAATGAATAACCTTGAAAGAATACAGCCACCCGTATTTCCCGTTGAAAAGGTAGTTATTCCTGAAGCAAAATCTTTCAGTCTGAATAATAATGTACCTGTCTATCTGATTGAAGCAGGAACAGAAGATATAATGCGGGTTGAATTTGTATTCAGGGCCGGGCAGATTAAAGAAACCATGCCGCTGCTTGCTTCTACCTGCAATATGATGCTTTCTGAAGGATCACAGAATTATACTTCTGAAGAATTGAACAGATCCCTCGATTACTTCGGTATATTCCTGAACCAGACAGCTGAAAAGGATAGTGCAGGTATAGTACTCTTTTTTTTAAACAAGCACATTGACAAGGTTCTGCAACTCAGCCGCGAGATCTTATTTCGTCCTGTGTTCCCTGAACCGGAACTGAATGCACTGATGAAAAAAAGACTTCGCTGGTACATGGTCAACAGGGAGAAAGTTCAGAACCTTGCAATGGATCAGTTTTTTGAATCGATATTTGGGAAAAGCCATCCCTATGGCTATCAGATACTTGAAGATGATTTTGAGAATTTATCGCCTTCAGTTTTGTCAGATTTCCATTCGAGATATTATACTCCCGGTAATATGGCGGTAATAGTATCAGGAAAAATTCACCCAAAAACAGCTGAACTGCTTAATTTATATTTTGGCAATGACTCCCGGGGGGAATTTAAGAATGAGGAACATCTTAAGCTGATTTCAGGGACCGGCTCAAAAAAGGTCCATATTAATAAATCCGGAACAGTACAGCGGGCTGTAAGAATTGGATCGGCAACGATAAATAAACGCCATCCTGATTATCCCGGACTGAAGATCCTTGATTTGATTCTCGGTGGATATTTTGGTTCTCGGTTAATGAAAAATATACGCGAGGAAAAAGGTTACACATATGGTATAAGTTCATCAGTCTCTTCCCTTGATCTTACAGGATATAAGGTGATTTCTTCTGAAGTCGGTCAGCAAAATTGTCAGAAAGCAATTGATGAGATTTACAAGGAGATCAGGATCCTGCAAAATATTGCTGTTTCTAATGATGAGCTGGGAATTGTCCGTAATTATATGTCGGGTGAAATGGTGAGAATGTTTGACGGACCATTTGCGCTGGCTGAAAGTTTCAGATCTGCCTGGGAATTCGGTCTTAACAATAGTTATTATTACAGGCTTGCTGAAAAGATAAAAACAATTCAACCTGACGAAATAACTGAGCTGGCAAAGACGTATTACAATATTGATGAGCTCTATGAAATAACTGTCGGATCTGAATGATTAACCGGCATTCATATATTATCATACTTATAGTCAGCTTATTGTCAGTAAATGCTTTCTCCCAGACCGATTGCATAACTGATCCGCCGTTGGCTCCCGTGCTGATCTCTGTTTCGGTAGAGCCTGAGACCGGAAATACTATCTTTACCTGGACGCCGAGCACCTCACCGGGCATTGCCGCTTACATTCTTTATTCCTATAAGAATAGAGATGGTATGGCAATTGATACTGTGTGGGACCCCTCAGCTACTAGTTATACTCTTTCAAGTACATCCACAAAGTATTTCAGTGTCTCCTATGTGATTGCAGCTATGCGGCTCCCCAGATGCACCAGCATTTTTTCGAATCCAATCAATTCAATTTTCGAATCGGCAGCTATTGATACATGCATGGGCAGGATTGTTATATCATGGAATAGTTATCCCTCCCTTCCTGAAAAAGTTATCGGGTATTCGGTATTATCGTCGGCCGTCGGTAGCAATTACGATGTAGTGGGGACTGTGAGTGCCGCTGACACCAGCTTCACCCTGAATGAATTCACCATCGATGCGGAATATTGTTTCGTGATTCGTGCCAATCTTTCAAATGGTCAATCCTCCACATCAAATAAGGCATGCTTATCCACCAGGATGCAACGGCCACCCGATTGGATAAATGCAGATCAGGCAACTATTAATTCGGATGGCAAAGTCGCTCTTTCTTTTACTATTGATCCGTTATCAGAAATCAGCCATTTCAGTCTCGGGCGGAAAACAGGTCCAGATGGTTCTTATCAGATAATATCTCAACCTGTTTCAGTCAATGGCTCGGTTAAATATGTTGATCTACAGGCTGAAACAGATGTTATTAATTATTACCAGCTTTCAGCAGTGAATAGTTGCAGCCTTCCGGTAGTAGTCTCAAATCCGGCTTCCAATATTGTACTATCATCAGAAAGGTCAGGTGATAACATTACTCTTTCCTGGAATCCATACAGAAACTGGCTTGGTAATATATTGTCATATAAGTTATTTGTCGACACGGGTAAAGGATTTGCAGAATATTCAGAGATACCGTCCTCAGATACGGTTTTCATGCTGAGTTACCGGCAGTTAATGTATGATGTGTCAGGAAATGAGGTCTGTTTCTATACCATTGCCTCGGAAGTCTCCAATCCTCATGGCATCACAGGAGAAAGCAAATCATCGGCTACATGTCTTACACCTGTTGAGAACATAACTGTTCCCAATGTGTTTACACCAAACAATGATCAGAAAAATGATCGTTTTAAGCCTGTCCTTTCGTTTACACCTGTTGAATACAATTTTATTATAAGCAACAGGCAGGGCAAGGTCTTATTTGAAACACGGGATTTTCTTGAAGATTGGGATGGTTCTCTGAATGGTGATCCTCAGCCCCAGGGAGTATATCTGTGGTTTTTAAAAGTAACTACTCCAACAGGAAAGAATATTTCAAGGACCGGAACCGTGACTATCATAAGCAAATAGAGGGATCTCCCTTTTACACACAAATCTTGTTTCTATTCAGATAATTTATGCTAATTTCAGGCTTCCTGGATTGAGGCGGAATCGCTATATTTGTATCTTGGTAAGAATTTGTGTCGCAGTTATTTTATGGGGAACAAAGATATTTTTGATGAAGAAGATAGAAAACGTATTCAGGCTGAATATGATACTCTGATAAACAATCTCCTCAGATGTAATAAACCCGGAGACAAGGAGCTTATTGACAAAGCTTTCAGAATAGCAAATGAGGCTCATTGGAATATGCGCCGGAAGTCAGGAGAGCCTTATATTATCCATCCGATATCAGTAGCAAAAATAGTAAACCGCGAGATCGGGCTGGGTGCAAAATCCATCGCGGTAGCTCTCCTTCATGATGTTGTAGAAGATACTGAATATTCACTCGAGGACGTCGAAAGGGATTTTGATCCTAAGATTGCGTCTCTTATTGATGGACTTACAAAAATATCAGGCACTTACAATAAAGAAAACTCTTCTTCCCTGCAGGCTGAGAACTTCAGGAAGATGCTGCTGACTCTTTCCGATGATCTCAGGGTCATTCTCATAAAAATAGCCGATCGGTTGCACAATATGAGGACACTTGACTCCATGCCTGAGCATAAAAAAATGAAGGTTGCCGGGGAGACAATTTTTCTTTACGCTCCCCTTGCTCACAGGCTCGGATTATATGCAATCAAGAGTGAGCTGGAAGACCTGAGCTTCAAATTCAGGCAACCTCAGATTTACGAGGAGATCTCCTCGAAACTCAGGCATAGTGAACGAAAGAATCTGGCGCTTATTAATAAGTTTTCATTGCCTATCATTGAAAAGCTTACCGAGTCAGGCCTGCAGTTCGATATAAGCGGAAGGCCAAAGTCTATCTTCTCGATCTGGAAGAAAATGCAGGCAAAAAATGTTCCGTTTGAGGAGATCTACGATGTCCTGGCAATCAGGATCGTATTTGAACCTATTGCAGGAATTCCTGAAAAAACCCAGTGCTGGAACATTTATTCAATTATTACTGATTCTTATCTGCCAAAGCCCGATCGGCTGCGCGATTGGGTAAGCCGTCCTAAACCGAATGGCTATGAAGCCTTGCATGTTACTGTAATGGGTCCTGAAGGTCAATGGGTTGAGATACAAATACGAAGCAAACGGATGGATGAGATCGCGGAACGTGGATACGCGGCACACTGGAAGTACAAAGGCGATGAAGCACAGGAAAGCGAGCTCGATAAGTGGATAAAAAAGGTCCGTGTAATGCTTGAGAATCCTCATGAGGACCCTATCGAGTTCCTTGATGAGTTTAAAATGAATCTTTTCTCTTCAGAAATAATGGTTTTTACACCAAAAGGATTTCTGGTAAGTCTGCCGAAAGGAGCTTCTGCCCTTGATTTTGCATACGAAATTCATACCGAGATCGGGAATAAAGCAATAGGTGCAAAAATAAATTATAAACTCAATCCGATCAACTCAATTCTCATGAGTGGCGACCAGGTTGAAATAATTACCTCCGACATTGCGAAACCCGACATGGAGTGGCTCTCATTTGTCAGGACATCTAAAGCCAAGGAGGCTATTAAAGCCGCTCTGAAAAATGATTCAAAAGATGTCACCCAGAAAGGCATGGAGGTACTGGAGTCAAAGCTAAAAGAGCTCGGTGTTTCTTCTGCACCCGAAATCCTAAAATCGGTCATTCAGTTTTATGAAGTAGCTAATAAAGAAGATTTATATTCAGGGATCGGTCTTGGAAGGATCAATCTTGACAATTTAAAGAAAGCATTCAGGAAGACACCCGCAAAGAATGTAATTAAATATTGGGAGCTTAAGCTGATCGGCTCAAAAAAAGAAAAGAAGGATCAGGAAGTACAACAGGATGCTATCGATAAAAGTGTACCGTTCCTGTTAAGAGAAAATGTTGAAAATTCCGAACAATCTTACGAAATAGCAAAATGCTGCAATCCCATCCCGGGTGATGAAGTTACCGGCTACCATTCCCCTGAGGGTACTATAATAATTCATAAACCTAAATGCCCTGTCGCAATCCGGATCATGTCGAATGAAGGAAACAGGATAATTGCCGTTAAATGGGCGATCCATAAGCTGGTTTCTTTTCTTGCAAGGATCAGCATGACAGGTATTGACAGGATAGGACTGGTTAATGATATCACAAATATCATATCTGCAGAACTAAAGGTAAATATGACTAAGATCAATATTTCGGTCAATAATGGCATATTTGAAGGAACGATCGATCTGTATGTTCACCATATCAAAGACCTGAATAATCTCATTCTGAAAATCTCAAACATCAATGGCATTGAGAATGTGAGAAGAGTGGAAGATTTCACAAGCTAAATTTTACCACTATCCAGTTCCCGATATCAGGGAAATTTGCATACATTTGCTATTATTTTAAATTAGACCAGTTATGATTAGTGACGATACCAGGTTAACCGTAAAAAAGATCTTCACTGAATATCTTGAAAAGAAGGGACACAGGAAAACGCCGGAGAGATATGCAATTTTGGATGAGATTTATTCGCGATCGGGCCATTTTGATATTGAATCGCTTTATATTTTCATGAAAAATAAAAACTATCGCGTAAGCAGGGCGACATTGTATAATACTATTGAACTACTCCTCGACTGTAACCTGGTTATCAAGCATCAGTTCGGCAAAAACATTGCACAGTTTGAAAGGGCATACCAGTGCGGACAGCATGATCACCTGATTGATATTGAAACCGGGAAAGTTATTGAATTCTGCGACCCGAGAATTCATGAGATTATAAATACTGCAAGTGAAATGCATAATTTCACTCCACAATACCATTCTTTATATATTTACGGAAAAATAACGGACAAGGAAAACTATAAATAGAGATAAAGCTTATAGATCCATCCCATAAAGTTTGTAACATTAAAATATGAATGAAGCTGCAACCAGAGGTTGCATGCTGACATATCTGCCGTTAACCAGGTAACCACTATTTGAAATCCTTTTATTTAAAAAGATATTTTGAGGCATAAAAGCAACTGCCCATTTGCTCTTCGAGTGATCCTCAACAATTTCCTTCGTCTGATTCTTCTTTCTCATAGATTCAAGTATTATTGTATATGCCCCAACACCAGTAATATATGGGATCACATAATATGGAGTGGCATTATCAAATCCGGCTATTAATGCTATCCCTAACCCGAATATTGCTCCGCCGGTTGCGGCATATGCAGTCTGTAAACCTTGTTTGGGTGTCAGGTTTACATTTTTTACCATGAGCTGGCCTACAATAGTACCTGATAAAACTCCCAGGGCAGGTAATAAAATATCGCTTCGTGAAGCTGCTTTATCAACGATTAAACCATAACCCAGGCCTCCGGTCATTATGGTAAGTACTTGAATAGCTCTGACATCCCCCCTCGTGTATTGATAATTTCTATACACCTTATCGGCAAGAATATAACCACCTGCTCCAAATATCAGGTCCGAAGCAGCCAAAAGCCGTGGCTCGTCAGAAATTGCGGCCATAATTGAAACACCAGTAAATGGCATTGACCAGCCATAATGCCGGTACAAAGCTACCTGCCCTTCCGTCCAACTATTATTCTTTCCAAGTGAGTTTCCCAACGCCCCTAGACTTATGCTTGAAACTGCACCTAAGGCAATAGTGAATTTATAATTATCGGGCCCAATCCATGCATTTTCTCCACCTAAAAGAGTTGCAAGGGCAAAGCCATGAGCCCAGCCAATAAATTTTCCATGAGCACTCAGAACAAGGGAATTCGGAGTAATCGCTTTTGAAGAATTTACCAGTAATGGAACTAAAACAGATGTTCCGGCAGCGAGTATTGGAATGCCTATTGCAGATTCATCACTCGAAGAGGCAATTACATCAATTGCAACCCCATAAAAAAACCCGTTTATTCCGGAATTTACCAGATGTTTTCTGAAAATAATTTCGTCCTGAGCATGCGCCGTTTGAATCATTAATGTCAATATTATGATTAACGGTAGTGAGATTTTTGTCTTACATTCTCATATTTTTGTCGAAATATCAGGTTAACCAGGTTAATGTATTGCTATGAACATCAACCTCTAATATCAAATATACGAATTTCTAACGATACACGGCAGAATATCATTCCCTTTAAATTTACTGTAATATCCATTTATCAACAATCTGTTAGGGAGTGGCTGAGAAGTAGAATTAATTTGTACCTTGTAATGCTTTTAAATATTTTAATTATTATACATAATATGAACATTGACATACTGTTAGGACTGCAGTGGGGGGATGAAGGCAAAGGTAAGATTGTTGATGCTTTAAGTCCGGCCTACGATGTAATTGCCCGTTTTCAGGGTGGACCTAATGCCGGACATTCCCTGGAGTTTAATAATGTTAAACACATACTCCATCTTATTCCGTCAGGCATATTCCATGCAGATAAACTGAATATAATTGGCAACGGTGTCGTGATAGATCCTGCGGTGTTTAAAAAAGAGATCGGGGAACTGGGCCCTACGGTAAGTGAGCTTACTAAGCGGCTGATAATCTCAAATAAAGCTAATCTGATTCTTCCCAGTCACAGGATACTGGATGCGGCATATGAATCAAGCAAAGGCAATTCCAAAATAGGATCCACACTAAAGGGAATCGGCCCGGCATATACCGATAAAACTGGCAGGAACGGACTCAGGGTGGGCGAAATACTAAAAGAAGATTTCAGAGAAAAGTATAATAGCCACCTAAACAGTCATCTGACCATTCTGAAAAATTATGATTTCAAATTCGATCTGAAGGAATATGAAAAAGGCTGGTTTGAAGGAGTGGAATTGTTGAAAAAATTTCAGATAAAGAATACAGAATATCTTGTAAACGAGCTTGCGGCCAATGGTAAGAAAATACTTGCAGAAGGAGCCCAGGGAACCATGCTCGATCTCGATTTTGGTTCTTATCCATTTGTGACTTCCTCAAACACAATCAGCGCAGGAGCATGTACGGGATTAGGTGTATCACCAAGACTTATAGGTGATGTATTTGGCATATTTAAGGCTTATTGCACACGTGTAGGATGCGGCCCCTTCCCTACCGAATTGAATGATGATACAGGTTCGAATTTAAGAAACATAGGTCATGAGTTCGGTTCAACAACAGGACGTCCACGCCGTTGCGGATGGCTCGATCTGCCTGCCATGAAATATTCAATTATGATCAATGGAATTACAAGACTCTTTATGACCAAGGCGGATGTAATGTCAGGCTTTAATAAAATAAAGGTTTGCACTTCATATAAAATTGACGGAAAGATCTGTCATGAACTGCCTTTTAGTGATGATGCCTCTATCGAGCCTGTTTATACCGAGTTGGAAGGTTGGAAAGAAGACATAAAGGATAAAAGGGAATTCAATGAATTACCCGTTGCCTTGAAAAAATATATAGAATTTATTGAGAAGCAGACCGGCCTTCCGGTCACCATGGTATCCGTCGGACCCGACAGGGAAGAGACTATATTCAGAAATTAGGGATAACGCAGATTTTCTACTTTTTAACATACATCCAGGATTCAAACTGAACAGTATCCTGAAATTGTTTTAGTCTGCTGACTGCTTTTCTGAAATTATCATACGCTTCAATTGAAACAAGGTCAAATCTGCCACCCTCCATCTTAATTATTTTTGGGTCATACCCCTGCTTACGGTATTCTTCAGCCAGGCTTTTTGCATAATCCGGAGTAAGGAAGCTCCCGACTATAATGTTGTATTTAGATTCCATTGCTAACCTTGCCTCTTCGGCATTACGTATCGAATCAAGTTTTGCATTCTCATTCGCCATCAGGCGTTCTTTTATTTTCAGCAGGGAATCAGCCACCCTGATACTGTCCTCCTGAGCCTTTAATATAGCTATGGTTCTGGCCTTTTTGCCGAATAGTCCACCAGCCTTAAAATATTTGCACGACGGCAGAACAATAAGAAGCCCTATTACTAAAATAATTATTAAATGTCTCATAATGAATTATTTAAGATATAGATATTACTTTCACTCACTGACTAATACTAATGGTATAAATCAAAGATACAAATTATTGAAAACCAAACCAAAAGATATATTTATATAACCATCCTGTCAAAATACAGCAGATTTAGTATATTCGGCATATATTTTCTGACAACCATAAAAACCCGGCAGATGAAATCGTTAATACAGTTTTTCGAGGAAAGTGTTGAAAAATACTCCAATAATGTTTATCTATGGGAGAAGCCTAATGAGAAATATGAAGGCACAACTTACGGTGAGACAAGAAAGCAGATATATGAATTTGCTGCCGGACTTATTAAACTCGGAATAAAAAAAGGGGACAGGTTAAGTCTTATTTCTGAAGGGCGGAACAGCTGGGTCATAGGTGAGATGGGCGTCCTGTACGCTGGTGCTGTTAATGTCCCCCTCTCTGTAAAACTGAATCCCGATGAAATTAAATTCAGGGTAAATCATTCGGGTTCCAGAATGATCCTTGTTTCTTCACTCCAGGCTCAGAAACTTAAAACGATAATTGACGAATGTCCTGCAATTGAAAAAATTATTCATTTCGACACTCAGGAAGAGTATACAGACCGCGAAGTACATTTCAATGAAGTAAGAAAATTCGGAAGGGAATGGCTTGAAATTCCTGAAAACCTGCCAAAATTCGAGGAACTTTATAAGAGCCTTACTCCTGACAGCTTTGCTAATATTTGTTACACTTCAGGTACAACGGCTGATCCCAAAGGTATAATCCTTACTCATGGCAATTATGTAACGAATGTTTATCAGGCATATAGTCTGATTGATATCCCCTCTTTCTATAAAACACTCATTATTCTTCCCTGGGATCACTCCTTCGGACATACAGGCGGAATATTTGCATTTATGGGAAAGGGAGCCAGTATAGCTTCAGTAAAATCCGGAAAAACACCTATAGAAACTCTGAGGAACCTCCCGATATGTCTGAAGGAGATTAAACCAAATCTGCTCATGAGTGTTCCCGCAATTGCTAAGAATTTCAAAAAAAATATTGAAAAAGGAATAAAGGAAAAGGGGAAAACCATTGAGTTCCTTTTTAATCATGCTCTTAAAATCTCATATGAATATAACAAGGAAGGGTGGAACAGAGGAAGAGGTATGCAAAGACTTAAAAAGCCGCTTCTCAGGTTCTACGACAGACTACTTTTCAGCAAAATACGTGAAGCGTATGGCGGTGAGCTCGATTATTTTATTGGCGGAGGAGCTCTTCTTGAAATTGAACTTCAGAAATTCTTCTATGCCCTTGGAATACCTATGTACCAGGGTTATGGCCTGAGTGAAGCTTCTCCTGTTATCTCATCAAATTCAGCAGGACGCCATAAACTGGGATCTTCAGGTGCCCTTGTCAATAATATGGACCTTAAAATCTGTGATGATGACGGAAATGAAGTTCCCGTAGGTCAAAAAGGAGAAATAGTTATAAGAGGCGGAAATGTGATGTACGGCTACTGGAAAAACGAGGCTGCAACCAAAGAGACTATAAGAAACGGGTGGTTATATACCGGTGATATGGGATATATGTCGGAAGACGGATTCCTGTATGTATTGGGGCGATTTAAAAGTCTCCTGATAGCTGATGATGGCGAGAAATTCAGTCCTGAAGGCATTGAAGAAGCAATCTCGGAACAATCCAAATACATTGATCAATGCATGCTTTATAACAACCAGAAACCCTATACGGTGGCTCTGATTGTACCAAATCAGCATTCCCTGAAGCTTTATCTGGAAGAAAAGAGCCTTACAGCAGACTCAGATGAAGGCAAACGGGCCGTAATAACATTGATCGAGAGTGAAGTCAATGAATACCGGACAAACGGGAAATATGGAAGTATGTTTCCGCAAAGATGGCTTCCTGTCGCTATAGGCATCCTGGAAGAAAGCTTCACAGAGGATAATGGCCTTATGAACTCTACAATGAAAATCGTAAGAGGAAAAGTAATGGATAAGTACCAGGAACTTATAGATTATTTATATACTCCTGATGCAAAAGCAGTTACTAATGAGAGGAACATTGAAGAGGTTGAAAAGATGAAACTGGGATAGATAGCTCAGGGCACCAGACTTCGCCAAGGCTACGGCTGGCAAAGCAGGGCACACGTGTCCTCCGGAGCTTTAGCGAAGGAGGAGGGCACAGGGGGACTAATATTTTAAATAATAATAATAATAATGAGAACTTCCATTGTCCCGGCAATACTGATGCTGCTTATAAGTGTATCCTGTACACAAAAAAAAGAAGTCCACTGGAAAATTGCTGAAAATCCGATACTTACAAAATGGGCCGCCGATGTCGACCCCTTGAAACCCTGGCTCCGGTATCCCCGTCCTGATATGGCAAGAAATGCCTGGATGAGTTTAAATGGCCCCTGGGACTATTCAATTACTCAGAAAGGAATAAAACCCGAAAAATGGGACGGCTCGATACTTGTACCTTATCCCCTGGAATCAGCTTTATCAGGAGTCAGAAAGAAAATCAACGAAAATGAAAATCTCTGGTATAAAAAAACTTTCATAGTGCCGCATGTATGGAAAAAGAAACACATACTATTGAATTTTGAAGCTTGCGACTGGGAAACAACGATATGGGTTGACGGGAATGAGGTTGGAACACACCGGGGAGGATATGATCCTTTTACGTTCGATATTACGAAATCACTTTCTCAGGAACGTATGCATACGTTATTGGTATGTGTCTGGGATCCCACTGATAAAGGTACCCAGCCGCGAGGTAAACAGGTTTCCTCTCCTGGCAGTATATGGTATACCCCCACAACAGGTATCTGGCAGACAGTATGGATCGAACCTGTGAATGAATCATATATTGCCTCATTCAGAACAGTCACAAATGCCGATAACGGGAAAGTTGTTTTTAAAACTGAAGTTAAAAATGCAACATCAGGGTCCCTGTCGATCAAGATAAAAAAAGAGGGAAAAACAATCGCAACTGCCTCGGGTAAGACCGGTAATGAAATTGCTCTTCAGATTAAAGATCCTGTACTCTGGTCACCTGACAGACCCTTTCTATATGATGTTACCATAGAATTAATAAACAATAATAAAACAGTCGATAAGGTAACCTCCTTCACAGGTTTGCGTAAGATATCAATAGGAAAAACTCCTGATGGATTTACCAGGATGCTTCTAAATAATGAATTTGTGTATCAGAATGGTCCTTTGGATCAGGGTTTCTGGCCTGATGGAATATATACACCGCCAACAGAGGATGCAATGGTTTATGATCTGCAAATGATAAAGAAAATGGGGTTCAATATGTTGCGCAAGCATGTTAAAGTGGAGAATCGTATTTTTTATTACTGGTGCGATAAGCTGGGGATCCTTGTATGGCAGGATATGCCAAGCGGGGATAAATCAATATGGGGGAATATGCCAGATATCGATAAATCAAAAGAAGCTACAGAACAATATGAGTTCGAACTTAAAAGAATGATCGAAACAAAATATAATCATCCGTCAATAATTATGTGGGTGCCGTTTAATGAAGGATGGGGTCAGTTTGAAACCGGAAGAATTACCAGGCTGATATCTGATTATGATACAACAAGACTTGTTAACAGCGCTTCGGGCTGGACTGACAGAGGCACCGGAAGTATAAATGACATACATCATTATCCCGACCCGGTTGTTCAACCTGCAGAAGAGAAAAGGGCCATTGTCCTGGGAGAGTTCGGAGGACTGGGTCTGCCTCTCCAGGGTCATACATGGGAGCTGAAGAACTGGGGATACAGGAATATGGCTGACACGCTTCAATTACTTTCCAGATTTGAATCGTATTACGATATGATCCACAGGTTTGTTAAAGAAAACGGATTAAGTGCCACAATCTACACGCAGACCACTGATGTTGAAACCGAAACGAACGGACTCATGACTTATGACCGCAAGGTAAATAAGATGGGAGCTGAAAATGTCTTCAGAGCAACTCATGACATAATTCCGGCTTTCATCACTTCACCTGAAAGGATATTTACCGATAGTTATACTGTTGAGCTTCAAAATTATCGTCCGGGTGGTAAAATTTTCTATACCCTTGATGACAGTGAACCTACTGAAAACTCCACTCAGTATAACACTCCGTTTAAAATTTCAGGGACCACTTCAATTAAAACCTTTACCAGATGGGCTGACTCACAAAGCCGTGTAATATCATATCTGATTGAGAAGAAAAGTCTGGTACCATCAATCGATGCAAATAATCCCAGGTCAGGACTAAAGTCAGCAATTTATGACGGAAATTTTAATGCACTGCCGGATTTTTCAACACTTAAGCCTGCTCTGACAAAAACCGTAAAAGATGTGTCATATAAAGTTGCAGGCAGGGA
Organism: uncultured Bacteroidales bacterium; assembly: GCA_963791065.1. Taxonomy (GTDB): domain Bacteria; phylum Bacteroidota; class Bacteroidia; order Bacteroidales; family VadinHA17; genus LD21. The sequence continues at coordinate 44,284 of CAWBQN010000020.1, forward strand.
TTCATTGTTTGCTGTTGTTTTTGACGGTTACATTCTTATTCCCGCCGATGGTGTTTATGGACTGTACATCATCTCGGATGATGGCAGCAGATTGACTATCGAAGGAACTGAACCCGTTGACAATGACGGGATCCATGGGATGAAAGAAGAAGGAAGGAGTTTTCCTTTAGCCAAAGGATATCATAAATTAAAAATTGAATATTTTCAGCGTACAGGCGGTATAGGTCTTGAGTTCCTTGTTGAAGCGCCGGGGAAACCAAAAGAATTTGTTCCAGCCAGCTGGCTATTTTATTAACCGCAAAGCACGCAACCGCTGCCGCTGAATCTCAATATTTTAATACCAAATTTTTCAATATCATAACTTCTTCCATCGTCATACTCATTAACCTCTTTTTTTCAAGCCCCTTTTAGGGGGTTGGGGGTAAAAAGATAGAATGAGAAACCTCCTCGGATACAGTCAAGATGTGTATAAAGATTAGCCTTTAGGGGGTAAGGGGGGCGCGTTAATTGATTTGGATTTTACTAAACAATCAGTCTGCTTTTGAACGGCAGGAAAGTCATGAAGTCGGCATGATGAACAATATATGCCTCAGTGGTTCTTTTTACCAGATCTCCTTCATGCGCATGAGCCGCTATAATATGACAAACTTCCGGAGGTACTCCGCACTCTTCAGCCAGTGAAACTCCTGAAAAAGGGTGCCTGAGATACTGGCCGTATATTCCCTGTACAGCGATACCGTTTTTATCAAGTTCATATTCAAGCAATTTACCGACATCCGCAAGGATAGCTCCCGAAATCAGTACATCCATATTAACTGAAAGGTCGGCGCCCAAGAACTCATTCATCTTCTCACCGCTTTCCCTGGCAATATGTACTACACATCTTTTATGAGCCATGAAACTTACTTTAAGATCGGGGCCGCATAAGAGCGTAAATGGGATTTTTTCAAGGTCAGCTGCTTTCAGGACACTCCTGGCAAGTGCCGTTTCCCAGGTTTTGGCCGTTTTCTCCCTGAGCGAATCGTCCCCAATCCATTCAAGTTCCGGCCATAGTCGTTTAACTACCTCAGTCATAAGTATCTATATTACTTTAATCTGGCTATTATTGCATCAGTCATCTGTGATGTGGAAGCTGCACCATTCTTAATAACTTCAGGTCTTCCTGTCATTTTCATCATATCATAGGTCCTTACTTTGCCTTCTTCAATGACCTCAGCTACTGCTTTGCGGATTCTGGATGAAATGTTTTTCTCATCAAGATAATCAAGCATCATACAGGCTGATTCGATCATCGCAATGGGATTTACAATAGAGACTTCATAGTCCGCATACTTCGGGGCTGAACCATGGGTAGGTTCAAAAACTGCTATCCCGTCCGATGAAAACTGGGCACTGCAGGCAAAACCTAAACCACCTATAAGGCCAGCAAAAGCATCAGAAGCAATATCACCGAACATATTACCTGCCACAATGACACCGTAATCTTCAGGATTTTTTGTTAGCCACATCATTTGCGCATCGATATTCGTATTAAGAAGCTTTATTCCGGGAAAGGGTTTTTCTGAATTTCTTTAGCCAGCTTCCACATTAATCCGGAAGTTTCTCTGATAACATTAGGCTTTTCACATACTGTAACTGATTTATATCCATTTTCCCTGGCATATTCAAAAGCAGCTGCAAGAATCCTGTATGTTGCCTTCCTGGTAAATATTCTTGTGGAAATCGAAAGTTCATCAACCGGTACTTTACCAAAGTTTTGAACAAATTTCGGATGAGTCATGAAAGCCTGATAAACCTTTGCAGGAGGATTTGTCCACTCAACTCCCGAATACAAACATTCAGTGTTCTGCCGGAAAATTACTGCATCGACAATTGGTTCATCAATAGTATTTCCTTTCCCTCGCCTGACGAAATTGAGAGGATTGCCTTTATATGACTTGCATGGCCGTGACACAAATATCAAGATTAAAGAGCTGTCTGAGACCAACAATAGGGCTTGAGTAGGTAAAGCCTTTCCCCTGAAGTTCCGGAGAAAGTTCTGCTTTTGCTTCATCAATAGGTTTTGAGGTTATTGCTCCAAACAGGGCAATTTTATGTTTTTCAATCAGATCAATAGTTCTTTGCGGTAATGGATTGCCTTCCTTGCACCAGAATTCCCATCCAATATCTCCATGAATATAATCAGCATTAAATCCTGCGGCATCAAGTACTCTGATTGCCTGTTCGAGAACAATGGATCCTATCCCATCTCCGGGTAATGTAACTATTGTACGTTTTGACATACGATTTTATTTGGTTTAGCTTATGGCTTACTATTTGTAAAAATAGTCAAATTTTGTTACGACTTAAAGCCTAACTATAATTTGGCACTTGCAATAAAAAATGAAAAAAAATAGTATTTTTGCGGCATGTTAGCACATTATTCCAGGTATGAGCATTTTAAGTCAGTTAAATCCGGAACCACTCTGGATCTATTTTGAAGAGATATGTAACATTCCGCGTCTGTCAAAGAATGAAGGAAAAATCAGACAATATCTTCTAGAGTTTGCCAAGAAACACAATCTTGAATCGAAAGAAGATGAAGTTGGGAACATATTGATTGTCAAACCGCCTGCAGACGGAATGGAGAACAGGAAAACAGTGGTTCTTCAGAGCCATATGGATATGGTGGGAGAAAAAAATGCAGATTATCCTCATAACTGGAAAACTGATCCAATAATCCCAGCAATCAGGGAAGGATGGGTCACTGCAACAGGAACCACCCTTGGAGCTGATGATGGAATTGGTATTGCATCGCAGCTGGCGATCCTCTCTGATAAAAACCTGAAAGCTGGAGAAATTGAATGTCTTTTCACGGTAGATGAAGAATCGGGTATGACAGGTGCTATTAATCTTAAATCTGATTTTTTCACCGGAAGAACACTTCTTAATCTTGATTCTGAAGACGAAGGAATACTTTTTATAGGTTGTGCAGGAGGGATGGATACTGTTGGAACAATGAATTATAAGCCGTTCCTGTAAAGGAAAATTCAGTTGCACTTGATATATCAGTTACAGGTCTGCATGGTGGTCATTCGGGCGATGAAATTCACAAAGGGTATGGCAATGCAGTAAAAATAATGAACAGAATACTCTGGAATCTTTCGAATGAGTTCAATATTTCAGTAGCCGATTTCAATGGAGGAAATCTCCGGAATGCAATTCCCCGGGAGGCTTTTTCAACAATTGTATTTGACAAAACAGCAGTTGTTGCGGTAAAAAGCTGGATAGACAATTTCTACACAACCCTTAAAGACGAATTCGGAGATCTGGAGAAAGATATTAAGATCTCGTGCAAAGGAACTGATATCCCTGCATTTGTGATGGATGAGGAGAGTAAGAAAAAGTTTCTTAATGCATTGACCTGTTGTCCCCATGGCGTAATAGCCTGGTCAAAAGATATGGAGGATCTTGTTGAAACATCAACGAATCTTGCATCAGCAAAATTCAGTGAGAATAATACAATAAGAATAATTACCACCCAGCGAAGTTCTGTAGAATCGGCAAAGATAAATGCAGGTGCAATGGTTGAATCATGTCTCAAACTTGCAGGAGCAGAAGTGGTACATTCAAACGGTTACCCCGGATGGAAACCAAATCTGACTTCAGAAATACTTAAGATAACCCGTAAATCATACGTTAATCTATTCGGGAAAGAGCCATCAGTGAGGGCAATACATGCTGGTCTGGAATGTGGTCTGGTATATGAAAAAATAAAGGGTATTGATATGATATCTTTTGGACCGACAATAAAAGGCGCTCATACTCCTGAAGAGATGATTGAAATCAGAACTGCTCAGATGTTCTGGGATCTCCTTATTGATGTGGTGCAAAAGATGCCGGTAAAATAAGGGTTCTCTTCTGAGGAAATCAGAATTACAGGTTATTCATACTTTTCAAACTCAGATTTGCCTGCTCCGCATACCGGACAGATATAATCATCAGGCAGATCGTTGAATGGCGTACCTGGTGCGATACCTCCGGAAGGATCACCTTCTGCAGGATCATAGATATAGCCGCAAACAACGCATTTGTATTTATCCATAGTGCAGGGTTACCTTGTTTTGATTTTCCTTACCACATCGATCACAGTTCCGTCAACCCATTTAATAGCAGCAACGATCTCATCTTCAAATTCAGGCTTTTTTGGTACTCCGCAAATTTTTTCTGCTTCATCTTTAAGCTCCTTGATAGTTTTAAGAGGAAGTCCGCTGCCTTTTACGCTTTCAATCAGATCGGTCCTTAAAGGATTAATGGCAATTCCTCTTTCTGTTATTATTACATCAATCAGTTCGCCCGGGCCGCAAAGTGTGGTGACCTCATCCACTATAACCGGTATCCTGTCGCGAAACAAAGGAATAGGAAGAATTACATTCCTTGCATGAAGGCAATTTTGCCAGCCGCCTATGCCATGAAGAAGATATCCGTCTGAATGAGTAACTACGTTGCCGTTAAAATTCAAGTCGACCTCCGTGGCACCAAGGATCATAATATCCATCATACTTGTCAGATTTCCCTTCGAATGATAGTTATAGGCATTGAACACAGAGTATGGAACATGATTGATATTATTCTCAATTGACTTCACAGATTCAAGATCAAATACTTGTGCATCAAGTATAAAGCCCATCTGGCCCTCCTCGAGCATCTTTACCATATATTTTGTACTGCCTCCGAATCCAAATTTCGATTTCCATCCTTTCTTCTTAAGTATCTGATGAACGAAGACAGCAATTGCCAGCGATGTTCCGCCTGCCCCGGCCTGCATGGTCACTCCATCCTGCAAAATACCTGATTTTTCAAGAAATGAAGCAGTCAATTCTGCAATCAAAAGTCTGTCAGGGCTTTTTGTAATTTGTGTAGTGCCGCTTACTATTTTTTCGGGTATTCCAATTTTGTCCACAACTACCACATAATCAACATAATTTCCTTCTATTTCCATCGGGAAGCATGGAAAATCAATAAGATTATCAGTCACCACAATCACCTTTTCTGCATAAATGGAATCAGCTTTAGCATAACCTAATACGCCGCAGGCTGATGTACCGCTTGTTCCTTTTGCATTGCCGAACGAATCGGCTGTGGGAGCTGCAAGAACTGCTATATCTATTTTAACCTCGCCATCCTGAATGGCCTGGACCCTACCTCCATGTGACCTGAGGACAGCAGTTCCTTTCATTTTGCCTTCTGAGACATATCGTCCAAGCGGTCCGTTCATACTTCCTTCAATTCTGTTTATGGTACCATTATCAAGATACTTGATTAACGGATCATTGCAGGGAAACGAGGCAGAAGGGAACCAGATCAGATCTTTTACTCCCATTGAGTAAGCAATTTCAAATACTTTATTGCTGACCAGGTCTCCATCACGAAGATGATGATGTGTTGAAATAGTCATCCCATCCTTTAGTCCGCATTTTCTCAGAGCTTCCTCAAGTGAACCGAGAACTTTATTGCCGTCACCGGGATAATCGGAACATGTAGGAATCAATGGTGAGTACTTTCTTCCTTCCGGTTTGTGCTTACCGACTCCTTTAAAGGGAATAACCGGCTGACCATTGATCTCCATGGGGACAGACCTCCCTGCGGCATTTATCACAGTTTTCATCATCGTCTCTTTTATGCTTAATTCTCAAAAGGAGGAATTTCCATGAGCCATCCGGTTGATAAAAGCCCCAGTCTGATTGCAAGATCAATAATTTTTTGCGAACGCGCAACCACTGGTGGATCAATCATTTTTGAACCGAGGGCTACAACACCTGAGCCATTTCGTTTTGCGGTTTCAAATGCCTGAACAATCTTTTTCGACTTTTCAATTTCAGCCTCATCAGGAGCGAATCCCTGTTTTATGACTTTAATCTGTCGGGGATGAATACAGCCCATACCTTCAAATCCAAGGGATTTTGATGCAAGTACTGTCTGTCTGAGCGATTCCATATCGGCAACATCAGAAAACACTGAATCAATGGCTTGAATACCGGCAGCCCTGGCAGCAACCACAAGCCGTGTTCTGGCATAAAACGATTCCATGCCTTCAGCTGTCCTGGCGACGCCAAGATCAGCTGTATAATCTTCGAGGCCGATTGCGACAGCAACAACATCTTCAGATCCGCTGACAATCGCGAAAGAGTTCTCAATTCCAAGTGCGCTTTCAATAATTGGCATCAGGAACACCTGGTTATTTAAACTGGTCTTTCTTTTAATTTCCGCTATCTCGTGTTCGACCAGTTTGATATAATCTGCATTCTCACATTTTGGTATCAGTATAAGGTTGACATTATGGGGAATAACAAAATGCAGGTCGTCCAAACCTCTTTCCCCCTGATTTATTCTTACCATCCTTTCGGCTCCGTAGAAATTTATCTGCCTTAAAGCATTCCTGACCAGTATCCTGGCTTCATCTTTTTTTCCCGGCGCTACAGAATCTTCAAGATCAAGAATTATCCCATCAGCCGAGTGGAGCCCTGCATTTATCATAAGTCCCGGATTATTGCCAGGCAAATATAACCTTGAGAAGCGAAATCTGTCGCGGGTTGTTGAGTACATGTTCTCTTCAGGAAACTCAGGAAGGAACTCAAGATCAGTACTGATCAATTGCTTAACAGCCGATTCCATACGGGCAGCAATGACAAATGGGAGTGCTCCTGAGTCATTGATCTTTACTTCAGCATGTTTAATTCCAAAAAAATCAAGTTCTTCTGTGATGAGATTATTTATCGAATCACCATAAAGAGCTTTGACTTTGGAGGTAAGATCGATTTTAATTTTACCCTCTGTCTTTAATTCCAGAAAAATTTCGCAATCAGATCTGATCTTTGGGCCAGAGTTACCAGCGACTGCCACATATTTATTCATTTTGCCATATGATTGGTAATGTTATACAAACCTAGTGATTTTTTCAAACATGTATCACATCAGTCAGTTAAGAGATTCAAGGCATTTTTCCGGCTGCTTTTTTCTCGCATAGTTCAATCAGAACTCCCGATGTAGCTTTTGGGTGTAAAAATGCGATATCAAGCCCTTCTGCACCTTTCCGGGGTTTGCAATCAATGAGGGTTATGCCCATGTCGGCGGCATGCAGCAACTGCTCCTCAATTCTTTCAACAGAAAAAGCTATATGATGAATACCTTCCCCTTTCTTTTCAATGAATTTTCCTATTGGTCCTTCCGGATCCGTCGATTCGAGGAGTTCTATCTTTGTTTGCCCCACCTTGAAGAAAGCGGTCCTGACTTTCTGATCGGGTACCTCTTCAATATTATAACACGTCAGGCCTAAAACCTTTTCATAGAAACTTATTGCATCAGCGAGGCAGCTGACAGCGATCCCAATATGTTCAATATGTGATGGCTTCATTCGTATAGGAATAAATATGATTACTGATAAATAAAGGGTTGTTAAAATGGAAATTCTACGGGTGTTTTAATCTCTGACTGTACATTTTCAGGTTTTTTTGCCGCAACATGAACAGGATTCCCATCCACAAAAATTGCTTTATAAGGAGAAGCCGGACAAGCATATTCACAATGACCGCAACCTATGCAGATATCTTCGGTAACCTCCGGGATTACAAGGTTGCCTTCATACGGGATCATATGACATGCTTTAGTCGGGCAGGCCTCCGAGCATGCTCCGCATGCAGTTTTTTCAGTCTTAACAATACAGTTATCTTTTATAAATTTTGCTTTCCCCAGCTGGGTAAGCTTCTTTGCTTCAAGAAGCAGGGGATGCAATGCATTAGTTGGACAAATCTCAGTGCATTTTGTACAATTATATGTGCAGAAGCTTTTGTGATAATCCATTACAGGCTGCATGATCCCTGCAAGTCCATATTGCATGTAAGCCGGTTGCAAAACATTATTCGGACAAACATTTATGCACAGGGAACAGGCAATGCAATCCTTGTTAAAATCTGCAATCCCTACTCCTCCCGGAGGACAAACCGGAAAGGTCCTGTTTTCCTTTACAGTCGATTCTTTTTTAGGTTTTGGTGCTTTTTTGTCCTGACCGCTGGTAACACGTGATAAGCCAAAGAACAAAAGAAGAGTACCCAGTATCACCTTACGCTTGCTCTCATCAGTTTCATGAACTTTCTTTTTGAACCTTACAAGACCATAAGAAATAGCATTATCCTGGCACGTGTGTATGCAGTTGAAGCAGCTGACGCATCTTGAGAGATCGACTTCAGGCTTGAGAAAATCAATGCAGGAAGATTTGCACCTCATCGAACATCTTCCACACCTGGTGCACGCACCTTCATTAAATTTTATCCTGAAAAGTGAAATTTTTGAGATCAGACCAAGAAGCGTACCTACCGGGCAGAACATATTACAATAAAGACGACCTTTAGTCAGTGAAAGACCTTCTATGAGAAGAAAGAATACTGCAGGAATGGAATAAACAATTAGCGGAAATCCTTTAACAGGAACATTACTAAGGGTATAGATATCAAATTTTCCTAGTATTCCGGCCAGAAAGTTATTTATCACAATAACAACCGGTTTTGCTAAATAGGTCATGAACCTTGCGAAAATGCTATAGGGATCAAGCAAAGTGATCATATAAACACCCCATATCATTGTAACAATCAGAGTGATTGCGAGAAGCGTATACCGGAGTATAGTGAATGGTCTTTTATACCCGTATCTGCGGAACTTTTTCCTTATCCTTCCCCCTATCCTGCTGTTCAGGTCCTGTCCAATTCCAAGCGGACACAGGAATGAACAGTATGTACGACCTGTTATTAAAGTCAATATCAGAATGAAAACAAAACCGGCTGCAGCTAATGTTTTGAGATCAAAGAACTTCATTACTGAAGGAATGAACTGCAAGAACATTAATGTGTTGACGAATTTTGCCGGAATAATTGATTTGAAATCAACAAAGACCAGGATAAAAAAGATAAGAACCAGGGTTGAAAAAACGATGCGGATCCTTCTCAGAACAGATGAACTCATCAATAATTACATTTTAATTCTTTTAATATTCAGGGAATCCAGATTCATGTTTCCAAGTCCCATTTTATGTGCAATGGGGATATACTCAATTTTCTCAACTGCAACTCCCAGCATTTTCGCTGCAGCAGCATCGCCGGCTACCCAGTCGGTAGTGATTATCTGCGACTTCATTGGAACAATGTCTTCCTTAGATACGCCCTGGGGGCCATGCTTAACCATAACATTGTAACAATCAATGACATTAAGAGCCGGCTTCTTCGTATAAAGAGCATAATCAGCGATACACTGGTTAAGGTCATTTGAATGCCAGTAGCCTCTGTCCCAGACAATTCCCATAGAATTTTTGAGACAAGCGGTCATCCTTGTCGAATTATGATCTTTTAAAATCGGGACATTTATAAAAACATCTGTCTCGAGTAAAAGCTGATGAACTTTAGCTTTTTGAAGCTTTATACCGCCGGGGATCTCAATTTCATGGTAATAGCTTTCCGAATTGGCGGGTACCACCTTTGCTCCAGCCGATTTTGCAATTCTCTCTATCCCGGAATTACTGTAACAATTTACCCAATTATCGCAGGTATGATCAAATATGTAAACTTCTTTGGCTCCTGCCTTGAAACAATGTTCAATAATCCTTTTTACAAGCAACGGATTTGTATTGGCAGCAAGTTCAGGGATTACGTCCCAGCCAATATTAGGTTTGATCAGCACTTTTTGTCCTTTCTTGACAAAAGTGCCCATTCCGCCTAATTCCTGTATACCCAGGTCAAACATGGCATCGGGGTTACCACCCATAATTGCAACCATGTCATAAATTGGTGCAGGTTTTGTCGATGACCCCAGTTTATCAAATCCTCCAATTTTCAAAGCTGCACCGGCTGCAAGACTGCCTCCAATCGATGTTTTAAGAAAATCCCTTCTTTTCATATTTGTAATAAACTGGTTAAATAACTTGATTTTTAAAGAGTGCCGAAAATTACAATTTTTTTTCATTATTCAGTCAAGATTGTAAATAGTATATTTGCAGACTAAAATTATTGCAGATTCCGCAAGGAGCTAGAATTGCATTTAGTGGTTTTGTTGTTGCACTTTATACTCTGGATTATGAAAATTATCAGCTATGATTGCTTCTCAGGTATCAGTGGAGACATGAATCTCGGTGCAATGATCGATCTCGGAGTCGACAAAATTTTCCTGATTGATGAATTAAAAAAACTTAACCTTCCCGGGTGGCAGCTTATTGCAGAGAAAGATCAGCGACATGGTATTACCGGGACTAAGGTAACAGTGAATCAGACCAGGCATGAACATGCCCACCGGCATCTTTCAGATATTCAAAAAATTATAAATGAATCAGCACTAGACAATAAAACCAGGGAATTAAGCAATAAAATATTTCTGAAGATTGCACATGCTGAAGCAACAGTTCATGGAACCTCAATTGATCAGATACATTTTCATGAGATTGGAGCAGTTGATTCGATTATTGATGTCGTTGGCGCAGCTATATGTTTTAACGCTTTAAAAGCTGATGAAGTTCATGTTTCACCGGTGGAACTTGGTGGTGGTTTTGTTTTATGCGATCATGGCAGACTTCCTGTTCCTGCTCCTGCAACTGCCGAACTTATTAAGGGTATACCCGTAAAAAAGGGAGGTGTCGACTTTGAAGCCACAACTCCGACAGGTGCAGCAATACTGGCTTCACTGGTAACTAATACTGACCCTGAACTGTCTTTTAAAATTGAAAGAACAGCATATGGTGTGGGCCAGAAAGACCCTTCGGATGTGCCTAATATTCTCAGGGTATTCATTGGTGAAAAAAATTTAAACACAGGATCCGGACATGATGCCATTCAGATAGAATGTAACATTGACGATATGAACCCTGAGTTTTTTGAATATATTTCCGAGAGGCTCTTCAAGGCAGGGGTGTCGGATGTCTTCTTTTCAAATATAATGATGAAGAAAAGCCGTCCCGGAATTTTGCTCAATGTTATATGTGAAGCCGGATTAGCTGATATAGTCAAAAATATCATTTTTACCGAATCTACCTCGCTGGGAATAAGGACATTCCCTTTCAGAAAGGATACGCTGACCAGAAAATTCGAAACTATTATGACAGTTTATGGCGAAATAAGCATAAAGCGTTCCTATTACAACGGAATAGAGGTATCCTGCAAACCCGAATATGAAGAATGTAAACATATTGCGGCCGATAAGCAGATTCCGGTCAAAGAGGTTTACAATAATGTTTTGGCACAAGTGGTAAGAAATAAAAAATAATTATGAATGCTCTCGAAGTAGAAAAGATTCTTATTGATGTTAAGAACGGGAAAACCAGCATTGAAGAGGCCCTGGCCACTCTTAAGAATTTCCCGTATACTGATCTGGGTTTCGCAAGAATTGATCATCACCGTGAAATGAGGACAGGGTATCCTGAGATAATCTACTGCGCCGGGAAATCAATTGAGCAGGTCAGGGAGATCTTCAGAGTAATGTCAGAGAAGGAAACCAATGTCATTGGGACAAGGGCAAATGACGAAATGTACGAAGCAGTCAGAAGCCTTTCTTCTGAAGCTGTATATTATCCGGTCGCCAGAATTATCTCAATGCAAAGGAAAAAACCTAAGGTTCCTATGACGCGGATTGCAATCATTACAGCCGGAACTTCAGATATGCCGGTAGCAGAAGAAGCTGCAATAACTGCTGAGCTCCTGGGAAATAATGTCTTAAGGATTTATGATGCAGGTGTCGCAGGTATTCACCGGCTTGTTGATAAATTACCTGAAATACGAAACTGCAGGGTGATAATAGTTATTGCAGGTATGGAAGGTGCTCTAGCCAGTGTGGTCGGGGGATTAGTCGATAAACCGGTAATTGCTGTGCCTACCAGCGTTGGCTACGGCGCCAATTTCGGAGGTATTTCCGCGCTTCTGGCCATGCTGACCAGCTGTTCAACAGGGGTCACAGTCGTGAATATTGACAATGGATTCGGTGCCGCTTTTGCTGCCAGTATGATTAATAAGATGGAGTGATTCATTTTACGATGTCAGGGAAAATATTACTCTCCACGGCATACTTGCCACCGGTAGAATACTTCTCCTTCATTTTACAGGCTGATGAGGTATATGTTGAAAAGGAAGAAAATTACTTAAAGCAGTCCTACAGGAACAGATGCTATATATTGTCTGCACATGGACCGCATCTTTTATCTGTTCCGGTTTATCTTGGCAGCCTGCACAAAACACCAATAAAAGAAATCAGGATAGACTACTCCAAGAGGTGGCAGCAAGTGCATCTGAGAGCTATCACGGCTGCTTATGGCTCATCTCCTTTTTTTCAATTTTATTTTGAGTATATTGAAAAAGTTATCTCAAAGAAGACAGAATTTCTCCTTGACCTGAACATGGAACTTACTGAGTCCGTGCTGAAAATGCTCAATATAAAAATTAAACTCCTTTATACTGTTGAATTTGAACCTGCCGGAGGATCAGAAAATGATCTCAGATATAAAATATCACCAAAAGGATCTTCCCTATCCGCCTCCAAAGAATACCTGCAGGTTTTTAAAACAAGCGGTCAATTTGTTGGAGGGTTGAGTATTATAGACCTGATCTTTAATACAGGGCCGGAAGCGGGTGATTACCTGTAAAGTTGAGCATACTACCCAGGCAGTATTACCTAAGAAAGGCCAAAAAAAAGGCTGCCTCAAAAGAGGCAGCCTCAACTGTAGGAAGTCATCAAAGTATCAAATACCAAATTTGTAACCGAAAGTCAGAGTGAACATATTTTTTATCGTATTCAGATTAGCGAGTGCCGGATCAATTCCTGTTTCCACAGGGTACAGAAAATACTTCTGGGAATATTTATAATTGGTGAAAGCAAAGTCGATGGATAAGTTCTGTTCCCTTACGCCAACCCCGAATGATAAAGTATTATAGTCAAGGTTTGCATTATCCTGGTCCGATTTAAATGATTTTCCATAAAATCCGTAACCTGCTCTCAGGTAGAGGTTATTCAATCTGAACTCACCGCCAAGCCTTATGTTGCTTGTTGGTTTCAGACTATTTTTTATTGCTTGATTTTCCGGTTGGTAGTCATGGTTATCACCTGTCTGATAAAAATTTGCAGAACTATAATCAACAAATTCATAATCAGCGCTGAGGATTGCCAGTTTTTGAACCTGTACGCCTACTCCTGCCAATAGCCTGAAAGGTGTTGCCAGTCCATAATTATACCTTGAGGGGTTATTGGAGGATTCATACTGGTTGCCATCAGTGAAGTGTGATGTTATGTCATTGTAATAATATTCATCGATCTTATACCAGGTAGGAGAATGGAATGCCAGGCCTATGCGGACAGCGTCAACAGGTTTGTAAATGGCTCCCAGCTTAAGTGAATATCCGGTTCCTCTATCTTCAAAATGATCAGTATAGGTAAAATCCTGGAATTGGGAGGGAAGCGTTGTATTGGTCGACTCGAGATGTTCAAAGTGACTGGTGAATCTCAGAACAGAGACACCAAATGTAGCACCAAAGAAGATCTTATTTGAATAATTACCTCCAATAGAGAACGCATGTTCAGCAGTATATCCATCATTGGTAATAATACGCTTTACTGTCTGACCATATCTCGACGGAGGAGTATCGCCATAATTTGAATAGGTTGTTGCATAACGATTTCCACCTGACCCGGTAATTGTATCAATTACATAGGTATCCCAGGCAATTCTTTCAGCGCCCTGAAGATTATTAAAATTCGTTCCGACTCCCTGGTTTCCCAGGGCAGCCCAATAATCAGCCATGGAACTTGAGTTACTGACTCCCTGAATCACAATACTTTGACTCAGATTATTTGTTTTATTGAACGAATAACCGAGATTAAGTGTAATCAGTCCTGATTCTTTGTTATTCGAAATAATATTACCGACTATACCGATCTGACCCAGATTAAAATTATAGAGATAGTCTGTTGAGTTTCCGTTGAAGCCGGCAGTTGTTTTAATATGAAATAACTGAGGCGTAATTGTCAGTTCAGAGGATCTGAAGACACCAAGTCCTGCCGGGTTCTGACTCAAAGATGATATATCTCCTCCAAGGGCTGTGAAGGCACCTCCCATAGACATGAATCTGGCAGTTCCTCCATAAAATATCTGGGAATATCTTAATGCATCATCTACATTCTGAGCATTGACTCCGACAGCTACAGATATTAGTGCGAATATTAATAAGCTAATTCTTTTCATACGTTTCTTTTTTTGTAAGACTTTCCCTGCACTCTTTATTTAGAATGAACTTTTTAACTGCTATTTTATTGTTTAAATTATCTTCTTCCGGAAGAGGAGCCACCACCACCTGAAGACCTGCCGCCACCCGATGAAGAACCTGAGGAATATGAACCGCTTGATCCTGAACTGGATGATCCGCTGCTATAGGATCTGCTGCTGCCGGAAGAAGCACCACTGTAAGAACCTGAGGAATAACTGCCTCTCGATACACTGCTTCTCGACGGAACAGAATAGCTTCCCGAACTTCTGTAAGAATTTGATCTGACCTGGTTTGAGGGAGAATATCCTGACGGTGATTCGCTTCTCCGTACACTGCTTCCTGAGGAACCACTTCTGACATTATTATACGTCCGCTGATACGAACCCTGAGACCCGCCGTTATAAATCCTCGTATTATTAGTTGCACCCTGGTTTACTCTGCTATTGTTATAAGAGGGCCTGGTTGACATTCTTGGATTATTGTAACTTGGAGTATAAGTCCGGTTAACATTATTGTATGCCGGCTTCGTATTTGCCGGGCTTCTCTGGACGGAGGTGGAATTGTAAGGTACCTTCGACTGAACCTGTGCAGATCTTCTGTTAACCTGACTGACAGTTTGTTGCTGGGAACTAACGCCTGATGTAACAGTCCTTCTCTGATTAGTACTCTGTGTTGCAGTTCCGGAAGTTCTTCGAGCTGAGGAACTAGCGTGGTACAGGTACGAATCCCTTCTTGAAGAACCAATACCGCCAACAGAGCTATTCCAGCTTGAGGAAAGATTGCTCGGTTTTGCCTGTCTCCCATAGGTAACCTTATTATCACCATAGGAACGGTTATATCCATTATTAAATATTCCGCCATAATAACCACCATAATAACCTAAACCTCCATAATACCCTCCATAAAAACCAGGATAATAACCCGGGTAGCCATATCCGTAATAATCACCATAGTATCCTCCATATCCATATCCATAAGGATTCATGAAATAGGAATTGCCAAATCCATAGTATGGAAAACCTCCGTAGCCAAAACCATATCCGAATGAAGGATAGCCAAAGTCAAAATAGAATGGATCTCTCCAGTAAGGATCAAAATAGTTACCATAAAACATTCTTAATCTTGAAGAATACGGAACCTGATCGTAATAATCATATCCTTCATTGTTATTATAGTAATTATTATCGACTACAGTGTCATAATTAACTGCACCTGAATACTGGTCCGAAACCAGGGTATCTTGTGCATATTTATTATCATAGTAGTCTTTATTCTTTAAACTGCTTGTTGGGGCTTGTTCATTAACAGGAGCGTTGTTCCTGGCAACCGGCTGATCTGAAGGTAAATAATAAAGATCATCGTACTCTGCTCCTGTATAAAGGCTTGATGTACAGGAGCTAAGAGCAAATAGAGCAAGGACTAATATTTGAGATAATGTTTTCATTTTAATTTCCCCCATTGTTTTCTAAATAACACGCAAATATTGTACCAAAGAAACAAATTAAATTAACTAAGTGTTATGAATCACTAAATATAATATTTTTTAATTTCTATCTCCTTCCTGATGATCTCCCCTTGGAGGAACCTGAACCGGATCCGGAGGATCTTGTACCTGATGATCTTGAAACGGATGATCTGGAACCGGATGATCTGGAAATACTGTGCGAGGAGCTGCTTCTGATCCCTGATCCTGAGCCGGACGGCCTGGAATAAGACGACCGTACCTGTGAAGAGTGTACTGCCCCGGATGAACGTGTGCCTACAGATGAATTAAGATGCGAAGTCCTGCTCGTGTTAGCGCTGTGTGTTACATAGTTGTTGTAACGGTTATTATTCGAATTGGATGTAACAGTTCTTGAATTGCCCGCATTATTGGCATATGAGTAACTAGTGCTCCTGGTACCCAGGCTGCGGCCACCACCATTATTGTTACGGTTATTAATGCTATTTACGTTATTTCCGTTGTTGCTGTTGTGGCTGTTGTTACCATTATTTACACTGTTCACATTGTTTCCATTATTTCTGTTATTGCTGTGATTTCCGTCAATTACACTATTGATATTGTTCCCGTTATTTGTATGTATCCGGTTATAAGTGTGATTGCCATTGTTGCTGTTGTTGCCGTTGACATTGCCTGCTCCCCTGTTGCCTGTGTTCCTTGTATTAGTTCCATTGCGGAAATTATTGCCGGATGAATTATTTCTATTATAGGCATAAGATCCTGAATTGTTCCCCGGATTCCTTCTTGAAGGAGAAACCGAGTTTGAGTATCTGTCTGAGTTATACCTGTTATATCTGTTATACCTGTTATAATCATTATGTGCGTAGTAGGAATTCCTGTAGCCGTTGTAACCATAGCCATGGTCAAACCTGTTCCATCCAAAATAATCGTTGTGCCATCTGTAACCGAAATTAAAGTTAAAGTATTACAGGAAAGTACCAGTTGTTGTAATAATAAGGATCATACCCACCATAATAGCTTCCGTAGTAAGGATCATATCCATAATAGCCTCCATAACCATAATCATATGAAAGGGTAGTTAAATGCCAATCCCAATCCGAAACCTCCGCCAAATAAATCCTAATCCCCACGAAAAAGGCTGGTAATCATACCAGTAAGGATCGGTAAATACCGGCGAGTAATAATCGAATGCTGCATATGATCTGTGAAACCTGTTAATCCTTGATGCAAAGTAATAAATCATAATCATTATAATAATTATTTACGACCAGTTTGGCATCATCATTCCTGTTGTATCCGGAATCAGTCTCTCTGAGCATTTACAGTTGAAGCACCAAGCAGAAGTACTGATAAAATTCCGATGTAGTATTTTGCTTTCATGATGAACCTCCCTTTCTTTTTTGAGTAATAACTGATCTTTTTATTTATTTTTACGCAATCTATTTCTTTAAAATAAATGAAACAAATACCATACCAAAAAAATGGCGAAGTTTTTAACTAACAGGGACGAGAATTATTCACAATGGTATAACGATCTGGTTATCAAGGCTGATCTGGCAGAAAATTCGGCTGTTCGCGGATGCATGGTTATTAAACCTTACGGGTATGCAATCTGGGAAAAGATACAGGCCGAACTCGACAGACTATTTAAAGCTACCGGTCATGTAAATGCATATTTTCCTTTATTTATACCAAAATCATTCTTCAGCAAAGAGGCAGCCCATGTAGAAGGATTTGCAAAAGAGTGTGCAGTGGTTACTCATTATCGTCTCAAAAATGATGAAAACGGCAAAGGGATTGTTGTTGATCCGACTGCAAAACTTGAAGAAGAACTAATTATCCGGCCTACTTCAGAAACCATCATCTGGCATTCATATAAAAACTGGATCCATTCATACAGGGATCTTCCAATTCTCATCAATCAATGGGCAAATGTTGTCAGATGGGAAATGAGGACCAGGCTTTTTCTCAGAACGACGGAATTTCTGTGGCAGGAAGGACATACGGCACATGCGACCAGAGAAGAAGCAATCGAAGAGACCGAAAAGATGATCAAAGTTTATGCAGGCTTTTCGGAAAACTCAATGGCTCTGCCTGTTATTAAAGGATATAAGACTGAAAATGAACGTTTTGCAGGAGCCATCGATACATATGCCATTGAAGCACTTATGCAGGATGGAAAAGCATTGCAGGCAGGAACGAGCCATTTTCTGGGACAAAACTTTGCTAAAGCATTCGAAGTTCAGTTTACTGACAAAACAGGTAAGCTTGATTATGTCTGGGCAACCTCCTGGGGTGTTACAACCAGGCTTATAGGTGCTATAATCATGGGTCATGCCGATAACCATGGCCTGATTTTGCCTCCGAAACTCGCACCGATCCAGGTTGTGATAATACCTATTTATAAAAATATTGAGCAGATAGGGGCATTGTCCGACACAGCAATAAAAATCAAATCCGGACTGGAAGCTCTTGGCATATCAGTTAAATATGATGACAGGGATAATAATAAGCCCGGATGGAAATTTGCTGATTATGAACTGAAAGGAGTTCCGGTGCGACTGGCGATAGGACCGCGTGATCTTGAAAATAAAACAATTGAGGTAGCCAGAAGGGATAATCTGACGAAAGAGACAATACCTGTTGACAAGATAAATGAACATATCCCAGAGCTTCTTGAGGAAATTCAGACCAATATTTATAATAAGGCTCTGAATTTCAGAAAGGAAAATACTTTTTATGTTGATAAATGGGACGATTTTCTGAAAGTTCTTGATAATCAGGGTGGATTTATTATGGCTCACTGGGACGGAACAGTTGAGACAGAAGAGAAAATTAAAGAGGAGACAAAAGCCACAATCAGATGTATTCCTTTTGACAGTCCTGAAGAAGGGGTAAATGTGTTTATTCAGGAAAACCATCCAAACAGAAGAGTCCTTTTTGCAAGATCCTATTAATTAATAATTACACTCCGTTAAATATTCACCCGGGATATGATTGTTTTAATTCCGCTGAATAATTCTTACTTTAGATGCCAATATTTCACTTAATACGACGTTTACCATGACAGATCAGAATGATAAAAAACTGGCAATAATCGGAACACTGAAAGAAAAATCACTTCTGAAACAAAAAGTATTTGATAATACACTTGAATCATTTTGTCATTGTAAAGGAGGTTCTTAAAAATTTTCCAAAGAGATAAATGCCAGTTTGAGCGGAATGGATTCAAGGATCAGGCTGGAATATACTGACAGAAGTAATTTTGATGCCCAGATCAAGGTTGCAGGGGATATATTGCTTTTCAGCATGCACTCCAACATTTTTCAGTTCGACAGGGAGCATCCTGCCTGGAAAACAGCATATATCCAGAAAAACAAATACAATGCATATTCGGGAATGATCAATATTTACAACTATCTCAGCGATTCATTCAAATATTCACGGTTGGATGATCTCGGATATCTGATAGCCAGGATCTTTATAAACCATGAGAAACAATATTTTGTTGAAGGAAAAAGACAGATGGGAATGTTGTTCACAAATTATGGCAATGAAGAGATAAGCAAACAATCATTACAACTTATAATTTCAACTGCAATTCAATATGCACTTGAATTTGATCTTCTTGTACCACCATACGATACAGTCAAAATTGCAACCGTAGGTCAGGCAGAAGCGAAGATCCAGCATTCAAGAGTGATCACTGGGAAACGCCTTGGATTCCAGTTTAATTCCGATGATGTTTTGATAAGCAATCCTCAGAAAACCTGATGTGCAAAATACGGAGAAATACAGGAATTGGTTAGGGCCAGGAATCTTACTGGCTCTTCTCTTCTCATGTAACATTGCCAGTTCCCAAAATTATTCCCAGAGTGACACGATAAATAAGATTTCTCCCGCCATAATTAAAAAGATCAGAGACAATCTCATTATCTGTCATAATGAATTTTCTTTTAACAATGTCCCACTCACCTGCTGTCGTCAGAGACAGAAATCATCTTTTCTTCGACTCCCTGAAAGTAAAAGCTTCAAAAAATAATCTGACCAGGAAATTATATGATTTTCTGGTAATTACTCCGCGACACTATATTTAAAAAACAGTTCACAGGTACAAGTGATGCCAACTATATAATCTATTCAGGAAAAAAGATCAGAAAAATTACTGTAAAAAGACTAAATGTTTTCGGAGCAAATATAAATAATCCGGATTCGGAAAATCCTAATAAGATTGAAAATATATTGAATAAAACCCATTTTAACACCAATGAAAATATAATCAGAAAAAACCTTCTTTTTTCGGAAGGTGATACAATCTCTCCCCTGATACTAAGTGACAACGAAAGGATATTACGGCAACTTCCCTATATAGATGATGCCAGAATAATTGTTGTTCCTGTATCTGATGACGAAGCTGATATTGTGGTATATACAAAAGATGTTTATTCTCTGGGTGGCTCATTCACTTACAACGGACTTAAAAAAGGAAACGTTTCGGTTTTTGATAAAAATATTTCGGAATCGGACATGAATTTGGGTTAGATATTCCCTATAATAATACTTTACCCGATTCGCCTGGCTTTGGAGTACACTATATTGCTGATAATATTGCAAAATCGTTTATAAATCTGAATGTTTACTATCTTCATGGCCTGGGAGAAAAGACTTATGGATTTAACATAAGCCGTAAGCTGGTCAGCTCAACCACAAAATATGCCGGAGGAATTTCCATCCGTCAGATGTACACAACTCAACTCTCGATACTCTCATAATCCCGGCGCCTCTGAAATATAATTTACAGGATTACTGGCTGTCGAGATCATTTCTTATCAATAAAGAATCAGTGTCAAGAATAATAATTGGTGTCCGCTATACTAATAATAATGTTTTTGACCATCCGGTTATACTTCCGGAATCTTACTATAACCTGCAGAGATACAAGATTTTCCTTGCATCGGCTGCCTTGTCCGTTCAGAAATATACTAAAACCAATCTTATATATAGTTATGGCCGTACTGAAGATATCCCATATGGATCGATGCTAAAGTTTACTACCGGCAGGGAATTTAATGAGTTTAAGCAAAGGACATATCTTGGAGGTGAGGTATCATTCAGCGTATCGAGTCCAATCCCTTGGATATTTTTATTCCTATACCGGATTTTCAACTTATCTGAATAAGAATAAAACGGAACAAGGTGTACTATCTCTGGGACTAAATTATTTTTCAAACCTTGTGAATCTGAGAAATTCCAAAATCCGGAATTTTGTTAATATTAATTATACCAGAGGATTTGGCAGATATACCAATGAAAACCTGCGATTCATTACTAATAATGGATTCTCGGGATTTAGCCAATGATTCTGTAAACGGAACTCAAAGATTAACATTGAGTCTTGAATCTGTGCTGTTCAGCCCGATAAATCTCTACGGTTTCAGATTCGCTTTTTTCGGTTTTGCTGATTTTTCTTTTCTTTCAGCTACGAACCAAATCGTGGGAAACGGATATTCACTTTCAAGTATTGGAGTAGGCATAAGGATCCGAAATGATAACCTGGTATTTAATACCTTTCAGCTGAGGATTGGTTATTTTCCCAATTACCCGCCCTATTCGACAATATCCCCGGTAACTGTTTCCGGAGAACAATTATTACATCCGGCTAATTTTGATCCGGGCCCCCCGTCTGTCATCCCTTACAGGTAATGATCGATACAATTATTCAGTCAGCTTTTTCTATTTTTACATCCTAAGCTTATCATTATGACTGATGAATTTAAAAAGTTTATTTCAGAGAACAAGATTTTAAAACAGGGTGATAAAATTTTACTCACAGTCAGTGGCGGCATAGATTCAATGGTGATGGCTCACCTGTTCCTTAAACAGAATTATAAGATAGGTATAGCTCACTGCAATTTCTCGCTGAGAGACGGAGAATCAGATATGGATGAGGAACTGGTCCGTAAGTTTGCATCTGATCATGGTATTCCATTCTTTAACATCAGGTTTGAAACAAAAACATATGCAAAAAAGAAGCGGGTTATCAGTGCAAATGGCAGCCAGGGACCTAAGATACAAATGGTTCGAAGAGGTGCGAGAAAATAACGGATATGATTCTATAGCCGTTGCTCATAACCTTAATGATAATATTGAAACCCTTCTGATAAACCTGATCAGGGGAACCGGAATAACCGGAATGACAGGAATGAAACCTGTAAGCAAAAGGATTATAAGACCATTGCTGTTCGCAACCAGACAGGAAATAACTGCATTATTGCAAAAAACATAGAATAACATTTCGTGAGGACAGATCAAATGCTGATACAAAATATACCAGGAACAAAATCAGGCACCTGGTAATTCCGGTTCTTAAGGAGATCAATCCCTCAATTGAACTGACACTAAATGAAACAGCAGAAAGATTTTCAGGGTATAATGAAATCATATCGGGTTACATTTCAAATTTGAGGAAAACTATTTCCTCAGAGAAAGAAAAATTCATCACATTTAATATCAGCCAGCTGAAACCATATCTGCATAATAAGTCAGTATTATTCGAGCTGTTTAAGCCATACGGAATGTCCAATGCACTGTTGACTGACCTGATTAAAGTAATTGATGGTAACACAGGTGGTCAGGTCATTACGGGCACTCACAGAATGATTAAAAACAGGAAGGAGATAATTGTTTCCGAAAAAGAAATCACGAGTGACAAGGAGTATACCATAAATAAGTTACAGGACTTTATCAGCGTCCCTGGCATCAGATCAGCTAAAATTGTCAGAATCACAGAGACTTATTCAATACCATCCGATCCATCAATTGCTTGTATTGATTATGAAAAAGTGATTTTCCCCCTGACAATCAGAAAATGGAAGAGCAGGAGATCACTTTTACCCTCTGGGAATGAACAGGAAGAAAAAGCTCAGTGATTATTTCATTGATAACAAGTATTCGAAACTTGACAAAGAAAACATATTCATTCTAGAATCGGACGGAAAAATTGCCTGGATCATCGGGGACAGGATTGACGACAGGTTCAAAATAACCAGTTCAACAACAAGAGGTCTTCTGATCAAATCCAATACTAAACCTTTATGAACCTTAGTGCCAGAAACAAGCCCATTTAAACACTTCGTCCGATATTTCTTTGACCATGAATTCCTCTGTCAATTAGGATCAGGTCAGCCATTGCAATCGCTGTAGCGGCTTCGACAATAACAGGCATTCTTAAAGCAATACAGGTATCATGCCTGCCTTTTACCTTGAGGGTAGTCATCTCTCCTGTTTTAAAATTAAATGTAGTCTGATCCACTCCTGTTGATGAGGTTGGTTTTACCACAATTCTGAAAATGATCTCATTTCCGTTAGTTATACCTCCATTAATTCCGCCCGCATTATTCGTGGCGGTCTTGCCGTCTGATCAATAAAAGGATCATTATGTTCCGAACCTTTCATTGCTGCTGCTGCAAAACCTGAACCAAATTCAATTCCCTTGATTGCAGGAATTGAAAATATCATATGACTGACAGCAGATTCAAAAGAGTAAAAAAATGGTTCTCCTACTGCCAGAGGCGGGTTCTTAACCCTGCATTCAATGATACCACCAATTGTATCATTCAATGCTATTGCCTCATTAATTGCTTTCTCAATATCAGCCGATCCCCCAGCAGAGATTAATTTGGCTTGAATGTCGGCCGGTCCTGATATTTTTTTCGCCATCACCCCTGCTGCAACCAGTCCCCATGTTATCCTTCCCGAAAAATGACCGCTTCCCCGCATATCGGAAAATCCTGAGTGTTTTATACGTGACACAAAATCAGCATGCCCGGGCCTTGGGATATTTTTAAATTCATCATAATCAGAAGAAATTTTATTGCTGTTTTTTGTAAGAAGAGCAACAGGAGCACCTGTGGTCGTACCCTTGAAAACACCACTCAGTATTTCAGGAAGATCCGGCTCTAGCCGTGTTGTAGTTCCCTTACTCCCGCTTTGACGTCGCCTGAGATCAGGTAGAAAATCGTCCGACTTAACAGGTATCCCTGGAGGACAACCGTCTATGATCACGCCAATAGACGGGCCATGTGACTCACCAAAAAGTGTGACTCTGAAAACTACTCCGAATGAATTCATAACTCTTTATTTTTGTCTCTGAATCTTTTATAAAATCCGAGAACTTCCTTAACCGGCACCTTTTCAACAATCGCTTTTCCAATACCCCGGGTGAAGACAAAATTAATATCCTCACCAGTCTTCTTTTTATCATGAAGAACATACATTTCCATTTGATTATCAGTCATATCCAGTTTCTCAACCAGTCTGAATCTCTTTAACAGGGTAATAATTCTTTCTTTTTCCTCCCGGCTTATATATTCTTTTTCAAACGAAAATTCAGTAGCCAGTACCATCCCGGAGGCAACTGCAAAACCATGTTTTACAGCTTTCTGCAACTCAACAGCATGGCCGAAGGTATGTCCGAAATTAAGGATCCGTCTTAACCCTTTCTCCATTTCATCCTCAGATACCACCAGTCCTTTAATTCTTACAGATCTTGCCACAAGGCGGGAAAGTAATTCTGGGTTCCTTGCCCCGATTTCATTAAAGCTTTGCTCGATGGTATCAAATAATTCTTTATCGCCTATAATTGCTGTTTTAATCAATTCAGCAAGACCTGATAAATATTCTTCGTCGGGCAGAGTCTGAAGCATTGCAGGATCACATATAACGAACTCAGGCTGCCTGATAGTTCCGAGAATATTTTTTATATGTCCGAGGTTAACTCCGTTTTTCCCGCCTGTACTGGCGTCGACCTGTGACAATAAAGAAGTTGAAACATATCCGCACCTGATGCCTCTCATGTATATTGAGGCAAGAAAACCTGCAATATCACATACCACACCTCCTCCAATTCCAAGGACAATTCCTGAGCGATCGATACCCGCATCCAGGAGTTGTCCGGCCAATGATTCTATAACTTTAAATTTCTTACTTTCTTCTCCGGGAGTAACAGAAATAACCGGGAACTTTGGAAATTTCCTGCCATATAAATTCCTTACATTATCATCGGTAATTATTACCACACCCTTTTCAGGCAGCAGATCCGATACTGCTTCCCATGGTTCCCCCACCAATATGTCCGATCTGAAACCTGGTGTTTTTATAGTTATTTTTTCCAAAAGCGTAACCTATTGATTGCTAAAGTTAAATAATCTGACCTAATTCAACACTCTTTACTGTAAAATTGAGAGTTTTAGTTCATTTCTCACTCAATTCAAGCCATCGTAACTCTTTTTCATCCAGGATTTTCATTATTTCACCGTGTCTTTTAGATTTTGACATTAAGTCATCATTACCAAGCGCTCCGCTACTCATTTCTGTTTCGATTCGCTTTTTTTCTGATTCGAGATCCTCAATTTCCCCTGAAAGAATTTCAAATTCCCTCTTTTCTTTAAATGTCAGTCCCTGTCTTTTCTCCTTTTTAAGTATTACTTCAATTGATCCGGCAGATTCTGAGCCTTTTGCGGACCTTAAAGCGGGAACAATCCTTTCAGATTCTCTTTGTTGATCCCTGAGTTGTGTATAATTACCCGGGAAATCCTTTATAATTCCTTCACCCTTGTATTCAAAAATATGATCAACTACTTTGTCCATAAAATATCTGTCGTGCGATACTACGATTACACACCCTTTAAAGCCGGCCAGATATTCCTCCAGAACGTTAAGTGTAAGGATGTCAAGATCATTGGTCGGTTCATCAAGGATCAGAAAATTAGGATTTCTCATAAGCACCGTCAGCAGATAAAGACGTCGTTTTTCACCGCCCGATAGTTTTCTTATCAATGTGTGTTGTTTTTCAGGAGGAAAAAGGAAATAGTTCATGAACTGGGTTATTGAAAGCACATGCCCGTCACTGATCGAAACCTTTTCCGCAATATCCTTTACAGCATCTAACACAGTCATATCATTATCAAATTCGATGCCCTGCTGCTGGTAATAACCGAAGACTATTGTTTCTCCCCGTTCTACTGTTCCCTCATCAGGTTCAGTCAAACCAGTGATTATGTTGAGCAATGTTGTTTTCCCAGTGCCATTCCTGCCGATTAGTCCTGCTTTTTCATACCGGTTGAAGAGATATGTAAAGTCTTTTAAGATCACCTTGTCGCCGTAAGATTTACTGATGTTTTTTATCTCAAGGATCTTGCTGCCCATTCTGGAGATATTTACATTTATGCTGATGCTTTTTTCCTCAGGTCTGTTCGCGGCTTTTTCCTTTAGATCATAAAACGATTCAATCCTCGATTTCGCTTTATGCCGTCGTGCCTTTGGCATCCTTCTCATCCAGTCGAGTTCTGTTTTTAAAAGATTTTTAGCTTTTTCGGAATTTAACTTTTCAGAGTACTCCCTGCTCTGTTTTTTTTCCAGAAAATATTCATAATTTCCTTCATATCTGAATAATTCATTGCCCGACAGTTCCAGTATCACATTACAAACCCTGTCGAGAAAATACCTGTCGTGAGTTACCATTAAAAGGGTCTTTTTGGACTTCATCAGATACTCTTCGAGCCATTCTATCATATCAAGGTCAAGATGGTTTGTAGGTTCATCAAGGATGAGAAGGTCAGACTCTTCAACCAGGACCTTTGCCAGTGCTATCCGTTTCTTTTGGCCGCCCGAAAGCGTCGCAATAACTGCATTAAGATCGGTAAGCTTAAGTTTAGAGAGTATCTGCCTGACTGCAACTTCATAATCCCACGCTTTATGATCATCCATCTTCTGGATCATTTGCTGAAGCATTTCGGGAGAACCGTTGAGAATGCAGCTTTCATATTCCCTTATAACATTTACAAGCTCACTATCGGTGCAGAAAAGTTCATCGATTATTTTGTTCGATTCATTGAGAACAGGAGATTGCTGAAGGTATGCAATCCGCAAATCGCGTTTAATACTCAGTGATCCATTGTCAGGATTTTCTTTTCCTGCCAGAATATCCAGCAAAGAGGATTTACCTGCCCCATTGATTGCTATCAGTGCAACTTTATCATCCTTGTTAATATTAAAACTAATATTATCGAACAGGAGATTGTCTCCGATCCGCCTCGCAACACTATCTGCCTGCAGGTAACTTATCATAAATATCAATATTGTGCAAAGATAAAAAGTGTTACCTTACCTGCACTATTAATTTCAGACCTATGACAATCAAGGAAAGATTTGATCGTACAATAATCTATTTTCAGGCAACCTTTCCGGAAGCAGTAACTGAATTGGAATACAAAAGTCCCTTTGAGCTGCTTGTGGCAGTGATATTGTCAGCACAATGCACCGATAAAAGAGTAAATATGATAACCCCTTCTCTGCTTGAAAAATATCCGGATGCTGAATCGATGGCCAAAGCTGGTCCGGATGAGATCTTCGAATACATTAAATCATGTACTTTCCCGAATAATAAGGCAAAACATCTATCGGGAATGTCACGTATGCTTATATCCGACTTTGGCGGAAAAGTACCCTCTGAACCGGATGTTCTGCAACGTTTACCGGGAGTGGGGAGAAAAAGTGCTAATGTTGTGGCTTCAGTTATCTACAAAAAACCTGTTATGGCTGTTGATACTCATGTTTTCAGGGTTGCGCACAGGATAGGTCTGGTAAAAAATGCCAAAACTCCGCTGGCTGTCGAATTACAGCTGACAAGACATATTCCTGTTGAGCTCATTCATGAAGCACATCACTGGCTGCTCCTGCATGGACGGTATGTTTGCAAAGCCAGAAATCCGTTATGCGCAAATTGTGGTCTGTCTGAATTCTGCGATTATTACAGGAAAACCAGGAAATAAGTGAACCCTGGCAGTACGAAGATTATGGAATTAATGGAAAGAAGGAAATCAAATTCATAAAACCGGAATTATATCAATATTTGCTATTTTTAAAATGTAATTGAAACTGTCAGATTGATGGATTATAAAGAGAGTTATATTGAGCTGCTGGAAACAAATAAAAAGCTGGAGAAGGAACTTGAGTTGATCCGTTCAAAAAGCCTTGAAAAATCCGAAATCTCCAGGGAAATGATTTTCAGGATTTTTCACTCGGCCAACTACTTAATGGCAATCAGCAAGTTAGATACAGGTCAGTATGTCGATGTTAATGAATCTTTTTATAAAGCACTTGGTTATTCTAAAGGAGATATTATAGGCCATACATCAGATGAAATCCGGATCTTTGCGGATTTCGAAGACAGCAATAAATATATTAAGCTTATCTCGCGGCTAAAAAGTATCAAAGGTTATCCTGTAACACTGAAAACCAAGTCGGGTGAAGAGAAGCCTTATCTCTTTTCAGCCGATACGGTACAACTTGAAAGTGACATCTATCTGCTTACTATATTTACTGAAGTTAAAGCGCAGAAGAACACAAAGATAAAAGATAACCACGGAAGCTTGCTTAAAGAAATTTTCGAAACAGTCGGCAGTTACCTGGCTTTGTTCAGTGTCGATATTAATAACATGTTTTATGTTATTGATATAAACAGTAAAGCTGAAGAAGTAGAACATGTTCACAGGAGTGAAGTTGTCGGAAAGTGTATTGAAGAAACTCCATTAGTTAACAGGCTAAAGCTGATTGAGCTTCTGAAGAATATTCATCTCACAGGTGATAGTCAAAAAGTGGCAGCATCACCTGATGGCGATGATGCCGGCGGATATTATTCGGGATTTCATCTTACCTCAGGAAATTTTGTAATTACCTGGGAACCCGGGGCACAGAAGATGTTAAAGGAAGTACAGAATAATTCCGGACTTATCTTTGAGAAATTTGCTGATCTGCTGCCTGAAATGGTGTATGAAGTGGATCTGACCGGAAAAATATTATATGCCAATCGTCAGGGAATGAGCTTTTTCGGATATTCTAACGAAGATTTGGAAAGAGGCGTTTACCTTTCAGAAATATTCCCTGAACGATATCAGGAAATGATTGAAAACCTCAAGGGTCTGACATCCCCCGGACAAATATCAAGCAATGAATATTATGCGAAAAAAAGGGATGGAACCGTTGTTCCCATAGTAACTCACTCATTTGCACTTTTCTTTAATGACCGGATCATCGGTTACAGGGGAGTAGTTACTGATATCAGCAAACAAAAAGAATTTGAAAATCAGATTACGAGAGAAAAAGCATTCCTGGAACATTTATATAATTCGACGCCGGCGGCTATAGTAATAACAAACCCTGCCGGGACTATTTCAATGATTAACCGTGAATTCACAAATCTCTTTGGTTATACCTCCGAGGAGGCTGTTAATAAGAATATTAACGACCTGGTTGTTCCTGATTATCTTAAGGAAGAAGCTGTTAAAATCGATTACCTGGCTTCATTGAACCGGAAGGAGGTCAGACAGACCATCAGAAAAGATAAACAAGGAAATAATATTCATGTCACCCTTGTAGCGACAGCAGTAGTCATTAATAATGAAAAAGTTGCCAACCTCGGTATCTACAGGGATATTACAACCGAAAGGAAAAATCAGCTCCTGCAGGAAGTACTTTTTAATATTTCAACTGCAGCGCTTAAACAATATGACATCAAAGAAATTTATCCCATTATTGTTCAGGAACTGAGCAAGATATGGGATACTAATAATTTTTTTATAGCACTCTATGATAAAAATAAAGAAACCTTGTCACTGCCTTTTTTTGCCGATGAAAAGGATAACTTCTATGAGATACCAACTAAAAAGACTATAACCGGATGGGTAATCAAAAATAATAAGTCTGTTCTTCTGAAGGAGAAAGATCTGAAGCTTCTCGAGGAATCAGCTGATATTGATCTGGTCGGAACTCCATGCAAAGTCTGGATGGGCGTTCCGCTGAAAGTTGAAAATGAAACTATCGGGGTAATGTGTCTGCAGGATTATTATAATGAGGAAAAATTTTCCCCGGATGACCTCTATATCATGGATTTTATTGCAAACCAGATCGCTATAGCTATTCAGCGGAGAATGATGCTGGATAACATTATCCTGGCCCGACAAAAGGCTGAAGAAGCAGCACGATCCAAGCAGCAATTCATGTCGACCATGAGTCATGAGATCAGGACACCTCTGAATGAAGTTATAGGAATAACCAATCTTCTACTCCAGGGTGGTCCGCGTGAAGATCAAATGGATTATATTAAAGCCCTGAAGTTTTCGGGAAATCATCTTCTTACCCTGGTAAATGATGTCCTCGATTACAACAAAATGGAATCGGGCAAAATAATTTTCGAACAGACACAATTCAATCTCAGTGACTTTCTGAATGAGATCCTCAGGTCATATTCATTCAGATCAAGGGCAAAGAACCTGGCTTTCGATATTAAAAAAGCAAGTAATCTGCCGGTTGAGGTCATTGGCGATCCGATCAGGCTTAATCAGATCCTGTCCAACCTGCTTTCAAATGCTCTTAAATTTACAATTCATGGAAGTATCCAGGTCCTGGTAAGGGAATTAAGCCGGACATACAATCAGTCGAAAATAGAGTTTACTGTCACCGATACAGGCATAGGCATACCGAAAGATAAGCACTCTGTCATTTTTGACAGTTTCACTCAGGCTTCATCAGATACGACAAGACATTTCGGTGGTACAGGGCTTGGCCTTGCAATTTGTAAGAAACTGATTGAATTACAGGGAGGTACAATAATGTTGGAAAGTGAGCCCGAAAAAGGATCAACTTTTAAATTCGCTATCAGTTTTGGAATCTCAGAAAAAGCCGGACAGTCTCAGGTTATAGAGGTACCCGAGAATTATTCTGGACTTGAAGGGAAGAAGATACTGGTTGCAGAGGATAACAAAATAAACTTTTTTGTTGCCAATAAATTTCTGATTGGCTGGGGAATAATTGTTACACATGCTGAGAATGGTCAGATAGCTCTTGATATACTTGAAAAAGAGGATTTTGATCTTATTCTGATGGATTTGCATATGCCTGTTATGGATGGTATCGAAGCTACACGTGTGATCAGGAAGTCCGATAATCCAAAGATCAGGAATATTCCTATCGTTGCTCTTACAGCTGCGATAATGTCAGAAAGCCATGACAAAATTGAGGATCTGAAAATAAATGATTATGTCCTCAAACCTTTTAAGCCTCACGATCTTTTCGACAGGATATTAAAGCATGTAAGGTAGGGCGCAACGGCACAACGAGCCAGCTGTAATTTAAGCTCTTTGCGCATTTGCGAAACTTTGCGCACTTTGCGGTTAACGGATTTCGAAGATTATTTGATGCAATTCCTGCCGATATAGTCACTTACTCTCTTATTTCCAAGGCTCAATGCCCTTCTGAAATCATGACAGGCGTCCTCCACATCACCCGAATTCAGAAGAGCGATCCCCTTATTCAGCCAGACATCAGAATTAGCAGGTTTAAGATCAAGCGACATACTATAATCATTTATTGCCATATTCCACGACCTTGAGACGAAGTAGGCATTTGCCCGGTCAATATAGCATTCGGGATCGTTGGGATGAAGTTTCAGATTCTTTGAGAAATATTCAAGGGCTTTCAGGTTGTCACCTGATTTAGCCGCTATTTTACCGGCAATGCTCAAAGCTGTACTGTTATCAGGATAGATCTCAAGATATTTCCCGATATCTTTCAATGCCTTATCGGTCTCGCCGGTCTTGCTGTAACAATCTGCTCTAAGTATAAGCAGGTTGGCATCGGCGACCCCCGCATCAATAAGCCGCGAATAAGTTGTAGAAGCGCCAGCCGGATCAGAAGCACCGGTCTGGGCCCTGGCAAGAAGTCGCAGATATTTTTCGTTCCCCGGTCGTAAATCATTCAGACCTGTCATAACTTTCATAACCTCAGTGTATTTTCCCGAAGCCAGGTTGATTAATGCTTCGGCATAAAGAATGTCATCACCAGTTTCACCGCTTTTTTTGAGTTCTGCCAGGACCTCTTTTGAATCATCTGTCTTTCCGGCAGAGATATAATATTCAATTTCAGAAATACTCTTTTCAGTTACACTATACCATTCCTTTTTCCAGAACTGACGCCATTCCTGCCTGTTTTCAATACCACCGAATGCCGGATCGAGAAGTATCTCTTTTTCACCTTTCTTAAAGGGAGAGTTCATTGTTAATTCCAGATGATAAATTGCCGTACCGGCATCTCCTTTCAGGGCGTAGATCCTTGCAAGTCCGTATTCCCCTGAGAAAGGAGTTAATTTATTAGCTTCATTCAGATCAACAATAGCATTTGAATAGT
This sequence comes from uncultured Bacteroidales bacterium, assembly GCA_963791065.1. Taxonomy (GTDB): domain Bacteria; phylum Bacteroidota; class Bacteroidia; order Bacteroidales; family VadinHA17; genus LD21. Next base: position 76,249 of record CAWBQN010000020.1, read on the forward strand.
CCTTATTCAGAATGTCTGCCTCTGCCCTTTCAGTATAAAGTCTGCTTACCTTATTTTCGCCAATTGCCACACTTAACAGACTTGCGGCCTGCACAGGTTTTCCTGCCTCTCTGAGTGCTCTGGCTTTAAGGATATAATCAACGGTCTGCTGACCATATAGTGTGCCTGCACCCATCAAAATCCAAAACAGAATTATAATCTTCTTCATCGTATTTATCCCTCAATATCATTTTGTGGTCTGTGGAGTAACCTTGGAATTTAGTTCGGTAATAACATGAACAAAACCCGAAAGATGGAATTGATGAAGCCCTGAAAGACGATTTTCAAATACATCGCATTCATAAAAATAGACACCCGGAGAAACAATTCTGCCTTTGTAGGTTCCATCCCATTCTATCTTTGGATTTTCAGTTCTGAATAACATCAAACCGTTCCTGTTAAAGAGTTTGAATTCAATTTTTTGAATTAGTCCCGTAGTTTTTGCAACGAGTCTGTCATTTATATTATCCCCGTTTGGAGTAAAAACATTCGGGATCTCATAAAAGTTGCACGAGTCTACACATATCATTGGTGACTGGCTGCTCTCATTGCCGATGGAATCAAAAGCTGAAACTGCATAACATCCTGAAACTGTTTCACCCGGAAAGTGCTTGTAGGTAAATACATTCCTGTCGTTGATAGTCAGCAGAAGTGCAAGATTCTCATCGGTAGTCAGCTTGGTATAAATTTTATAACCGGCAATATCGGAATTGCAGGTAGAGTCGCTTACAGACCATGTAAGAGTATTGTATAAACTATCGCAGCTGCTTGTCACATTCAGTGCCGGAGCGCAGGGAGGTTCATTATCAACAGGTGTTGTACAGGTAATTTCAGAAAGATTTATAAGGTTCTTTGGCATATCATTTCCCAGGTAACCACCGACCGATTTGACATAATAGCAATATTGCTTTCCATTTACGAGACCGTAATCGATAAATGTCAGCTGATTTGTAGTACCAACTGAATCATAGACATTTGTGGTTCCATTCAGTCTGTAAAAGTCGTACCTGGTATTGATCCAGGGAACATTACGGGTAATAGTGAAACGAGCTTTTTTGTCTCCGGGTGTGATTACAAGGTAAATGGACGATGCATAACCCGGATCGCCTACGAGAAATCTGTTACCTGCAGCATTATTCCATAATTCAATCCTGTATATATAGCCGGTCGTCGAAGTATTTATTAAAGTATCTACATAGACCGTATCATTTAAATCGGTTGTCTCAATTGCTTTAATCTGCTGAAAATCAGTTCCACTCACTCCTGTTGCCCTGTATATCAGGTACTCATAGGGACCGAGAGCAGGAATAGTGTCGAGTCTCTGTGGCTTTTTCCAGGAAAGAAAAATCGATCCGTTGACTGCATCCGTATTAGTAACGCTGACATTCTTTATAACAGGTATTCCGGAAACGAGTGTGGATGTAATCTCATTTGAAGCCTTGCTTTCTGCCCCATTTGGATAAACAGCAACTATCCTGTATGTGTATTCCTTGCCGAATAACAAGCCCTGCCCGTTATCATTATCGGAAAAGGTTACAGTCGAGGCGCCAGCTATATATCCTACTTTAACAAAACCTGTAGATGCAGGAATACCTGAAGTGCATGAGTCGGGTTTGAATGTGGATGCTCCTTCTCTTCTGTAAATATTAAATCCCGTTATGTAGTTGGTAATGTAGGGCGCCCATGACAGCCTTATAGTTTTTCCTTCCGGCACAGCATTTATTAGATTAGGTGCCGGACCCAGTACCCGGATATTGATATTGCTTATGGCAGCAAGCCTCACATCGGGAGCGGAATCATCCACTTTAAAGATCACATTATATGGTTGTTTTCTTACAGCCTCAAAACATGGTTTCCACTGGAACCGGGATGATGCAAATCCCGCTATAGAATCAACCTTTGTAAACAAGGCGGAACATGAAGCCAGGATGTAGACTCCTGAAGTTGAGTGAAGCGTCAAAAAATCCTGATCCGAGTCAGTTGCGGTATACAGGAAATCTATCGAATCACCTGCCTCAACGCAATAGTCTTTAAGAGGACCGTTTACCGGGGGTTTGTTATTGGTATTGAAGACCTCTATCTGCATATCGCGTTCTACGACTCCGATTTTTTTCCCGTTTCTCCATTTATTAATATCCATGGCCACGTTGAATTTCCCGGTATCGGCAGGAGTATCCCAGATAAGGTCTCCACTTATAGAATCAACTCTGATCGTCCGGGTGGCGGGAGGTAATGTATAACCTACAATTGGCCTTGCATCCTCACGTGTACAGACAGTGATGTTATAGGACAGGCTATCGCCGTCAGGATCAAAAGCGGAGGGATTATGGATAAATAAATGGTGATAAGCCGCTTTATCATATGGCGGGTTAAGAAGCACGGGTGAATTGTCGTGCCCCATTGCAGGGTTAACTGTAAGAATTGTGGATATTGAAAAAATCACATTGACTGAATTAGGAATATTCAGAACTCCTGCATTTCTGTTCGGGTCCTGAACGATTATCTTGTAAATACCCGGACCCGGGTATGTATGGATAATTTTATAAATGTTTTTTTTGTAAAAATTCGCAAGGACCTCACCCATCTGGCTTGGTCCGTTTATTCTTGGAGCAGTTGCAACTGAGTTATCGCCGAACTCGACATTCAGAGTTTGCCTGTCTGCTAAACTTAAGGTATACGTAAAAGTTGTCACTGTGATCTCAAACGAAAGATCCGATAATTGGACATAAGTTATTTCACCAGCCCTGTTATGGGTTGCATTCAAACTGGCAAAGCAAAATGATAGCAGTGCAAGTAAAAAAAATTTCTTTCCGGGATTTTTCACGCCTCAGATTATTTTATTTATTTGATTTACCTTGAAATAAGTGGATTACATATATTATTTTCAGTTTCAGGTCTGATTTAATCATCAAAAATCAGACCAATTATTGGTTAATCTTTAATACTAACCCGATCTTCAAGATACTGTACCGAACCAACCTCGATAAATGAAAAACCTGAACCTGCAGAAAAGTTGCCTGCAAGTACCACAACGATATCGTCACCCTTAAGATTATGCGCTTTAGAAAGATTTTTTAAGGCGATATGAATAAACTCATCAATTGACTTTTTCCGTTCCTGTAAACTAGGATATACACCATAGGAAAGAGCCAGTTCACGCATTGTTCTCTCAGAATAGCACTGCGCCATTATCAGTTTTATGCCCCGGTAAGATGCCATATCCCTTATTGTCCTCCCTCCGACTGTGTCTGCAATTATTCCGCGTGCACCAATTCTGAAAGCAGTTTTTACAGCAACTTTTGCCAGGTATGCTGATACCTCCCCCGTAACGTTAAGATAAGGAATATTCATAAATTTCTCCTTATTCTTCTCGACCTCCAGAGCAACCTTAGTCATCGTTTTTACAGATTCCACCGGATATTTACCGTTTGCCGTTTCACCGCTGAGCATAATTGCATCGGTCTGGGAATAAATTGCACTGGCAATATCGCTTACTTCTGCTCTGGTTGGCCGCGGATTGTTTATCATCGAGTGAAGCATCTGAGTTGCAACAATTACCGGTTTACGGGTTATTATGCACTTTGTAATGATCATCTTCTGTATACCGGGAATTTGTTCATATGGAATTTCAATACCCAGGTCACCCCTGGCCACCATGATACCATACACATTTTCAAGAATATCATCAATATTTTCGACACCTTCCTGATTTTCGATCTTTGCTATTATCTTAACAGGACTATTATATGAGTTCAGGACCGCCTGAACATCAAGCACATCCTGCTTTGATCTGACAAATGAATGGGCAATAAAATCCACATCATTCTCTGTCGCCATCTTAATAAAAGCTCTGTCCTTATCAGTGAGGGATGGAAGCATAATCTTAACACTTGGAATGTTAACACTTTTCCGTGATCCCAGAACCCCGTCATTTTCAATAGTACAGATCAATGCACTTCCATTTTTTCGTGATACCCTGAACTCCAGCTCACCATCATCCATAAGAATAAGCGACCCAAGAGGAATGTCTGAAGAAAAAGATGCATAAGAAACATAGATTGCTTCCGGGGAACTCTTTTTAGTCGGGTCACCGATAATATTTATTGTTGTTCCTTTTTTAAGCGGAATGGGAGCATCACAGATCGTAGTGCGTATTTCAGGCCCCTTGGTATCAAGAAGAATTGCAATTTTGTCTGATACTTCCCTTGTATTTTTTATTATCCGGAGCGCACCTTCAATATCAAGGTGTGCAGAATTGATCCTGATGACATCCATTCCGGCTTCATAAAGTTCCCTGATAAATCGCGGATCACAGTTTTTATCAGAAATGGTGGCAACAATCTTGGTCCTTTTGGAATCCATAAGTTATTTCTTCTTTGAATGAATTATTTCGATAAGCGCCTCAAGAGCCAGCCGGTAACTATCCAGACCAAATCCGGATATGCTTCCTGCGCAGTTTCTTCCGATAAGACTTGTGTGACGAAACTCCTCCCTGGCCAGCAGATTAGTGAGATGAACTTCAACGACCGGTGAGGGTACCGCAGCTATTGCATCGGTAATGGCAACTGAAGTATGAGTATAGCCGCCTGCATTAAGAATTATACCGTCGCACGAAAAACCAGTGTTTTGAATTTCACTGACGATCTCACCTTCTACGTTCGACTGATAATAATTGAAGATAATATCGGGATACCGCGATTCGAGAACCGGAAGATACTCTTCAAAAGAAGAATGTCCATACTTTTCAGGTTCTCTCCTGCCGAGGAGATTCAGATTTGGACCGTTGATAATCTGTACATGCATCAGATTTTGAATTTATTATGGTAATAATATTTACCACAAGGGGACACTAGGTACAACGCAAAGGATCATAATGGGAAACCCTGGCGCCAGCCGTGTTAAATTACAGTAAAAATAATTAAAAAATTGATGAGTACCACATTTTTCCTTTTTCCAGTTGATCCCGGAAATCTGCTTCCCGGCAGTCAGGCTGAATCTTGATGCCTTTGCACCTTGGCAGCATAATTCTTTTGACTACTTTTATCAAATTATCAGATGTTGGAATAAGAATAAATGAGCTTAACCTGGAAACAGTCATTCAGAAATTTTGAAACCTATCTCAGGCTTGAGAAATCATTATCGGACAATAGTATCGAAGCCTATTTGAATGATGTTGGTAAACTTGAAAAATATTTTATAGAAACCGGAAAAGATATTTCACCAATAAATGTATCATATCCGGATCTTAAAGCTTTTCTGTCCTGGTATGGCATTAATAATAAAAACACACGTACACAATCAAGAGTGCTTTCGGGTATCAGAGCTTTTTTCAGATTCCTTCTGATAGAAGGAGAAATTGATGAAAATCCATCATCACTAATAGAATCTCCAAAAATCGGACTTAAACTTCCCGAGGTGCTGTCAATAGGTGAGATAGACAGGATCATCGGTGAAATTGATCTCAGCAAGCCGGAAGGACACAGGAATAAAGCAATTATTGAAACACTTTACGGGTGCGGATTGAGAGTCTCGGAACTGGTAAATCTCCATCTGACTGACATACATTATAATGAAGAATTTGTTGTTGTGACAGGAAAGGGTAATAAGCAGAGGCTTGTTCCGGTGAGCGGCAAAGCATTAAAGGAGATAGATCTTTATAAACAGGACAGGAACAGACTCCCTGTCATCAGGGATCAGAATATCCTATTTCTGAATCGACGCGGGGGCCACCTGACCCGTGCTATGATATTCACTATAATCAAGGATCTGGCAGCAAAGGCAGGAATAAAAAAGAATATAAGCCCACACACTTTCAGACATTCCTTTGCTACTCATATGATCGAAGCAGGTGCCGATCTCCGGGCTGTTCAGGAAATGCTTGGACATGAGTCAATACTCACCACCGAGATCTATACGCATATCGACAGGAGTTACCTCCGCGATACTCTTATAATGTTCCATCCGCGTGCATAGACGCTAGTTATTGTATTGTGATTCAATTCTTTGCGGTCATTATGCTAAATCTTTGCGTTCCGATAGCTATCGGAATTAGCGGTTAATGGATTTCTTTATTAACTTTGCCGCTTATTTTGCAAAACCTATAATTTTATACTCATCTCAAATCAATAAAACTATGTCAAACGTTAAAAGAGTCTACTCCTTCGGAAAGAAAGCTGCAGAAGGTAAAGCTGACATGAAAAACCTTCTCGGAGGTAAAGGTGCTAACCTTGCTGAAATGTGTTTGCTGGGTTTGCCAGTTCCTGCTGGTTTCACAATTACAACTGAGGCCTGTAATGAATATTATAAGAACAATTGTACTCTTCCGGAAGGATTGATGCCTGAGGTTTGGGCTGCTATGAAGAAGACTGAAGAAACAATGAATATGAAATTTGGAGATGCTCAGAATGCCTTACTTGTCTCGTGCCGTTCAGGAGCCAGGAGCTCAATGCCCGGAATGATGGATACCGTCCTTAATATTGGTCTTTGTTCTGCAACAATCCCCGGATTTCTTAAAAAAACCAACAATCCCCGTTTTGTCTGGGATTCCTATCGTCGTTTAATAATGATGTATGCCGACGTTGTTATGGAAAAAGCAGAAGGTATTGAACCTGGTGAAGGCAAAGGGATACGCAAGCTGCTCGATGAAAAACTTGATGAGTTTAAGAAACAGAAAAGATACAAATCTGATACTGAAATCAAAGCTGACGAGCTTAAAGAGCTTTCTGACGAATTTAAGAATATAGTTAAAAAAACGCTTGGAAAACCTTTCCCTGATGATGCTAGAGATCAGCTTGAGGGAGGTATTAAAGCTGTATTCAAGAGCTGGAATGGCAAGAAGGCCGTTTCCTACCGTCGCATAGAAGGGATACCTGATGATTGGGGAACAGCTGTGAGCGTACAATCAATGGTATTCGGTAATATGGGAGATTCATCAGCTACAGGCGTTGCTTTCACACGTAACCCGGCAACCGGAGAGAACCTGTTCTATGGTGAGTGGCTCGTGAACGCCCAGGGGGAAGACGTAGTTGCCGGCATCCGCACACCGAGCCCTCTTAATGACGATACAAAAAATGATCAGAACCAGCATCTTCACAGTATGCAGGAAGCAATGCCTGGCACTTACAAGGAGCTTTGGGATATCCGCAATATTCTTGAGAAATCATTCCACGATATGCTGGATATTGAATTCACTATCCAGGAAGGAACTCTTTACATGCTGCAATGCCGCACAGGCAAAAGAACCGGTACAGCAGCCCTTAACATGGCTATGGATATGCTTCACGAGAAACTGATTGATGAAAAAACTGTTGTTCTGCGTGTCGATCCCGCACAGCTCGATGAGCTACTGCACCCAATCTGTGATCCGAATGCTGAGAAAAAGGTAAAGGCGGTAGTAAGAGGTTTGCCGGCAGGACCAGGAGCAGCAGTCGGAAAAGTTGTCTTCAACGCTGAAGATGCTGTTGCATGGTTCCGTAAGGGTGAAAAAGTCATTCTTGTACGTGAAGAAACTAACCCTGAAGATGTTGAAGGTATGCGTGCAGCAGAAGGTATACTTACCGCCCGGGGAGGTATGACATCGCATGCAGCTCTGGTTGCACGCGGATGGGGAAAATGCTGTATAGTCGGTGCAGGTGCCCTTCATGTCGACGCTTCAAAAAAGATTGCAAAAATAACGGGATCTGATATAGTTATTAAAGAGGGTGATGTCCTTACTCTGAACGGTACAAAAGGAAATGTATATACCGGCGCCATAAACCTTATGGATGCAACAGAAAATCCCCGCTTCAAGGAATTCATGATCATTGTTGATAAATATCGTAAAATGGGGGTCCGTACCAACGCTGAAACACCTGAAGATGCAATAATTGCAAGAAACTATGGTGCTGAGGGGATCGGCCTTTTCCGTACCGAGCATATGTTTTACGGCAAAGGATCAGAGACTCCGTTATTCCTTCTTCGTAAAATGATCCTGAGCGCAAATGAAACAGAGCGCCGGAAAGCTCTTAATGAACTTTTCGCACATGTCAAAAAAGATATGAAAGAGACTATGTCTGCAATGGATGGTCTGCCTGTCACATTCAGGCTGCTTGATCCTCCTCTTCATGAATTTGTACCCCAGGGTGCTGATAAACAGGAAGAGCTCGCAAAATCTCTGGGCATTAAAAAAGAAGATGTTGCCAAACGAGGTGAGGCTCTGCATGAATCAAACCCGATGATGGGACATCGTGGAGTACGTCTTGGTATCACTTACCCTGAAATTTCTGAAATGCAGGTACGCGCAATTTTCGAATCAGCACTGGAACTCATAAAAGAAGGGAAGAAACCACATCCTGAAATAATGGTTCCGGTTACCGGTGAGGTTAACGAACTCGACTTCACAAAAAAAGTTGTTGACAGAGTATATGACGAAGTCTGCAAAAAATTTGGTGTAAAAAATATTGAGTATAAATACGGTACAATGATTGAGATCCCGCGCGCATGTCTTCTCTCCGATCGAATGGCAAAAAGCGCAGAATTTTTCTCATTCGGGACAAACGACCTTACACAGATGACCTTCGGCTTCAGCCGTGATGATACAGGCGGATTCCTGCATGATTATCTTGACAAGAAGATCCTGACGGCTGATCCATTCCAGACTATTGATCAGGATGGCGTTGGCCAGCTTATTAAAATGTCGGTTGAGAAAGGGCGCGCTACGAGGCCAAACCTCAAGGTTGGCATCTGCGGCGAACAGGGTGGTGATCCGGCTTCAGTTGAATTTTGTTTCAAAACAGGTTTGACTTATGTAAGCTGTTCTCCTTTCAGAGTGCCAATTGCACGGCTTGCAGCTGCCCAGGCATCGATAAGATTCGGTAAATAGCCCGATAACATTTATTTATAGTAAAGGGTTCCGCTTTTGCGAAACCCTTTTCCTTTTCATGGCAAAATGATCTAACCTGGTAGAAAACTAGTAAATCCTTCTAACTTGCATATGACCCTTAGGAAGTAATATACCCTATGCACTTCCTCTAGAATTATTAAAAAAAATGAACTAAATTTGAATTCATTAAGTCGAAGTTAAATTAACCATGTAATAGTAACTTGCATTTGAAGGTATAATTTTATTATTGTAAAATGTTTGAACCCAGCGAATTATCAGTTTATGGCATTGAGGATATAAAAGAGATTATCTATAATCCATCCTATAATATCTTATTTGCGGAGGAGACAAAACCCGGGCTCGATTCATATGAAAAGGGAACTATTACCCGGTCAGGAGCAGTTTCTGTTGATACCGGGATATTTACGGGCCGTTCACCCAATGACAAATATGTAGTTCTCGACAACACGACAAGAGATACAGTCTGGTGGAAATCGGACAAGGGGAAAGTATCTGATAACAAACCACTTTCAGTTGAGATATGGAACCATTGCAAAAACCTTTCAGCGAAACAACTTTCAGGGAAAAGACTGTTTGTGGTAGACTGTTTTTGCGGTGCAAATAAAAATTCGCGGTTAAGAGTGAGATTTGTACTTGAGGTTGCCTGGCAGGCTCATTTTGTAAAAAATATGTTCATAAGACCTGAACCTGATGAACTGATTGACTTCAAACCCGATTTTGTGGTGCTTAATGCTTCCAAGGCAAAAAATCCCGACTGGAAACAGCAGGGTCTCAATTCTGAAAATTTTATTCTATTTAATCTTACCGAAGGCATGTCGGTCATCGGAGGAACATGGTATGGCGGCGAGATGAAAAAGGGGATCTTCTCTGTTATGAACTATTTCCTGCCACTCAAGGGAATAGCCTCAATGCATTGCTCTGCGAATGTTGGTAAAAATGGTGATACTGCTATCTTCTTCGGACTTTCAGGAACAGGAAAAACGACACTCTCCGTCGATCCTGAAAGAGCTCTGATCGGCGATGATGAACACGGCTGGGACGATGAAGGTGTTTTCAATCTTGAAGGAGGATGCTATGCGAAATGTATCAAGCTGAGCAGGAATAATGAACCTGATATCTATTGTGCTATAAAACGTGATGCCCTTTTGGAGAATCTTGTGGTTTTACCTGACGGGACAATTGATTTTAACAGCAGTTCAAAAACTGAAAATACCCGGGTTTCATATCCAATTTACCACATTCATAATATAGTAAAACCTGTTTCAAAGGCAGGTCATGCTAAAAAAGTTATCTTCCTCACTGCAGATGCATTCGGTGTTCTGCCTCCTGTAAGCCGTCTGACTGAGGAGCAGACAAGGTATTATTTCCTTAGCGGATATACGGCAAAGGTTGCAGGAACAGAGCGGGGAATTATTGAACCAGTTCCCTCATTCTCTGCTTGTTTTGGTGCCGCATTTCTGATGCTCGATCCTATTATATATGCTAACGAGCTTACCAGAAAAATGAAAATGCAAAGTGCTGAGGCCTGGTTGGTAAATACGGGCTGGTTGGGAGGCCCGTATGGAATAGGTAATCGTATTGCTCTTCCTGTTACCCGAATGATAATAAATGCGATTCTTGATGGCTCACTTACCGAGAGTGAATTTGTAAACCTTCCTGTTTTCAATTTAAGTATCCCTACAGGAATCAAAGGAATTGATGAGAATATTCTGGACCCCGGAAAAGCATGGGAATCTCAGTCCAGATGGCGTGTTGCTGCAACTGATCTGGCTCTGAAATTCATTAATAACTTCAGTAAGTTTACAGTAAACAAAGAGACAGCTAAACTGGTGAGCTCCGGTCCTGTTATCTGATCTGTCAGGGGTATATTTTAATTATTATATTTGCCTTCTGAAATTTTCTGGTATGAATCTTCTTAATGCAGTGCTCTCCTCAGTACTGGCTTACCTCCTTGGATCAATTCCATCTGCAGTATGGATCGGGAAACGATTTCACAATATTGATGTGAGAGAACATGGCAGTGGAAACGCGGGAACTACAAATACTATCAGAGTACTTGGCTGGACGACCGGCATTCCGGTGTTGATTATCGATATAGCCAAGGGATGGCTGGCAGCAACGTTACCTGTTTGGTTTCATCTGGCTGATCCAGGGAGCGCCCTGCTTATAAATCTGCAGATTATGGCAGGTATTATTGCTATTATAGGCCATGTTTTCCCCGTTTTTGCAGGTTTCAGGGGAGGCAAAGGTGTTGCAACAGTTTTCGGGGTTTTTCTTGCACTTCAGCCCCTGCTTACTATATGCTGTATGGGGGTTTTTCTTTTCATATTATTCACAACGGGTATTGTATCGATCTCATCAATGCTAGCCGGAATTGCCTTCCCATCTTTCCTCTTTCTGTTTTTTGATACTCCTTCGGTTTTGTTCAGAATATTTGCAATAATTGTGGGTATTTCCCTGCTGGTTACACACAGAAAAAACATCGGCAGGATCTGGAGAGGAGAAGAGACAAAAATTCTAAAATTGAGAAGAAAACCAAAAAATCCTTAGATAAAAAACCACAAAGGATCACAAAGTGCATCACCAGGGAACACAAAGGAAAACCCGGAAGTTTCAGTGACCTCGCTTTAAAACTGTTCTAAAATCTGAATTCTCTTGCCGATGGGCGGATGTGTTGCGAACAGTGATGCTACCGAAAAAGAGGATTTCTTATCCCTGACCTGAGGATTTTCAATAAACATCTGGGCAATATCTTTTCTTTTTACTGCTTCAATTGTCGGATCATCTGATATTTTTCTTAGCGCCGATGCCAGGGCAAGCGGCCTGTGTGTAAGTTCAGCAGAGCCCGCATCTGCCAGATATTCACGCTTTCTCGATAGAGCAAACCTGAAAAGAGTCGAGATCAGGAATCCTACCAGGGCAAGCAAAAGAGCAATGATGATTGCTGCGCCTCCATCTTTCTTCCCCCTTCCGATCCTTCCAAACTGAATTGTTCTGAAAATCGCCTGCGAGATGAAAGCAAATATCCCGACGAAAATTATTGAGATTATCAGTAACCTGACATCCCGGTTCCTGATGTGAGTCAGTTCATGTGCAATTACTGCTTCGAGCTCCTCATCGTTCAGTTTTTCAATTATCCCTTTTGAAAGCGATATAGAAAATGTTTTTGTACTGATGCCGCTTGCAAAGGCATTTAAAGAATCATCATCTATAATGTTGATCTTCGGAGTAGTCATGCCAGTTGCAATGCACAGATTTTCAACGAGATTATAGACTCTTTTGTTTTCGTTTCTTTCAAGCGGTTTTGAGTCAGTGGCTGAATTAATCATAGCGGTATGTGAGAACCATGCTATGGTAAACCAGATCACAATGCCTATAATTATAAAAGGCGCAGTTGTAGCAAAGCTCTGGTTTATCTGGCTTATCGTCCTGTGTTCTTCTGAGTTGAAGGACAGGAAAAAAAAGAAGAGCCAGGTAAGAACAAAAAAAACGACGGGGAACAGCACCAATAAAATGATGGAATTGGTATTATTCCTCCAGATCTGCTTCTGCAAACCAAAATACCTCATAATGTCAGAACTGTATTTTTGGAGGTGTTTCAGCTTCGGCCCGCTGGGTACCCAGTTCAAACATCGGTTCACGTTTGAAATTAAAGAGGGTAGCAATCAGGTTCGAAGGGAATAATTCGGTTGCGACATTCAGTTCTTTAGTAGCCGAGTTAAAGAAGCGGCGTGCTGCAGCAATCTTGTTCTCAACATCTGCAATCTCATTTTGCAGTTCCATAAAGTTCTGGCTGGCCTTCAGATCAGGATAGGCTTCTACAGATACTTTCAATCCGTCAAGAGCAGCCGATAATTTATTTTCAGCATCTATCTTCTCATTAATCGTGGTGGCTTTCATTGCATTGGCGCGAGCATCTGTAATCGCTGTAAGCACTCCTCTTTCATGACCCATATAACCTTTTACTGAATCAACCAGCTGAGGTATAAGATCATGTCTTAGTTTAAGCTGAACATCCACATCTGCAAAGGCTTGTTCCCTGTTATTTCTAAGCCTTACCAGCCTGTTGTATAATGAAACAGCCATCAGGACTAAAATAAAAATGATTGCGAGAAATAATAGTACAATTATCATCTTAGTACGGTTTTAAATTAAATTGGAACGACATTCAAATTGAATTATTTGATAATAAAGATAGTTATATTTGCTTTAATAATCTTTCCTGAAACAACAATTTAAAGTTCACAAATTTTCAATTTTATTAAACTAATCTGATATGGAAAAGAGTTTAAAAGGATCAAAAACAGAACAGAACCTGCTGAAAGCCTTCGCAGGAGAATCACAGGCTAAGAATAGATACGAATTTGCCGCAAAGGTTGCAAAGGAAGAAGGTTTTGAACAGATTTCCGGAATCTTTACTGCAACTGCATTACAGGAACAACAGCATGCCAAAAGATTCTTCAAATTCCTTGAAGGCGGGATGGTTCAAATAACAGCAGCATATCCTGCCGGTAAAACTGAGACTACAAAGGATAATCTCTTTGCAGCAGCCGAGGGTGAACACGAAGAATGGAGCATTCTGTATCCCGCCTTTGCATTAACTGCAGAAGAAGAAGGATTTAAGAGTATTTCGGCAGCATTTAAAGCAATAGCTGTAGCAGAAAAGACCCATGAAGACAGATACAGAAAGTTACTTGAGAATGTGATGAAGGATAAGGTATTCCAGCGTGACGAAAAGGTGTTCTGGTATTGCAGAAAATGCGGCTATATTCACTTCGGGACAAAACCACTTAAAAATTGTCCGGCATGTCTGCACCCGGAGGCATATTTTGAACTCCTTCCAAATAATTATTAATAATGGCTGACGGAAAAAGCATCCTTGATCTGATAATAAGTCGTCAGAGCGACAGAAAATACGACATCAAACCTGTTGAGAAGGAAAAGCTTGAAAGGATAGTCGAAGCCGGCAGGATGGCTCCATCTGCATGCAATGCCCAGCCGTGGAAATTCATTGTTGTGACTGATAACCAACTTATTGTGAAGATTGCAGAGGCAGCCTCTGCAAAACTTATCGGGATGAATGGCTTCGTTGCCCAGGCACCTGTTATCCTGGTTATTATAAGAGAACAGCCAAATATGTCATCTAAAGTGGGCGGAACGATCAAGAAGAAGGATTATTCCCTGATTGACATAGGCATAGCTGCTGAAAACATATGTCTTCAGGCAAGAGCGGAAGGTATCGGATCGTGTATTATCGGCTGGTTTGATGAGAGGCAGCTTAAGAAGCTTCTCTCGATCCCTAAACCAAAACGGGTGGAACTTATAATTACTTTAGGATATTCGTTAAGCCAGCCAAGGGAGAAGAAACGGAAGCCCGCAAAGGAGACTGTTTCGTATAATAAATACTAACCAAGTCTCTCAAGTGCATTCTTTATTCTCTTCACAGCCTCAACGAGCAGTTCATCTGAATTTGCATATGAGATCCGTATGCATTCCGGCGCCCCGAATGCATCGCCGCCAACAGTTGCGACCTGTGCCTTATCGAGGAGGTAAAGAGCTAATTCATCGGAGTTAGTGATCAGTGTTTCACCATCCGATTTACCAAAGTAGAAGCTTATATCAGGCATCACGTAGAAGGCACCCTGTGGTATACCGACCTTAACTCCTTTCACATCTTTAAGCAATCCGCATATCAGGTCGCGCCTTCTTAAAAACGCATCTCTCATTATCTTACGGGAATCACCTTTTCCCTGTATTGCTGCAAGGGCTGCACGCTGGGCTATTGAGCAGACACCCGAGGTGAACTGACCCTGTAATTTATTGCATGCTTTTACGATCCACAATGGTGCCCCGATATATCCAATCCTCCAGCCTGTCATCGCATATCCTTTAGATACACCATTGACAGTAATGACTCTGTCGTAGATAAAATCAAATGATGCCATGCTTATGTGTTCGCCGGTAAAAATAATGTGCTCGTAAATCTCATCAGAGATTATGAATAGCCCTTCATGCTTTTCGACTATCCTGGCAATTTTCTCCATCTCCTTCCGGTCGTAAACCATCCCGGTGGGGTTTGAGGGTGAATTGAAAATTACCAGCCTGGTCTTACTTGTGATTGCATTCTCAAGCTGTTCGGGACTGATCTTGAAATCGTTTTCCAGTTTAGCCTTGATTATCACTGGTTTACCCTCTGCAAGGATTATCTGATCGTAATAGCTTACCCAGTATGGGGCAAGAATGATTACCTCATCACCGGGATTGACTATCGATAAAATTACATTAATCAGAGAATGCTTCCCTCCTGCCGATACAATGATCTGATCGGGAGAATAATTGATGCCATTTTCCTCTTTAAACTTCCTGGAAATGGTTTCCCTCAGATCAGCATAGCCGGGTACCGGAGGATATTTGGAATAATTATCGTCAATTGCCTTCTTGGCAGCTTCTTTTATATAATCAGGAGTATTGAAGTCAGGTTCCCCCAGGCTCAGGCTTATTATGTCAATACCTTTTGCCTTTAGTTCCCTGCTCTTCTGAGCCATTGCAAGTGTCTGCGAGACTGATAATGACTTAATTCTGTCGGATAGATATTCCATAAATTAAGTATTATAATCGAGGATGAAATATACACACTAAATGTATGAAGTAAAATTGAAATATAAACGATAGCCTGCTTTCACCATTTTTACTTTGTATCACTTTGTGTTTTCCTTAGGGTTCCTTAGTGGTAAAAAAATTCTTTGCCACAAAGGGACACAAAGATTTTCATAGAGGTATACAAAGGAATAAGTATTATTCAGATCTGGGTAAATCAGATTGAAAATAAAAAAGAAAAACTTAAGTTTGTATATAAATCTAAAATACAAGACAATGGATTTACTGGCAGATATTTTAAAAATTACTATACCGGCGCTGATCGTTTTCTTCACGGTATGGGTCCTTATCAGAAATATGATCCGGAACGATCAGGACAAGCGAAGACAGGAGCTTATTCTGCAGAATAGCCGGACAGTCACTCCTATAAAGCTGCAGGCCTATGAAAGGATTGTTCTGTTTCTCGAAAGAATCTCCCTCGAATCGCTGCTGGTAAGAGTTAGTTCGGCGGATATGACTGCGGCCCAGCTTCATTCGGCTATCCTTAATGCGATCCGCAGTGAATTTGAACATAACCTGTCGCAACAGATCTATATGAGCCCCCAGGCCTGGGAGGTAGTAAAGAACGCCCGGTCCAACATGATTAAAATAGTTAATACAGAAGTTGAAAAGCTTCCGCCCGGTTCATCCGGGATGTCTCTCAGTAAACAGCTCCTTGAAAAAATCATGGAACTCGAGAAGGAGCCAACACGGGCAGCGATTGATTACGTTAAGAATGAGATTGCTGCCATGATGTGACTATTTCTCACTTTAGCATCTCTACGGTTCTGATCAGAGAAGGTCGACGCTCCGTTTCACAAACGTACTCAGCTCTTCACCCCTGAGCATATTATTTGCAAGTAATGCCAGATCAATAAGTTGTTTCACTATTTTATTGGCAGCACCAAACGATTCCAGAATGTCTTTCCTGGCATTTTCAACACCGGAAAGTTCTTTACGCAGATTTTCAAGATCATCTTTCTCCACCTGGCTGATCTCATCAGCCTTCTTTTTCTTATGGTCCTGTTCCATAAAGGCAATTTCCTCCCTGATCCGCTTTCTCGCCTTATCGTTCTCAGTCAGCCGTGTTCCTTCCTGTGTCTCAAGGTCGGCAGCTATTTTGTTAACAATCTGATGGTTCGGATTGACAACCAGGTTATAGCTATCAGGTAATTCACCATAAAAGTTCATGCCTCCTCCCATCTGCGACATATCCTTCATACGGCGCATGAATTCTGACTGTGTAATAATAACCGGGGCCTCATTTTCGTCAAGTGTCTCAAATACTACATTATATATCTCTTTCGTTTTAACCTTGACATTGAAAACACTCTTCAGATCCTCTTTTTGATCAGAAGTTAATTTTGACTCCCGGGTTTCTTCTTTCTGAATGAGTTTGTCCACAACATCCGAATCGACCCGTACGAATCTTGTATCCTTTAATTTTGTTTCCAGCTGATTAATCAGATGAACATCGAGCTGCCCGTCCAGAAGTAATACGTCGTAGCCTTTACTTTTTGCTTTATCGATGTAGGTGAACTGATCTGTTTTATTTGTTGAGTATAAATAAATAAGGGTTTTGTTTTTATCTGTCTGGTTTTCCTTTATTATCTTCTCATACTCTTCAAATGTGAAATACTTGTCTTCGGTGTTTTTGAGAAGAGCGAACTTTGAAGCTTTTTCATAGAACTTCTCTTCGGTAATCATACCATACTCGATAAACAGTTTGAGATTGTCCCACTTCTTTTCAAACTCCTCCCTGTTATTTTTAAATATATCATTCAACCTGTCCGCAACTTTTTTAGTTATATGGCTTGAGATCTTCTTCACGTTTGAATCGCTCTGAAGATAACTTCTTGATACATTAAGCGGTATATCGGGTGAATCGATGACGCCGTGCAAGAGGGTAAGAAACTCAGGAACAATACCCTCTACTGAATCTGTTACAAATACCTGATTACAATAAAGCTGGATCTTATTCTTCTGTATCTCAATATTGCTCTTGATCTTTGGAAAATAAAGAATGCCAGTGAGCTTAAACGGGTAGTCAACATTCAGGTGAATATAAAACAACGGATCATCACCTGAAGGATACAGCTCCCTGTAAAATTTATTATAATCATCTTCTTTCAGCTCAGCCGGTTTAAGTGTCCATGCAGGCTTTGTGTTATTTATAATCTTGTCCTTGCCTGTTTCAACGGATTTTCCGTCTTTCCATTCCTTTTCTTTCCCGAATGCTATTTCAACGGGAAGAAACTTGCAGTACTTCTTCAACAGCTGTTCAACCTTACCCTCTTCAAGGAAATCCTTTGATTCCTTATCGATATATAATATAACATCGGTGCCAATTTTGGTCCTCTCGACCTCTTCAATTGAAAACTCAGGACTGCCGTCGCAGGTCCATTTAACAGCCTGGGCTCCATCCTGATATGATTTGGTGATAACTTCAACCTTATCAGACACCATGAAGGAAGAATAAAAGCCCAGACCAAAGTGACCGATTATTGCACCTGACTGGTCCTTATATTTATCGAGAAAATCATTAGCACTTGAAAAAGCGATCTGATTAAGATATTTATCCAGTTCTTCCTTGGTCATACCAATACCACTATCGGTAACTGTTATCGTTTTTTTCTTCTTATCAACCGACACTCTGATAGTTACATCACCGATCTCACCCTTATAATCACCTGCAGCAGCCATAGTCTTCAGCTTCTGTGTTGCGTCGACTGCATTTGAAATAAGCTCACGCAGGAAAATCTCATGATCAGAATAAAGGAATTTTTTTATTATCGGGAAAATGTTCTCAGTTGTTACTCCAATCTTTCCGGTTTCCATATCAGATAGTTTTTTAGTTTAACATGAATAATCTGCCGATCACTTTCAAAAGTTGTGCCGTTAGTTTTTCACTGCCAAATAGTCACCTTAATAAACGTTTCCTTGAAGGATACTTCCCACCATTACGGGTGTCTCAAAAGTTCTCTCTTAAACATTTACCCCTAAATCCCCCAAGGGGGACTTACTGAATATCAGATAGTTTCATATCCCCCCTTGGGGGGTTTGGGAGTAATAAAGTAACTTTTGAGACACCTTCTAGGGAGGAGCCTGAATGCAGCGGTGGCAGAGGAGGATTAAAAGGGGTGAGTACATTAGGTACAGTTAATATGACAGGCACTGGTTTTATCTAAAAATACTGCGGGAGCCTGAAAAAGGCCAGAATTAAAAGTATCACAGATAATAAAAGGAATCCCAGCAGGACATAGATTGAAAAATGACTTTTTTTTCTGAAGATCCCCAGGCTATGTTCACTGATAAGTTTCTTGACAGTATTGTGGATCCTGAGAATTGAGTTGCCATTCCTGGGTATGTAAGCATCAATATTAAATTTCAGAGTCTTCTTTATAGCATCCATCTTATCAGGAGGACCAAGCAGGATGAGACCGGTCCGCCGGTCAATTTTTTTTATATCCAATGTGAGATGTTCGATCATTTCAAACTGCTCAATGGTATCATGCAGACCAAGAATAGCGATCTTACAATAATTATGCTCCTTTTCTGCCTCAAGCTGATTAATGAATTCCTCACGGGTTGGGAAAGAGTAGACAGTGTACCTGGTGAGGTCAGCAAACCTTTTCTTCACATCCTCAGAGAATCCCCTGTGGTCGTCATAACAGTAAAGGTGAGTTTTGATATTCTTAGCCATAACAGAGTTAAAGGTAAGGAAAGTTTGCACTACTTAATGTTGGCTTGTTAAATAATCGAATAGTTGAATGGCTATTCCTGATTTCTTGCATCGACGTTAATAGTCAGCTGCCATAATCCGTCTTTATAATTATAAGCATCGAATGAATAATCAGGACCATAATACTGATGATCGTCTTTATGTGAAGAAGAGAATGGAACCAGGTGATCAAAGATGATTGAACTGTCTGATCTGAAACGGAGAGACATCATTGCATTTGATGCGTATTCAAATACAGCTCTGTATTGCAGATTTCCTCCTGACGCAAACCACTTTTTGCCAAAAATAATGGAACCTTCAGGCGAAAAAGTCAACACATCTATTATTTTTCTGGTGATGAAAGCATTGCCATAATCTATACCAAGCAAAACCCAGCAGCGCTGTTTGTCAATAATATATGGTCTTAAATCATAATATAGTGCTCCATACCAGTCTGATTCTTTATATGTGCTATCTGTCCTGACGGGATCTTCATTGTAACCAACTGATAATCTGTATATTTTGTTACTTTGGCCCGGCGACTCCTTTCTGATAAAATAACAATAGTACCTGCCGGGTTCATTTTCCAGAACAAGGTTCCAGGTAATAATTTTAAGCAGAGAATCAGGTGACATTATCTGACCCAGATATCTTAGATTAGTGAATCTGTGTTTAAAAACGGAATCTGACTTAACATAGCTGTCGAGAATTATCCTGATCGAATCGTTGATCCTTATCCTTTCAGCATCATTATAATTCCCGGTGAGCCGGTCAAAGAGCTCTTCGAGCACCTGGGACGTATCCCCGGGAGATCCCTGGCCACTTGCAAAACCTGAGGATATAAGGAGTAATAGGAATATAAGGTGTAAGCTATGATGCTTCATTTTTCCTTAAAGTTATGTTGTGCATCATTTAATAGCTCATTAATCAGCCCTGTGGCGGTTAATACCTCTTCTTTGGTTATAATTAACGGAGGTGCTATCCTGAATGAGTCATTACAGAAAAGAAAATAGTCAAGGACGAGTCCATATTCAGGAGCATGTGCAATAACATACCTGATAAGTTCCGGATCAGTAAGTTTTACTGCAAGCAGGAGACCTTCTCCCCTCACTCCGGATATTAAAGGGTGCACCAGTTCCTTCCTGAAAATGGCCGACAGTGAATTACAGCTCTCCGCCAGTTTGTCATCAATGATCACATTCAGTGAAGCCAGTCCGGCTGCACAACTGACCGGATGCCCTCCGAAAGTGGTTATATGGCCAAGTGAAGGATTTGTAACAAGAGATGACATGATCTCACGGGAAGAGATAAATGCTCCAAGAGGCATTCCTCCGCCCAGAGCTTTTGCCAGAAGCAGGATATCGGGAACCACTCCGAACCTGTTGATGGCAAACATGTGCCCTAACCTGCCAAAACCAGTTTGTATCTCATCAAAGATCAGCAACGCACCGGTTAAACTGCAGCGGTCCTTCAGCCTGACAAGAAAATCATTCCCGGGAAAGATTATCCCGGCCTCACCCTGTACCGGTTCAACAATCACGCATGCTGTTTTGCTGTCAATGAATTTCAGCGATTTTTCATCGTTAAAAGGAACCTGGAAAGTATCCGGCAGCAATGGCCTGAACGAATTCCTGTAAACTTCACTTCCCTGAATACTCAAGGCACCATGTGTACTACCATGATAGGAATTCGTGAATGAAATAATACGGCTTCTCCCGGTATATCTTTTAGCTAGCTTCAGTCCTCCCTCAACAGCTTCGCTGCCTGAATTTACAAAATAGCACGAATCCAGAGCCGGAGGAAGAAGCTCTGTGAGACGCTCCGCATATTTTACCTGTGGTGACTGGATCAGCTCACCATATACCATGAGGTGCGAATAAAGATCCACCTGGTTTTTGATTGCTTCGACTACTCTGGGATGACAATGGCCGGTATTGCTGACCGAGACACCCGATATAAGATCGATATATTTTTCCCCATCGGGTCCGTACATGTAGACGCCTTCAGCTCTTACTATTTCAAGCATCAATGGTGAAACCGAAGTTTGTCCCAGGTGACTCAGGAACAATTGGCGATTTGTAAGCATGAGAAGGCTTTGTGATTATCTGGCCATCACATTAATGTCATTCAGAAGTGAATCCCTGAACGATTTCCCAACGGGAATGCTTTTTACAGATCCTCCTACCATCAGGTCGAGTGTGTTCTCCTTAATTGTCTGTATCCTGCTTTTGTTGATTATGAATGACCTGTGTACTCTGATAAAAACTCCTGAAGGCAGCTGATTTTCGATCGCTTTCATTGTAAAATGAATAGTAAATCTGTCATCATTGGTATTCAGAGTGACATAGTTTTCAAGAGCTTCGATATATATGATCTCCGTGAGCTTCAGTTTTACCAGTGAGGATCCCTTTTTAATGAAAATTTCCTCATCACCGCTGTTAGTTACTTCTTTCCGAGCAAAATACCTTATTGTTTTATCAATAGCTTTACAAAACCGTCCATATGTCACCGGTTTAAGCAGGTAATCGACTACATTGAAGTCAAATGCTTTCAAGGCAAATTCCTCTGCAGACGATACAATAATGATATTCGGAGGGAAATCGAGACTCCGGATAAAATCAAATCCATTCATTTCCGGCATCTGGATATCAAGTATAACAAGGTCAATATCCTGTCGTTTTGTTAAAACATCCCTGGCTGCAACTGAATCACTGAATACACCAACCAGGTTAAGGGAAGTGGATTTACTTGCATACCCTTCAAGGATTTTGCAGGTTAAAAGGTCATCGTCGACAATAATGCAATTCATGTGCAAATTGTTGTTTTGGCAAAGTATTTCTCGATCAAAATTAGTAAATAATTTTCAAGATATTTTAAGATTAATACTAAAGTTGAAAATCTTTTATCATTTTGTTCGAAAATATTTCTTAACTCAATCAGTTACAATACCTAACATATTCTAATAATAATTCAGAATTAACTTGACTCTGGAATTATTTATTGCATAGATAAGCAATTTTTAAATACCGGCCATCATAGTCAGGGCTCGCAAGTGCAATGCACGATTCGCTTGTACACAGCAGATGACACCTAACGACTGCTAAATCCTTTAAAGAAATAATCTGGTTTTCCGGTTACATCTTCATACTCCGGCATCATGATAAGATTAAACGGAATATCCATGACCAGTGAAATTTTTTCACCATGCGCAAGGATATCGTCATCATCTTCTTCATAATACCAGTTGATTACAAGCTGTTTATTCGTCAATTTGAGATTTGAGATTTTCCTCAGAAGAGCAATCAATACTAATGAATTGGCGCTATTTAAGTACTCCAGATAAAAACAAATGCAAGTCAGATCAGCAGGATTAATAATATATAAATCAATCCATTTCTCTACCTGTGAATAAAATCCGGCTGCATTTTTGGCCATGGATCTTCCTTTTATTCTTATGACACCGTTTGGATCGAGTACAACCTCAGGGGTACTTTCAGTAGCCTCAATATTCTTCCCCGTTAATAACATCTTTGTGGTAACTATTATTATTCAAATTCCCATACTGGTTCCCTACCGTATTATACGGACGCACAAAGAAAAGGATATGTTTCTTTCAGGTGATTTTGATTAACGAGCCCATATCATGGATGTATGGGGTAACAGGAGTGATTAAATAAATTTGTTGAAGTAAAAAGGAATATCAGTATTGTACCGGAGGTTGTTTTAATTATTACAGATATTTTTTGTATTCCTCAGGAACATCAAAATATTTATCATAATTCTCAACATCGGGACCGATCTTCTCTTCAACAATATTTTCCCTTAGCTTATAAGTACATTTTTCTCCCGCTATGCCAGAAAAGTAAATATTATATTCCTTTCCATTCTCATCAATCATTATGATCCTAACCAGGTGCTTATACTTGGTACTATTTAACTGTGAGTGGCAGATAGGGCAATTATAGATATATTCTTCCCCTTCTTTAAGTTGAAAGGAAGAATGTGTGGTTACTGAATAGTTCCCAATCTCAGGATTCAGGAATACCAATCCTCTCTTGGAACTGTGAAGCTTTGAAGCAGCAAGGACTATAGAAGTCTTCACATTAAGATGGCCCCTGCAAATTTTACAAATATATTCTACTGCCATGGTTCACCTCCTGTTTAATAATTTGTTTAATAATTCAATCAGCAACGTCCTTAACAAGGTACGAAATATTTTCTTTTCATCCAATTTTTTAAGGCTTATTTAACTGTAAAACATGAAAGCCTGTTTAACCGTGACTGAATCTCCTGATTTGTCGGAAAATTGCGAGCTTTTACATGAAAAATACCTACTTTTAATTAAAATTTTTATTGATGCACGAACTATCAATAGCCAGGAACATTATTGATATAGCTTCTGAGCAGGCGAAAATAAATAATCTTACCGAAGTCAATGAAATTGAAATTGAGGTCGGGTCATTATCCGGAGTTGAAATTGAAGCGCTTGAATTTGTATTGGAGATAGTAACAAAAAAGACGATACTTGAAAATTCCAGAACAATACTTACGCTGATTCCTGGAATGGCCCGGTGTTTGATCTGCTCCAATGAATTCGGGACTAACAGTTTTATTGCACAATGCCCTGAATGCAAAGGATTTAATTTTCAGATTATTCAGGGGCAGGAATTAAGAGTAAAATCGTTGAATGTTTATTAAATGAACTTTCGCAAAATCTTTGGTCGGAATAATGTGTATACTCGGATTTAAATTAACACTCTGAAAAAATTATGTGTGACACCTGTGGTTGTGGTCAAAGCAGTAATTCATATTCAATAATAAAACCCGGTGAAGAAATTCATCATCAAAAGGAGGATGGCCTTCAGTACAGTCATCATCATGACCATGATAACGAAAACGGACATCATTCTCATAAAATCATTATTGAACAGGATATTCTTCAAAAGAATAACCTCATTGCTGAAAGGAACAGGGGTTATCTTGTCGCAAAAAATATTTTAACATTAAATTTGGTCAGTTCACCCGGATCAGGAAAGACAAGTCTTATCGAAAGAACAATTAAAGATCTGGGCAAGGAACTGGATTTTTTTGTAATCGAAGGTGATCAGCAAACATCGCTTGATGCCGAACGTATTCAAAATGCAGGCTGTCCGGTTGTTCAGATAAATACCGGGAATGGATGCCATCTGGATGCAGAAATGATAAACAGGGCCATTACAAAACTTAAGATCACTGAACGTTCAATATTGATCATAGAAAATGTCGGTAATCTGGTGTGTCCGTCGTTGTTTGATCTTGGGGAATCATTCCGGGTTGTAATTATCAGTGTTCCGGAGGGAGAAGACAAGCCACTCAAGTATCCGACAATGTTTCATACTTCAGATCTGTGTCTTATCAATAAGACAGATTTACTGCCATACGTTGATTTTAATGTTAGTAAGTGTAAAGAGTATGCATTAAGAATAAATCATCATTTACAGTTTTTTGATATGTCAGCAAAATGCGGAGAAGGACTTGAAAACTGGTACAACTGGTTAAGAGAGGGTTGCAGAAAACTCCAATTCTCAAACCAGGAATAATCCTTCAACCTGCGCAATTAACTGCTGGTCTGTAAAGTGCCTTCCCTTGATTGCCGATGATGGGCAGGCAGCGACGCATACCCCACAACTTTTACATAAAGCATTGATAATATGACTTTGCTTTTTATCTTCATCGAATTCTATGGCACTATAGGGACAAAGCTGGTTGCAGAACCGGCAACCTGAACATAATTCCTCAATTACTTCCGAATAAACAGCATCTACTTCTATCTTCCCTTTTGCAATTCGTGCCAGAATTCGTGCCGCTGCTGCTCTTGCCTGGGCAACAGAATCAGGAATATCCTTTGGAGCAACACAGGTCCCTGCAATAAATATTCCGTCAGTTGTTGTTGCTACAGGTTCGAGCTTTGGATGACTCTCTATGAACCACCCATCCTTGTCCTGACTGATGTTCACCAGGCGGGCTATTTCGTTGGAATCTTCGCGGGCTTCCATCCCTACCATCAGTACTACAAGGTCGGCCGGGATTTCAATAAGTTCACCTGAAAGTTTCTCGTTGACTTCAATAAGCATTTCACAGTCATCTTTCGGAGTTGCTTTATGAATTACCGGTCTGTCACCTTTTTCATACATCAGGAACAGTGTTTTCGCTTCGGACGACTTGCGGTAGAAATCTTCATGACCCTTTCCGAAGGCATGCATATCAATATAGATATCTGATATATAACAATCGGGATTTGCAGATTTGATCTCGGAAGCGTATTTTAATGCTGTCATGCAACAAACCCTTGAACAGTAGGAATGAAATTCCTTATTCCGGCTTCCCACACAGTGAATAATAGCAACATATTTGGGGATCTTACCCTCCTTTGTTTCAATACTTCCTGAACGAATCATCTTTTCCAGCTCGAAAGATGTAATGACATTGGGCAATTTTCCGTATCCGTAGTGAACAATACGTGATGCATCGAATTCCTTATATCCTGTGCAAACAACAATATTTCCAATCTTCACATTTATCTTCCAGCCACTATCTGAATTTTTGTCTGACGTTTGTATCCTGGCTTTGAAATTGCCAATAAACCCCGTTACTTCAGTTACTTTTGATTCAAGGTATACTACAACTTTTCTGTTTTCCTTGATACGCACTATTTTTTCAGTAATAAGGTCGCGTGCAGAATACAGATAAGGTGCCGTAAGATCAAGACGCGCAAGGTTACCTCCGAGATGGTCATCTTTCTCAACCAGGTAGACAATATTACCTGCATCGGCCAGTTCTAGAGCAGCAGTCATACCGGTAATGCCACCCCCGATTACAAGTACATTTGGACACATATCAACCGACATGTTTTCAAGCGGCTCATGGAGCTCAACACGGCAAATGGCTGCACAGACCAGAGCTTTGGCTTTTTCAGTTGCCGCTACCGTGTCAGTATGCACCCAGCTGCATTGCTCACGTATATTAGCCATCTCGAGCAGATACTGATTCAGTCCGGCTGACCTCAAAGCGTTACGAAAAGTCCGCTCATGCATATTCGGACTGCAGGCAGCGACGACCACACGGTCAAGCTTGTGCTCCCTGATATCCTGTGTGATCATTTCCTGACCCGGATTGGAGCACATATATTTATAGCTTTTGGCAAGAACAACGTTCGGCAGACTGGATGCGAATCCGGCAACTGCTTCCACATCAACAACTTTTGCTATGTTAGTCCCGCACCAGCATATATACACTCCTATTCTTGGTAATGTTTTTTTATCAGTCATTGCTCTTATTAATTCATTTTATATGATTTGTTCTTTTTTCCCTCAATCTGTACGGATTTTTTTAATTCCGCGAAATAAATGGCGAAAGGTCTGTAGGCAAGGTGAGACCATTTGGAGAACGGAACTTCTACACAAAGCATCGGAACAAGCACTGCCATATGAATTATGTACATATAATATGTTGCAGCCGGCATACCTCCGATTCTGAATATATGCAAAAGTATCCCTGAAACAGTTGTTGCCATTAAAAGAATGATAAAAATCCAGTCACTGAAATGTGAAAATTTGAATTTCTGTCCTGCTTTCCTGATCCGTCCCCAGCTGAAAAAGATCAGTCCGATAAATAAGCCAAAGGTTGCATAATAACCAAGTATCCTTTGAGGTTCATACCAGGAATAGGTTTTATCAGTCTGGAACCATTTCAGGTTCCCAACGATGAGGACAAACATCAGGACATAACCCGACATCAGCATCCAGTGAAAGAACCAGTAATTTCTGTCTTTGCATTTGCTGAATTGTTTCTGGGTGACGAAATGCACAATAACCTGATAGAAATTAACCACATACATCCTGAAAGGTATCTTTAAGGATTTATCCTTCAGTATCGTCAGATACCACATCCTTATTATATTTGAAATCAGGAAGCATGCTATAGAAATCAGCATTATATGTGCCCCAATATTCACTGTTTCTACCGGGAACATTTCGTTTACTTTCACTCCGCCATCGGGTGTAAGCGAGGTCACTATTCCATGAGGATTGAAAACAGAGAACAGCAAAGTTATTAAAACGCCTATAATCATGATAGCGCCGAATTCCCACCAGTGTGTGGTATAAAATTTCTTTGACAATCCTGTCCAGTCATAAACTGACGTCAGGTACCTCCTTAAAATCATCATAGTGTCACCCGGATCAGCATCCCTGGGGCATAAATCTGAGCAGTCGCCGCAATAATAGCATAACCAGGGTTCAAGTGTGGTCTCTAACTTCTTTTCCAGTCCCATCTGCAGCAGCCTGATAGGTTTACGCGGGAACCTGTTAAATTCGTCAGCATGCGGACAAACAGCCGAACAATCACCGCATTGATAGCACAGTTGTATATTTTCCTTGCCAAAGCGATCCAATGCATTTATAAATCCGGGATTAACTCTGATTGCCATAGTAAAAATTTTAAATTGTTTGAATACTCTTGGCTTTTGCTTCAATTTCACTGAGCGGAATGCTGCTCATATGTCCGATGCCTCTTTTGGTTGTGAGACTTTTAAGTACGCCAGCTGCGACAGCAGAAGCCTGAGCCACTGTATCCGGTATGTCTTTTGGGCCCTGGCACATCCCAGCTACATATATACCTCCTCTTTCAGTATCTGTCGGGCTGCCGTTATAATTCAATTCTGAAAACCATCCGTCCGAATCTCTGCTGACATCCAGCATTTTGATCAGATCACCTGTTCCGGAGGAAGGAATAAGACCGACTGCAAGAACTACCATATCAACCTCAAATTCAGCTAATCTGTCATTAATGATATCCTCGCCGCGTACAACCATCTGGTCATTATGCATTGTAACTTTAGCCGAATGTCCGCGAATTATTAAAGTACCTTCCTCCTTGATGCGATCTGCAAATTCCTCATAACCTTTTCCGAAAGCCCGCATATCGATATAAAACTCATATACAGTTACATCAGGGATCTTCTCTCTGATCAGATGGGCAAATTTCAGGGAATACATACAGCAGACCCTGGAGCAGTAGGAATTGTACTTTTTATTCCTTGATCCTACACAGTGGATAATGGCGACACTTTTAGGCGGTATGCCCTCCGGCAGAAAAACCCATTCATCCTTTTCTGTTTTTTTATTAAATCGTTTGGTTTTAGTGACAATTTTTCCACCCGTGGTTCCGGAAGCATTCGTCAGACGCTCAAATTCGAGAGAGGTCAGTACGTTAGGATATACGCCATAACCATACTGCTCTATTTTGCTGACATCGAGCAGTTCATATCCTATTGCGAGAATGATATTTCCCACCTCAATATCGATAAAATGATCGGTTTCATTCAGGTTAATGCATTCCTTAGGACATTTTTTAACACAAACGCCACATTTTTTTCCACCGGAAAGGATATAGGTACATTTTGTCTCATCTACTAGGTATGCATTTGGCACCGCCTGTGGAAAAGGGATATAAATTGCTTTCCTCAGTGATATTCCTGCATCGAATTCACTCTCAACTTTAACAGGACATACTTCTACGCACTGATTACATGCAACACATGATTTGACATCAACGAACCTTGCACTTTGTTTAATCTTCACATGGTATGCTCCGGGCTTACCCGTAACAGCTGCCACCTTCGACTTGGTCAGCAGTTGGATCATTTCATGCTGTCCGACTGAAACCATTTTAGGAGTGAGGATGCAGGCAGCGCAATCCAATGTAGGGAACGTTTTATCAAACATGGCCATATGACCGCCAATAGTGCCGGTTTGCTCAATGAGATAAACCTGTTTGCCTGCATTTGCTATCTCGAGGGCAGCCTGTATTCCGGCTATACCCCCTCCGATAATAAGTGTCGAGTGATGGACCGGATTTCCAACCGGGATAGCAGCAAGCGGGAAAGGAACAGCCATTGTTGCACAGGCTATTATAGCTTTAGCCCGATCCATCGCATTTTCTCCTCTTGCACCATGTTCCATGAAAGAAGCCAGTCGTATTTCTTCCGTGCTCGCTCCTGCCAATGCCATGGCTTTTGTAAAAGCCGGTTTAAAATAACCAGGCATATCTCCTGCAATAACTATCCTTCCCAGGTTGTTAGTTTTGATCAGATCGCTAAGGATATTCACATCAAGCTGAGGTTTTGTACCCAGGATCTGCACAGTGTCAACATTCGGAAGATTTGCAGCATACTTCGCTATGGAATCAAGATTAAGATCCGCGTTCACTTCGATCTGGCAGAAAAAGACTCCTATTCGCATAATTTATCTTTATTTATTATCTTATATATCTTACCGCCAACGCTTATTAATTTCTGACTACGCTCTGAACCAACTGACCACTGGCATCACGAATTTCAAGAATCATCGGCATCTGCCCCGGAAGACGATGAGTAGCGCATGAAAAACATGGGTCATATGCCCTGAAAGCCATTTCGATCATGTTCAGGGTGCCCTCGGTAACCTCGACCCCTTTTTTAATAAGACCTTTCGCAGCCTTTTTCAACGACATACAGATCGCTGCATGATTATTTGTAGTTCCGACAATAATATTGACCTTGGTAACAATTCCCCTGTTGTCTGTCTGATAGTGGTGCGTAAGTGTACCTCTCTGTGCTTCAACGATTCCGACACCTTCACCATGAATTTGTCCAAGCTGTGCCTGTAATTCTTTGCCAGTAATATCATTATCCATAGCAAGCTCCAGGCATCTTTCGGCAGAATACAATAGTTCCACAAGACGTGCCCAATGCATGGCGAGTGTTGCATGAACGGGTTTAGCTCCGAGAGTGCTGTACATACGTTCATACTCTGCCTGTGCAAGTGGAGTTGCCATTCCATCTGAGGCATTTAATCTCGATAGTGGAGTAGCCTGGTAAACACCTGAATTCTGCCCTTCGATAAATCCTTTCCAGCCGATCTTTTTAAGATATGGAAACTTAAGATAAGTCCAGGGTTCAACGTGTTCGGCTACATAATTGAGATATTCGTTAGGAGCGTATTTGTATAACTCTTTTCCTTCAGTATCGACGACCCTTACTTTTCCGTCATAAAAGTTAACTTTATTGTTTGCATCAACAAGTCCCATCGAGTGAAGCTTAAGAGAATATGGTCCGTTAAGAATAATGTCGACATACTTTTTATTATCAAGCACAAAATCCTGAAAAATTTTTAGAGAGAATTTGGCGAATTCCACAAAGCCTTTTGCTTTCTCAACGATATCATCGCGTTCTTTTTCGGAGAGTCCTTTTCGTACACCACCCGGGATATTCATTACCACAAAAGTCTGGTGGCCGCCAAGCAGAGCCTGTATCTCCTGAGCTATACGACGCTGTTTAATTACTTCCGTTCCTATCTCCCTGCCGACCTTTTCAATTACTCCCAGGATGTTACGCTTAGAAGCCGGAGCGTCAGGACCAACAACAAAATCAGGCGCTGCAAGAGCATAAAAATGGGCTGTATGACTATGTACAAAATGTGCCATGTAGAAAAGCTCCCTGAGCTTTCTTGCTGTTGGTGTAGGTACGACGCCGAACACCGCATCAACAGCTTTTCCGGAGGCCATATGATGACAGCCGGGGCATACTCCGCATATTTTCGCAACGATAGAAGGAAGTTCTTCCACAGGTCTCCCCTCACAGAATTTTTCAAAACCTCTCAGTTCCGGTACCTGAAAATATACATTATCAACTTCTCCGTCGTCATTCAGGAAAATTTCGATTTTACCATGACCCTCGAGTCGTGTAATCGGATCAATAGTGATTCTTTTCATGAGATCTTTCTCCTTATAAGTGAGACTGGCAGACTAAAACGATAAAATAACCCGGCCGGGTCAACAATATCATCAATGACCCTGTTAATTTCTTCAGGTTCTTTTTCATCTATAATACTCGCGATTGCTGACATCATTTTAGCACCAGGGTCAGTTACTCCGGGAGTTGGTCCGTAACAGCCGCGACAGGGAGCATTTCCTTTAATACAGCGATAACCACATCCCTCCCTGGTGGTTGGACCCATGCATATGATACCCTGCTCCATAAAGCATGTTTCCTTATCATCTGTTATCTCCCATGGACGGTAAAACTTTTTAATTCGTTTGTTTTCCGATCTCTTCCTGGTACATTCATCACACTGAGCCCTGGTCCCTGCTCCAATGACGGATCCTTTTGGAGGAAGCTCAGCATCACTGACTATAGCAACAAATACCTCAAGAAGCCTCTCGGTTTGAGGGGGACAACCCGGGAAAAAATAATCTACATCCACACTCTGTGATAGCGGACGTACATCATTATAAAAAGCAGGTATTTCGAGCATGCCCTCCGGCATTTTATTTTCAGTTAAAGGCCTTACTTTTTCAGGGTTAACTGTTGATTCACTTTCCTCATAAATTCTTCGGAATATTTCCTCTTTTGTTGAAAAATTAGCCAGTCCGGGAATACCACCCATATGTGAACAACTGCCATAAGCAATGAGAATTTTGCTTTTTTTTCGTAAAAGAACTGCCATACGTTCGTTCTCGCTGTTCCTGATCGCTCCACTAAAAAGTGTAACATCGATGTTTCCGTCAGGCATCTCTTCAACATCTTTATATTTTATATCCAGGGCAATGGGCCAGAATACAAAATCTGCTGCGTCTATAACATCAAAAAGCTTTTCGTGTACATCCAGGACTGATACACAACAGCCACCACAGGCAGAACCCCAATAAACGGCAAGTTTCAGTTTAGGCTTTGATCCTTTCATGATAAACAATTAAATATCTATGTTAAAATATCCAGAGTTTCTTTTATTTTACATGGACCCATTTCTGTAATATTTTCCGTAAAACTGTCTATCAGTTCGGAAAATTGCTTACCCTCGCTGGCGCTTATCCACTCAAGCTTGAGTCTGTCTGATTCAATACCAATCTGCTTAACATACTTCTGTAATAACAGGTACCGCCGGAGACACCGGTAATTCCCTTCCTGATAGTGGCAGTCTCCAGGATGACAACCACAAATAAGTACCCCATCTGCACCATTAGTAAATGATTTTAGCACAAATGTGGGTTCTATCCGACCCGAGCACATTACCCTTACAATTCTCACATTGGGTCTGTACTGCATCCTTGATGTCCCTGCCAGATCTGCACCTGTATATGAACACCATTTGCAGAGAAAAGCAATAATCCGGGGTTTAAATTCCATTTTTCTGACTCATTATTTTTAATGAAAATCTTAACTCTATCGCTTTAAACATTAAAATCTGTAATCCAAAATAAAAATATGAAAAATATTAATTAAAATATTTATTATGTGAACCCATTCACAACTAATCATTTGTTAAAAGGCGATCATAATGCTATATTCAGGCACTATTTATTAGCCTTATATCAGCACTGAAGTAATTACTATTATTGAGAATTTGAATAGTATAAGTACATTGTAAGGCATTATATATATGTTTATTAGCAAATTATCGGAGCAAAATACAATGAGATTTTTACAATTCTGCGCAAGAATTTATTCAATTCTCAAGAAAATAAAATCATCAGATAGTGCTGCAATTAAAAAAAATCCAGGATATGAAATAAAATCAGAATAGATAATTAAAATCACTAAATATAATGAAACGTTTCACAATATTTGTACATATTAAAGTCATTATAATCCAATAATGACTTTATTACCTTAACTTTTTTACTTCTACTTTCTTAAATGATAATCTGCTTAATTATAGCGAGTACCTTTTCAAGTATCACGGGATATCTTTCCTTTAATTGCAGTGTTAATTCTTCACTGAATAACATGTCTTCGGCGATTTCAACAGCTATTATATGAATTTCATCCGGCAGGTTCAGGTTCAGGGTATCGTAAAGTTCAAGGGCAGTTAGAAAAGAGACGTCATGCAGGTTCGATAAGTGTGATGTTTCCCTGAAATCCGATGGAATAAAATAATACACAGCACCTGGTATCCCTTCCTGGGTTCGTATTGCATCAACAAGTATAACGCGTTTAAAATCCTTTATGAAATCGACTATCTCCAGGCCTCCGCAACAGGCAGTATTAAAAAGTACATCAGGACTATCGATCAATTCAATCAGGTCATTAACAAGCCTCGATCCTATGCCGTCATCAGTGAGAATGTCATTCCCTACTCCAAGGATCAGGGTTCTTTTATCCGTCATAACCAATTATATAAACTGCATAAAAATTTCACACATTTTTGTGAGAAGAATCACATCTAAAATAGATTCTGTAATTTGAATATTCAATAAAAAATGTGATAATTATAAATGCCAATTACATTTCAATTATTTTAAAGTTCTATAAATCAGCTATAAAAGAAATGAATAATGTTAGACAAAAATTAATTAACTTGCACTCACAAGTAAAATAAAAGCATTTGATGTGAAGCAAATCACAAAACATATTATTAAAAACAGCCTGAAAAGAATTTTTCTATACAGGGCGTGCCTCATGAGGCTGAAACTAATGGGAGTCGAGAAAGTCTTTTCTCATACCCTTGCTAATGAAACAGGGGTTACATCTGACCAGGTGAGAAAAGATTTTTCTGAATTCAATATCAGGGGGAATAAGCGGGGGGGATATGACATAAACCATCTTCTCGAGAATATGGAAAACTTGTTCCACAGGAATAAGGATAACAACATCGTTTTAATCGGCATGGGCAACATGGGACTTGCATTATCAAAATACAGCAAGTTTGTTCAGCGGCACATGAACATTGTTGCAACATTTGATATTGATCCCTTCAAACAAAAAATAAGATCAGGGATACCTGTATATGACATGAGCCGTCTGAAAGAGATCATTGACAGGTTCAGCGTCAGGGTTGCAATTCTTGCCGTGCCTGAAATATCCGCGCAGGAGGTGACAAATGAACTGATCCGGCTTGGTATTACCGGGATAGTCAATTTTGCGCCTGTACTTTTAAAGGTACCGCCGGAAATAATTATTAACAATGTGAACCTTTGCGATGAACTCGAAAGCGTCATTTATTATGTTCACAAGCAGATCAAAAATAACGGAATTAAAAATCTCGAACTATTATACAAGGATATGAAATACTGATCAGGGGATTGGTCCAGGGTGTCGGATTTCGTCCTTTTATTTGCAGAATGGCCGCAAAGCACGGCTTGTTTGGAGAAGTAGATAACAGAACTGATGGTGTTTCCGTAATTGTTCAGGGCGACTTGAAAACAATCGACCATTTCGGAAACGATATCCTTCAATTCGCACCACCTGCATCACAGATAAAATCAATTGAAATAAAAAGTACCCAAATTGGAGATTATACAAGTTTTGACATAACCACCAGTAAAACAATTGATAACCAGATCACTGAAATTAGTCCGGATATTGCCGTTTGCAATGATTGCCTCGAAGATTTAGTCAGCGATCCCGAAAGAATTGATTACCCTTTTGTAAATTGCACAAATTGCGGTCCGCGTTTTACAATTGTTGAAGGTCTGCCCTATGACAGGCCAAGAACTACAATGCGGTACTTCCGCATGTGCAGTAACTGTAATTCAGAATATAATGACATTCTCGATCGCAGGTTCCATGCCCAGCCGATTGCATGCAACTCATGCGGACCAGTTTACCGCTACAAAGATCCTTTAAAAACCCTCAATTACATAAATCCAATACTTGAAGAGATCTCCGATCAGATAGCTTCAGGAAATATTGTTGCTGTTAAAGGCCTCGGTGGTTATCATCTTATGTGCGATGCATTGAATAATAATGCAGTGACGAAACTGCGGGAAAAAAAATTGAGGGATTCCAAACCTTTTGCCGTAATGTTCAACAACATCTCTTCAGCCAAAAATTACTGTTTCATTGATAATGAAGAGGAGAAAGAGATGGTATCATATCGCCGACCCGTAATGATCCTTAAACAAAAGAAGGTGCTTGCTGCAGGTGTGAGCAATGGTCTGACCTCCATCGGAGCAATGCTTCCCTACATGCCTTTCCATTATATGCT
The DNA here is from genome assembly GCA_963791065.1 of uncultured Bacteroidales bacterium. Taxonomy (GTDB): domain Bacteria; phylum Bacteroidota; class Bacteroidia; order Bacteroidales; family VadinHA17; genus LD21. The sequence continues at coordinate 111,530 of CAWBQN010000020.1, forward strand.
TTTCAGGATCCTTAATACACCGGTGATAGTGCTGACTAGCGGCAACCTTTCAGATGAACCAATTCTGATTGATGATCTTAAAGCTGAAGAACAATTATCACATATAGCTGACTCATTTCTGAGTTACAACAGGAAGATCTTTAACAGAGCCGATGATTCTGTGATAAGAATGATTGGCGGGAATACTAATATTTACCGCCGTTCGAGAGGCTTTGTCCCCCGGCCGGTCGATTTGAAATTAAATGCAGAAGGAATACTCGCTCTCGGAGCAGAACAAAAGAACAGCTTTTGTATCGGGAAAGGCAACCAGGCCATCATGAGCCAGTATATCGGTGATCTTAAAAATCCGGCAACCTATGAGTTCTTTACTGAGACAATTGACAGGTTTTCAGAAATATTCAGATTTAAAGCTGAATTTATTGCCTGTGATCTTCATCCTCAGTATCTATCCTCTCATTATGCTGAATTATTTGAGAATGAATTAAATATACCTGTCCTTAGAGTACAGCACCATCATTCTCATATCGCATCGTGCATGGCGGAAAACGGATTAGATGAGGAGGTTATTGGAATAAGTCTCGATGGAACAGGACTGGGTTCTGACGGCAATATCTGGGGCGGCGAGTTTTTAATAGCCGATTTGAAAAGGTTCTCCCGTTATTCACATTTCGATTACGTTCCTATGCCCGGTGGAGAGAAAGCAGTCGATGAACCCTGGAGAATGGCATATTCATACTTATTCAAATATTTTGGATGCAACTTCGATTACGCATCAGTGCCGGTTTTTAATTCTGTGGGAAAAGAAGAAAAGCTTCTGATCAATGAGATGATCATCAAACAGATAAATTCTCCGTTAACCTCAAGTGCAGGCCGTTTGTTTGACGCTGTTTCTGCCCTGCTCGGACTTTGCCGGATAGCTGCTTTCGATTCCGAAGCACCGATGCGGCTTGAATCTGCAATTGATTGCGAATCAGATGAGTATTATCCGTTCAATGCCGGTAAAACTATTGTTTTTGCTGACACAATTAAGTCGATACTCTCAGACATGTCGGGTAATACAATTTCTTTTATCTCAGCAAAATTCCACAACACGATTGCAAGGGTCATACTTGATGTTTCACGACAGATCAGGAATGAGACATCATTGGACAAAGTAATTCTTTCAGGAGGAGTATTTCAGAATAAATATCTCCTGGAAAAATCCCTGTTCCTCTTAAGAAGCGACAGGTTCAAGGTCTTTACAAATCAGCTGGTACCGGTTAACGACGGAGGTATATCGCTTGGTCAATTAGTAATTGCTTCTAAAACAAGAATATAATGTGTTTAAGTATTCCAGCCAGAATAGTTTCCATTGATGGCAGTATGGCAGATGTATCTGCAGGAGGTGCCAAATTCAAAGCAGGTTTGCATATGATTGAAAATGCAAAGATCGGCGATTATATCCTGCTACATGCCGGATTTGCTATTCAGAAGATCAGCGAGGAGGAAGCAAATGAAACTATAAAATTATTGGAGGAGATGGAAAATTCGCTGGGGGAATAAGAGATATGAAGTACATTGATGAGTACAGAAATAAAGATCTGATCAGGAAACTGACTGATCTTATTCATGAATCTGTCCGTGGTGAATATACCTTTATGGAGGTATGCGGTGGTCATACAGCTGCAATTCACAGATTTGGAATTCCGTATTTGCTACCGGGCAACATCAAACTGATGTCAGGTCCGGGCTGCCCTGTCTGTGTTACTGGAACGGATTTTATCGATAAATCGATCGCCTGTTCTAAATCAGAAGATGTAATAATTTGCACTTTTGGAGATCTTATAAGAGTTCCGGGTTCAACTTCTTCTCTTGAAAAGGAAAAGACATCAGGTGCAGACATAAGGATCGTACTTTCTGCACTCGAAGCTCTTGATATAGCAAGTAGTAATCCTGATAAAAAGGTGATTTTCCTTGGGATAGGTTTTGAAACGACTGCACCCGGGACGGCGGTTACAATTGATCTTGCCGAAAAGCATTCAATTAAAAATTTCTTTGTTCTTAGTGCGCATAAGGTAATGCCGCCTGCAATGGAATTGATCATAAAAGATGGAGTCAGGCTGGATGGTTTTATATGTCCCGGACATGTGGCTGCTATCACTGGCTCTGATAACTTTAGCTTTATACCCCGGAAGTTCCGTTTAGGATGTGTCATTGCTGGGTTCGAACCAGTTGATATACTCCAGTCAATTCTTATGTTAGTCAGGCAGATAAACAGGCAAGCTCCTGAGGTGGAGATCCAATATAACCGTGCAGTTACTCATGCCGGCAATACAGTCGCCCTGGAACAGATGTACAGGGTCTTTGAACCCTGTGATGAGCAGTGGAGAGGTTTTGGAGTGATTGCGGGCAGCGGTCTTAAATTACGAAAGGAATACAACCGATTCAATATCGAAAAGACAATGACTGTAATCATCCCGGAGCATGAAGAGAATAGTTCGTGTATCTGCGGAGACATTCTTAGGGGGTTAAAGACACCTGAAGATTGTACCCTGTTTGGAAGAAAATGTGTTCCCGAAGATCCGACAGGCGCATGTATGGTTTCAAATGAAGGAACATGCAATACATGGTATAAATACAGGTATAAGGAATGAATGATTATGTTTCTCTGAATCATGGAAGCGGCGGTAAATTGTCGCATGATCTTATTAATAAGGTGTTTGTGAAGCGTTTTGGCATAACAGAACCTTTAACCGACTCAGCCATTATTAAAGATTCAGGACTGTCTCTTTCATTCACCACTGATTCATATGTTGTGGATCCGCCTTTTTTCCCGGGCGGCAACATTGGTAATCTGGCAGTATGCGGCACTGTCAATGATCTGGCGGTCTCAGGTGCAAAACCCCTGGTCATATCTGCTTCATTTATTATTGAAGAAGGCTTTCCTGTATCTGAACTTATAATAATTGCTGAGTCAATGGCTGAAGAAGCACTTAAGGCCGGAGTGAGGATTGTAACTGGTGATACTAAAGTTGTTGACAAAGGGAAATGTGATAAAGTATTTATTACAACTTCCGGGATTGGTCTTCTCAATCCTGAGAATGAGCATATCAGTACAGGCAAATTCATTAAACCCGGAGATAAAGTAATTATAAACGGATCCCTTGGCAATCATGCCATTGCCGTACTTGGTGCCCGTAACAAGCTAAGCTTCAGTACACCTGTGATTTCTGATTGTTCACCATTAAATCATATGATAAATAATGTTCTTCAATCCTGTAAGGAGATTCTTTTTATGCGCGATATTACGCGAGGAGGACTCGCAACGGTGCTTAATGAACTCTCAGGGATGATTGGATATAGTGTATCAATTAATGAGGATTCCGTGCCCATAGATGAACCGGTCAGGGGCTTGTGCGAGATGATGGGTTTTGATCCGCTTTATCTGGCAAATGAAGGTAAGGTTTTGATGGTTGCAGGAGCAGGACAGGAAAAAAGGGTTATTGATATTCTCAGGTCCGATCCGCTTGGTAAGAATGCCGGAATAATCGGGGAGATCATGCCTGACAAAAGGAAACTGGTAATCTTAAATACCTCTATAGGAGGTAAAAGGATACTTGATATGCTTACCGGCCAGCAGCTTCCCAGAATTTGTTAAAGGAATGGTCCGAATGAGTTGGCCAGAGGGATAACATGTGAGATAATGGTTTTACGCTCATTAAAGCAGGATACCTCCGAATATGAGGATTACAACAACCAGAACAAGCATGCCTATTACTTTCCCTAACATCGATACGATTTTTAACATCACAATAAGCAGAAGTATCAATAATATGAAAACCAATATTCTTCTTATTCTTTTCATCGATCGTAGTCAGGGATTGGACAGACGCTTAACATTCAATGACACAAGGAGATCGGAAATCTGATTCACCCCGTGTCAGAGATTTTATTAAAACATACTTTTTTCAGGATTTAAGACCCGCTGCTATTTTTTTTCTGTGGCTTTGATCTCTGAATCTTTTATATCCGGCTCCTTTTTTTCAGATTCATCATCAAGCCGGGAAGCTTTTTTGAACTCTTTCATACCCTGACCAATCCCTTTCATTAATTCCGGAATCTTTCTTCCACCAAATAATAACACCACCACAAGGAGTATTAATATAAGGTGCATCGGACTACTAAAATCTAGCATAATAATTTAATTTTTAGGTATTTAATTTTTACTCTCATTTTGATCACCCATCACCAGGCTATCCTTTCCCAGCATTGTTCTACTCTTTGAGGATAACCAATCAGCTTATTCAGATCTGGAAGTATAAGCGATAAAAGAAACGGTAAAATTACAAGTATATTTCAATTGATTTTTATATTTAAACTAAAAATTAAACTGTACCTCAGACCGGGGTTGACTTAAAAGGCAAAAGTTCTTCCAATTATACATTTGATAATCCACGGATCGGTGGAAGTGTTGAGGCCACGGCCAATGCCGGCATTAAATTCCCAGTTTCCCCCGAAATAAATGTTAGTAGCGGCAAAAAGTACCTGGTGCTGCTGATCCCATAGAAGAATATCGTTAATCGGACCATAACCACTGTACCATTCAATCCCAATGTCAGCTGCTTTGGCTAGCCTGTAGCTGGTCATCAGACAGGGATTAAACTCAAAATCATTGGATTTATCAACATTCCAGTCGAAGGTCGGATTTATGGATATGTAAAATTTTCCGAAATCCTTGTCAATGATCGGGTGGATCTCAAATAACCAGTGATTATTAAAAAAGCCAATTCGCTGATAACCTATTTCAGACCCCAGACTTAAACCAACGGGAAGTTTCCAGGATTCGGGAGCCTTTATCCGGGGCCGGATATGTGAACCTCCATAACCACTTCTGCCATTGCTGCCTATAGCATTGAAAAAATAAACACCAACTTCAAATATGTCAGAGAAACCATGAGTTATTTCCAATGTTTCGTGCAGTATCTTATCCGATGGAAATATGTTATCCGAATATTGCTTGTTTCCAACTGGCGTAAAATTGCTGTGAAGTTCAAAAATAGTATGCCCTTTTTCAGTCAGATCCGATTTGTAAACCTGGATCTCATAATCATCCTGTGCTGCAATTGATCCTGAAAGCGCGATCATTAATAAAATTGGAGAACATTTCATTATTGATCTTATAAAAAAAGTCAAATAAAGTCTGATACATTCAAATTCAAAATTACATTATTTTTGTAAATCCTTTATACAACGGACTGAAAAGCCATAACCATAATTATAAGCCATCATAGTGCTATTTGGAAAAATCTGAAAATAACTATCTTATTTAATACAAGTATTCTCAAGGCAATATTTTCATGTCTTCTTATGAGAATTAATAGAATTAATCCTGACGCAGTAAACCTGTTTCTCAATAATTGTTTCAACGATTCAGATAAGCAGACTTAATTAAATAGACTCAATAAGGATATAAGTAGTTGCTTTTTTGTTAAAGATTATTGATTATTTGATTTTTTCGTAACTTAGCATTATTGAATTATTCGAATTAACAAATATCGGAATAATGGAAGCTCTGGAAATTACTGAATTAAAAGATAGTATATTACTCTATTTATTCGACCGGGATAAGATGAGAGTATCATTATCTGAAATTTATTATGATCTTAAACCTGAGTACATATCCAAAGAAATCATCCATGATTATCTGGAAGATATGGTATTAAACAAATTAATAGCCAGCCTTCCTTCATCATCAGGTGCCAGAAATCTGTATTTTATAACAGAACGCGGTAAGAGAAGATTAAGAGAAAGAGGTTATACAAAACTCCTTGGAATGGAATTGGGAAAAAACTAAACAGAATTAATTCATCTGTTAAATCCCCGGAATAAAATAATCGTCTAGAAAAGACCTGAGATTTTTCCATTCTCATCAATATCTATCTTTTCAGCAGAAGGGTTAGATGGCAGACCTGGCATTCGCATTATAGTACCTGCAACAGGTACTATGAATCCTGCTCCTGATGAGAGCTCGACCTCTCTGATTTTGAATGTAAATCCCTTTGGACAGCCTTTTTTGTGTTCATTGTCTGAAAGTGATTTCTGCGTTTTTGCAATACATACAGCCAGGTTGCCCAGGCCGAGTTCTTCTATGCTTTTAAGCTGCTGCTTCGCAAGTACTGTATATTCGATATGATCGGCCCCGTACATTTTAGTGGCAATAGTTTCAATTTTCTTCTCAAATGACCAGTCAAGATCATAAAGAGTCTTTAAATTAACCGGGCCATTATTTATGGCTTTAACTACCATATCAGCAAGCTCAATTGCTCCTTCTCCCCCTTTGGACCAGGCTTCATTCAGAGCTACCGGAACATCGCGGAAAAAGCAATGCTCCTTAAGAAGAGCGATTTCTGCATCAGTATCCGTACTGAATTTATTTATTGCAACAACCGGATTAAACCCATAATATCTCATATTATCGATATGTTTGTCAAGGTTGTCAAATCCATTTTTCAGAGCTGCCGGGTCTTCTTTAAGCAATTCCGACTGTTTGAGTCCGCCATGATACTTTAGAGCACGAATTGTTGCTACAATTACGACGGCATCAGTATGAAGACCGCCAAAGCGAGACTTTATGTTGAAAAATTTTTCTGCACCCAGTTCACTTGCAAATCCGGCTTCGGTTACTACAAAGTCGCCAAATGTGAGGCCCATTTTTGTAGCAATTATTGAATTGGTACCCTGGGCTATGTTTGCAAACGGACCGCCGTGAATTATTGCAGGAGTGCCCTCGAGAGTCTGAACAAGGTTCGGCTTTATAGCTTCCTTTAACAGAGCTGTCATTGCGCCTTGAGCTTTGAGATCACGCGCAAAAACAGGCTTCCCTGAATAGGTATAGCCGACAAAAATATTTCCAAGTCTTTTCTTCAGATCGCACAGATCATTAGCCAAACAAAGTATCGCCATAACTTCAGAAGCGGCAGTTATATTAAAACCTGATTCCCGGGGCACTCCCTGATTGGAGCCTCCAAGCCCGATGATAATATCACGGAGTGATCTTTCATTCATATCCATAACCCTTTTCCACTTGATTGTACGAGGGTCAATGCCAAGATTCCCTTCACTCAGTTGAATATTGTTATCTATAAGAGCTGCCAGCAGGTTATTGGCTTTTTCGACTGCGGACATATCCCCAGTAAAATGAAGGTTAATATCTTCCATCGGGATGACCTGGGAATAACCTCCGCCTGCTGCACCCCCTTTAATTCCAAAGACGGGCCCAAGAGAAGGTTCACGAAGGACCACAATAGTCTTTTTGCCCATTAAATTCAAAGCCTGGGCAAGACCGATTGAGGTAGTAGTTTTTCCTTCGCCGGCTGGAGTGGGTGTAATAGCTGTTACAAGTATCAGCTTTGCTTTTTTGATCCTTTCTCCATCAATCAGAGATAATGGTATTTTGGCTTTATACTTGCCATAGAGTTCCAGCTCATCAGGGTTTATCCCTGCCTTCTCTGCTATAGCGACAATGGGTTTGATCAGTACCTGCTGAGCAATTTCAATATCTGTCTTCATAATAATGTTTTGGTTTCGGTCCGGCACCAGTGAGGCTGACGAATACTTTAAAAGACGTTATCATTAAGAATATTAATCTGTTTCCTTTGATCATGATTTGGCAAGACGCTGAGAACATTCGATAAATCTCATAGCAAAATCATCACGTCCAAGTACAAGATCTGCAGCTCTTACTGCAGAAGTTATCTTTTCAGGGTTGGCAATTGGACATGTCAGTCCGTTAAGGATGGAGAGCACCATATGCGCAATATTTAGTGTCTCTCTGTCCGGAAGGCCAAAAGATATATTGCTGGCCCCCTGGGTAATATTCAGACCTAATTTCTCATGAACTAATCTTATTGTTTCAAGAGTTACAACACACGCCCTCGGGTCAGCGCTCACTGCCATTGCGAGAGGGTCAATAATAACATCTTCTTCCCTGATCCCCAGCTTAACGGCCCTGTCAAGGATCTTTTCAGCAATTGCCAGTCTTTTATATGAATCATGAGTGATGCCTTCTTCATCCATTGTTAATCCTATGACTGCAACACCATATTCTTTAATTATTGGAAGAATGGCGTTCATCGATTTTTCTTCGCCGTTAACAGAATTAACCAGACATTTTCCCGAGAGTACTTTCAAAGCTGCTTCGATGGCTTTGGGGTTTGGGGAATCGAGGCACAGGGGGATATCGTACTGGCTCTGAAGCTGTTTAACTGTTTCCGGAAGCAGTATTGCATCATCCACACCAGGAAACCCAACGTTGACATCCAGTACATCAGCCATGGCATATATCTGGTTCTTAGCCAGTTCCAGAACATATTCGAAATTCCGGACTTGCAACGTCGCAACAAGCTTCTTTCGCCTGGTAGGATTAATGCATTCTCCGATAATAATGACCGGTCCTTCAGTATTGATAATAACCTCATTTGTTTTGCCGCGCAATATTGTCTTCATTTTATTTCTGATTGATACACCTGTCTTAAAGTTGTGGTAAAAATAATATCAGAGGATTATTCTTACTACATCAATTTTTACTACTTTTAATGCTATATTAACACATTTATATGTTTAAGTTTATATATTACTACTATGACTGTCCTGCTTGAGAATAAGAATGAAAAAAAGGATGAATCGTTTTTTATTGGGATTTTTCAGGACAACCTTGAAAAAAGCTGCTGGCATTACCATAATAATTTTGAAATAAGCTTCATTACAGAGGGCTCCGGGAAACGGATTGTAGGAGATTCTATTGAAGAATTTCAACCTGGTGATCTGGCCTTTATCGGACCAAATCTCCCACATGTTTGGATAGCCGACAAGGAAAAACGGATGCTCTCCAAAAGAACTCTTGAGATGGTTTTCCTCCAGTTTAATCTGAATGTTTTATCGGATCAATTATTAAGCCTTCCTGAATTCGGCAATGTAAAGAGAGCTCTGGACCTGTCGGAAAGAGGAATCCAAATTATTGGAGATACTCTCAATCAGGTAAGTGAAGTCATGCTCCAGCTGCCCTATCTGAAAAGCTTTGAGCGGATGCTTCATTTTTTTATGCTGATGGACATTATCGGTAAAAGCAAGACCAATATTCAGCTTGCAAGTAAAAAATACCTTAAAATACGCTTCACAACGGGGAACAAGCGAATAGCTGTCATCCACGAATATTTAATGAATAATTACCGTGAGGAGGTGAATCTGAAGAGTCTGGCGGGGTTAGTTCATATGGCTGAAGGATCTCTGTGCCGGTATTTTAAGATGAACCAGGGGATCACAATATTTGAATACCTGAATAAGATAAAAACAGAATTTGCATGTAAATTGCTTATGGACCCCGATCTGAGCATTATGGATATATGCTTTGACAGTGGATTCAACAACATCAGCCATTTTAACAAGCAGTTTAAAAAAGTTACGGGGGTCCCGCCCTCCGAATACCGAAAAAGGTTTAAAGGTTTAGAGTAAATTCACGAGGTAATTCAATTCCTTAATAACCGTAAAAGCTCCCGGATCATTAATACTTCTGAAACTATGTCCTGAATATCAGGCAACTGGTCAAAATCTCATTTACAGTAATAATACAAAAGAAATAATAGCATAAAAATTTATATTGTTCTGTATTACAGGGCTTTATAAATTGATATAATGTACATTTACTTTTATAGATCTAAGTTAAGTAATAAATTTTACCATCTTTTTGATGAAACTGCTCATTTCGGTTATCAATCTTTGATTCTTATAATTATTCAGACATATTTCAGTGACAAGCAGTAAAAAATATATCACATTTAGTCTGAAAACGAGCTACTGCCACTTGACTGCCACTATTTCCATTTGTAAATTTCGGTGATAAAAAACCAAATGTTATAAAGAGAAATATTCCTTCAAATATTGAAGGAAACCGAACATAAAAGTATTGAGTCAGTGAATGGAAATGAGAAGGTTAAAATGGCACATTTGTAATTTATCCAAATGACAAATCTTAATGGCATGATGATAAATACAATACAATTTTCTTTCTTTTTTTATTTAAATTTTGTTTAGTCAATAACAGAGGTTTAATTTGAGATGATATTTCGATGAAAAAGGTTTTGTTTTTGATAATAATGAGTACAATAATCTCTTGCAGTACAGCGAGGAAGTCTACCTCCCTTCTTCAGGAAGATCAAATAACGATCACACGAAAATATATTGGCATTTTCCTTGATTATTGCTATACAAATCCGCAGATAGTTGGAGGCGCGGATCTTATCTGGATTAAAACTTCTATTTACAGCACCTTTGGCAAAATTTCAGCATATGGTAAAACATGCAATTTTTCCGTAGGAGATAGAATTTATTTAAAACCGATAAACTCCACTCCTGACGAATACGGGAATTGGTTGTATCAGATTGAAAATGACAATTCAGTCAGCTACAGAGTAAGTGATTACCGGTTTGAATACAACTCTTTTACAAGGTCCAGGGGCCTGTAATATGCCGAAGTTAGCAGACTAAACACACTGCACATCGAATATCTATAGTTTGCGGATTAAGACTGTATCCGACGGAATGCAGACTCCTTTCTGGAGAGGGGCCGAAAGAGCAACAGCTATTCTTCCGGATTCAAGGGTCATTATGCTGAAAGATTGCGGACATGCCATTCCGTGTGATGCTCCAGAGGAGGCTTCTGATGCTATTAATTCATTTTTGTAGGCAGAATAGTTCTTCTTAAGATAGAGAGCTCTCGCTCCGCTTCGAAACAATCTGATCAAACCTAAATCGCATATCTTCTATAATACATAATACATTTGAAGAGGGATTGCTCGCTTCCCCCACCTGCGCCAGTGGCTACGGTGGGCAATGCTCGCGATCCCTTGGGGGAGCTTCGAAGTTTAAATTACCCTTCGGGATTTTTAATTTTACCTTCATCACCTTACGAAAGCAAGCTTTCTACGGTGCTTCGGTAAAATTAAAAATCCCGCTTGCGCGGGATTAATTTAAACTTCGGCGGAGAAGAGGGATTCGAACCCCCGGAACCGTGGTTACAGTTCAACGGTTTTCAAGACCGCCGCATTCGACCGCTCTGCCATTTCTCCTTTTCGGTCACTTTTATTAGCCCTTTTGTTTTCAATGCCGCCCGATCGCAACATCTATCCTGCAAAAAGCACCATTTATCCGCCGCAAAGTTAAGATTTTTTTGATTTTTGAGAATTGTTTTGGAATATTTCGCGTAAGTGGCTAATATTCAATAATATAAAGTTTTTATTAACAGATTATGAACAAATATTCTTCAAAAAGTTCCTGAAGTTGAAGATTAGTGAGCGGTTGCGTCATTCTGACAAAAAACCTGATTTCAAACAAAAATATGCCCATTTTGGCCTAAAAGTGCCACTATTTGTGGAAAAACGGCAAAATAAATTTGCACATCACTTAAAAAAAAATAAATTTGTATTCAATTAGTAAGATTGGTCTAACCATTAAATCTTTGTATTATGACAAAAAAAGAATTAGTTAATGCAATTGCTACTGATGCAGGTCTTTCAATTAAAGATGCAGGCAAGGCTTTAAATGCATTCGTTGGAGCATTTGGAACTTCAATGAAAAAAGGGCAGAGGATTCAGCTCCCTGGTCTGGGTACTTTCAAAGTTGACAAAAGAAGTGCAAGAGTAGTTCGCAACCCTCGTACTGGCGCCAAACTGAACGTTCCTGCTAAAAAAGTAGTAAAATTCAAAGCAGCTCCGGCTCTTAACAAAGGTCTTTAATCTTAACTGATTGAGATTGTCAAGGGGTGTATTTACACCCCTTTTTTTATTTCATAATACCTATCGGGGTAAGAAACCTCATTACTAAAGCCCCGGACAGCCAAACTAAATCTCCTACTGCTTGATAAGCTGACCTCTGATCTCCCCTGCCGGAAATGCCTCTGAGTGAATATTTACATAGTACTGATCTGCAAAAAGATCTGCCTGCTGAGTCGAATCCAGGACGGCAGAAGTATAATTGATCGGCGATACTATCGGGGGCGTAAAACCAAATATTACATTACCTGAAACACCCGGAGCACCCTTGTGAATATGTGATGCAGTGGCAGTTATCCCACTGAAGGTGACCACAATGTTGAAGGTTTTTGTGTCCTGATTAAAGACCAGCGTCGCAGTTCCTGTTGCTGTGGAAGCATTGGGAGGAGTTTCGCTGGCACCATTTATTGTCGCCTTAAATGTAACTTCGTTGGTCTTGCTTTTTTTACAGGCGCCAGCCATGACCAGAGTACCGGCCAGGAAGACAAACAGAATTTGTCTGAGAGCAGGAACCTTTCGCTTTGGAATGAGAAGCGGGCTTAAATCGTTTTTATTTGTTTTCATTTTTGTTAATTTTAATGTGTTTGTACCAATTTACTTCGTAACGTAAATAATAACTCTTCCTTAACCCCTGGACTCTTGGTTACAATTTGGTTACATCACCTGACACGGATCAATGACTTTATTGATTTCCAAACAAATAATCAATGAAAATGTTTATTGCATTTAAATATTATCCATTAACCCTGCCTACTACCGGCTGGCAGGCCCAAAGGTCGCGCTTTAAACATTTCAACTTTTCAACATTCGATCATTCGAATATTTCAATAAGGTTAATGATTAACTTTACACCGGATTGAATTTTCTTTCTAATTATGTATTGAATATGTCGGTTCCGGATAAGTTTTTTGATGGCTTCAATAAAAAATCAAAGGCTGTTTCGGCTTTTGAGGACGATACTTCAGGTCCTTCAGGTAATGCATTGCCTGAAGATGAGAAATCGCCCGAATCATTTCTCGACACTATAGGTGATCTGGCAATAAGACAGAGAGTCAATTCATTACCCTATGCTGATCATCCGGGAACTGACCTTACAACTGTTTCACTGAAGGATTTTCCTGAAATAGAATCAACAGAGCAAACCTCAAAAAAAATAGAAGAACTAAAGTCAATTATAAGCTCTATCGAAAGCAAATCCACGAATACTTCGGAGATTGAACTGAGTCAGAATTATAAAATAGACTATAAAAAAGAACTTAATATATCTCAGCTTGAAGCTGTAACAACTATTAACGGACCTGTACTGGTTATTGCGGGTGCCGGAAGCGGCAAAACAAGAGTAATAGTTCACAGGGTAGCATTTATGCTTGAAAACGGGATTGACCCGGGTGAGATCTTACTGTTGACTTTTACCAGGAAAGCAGCCAGCGAAATGATTGGAAGAGTGCAGGGCCTGCTCAATGACAATAAAGCTCAGAAAGTCTTCGGAGGCACTTTTCATTCATTCTCAAATTACATCTTAAGAAAAAATGCAAACCTTCTTGGCATCCCTTCAAATTTTACGATTATCGACTCTGAAGATTCGGCAGATACCATTGACCTAATAAAATCTGAACTCAAAATTGAAAAAAAGGAGAAGGCATTTCCAAAGAAAAACAGGATCCAGGAAATAATTTCATCTGCCCGGAACAGAAATCTGACAATCAGACATGTAATTCAGAATGAATTTTCGGGATTGCTGGAGTTCATCGATCAGATCGAACTGATAAACAAGGGTTACGAGAAATATAAGAAGATATGCAGGATATTTGATTATGATGATCTGATGGAGGTATTAAGAGACTCTTTGCGCGACAATCTGGCTTTCAGAAGAAAACTGAACACTGAATTCAGATTCATAATGGTCGACGAATATCAGGATACGAATATTGTTCAGAAAGAGATCGTGGAATATCTGTCGGAAGGTTCCAGGAATATTCTGGTAGTTGGCGATGATGCCCAGAGCATTTACTCATTCAGGGGTGCCAATTATGAGAATATATTAAGGTTCCCGCAGAAATACCCCGACTGCAAGGTAATCAAGATAGAACAAAACTACAGAAGCAATCAAAAGATCCTCGACTTTACAAACGATATCATTGAAAATGCACGAATCGGCTATAAGAAGCATCTGTTTTCAAGGATCTTATATGATACTTTGCCGGTAGTGAGGAAATTTTATGATCAGCAGCTGGAAGCTGAATTCATAGTCGACAAAATAATTGAATACAGGGAAAAAGGAATAGCTCTTAATCAGATAGCAATACTGGTCAGGGCATTCTGGCATGCCAGGTATATCGAAATTGAGCTGAACAGAAGAAGTATCCCTTACATTGCTGTGGGTGGACTGGCCTTCAATGAAAGAAAACATGTAAAAGATATTATTTCATATTTAAGGATCGTTCAGAATCCTTATGATGCGGTTGCATGGCACAGGATATTAAAATATATGCCCGGAGTAGGACTGACAACTGCACGGAAAATCATAGAGAAGATAATTTCCGAAAATGGACTTGAAACAGATTCTTTTGAGAAGACAAAGTTCGCTGAAGGACTGAACAGGCTGAGGAACATGATCAATAAGGCTGCAGACAATAAGATCAGTATATCACAGAAAATTGAGATTATCATAGAATATTATGCACCGATCCTCCAGGCAACCGAGTCGGATTATCAGATACGAATGCTGGATATTAAGGTTCTGGTTGACCTTTCATCAAGATATGATACACTTGATAAATTCCTGACAGATTTTGCCCTGGATCCCCCGTCAAAGAAATTCGGAAATAAAACAGTTCCGTTGATTGACGAATCGGAGGACAAGCCTCTGACAATCTCCACAATACATTCAGCCAAGGGATTGGAATGGTACAGTGTGATCATTCCTCATGCGCTTGACGGATTGATCCCTTCAGTAAGGGCGTTGAATAATATTGAAGAGATCGAAGAGGAACGGCGTTTGTTTTATGTCGCCTGCAGCCGTGCAAAGCAGGATCTTATCATTACAATGCCGTCATTTGTATCAACCTATAATGCATTCCTGTCATATCCGAGCAGATTCCTGGTTGAGATCAGCAAAGAGAAATTCTACTATAAATAATTCCTTACTAGCATATAATTAACCATCTTTGCGGATGTCTTACACCCAACAAATTAAACTTTCTTCTTATCTTTGCAGATCTCTGCGCAAACCTTTTCGACCTTTGCGGTTAATTGATTTCATTCCATTCAACCCAATATTTACTATATTTGATTTAGAAACATTAATCCAATATGGTAGCACCTATTATAGATATCACCGATCTTTCGAAATTCTACGGGAAAGCAAGGGGAATTGAGCATATAAACCTGGAAATCAATGAAGGAGAGATATTTGGTTTCATAGGACCGAACGGAGCCGGGAAATCAACTACAATCCGGATATTGATGAACATGATCTTCCCTACAGGCGGAAGCGCCCGGATCATGGGCATGGATGTGATAAGGGAAACAAAGAAGATCAAAAGCATGTAGGTTATATTCCTTCAGATGCAAATGCATATTCTTCCATGGACGTTAAGGAATTTCTGAACTATTGCATTCGTTTTTACCAGTTGCAAAACGGAGAAAAAAGGATTGCTGAGCTGTCTGAATTGTTTGAACTCGACCTGAACCGGAAAATTGCCGAGCTATCGCTGGGCAACAGGAAAAAAGTCTCAATTATTCAGAGTCTGCTGCACAATCCCAGACTTCTCATACTTGATGAACCTACAACAGGACTCGATCCTTTGATGCAGTCAGTTTTCTTTGAACTCTGCGTTCCGAAAATAAGAAAGGCATGACAATCTTTTTTTCTTCACACATCCTTGGAGAAGTGCAGATGTTATGTAAAAGAGTAGCAATTATCAAAGAAGGAAAGATCATACAGCTTGAGGATATTGATAACCTCAGAAAGAAACAATTAAAGAAGGTCACAATCGAGTTTGCTGATCAGGTGAACAAAGAAAACTTTAATATCCCCGGTATTGAAAGTATAAAAGCTAATCGCGGCAATATATTATCTTTTATGTACTCAGGAAATCCTGATGAACTTCTTGGTTTCCTTATGGGAAAGAAGATGATTAATCTGATGATTGAAGAGCCGTCACTTGACGAAATTTTCATGCATTATTATAAAAACTAAGTCACCCAGAATGAACAGGAACCTGTTTTATGAAGGAGATGAGAAGAAATGCTTTCAGTCTCATTATATGGATGCTCATAATAACCTTATTGATTGCACTTACTATGTCATTCTACAGGACATTTCTGGAGAACCAGTCAAAGATCGCCGGGATGCTGACAATAATCCCTAAGGGAGCGCTCCAGTTCAAGGGCATCTCAAATTTCAACGACCTTATGTCAGTACTTGGATTCTATTCTGCAAACAATGTGATCTACATGATGGTGCTCGGAAGTATTTTTGCTATTGTTCTTTCTTCCAATATCCTTCTTAAGGAAGAATACAACAAAACTGCGGAGTATCTGCTTACCCGTCCGGTTAACCGCAGCGAGATATTCGTCAGCAAAATAGCTGTTCTTTTCTTTTACGTATTTTTATTCAACATTATCACTTCACTGGCAGGATTCATTTCCATAGAACTGGTTAAAAAAGGACCTTTCAGTATTAAGGCTTTTTTGATCCTGTCAGCTTATACTATGCTGTTAAATATTCTGTTTGCAGCAATAGGGCTGTTCCTTTCAACACTTGTTAAAAGGGCAAAACCGATAACAACATTCAGCATTGGGCTGGTTTTGATCTTTTATTTTATCTATACACTTTCAAAGATCTCAGAAGGTGCTGCAAATATCGGGTACCTGAGCCCATTCAGATTTGCAAATGTTAATGCAATTAGTCCTGCATATTCATTGGAACCCTGGGATCTTGCATATTTTATCGGAATCTCAGTTTTGCTAACGGGACTCTCCTACCGGCTATATAAACGGAAGGACATTTATACCTGATATTATGGTGCAAAGGGGCAAAGGTGCAAAGGCTCAACGGTGTTACGGTACAGTTCTTATCATCTGCATAACACTCATTAGATTTACTCCTGTCACGGCACAATTGGTCAATAAATTTGACTTTGAACGGATTGAAGACAATTCCTTCCTGATTGAGGAAGCCTACAATCAGGATCCCGGAGTAATTCAGCACATATCCTCATATCAATATATGAATAATAAAACCTGGTTGTACACTTTCACTGATGAATGGCCTGTGCCCGGAAAAACGCATCAACTGTCAGCTTCCATTCCAGTTATGGAAAATAAAAAATCCGGATTAAGTGATATATTGTTAAATTATCGTTACCAGGCTGTCCTGAGGATGCAATTTGCATTTTCTCCGAGATTTTCAATTATATTACCAACAGGCAATTATAAGGAAGGACTGGGTGCAGGTGTACCTGGATATCAGCTGAGTCTACCTTTCAGTTATCTGCTCTCGACTAAAATTGTTACTCATTATAACCTTGGTTTAACAGTTACGCCCGATGCAAGGGATGCAGATGGTACAAGATCGGACATTACTATATTCAATTATGGTTTCAGCACGATCCTTTTGTTAAATAAATACTTCAATTTCATGTTTGAGGTCGTTGGTAATAAGACCTTTACAAAGATTCATAGAGGAGCTTCCAAAACCACAGCTTCATTGTTGATTAATCCGGGTATCAGATATGCCATAAATTTCAAATCAGGGCTACAGATTGTCCCGGGTATTGCAGTGCCGGTAGGTGTCGGACCTTCAAACGGATCTGTAGGTGCCTTCGTTTATTTGTCCTTTGAACATCCTTTATGGAAACCAAAAGTTTAAGATTGACCAGAGTTCACAACCAAATTTACCGGGAGAAATTTAAACTAATATCTTAATAATAAGTTAAATATTTTCAACTTCAGACCTTCTTCAGAATTGCAAAATACTTTTGGGTTATTCAAACCAAATAAATTTATTAGATATGAAAAAAGTATTAAGTATTCTGGTAATTATGATGTCAGTTCTGGTTGTAAATGCGCAATCAACTAAAACTTCTACAACCACCAAGACAAAACCTGTAAAAACTACAATCAAGGTCGCTGATCTGCAGAAGTCTATAACAGACAATATTGCTAAAGATTATCCGGGATTTACAATTAAAGAAGCCAGCAGTGTTACAGCAAATAATACTACTACTTACGATGTAGTTGTTACAAAAGGAACAACCAAAGAGACTCTTGTTTATGACAGCAATGGTGCATTTGTTAAAAAGCTTCCACAATCTACTAAGAGTCACAGCAAGAAAAAATAATTCCGAAATAGTTTTTCGGGAAGTTTTAACAATGCTTAAAAATTGAAAGTCTGTCCATGGAAACCGATACCTGCATGGATGGACTTTTATTTTATCTTTTCTTTTTTAAAATGACATTCTAAACTAATTAAATATGCTTGATTTTAGCAGTCCGATGCACCTCATTCTGATAATACTGGTAATAGTGTTATTATTTGGAGGAAAGAAGATTCCCGAATTAATGAAAGGAATTGGTCAGGGCATGAAAGAATTCAAGAAAGCATCTGCCCTGAATGACGAACCTGAGAAAAAGGAACCTGATACAAAAAATACGGAGGTTAAGGTCGCCGATAATATTGAAAAGAAAGAATAGAGAACAACTGGAAACACGGCCAGATTTTACTACAAGCTTTCCTCACATCAGTAACAAAACGATCATTGAGAACCAGACATGAGCGCGTTTTTATCCAGGCGATCACGAATGAGATTGCCATGATGTTTGTAGTATTCAATTACTCGTTCAATAACAAAGTAAACAAAACAATTTCCCAAAATGTACCCTACAGAAGTGCTAAAAAGCTGATTTTTTGATTTGCATCAGGGTGGGTTTGAACAACCCGATATGATTCTATGTTCCATTTCTCTAAAATATTTATTAATTTCGTTCTCTCATCAGATAAGTAAGTTATTTATCCATAATTACATATATACTTGATGTGAAAAAATATACACTGATCAACAATATTACTGGTTGGGCGGCTTTTGCAATTGCAGCCTTTACCTTTTTAAAGACTATCGAACCGACTACGAGTCTGTGGGACTGCAGCGAGTTTATTTCTTCCGCTTTCAGGATGGAAGTCGGCCATCCTCCGGGGAATCCCGTATTCATGATCATGGCAAGGTTTTTTACCCTGTTTGCAGGAGGAAACGTCTCAAGAGTGGCTGCAATGATGAACTCCATGTCGGCTCTTGCAAGTGCATTTGCTGTCCTTTTTCTTTTCTGGAGCATAACGCATCTCGCAAAAAAGATCATGATAAAGGAAGAGAAACAATATACCCCGGGGCGGATTATGGCAGTAATGGCTGCCGGCCTGGTCGGAGCGTGTGCTTATGCCTTTTCTGATTCTTTCTGGTTTTCGGCTGAAGAAGCAATAGTCTTTGCTTCGTCGGCATTCTTTACGGCCCTGACCTTCTGGGCAATTCTCAAATGGGAGAATGTGGCTGACGAGAAATATGCCGACAGATGGATAATCCTTATTGCATTCCTGGTCGGATTGGCTATTGAGGTCCATCTACTTAACCTGCTGACCATGCCGGCAATGGCGCTCGTTTATTACTTCAGGAAATATGAATTTTCATGGAAGGGTTTTATTACCGCACTTATCAGCTCAGTTCTTATTTTAGCGCTTCTTATGTATGGGATCAGACCCGGAGTGGTTACAATTACTTCACGATTTGACCTTTTCTTTGTTAATATCCTTGGACTGCCGGTAAAAAGCGGACTCCTGTTTCATATTGCTCTTCTCATCACCTTCTTCATCCTGGCAATAAAATCTACCCTCGAGGACTCAAACGTGAAGAAAACGGCTGTATTCTCCTTTATCGCATTCTTTCTCAGTGGGATATGGGTATTGACTGGTTCTGTCATTTTCAATATTTTAATGCTGGGTCTTTTAGGCTATTCAGTATGGTATATTTCAGGAAAACATAAGGTGATCCTGAATACTGCCCTCACCACAGTAATGGTCATACTCATAGGATTTTCTTCCAATGCCATAATAGTTATCAGGGCCTCGGCAAACCCTCCTCTTAATGAAAATAACCCTGATAATCCATTCAATCTTTTGTATTTTCTAAACCGGGAACAGTATGGAGACAGACCTTTGTTCAAGGGTCCGTATTTTGACGCTCCCGTGACTGGCACAAAGGATGGAAAACCACGATACAATGATGTAAACGGGAAGTATGAAATTACCAGCCGTGAAATTGTGCGGGAATATGATCCGAGGTTCGTTACCCTTTTCCCCAGAATGTGGAGCGATCAGCCTGAGCATGCCGATGAATATAAGGCCTGGTCAAAAATGAAGGGCGTACCGGTCCAGGTGACTGACGAATCGGGCAAGAGCAAAATAATCCGTAAACCGACATTTATTGAGAATATGCGATTTATGTTCTCATACCAGATCGGGTATATGTACTTCAGGTATTTCATGTGGAACTTTTCAGGAAAGCAGAATGATACTCAGGGAACAGGAGGCGCTGTGAACGGGAACTGGATCACCGGAATCAACTTCATCGACGAACCGAGGATCGGATCTTCGGACATGCCGCCCGAGATGAAGAACGATCCTTCCAGAAATGTCTATTGGATGCTTCCGTTGTTACTTGGATTAATCGGCACTTTTTATCATTTCAGGAGAGATAATAAAAACTGGTGGGTTATCCTGCTGCTCTTTTTTATGACAGGTCTGGCAATCGTACTGTACCTTAACCAATATCCCGATCAACCAAGGGAACGTGACTATGCTTATGCCGGTTCATTCTACTTTTTCTCGGTCTGGATAGGCATTGGTGTTCTTGCCCTTTTTGAGCAGCTGGCTAAAGTTGTGAAGGAAAGTATTGCGGCACCTGTAGTCGGATTGGTCTGTTTCCTTGCTGTTCCTGTCAGGATGGGTTCCCAGAACTGGAATGACCATGATCGCTCCGGAAGATATCTTACGCGGGATATAGCCTTCAATTATCTCAATTCATGCGCACCCGATGCAATAATCTTCACAAACGGAGATAACGACACCTTCCCTCTATGGTATGCACAGGAGGTAGAAGGAAAAAGGACAGATGTTAGGATATGCAATCTGATGCTTCTGAATACCGACTGGTACATCAACGAAATGAAGGATAAATCGCATGAATCAGATCCTTTGCCTATAACCCTGCAAAGGAGCAAGTATTATGAAGGCGTGAATAATCAGGTCTATATTGTGGAAAAAACCAAGGACCCTATTGATATTTCGACAGTAATTGACTGGGTTGAAAGCGATAACAAGGCAACTAAGATCCAGATCTCGGCAACTGAGCTGCTCGACAATATTCCTACCCGGACAATCAGGATCCCGGTTGACAGGGCAAAAGTTATTGCCTCAGGCACAGTCAAACCGGAAGACTCAGCCAAGATAGTCCCGTATATTGATATCAAGCTGAAAGGCAGTGCAATACTAAAAGACCAGCTGGTGGTTCTTGATATTCTGGCACACAACGACTGGAAGCGCCCGATATATTTCGTTACAGGGTATAACGAAGATGCCCTCGGTCTTGAGGAATATTTTCAGCTTGAAGGATTGGCATACAGGCTTGTACCTATCAAGTCGGAGAATAAAAGCTGGACAACCTACGGCAGGATCGATACCGATATCCTGTACAATAATATGATGAACAAGTTTGCATGGGGAGGTTCAAACAAGAAGGGAGTTGATATAGATTATAACCATAAACGGAACCTGCTGGTCATTAAGGCACGGTCTAATTATGCAAGGCTTGCAACTGCCCTTGCCCTCGAAGGAAAAAATGAGAAGGCCATTAAGGTGCTGGATTATTGTATGGAGACCTTCCCTATTGATAAAATCGGCTATGATATGTACATGCCGGCTATAATTACCGCATATGTTACTGCCGGACAAATAGATAAGGCAGTTGAACTGACCAAAAATCTCAGTGACTATTATTTTACCTTGCTCGATTATTACCTTAAGCAGAGACCTGCTATCATGGCTTCAGCGGAGTATGAAGTTCAGACAGCTCTTCAGTTTACATCACAGGCTGCTGATGCCTGTAAGGCAGGTGGAAAAACAGAATTCGCTGATGAGCTGACCAAAAAGCTTGAGTGTTACTATTCGAGATATGTAAAGATCGTCCAGCCTACAGGTCATTAAGACTATATAAACTTTTTTAGGCGACTACTAGCGTCGGATTTGTAAACTGCCGCGCGGATTTAGTTCGCCGAGCTCAGAAATCTGGCGCGGATTTGTCTTTACAGAATTTTTTATAAATCTTCTCTACTTCAGAAGCACTTCAGAATCTCATCATAATTTTGTCTTCAAACCAAATACAAAAAGTTATGAAGAAATTACTTTTTATTATGGCGTTTATGTTGTCAGTGCTGGCAGTCAATGGACAGGCCGACACTACACATAGCAAGATGAAGACTATGCAGATGACCACGGTCAAGGTATCTGATCTCCCGAAGGCCATTACTGATAATATTGCTAAAGATTATCCGGGCTATACAGTTAAAGAAGCATCCAGTGGAATGATGAATGGTGCTCTTAACTACAAAGTAGTTGTTACCAAGGGAACTTCAAGCGAGTCTCTGATTTATGACAAAGACGGTAAGTTTTTAAAGAAACTTGCTAAAAAATGAACAGGATCATAATCCTGATTTTATGCAGCTGCTGAAATGCAGAACAAATGATCCCCTGGAAAGTCCGGGGGATTTTTTTTGATTTTATTTTTAAACTTCAGGTCAACTTCAGAATCACACAATATTTTTGACATGTAAACTAAAAATTATGATTATGAAAAAGATAGCATTATTATTGGTGTTCATGGTGTCAGTATTGGCTGTAAATGCACAGGTGGATACTGCATACAGCAAGAACAAGATGAAGTCGAAGGAAACCACTGTTAAGGTTTCTGATCTTCCTGCTGCTGTAACGGCAACCATTTCTAAAGATTATCCCGGTTATACTGTAAAGGAAGCATCAAGTACATGGGAAGATAACGCTCTTAACTATCATGTAGTGGTTGCAAAGGGAATGGAGACAGAGACTCTTGTTTTTGACAAAGACGGCAAGTTTTTAAAGAAGCTCGGGAAATAAAAATCAGGATTAGACTCTGTTTTAATCCTGAATTTTGTTTTCAGAAAAGCTGACTGAAAACAGAACACCTGATCCCCCGGATAAGACGGGGGATTTTTTTTAACTGCTCCTTAACACAGATTAACACCTGCTTAACCTTTTGATACGGATTTACGGAGTAACTTTATTGACAATTATTTACATCCAACCAATATACCAGACTCATGAAAAACATTCTGATTCCAGTATTTATCTCAGTACTGATATCTGTCTCCCTGACCGCTTTCCCGCAGACCAACCTGAAAATAGGACATGTTGACATAGCAGAGATACTTGCTGCTTTGCCCGCAAGGGACAGTGCAGCTGCCGTACTCGATAAAGAGACAAAAGAATATCAATCAACATATAATGAGATGACCTCCGTCTACAACAAGATGTTCGATGATTATGAAAAATCACAATCCACATATTCCGATCTTATAAAGAAAACCAAGGAGGCTGAACTTCTCGATAAGCAAAAGAGGCTCGAAGAATTTGAACAGAATGCGCAATCCTCGCTTCAAAAAAGGAATTCCGAACTGATCCAGCCAATCCTCGATAAAATAATTAAGGCTGTTGATAAAGTCGCATCTGAGAACGGATTTACTTATATCCTCGATGTAAGCAAGGGATCAGTTGTCTATTCATCGAAGGACAGTCAGAATATCAATGCGCTGGTCCTGAAAATACTGAAACCCTGAGATGAAATACGTTTTTTAGTCTCGGTTCTCTGTGTGCTCTGTGGAACTCTGTGACAGTTCTTATTTTCTCAGTATCCGCATTTCTTTTTGTTACTTCTGATCGCTGACTCTATCCATGACTGATAAGTCAGATCCTGTCAATCTTTAACGATGTCATAGACAGGGATCCGCCTACAATCTTGTCATTAAATAAGGTCACTGTTTCATCTTCTTCTTTCAGTGCTAAAGTATAGATAAGTGGCAGGTAATGTTCCGGAGTCGGGATTGATAAGTTAAAAGCTTTTCCATGTGATCTGAAATCTATAAGGCTCTTGTGGTCACCCGAGAGAATAAATTTTTTCATTATCTCATTTGCTTCGATGGCCCAGTCGTAGCCATACTCTGCTGAATTCAGCCTGTCCCAGGCTAGCATGCCGAGATTATGTACCATGTTACCGCTGCCTATAATTAATATTCCCTTTTTACGTAAAGTTGAGAGTTCCCGGGCCAGGTCGTAATGAAACCGTGGTGCCTGGCTATAATCCAGGCTCATTTCGATTACCGGAACATCAGCCTTTGGATAAAGATGTCTTATCACCGACCAGCAGCCATGATCAAGTCCCCATTTGTTATCTAATCCGATTTCGGTTTTTGTAATAATGCTTTTAGTTTCAGCTGCCAGTAAAGGACTTCCGGGCGCAGGATACTGCACCTCAAACAATTGTTTTGGAAAGCCACCAAAATCGTGGATTGTAGCTGGATTTTCCATGTCAGTTACAAAAGTTCCACGTGTTTCCCAGTGTGCTGATATACATAATACCGCACTGGGTTTTGGTATTGATTGCCCTATCTCGTTCCATTTCCTGGAGAATTCATTCTCCTCTATTGCATTCATGGGACTCCCATGTCCCAGAAACAATACTGGCATGCGTTCCGTGTAATCTGTCTGTTCCACCATTTTATAATAACACCGCAAAAATACTAAAAAATAACTCAAATGAATATACCCAGGCGACACGCTGCATACCTAACTTAGTTCTTATCACGATAGCTATCGGAACTTTGTGTACTATGCAGTTAATGGCTTTGAAACCTAAAGAATAATCATTAATTTTGTTATAGGTGAATTTACCTGATGGAAGTCTTATTTAAATATTCAAAAATGAAATTGAAGGTTTTATTACTTGTTGCAATGGTCTTACTATTAGATTGTTGCAAGAAGCATAATTCAGATACTTTAAGTATTGGCCTGATTGCATATTATCCTTTCAACGGAAATGCGAAGGATGAAAGCGGGCACAATCATGACGGGACAATATACAAGTCAGGTCCGGCTGCCGATATTGCCGGAAATCTGAACCAGGCATTTTCTTTCAATGGTTCTGACAGTTATATCTCACTGGCTTCTCCAGCTGATTTTGCCGGATTGAATGAATATACCTACAGTCTATGGGCAAGGCCGACAGAGATTCCTCAGGGCGCCGGAGGAATAATATTCAATGTCGGATCGGACTTTTCAGATTATACCCAGGGTTTAACCTACCAGCAACAGACTTCCATGTTTGCCGGCAGTTATAATTTGGGCACCAATCCTGGTCAATCTTATTCCAAAACCTGTTGTTTCGACCTCAACCAATGGATATATGTTGCGATGACACGCGATACCAGTTCTGTCTCTTTGTATATAAATGGAACCCTTGTTGCAGCTCAGCCCACATCTGCCGTAAACGGTCAGGCTGCAAATTATGGAACCGGAACAACTGCTGCAATTATCGGCGCGAGGTCAAATCTGAAATATGGTTATTTTTTCGCAGGAATAATTGACGAGGTCAGAATATACAACAGGGCACTTTCAGCGGCTGAGATCAGTCAATTAAAATTCTTGAAATAACCTGGTCTGGCATTAAGTTGCGTGTTCAGGGTTTCGTGACATTGTGTTTCGGGTTTGTTTTTTTATCTTTATAATATGGGCAAACAAAGTTCCGGCATCCTCTTATATCGAAAAACAACTTCAATCCTTGAAATCTTCCTGGTACATCCCGGTGGCCCTTTCTGGGCCAGAAAGGATTTACACGCATGGTCCATTCCAAAAGGAGAATTCACTAATGAAGAGTCTCCCCTGAATGCTGCAATAAGGGAATTTGAAGAAGAAACCGGTATTCACCTGACCGGAAATTTTACCGCACTCACTCCGGTCATTCAGAAAGGCGGCAAAAATGTCTATTGTTACTCATGTGAAGGGAACCTTGATCAATATAAGATCAGAAGCAATACATTTGAAATGGAATGGCCGCCAAAATCAGGTAAAAAGCAATCCTTTCCTGAGATCGACCGTGGTGAATGGTTTGAAGTGGCTACCGGAAAACTGAAGATAATTGAAGCACAGGCTGCATTTATTGATGAACTTATTAGAATGAACAAAATATGTTCTTTCTGATACTGCAAAATGGTATGATTTTTGTACATGATTTTGTACCTAAGACTTTGAATATGAAAATATTATCACTAGCGGTTTTTTGCATTTTCATCGTTGCACAAAGTTGTGAAAAAGAGAAGATAAATGAGGACTTTAAGGATGATCCTTCGATCCTTACTATAAACGGAAAATGGAAGGTCATCTCTTATGAAGATTTCGGGAAAGGCTCAGTCACTGTCAAAAATGATGTCGATTCATGGAACGGAATGGATGTTTCAATGACTTTTGCAAACGATTCGATCTCCGGACAAAATACCACCAATACCGTCTTCGGGGAATATAGCTTGTCAGGAAGAAACATCCACATAATTACCTACGGCGGAACTAAAATTGCGCAGCCGCAATGGGGCAATATGTTTTCCGATGTTGTCTATCGGCTTGAGTCATTTGCTATAAATGAACATCAGCTGAGGCTCTACTATAATGATAAGGAGAACAGCGTGACGCTGTCTCACGAATGAAACAGAAAGACAATTACACTGACCAGACCTATACTTATCTGGCATTACGAAAAGCTGTCGGATGGATAGGCATCTTATTGCCTCTCGTACTAATACTGGGCATGTTACTGATATTCAGAGGAGATGCCATTCAAAAAACCATCAGTCAGTATTACTATACAGGTATGCGCGATGTATTTGTCGGCGCCCTGTGTGCAATTGCGGGGCTGAAACCCTCGCCCTGATCGCCTTCGGTGTGTCGTGGCTTACCAAGGGTGGTACTCTTTATCCGGATAAATGATAATTTCCTCAGAAACGAACTTCCAATGATAATATGCTCGTGATAGATTTTCTAATATTTAAAGAAGGAATGGAATACTGATGAAAACAAAGAACATCATTTGTATTTGGCGAATGAATCCCCTCTGATATTTAACATGTCCCAATTCGATACCTTCGGTTGGGGCCTCCCTGATCGCCTTCGGGTGTCTTACAGTAACTTTTACCGAAAAAGTTGTCATCCTGCGGATCCCGATATTTTATGATTTAGTATTCACAATTCATCACGATTTAGTAATTTTCTGGCATGATCTGATATTTGAATAAACCATTTCAAATTAATCATCCTGTTTATGAAAACTGAAACATTCGACCTCAATTTCCGGAAAACATTGCCCCGGGTAATATCACAATTCTCAGCCTTAACCTTAACCTTCACCTTATCCTTGATTTTTGCCTTAACCTTACTCGTGAGCTGTAAAGGTCCTGCAGTGAATCCAGGGGCAACACTTGAAGCCGGGTTTCTTAACCCGCCTGACAGCGCCAAACCGAGAGTGTGGTGGCACTGGATGAATGGCAACATCACAAAGGAGGGCATCAGAGCTGATCTGGAATGGATGCACAGGGTTGGAATCGGCGGTTTCCAGAATTTTGATGCGGCTTTGATGACACCACAGATCGTCCAAAAAAGACTGACTTACATGACTGATGACTGGAAAGATGCTTTTTCTTTTGCTACAGGGCTTGCTGATTCCCTTGGTCTGGAAATGGCCATAGCCGGTTCTCCGGGATGGAGTGAAAGTGGCGGGCCGTGGGTAAAACCTGAAGATGGGATGAAAAAAATTGTCTGGAGCGAACTGGCTGTCCGGGGAGGAACAACATTCACCGGTACTATTCCAAAACCGCCGGTCGTTACCGGTCCCTTTCAAAATATAGCTGGAATTGAGTCCTTAGGCATGGAGGATCAGGCTGCAGTCAGGCCCCCTGAATATTTTCAGGATATAGCAGTTGTTGCCTGTAAATTGCCTCCATCGGATGTTTCTCTTCAAGAATTAAGGCCCAGAGTCAGCTCAAGCGGCGGCAGTTTTAATCTTAATCAGCTTACCGATGGCGATCTGATGACCTCAAGCTTTCTTCCGGCTGATACGGCAAAAGGCTATGCATGGATCTGCTTTGAATTTGACCATCCTCAGACAATTAAATCTGTCACAATTGTTGGAGGCGGCGATAAAGGACCTTTTGGCCTGGCCGGGAATTTAACCGAAACCCGTAGTCTTGAGATAAGTGATGATGGAAAGAGTTTTCGCCATGTATGTTTTATTCCGGCAGGAAATGTCGTTGAGCAAACTATCTCGATTCCGGTTTCTACATCGAAATTTTTCAGGATCTCTTTTAAAAATCCTCCTGCAATAGCAGGCCTGGCATCTTTATTAGGTAACAATACAACAAAACCTCCATCCGGAATAAAAATCGCGGAAATAGTACTCAATACTTCAACCCGAATCAACAGGTTTGAAGAAAAATGTGCCTTTGCTCCTGCATCTGACCTGTACGAACAGGCAACGCCGGCAACTGATGACCCTATTGCTGCAACAGACGTGATAGATCTGACAGGAAGGATGGGTACCGATGGTTCCCTGACCTGGACTGCTCCTCCGGGAAACTGGATTATCATCCGTTTTGGCTACTCATTGCTGGGTATTACAAATCATCCGGCTACAGCTGAAGCAACAGGATTTGAAGTGGACAAGCTAGATCCCGCGGCAGTTAAAAGATACTTTGAGAATTATCTCGACCAGTACAGGAACGCCACCAAAGGCCTGATGGGCAGCAAAGGAGGCCTTAAGTTTATGGTAACTGACAGCTGGGAAGCAGGTGCACAGAACTGGACAGGCAATATGATTCAGGAATTTGAAAAAAGACGCGGATACAGTATGATAAACTGGCTTCCGGTCTTTACCGGACATGTTGTCAAAAGCTCCGAAGAGAGCGACATGTTCCTGTGGGATTTCCGAAAGACATTAAGTGAAATGGTAGCGGAATATCATTATGATCAGCTGACAGATATTCTGAAAAACTATGGTATGAAACGGTATTCGGAATCTCATGAAAGTGGTCGCGCTCTGATTGCCGACGGAATGGAAGTAAAACGAAAAGCAGCTGTGCCTATGTCGGCAATGTGGGTGCCGAACGTTTTAAGCAGCAATAATACATCGGGCTATGAATCTGATATCCGCGAATCAGCATCTGTTGCACATATATATGGCCAGAACCTGGCAGCTGCAGAATCATTTACAGCCTTTGGCCTAGACGGTAATGCATGGTCGTATTACCCTGGTAATTTAAAGTCTACAGCTGACCTTGAACTGGCAAGCGGACTGAATAGATTTATAATACATACCTCTGTTCATCAACCACTTAACGATAAAATCCCCGGACTTTCCCTTGGGCCTTTCGGACAATGGTTCACACGTCATGAAACATGGGCGGAACTAGCAGGTCCATGGGTAAAATATCTGTCACGGAGTTCCTATATGCTGCAGCAGGGAAAATTTGTTGCTGACATAATATATTTTTACGGCGAAGACAATAATATAACTGCACTATTCGGCCCAAAACTTCCGGATATTCCTCAGGGTTATGCTTATGATTTTGTCAATGCTGACGCTCTTCTTAATCTTCTTGATGTAAAAAAGGGATTAATTGTTACACCGGGTGGTATGTCGTATAAACTGCTGGTTCTTGATCATAATTGTGAGCAGATGTCATTGCCGGTCCTGCAAAAGATCTACGACCTGGTGAAAGCCGGTGCAATTGTCACGGGTGTTAAACCTGTTCAATCCCCAAGCCTTAGAGATGATCCCCAGGTATTCAGTAAGATTGTGAATGAACTCTGGGCAAAAGAAAATGATGATAACGTGGTTGGTCAGGGTAAAGTTATAACCGGAAAAACGTTAAAAGAAGTTTTGGACATGCTTAAAGTTTTTCCTGATTTCAGTTATACAAAATCAATTGAAAATACGAGCCTGTTATATGTTCATCGAAAAATGAATGATATTGACATCTACTGGGTGAGCAACAGGAACAATCCCTCACAGAATCTGAATTGTACATTCAGGATCAATGGAAAGAGCCCTGAGATATGGCATCCTGAAACCGGGTTAGTTGAAAAAGCAACTTATAGTATTGTTGATGGTAAGACTAGTGTGCCGATGCGCCTTGAACCAAACGATGCTGTTTTCGTGGTCTTCCGTGAAAAAGCCAGGGAAAAATCCCTGACGATTCCGCAAAAAATTGCCACCAGGCTTACATTAATTAACGGTCCATGGAATGTAAAGTTCCAGACCGGCAGGGGAGCAAAGGCAGAAGCCACCTTTGATACGCTTACGCCATGGAACCTGAATGAAGATGATGGAATAAAATATTTTTCAGGAACAGGTTCATATTCCAGGACCTTTGATGCTCCGGCAGACTGGTTTAAAGGAGGCACTCGTATATCTCCTTGATCTGGGTGAAGTGAAAAACCTGGCTGAGGTCGTAGTTAATGGGAAGTCACAGGGTATACTGTGGAAAACTCCCTACAGGGTTGATATTACCGATGCCTTAAAACAAGGAGAAAATCAGCTCGAAATTAAAGTAACCAACTTGTGGGTAAACAGGCTTATCGGAGATCTTCAACCTGGTGTTAAGAACAAAATCACTTTTACAACCATGCCATTCTACAAGCCGGAGTCACCGCTTCAGCCTTCCGGTTTAATGGGACCTGTGCAAATTATTGGTTATTCAGATAAATAGGAACGGCGCAAAGATGCAAAGGCAAAACAGCGCAACGGCGCTTTGACGTATTACAGACGGATGGCTGGAACAAAATCTGTTTATTCTGCGTTTGTTTGTCGTAATGATCCTTTCTGAACGATTGCAGTAAGATTTTAAAGTATTGCCAATGAGAATTCTGGTATTTGGTGGAACAGGCAGATGTGGCAGGTATATTGTTGAACAGGCGCTGGATGCAGGCCATGATGTGACAGTGTTTGTGCGCAATCCTGAACGTCTTAGCCGGGAGCATTCCAAATTAAAAGTTGTGCAGGGTGAATTTACCGATTCAGAGGCTCTGCGTGCTCTTATGAAGGCCGGATTTGATGCTGTAGTGTCAGCGATCGGTCCGGTGCAACTGAAATCTTCAACCGTAGTAACGGAGAGTACAAAAGCTATAATTGCCGCAATGCAGGTATCAGGTCTGAATAGATTTCTGATGGTTTCGGTAGTGTCGGAAATTTTACATAAAAACTTTATCGGTAAACTAAGTACCTGGATGATAAAAGTCACACCGGTAAGGCATTCTCTGAATGATCATGCTGCAGCTCTTGTAAATCTTAAAAAATCGGATCTGAACTGGACACTCGCCGGCTGTCCGATTATAAAAGACGGTCCGCGGATGGACAGGTATCGTACTAGTCTTACATTTAACGGCGGTTTTAAATACATTCATCCTCCGGATGTTGCAAACTTTATTATGAAAGAAATCACAGATCCTAAACCTGAATTCAAAAATACCGTCGTAGGCATATGGTATTGACCATCCATCTATCATGGGTATCGCCAGGGAAGCTGACCAAATATCATTTTTTGATTATCATTATAATATAAATAATTATTACTTTTATCGGCTTGCAGGGATTTCAATACAAAAACTCCTGCAGCTAAAATAACACCGATAAGTTCAAACAACATCTCAACACGCTTAATGATAATTACCGAAAAAATAATACTAATTAACTTGAATTACTATGAAAATTATTAATGTATCTGCTCTGGAAATCCTCGATTCGAGAGGGAACCCAACAGTTGAAGCGAATGTGACACTGGAAGACGGAACAAAAGCAAAGGCAATGGTCCCCAGCGGTGCCTCAACCGGAGAGCGCGAAGCCTGTGAACTTCGTGACGGAGATAAAAAACGCTATGGGGGGAAAGGTGTCCTTAAAGCAGTCGAGAATGTAAATAAGATCATTGCAAAAGAGATCGAAGGCAAGGATATAAATAGTCTGCGTGAACTGGATTATTTGATGATTGCTCTGGACGGAACAAACAATAAATCAAAGCTTGGTGCCAATGCAATTCTATCAGTATCGATGGCTTATGCTCGTGCAGATGCTGAAAGTGCCGGTATTCCGCTTTACCAGTATCTGGGAGGAGCCAATGCGCATCTTCTGCCTGTACCGTGCCTGAATATTATCAATGGTGGTATGCATGCTGATAATAATGTTGATTTTCAGGAATTTATGATCGCCCCTCATTCCGCCGTCACTTTTACTGAAGCTATCCGGATGGGTGTTGAAGTATTCCATACACTCAAATCAGTACTAAAGAAGAAAGGCTACAGCACAGGGGTTGGTGATGAGGGTGGTTTTGCTCCTGACCTGAAGTCTAATGACGAAGCAGTTGAAGTAATTCTGGAAGCCATAACCAAAGCAGGTTACAAACCCGGAGATGATGTAAGCATCTGCCTCGATCCTGCCGCCAGCAGTCTCTGGGAAGACGGGAAGTATAAACTTTTTAAAAGCACCGGGAAGTTCCTGACCAGCGATGAAATGGTTAAGCTATGGGAGAGCTGGGCAAATCAGTATCCTATAGTGCTTCTTGAGGACGGACTTGCTGAGAATGACTGGGCCGGATGGCAAAACCTTACAAAAACTATTGGCAACAAGATAGAAATAGTGGGAGACGATCTCTTCTGCACCAATAAGAAAATACTTGCTGAAGGTATCCTGAAAGGGGTTGCAAATTCAGTGCTTATAAAGCTTAACCAGATTGGTACGGTAACTGAAACACTTGAGACAATTGAGCTTGCATATAAGAATAAATATAATGCCTTTATATCGCACAGGAGCGGTGAAACACCTGATAGCTTTATCGCTGACCTGACTGTGGCTGTAAATGCAGGACACTTAAAGACCGGCAGTGGCTGCCGTGGTGAAAGAGTTGAAAAATTCAACCAGCTGATGCGTATTGAACATGAACTTGGCAAATACGCAAGCTTTGCAGGGAAGAAAGCTTTTAAGAACGCTTAAGAAAGATCCTTCCTATTTAATAATTTTCAGGTCGTTTTTCAGCTGATCGAAAATGGCCTTGTACTCGTCCGGGATTTTTTCCAGGTCGACAGGTACACTTCTGCATCCAATCGTAAGCTCCCAGGAGTTGCCATCTTTTATTCTTGGAGCAGCAGGATCTTGCTGAATAATCACGAGGAGTCCTGCCATTTCGCGGGCTGAAATAGCTACATCAGCTTCTGCTGCTTTTGTTACAGGAATGAATCCTCCGGTCCGTATAAGCTTTATTTTCATTGGTTCTTTCAGACTTTAGCCTCCGACCATCCCTGTTTCACGGCTTGTACCTCAGTGCTGTTGACTCCAAAAAGCTTCTCAGCGTGAACAATGGTCATATTTTTTACATCTGCAAAGTTAGCATTATGTGCTAAATTTTTATCTGTGAGCACTGAATACCAGATACGTCCGGCTTTTTCCCAGGCGAATCCACCCATATTGTATGCTGCAACATAAAAAGCAAAATTAGGGATACCTGAATTAATATGCACTCCTCCCCAATCGCC
Organism: uncultured Bacteroidales bacterium; assembly: GCA_963791065.1. GTDB lineage: Bacteria > Bacteroidota > Bacteroidia > Bacteroidales > VadinHA17 > LD21. Next base: position 145,034 of record CAWBQN010000020.1, read on the forward strand.
TGATGAGGTATTTGGCAGGTTCTGATAATTTTCCATAGTAGCAGGTTGAGGATCAGTTCCTAATTCAGGATGATTTATATAAGCCGTACCCGGTGCTTTCATGCTGCGTAATGCATATTTGGGCCCTATCAGCACTTTCTCCCCGATCAGCCAGTTTGATTTTTTGACGTCCTGATTATTAGATCTTTGCTTTATCATTATGCCAAAGATGTCAGAAAATGATTCATTCATTGCACCCGACTGGTTTTCGTAGTCGAGATTGGCTTCATTTTCCGTAACTCCATGTGTCAGTTCATGACCGATTACATCAATATCGCTGGTGAAACTTGTAAAGACTACTCCATCCCCATCGCCATAAACCATGCGTCTGCCATCCCAGTAGGCATTATCCATTCCCTTGTCAAAATGGACATACTGTCTAATAAGCATCCCCCTGTTATCCATTGAGTTTCTGCCAAAAAGCTGCCAGTAGAAATCCCACGATGCTTTACCCCCTTTTATGACATTTTTCCCGGCTATGGAAGTTAACTTCTGGTTATTCTTTGAATCCCAGAGTAAAGTTGCAGTGGCAAAATCGGTTTTCTGATGGCAATCATAAACTTCCATCTGCATGATCACTTTTCCAGTCTGGGCTGCAATCAGCCCAAGGATGACCTTGTCGTGAAAGCTTGCTTTCTGGAAAAAGATCCTGTCGTTCCGGAACCTGAAGCTCCTGAAATTCGAACTTACAGCCAGATCTGCAACCATTTTATTGTCAGATTCCATCAAGCGTCTAAGCATGTAAGGCGGAACAATACAATTAATTGGGTTAAGGTGTTTTTTGCACATTTTGTTTAATAATTTAGGTCAGGATACAGCATATAAACCATAGACTTTTAATAATAGTTCACTTGACAAGCCGGATTCTCAGATTGTCTTTTTTGCAGACAGGTATAAATTTAGGAAATAACAGAATAAAAAACAAAATCAAATTGTCAGCTTAAATGCCTTCCCAAAGAGGGAATTATCAATGAAAGGAAAATCCAGGTTGCGAGTGAAAGATTGCTTCGCTTCGTTCGCAATGACCATCATATATACTAACTTCTCTTAAGCTACCAACCTGAATTTTCCCTATTTACTCAGTCATTGCGAGAAGCGAAGCGACGAAGCAATCGCCTTGGACAGGAAGTTGCGCTTAATGTACTTCAATTCAGAGGAAAATACTTCCAACTGTGAATGAAATATTCTAATTTTATAACCATATCTAAAATCACTCTAGAATGGACAATGTATTAATTATTTCGCCTGACAACATTGGCAGGAATTTCATTCCTGAAGAGTACCTCCCTAAAGGGAAAGATGAGTACTACCAGCGGAATAAACAGATCATCCCTCCAAAGACCGGTTGGAGACATCTCAGGTCGGATGAAGTTGAAAGACTGGTAAAAAATACTAATACTGCCGATAACTGGGATGAAATACTTGTTACCGATCATTTTGACACGAACCAGGTTAAAAACTCAAGGTTTTACGGCCTTGTCAGGATAGGATGCATACGGAATGTCATTCTTCAGCATCACGACCTGAGAGTGCCATCCGGAATTACGAACAGCCTTATCGTATCATGCGATATTGGCGATGATGTCGCTATACACAATGTCCACTACCTGGCTCACTACATTATCGGCGATCGATGCATTCTTTTCAATATCCAGGAAATGAACACAACTGATCATGCGAAGTTCGGCAATGGAATAATCAAAGATGGTGAGCCGGAAAATGTCAGGACATGGCTCGATATAATGAATGAAACAGGCTGCCGGAGGGTTCTCCCTTTTGATGGTATGATAACTGCCGATGCCTATCTGTGGGCCAAGTTTATAGATGATTCTGACTTACAGGCAAACCTCAAAAAAATAACACAAAAAAGTATTGATAACCGGCGAGGCTACTATGGAACGACAGGCGATCATTGCGTAATAAAAAACTCTAATATTCTTAAGGATGTAAAAATCAGTTCACACTGCTATATCAAAGGGGCCAATAAATTAAAGAACCTTACTATCAATTCTTCAAAGGAAGAACCGACGCAAATTGGGGAAGGAGTTGAACTGGTGAATGGAATTATTGGTTATGGCTGTCATATATTTTACGGTTGCAAAGCTGTGAAATTTATTCTGGGCAATAATTCCAACCTTAAATATGGTGCCAGGTTAATTAACTCATTCCTGGGCGATAATTCGACTATCTCATGTTGTGAGGTGCTTAATAACCTCATATTCCCTGCACATGAGCAGCATCATAATAATTCGTTCCTGATTGCATCAGTCGTCATGGGACAGAGCAATATGGCAGCGGGTGCAACAATCGGTTCAAATCATAACAGCAGGGCCAATGACAATGAAATCCAGGCCGGACGTGGATTCTGGCCCGGTTTGTGTACAAGCGTCAAGCATTCCTGCCGGTTCGCATCTTTTGTTTTACTGTCAAAAGCAGACTATCCTGCTGAGCTTGATATTCCGTTGCCATTCTCACTGCTTAATAACAATGTTTCAAAAGATCAGCTGGAAGTCATGCCCGCGTACTGGTGGTTATATAATATGTACGCCCTGGCACGCAATTCATGGAAATTCCAGAACCGCGATAAGCGTGTTCATAAAGATCAAAACATTGAGTTCGATCCATTCGCTCCTGATACTGCAGAGGAGATATTTAATTCAATAAACCTGCTTGAGATCTGGACAGCAAAAGCAAGCTTGCGGGCTAAAGGCGTGTCCTTCAACGATAAGGATGATGATTATCTTGCAAGCCTGGGAAGAAACTTGCTATCAGGTAAAGAGGAATTGATCAGCAATCTGGAGGTTCTGGGAGAAAAAATGGAGAACACAAAGCGAAAAGTCGTAATATTAAAAACATATAAAGCTTACCATGCTTACCGTGATATACTGCATTATTATGCTACGAAAAACCTTATGGCTTACATGAGCTCAAATCCAAAAGCTACATTCTCATCCATGTGCAGGGATCTGAAAGTCGGGCGTGAAAAAGAGTGGGTCAATCTTGGCGGACAGATGATGCTAAAGCATGATGTCGATAAGCTCCGGTCTGATATAGGCTCAGGAAAACTAAAAAACTGGAAAGAGATCCATGAAAGGTACGATGAGCTCTGGATAAAGTACAAAACTGATAAGCAAAAGCACGCTTTTGCTACACTGTGTGAATTATACGGCATAGATAATCTCTCCAAAAACGACTGGAAGTCAGCTCTTGAAAAAACAGTGAAAATTCAGAAATTCGTTTCTGATCAGGTGTACATCTCACGAAAGAAAGATTTCGATAACCCCTTCCGGATGACTACCTTCAGAAACATGGCTGAAATGAAAGCGGCTTTCGGAAATGTTGAGGAAAACAGCTTTATTGTGCAGGTCAGAAGGGAAACTGAGGATTTTGAAATACAAGCAGAACAAATAAAGAAAAGAGTCCGGGCTATAATTTAACCTTTGTGTTACTTTTATGCCGGACCCTTTGTAAAAAATTCAAAAGTGAAGACAGTAATTCATAAAGGTACACTAAGTAATTCTACAAAGTTTAGATCAGCCGTTTGATATTAATGTTTTAATCCAGTTTTCAATCATCCCAAATACAATTCCTCGGGCTGGATCATCCATGTCAGATCTTCCTTCTGACTGGCGAGATGGAAATAACGATCAGGTACGTAATCTGCAGGGTACGAGATGAAACGGGTCTGACTGTAGACATCCTCCAGTTCTTTCCAGGCCTGCTTAAATCCTTTCACAGCTTTTTTTACATCTTCCAGTCCGGCTGCCTGCTGAGCTTTATCCTTACTGTCACTCTCCTTTAATGCAAGAAGCAGGTCAGGTACTGAACTCTGAAGGTTGTACAGGGCAAGTGATAGGCTCCAGAAGAATCTGTGCCTTTTGGAGCTGTTATAGATATCAGTTAGCCTTTCGTGTAACACGTTATAACTATTTTTTTCCGTCAATGCCCTGTTGAGCAAATCATTATACTTGTTGCTCCATACTCCAGGCGCATTAAGATCCGGAAGTTCAATTAGCTTTGTTGTGTAGTCAAATTGAATCTTTTCCCTTCCTTCAACAGGCGGAAGCCAGTGTTCAACCTGCGGCAGGCTTTGCAGTGCGTTATCTTCATCCATCTGGCTGCCATGCCTGAAGAGAGCATCATAAAATAGAACCGTGCCTCTCCTCAACTCTTTACTTAAGGTCAGATAGTCTGGGTACAGATATGCCGAATTCCTTCTGAAGCCAGGCATTGTCATACTCTTCCAGTGTTCTTCCATTCGGTGACCAGCTGTATTCTGCTGCTGCAATAAATCCGCGCCAGTAATTTTCCATATGCGGTGATTTATCATCCCACGCAGTGCAAAGCATCCCTGAAATCTGTTTCTCTGCAGCCAGTTGAATGAAGCTTCTTATTGAAACAATACCTGCAGAAGATTTGCCCTTGTCTCTTTCGTCCTCCTGGAAAAACATTCCGCCTTCAGTGTTTGTTGCAGTAGCGACCATAGCCTTCAATCCGCGGCTTTTATACCAGTCCAGAGCAAGAATATTTCCCGGTTGCCGGGCCATGGAATAGTTCCACCGCATATAAACACAGTTTTTCGGAAAATCAGTAAGCAGCTTATCAAGTTTTGGGATGCCTGCCTCCCATTCTTTTGCAGCTTCAGCAGATGCTACATCGTCACTCCATGTACTTTCATATACACCACCTTCCTTTAATGGCATGTCATCCCAGAAAATAGGGATCCGCCCGTTGTCTTTTGCAAACTCGCAAACTCTTTTAAGCCAGTAAAGGCTCAGGCTCAGCATCCCCTCTTTATCTGCCATCGGTTTACACCTTGGACAAATTCCTATATTCCCGATCTCATCACCACCGATGTGAAGGTATTTTGAACCGGGTGTCGCATCAATCGCATCCCGGTACATATCGAAAAGCACCTGGTAGGTACCCTCATTCAATGGACAGAATGCCCATTTGTTCCATGGCAGCTCCCGAAGTCCGGCATACTCCTCATGTTTTAGAATGAAGGTGGCATGACCAAGTCCCTGTACAAGAGGAGTAATTTCTATATGTCTATTCCGGGCGTATCTCGTCAATGCAGCCATTTCATCAATGCTTATTGCCTGCGGAGCGCCAACCAGAGGTTGCCGGCGATAACGTAGCTTATCTTCGAACTCAATTACAACTGCGTTGATCTTGTACCGGGCCAGCCTGTCGATGCTCTCATAATAATAGTTCATATGATCGAGATGATGTTTAAGATCAAAATGAACTGCCCTGTAAGATAGAGCCGGGTAATCCGTTATTCTGCATGATGGAACAGGCTTGCCCGAATCCATGGCATCTTCGAGCAGTTGTTCAAGCGACTGGCAGCCATAAAAAAGACCGGCGTCGCTTTTTGAAGAAATCTCTGCCTTGTCCTTATATATTGTAAGCACATAACCTTCATCTGAAGGGATTGATGTAAGTGCTTTATCAAGTATCAGAGTGAGTGATCCTTTAACTGTTGCATCACCCATCGTAAGCTTTGAGAGTATCTCTCCCATCACGGGGCGGGTTAACCCATTGCTCAGTATCAGGTGATGGAGAATGCCGGGTTCAAGTCCGGGTCCGTTCAACAAGATGACACTTTGCGGTTGTGGAAGAATTACAAAGGGAGTGGGAAGCTTTTCTGCAAGTAACCCATTCGTCGACACAAACGAGAATAATATGCAAATAGCAAATGATAAACAAAGTTTTTTTTTCATTTTTAAATAATTTGATTAATTAACAATACTTCGTGTCACCATCCTGCAATGAAGCATAGGCCTGATTAATGGTCCATGTGCATAGCTGCAACTCAGGGTAACCAGGTCATCCATTTGCTCGTTTGAACCCGGAATTTCTGAATTTTTAACCCGGATATTTAATTCAAGTTTAAAGGTATAATTTAATAGGAAGAGATAATAATAATATTACAGAAATGAACTCAAAGCATCAATTTCATTTTTTCACAGGTTGCACAGAAGAAGAAACCAGAGGAGTGGTCCCGAGGAGGGATTAATTCTCAGTCTTTCAATAAATTCATCATGTAAACCGAATCAGGGGCGGCAGTCGATGCGTGCGGATAAATTCCTTGCAAAATTTTTTTTTTAACTGATGAACCCTTTTAAGTTAAAACTGTTATCTATTTAGAATATTTCTAAATAAGAACTGAAAAGTAATATTTGAGCAGTACCTGGTAAGAGTAAATTTTAACTATAATATATCCTCAGTTATGAAAACACATTTAATAAAAAAAATCATTCCGGTGTTTACTTTTATCTTAATAATTATATTTTCCTGCTCAAAAAAAGAAAATACTATCCAGCCGGTTGTTACACCTCCGGTAACACCTCAGGGAACGGACAAACCGATCGGTGCTATACTCGATTCAGGCACTGTCAGTAAAGATCTCAGATTCATGGTGCTGAATTTAAATGCGGAACGCTTCACACTGTATAGTCCGGATGATGAAGTAACTTATGTCTCAGCGATGGTCAGAGTGATATTCTATGTAAATAACGATGGACTTATACCTTCCGGAGATTATAATTTTTCCAGTTCCAATACCGGGTCTCCTTTTACCTTTAGTTCCGGAGCTTTAATGTTAACGAGTGGAAGTGATTCAAAAAATTTAAGTACTGTTAATACAGTTGATGGTATTGTTGATGGTACTATTACCGTAAGTCAGTCAGGGAGCAGCTATTCATTCGCAATGAATGTTACCCTTGCATCAGGTTATACAACCTCGCAGATATTCGGTGGTCCTGTGGTTTATGCCGATAAGAATTAACTACAGAATCACACTACATATCGCCAAGGTTGTCCGGAAACGGGCAACCTTTTTATTTTAGAACACAAACACTTTTAGAATTGCCCGAAATTATATTCGTTGTATTACCTTTCACGCATGAATATTTTAAGATCCGGTCACTAATTCATTTAAACCATGCAAATCGGGAATAAAATATTTATCTTCCCCGACCAGCCATTGGTTATCGTCATCACGGCAACTGCCTATGGAGCGCCATACGCACACTCGCAGGAAGATAAAATGATGACCAGCTACATTTTGCCCGCCGTTTTAAGCAATTATTAAATCCAGCGCCCTTAAATTTTCTTATTCTTAAGAGGTATCGGTTTGACTTTATTGTTTCCGTCGATGCTTAAATATGGAATTGCTCCGTGCAAGTCTTCCGTTTCAATCGTTGCTGTAATCGTTCTTTCCTCACCCGGAAAAAGTATGATAAAGTTTGAATCCCAGAATGTTGGCAACACTTCCTCTCCTTTTTCACCTCTTGAAATCACAAGACGGTTAAAAAATGAGAGCTTTCCTGAATAGTTAGCCAGTTTTACAGTAATATGACTTTCCTTACCTGTTTTTTCCTTATAGGCTGACATTTCAAGCGGAACTGATTCCAGACTGGCAAGCGCTGAAAAATCCGGTTTGTCAGTTGATGACAACCAATATGTATTTTTTGACAACATAATGCCATTTTTTCTTTTTAATTCGAGCTTAACAAAGTAAACGGGGGTAGTAATTAAATCCTGAGGAACTGAAAATAATTCCCTGTACATATCCGCACCAATATTAACTGTTGCCGTTCTGATCCAAACTAATTTCATATTAAAATCCATTATTTCAGCATGTACCTGGAGGCTATCCAGATCAGTATGCCGGGTATTGATCACAGATATCATCATATTATTGGCATTCATCTGGATGTGAACAGGTTCCATTGCCTTTTGTGAATAATAATATGAAGCATTCTGACAGAGATACCAGTCATACAATTGCCATAAAACTGAGGGCCAGCAGTCATTAAGCTTCCAGAGCATTACACCGCTTGTTATGGTCCACATACGGTGGTTCGCAGCTTCAAACATTGCACGATAGCTGTTGGCATTTACATACTGTGCTTTCCTTGCATAATCCTCAACGGTTGAAGGGGTACCATACAATATCCGGATAGCGTTGTCGTAACCTCTGAAAGCATAATTATTGTCATCCCAGGCTCCATGTTCCGCCCATGTGCTATCTAAGGGAAAGATCACGCTATTCGTGTCCTTACTGAAATGGGGAATGAATTTTTTCAGACTGCTATAAACAGGAACTGAAGCCACACCCAGTTCATTCCTGAATGCCTGTTTATCTACTTCCAGAATTTTATCAAAATAGAAATGCTCAGGGTTCCAGTTATAATCAGGATCTCCATCATCTGTTGTACCCAGAGGAAGGTCAGCCTTAATATAAGGCGTATATTTATCTATATCCCAGCTTGTACTCGATGCTGCCAGGAATGGCCTGCTCCCATCAAGTTCAGATACATACCTTCTTAGCGGGGTATAAATATCTTCAGCCACTGTAACTTCATTGGCCGCACACCAGACGACAAGCGAAGGATGATTTCTGTATCGCTTAATAATATCGCGGGCCTCGCGCAATGCGAGTGAATGATCAGAAGGATTATTTTCGGTAATAGTATCACCAGGATACATCCTGTAACACTGGTAGAAGGTCTCCCAGCACATAAGTCCATATTTATCGTATGAATCCAGCACAATATCAGGAGGAGACGGAGCGTCCTCGCTGGCTACCATGTTAACATTAGCCTTTGCCAAAAGCCGTGCTTCATCATCAACTCTTTTTTGTGACAGGTTCTGTAATGCATCGGGCTGAAGCCAGCCACCCTTGCAAAATACTCTTTGTCCGTTTATATAGAACACCCGGCCATAATCATTTCCAATTTTCTTTAATTCATTTGTTACTTCGCGTATGCCGAAGGTTGTATTATCAATATCGGAGGCCTTTCCGTCTATAATAAACTTCAGCTCCATATTGTGCAAATATTGTTTACCATATCCATTCGGCCACCACAGATACGGATTATGGATTGACAGTGAGGAAAATTCCTCTGGAGTTATAACGACATCAACTGTCTGATCAGCAGCCAGTTTTACCTCCTTGCTGACGATGATATCCTGCATGCTGCCACCCAGATTTTTACTGTAGGTGGGAAATTGAAGGGTATTCATCAGGCTTATTTTAATTGTAAGCACACCCTGTACATCCTGATTGCTGTGGTTTTTCAACTCAGCTGTTATTTTTAGGTCAGCGCGGCTGGTGTCAGGAAGTGGCAGGTCTGTCACAACAAACGGATCCTCGATCGAAACCGGACCGGTAGCAATTATATACACATCCTGATAAATGCCCATATTCCTGTCACGTATTACGGGAGCGCAATCCCATCCGCCTGTGAATTTCAGCGTCTCATCTTTGAAAATATCGATTGCATGTCCCCTGGTCTTTCCAAATACGTCAAACTGTATGCCGGGAGAAGGCAGGCCCGGGTGGTCAACCTGATAGATCCTGACAGCAAGGTAATTCTTATGCTTTATGCTTGCATATTGGGTTATATCATATCTGAAGCGCAAAAACATACCCGCCATCTCCTGTTGTCCGGCTATCTGATGTCCGTTCAGCCATACATCTGCACGGTAATTGATTCCGTCGAAATTCAGCCAGAGTTTTTTCCCGTCAAAGCTGTCCGGAAGTTTAAATTCTTTTCTGAACCAGTATGGATCCTTCCATGGATTGGTCTTACCATCAAGGTAACTATATTTTATCAGGTCGTATTTCCGGTTAAATTCATCGGAGACATCCGGGATTTTATAATTGTTCAGCCCGATCCAGGGATCGGGATATACACCATCTTTTATCAGAGCATTCAGGACCGTAGTAGGCACCTGCGCGGGATACCACCCCTTCCGCCTGAATTTGTCTGACGATATTATTTCCCCGCTTTCCTTTGCAGTAACCGATGATTTAATGAACCAGTCCCCGGAAAGCATAAATTTAGCCTGCTCATTTTTGTCTTTAATCGAACAGGAAATCAATCCCGCTGCAAAGGATAAGGTTATGAAAAGTTTTACAGAATGTCTCATACATAAAGTATTAGAAACAATTTGCGGTGTGAGGTCCAATAAATGTTGAGAAGTTAATGAAAAATCGGAAAACAAAATAATGAATTTGACTAACTTATTATGATCTCTAAGAAAAAAAATCATATATTTCCGGCTTCCTGATCTATAAAACCAATTACTCAGCAAAATGGATGCAAATACACAAACAATGACTCCTCCTGTCCCGGGCAGGGTTACATCGATAGATTTCTTTCGTGGCTTCACCATGTTTCTATTAGCGGGTGAAGCAACCGAACTTTATGTCCAGCTGGAAAACTCTAATATCGGCTTTGTACACTTTCTTGGAGTTCAGTTTAGTCACCATGAATGGCACGGAATGCATTTCTGGGATCTGATACAGCCTTTTTTTATGTTCATCGTGGGTGTAGCCATTCCTTTTGCTGTTGCAAACAGATTAAAAAAGGGTGACAGTATTAAAACCATTACCCGGCATGCGATTAAACGGTCAGCATTGTTGTTATTCCTCGGCTGGGCCCTTTATTTTGCAGATGCGGGTAAGCTTGTGTTCCGCTTTCAGAATGTACTGGCTCAGCTTTCAGTCACATACCTTGTTGCTTTCCTGATAAGAAATAAAAGTTACACATTTCAAATAATATTTACGTTTGTAATATTGTTGCTGATTGACCTCGCCTACCGGTTTTTCCCTGTGGCAGGATTTAATCATCCCTGGGTCCTTTATGAAAATCTGGGAGCATGGGTTAATAATAAAATTGAAGGTGTCGACCGTGCAAGTGAATGGGCAACTATAAATTGTATATCGACTACAGCGCATACAATATGGGGAGTTCTCTGCGGGAAGATTCTTATGAGTGATAAGCCTGCATCTAAAAAGATCCAGATTTTACTGATTGCAGGAGTATCGGCCTTACTTATCGGATATACTCTCGACGGGTTAAATGTGACACCCATTATTAAGAAGATTGCTACGTCCTCGTTCGTCTTTGCAAGCGGAGGATGGGCCATTCTCGCGCTGTGCTTCTCATATTGGCTGATTGATGTAAAGAAAAAATTTATTGGCGGGTCGAAAATGTTCATAATAGTCGGTATGAACAGCATATTCATATACTTGTTCTTTTCAATTGGCGGAGCTGGGCTCATTCATAGAATAATAGCTCCTTTCAGCAGCTTATTGTTTTCATGGGGAGGAGAAGGAACAGTTGAAATTATTACCGGTATTGGTATCTGGGCTGTATTGTGGTATATGTGTTACTGGCTGTATAAAAACAAAATATTCGTTAAAATATAATATAGCAACTACAGGTCTTATTTTATGTAGAGACAGGTCTTTTCCGGTTTGCCTGCGCACATTCTAAAGCGGTCTCGATTATTGTTATGAGACGGCCTCCTACTCAATTATTCGTTTAGTCTACCTGGTTATTCAGATAGTTCCACCTCACTTCTTTTTCGGTGCTTTTGATTCTCCGCCGGGTGAAGTGAACAACAGTTCAATAACTTCGCCTTTATCGTTGGAATTAAATTGTACTGAATACCCTTCCATGAATTTTACAGCAAATTTGTTCACCGAAACCGGAGCCAATTCCATTTCCGGTTGTTCAGGTATGGTCAGATAAAGAGTTGTGCCATTTTTAAGAGTTACATTGACTGGTTCTCCATCCAATTCATATTCTCCAACGTACTTTTGAAGAGTTTCAACAGGGATATTGACTCTATCCGGATTCTTAGCTTTAGCAGGCAATTTTGATTTTACATAGTCCGCCTGTTCAGTCATTCCTTTTGATTGCTTATATGAAGCTATACCGTTCAAAATCATACCATTGAAAAAGGGATCCATTCGCTCGCGATATTGTTTCGGGATTGTGTCGCGGAAACTTACAATCATATCAACGCCTTTTTTGAATTTAACCGGATCCTTGATCCGTTTCATATAATTGGCAAACGGCATCAGTACCGTGAATTTCTCATTACCAAAAGGCAGAGCATTAAACCGTACAGCAAGTGAATCAAAATCGCTCTCACCGGAATATGCAAAGAGTACATTGGTCACTGCGTCCAAAAGTGCCCCTTTTACATTCTGATTGCTGAACGATCTCGCTTTTTCAAAGGCATCGACGGTATCAATTGCCCCGAGAGCGACAAGTGCCTTGCCAGCGATCGAATATGAGGAATCATTCAGAGCTTTCAGGAATAATGGTTTATAGGACTCATTTTTATATTTTCCAAGAGCTTCGATGGCTCCTGCTCTTACCAAGGTTTTAGGATCATTTTCGGCTATTCCTGCCAAAAGCGGTTCAACTGTTTTCTTCAGGGAGTCATTTATCAGATTTAATCTTTGTATAGTATAAAGCCGTAAACCGAAATACTTGTCTTTCAGCGCAGTTTTCATCAGGTCAAGTGCTTTAGGATCTTCACTCTGGCTCCGTGCGGCAAAATCGATAGCTTCTCTTCTGTCAAGGTATAACCCGGCATATTTGTATTGAAATATGTAATTGTCAAGACTTTTGTTATCCGTTTTTTCACAGAGAAGGATTTTGTCCCCATCAACATTTATAAGATCGGGTCTGGAGACAGTCTGGAAAACGAATGTATCGGCCTGGTGATCCGCCCATACTTTATAACGCTTCTTCCCAGACCCCTGGTAAACATCGATTGACAATGGCAGCTTAAAGATCTTTCCCTTCTGTGTCTGCTTGATAATTACTTTGGCAGATTTACCTGTCGGATCATAAATATAATTTATATCAAGTTTTGGATGACCACTTCCAAAGTACCACTGGTTCCAGAACCAGTTAAGATCTTCACCAGTTACATCTTCAAAGGCAAGACGCAAATCATGGGCTTCGGCTGAATTAAATTTCCTGGTCCTGAGGTAAAGATTGAGAGACTTATAGAAAGCACTGTCACCAACATAGTTCCTGAGCATATTAAGTATCCGCCCGCCTTTCTGATAACTCACCAGGTCGAACACATCCTCCCGATTACTGTAATAAAACCTGACCAGGTCGGCTTTATCATCGCCGCCCCTTAAATAATTCTGCATGCCCAGATAATTGTGCTCTGCAGCAGCGTCCATTCCATGTTTATGCTCCAGCCACAGTACTTCACCGAAATCGGCAAATGATTCATTTAAGGTTATATTACTCCAGCTCTCGCATGTAACATAATCACCAAACCATTGATGAAAGAGTTCGTGCGATATGCCATCTTCCCATCTGTTTTCGTCAATAAGCTGTCTTGCATCCTGCTGAGCTGATTCGCCATGGACAGTGGCTGTAGTATTCTCCATAGCTCCGCTCACGTAATCTCTTACAACGACCTGATCATATTTTGGCCATGGAAAATCGATACCGGTGATTTTCGAATAAAAACCTATCATCTCCGGGGTATAACCAAAGATTTTCCTCGCCTGAGGTGCAAATTCCTTTTCAACGTAATAGTTAACTTCCTTACCTTTATAACTGTCTTTTATTATTGAGTACTCTCCTACAGCCATCATCAAAAGATAGGGAGCATGAGGCAGATTCATTTTCCAGGTATCTGTACGTGTGCCGTTCGGGTTCTTCTTTTTGCTTATAAGAATGCCGTTCGACAGTGTCTGGTACTTATCAGGAACAGTCATTATGATCTCATCTGTTTGCCTCTGATTTGGCTTATCTATAGTAGGGACCCAACCTGAATTTGATTCCGTCTCTCCCTGGGTCCAGATTTCGGTAGGTTTACTTTTATCCTCTCCCAGGGGGTTAATAAAATATAAACCTTTGGCACCCATAATTGCCGCGCTTCCTTTTCTTTTAATATCATTAGGCATGGCTATATAATTAATATAGACAGTATAGTTTTCACCAGGTTTGTAGGTTTTGTCAAGCGTTATAAAAAGATTAAGGCTGTCATAGCGATACTTTAAAGATATATTCTTACCTCCTTTGATTACTGAAACTTCTTTGATATTCATTGATTTTGCATCAAGCCGCAAAGAATCGGTCGGATAATAATGAGGATGAAGAGTGATCCAGGCTTTTCCGTACATCCACGATTTTGTGTAATCGAAGCTTACATCGAGCTTAGTATTCACCAGATCATTAATTTTTGTTGCACTGGCTCTATAAATTGATTTCCACTTTTCAGTTTTTGTTGAATCCGGTTTTTGTGAAAAGGATACTAATGAACAAAGGAGAAGTACTCCCGGAAGAATGTTTTTCATAAAAAATAGAGTTTTAATATTATAGTCCGCTTATAATGCGCGCTTTTATAGATTCAAATTCCGAATCGGTAATCAGTTTCTTTTCGAGCATCTGCCTGGCTTGTTCCAGTTTTGCTGAAGCATCTTCGGAGGCGTTTGCTGTCTGCTGGCTGCCTGTGTTTGTGCCTATCGTAACACCTCCGGATTTTGCTCTTAATTCCTCGAGTTCCCTGATCCGTCTTTTTTCTCTCCATGACTGATCCTGAGCCTGAGCCAGCCGGTAGATCTTCTCAGCCTGTTCCTTTCTGAAACCGGGTAAAACCAGAACCTGATCTGAATCTTTCGAAATAGCCAGGTCAGTTGAACCATATATTTTCATAAAAATGTCAGCTCCGAATATTCCCACTTTTATTTTTGCATCTCCAAGGTCCTGCCACCTGAAATCGGTCATATCAAATCCGCCAATGAGTCCTCTCTTAATTTTTATGAACCGACCGGAAGTGGCCGCAATAAGAATTCTTCTCTTACTTAAAGCAAATAATCTTCTCTGAATTGCCCATGCATCCAGTGTTTCTCCGCTCACAAGAACAGAATTCAGGTGTTCAAGCGCTTTATTTAAACGCGGATCTTCAGTTGAATTGTCATTCGTTGCCATAATTACTAAACATTTATAAATTTTCTATTAATTCAACATCAAAAGTAAATTAAATGTTCAGATATGGCTTTAAAATGTTTAACAAATCCAGGAATTTCAGCTTTCCAATCTGTTTTTTTCCAGCATCCTGTGAAACCTGCGCCGTTGTTTCCGCAGATTGCGGGTATAGATCACATAATACATTACAGGGATCATCACCAGTGTCAGGAATGTAGCCAGGCTTAACCCGAATATTATTGTCCATGATAAGGGTCCGAAGAACATAACATTATCACCTCCAAAATGGAGTTGAGGATTCAGATTTCTCAGCAAGGTGCTAAAGTTTATATTCATTCCTATCGCAAGAGGGATAAGTCCAAGGATAGTTGCAGTAGCAGTCAGTACTATTGGTGTTATACGTGTAAGGCCGGCCTGGATAATGGATTTCCGGGTTTTAACGCCCTGTTTCTTTAATCTGTCTGTAAACTCTACAAGCAATATCCCGTTCCTCACAACTATACCAGCCAGAGCCACAATTCCCATACCTGTCATAATAATCGAAATTGTCATACCGAAGATCATATAACCAAGAAACACTCCGATAAGACTGAAGATAACTTCTGAAACAATGATCAGCGCTTTCCCCATTGAGTTAAACTGTGTAATAAGTATGAACATGATCAGGAACAGACATAGCATCATAGCTTTTGAAAGGAATACCATTGATTCAGCCTGATCCTCCTGTTCACCGGTAAGACGGATATCAATATCCGAAGGCTTGGAGAATTGTGGAACTACTTTTCGCAACTGGGCGTTTATTACGTTCGCATTAAAGCCATCAAGAACATTTGATGAAATGGTGATCACCCTTTTCAGGTTTAACCGGTTGATCTGTCCGTAACTATTCACATATTCAACATGTGCAACTACCGAAAGGGGGATCTGCCGGATCAGTCCTGAGACCATGTCGCGATAAGTAATTGTAAGATTAAGCAGCTGCTCCAGATCTTTGCGCTGGCTTTCCTCAAAACGAAGCATTATTGAGTACTGATCCTCTCCTTCCCGGTATTTGGATACCTCTTTCCCCAGCTGGCCTGTACGGATTGCATCTCCGACAACTGCCGCGGTAATGCCTTCCGTATTAGCACGTTCCCGGTCGAGAATAATAAGAAGTTCAGGTTTTGTGGATGCAAAGTCAGATTTTAACTCCTCTATTCCACCAATCTGCAGGGAATCGATATAACGTTTAAAATTATCAGCTGTCGAAGCGAGCTGTACTAAATCTTCTCCTGCAAGTTCAATATTTACCGGTTTACCGGTTGGAGGACCCATTTTAATTTTATCGACAACTATTTCGGCTCCCGGGATATCCTTCAAAGCTTCACGAAATTTATTCATATAATCACTTGTGCTTTGTCCATGCCTGTATTTGTACTCAACAAAGTTGATGGCTATCTTGGCCAGGTTTGATGACTTGCTGGAATTATCAAAAGTATTGTCTGAAGCTAGCAGGGCGACATTTGTAACAACCGACTCCACTATCGGATTCTTTTCACCAAGTACGCTCATGATCCGATTCTCCGCAATCCGGGCAACGGAATCAGTTACCTCTATCTGAGTGCCTATTGGCATCTTAATAAATGCATTGATAGTATTCGGTTCATTATCGGGAAAGAAAACAACTTTCGGCTTTACTATATTATTTAAGACCATTGTTAACACAAAAAGACCAATCATTGAAGTTAGTATATAGTACGGCCTCCGTCCCTTTAACACCCATTCCAGTGTCTTCTCATATTTCCTCAACATGGCCGGAATAGCATGAGTCTGAAATCTTCTAAGTACCTTATATCCGAACAATTCGTGACCGAGGAAGGAAATTGCTATAAACAGTGAAAAATTGCCGAGCCCTCTTGCACCCATCAGATAAAATGGTAACGAGATCAATGCAATAATGGCAGTAGTTCTGTATACATTACGTTTGTTTATAGGTGCGTCATCGTCATCGAGCCTCATGAAATCGACAGCAAATACCGGATTGAATATATAAGCCACTATTAATGAGGCAAATAGTGTGATAATCAGCGTAACGGGAATATAAACCATAAACTCGCCAACTACTCCAGGCCAGAAAGCAAGCGGGAAGAATGGTGCAAGTGTTGTCAGCGTCCCTGAGAGTATTGGAAGAAACACTTCTCCTGCGGCATACTTTGCAGAATGGGTGATATCCATCCTGGTTATCCTGTGAACCCGGTGAGTATTTTCAATCACCACTATGGCATCATCCACTACAATCCCCAGAGCGAAAATGAAAGAAAACATGACAAGCATATTCATAGTAAATCCGATCCATGGAAGAAAAATGAAGGCAATTGCCATGGATAATGGCACCGATAATGCTACAAAAAGCGCATTTACAAGGCCCATGAAAAACATCAGCACGATTGTGACAAAAATGAAGCCAAGGATGATCGTATTATTAAGCTCATTTACTGTATTCCTGGTGTTCCGTGACTGGTCACCTGTGACTTCAACAACAAGGTTTGACGGAAGCTTGGTTTTCTGCATGTCGGTTATGATGGCTTTTATCTTATCCGATGCATCCAGCAGGTTCTGTCCGCTCTTTTTGATCACATTGAGTGTAACCACATTTTTCCCATTATACCGTGCAAAATTTTCAGGCTGATGAAAACCATCACGTATGGAAGCTATATCTCTTAGTTTAACCAGGGCTCCGCTTGAAGTCGTTACCACAATATTCTTTATCTCATCAATATTTGTTACCTCACCTACAACCCTTATTGAGCGGCTCATCTGCTGCAAGTCAATATTTCCTCCTGAAACTGTCATATTATTGAGGCTCACTGCCTGTTCGACGTCTCTGAAAGTAAGGCTGGCAGCCTTCATTTTGTACATATCAATGTCAATCTGGATTTCTCTGGTCAGGGCACCGCCTATTTCAACGCGGGTAATTTCTTTGAGGCTCTCTATCCTGTCCTGCATATCATCGGCGTACTTCTTCAGGCGGTCGAGGGGTATATCCCCTGATAGATTAATATATTGAATAGGAATCTCTGACAGGTCTATCTCCATTACGGAAGGTTCAATAAACGAAGGATCAGTAGGCAGGTCCTTCTTCGTTTTATCGACCGCGTCATTTACCTTTTGTTTTGCATCTTTAATCTCAATGCCGGTATTAAATTCCACGATTATTGCCGAGAAGTCCTGCACAGAACGTGATGTAATCTTTT
Organism: uncultured Bacteroidales bacterium; assembly: GCA_963791065.1. Taxonomy (GTDB): domain Bacteria; phylum Bacteroidota; class Bacteroidia; order Bacteroidales; family VadinHA17; genus LD21. The sequence goes on from CAWBQN010000020.1 coordinate 163,080, forward strand.
TAACACCGCTTATGGATTTCAGATTCTTCTCCAATGGCCGTGTCACCAGATTCTCCATATCGGAAGGTGATGTTCCGGGATAAATTGTGTTAATATTTATCATTGGTATCACAATCTCCGGGATCTGTTCCTTGGGAATGGTATAATAGTTTAATAATCCAAAAGCCGCAATTATAAATACCAGAACATAAATACTGATCTTATTGTCAATCGCCCAGCTGGTGGCGAAGAATTCCTTGTACTTTTTTTCCATGAAATTATGTTTAACTCCCTGTGATATGAAAATCAGAATAATACTTAATACCTTATATATTGACCATCTACCAGTTCCTGATAACCAACTGAGATCACTTTATCCCCGACAGATAAACCCTTAACTACTTCGGCAATACCATTATAATTGTTTCCCAGAATGACAGGCTGTTTGAATGCTGCATTATATTTGTCCTTTGACCTGACAACATAAACATAGCTGCCTTCCTGATCGTTCTGTACCAGATTCATTGGGACCTGGATTGCATTATCGGTGTGATAGTCATTAATCTGGATAATTGCTATCATGTTAGCTTTCAGATCCTTAAAATCTTCAAGAAGTTTGGCTTCAATAAGAAAAGTCCTGTTTACAGGATTAATATATTTACTGACAAAAGCGACCCTGGCATCGACTTGTTTATTTATATCAGGAAATATGACAACCAGATTGTCGCCAGTATTGACCCTTGCTGAATAAGCCTCTGATACTTCGGCAGTTACTTTCAGATTTTTAAATGCAACTACCCTGTAAGCAGCGGCGCGCGGATCAGGAGAAACTATCCCGCCGATTTTTATATTACATTCTTCAATAGTTCCATCAATCGGTGACTTAATCTTGAATTTATCCACCTGTTGTTTTAACGACGAAATCTGCTTTTCAAGAGACTCTTTGTTCGTTTTGGATTGAAGGTACTGAACCTCACTTCCAATTTTCTGATCCCACAGACGTTTTTGTTTATCGTACATATCAGAAGCAAATTTGTATTGAGTTTCAAGACCTTGCATCTGGTCGCGGTACTGTTTGTCATCAATCTGGGCCAATACCTGGCCCTTAACAACTTTCTGTCCTACATCTGCAAACTTTGAAGTAACCGTTCCGGGTGCTTCTGCAAAAACAGCAGCATTCTGATCACCATCTACTTTCCCCTGTACACGTATGAAATGATCAAAGGATTTGCTGTTAACATCCTTCAGGCCAACAAATTTAAATTTTTCGGGATTCAGGGTGTCTTTTTTCTCTTTGCTAATCTCACCCTCCAGGGTCTTTATTTTATCAGCTATCGCAATCTGTTGCTGTTTTAATTTTGAGAGTTGTGCCTCTTTATTTGTGCTGCACGAAAAAACAAGAAATATTACCAAAAGACCTGCTATACTTAATTTAATGGTTTTCATATCTGATCTGATTTGTTTTATTATTGCGATTTCAAAATTATATATTCTATTTACTTGCACTTAATATTCTGTCGAGCTTCGCTTTGGCATTCAAAAGTGCCAGGACCGAATTGTAATAGTTCGATTCCGCTGTCAGATACTGATTCTGATTCTGGGTCAGCTCAAAACTTGATGATACACCCTCTTTGTACTTTATAACTGTCCTGTTATAGACCGTTTTACTAAGGTTCATACTCTCTTTGTTAGAATTAAAATTACTGTAAGCTGTCTGATAGCTGCTCATGGCAGTTTCAAATTCCATTATTAATCCCTGCTCGGCAGTTTCCCTGGCAAGCTGCGCTTTATCCACAGCAAGTTTAGCCTCACTGACCTTTGCATTACGCATGCCAGATGTGAAAATAGGTATGGTTAAGTTAGCTCCAACAACATCTTTCACTACAAAGCTTAAAGCGGGTTTATTTGTCTGCTCTTCATGCCTGTAAAAACCTGAAAGCACTGGCAGATATTTTGACTTCTCACGTTTAAGTAATAACTGAGAAAGGCTTTTCTGATCGCTGACCAGCTGATAGTCAATACTATTGTTTACATTGAACGACGGAGAAGCAAGATAACGAACATTTCCCTGCTGAATAAGTCCGGGGAGACTGTCGGTTAGTTCAATATCCTGATCAAACCCCACACCAAGCTGATATTTCAGAAGCTTCAGGGAAATATCCTTCTGTGATAACAGTGATGTAATCAGAGTTTGAATATTAGATTTACTGATTTTAACCTGATCTACATCAGTTTCTTCGTTTAACCCCTCTTCATTCATCTTTACCAGTTCATTGTATGTTTGGTTAATTGCCAGCAGACTTTCGTTTAAAAGTCGTGTGTTTTCCGTCAATACCAAAATCAAATAATATGTATCTGCGACAGATTCTTTCGTTTGATTCTCGGTTTTAACAAGGCCCTTCTCACTCATCTCTTTGACGACTTTGGTAGCCTGGAGTCCAACCAGGTATTCTCCGCTGAAGATGAGTTGAGAAACGGTAAAATCGATTACCGTATTATTCTTGACACCGAGACTTATTGGGGGTGCATTCTGAAAAGCTTTCACCAGATCACTCTTATTAATTAAGCCATCAGGAATTGAATTAAAATCAATCCCGAACGGCAATACCGGAATCTGGAACTGATGAAGGTAATTTGCTGCGACATTTACCTGTGGCAAACCAGTAGCAAGATTTTCCCATATCTGTTTATCTGCACTTTTAATATCAATTTTTGATGACTGCACATCACGGTTATTCTGAAGAGCGAAAGCCTGAGCTTCAGAAATCGACAGCTTTAGAATTGCATTTTTATCCTGACCGTAATTTTGAATTAGTGATCCAAGCAGAATAAACACTAAAAGGTATTTACGCATATAATCCGATTTAAAAATTATTTATTATAAGAAGCTTCTATTTCTTTTAATTTCTTTTCCAGCACCATAATCCCTTTTTCAGTCGCAATTCCGCGAACATGATAATTGATAAGTTCTACAAACAGCTTTACAGAGGTGAATTCTTCAACTGTAAAAAGTTCATCAAAATGTGCATTTTCAGCTCTCCAGAGGTAGAGTTTAGAAATTACCTCAAGGTCCATATCTTTTCGGTATAACCCCTCCTTAATCCCCTTTTTAAGATTTGTCATTATAAAGTCATAAATTCCCTGACGACGTTCCGTGACAGTTTTATGATAATGGGCAGGATAATATTTTTTTAGATCGTATTCAGTAGCCGAATTCTGATTTCGCATAATCTTATTCATAAAGGATGAAATCTCAAATAACTCTTCAATAGCATTGAATCCAATCCTGAAACATTTACATATTTCTTCCTGCCGCAATAAAATTTCATTGTCAATATACTTTCCGACCAGGTCATCTTTGTCGGTAACATACTGATAGAGAGTTTTTTTAGAAATCCCCAGTTCCCTTGCCACATCATCCATGGTTATACTTTTAATCCCGAATTTTGTGTATAGCTCACGCACCTTAATCAGAATATTTTTCAACTCATCATTCATGGCGCAAAAATAAATAAATAAACTCAGGAAACAAATATCAAGTAAATAGTTTCCGAAGTTTATTTTAAATAGTTATCAACAGAAAATTTTTACCGCAGAAAGGGATGCACTACTGTAATTACGTTGACAATAATTCCATTAACTCCTCCCGTCATCCCGCACTTTTAAGAAGGAGATCCCTCGCTGTCACTGCTAATGACAACTATTATGTTGATTATTTAAAGACACTTAATTTATTTTAGAAGGAGATTGTGGTATTGTATTTTTTAGCCCCGTTAGGGGCATTATAATTTAAAGCAGGGCAACGCCCTGCATTTAAGATACAGAAGCTTAGTGAGCCCCGTAGTGGGCGAAATAAATCCGACAGTTATCTCTGATGTGTTTATTTCGCGCCTACGGAGCTTGATAAGTCTTGTTGATGTTCAACATCGGGCTTCGCCCGATGTTAAGATATATAAGGCCTACGGCCTTTTTTATATTGTATATCATTCAAAAGAAAGAGGTAGATCGTAATTCTATATAAGTGTTGACTGTCCGGATTGTGAATTGCTCAAACTTATTTTACATTCCATTGTTTAAAATAATTAACACTGAAATAATTTAAAATTATGAAGGCAATTGTATTAAGAGGTTTTGGAGGTGTTGAAAACCTGGTAAGCGAAGAGGTTCCTATCCCTGATATTTCTGATAATGAAGTACTTGTCAAAGTAAAGTCATTTAGTATAAATCCGGTAGACATTAAAACACGATTGGGAAGAGGCCATGCTTCCAGACTAAAGGAGTACAATCCGATGATTTTAGGCTGGGATATTTCAGGTATTGTAACCAGAACCGGTAAATCAGTTGCTTCCTTTAAGGAAGGGAATGAAGTCTTTGGAATGGTAAATTTCCCGGGACATGGAAGGGCATATGCTGAATATGTCTCTGCTCCCGAATCACATATTGCATTAAAACCTTTCAATATTTCACATGAAGAAGCAGCAGCCGCTTCCCTCGCTGCACTTACAGCATGGCAACTGTTAAAGGAAAAGTCGGGGATAAAACCCGGATATAAGGTTCTGATCCATTCTGCTGCAGGCGGAGTTGGTCATTATGCAGTTCAGATGGCAAAATACCTTGGTGCATATGTTATCGGGACTTCCTCCGCGCGGAACAGAGATTTTGTTTTGAGTCTGGGTGCTTCCGAGCATATCGATTATGAGAAACAATCTTACGAAGATGTGGTGAAAGACCTTGATTTCGTTCTCGATACCATGGGCGGAAATAATATTGATCGTTCCCTGCTGGTACTGAGATGCGGCGGAACCATAATAAGTATACCATCAGGATCTTCTGAGTCTGTGAAGGAAAAAGCAAAGGCTTTGGGTATGAATGGAGATACCTTCAGGGTGCAATCTAATGGAAGAGACATGAAAGAGATTGCCGATCTCTTACAGATGGGCACGATAAAATCGCATGTCTCAAAAATATTCGGATTTGACGAAATACAGGCGGCCCATAAACAGATCGAAACAGGCAAAACCAGAGGAAAAATAGTTGTTACACTGACATAACCTGATTCATTACAAATTGCTCATATAACCTTGTGATTGATTTAAAGCAATTCTGAAGAGTATTTTTGTATTTTTACTATTGCAGCTACGATATCTTCCATATCCTTTTTTGTTCCAAGAAAAACTCTTTGTCCAAGGGATAAACCTGTTTCTTTATCAATCATTTCGTTGACCGGACAAAGGTTTTCCTTCCTGTACTTGTCCAGCCGTTCCCTGGGGAATATCATTTTAAAGGTCCTGAGATTAAAGTATGTTTCTATAAAAGGATCCAGATGAAGTGAAGAATCCACACCATTTCCAAGATGAATTCCTTCAGCTCCCATAGCTTCCCGGAATTTCTTTTTTGGCAGACCATTTAAGTATTCCTTTTCATATATCAGCTGGTATTCGTAATATGCCCGGCGTGTTTGCCCTGCGTACTTTTTAGTCGGACGAACACCTTTAATTTCTGAAAGCAGCTTCTCGAAGTATGCAACATTTTCATCGCGAAGTTTGCTCTGGGCTTCCAGCCTGCGCATCTGGCCCATTAAAGTAGCTGCGACAAAAGGGGTGATGCGAAAGTTAGAACCCGGGAAAGTCCTGCCCTTGCCCCTTGGATCTCTTCCATTGTTAGTATATGCATCAACCTTTGCCATTAAAGCATCATCATTCCCAATTACTGCGCCCCCTTCTCCGCTGCATAGACTTTTGCCTTCCTGAAAGCTGAAACAGCCCAGGTCACCTATTGAGCCAAGTTTTTTATTCCTCCATTCGGCGTGCTGTGCCTGGCAGGTATCCTCGATCACTGCAAGATTATGTTTTTTTGCAATTGCCATTATCTTATCCATATCCGCTGAAGCTCCGCCAATATGTACAGGAAGAATTGCTCTGGTTTTTGGAGTGATCCGTTCCTCTATCAGATCAGCATTTATCATGAATGTTTCCGGATCTGTGTCAATAAACACCGGTAAGGCAAATAAGTTAAATGTTGTTTGTGCTGTAGCAACAAAGGTATTGGTTTGAGTTATGACCTCATCTCCAGGCCCAATTTCAAGAGCCCTTTGTGCTGCATCGAGCGCATTTGTTCCGGAGGTAGTTACAGCACAATATGCAACTCCCATCATTTCAGCAAATGCCTTTTCAAACCTCATTGAAAGTTCGGTTGGTGAATAGCTGTACTCAGACCATTTTCTGCTTTTGAAAGCATCAAGATACATCCGGATATCAGTATCATCAAAAACCGGCCATAATGCTTCAAGATTTGTACCTCTTGCGCGAACTGGATTTCCGCCAAGTATGGCAGGTTTATCAATATCCTGAATATAAGTTGAGAAAACGGGCATTATTACACCTGCACTTAAGGCGGCACCTGCAGTGCCCGCTGAAGTTGTCTTAACAAAAGACCTGCGACTTAATAAACTCTTTTTCATATTGTTATCAATTAGAAACAGTAAACTGCAACCATATATTCTGAATTCATTTATTATTTGCAGGAATCCTTTCTGAGATTTCCATACACATCCTTCCGTTGTGATAAGGACACACCCAAAATCCCGCTTTGTCACCTGTCCCTGCCACTCCTGATTCATATACTGTACTGTACCATCCTCCTGATTTGTAATCGACCAGATGATTTTTTGTATAACGCCAGCAGTTAATTGCATTATTGAGATACTTCGGGTCATCTGTCATCTGCCAGGCATTCAGGCATCCAATAATAGTCTCTGCCTGTACCCACCAGCTTCGTTCAGTATCTGTGCGGCCGGTTGAAAGATTTTTTTCATAGATCATGCTACCATCAGGTTGTAATCCTTCTGAAGCAGCACCGGCTATTTTTTTACTTGTTTCCCTGACTTTTGCCAGCAGGACAGGATCACCGAGCACACCTGCTGCTTCGGGCAAAAGCCATGAAGATTCAATATCATGTCCGTAGGAATCGACATCGGATGTTCTGTTCCAATTCCTGTCCAGAAAACAAATCAGGTGCGACGTTCCGGGGTCAACTATTTTATTGAGAAATAATTCAACAAGGTTTCTTAACCGGTCTCCTGCCCTCTTGTCGGGCCATACCCTGTAAAGGTTCGTATATGCTTCCATGAGATGCAGATGAGTATTCATGGTTTTCTCATCATTAATTGTTTTTTCTCCGATCAACAAATCATGTGACCGTTTCCAATCCCTGGTAAAGACTTCAAAGTACCCATCAGACGTGGTATCGAGAGCAAATTTTTCCAAAAGTTCAAATATTTCTATAGCTGTTTTGAGAGCCTCTTTATCTCCGGTAGCCCGGTAATATTCCGAAAGCCCATAAATAAAAAACGTCTGGGTATAGGTCTGTTTCCTGGTATCAGCCGGCTTTCCGTCGGGTCTGAGGCTTCTGTAAGCGCCGCCATATTTCGTGTCGATAAAATGAGCAATGATGTAATCTTTGGCCCTGGTGGCAATCCGCAGGTAAGCTGTGTCCTTCAGGATACGATACGCTGAAGAATATGTCCAGAGGATCCTTGCATTAAGTATTCCACCTTTATCATCATTGGGATAGACACGATCATTTGCGTCAATACGGCCATAAAATCCGCCCCTTTTATTGTCAACCATACGGGTCGACCAATAAGGCAGAATGTTCTGTGTAAGATTTATTAATACTTCACTTCTGAGCTGAATGATCCGAACATCAACGGTATCTGACTGTCCGCTTGACTTTATGGTAAATAATTCCAGGATTATAATAAATATCAGGCATCTCTTCATGAAAAATGTATTTTAACGATCGGATTCCAATTGCAAAATACAAAAAAATCTCACGAAGGACACAAAGGGCTTATTAAACAAAAATTTTTGGGAATTCTATTTTTCGAGAATGGTTTTCAGATTTTGTAACCCCTTATTCAGATCGTTACCCACCATCTTTTCCATATTCATGAAAAGCAACATCAGATTTGTCGGGTATTTCATATTTCCGTTGAATTCCCAGCGAACCCTGGTTTGATTATCGTTAACAGCAGTAGTAGTAATATTGGCCCAGCTGGTAGATTTATATGGTTTGAGAAAGCGGATCTCATAATCAATTCTTTCTCCATCCACAACTTTCAGAATTTCCTGTTCACCTTTACCTACATTTTTCATACCACTATCCCAGGCCGATACAAATCCTTCTGTTCCATCAGTCCCGCGGAATTCGGTTTTCATATTTGGATCCATTGAGGCCCACACGCTGAATTTATTCTGATTTTTCAGAAGCTTCAGATAATCAAAGACAACTGCTTTGGGTTTATTTATTACCACTTCAGTTTTTATTGTATAATCTTTTTTTAAAAATAATCCTATTATCAATAATAGAACTATGATCCCTGCTATCGCAATGACTATTCCCAATAATATTATCATAATTATGCAATTTTTGTATTAAACAAACTGATATTGCATAAGTTCAAATACGTTTAGACGTAAAGGCGCAAAGGCGCAAAGGCGTAAAGGCGTAAAGGCGTAAAGGCCCTAAATAGAGTAAAATACTGTTAAGCCGTGGAACAGTTTAGCCATTGAGTCATTGAGCCATTGAGCCGTTGGGCCGTTGAGCCATTGAGCCGTTGAGTCTATCTCCGTTGATTTCTCCGGTCAGGAATAAGGTTTTTTGAAGATCCGAATCTATTCGGAATGCGGCTGTTGAACTGCTGCTTCACAGGCTTTACCGGATTATTATTTAACAGTGGGAACGGATGATCATCAATGACCCGGATCTTCTTGGTTATCAGTTTTTCGATATCCCAGAGATACTCTTTTTCTTCAGCATCGCAGAATGAAATAGCAGTACCTTTGGCACCAGCTCTACCGGTTCTGCCTATCCGGTGAACGTATGTTTCTGAGATATTTGGAATCTCGTAGTTTATAACGTACTCAAGATCATCAACATCAATGCCCCTGGCAGCAATATCTGTAGCAACAAGCACTCTGGTTGTCTGTGCCTTAAAACCTGAAAGCGCCTTTTGCCTGGCATTTTGGGCCTTATTGCCATGAATGGCTTCGGCGCTTATGTTTTTCTTCTTAAGAACCCTCACAACTTTGTCGGCACCATACTTTGTCCGTGTAAACACCAGGGCCGTCTTAATTTTGTCATCTTTTAATAATTCAAGCAACAATGAATTCTTATTTCCCCTGTCGATGAAGTAGACAAACTGGTCCACTATATCGACAGTTGACGCTGAAGGAGTAACCTCCACTTTTACAGGCTTATATACAATTGACCCTGCAAGCTTCACAATCTCCGGAGGCATTGTCGCAGAAAAGAAAAGTGATTGCCGCTTTTGAGGAAGAGCAGCTATGATCCTTCTGACATCGTGAATAAAACCCATATCGAGCATCCGGTCTGCTTCATCAAGTACAAAAATTTCTACATCCCTCAATGAAATAAAACCCTGGTTCATAAGATCAAGCAATCTGCCCGGTGTTGCTATAAGAATATCCACACCATTTCTTAAGGAATTAGTCTGAGGATTCTGGTTTACTCCTCCGAAAACAACAGTACATGACAGTCCGGTATAACGGCCGTATGCCTTAAAGCTCTCCTGGATCTGGATAGCCAGCTCCCTTGTAGGTGTTACAATCAGACTTCTGATTTTTTTCTTTCTGTCAAATGATTTGTTCTGACTTAATAATTGAAGAATAGGTACTGCGAATGCTGCAGTTTTTCCTGTGCCTGTCTGAGCGCAGCCTATGAGATCAGTACCTTGCATTATAACAGGTATCGCTTCTACCTGTATTGGAGTAGGGTTTGTGTAACCCTCTTCTTTCAAAGACTTTAAAATTGGTTCAATAATGTTCAATGATTCAAAATGCATAAAAAAAATATTAGTAAATACTATATGAAATAAAGACTGCCAGGAAAGGCGGGGATTATTCCGGTTGTAAAGATGGCGAAGGTACGATAAATTAGCGGATATTCAGAAATTGTGAATATTATGATCTCAGGAATTTCCGGGAATCTGTCCCACAGTGCGTTTAATCCCTTCAGAGTAAGTGGTGGGGATGAATTTAAATCTCTTCTCAAATTTCGATGAATCAAAAAAATAGTCGCGGTCATACTGATACATCATTTCCGGCATCTCTTTCAGAATCGGGACAAATATTCCGGCAGCTTTAATCATCCACATTGGCATAACTGATAATTTATTCTTTACTTTCATCTCCCTCGAAAACAGTTCAACGAATTCCCTTCCTGTCAGGGGATTCTTATCGGTTGGCAGATGCCAGACAGTATTGTATGCATCGTCAGTATTTCCCAGGAGCGCAGTGGCTTTGGCAGCATCCGGAGTAAAAGTAAATGAGTGCTTCTTGTCAGCGTCTATAAACCAGCTGGCACGCTTCCCTTTTAAGAAATTCTTATAAACCATCTCATTTACAAAACTCTTATCATTATCCGGTCCATAGAAATCGGCTGATCGTGCTATCAGGGCCATAAGCTTTCCTGCTTTTACTTCATCTGTTATCATACGGGCAATCTGTTTCCTCACTGCACCTTTCCTGCTTGGAGGATTTATGGCGGACTCTTCTGTCATGTGAGGTATGGCATTGATGTCATAAAGATAGACGTTGTCGAAAAAGACCAGCCTTGCGTTGTGTTTAATACAGGCGTTTATGGTTGCGCTCATCAGCTTTGGCCATTTCTCCTCCCATACATTTAGTTTATAGTCAAAACCAACTACCAGATAGACTACATCAGATCCTTCAACAGCCTTATCGACATTTGCCGGATTTGACAGATCTGCAGGGAAAATCTCATCGGATTCATTCACTTTCCCTGGATTACGGCTTACAAGTCTTATTTTATCTGTATAATTTACTAATTCCTTCGCCAGTACAGAACCAATCGTTCCGTTTGCACCTAAAATCGTTTGCATAATATTGGCTTTTTGTCTGATATAACATCAGGTAATCCTTTAAGTTCACTATGTATAAAGTCCCTTTTCCAATGGACGGCATGTTCCCATAAAGCAATCCGTTTCCTGTTTGCCGTGTATCCGCACAGAGTTCACAGGTACCCTGTACGATAGTAAATCCTTCTCTGATTCGATCAAATGGAACAAACCGTTATGCATCATTGCAGCTATGTTGTAAAAATCCGATTTAAATGGTTCCCTGTAGTTTACTGACTGGTAGTCTTTTCCAGTAAGAATTGCAGCACGCGTTAATGCCATTTCTGCAAGGCTGACACTGGAAGGTACAGGATGATCAGACCATGATGCATAGACAGTCAGAAAGTCAACAGCCGATGATTCCCTCCATTTATCATTTTCCTTAAATGATTCTACATACTGAGTCATCAGGGTCATCGTGGAAATCCATGAATCATCATTTTCATATAACATAGTAATTGCAGTTAGAATAGCTGCAGCATCAAATAAGAAGCTTTGTTCCCGGAAGACACCTTTATAATAGGAGTGCATAAGCTTTTTACCGTCCCAGAATCTGTCGAGAAGAGTACGTAGCAATCCGGCAGCATTCTTTTCAAGATCGGGCCGCTCCAGATATTTGCCAGCCTGTGACAATGCCATAGCCAGCAGAGCATTGATCCCGCACAGAATTTTATCATCTTTTGACGGTTGTTTACGTTTGCGTCTTACAGAAAGCAATTTGTCCTCAATGTAGTCGAGTGGATTATCATTAATTCTGAGCAGATGGATCAGCCCCTCAAAATTTCCCGACCTGCTGATATAATATGATCCGGCAAATTTTTCAAATTCTTCCGGAAGGAGTTCATCCTTAAGCTGTTCGTAGCTCCAGAGGTAGGTTGCTCCTTCAACATGTTCAGTATCAGCATCAAGACCTGTAATGTAAAGACCTTCAACATTAAAACATTCCTCAAGGCATTTTAAGATTTTCTCAGCCATAGTTTTATACGCAGGCTTGCCAATTACGCGGTATGCAAGTGAAAAGCACCATAGAGCCATAGCCTGATCATACAGCATCTTTTCAAAGTGGGGAATGGTCCATTCACTGTCGACACAATATCTGAAGATCCCTCCCTGGAGATGATCATTAAGTCCCCTCAGGCTAATTGAGTCAAGTGTTTTGCTGCAGATTGTCTTTATCGATGGGCTCTCATCAATTGCTAACTGGTACAAAAGAAAGAGTAAGGATGAATGCGGTGGAAACTTTTGATCACGACCGAATCCACCGTTTTGTGCATCGTAATATTTTGACAATGTGCTTAACAGGGATTTCTCATCTGCAACATCGGGGGTATTCCCTGATGTAACAAATGGTGGAATTTTATCCCTGTTATTCTCATAAAACTCATGAACCTTCTGTGCAATAATAAGAAAGGAGAGCATTGAATCTTTTGATTTGGCCGGTGCATAAGTGAGGGCATAAACAGGACGAAGATCAGGTGTCATGAAAACATTCAGGGGCCATCCACCCCTGCCATTCTGATTATTTATAAAATCCATAAGAAACTGGTCAATATCGGGTCGCTGTTCCCTGTCAACTTTTATACAGATATAGTGAGAATTAAGATAACTGGCCGTGCCAGGATCAGAAAACGCCTCAGAAGCCATCACATGGCACCAATGGCATGTTGCATATCCCACGGAAACAAACAGAAGTTTATCTGAAGTACGGGCAAATCTCAGTAACTCATCGCTCCACTCCTGCCACCATACGGGATTTCCGGAGTGCTGCAGGAGATAAGGGGATGATGATCTAACGAGATTATTACGTCTGATTTCTTTCTCATTAATATTCTTTCCTGTCATGAATTGTCATCCTCTTTCTTGTTTCACAGATACAATAAGCGATAACGCATAACGGGTAAGAATGTTCATCAATAGTGCAAAGGCGCAAAGGCACAAAGGCGCAAAGGCACAACGGAGCAACGGTATGTGAAAACAGACTTATTTGGTCTTCGGGGTTTCCGGTCCTTTTTTATCTTCTCCTTTCAGGCCCATTGTCAAAGCCGTCATGCCGGCCAGACCACCTAACTGCATGGTTTCAAGTGCAGAACTGGGTACGATCACAATAGTAGAATTTGTCTTCAATCCTTCATAAAGCATGTTCATTGCTCTCAGATGAAGTGCTGTAGGATTATCAGCATAAGTCTTGGCTGCCTCACCGAACTTTTCAGCTACCTGACGTTCCGAATCACCCAGTATGACCCTTGCCTGACGTTCCCTTTCAGCCTGTGCCTGCATCGACATGGCATCCTGTAGTGAAGAAGGAATATTAACATCTTTTACCTCAACTGAAATGACATTTATTCCCCATGGCTCGGTGCGATCATCAATGATCTTCTGAAGTTGCACACTCATTTTGTCCCTTCCTTCAAGCATCTCCGATAGCATTGTCTTTCCGATCACATCACGAAGAGCAGTCTGTGATGCCCAGTTAATTGCATTTCTGTAATCGGCTATCTCGAGAGCAGCTTTTTTGGAATCCATGACTCGCCAGAATAAAACAGCATCCACGTCTACAGGAACAGTATCTTTCGTAAGAGTTTTTTCAGCCGTGAATGAAGTAGTGATAACCCTGACATCAATCCAGTATGCAACAGTGTCTATTACTGGTATAATTAAAAACAATCCTGGTCCTCTTAACGACTGAAAGTTACCTAATCGCAGGACAACAGCCTTTTCCCACTGGTCAGCTATTTTGATAGCTGCGGAAATAATTATGGCAGCAAGAAGGGTAATTACACCAGTAACCAATGTTCCTGTTCCAGCCAGATTTTTATTCCCGGAATAAGCGATAGCTAAACCAATAGCGATTATAATAAAAAAGATTAATACTGAAAATGAGCTTCTAGTTTTCATAACAGATTCCTCCAATAATTTAATAATTTTTAATCCAGATGTTTTACCGGTTACTGAAGCATAGGAACGGGACAGAACTTTAACAGCATCTCCGGCTACAACCAAAATTAGGCAATAATTGTTCAGAATGCAATAATATTATTTGGTGTGAGGAGTACACTTTCCGGATTTTGAACTTTGCCATATTTATTGTGTTTTAGCATTTACCTAATGAGGTTTTTAACTCTATTGAAACTTTTAAACTTCGAAATATGGAAACAAGGAAATTAAAAACGATAAAAGTTGAAACAGCTGTTAAAGCTCCGGTTGAAAAGGAGACCAGCTGTTTGCCTGGCAGATCTGATTCAAAACTTAAGAATTATTGAGTAACCATATTATATTAAGAAATAAAGTAGAAATTTAAAAATCAGGTCATATGAAAAAAATGAATCCCGTAGTACATTTTGAGATGCCGGCTGAAGACAGAGTACGCATGGCAACTTTCTATTCAAATGTTTTTGGATGGCAGACCCAATTGATGGGGGAAGAGATGGGTAACTATGTAACGGTTGCCACAAGTGAAACTGACGACAAGGGCCGGCCGAAAATGCCCGGTGCAATAAACGGAGGGTTCTTCCCTAAAGGAGATGATATGCAGGCTCAGTATCCATCTATTGTAATTGCTGTTGATGACATCAGGGAATCAATTCAAAAGGTAACACAGGCAAAAGGAAAAGTGCTGGGTGAGCCGATGGAAATTCCGGGTGTCGGACAATTTGTATCGTTCATCGATACTGAAGGCAACAGAGCCAGTCTGCTTCAACCAAAAATGTAAAAAAAAATAAAGGCATCGTAATGATGCCTTTGTTTTTGTCGGCCCGGAGGGAATCGAACCCTCGACTCCCTGATTAAGAGTCAGGTGCTCTGCCAGCTGAGCTACGGGCCGTTTAAGGCTGCAAATTAACTTAAATCCTCAGAATTCCGGAAGTAAAACCGGATCTAATTTTGTTTAAGATTGATTTTAATTTTTTTAATCATACATTTAATCGTGCTTCAGGGATTAGGAACCAAAATAAATTACGGAATACCTTATTATATAAAACGAATTCGTATGACTCCCCAGGAAATATCAAATATCCGTCTTATAAATCAAAAAGTAGACAATCCGGAATTCAATGCTGCGAAAGAGATTGTAAGCTGGATGGGCGCAATACAGGCCCAGGACTACGCGATGTCAAAATGGGCAATAGGAATCAGGCTATGTGATCCTTCAGAACAGATGATCGAATCGGCAATAGATAAAGGAGAGATAATCCGAACACATCTTTTACGGCCAACATGGCATTTCGTAGCTGCTGATGACCTTTACTGGATGCTTCAGCTTTCAGCATCAAAAATAAAATCATCCATGAAGTCGAGAAACAAAGAACTGGAACTTACTGAAGCTATCTTAAAAAGAACAAATAAAATTGTTGAAAAGAAACTGGCCGGCAGCGGAAGTATGACACGTGATGAACTGGCATTGGAGTTTCTGGGAGCTAATATTAAGACTGATAATAACAGGCTGAGTCATATCTTATTCTGGGCAGAGCTTAATGAAATTATATGCAGCGGACCAGTAAAAAATAACAAACAGTCGTATGCATTGCTCTCTGAAAGGGTACCACATAAGAATAATTTATCAAGAGATGAATCACTGGCTAAACTGGCAAAACGATACTTCACCAGCAGGTTTCCCGCCACACTCGGGGATTTTGTCTGGTGGTCAAATCTTTCTCTGACGGATGCACGAAAAGCGATAGACTTTGTCAAATCATCTTTCATTCAGGAGACTTTTGGCTCAGAAAAATATTGGGTTCCTTATTCTTTTGAAGGCAAATTGAGCAATAAGTCTTCAATCCATTTATTACCGGCTTTCGATGAGTTTCTGATAAGCTACCGGGACAGGAGCAGTTCACTAGCTCTGATACATAACAAAAAGGCAGTTTCGGACAATGGAATTTTTCGCCCTCCTGTTGTGATAAATGGCCAGGTTGCAGGTTTATGGAAACGTACCTTTCAAAAAAACAAAGTAATTATTGAAACGGATTTATTTCAGCCTGTTGATAAAACGATCAAGAGCCAGATCGAAACTAAAGCAAGAATATTTGGGAAATTCATAAATAAAGAACCAGAAGTACGAATGAATGGATAAAAAAAATACTAACCCATTAATAAAAACTTAAAAATATGGCAACAATATTTAAAAATGACAAAATTGAATTTAAAGAAGATCCTAATAAGATTGAAAACTTCAGACTATTCACAGCTTCACCCAGATTAGCTGCAGTTGCAAAATCTAAGAATCTGTTTTTTGATTTAAGGTTATTAAACCCGGGGCAGTTTTCATTCCCTTATCATTTCCACCGGAATGCTGAGGAGTTGATGATGGTTATATCAGGATCGATGACGCTCCGCACACCGGATAGTCTTGAAATTGTTTCAAAAGGAGATATTGTATTCATTGAAATGGGAGAAACCGGGGCCCATCAATTCTATAACCATACAGCGGAACCCTGCACATATCTCGATATAAGGACAATGATAGGCATTGATGTGGTTGAGTACCCCGATTCAGATAAGATTAACATATTACCAGATTATGAAGTTTTCGAAAAGAGTGCAAAAGTCGGATATTTCAAAGGGGAAGAAAATATTCTGGAAAAGTGGAAGCAATTTAAGAAATAGGATGTTCCTGCAAACATATAATCCACCTCCAATGTTTTGAAATCAAATTGTAAAAACATAACTTTAAAACAAGATGAAGAGGTTAACCATATCATCCGGTTCTGAATATGAAAAGCCAATCGGGTTCTCAAGAGCTGTGAGAATTGGTAAAATTATTGCCGTTGCAGGAACGGCACCAATTGGACCGGATGGAAATACTGCACATCCTGATGATCTTTACAATCAGACTAAGGTGTGTATTGAGATAATGAAAAAAGCTATAATTGATGCAGGCGGAAATTTGGAAAATGTGATAAGGACCCGGATTTTTCTCAAAGACATATCTCAATGGCATAAGGCCGCTAAGGCTCATGGTGAATACTTTTCAGAGATCCGGCCTGCCTGTAGCTTTATTGAAGCCAAAGGCTTTATTAAAGATGACTGGCTGGTTGAAACTGAAGCTGATTGTGTAATTTTATGAGAATAGTATTCGTCTTTTATCTGATCTTATGTTCCATCGCACCCTCAATATCCCAGGATGCAAAAGAGTTCATCAATGCTGCCTTCCTTAAAAAACTGAATCACGATAAGTCATATACAGATCTGAAGTCAAAAATTGTTAAACAATTTGCGCAGAGAAAAGCTGGCAGCTGGGGTGAGTTTGTTCCTGGTATAGATGAAAAATTAAGTACAAAGAAAAAAATCATTGCATTCACTTTCGATGCCTGCGGGGGCAAAAATGGCAACGGGTATGACAAAGAATTAATTGATTATCTGCGAGATGAGAGGATCCATGCTACCTTGTTTTTCAGCGGAAAGTGGATCGATTCGCAATTTGTGATATTCCTTGATCTTTGCCGCGATAGTCTGTTTGAGATCGAAAACCATGGTCTTAATCACAGGCCATGCTCCTTCTGCGGCGAAAGTGCATATGGTATTAAGGGAACATCAGGTGTTGAAGATGCATTTGATGAGATTGAAGCAAATGCCCGCAAAATTGAAGCTATTACAAGCCACAGACCACGGTTTTACAGATCTGCAACTGCATTTATGGATGAAGCTTGTGTCAGCATGGCTGCCAGACTCGGTATTACGTCAGTAAGTTATCAAGTCCTGTCAGGTGATGCTGTTCCATATGCTCAGGAGCAGGTGATCGAGGATAATGTTATCAGAAAAATAAAGCCCGGAGCGATCGTTATTATGCATTTGAATCACCCTGAGTGGAACACAAAGGAGGCGATTGAGAAGATTGTCCCTAAGCTAAGAGAGATGGGATATTCATTTGCTTGTTTAAAGGATTTTGAATTAACATCGGTTAAAGTCCATTAGAATTAAGCTCCGCTGTGCATGCTTTATTTTCCATAATAAAACAATTTTACCAGCTATCTGGCATTAGATTTGTAAAACACAATAGCATACGACCTGATTTTCAAAAGATTCTATAATACGAATAAATGATCGCCCGCTTTTAATTTAAATTCTATACACATGAGACTCCAGATCTTGTCAATAGGTCTCCTTATTTTGTTTGGGCTGAGGATACAAGCTCAGACAACAATTACCGGAGTGGTATCCGATTCACTAAATGTCCCTGTCGCATCAGCTTCTGTTTATTTGTCAAAAACGACTCTAGGTACCCTGACTGACAGAAACGGTATTTACGTGTTAAGTGTTCCTGAGAAAGGAGTCTATGAAATGACAGTCTCATATATCGGATTTAAAACTGTTTCGCTTCTCATAAATGCAGAGGGCAGTAATCAGGTAATAAATATAAAATTATCATTAAACCCTGTTCTTTTAAAGGAGATTACAGTCAGCTCAAAAGAGAAAAACAGGCTAAAAAACTATTCCCGGTTTGTTAAATTATTCCTTGGGGAAACCTCCAACTCCCAATACTGCAAAATTATCAACCCTGATGATCTCCGCTTAATTACAGACGCTCAAACCAAAACCCTTAACGGTTTTTCCTTCAAAGCACTTCGGATAGAAAACCGGGCTCTGGGATATATAATAAACTATGATCTGAAGGAATTTAGCTATAATACTGAAACCGGATTTTTGAAATTTGAAGGAAACTACTTTTTTCAACCTCTCAAAGGAACTTCCAGAGAGACTAAGATTTGGATAAAGAATAGGTTATCTGCCTATTACGGCTCAAGGATGCATCTGTTCAGGGCATTATTTTCAGATTCTCTAAGTCATGAGGATTATGAAATTTTTGAATGTAAAACCGATAGTATCACAAAAGAGCTGCTAATAATAAAACCAATTCAGGTTAATGATCTCAGGCTTTCACAAGGAAATAACTACCTGACACTTTTCTATTCCAAACCGATTTTAATAAACTATACAGATAATCATTCAGAGCTATTTACAGGCCTGACCGGTTTTCAATCCAAAAAAGAATTAAGCACATTGAAATTCAGTGATTTTATAAATGTGTACCCGAATGGATCTTTTGACAACCCTTATTCTATCACATGGGAAGGTGTGATGTCAAATGAACGTGTTGCAGACATGCTGCCCTATGATTTCATGCCGGATGCAAGTAAAATGATTGAGCCATATTCCGATTCTAACATCTCCCCGATTGAAAAATATTTAATGTCTCAACAAAATATTAATTGCAGAGATCAGGTATTTGTTCACACCGACAGAAATATGTATTCACCAGGAGATACTATTCGCTTCCAGACATTTATCAGGGACAGATATACGAATGTCTTTCAATCGACAAGTGCATCATTATATGCCCTTCTTTTTAATGACAGGAATTTAGTTGTAGACAGTTCAAGATATAAGATTGATAAATCGACATCATCGGGTTGGATGGCAATTCCTGCCAATGCACAACCCGGTAAATATCACTTTGTTGCTTTTACAGGAAAGATGGAAAATTATGATCCCGCTGATGCTTTTCAGCTTGATATATATGTTAAAGAAAAGGCAAAAAACCATGTTGAGACTGAGACTAAGGCTGAGGTAATGGTCGGCGGTGACAATAAAAATAATCTCATAGTAAACATTGCCTCAGCAGACACCTGTTTTGAGCTAAGGTTTCTTCCTGAAGGTGGAACGTTAATTGCCGGCCTGGAGCAAAGAATCGGCTTTAATGCTACAGATTCAGAAGGCGAACCAGTTATTATTAAAGGCCTCTTAAAAGACCGAAACGGCTCAGTTACCGATACAATAGAATCTGGTCATTTCGGTCCGGGTTTATTTATTTGTACGCCTGAACCCGGAATGTATGTGGAGCTAATAAATACTAATGGAATAGAAAATAAATGGCCTCTGCCTAATCCGGTAAAGACAGGAATTAGCCTGAGCGTTAAGCCTGTTGATAGCAGATCATTCGCAGTGGAAATTCAATCGACCGATTATGGTTCAGATACAGTAACAATAGCTGGTATTATGAACGCCACTTATATTTTTTCTCAGGAACTCCAATTAAACAAAAAACAGCGCATTATAGTAAGAACTGATGAGCTGCTTTCAGGAGTGGCGCAAATAACATTATTTAATAAAGAGTTAAAACCTCTTGCGGAAAGGTTGTTTTATATAAATCCTGATAAACACCTTGTGTTTAACATCAGAACTGATAAAGATGTCTATGGCTCCGGGCAGGAGACCACGCTTGATGTGGCCGTAAGTGATGGCCAGGGAAATCCCGTTGAAGGGATCTTCTCATTGGCTATTGCTGATTCCCTGTCAGGTCATAATGAAGGATTATTCTCGCCCGGAATTGAGTATACCTATAATTATCATCCCTGGTTTCAGGAAAACCTGCCTCCGGAAGTCCTGATCAAAGGACTTGAGAACCTTTCAAATAATGATCTTGATCTGCTTTTAATGGTTTACGGCTGGAGCAGATATAACTGGGATTTCAAATCTGTAAATACAATTGATACGGAAGTGAAAGATTATGAAATTCTGAAGATGAAAATTCTCTATGCATTAAAGAGTCGTCGGGCTGACAGGAGATTGGACCTTATATCTTTAGAAGGGTCCGTCCGTTATGCATCTCTTTACAAATAACCTCGGGGAGATCTCATTACCGTTGGACTCCCTTCCTGAAATCACAAGGTCAGTTACAATGATGCCTGACACAAAGAATGAAAAGAGGGTGACCGGAGCAATGTTTAGTATTCCATACAATGAAAAATTTTTCAAAAGCAACAAATTAAATATACCTCAGCCTCTTATACCACTCAATGTGTACAGTAAAGCTCCTGCTGATCAATATTTCGTATTTGACAGTGAGGTAATTCCGATACAGGAAGTGGTAATTAAAGGTCATTCTGAAAACAAAAAAGTCTATCACGACAAATATGAAGAAATGTATCAGTATGCTTATATTAAAAGTCTGGACTATAATCTTCTCTGGACATCTTTTTCACTTGATGACGCAGTTCGCAGGCTGATTGTTCCTTATCGAATGACTAATGAATACATAATTCTATTTTCCCCACATTCTTTTTTTGGTGCTTCTGTACCGGCGCTTGTCGTTCAGGATGGTATGCCAATATATTTTCATGGTTGGCAATCGGTTCATTGGATCCAGCCCAGTGAAATTACATCACTTACAATCCTTAAAGGGACCCAGGCAGTTGCGCTATACGGCCTGGCAGCTTCAGGTGGAGTTATCTTTATTAATACACGAACAAATGATCCCAATTTTATGAAGATCAGAACTGATTGGAGACTACAGCATAAAAAAGACAAAATGCTTTTACCAATAAGTATTTACCGGCAGGATAAAGAATTCTACAGGCCTACTAAATTTGATATAGAAAAAGATCCTGAGATACAAAGCCGTTCGACCATTTACTGGGAATCAGAAGTGTATTTTAACGGAAATGAGCCGGTTAAAATTAAGTACCTCAACCTGAAAAATAAAGGCCCGGTAATTATTACAATAAACGGAGCCTCCGTAAACAATTTGGTCGGAACCGGCAGGGCAAAATATATGGTTAACTGAGTATCTGTTAGGGTTTTATAATGAATATATTTCCTTTAAAACAAAAATCGATATGACAAGAAATATGAGAAAAAGAGCCATAGACTCTTTCAAAGAGGGTCTGAATTGTGCGCAGGCAGTTGTAACTTCTTATTCCGGGGAATTGAATTTCGATAAAGATCTGGCCTTGCAAGCAGCTTGCGGATTTGGCGGAGGTATGGGCAGACTGCAGGAGACATGCGGTGCAGTAACCGGATCATTCATGATACTTGGCATTTACAACTGTTCTAAGTTTGCTGAAAACAGCCGCAGGAAAGAAGAAACCTATTCCATGATTCAAAAATTCGATGCAAAATTTAAACAGCTGCATGGCACCACAAATTGTCATTCGTTGTTGAAATGTGATCTGAGAACAGAAGAAGGGCACCGTTATGCTAAAGAAAACAATCTCTTTGAAACAATTTGCGAAAAATGCATAACTGATTCAATGGAGATCATCGATGAGCTTATCGAAAAATAATAAAAACAAAACTGATTGGGTCGAAATCGGATGCAACAAGAATTCGATATGAACCGGATAAAAAGCATTGATATTACGAGAGGCCTGGTAATGGTAATAATGGCATTGGACCATGTAAGGGATTTTATGAATACAACTTCAATGACCCAGAGTCCTACTAACTTACAGACCACCACCACTTTATTATTCATGACACGCTGGGTCACGCATCTCTGCGCTCCTACTTTTGTGTTCCTGTCAGGAGTGTCAGCTTTTATTTCGTTCAAAAGGAATAACAATCTCTCCGAAAGCAGATCGTTTCTTCTGAAAAGAGGAATCTGGCTGGTCATCCTTGAGTTTACAGTCATAAACCTCGCTCTCTGGTATGATATTCATTTCCGTTTGCTCCTGATGGAAGTGATATCAGCTATAGGGTTTAGTTTTATTGTCCTGGCATTTCTGTTAAAGCTGCCATCCCGTATAATTGGAATTATTGGTCTGGTACTTATTTTCGGACATGATCTTTTACTGATCACCCCGGTGCCGACAAATCCGGTTGTGATATTCATAACATCGGTATTATTCCGGCCTTCCCTGACCCAGGTTAGTCCGGGGTTAGCCTTTTTTACAGCATATCCCCTTCTCCCATGGCTAGGGATAATGCTGGCAGGTTTTGCATGTGGTGAGTTTTTCGATCTTCCTGAAGAGAAAAGAAGCAAAATATTTCTAAAGCTGGGCATAGCCGCGTTATCCCTATTTATTGCAATCAGGTTTATAAATATTTATGGTGATCCTTTGAAATGGAGTCACCAGAAGTCTGCTCTGTTTACTTTACTATCTTTCATAAATACAACTAAATACCCTCTGTCACTGCTGTTTACTTTATTATTCCTGGGCATAATGTTCCTGATACTCTATATTTCTGAAAAAATAAAAAACAGATTTACTGAAATACTAACTGTTTATGGGAAAGTGCCTCTTTTCTATTTTATTATTCACCTGTTCATTATTCATTCACTGATGTTTTTAATGCTGCGCTTACAGGGGTTTGGAAGTAAGGACCTGTTGTTTGGAGCCTTTAATAACGGCAGGCCAAAAACAGGAGGAGGAGTCGATCTGCCGGTTATTTATTTAATATGGCTAAGTGTGGTTGTGCTTTTGTATCCTGTATGTAAATGGTATGGCAGCTACAAGTCAGACCACAAGGAGAAAAAACTTCTGAGATATTTGTAAAAATTTCTTCAGGTTGACCTGTTAGTATAATTCTGATTATTACGTAAATTCGTATAAAACTAAGTATGGAACCAAAGCTTCGAAAATTCCTGGCACAGTATTGGGTTCTGCTGCTGCTTATAGGAATAAAACTGTTTTTGCAGTTTATCGTAATTAATCCGGTTTATGAGCCGCACCGTGATGAATATCTTTATCTTGACCAGGCCAATCACCTTGCATTTGGATATATTTCAGTCCCCCCATTTACAGCCCTTGTCTCAAAGCTCATATATCTCCTTGGAGGAAGCATGTTCTGGATCCGTTTTTTCCCAGCTCTCTTTGGTGCTCTTACTATAGTTTTTACATGGTTAATTGTTGAATCTTTAGGCGGTACCCTGTTTTCAAAGATACTTGCAGCAACTGCCCTGGTATTTTCTGTTTTAATAAGGCTCAATATTCTATTTCAGCCGAATTCATTTGATATTTTGGCCTGGACAATTATATTCTGGCTGCTAATTAAATTTATTCAATCGGAAAGGACCCGATGGTTATATTATTTGTCAATTATCGTAGCAGTCGGTTTCTACAATAAATACAACATTTTGTTCGTGATCGCTGGTTTGGCAATTGGTTTTTTATTAACCGACCAGAGAAAGATATTTGCCAACCCATCATTCTGGAAGGCTTTTATTATAAGCTTAATAATCTTATCTCCAAACATTATCTGGCAGGCAACTAATCATTTCCCGGTTGTTAATCATATGAAAGTATTGAAGCATAACCAGCTTGATAATAATACATCAACTGGATTCCTGGTTAGTCAGGTTCTGTTCTTTTTAGGTTCGTTGCCATTGACTCTGGGTGCTATTGCTGCATTCATCTTTTACAAGCCTTTCAGGCCATTCAGATTTGTTGGGATCTGTTTCGTGGCAGTAATGGCGCTTTTCGCAATTATGAAAGCTAAAGACTATTATGCTGTAGGTATATTTCCTGTCATTTTCGCATTCGGAAGTGTCTATATTGATAGTGTCCTGTCAAA
This sequence comes from uncultured Bacteroidales bacterium, assembly GCA_963791065.1. Classification (GTDB taxonomy): domain Bacteria; phylum Bacteroidota; class Bacteroidia; order Bacteroidales; family VadinHA17; genus LD21. Next base: position 187,285 of record CAWBQN010000020.1, read on the forward strand.
AAAATGGAGATTATTTGTTTTGCCGGCGCTTATCTGCTTCAATCTTTATATATTTCTGGCTACTGTGAAAGTTATATACCCGATCTATACACCGGCTGAGATCAGGCAACATGCAAAGGCGTTTGAAAAGTTTGGATTGCTTCGCTGGGAAGACGGGAAGAACCATGACCTGCCGCAGGATTTTGCCGATATGCTTGGCTGGCGGGAAATGGCAGATAAATCACTGGCAGCGTACAGGATGATTCCACAAAACGAATTGGCAAATACTTTGATTTTCTGCGATAATTATGGCGAAACAGGCGCTTTAAACTATTTCAACCGCAAGAAAATGCCTGAAGCTTACTCATTTAATACTGATTATATTTTCTGGCTGCCTCATCTGAAAAAAATTCAGAATATCCTGTTGGTAGGTGACAAACCTTCAGATAAAGTGGCTGGCATGTTTAATGAGATCAAACTGATCGGAACTGTGGAAAATGAATATGCCAGGGAGAAAAACACGGGGATCTATTTACTTCTTGGAGCAAAAGATTTGTTCACTCCTCTGTTCTACAGCATGGTTGAAGATAGGAAGAAGAAGCTCGATATCTTTTAGACAGAGAGACTAACGAGTACAACCAACCAGCAATAAGCAACCAGCCCTGTGAAATAATGCTTAAGCGTAGGCTTTTGTGCTATTTTTGTACTATTTCACAGGGCCAGCACCCAGCAACCGGCAACAACTATTTATTTCTGATCGAGTCCCTGAATATACCAAGGTGCTCTGCAGTCTTTCTCAGCATCTTCTGCACTGCTAGACCATGCCTGATATCGGGTACAAAATCATTCTGGACGTTACCTGTAAGAAAAACATATTGGGCATGTATCATAGAACGTAACCATCCCGGGGGAACATGGGCCGAAGGGAAACTGCTCTCCGGCTGATAGTTGCTACCAACCATCTGTCTGCTCCAGATGCCCGATTCCCGTGTAAAAAACTCATAATAGTCAGGTGTCACAGAGGAGTAACGTATTGAGCCTTCCAAAGCACAAAGCCCGAGGGAGAAGCAGTCACCTGTACCAGCACTTATACGGCTTGCAGACAGGGTTCCTACAGCGCCTGAAGTGTTGTCATAAACCGAGATCAGGCTGAAAAGATCTGAGTCTTCACTGACATCAGAGAAGTGGCCACCCTGTATTGCGCTGGTGATCCTTAAATTGTTACCCAGTAATGCTATCAAAAGACTCAGCGAATGGGAACCAAGATCCGCCATAGCGCCTCCATCCGGTGCAAGTGTGAGCCGCGTCCTGCGCTTGTCGCGGTACGCTTTCTCCAGATAATCACTATGGTAGTATTTCAGATCGAAATGGATCGGATTACCCAAATTGCCCGATTTCCAGAACCTGAGCAGTTCTCTTATCGTTGCAGAAAAGAGAAACTGAAAACCTATCTGAATATAGATATCCGGGCGGTCCTTTAACATTTCTAATATTGCTTTTTCTTCTTCGAGATTGGAGCATACTGGTTTTTCAAGATATATTCTCTTTAAAGCACTCATACCAAGAACAATCTTTAAATGCTCATAATGTACCTTATTCGGCCCGAGTATAAAGACTGTATTTATATTCTTGTCTGCTGCAAATTCCTCTAAATCACATGATTTAATAAATCCAAAACGTTTGCTGAATGATTGTCTGCTTTCTCCTGTTGCAGAACAAACAGCTCCCAGTTCGATTTCAGGGGCATCATTATAATAGTATTTAAGCGAACTGAGTGAATATGCATGAGCCCGAGCTATACCTCCTGAGCCTATGAATCCGACAACAGGTTTTTCCATGATCATTTTTTGACATTTATCAATTAAATACCAAAAATAGAAGAATTTAAGAAATAATGTAAGGCATAAAGGCGCAAAGGCGCAAAGGCTCAAAGGCCATAAAAAGTACCAGTTCTTAGTTTGCCATTAAGCCCTTAAGCCGTTGAGCCGTTGAGCCATTCCTCATGAAGTTTATATTTATCACCATTATTTCCGATTTACCGGCTGTACGAACAGGCGGACCCCAGAGCCGTATCCCGCTTGTGACAAAAAAATGTGTATTCCCGATTTTTTTATGGCCCCAGCTTAGTTCATAAACGCTTTTAGTGATCAGATTTATGGGAAATAACTGACCATTATGTGTATGGCCCGATAACTGGACATCAACCCGGGTCCGGCTTACCTTATCTATTTCGGTGGGACGATGATCAATAAGAATTACCGGAAGCGAATCAGCCGCTGATTTCAGGAGGTCGCCGATTTGTTTCCGGTTATTTATATGGCTATCGTTCCTTCCTGTAAGGTTAAATGAACTGGCAATTATAATATTTGTGTCACTCAGTACCTTCATCCCTGCATTGTCGAAAAAGCTGCCACTCTCCTGTCCGGCATAGTGCTCATGATTGCCTAGCACCGCATATACACCATACTTTGTCTTAATACCTGCCAGAACGTGAGCAAATGAATTCAGACTGCCATCATCCCTGTCTCCTTCAACAATGTCTCCTCCATAAATCATAATATCAGGATTGATCATTCTGATTTTTTCTGCAAACTTCTGCACAAAGTGAATGTTTACCCTCTTCTGTAGATGGAAATCAGCAACGAAGGCTATTTTCAGATGATTTAAAGGTGAAGATCCGGCTGGAATATCAATCGTGTACTCAGAGGTTCTGATAGTTTCCAAATTAATGGCTCCGCCCGCAACAATACAAATAGCCAGTATTAAAATCACCGATAAGCCGGTCACCTTAAATCGTGTGGTCCGTAGTTTTTCTGAATGAATGATTCTGAACAGCCTGTTGATCAGCAGAAAAATATCGAAGATAAGAACAAGCAAAAACAAGTAGAGATAAAAAGGAAGTATGTAGTTTGCTGCAGCAGTAAGCAGGTACCCTGAAAAACCTGAGTTGCTTGCATGTACAAAACTACTTACCGGGTAGATTGAAGCAACAAAAATGTAAATAAGGGTATAATAAATTCTGAACCCCTTATTTATAAAAAGCTGCCACACCCTAAGGAACACATAGATATTTGGAATTACATAAGCTAAGGTGATAATCGTGTGAAACATCTGGTGTAAGATAGGTTTCTTAAACTCAATTGTTGAACTGCTAAAAATAACAAAATATTCTGGCCGCATCAACTTCCAGTGTCCCAACAATGTTATCATAAATGATCTGTGAGATTATTGACATATTATGTTTGAAGAACTAATTTTGTAAGAGCGTTGAACAAAAATTAAAACGAAACTGTTTTTTGCTATCAGACAGGCTTATGGTATAAAGGTCATGAAGAACAACCCTAAAATAATTGCAGAAGACATACTGGCACTGGCAGGTGTTAAGGTTAACGGAAATAATCCCTGGGACATCAGAGTTTCCAATGATGAGTTTTTCAGGAGGGCAATTACAGAAGGTGAATTGGGTGTTGGCGAATCCTATATGGACGCCTGGTGGGATGCAGAAAAACTTGATGAGTTTATCTGCCAGATCCTAAAGGCTCAGCTTGATGAAAAGATTAAACTTAAGCTGTCACTTATTGTCCGGCTCTTCTCTGCACGATTATTCAATTTCCAATCAAAACACAGAGCCTTTATTGTTGGAGAGAAACATTATGATCTGGGCAACGACCTGTTTCAGAATATGCTCGATAAACGGATGAACTATAGCTGCGCTTACTGGAAGAATGCACAAAGTCTCGATGAAGCACAGGAGAACAAACTTGAACTTATCTGCAGGAAGCTTAATCTTAAATCCGGAATGCGCATCCTTGATATTGGCTGCGGATGGGGTGCATTTGGAAAATATGCGGCAGAAAAATATGATGTCGGAGTTGACGGAATAACTGTTTCCAAAGAACAGGTGGAACTGGGTAGAAAACTATGTGAAGGGTTGCCTGTCACTTTCCGGCTGATGGATTATCGTGATTTAGAAGAAAAATACGACAGAATCGTAAGTGTCGGAATGATTGAGCACGTAGGATATAAAAACTACAGGAACTATTTTGAAATTGCCAGTAAATGCCTGAAGGAAGACGGACTATTTCTTTTGCACACAATTGGGACCAATAAATCTGATGATTCACTTGGCCTGTGGTCAGATAAATACATTTTCCCTAATGGCATGCTCCCATCTATTGCCCGGCTGGGAAGAGCAATTGAAAAACTCTTTATAATGGAAGACTGGCATTCCTTCGGGCAGGATTACGATAAAACCCTTATCGCCTGGTACAACAATTTTGACAGGAACTGGGACAAAATAAAAGATAAATATTCAGAAAGGTTTTACAGGATGTGGAAGTATTTTCTTCTCTCCTCTGCCGGTTCTTTCAGATCGAGAAGACGTAGCCAGGTATGGCAACTGGTGCTTTCCAAAAACGGTGTGTCCGGAGGCTATCAGGCTGTCAGGTGAATTACTTTATACTGAGATTCCTAACTCATAAATAAGCTGACAATCCGGGTTTTCAACTTTGTGTAGGGCGGATATCTCAGCCAGGGGTCCAGCAGGTTAGACTTTATCACAACGGACCGCATGTTGGAAAAAGTTTCAAATGATCTTTTCCCGTGATACCTTCCCATCCCGCTGCATCCGACACCTCCATATGGAAGATATGGTGAAGCAATCTGCATAACTGTCTCATTAACAGCCACATTTCCCGATCTTGTCCTGCTCAGAAACTCACGGATAAGCTTTTTGTTTTTGCTGAATATATATGTCGAAAGAGGTTTTGGATTTTGTTCAATAATGCCGTACACCTCATCAAAATTCTCAAAATCAATAACAGGAAGGATTGGTCCGAAGATCTCTTCGCACATTACAGGATCTCCGGGTCTGACATCCTTAATAACAGTTGGAGATACATACCTGGTTTCCTGATTGGTAATTCCTCCGGTCACTATCTGACCGCTTTTCATCAGATCCTTAAGCCTTGAAACATTTTCAGAGCTTATGATCCTGGCAAAGTCAGCACTTTTTTCCGGATCATTTTTATAAAACAACATGATCTCTTTTGAGATAAGTTCAAGAAACCGGTCTTTTACTTTCTTGTCAATTAAAACATAATCAGGACTTACACAAGTCTGACCGCAATTGATTAATTTCCCCCAGGCAATTCTTTTAGCAGCAAAATCAAGCCTGGCGTCAGAGGCAACAACACATGGATTTTTGCCTCCCAGTTCAAGAGAAACAGGTATAAGGTTTTCTGCTGCTTTTTGCATTACATATTTGCCTACCCTGCAGCTTCCGGTAAAAAAGATGTAATCAAATTTTTGCTCTAGCAGGAATTCACTTATACTATGATCTCCGTTGGTCATAGCTACAAGTTCCGTTGGAAGCTGACCCAGAATTGCTTCCATGACTTTAACAATATTGGGTGCCTGTCTCGATACCTTAAGTATTACACAGTTGCCTGCCGCAATTGCTCCTATAAGAGGAACAAATGCAAGCTGAAACGGGAAGTTCCAGGGTGAAAGCACCAGTATCTGACCATAGGGCTGAGGAATTACAGTACTGCGGGAAAGAAAATGTACAACAGGAGTATAGATCCTTTTGGGCCTGGACCATCTTTTCAAATTATGTATGGCATAATTGAGCTCCTTAATCACAAACCTCGACTCAGTAGCTATTACCTCAAATTCAGGTTTGTGAAAATCTTTCCATAAAGCAGCGACTATATCCTTTTCGTGCAATACTATCAGTGATCTGAGCTTTTTCAGGATCCCGAGCCTGTATTTTATGCTCATTGTCTTTCCTGATGCGAAAAATTTTTTCTGAGAATCCAGTATCAGGTTGATTTCTTCTTTTTCCATTCGTTTTCAAGAAAAGTTAATTGTTTCGTTATTTCTGTTTCAACGGCATTTGATTTAGCAGGGATAAGGCTCATGCAGTATTCCGCCACAGCTGTAATTGTCAGACTTGGATTTACACCAATATTACCCTGTATTACCGAACCGTCGGTAATATAAAAATCGGGATATCCATGAACTTTGAGATTTCTGTCCACAACCCCTGTCTCTCTGGTTTCCGACATGGGACAACCCCCGAGGATATGAGCTGTTGTTGGCCTGTTGAAGAAGACTTCGAGTAAAATATTCTGGGGTATTCCACTTACCTTTCTTGCATAATTCTCCATAACATCCTGCCCTACAGGAATATATGCAGGTACTTTTTTATTGCCGGTATTGTCTATCTTCATTCTGCCTCCAAAAAGACCTTTTTTCCAAATCATTTTCATGGCATTGTCGGTGGTTTGCATCACAAGGAATATCACTGTCCTGGTGGACCAGCTAAAGTTAAATACTGTTTTCAAAAACATGCCAGGATGGAGAAGCGTTGTTACAAAAAGATTCCAGGTTCTCCTGAGAGAATTATCTGCTCCCTTTGCCGAAAGGCCAAAAAACCATTTCATGGCATTTGAATTATCAGGATATTTTACGATCTCGACATGAGTGTACGGATTGGGGCTGAAGACTGAAGTAATAGCCAGCCCGTTATTTAGCTTTTCAAAACCACCTGAAACAGCGCAAAGTGTTTCAGCATTGGTCCTCAATTCATAACCAAGAGTTTCTGACAATGAAGGCAGTGAACCATATTTGTATTTCTGTTTCAGCAGAAGTTCAAGTGTACCCAGCGCACCCGCAGCGACTATAATTCCCTTAGTCCGGAAAACCTTGTTCCTCCTTTTAAATAAAGTTGTTATATTCTGTACTTCAACATGATACAATTCATCGCGGCGGGTAATTCTTTCCGCTTTTGTTTCAGCCATGATATCAACACCGAGTTTCTCTGCAAACCACAGATAATTCCTGTCGAGAGAATTTTTAGCGTTTTCCCTGCATCCAACCATGCATCCAGCACACTCAATACAACTTTTTCTAAGTGGACCTAAGCCATTAAAATATGGATCTGTTTCCTGTTCAGTTCCGTCAATATTTACCCCTACATGAACTGTATCGAACGTACTATGAACATTCATATCTTTTGATACTTCTTCGAGCAGCCGGTCTTCAATGTTCAGCTTCGAATATTTTTTTCTTCCAAGCATGAATGAAGCCCTGTCAAAGAATGGTGCAAGTATCTTTTTCCAATCGCCAAATCTTTTCCACGATGGATTGTCAAAAAACTCATCAGGCGGAATATAAAGAGTATTGGCATATACAAGGCTGCCACCGCCAACTCCCGTCCCGCTCAGGATACTAGCTGTAGCATAAAATGAAAGCTTCTGAAATCCGAAGCATCTGAGTGACGGAATCCACAGATATTTTGGAATATTCCAGTTCGATTTGGGAAAGTCTTCAGGGCTAAAGCGTTTCCCCTGCTCCAGGATCATAACTTTATATCCTTTTTCTGCCAGGCGAAGCCCTGCGACGCTTCCTCCGAACCCTGAACCAATTATTATATAATCATATAACATAAAAATGTATTGATCAGGAAGGCCGGATGTAAATATATAAAGTCTGCTGAGACTTTACAGTATTTGTTCTATTTTTACCATAAATCATTATAACTAACCCAGCATTTTAATGAAAACGTTATCATTTATCATTTCGGTTATCTTCCTCACAACAGACGCAGGAGTAATAAACGGACAAAATTCCCTGTCCACGGCAGAACAGGTGATAGCAACAATTCTTGCAAAAACCGGAAACAATCCGTTACCTAATACTGTGGATGTTATTAAAGAAGGTGATCCCCAGACACATGTAACAGGCATAATCACCTGTATGTTTGCGACTATGGAGGTACTTAAACAGGCAGTCGATAAGAACTGTAATCTCATTATCGTTCATGAACCTCTTTATTATAACCATCTTGATGAGACCGGAACACTTCAAAATGATCAGGTATTCCTCGAAAAAAAACATTTCATAAATGATCATAAACTGGTTATCTGGCGTTTTCATGATAATATACACATGATGAAACCCGATGGCATTGAAACAGGAATGATCTTAAAACTGGGCTGGAAAGATTATGTTGTCAAAGGGACGACTAATCAGTTTGTTCTGCCCGAAATGTCCCTGCAGGACCTGCTTAAAAACCTTAAAAAGGTATTCCCGAAAAATGCATTTTATGTTGTCGGAAATCCTGAATTGAAGCTGACTAAAGTTAGGTTTGCAGCAGGGGCACCGGGAAGTGCCAGACACATAAGCTTGTTGGAGGACAAAAATGTGGATGTAGTAGTTGCCGGCGAGGCTCAGCAATGGGAGACCTATGAATATATGCGCGATGCAGTTGATCAGGGAAGAAATAAAGCCATCATATTCCTTGGTCATATTAACTCAGAAGAAGCAGGAATGGATTATTGTGCAACATGGCTGAAGGGTTTCATAACAAATATCCCGGTTTATTTTGTTGAATGTGGCCCCTCCTTCTGGTCATATTAATTAAAATTTCATTTCACATTGTTTTAAAATTTTAAAATTCGCTTTTGTATGCCAGGTTTATTAAACAGAATCAAAAGATCAGGATTTCAGTTAATTGCGATTGCATTTCTATTTGTATCCATTGCCTGTCAGGGAATTGAACTGAAAGTATCACCGAAATTCAGGGTAATAGCCTTTTACACAGGAAAAAACGATAAAGCTCATATAAGTTTCGTTCATGAGGCAAACAGGTGGTTTAGCAAACTGGCATCCATGTACAACTTCAAATACGATTCCACAAATAACTGGAATAACATGAACGCAGAATTCCTGACTAAATACCAGGTTGTAATTTTTCTCGATACCAGGCCTGATTCTATATCGCAGCGCAATGCATTCAGAGAATATATGGAGAAAGGTGGTGCCTGGATCGGATTTCATTTTGCAGGATTCGCACTTACCCCTTCCGGGATTCCTCAGAATTGGGACTGGTATCACAATAAATTTCTTGGGTCAGGTGAATATAAAGGCAATACCTGGAGGCCAACCAGCGCTGTTTTAAGAGTGGAGAACCATAATCATCCTTCAACTGCACACCTGCCTGAAACTTTTATAGCGTCACCAAACGAATGGTACAGCTGGAAAAATGATCTCAGGAAGAATCCTGACATTGAAATACTGGTGTCCATTGATTCCTCAAGTTTTCCGCTTGGCACAGGACCTAAACTTTTTGAGATTTGGCACAACGGCTATTATCCTGTGGTATGGACAAATAAAAACTATAGAATGTTGTATATCAATATGGGGCATAATGACCTGGATTATGATAATAAAACCGATAAAGAACTCTCCTTTACTTTTAATAACGAATTCCAGGATAAGTTAGTTATTGATGCTTTGCTCTATTACGGAGAATCAGGGAAGGCCGGAAAAGAGACTAAGAGACGAAGAGACTAAGAGACTAAGAGACTAAGAGACTGAGAGACTAAGAGACTGAGAGACTAAGAGACTGAGAGACTGAGAGACTGAGAGACTATTTTCAATTAACATCCTGGTAAACTTTCTTACAGAATATTTGTTTCCTTTTCAATCACTAATTTTAAACGAAACAATATGAGCTATTACGACAAGGCCAAAGACATGTACAACATGGTGGCACAGGGAAAGATGCTTGATGCATTTGAAAAATACTATCACAATGATGTTGTGATGGTTGAAGCCTCAGGTGAGACCCGGAAGGGAAAGGAAGCTAACCGGAAATTTGAGGTTGATTTTATGAACATGATCAAGGATGTCCATGGATCAGGAGTGAATGCCATCACCTCAAATGAGAAAGAGGCAACCACGATGGTAGAATCCTGGATGGATGTGACCATGAAGGATGGAAAACGCAGCAAAATGGAAGAGGTAGCCGTTCAGAAGTGGAAAGGCGACCAGATCATTCATGAAAGATTTTATTATAACATGGGAAGTTGAAAACTTCATTACATTACAGTTAGATCATTTTTTCTTTTGCGATTCGGAATTCGCATAATTAATTAGTCCTGATTTTTGCAATTGCCTGATTAGTAATCATCAAGTACTATTTTTCTCATAAGAAACAGTATGTCTGTCACATTTACGAAAGTGAACGACATACTGTTTTTTATTTTTAAGGAGATATTTTTAATGAAGTGATAAACAATTATACTTTCCGTGGGTTATACTACACTAACAATTTTCCAGATAAAAGGATTTTACTGTTTTTTAACGGAATTTATTTTTTTAGTTTAACCAATAAAATGGAGGTAGACATGAAACCACTTAAAAATTATTTGTATTTTTTATTAACCATAATATTTCTAGTTCCCTTTGATCTTGCAGGGCAGGTAAAAGAAGTACCTGTTACGACATCATCCAAGGAGGCATTAGATTTATTTATTAAAGGAAGAGATAAACAGGAAAACATGGAACTCGTTGAGGCATCTTCACTTTTTGATCAGGCTATTCAGAAAGATCCCTCATTTGCGTTGGCTTATCTTTATCGTTCTCTAGCGGGAGGCGGATATAATGTTATGAGGCAAAATATTGACAAAGCTGTCAGTCTTACCGATAAAGTATCGCCGGGAGAAAAGCTGGAGATTATGCTTGGACAGGCTATGGTTGACAGAAACGGTGAGAAAGAGAAAGAATATGTCGATCAACTGCTGACTGCATTTCCATCTGATAAAAGAGTCCATGAGGTTGCAGGTGAGTATTATTTCACCATCAACGATTTTCAGAGTGCGCTGGCTCAATTTAATAAAGTAATAGAGATCGATAAAGATTTCGCCCCAGCCTATAATATGCTTGGATATTGCCAGTCCGCTTTGAACAATTTCCAGGCTGCTGAACAGGCTTTTCAGACCTATATGAAACTTGTTCCGGAAAATCCGAATCCTTACGACTCTTATGCCGAACTGCTGTTAAAAGAGGGAAAATATGATGAATCAATAGCTCAGTATAAAAAAGCTCTTGAAAAAGATCCACTGTTCACAACATCGTTGGCCGGAATAGGCAATAATTTTGTATTCAAAAAAGATTTTACATCAGCCAGGAAATATTATCAGGACTACTTTGACAAGTCTCCCACAACAGTGGGTAAACTTGATGCATTATCCCTGAAAGCTGTAACTTACATTTACGAAGGAAATCAGGAAGAGGCTGGAAAAACCTTTGAAGAATACCGTACTCTGGCAGAAAAGGAAAATCTTATTCCTAATATATTTAATTCATATGCCTACCAGGGATTCACAATTTCAGAAGGCGGAAATCCTGCCGAGGGAATGAAATATCTTCAAAAAGCTGATGAGCTGATTGGCAAAGCCAACCTTCCGGAAGCTACAAAAGAGAGATTGACAACAAGCTCCATGCTTTGGCACTTTTATTTCCTTACTGCCAATGACGAGCTAGATAAGGCACAGGCAGAAGCAGAAAAATGCAAGACACAAGTTGCAATCAGAAAAGATCCTGGTGAAATGATGTTGCTAAACTCTTTGCTAGGCCTTTATGAAATTAAGAAAGGCGACTATGATCAGGCAATCGGATATTTATCGAAAGGCGATAATACCAATCCTATGACCTGGTATTATACTGCCGTTGCCTACAGCAAAAAAGGGGACAAGCAGGACTCCGAAAGACTGTTTGATAAAATCAGCAAGTGTAATGTTAATAGTCTCGACCTTGCATTAGTGCGTAAACCAGCTATGCAGGAACTGAATAATTTCGGATCTGCCAAATAACTTCAGGAACAATTTGAATCTTTTACATGCTAATAAAAAAGGGTGTTTCAACATGCACCCTTTTTTATTTATTAGTTATTATGCAATGAATTGACCTACCTTCCGCACAAAATAAATTATAAACCAGACAGTAAAAGACTTTTCTCCCAGTGGATTTTGCGATTCCCGGGAGTTAACTGACAATCTTAAAATTAAATGCACCGTTTTTTAATAACCCATTTACCTTTAACCATATCGGAAGCATAGATTCCATTGCTCTTGCCCCTGTAATATCGCCAATATCAAGAATGTTTTTGTCGAGCCAGCCAAACTGGTTAAGGATCTTTTTTACACTGGCTCTGGCTTCCGGATTATTGCCACAGATAAAATTTATATGGTCACCCTTACCAATCATTCCTGGATTGACCATCAAACCGCACCACATGGTATTCAGAGTTTTTACAACCATTGCCTCAGGAAAGGTTTTCTGGATCTCTTCCCCCAGAGAATTAGTGTTATTTAATCCGGGCAGTAGACTGGGAGGCATCCCTTTGCTGAAGTCGAGAGGATTGGAAATATCAATGAGGATCTTGCCTGACAGATTTTTAGAACCTGCAAGGATCAATGCCGTTACCGAGTTGCCGCCGTTTGTGGCATTTATCACAAGCTCTCCAAAGGATGCCGCTTCAGCAAAGGATTCCAGTCTGACCTTTTTGTTGCTTTTTAACCATTCGCTGAAAGGTGGATTACCATAAAAATCCTTTGCAGTACTTGCCAGCTTATCTGACACATTCCGGGTTCCGATGATGACATCATACTTCAGTTCCACAAGTTTGGAAGCTATGGTCCTGCCCACAGCACCTGTTCCGATAATTGCGATTTTCATACCTTCTGTAAATATTTAACAGGTTTAAATAACTTTAATGTGTAACTATAACTGTTGAACAACCATTTTGTTCATGCCACATAAAGCAGGTGTAGAGACGCCCAAATTGGACGTCTCAATTTAGATTACACTGTTTCGCCGTTGCAAACGCCCAAATTGGGCGTCTCTACTATCATTTCACACCGGGTGGTATTATTGGCCTCACTTTTATTGTAAAATCATATCTCTGCGGCATTACCTGGTAAGCAGAAGAAACCGATAAAGCCGTGCACCCTACCCCACTTGTGGCATAATCGAAATTGAATGTTATGCCGTCAAAAGGATGAAACTGAAAGGTATAGAGGGCTTTGGTAAGATTTTCTGTTGAATAAGGCTGTGCACTGAAATTAAACAACTTATCCCCGCTGAACTCCAGACCAGTACCTTTGTCATCTGTAATCCTTACCCACCTGTTATCGGTCCTCAGTCCATAATCCTGAGGTATGAGATACGGTTCATACATATCCTTTACCGTAGATTTGTACACACCGGTCTTATAACCTGATTTCCTGTCAGGGTAATTTTCCTGCGGGCCTCTGCCATACCACCTGACATTAGCAAGACTTTTATCAAGTATCCAGTCAACACCTACCCTTGGAAGCCAGGCCGGCATATCACCGTCTGGAACCATTGAATGTTTTATTGACATTTCTCCGCTGGCATTAATTGTATAGATAAAATGATTCATGAAGGCACCCCTTTGCGTACCGAGTACCATCAGATTTTTTACTTCCACAATAACATTATTATCTTCTGTCTTTCTTACATTAAACATCTCATTTACTCTCTGCAATTTATCAAGGCCCGCAGAGTACCATTCTGTAGCAGCCATCCGGCCAAAGCCATCTGTAAAATGCCTGTGGTTCGAATATCCGAAACCCCAGTCATCAGTTTCATTGGCAAGAGGAGCACGCCACACATTGAGTTCCGCTCCTTTCTTAATCATCTCTTTCCCATTCAATTGCATTGAAGAAAGAGTACCTGTCGTCTTTTCAAAAATATAAGTAAATGTTTTCCCGCCGATAACCACTTTATCTTTATCTTCGTTGACAGTCAGACAGATCCGCTCCTTTGCGGTTGCTTTCCCGGCAGGCCTTAACCATGGTAAATCCATCTGGTCCCACGCTATTTCAAATCCGGGATCAGCCCATAAGGTTTTCTCCTTCTGGCGAAAACTCATTGTCAATCGGTATTCAACTCCCTCGCTTATAACAGGTTTTTTAAAAGGTACAATCACCAGGCTTTTTTCTGTGGCTCAAGATCAACAATTAGCGTTCCCTGATCAAGCGTGTCACCATCACCCTGTAATATCCATTCGGTTTGCAGATCTTTCAGATTTGTGAAAAGATACCTGTTAGTTATCTCTACTTCTCCTTTATCAGGAGATACAAGAGTTGCAGTAACAGGTTGTCCCGATTTTTTTATCTGCCACATCTCTGGCTGTGGCCTGCGGTCTGGCCATATGGCTCCATAGGTCCTCGCCCCTATTCCATAACTGTAAAACTCACCATTCTCAGTCATATCTTCAAAATCGAGCCATAATGCAGCCTGCTTTTCTTAAGATCTGCTGACGGATTTTCAAGTAGTTCTGCTGAAATATTCTCTGAAAAAATCCCCACCTTGTCAATAATGGCATCACAGATATATACTGAAGTTTCCTGCCCATGAATTTCAGCATTCCTGCCAATATTTACCGGGAAAGGGGTATTCCTGATATTTCCGCATGCATTCTCCGGTTTGCTTTCCTTTCCATCTATTGACAATGAGATTGAAGTACCATCATACTGTGCAACAACATGATGCCAGTTGTTTTCCCAGTTTTCAGGAAGTGCAATCTGAACCTTCCTTCTTTTATCTGTGGTGATATAAAATTCAAGAGAGTCTTTCCTTATCTGGTGGATGCCAAACTGCCAGTTTCCTTTGGTTATTAATGTACCGGCCGAACTGCTAAGTGAACGCGGATAGACCATGAAAGAGAGAGTCAGCTTGTTTCCGCTGATCTCCAGCGCCTTATCCCTGTAGACCTCAACCCATTGATCATGGCCATTCAGATCAATTCCTTTCCCGTCAGTGGAAGGCACCAGTTTTGCCCGTCCCATTACATTCACCTGTACATTATTATCTGAAGCATCCTTAAGTGTTCTGATCTTTTCGGTCATTCCGGTACTCACAAAATCCCAGATTGCTCCACCCATGCTTCTCGGATAACTGTAAAACGCATCCCAGTACTCATCGAGACCTCCTCCACCATTACCTGTAACTGCAAGGTATTCATCAAGAAAAGATGGCCGTGGATCAACACTGTCAGGGACCAGAAATACGTTTGTAAGAAGGTAATAGATCTGAGGATATCTCGGGCCGATGATCTCTTCGCATTGATGGGAAAAAGCATTCCCTCCATACATCCAGTACCGTGTTTTATCATACTTTTTCCCCTCATCAATAACCGAACAGATATTATCTCCTTCCCCACTTTCATTTCCTGCACTCCAGAACAGAACTGAAGGATGGTTCCTGTCGCGCAAAACCATCTTTCGTGCTCTTTCACGATACATATCCTCCCATTCTTTCTTCTCTGATAAATATTCTGTCGCATGCGATTCATCACCTGTTTCATCAACTACATAAATACCATATTCATCAGCAAGTTCAAGATACTTTATAACAGGCGGATAATGTGAAGTTCTGACACAATTGATATTGAATTGTTTCAGGATGACATATCTTTTCTTATTGTCTCTTCATTCATTGTATGTCCAAGTGTCGGATGCTGCATATGGCTGTTAATCCCATTAAGCTTGACCGGAACTCCATTAAGATAAAAGACCTGATTCCTTATCTCAGTCTTTTTAAAACCGAATCCTTCCGTAGATCACCTCAATTGTTTTCCCGCTAGAATTAATGAGTTCAAAAATGAGCGGTATAAAGATTCGGAAATTCTGCCGACCATTTTGCAGGATTTTTAATTTCATCAGATATTCTAACCGTTTGCCTTGTTCCCGGCAGAACAGAGAATTTTCCTGAAATCAAGGTCTTTACTATTTTTTTACCTGGGTCATATAAGTGTTGTTCGCAGCGTGAAATCAGTAACGGGGCTCTCAGAATAATTTTTCACATCCACATGACAGATCCAGGCGTGACATCTGTATAAGTTTTATCGAGATCAGTAGTTGCATACCAGTCAAAAATATGAGCTAGCGGAGTTGCAAAAAGCCATACATCATCAAAGATCCCTGCCAGCCGCCAGTAATCCTGATCCTCAAGATAATAACCATCAGAGTATTTATAAACATTAACAGCGATAGTGTTTTTACCCGGTTTCAGATATCTGGTGATATTATATTCGGCAGGTTCCTGGGCACCTTCATTATAGCCGACTTCTTTCCCGTTTATCCAGACAAATGAAGCGGAAGCTGTTTTTTCCATCCGCAGGAATATCTCCTTGCCCTTCCATGAACCGGGAATATTAAAAGTTCTTCCGGTATGAACCTGTCGGATTATATTCCCTTGGAACAAACGGCGGGTTTGGAGGAAAAGGAGTTGTAACATTACGGAAAGAGAGGATCGCCGAAGCCCTGCATCTCCCAGTTTGAAGGAACATGGATAGTATCCCAGTTTTTATCATTGAAATTTTCGGCAAAAAAAGTTATCAGGTGTTCCTTCCGGCGTATCTGGAAAATGAAATTTCCATGTGCCGTTAAGTGACAGAAACCTGACGTCTTGTACCTGTCATTTTTTAACGCTTCATCAACAGTCAGATAAGGAACAAGCGGAACATGACCGTCTTCCTGATTAACCTCAAATACTTTTGTATTTTCAAGATAGCTGTAAATATCTGACAGAAAAGGCTTCTGCTGTGCGGTGCAAATAACAGACAGAGCCAACGATAAAAGGAACAATCGGATTTTCTTCATATGATCAGATTTTATGTATTTGAATATCATTCATCATTGTTGCAACGCATGTTGTTCGCATCATTGCATTATAATAAGCTGATGAAGAGGAAACGCGTCTTACGGCAGCAGTAT
Source organism: uncultured Bacteroidales bacterium (assembly GCA_963791065.1). Classification (GTDB taxonomy): domain Bacteria; phylum Bacteroidota; class Bacteroidia; order Bacteroidales; family VadinHA17; genus LD21. Next base: position 203,859 of record CAWBQN010000020.1, read on the forward strand.
CAGGAGGAGTTTTGAGCATAGCCATAATATCTGACCTTACCTGCTCTGACTCACCCGGGGCAACCTTCAGGAAATAATTTCTGGTTGTTTCATTCAGTCTGAGAGGAAAGTCATATTTTGATAAACGTGTAAGTCCGCAAGCAAGCCGGTATATTGCATTATCCCTGACAGGTAACAAGCTGTGTCCTCCTACATTTGTGACTTTTAAAAGGTATGAAGTATATACTTTCTCACTCGTCTGAATTGCCATAGTTACATGTTTCCCATTTTTAAGATCTCCCGCCACCGCCATCAGGATTAATACAGAAATCAGCATCAATAAGCTCTCTTTTTATTAGTCAGGAGCCAATCAACACCATTGGCATTTCCGCGTTTTTTATTCGTCCTTAAAGTCTTCTCCTTCATCAGCTTTTGTACTGCCATAGTTTGATGAAGTATTTATCTCAATCAGTTCTTTGAAAATATCTCTTGCCAGATTCCGGTAATATGTATCATCTTTTTTCAGGAAACCGGTTTTGTGATCACTTGTAAACGCTGAGGATGCAACTGTAAGAGTGCAGATTAGGATAAAAAATAATATCTTTTTCATTGTACGACCTGTAATAAATCTTCAGGAAATATACACAAGTTTTTGCGAAGGGTTGTAACCGATTCCCGACAAAACTTATAGCCTTGAAATTTGTTTAATCTTAGG
>CAWBQN010000021.1:0-62283 GCA_963791065.1 uncultured Bacteroidales bacterium
TTATACAAGAAAGTTTTAAATAAAGAGTTTGACAAATTTTTTTCACATAAAACAATATTTAACCTTAATTTATTAAAAATGTATAAGATCCGCTTAGTCTCCAAGATCTTTGGTGTGCTGATTTTACTCTCTGTCAGCATCACTTGTAAAAAAACTCCGGCCCCTGTCACTGACAAGCTGAAAATAAACTATGAGAAATATGTAATGCCGAACGGATTACAGGTGATTCTCAGCACTAACCATTCCAATCCGATAATCTCCTATGCAATCATGTATCATGTAGGTTCGAGCAGAGAGGTGATTGGCAAGACCGGATTTGCACATCTGTTTGAACATTTGCTCTTTGGAGGATCGGAAGATGTTGCCCCCGGAAGATTTGACAAAATTCTTGAAGGCGTAGGAGGAACAAATAATGGTTTTACAGAACGCGATATAACAACCTACTACGAGATTTTTCCAAAGAATGCCCTGGAAAGAGTCTTATGGCTCGAGTCGGACAGGATGGGCTTTTTTATCAATTCGGTAACCCAGCACACTCTTGCACTTCAACAAAATGTTGTTTCAAATGAGAAAAGACAAAGGGAGGATAATACTCCATATGGTTTTACTGATTATGTCATAGATAAAAACCTCTATCCACCAGATAATCCGTATAACTGGGAAGTAATTGGCGACATGGCCGACATCAGAAATGCATCACTTGCAGATGTCAAAGCTTATTATGAACACTTTTATGGCCCTAATAACGCGACACTCGTTCTGACCGGCGATTTCAATGCGGATTCAGCTAAAGTTTTGATTAATAAATATTTCGGCGAAATAAAATCCCATGGTGAAGTTGCAAAACGCACGGCAATGGTACCGACTCTGCAAAAAACAGAGAGGCTTTACCATGTGGATAGTTTTGCAAATGCACCTGAACTTACACTTGTGTGGCCTGCTCCACAGGCATACCAGAAAGATTCTTATGCACTTGATTTCCTGGCAAAAATACTTGCTGATGGTAAAATGGCGCCTTTATATAAAGTGCTGGTAAAAGAAAAAAAGCTTACTTCAAATACCTCCGCAAGCAACAATTCCAGCGAACTGGCTGGTGAATTCAGGATAACAATACGCGCAAATGAAGGGAAATCGCTAAAAGACATTGAAGATGGCGTCAAAGAAGGCTTCAAACGTTTTGAAACTGATGGAATAACAGAAAATGACATTGAAAGAGTAAAAGCATCAAGTGAAAAAAGTTTTTATGAAGGAATATCAAGCGTACTCGGCAAGTCGATACAGCTGGCGTTTTATAATACTTTCCTTAACGATCCGGGTTATATAGAGAAGGATATCCAAAATATAAAAGCTGTTACCCTGAATGACGTCAAGATGGCTTATGATAAATACATCAAAGGGAAACCGCATCTGGTAGTGAGTTTCGTTCCAAAAGGTGATACAAATATGGTTGCGGCAAATTCAGTACCAGCTAATGTAAAAGAAGAGAACATAAAAGAAGCTAGCAAGGTTACAATTGCACCTGCAGACAGCGAAAAGATTGTAAAAACTCCCTCCTTAATTGACAGATCTGTAGAACCACCGGTAGGGCATGCTCCGGAAGTTAAAGTACCTGAAGTATGGAAAGCTACTCTTTCCAATGGCATCATGATTTATGGAATTGAGAATAAGGAATTACCACTGGTCGATTTGAGACTGGTAATTGACGGAGGTATACAACAGGATAAAATTGATCTTCCCGGAGTAGCGGGGATGGTAGCAAGTGTGCTTCCGCAGGGAACGAAAAATAAAACTCCTGAAGAACTGGAGGAAGAGATTGAGCTTCTTGGTTCAAGTATAAATGTAGGTGCCGGTCGTGAAGAAATGTCAATTAATGCCAGCGCATTATCAAGAAATTTTGAAAAGACTGTAGCCCTGCTGGAAGAATTTCTTCTCGGACCGCGGTGGGACACAACTGAGTTTGCATTAGCTCAATCGCGTACACTGAATAGTATAATACAGTCAGAGGCTCAACCCCAAACTGTGGCCGGACTGTTGTTTTTCAAGTTACTTTATGGCACTGACAATATCTTCGGATATAATAACAGGGGAACGAAAGAGTCAATCGTTAAAATAAAAATGAGCGATTTGAAAAATTATTACGACACTAATTTTTCGCCTTCCGAAACAAGTATTCTCGTAGCCGGAAATGTGACAAAAGATCAGGTTCTGTCGGCTCTCAAACCACTCGAATCGGAATGGAAACAGAAGGAAGTAACTTTTAATTCATACCCCATTCCGCCCAACCCTGAAAAATCAAAAATATACTTTGTTGATATTCCGGGTTCAAGACAATCTGTAATTTATGCTGGATATCTAGCCTTATCGAGAACTGATTCCGATTATGTGAAAGCTGATTTTGTCAACTATAAGCTCGGCGGAGCATTTTCAAGTATCCTGAACATGATTCTTCGCGAAGATAAGGGCTATACATACGGTGCGGAAAGCCTCTTCCTGGAGATGAAGACTAAGGCGCCATTTGTCGTTGCTACTAGTGTACGGACTGATGCAACTTTCGAATCGGTAAAAATAATTAAGGATGAATTAGAAAAATACCGGAATGGGGTAAGCGAGAAAGATCTTGACTTCAGCAAAAATGCCATGATCCTTTCAAATGCTCTCCGGTTTGAAACAAATGGTGCCCTGGTAGGAATGCTCTCTGCAATGTCAAAATACGGACTTCCTGATGATTATATCAAAGAGGATGAAAATGTTATCAAAAATATGACAGTTGAAGAAGATAAGTCTATCACAGACAAATATATTGATCCTGACAAGATGTATTATGTAATTGTCGGTGATGCAGCAACCCAGATGAAGCCGCTGGAAAAGATCGGTTTCGGAAAACCGATTCTCGTGAAACCATAATTTTGAGCACATGCTGGTACCCAAAGTTTAAAAATCAAGAACTTTCACAGAGAATGGACTCTGTGTAGACTCTGTGTAACCTCTGTGCTACTCTGTGTAAGTTCTTGTAAATTTGGCTATGTCTATTTCCCGGTAATATTCAATGTCGCAACATAATACTCCGGATCGACTTTAATAACAGCATTTTCAGTATCCAGTTTTAAAGAGGTAAAAAAGGCAGTTGGTTTAATGAACTGCTCCTTTCCGGATATGTATATTTTTAATGGCATATTAAAACCTGCAACACAGTTGTTCCACCTGAAAAAGAGATAATTCCCTTTTGTATAGTATTCAAAAACAGGTATTCTTACATCTCTAAGGTACTGGTCAAAGAAGCGTTTGAGATTAATGCCGGTCTTTGCGCTTAAATAATTCTCAATCTGGGCGCCCGTTACAACCTGATGATAAAAATCTTTATTAAGGTCACGCAGAATGCCTCTCCATTTCTCATCATCATTAACTATCTGTCTCAGAGTGTGCAGCATATTACTACCCTTGTAGTACATATCACCTGATCCTTCATAATTGACATTATAGATACCAGTTATTGGTTTGTCATTCCGAATATTGGCACGTGTACCCAGAACATATTCACTCCCTGCCTCCTTGCCAAAATAATACTCAACATAGAGATTTTCGGCATAAGCGGCAAAGCTCTCATGGATCCACATATCGGCAATATCCTGATATGTAATGCTATTACCGAACCATTCATGTGCTGACTCATGTATGATAATAAAATCGAATTTTAATCCCCATCCGCTATTGCTAATATCCATTCCATGATAACCATTTTTAAATCCATTACCATAAGTTACAGAACTCTGATGTTCCATTCCCAGATATGGTACTTCAACGAGTTTGTAGCCATCCTCGTAAAAAGGATAGGGTCCGAACCAATGCTCAAATGCCGTGAGCATCATAGGGGCCTGCTTAAACTGTATCCTGGCTTTCTCCAGATCCTCTTTAAGAACATAATAATTACAGTCGAGGGGTCCTTTCTCTCCATTAAATACTTCTGAGAAGTGTACGTAATCTGCAATGTTGATATTTACGCCATAATTATTAATGGGGTTATCAACAAACCAGTTGAAGGTCCTGGTCTTATTCTTCTGTTTTACAACACTTCTTAAACGTCCGTTCGATACATCAATCAGGTTTCCGGGAACATTGACACTTATAAGCATACTATCCGGTTCATCGTACATATGATCCTTACATGGCCACCATAAGCTCGCCCCGTCGCCCTGACAGGCGGACGCAACAAAAGGCAATCCGTTTTTATCCTTCTTCCAGGTAATGCCGCCACTCCAGGGAGGAAGCACGGATACTTTTGGTCTTCCCCCATAAGTCAATATTACAGAGTAGATGTTCCCCTTTACCTGTTCCTCGGCAAGCTGAATCCAGTACACATTACCTTCTCTCTTAAAGTTAAGCTCTTTGTTATTCTGGACAGCTTTTGAAAGACTCAACGGTTCCTGAAGATCGATCTGCATCAGGCTGGCAGTATTCAGTACTCTGTAGGTTACTGTATTTGTACCGTATATTGAACTGTCGGCAGGGTTTACAGCAATATCAAGATGGTAATAGGTCAGATCCCACCATGCTCTTTCAGGTGTTATTGAGCCGCGTAGGGTATCCTGCCGTGTAAATGTTTTATGAACTGGCGCCTGATATTGCGGAAGAATTGAGAGAAAAGGCAAAAAGGATATTATTATTGATATGCAGATAGATTTGATCCTGTTCATTTATGTGCGTATTAAGATAAAAGACAAAAGTAGAAAGTTAAGTAACGAAGATACGAAATCCCGCAAAGCGGGAATAAAAGTATAAAGGTCACTCAGTAATACTGAATTTCCTGCAGATATCGCAGATTTACGCAGATTACCAATTAAAATCTGCGAAGATCAGCGGGAAAAAATGTAAAGCTTATTGCTACAGGATTTGTCAGGATATAATTAACTTAGAGAAAAATTCAAACCAACAGTATATGAAAAGAACATCAATCCTGTCATTTTTAATGATCATGATAACAATATGTATCAGTGACGCTTTAATGGCTCAGGAATCACCACGCACCCGTGAATCCTTCAACCAGGGATGGAAATTTGTAAAGTATTTTAATGCTGCAGACGAATCTGCTACTTCAGATCAGGAGCCTGAAAACCTCCAGCTCCCTTCAGTCAGTGACCATAACTGGAGATCTGTTGATCTGCCTCATGACTGGGCAATAGAAGGACCATTCAGCGACACGCTTGAAAACAACACCGGACTGTTACCATGGAAAGGGATCGGATGGTACCGAAAGCATTTTAACATAAATGATAATGATAAGGGGAAACGAATCTATGTCGATTTTGACGGAGCGATGGCTAATGCTAAAGTATGGCTCAATGGTCAATTAGTAGGGGAATGGCCATATGGATATACATCTTTCCGTCTCGATCTTACACCATATATTTTAACAGGTAAGGAAAATATTATTGCAGTCAGGCTCGATACCAAAAACTGGGATTCGAGGTGGTATCCCGGAGCAGGACTCTATCGGAATGTATGGCTGGTAAAAACTTCCCAGCTGCATATTGCAAATAATGGTGTATTCTGTACTACTCCGGAGATCAGGAAAGAAAGAGGCATGCTAAGTGTACTGGCTGAAGTTGAAAGCCATTTAGATGAATCCCAGCCTGTTACGGTTAAAGCTATAGTTTATAAACTGAATGATAAATTTGAACCTGCTGCTGCACCGGTTGCAGAATCGGTCGTCGTTTCTGCGCTGATCCCGGCTGTTTCAACTCATGAATTCAGGCTTGATATTCCTGTAAAGAGTCCCGTTTTGTGGGATATTAAAAATCCCCAACTATACCGTGTAGCAGTTATTGTGATGCAGGGTACAGCTGTAACTGACAGGTATGAAACCAATTTCGGCTTCAGAACATTGAATTTTACGGCCCGGAATGGATTTCTGCTCAATGGGGGAAGAGTTGAGATAAGGGGAGTTTGTAATCATCATGATCTGGGTGCCCTTGGAGCAGCTTTTAATACAAGGGCTGCCGAACGTCAGCTTGAAATCCTTAAGGAGATGGGCTGCAATGCCATAAGGACAAGTCATAACCCGCCTGCACCTGAACTTGTCGATCTTTGTGATAAAATGGGATTTCTTATAATGGTCGAAGCTTTTGACACCTGGAGAATAGGCAAGAAACCAAAGGATTATAATCTCATTTTTAATGCATGGCACGCTGAAGACCTGAAAGCTATGGTCCGTCGCGACCGGAATCATCCTTCCGTATTCATGTGGAGCATCGGAAATGAAGTTCCTGATCAGAGAAATCCTTACCTGTCAAGAGCACTGAATGCAATAGTAAAGTCTGAAGACAATACACGACCTGTAACGTCCGGGTGCAACGGTCCCAACTCCGGAACCAATGGATTCCAGAAGACTCTCGATATATTCGGGATAAATTATAATTTGCAGAATTATCAGAGATTTTTTGAATTAAAGGATAATGATAGCCTGCCTTTCTATTCAAGTGAATCAGCATCAACTGTCAGTTCAAGAGGTGAATATTTTTTTCCTGTAGTTCAGGGTGATCTCTACAATAATCTTCCGGGTAAAGGGATATTTCAGATTACATCCTATGATGTCGCTTACCCTGCATGGGCCACAACCCCCGACCAGCAATGGACAATGCTCGATAAATATCCGGCAACAATGGGAGAATTTGTATGGACAGGATTTGATTATATTGGTGAACCAACACCTTATGATGGCGATATGACAGGACTTAAACCTGATTCATGGGGATACAAGGAGATGCTTAAAATGCTTGACAAACAGGGTGTAACAGAGTGTCCGTCACGAAGCAGCTATTTTGGAATAATGGATCTTGCAGGATTTAAAAAAGACCGTTTTTATTTATACCAGTCAAGATGGAGACCAGAACTACCAATGGCACATATTCTTCCTCACTGGAACTGGCCGGAAAGAAAAGGTCTTGTCACCCCTGTTCATGTTTATACTTCAGGCGATGAAGCTGAACTTTTCCTGAATGGAAAATCGCTTGGCAAGAAGAAAAAAGGTGAATTTGAATACCGGCTGAAATGGGATGATGTAGTATATCAGCCGGGTGAACTTAAGGTAATTGCCTATAAAAATGGTGCCAAATGGGCAGAGGATGTGGTGCGGACAACTGAGAAAGCATCCATGCTTGTCGATGACCGCTGACAGGCCTGCTGTTCACGCTGATGGTACTGATCTTATCTTCATCACTGTCAGGATTGAAGACAAGAATAAACTCCTGGTCCCCAAAAGCAATAACCAGATCAACTTCAGCATTGAAGGACCCGGAAAAATAGTTGCAACAGATAACGGTGATGCTGCAAGCCATGAGCTATTTCAGGCAAAGTCAAAGAAAGCCTTTAATGGGATGTGCCTGGTGATTGTTGCTGCAGAAAAAGGTGCAACAGGATCATTTACAGTGAAAGCCGAATCAAAAGGATTGAAAGCTGCAGCTGTAAAAGTGAATATAGCTAATTGAATTAATTAATCATGAAATTCATTCAATTAACCGCAATGGTTCGCAAAGGTTTACATCCAAAGTGGAACTCATGATGTAAATAAAGATTAGAGAACTGACACTTGCGAATCTACAGATGATCTTTGTGTGCTTTGCGACTAAAGGATTTCATTACTCTTTACCCTATCCTTTTGTATAGAATAGCTTATCATCACCTTCTGTATAGAAATCCTTCAGGGTTGCTTCAAGAATGAACTTATTGTTGATATAAAATGCTCTTGTAGGAGCATAATGCTCAAGACCCGAAGTTTCAGCAATGAGTATCTTGCATCCCATTTCTGGCCTGATTGCAGGTCTCTTCAATAAGTTTTTTACCTATTCCTTTTCCGCGAAAATCATTATGAGTAGCGATCCAGTAAAGATCAAAACATGTTTTTGACATAGCAATCGGACCAAAGCAGGAATAGGCTGCGGTAACACCATCAACTTCTGCAAAAACAAAATAGTAACCTGTTGATTCGCCCTGACTTAATCTTTCTGCAACAAGTTCAGCAGCTATTTCAACTTCATGGTCATAGAAAAACTTTGTTGATTCAACTATTTCCATAACCCGTTGTATATCACTTTTTTCGGGTGTTGTTCTGAATGTAATATTCATGTTCAATAATTTTATTCTGCAAAGGTCATGAAAAATTATCAGAAACCAGTTTCTTTTAATGATGCAAAACGTGCAACAGTTTCAATAGCTATAGCTGCAAGAGCTGCTCCATAATCGAGATCAATATTCTCAAGAGTATCCTTTGTATCATGATATCCGCTCCTGTTTATATCGTAGTTCTCCATGAAAAGTACTACCGGAACTCCTGTATCAGAAAATATCTGACCATCGGTATTAAAGAGGGAACTATGAGGATTATATTGAGTACGTACTTCTCCCTTTAGAGACAGATGCCTTGCAATATCAGGTATCTCTTTTATCCCGCTAATTCGTTGACCCCGGCATAAATTATTCTTTCAGGTTTCCTGTTCCATTTATGTGAAGCTCATTCCAGATCATATTTGCAATATGAGCCTGCAATGCAAGGAATAATGATTCAGCGCTTTTTCCTGGTGATATCTGGAAAATATCCTGGTCATTATCGCGGTTATGTCCAATCATGTCCATAACATAAACTCCCAAAATTTCAGTTTCCGAAAGGTCAATGTTCGTTGTGCTATTCAATTTCAGAATCAGATTCTTTTCGATCAGCGACTGGCAGAGATTACGGGCACCCATACAATCAGACGGAAATTCTTCACCTGTAAGATGCAATAAGCCAGATATCACGTTCAAGTTTACCCTCTTTTGATAAGTTTCATAAGAACTGGTGCTGCCTGTAACAGTGTTGCACTTGCGGAATAATTATCATCTGCCCCTCTTGCTGCTAACCTCGCTCCCGATCCCCCCGTTCCTTCTCATATACATCTTCCATATATGCTGTATCATAATGATCGCCAAGCACAACTGCCTGTTTTCGGTTCTTCCCGGGAATAACTACAAGCATATTGCGTTCGTGTATGCTGCCATTCTGATTTCCAAGCCATCCTCCATACTGGGTAAAATCAAATAACGTATGCCATTTAAAGGGCAATTCTCCAACCATTGCCTGTCCCTCCATTCCGGCTTCTGAAATTATCCTGTGATACCTTTCAATAAGATAATCACCAAGTTGTTCGAGATCGCGCTGATTTCTACGTACCAGTGAGAGAGTTGTCTCATCCAGCATTATATCTGCATTATCCTTGTATATGAATTCACCTTGCGCCAGGAATTTTATATCATTCCACCAGTTTTCTTCAAATTTTCGGGTAGCAGTTTCACCAAAGGTAAGCGGTTCAGGAAGCTCTGTATCATACTGCGGTTCTATAATTTTTTCCAGGGCATTTTGAACAGGTCCGGCTAATTTCGGGAGCCTGGCATGATTATCAAGTTCATCAAGCCAGTTTTCAAGGCTTTTATGTTTTGCAATATTCAAAAGGTTTTGTGCAAATGATCTTTTCAGGAGAGAGCGTTTTTGTAATTCCCAGCTTTCAAGTAAGGATATAATATTAAAAGATGTCTGATGTGCATAATGATCATTGGTCGTATTAAAATCATGAAGGGCAGATAGATAGAGATCGCGTTTTTGCATTCTGGGCCAAAGTTCAACAGGATCTGACATATCCGTATCGCTTGTATGATAGCCGGTTATATATCCGAAAAGTGAATCGGGCTTTATCTCAATCTTCTCAGATTTCTTCCCGACAAATGCTACAAGTGGCCTGTGAAGATATATTTCATGCTCCCCGACCCTCATCGGCGGAAAAAAGAACCTGTAACCAAATAGTCCGCCCTTTAAAAGGGTCTTTTCCACCTCTTCTATTTTTTTTTTAGCGTGGGGTCCATTCAGCAAAAGCTCAAATTTACTGCTCCACAATTGACTGTTACATGCTAATGGCTTGTCATACAAACCCATCGCATCCGGTTCGGTGCTGAACAATGCTTTAATCAGTTTTACTTTATGTGCTACTTCATTCAGTTCATTCTGATACCTGTGTATTCTTTGCCAGCGATGAGTTCGATGATAAGAATTGTGTATAAGATTCTCGTTTATAATAATATCCTTACTGCCAGGATGAGGTTCATGCAACCATCCCGATTGTGTAACCTTCAATCCCTCAATACCCCTGTTCCGGGCAACCAGGTTCAACAACGGGATCTGACCAGTCACAGCAAGCTCTTTTTTAGACTAAGATACCCGGGCATACCCCAGAATACAAGGCTCCCGGGAAAAGGAATAAGTGACAGGCTCCCGGAAAGATAATTTGTCTTAACCTGATCAGGCAACTGACTGAAAGGCCTGAAGGTCAATAGATATCTGATGTCCAAAAATTGTGATCCATCGTTTATTAAGAATTTCTTTGTCCACTGCGGCAATACTGATTCGTCAGAAGTCATTATCCTGAATCCCGCATTGTAAAGAGATTCACTATCAGGTAATTTTTCTCCATAAGCATCGGATAACAACTCTGTAAAGAAAGATACTGATTCAGCTTCAGTAATTTCTTTGCCAGGTGCTGTAAAAAAACTTTTCCAGAAAGCCTCTTCAGGCTCATGGATACTGTTCCCGAAGAATGTCCAGACCACTCTTCCCTTATCATCCTGTGTACGCGAAAGCATTAAGGGAATCAATGTAACGTATCGTTCATGCAATAAAGATCCGGCATGTGCTGACAGGTCGGGCGGCCAGTAGGGATTATTACAAGGTTTTCATCGCCATGACCGCTGATAAAATGTTGCGGAATTCCCTGTCCGAGTTTAAGAATATTATCCATTATCTGGTGCCCGACATGTTCTATCCCGGGCTTAAGTTCATATTCCTCTTCAATTTCAGTGATCTTCCAGCCAAAGGGATCATCTCCCTCTATAATCGGGAATCAGGCCTGCCATATGGTTTATATCCGAGACAGGGCGGAGGCATAAATTCTGAATAGGCAGTTATAGGATAACATCCCTTGCAATTGAACCAGGGATAACCTTTCAGAAACTTTTGCCAGCCGGCTGATATCTTTTCATCCATCGTTTAATTGAATTATATGTGAAGTTAAGCATACTTGTCCATTCGTGCCATACACCTCCAGTAAGTTATTCCTGATTTTTTTTAGTTTTACAAGAATTTGTCGTTAAATTTGATAGTATATGATTCTGAAATTTTCAGAAAACAGTCATCCGATCCATAATTTTGTCTTATAACTACTAATTGTGAAGATATTTAAGATCTTACTTAAATTCATTAAAGGATTCTTTATCCTCATTTTTATCTTGTTGATATTTCAGTTTGGCCTTAATCCTCAATATACCTTCCCTGATACGCATCCCTTTCATGGCGAATACATATATAACCCTTACAGCAATATCGATACTGCCAAATGGAGGATGGCAAATTTTCATGCTCATACAGCGAAAATGCTTGAAAATCCAGAGAGAGTGGCCAGGTCAGCACTGCTTCTTGATAGCCTGTACCAATATTTTGGCTACAATATTTTCAGTATATCTGATTATCAGAGCATAAATATCCGCGAGAAAAAATATGACTGGTATGTCCCGGTCTATGAGCATGGCTACCAGTATTATAAAAATCACCAGCTGGTCCTTAATGCAAAAAAAATTAGCTGGCTTGATTTTCCATTCCGGCAGACCCTTAGTAATGAGCAATTCGTTATTGACCAGCTTAAAAAGGATCCCGGCACCATTATTTCGATTGTACATCCTGTGTACAGAAAAGCGTATTCTTATGCCAATTTAAAGTATCTGGGCAACTATGAAGTTCTTGAGATTGCGAATCATGATCGTCTGTTTCAATCATACTATGACACCATACTTTCGGAGGGTCATCCCGTGTTCCTGATTGCTGATGATGATTCCCATGAGATGAATAATATCAAAGAAATTTGCAGCAGTTTTAATCTGATCAACACTGATCTGGTAAGAGATTCCGTATTAAAATCCATCAGGACCGGCCGTTCAGTTGGAGTAAAGTTTAATATAAGTTCGTTTAAGACCAATCAGGAGAAAAAAGCTGCTTTACTGAAATTACCCAGGATCAGTTCAATCACATTTAAAAATGATTCCCTTGCAGTCACATTAAGTAAGGATGTGAGGACAATAAAATTCATTGGTCAGCACGGGATAGAAAAAAGGAGATTAGAGAACTGTTCTACAGGCACGTATCTCTTCACTTCATCCGACACCTACATAAGAACAGAAATTGAAGGCTATGATGGCACAATTTACTTTCTGAATCCATTTTTCAGATATAATGGTATAAGTATGCCTGAATATGTTCCAAAGCGCAATATTCTAAAAACATGGGTCTATCGTTCTTCTGCAATCCTGCTGCTGGTATTCAGTATTATCCTTTGGAAAAGGAAAGTACTTGACCGGGTGGTTTTCAAACATAAATTACAGGTTAATTAAGGTCATAATGCCAAGAAAAATTTACCTCTATCTGATTATTATTTCAGCAGTTCTCTTTTTTATTCCCTTTCTGGGATCTGTCCACCTTTTCGACTGGGACGAGATAAATTTCGCTGAATCTGCCAGGGAAATGATAGTTACAGGTAATTACAGCAGGGTACAGATTGACTTTCACCCCTTCTGGGAAAAACCGCCGCTCTTCTTCTGGATGCAGGTACTAAGCATGAAGTTATTCGGGATAAATGAATTTGCAGCCCGTTTCCCAAATGCAGTCATTGGAATTATTACACTTATTACATTATTTTTTATAGGAAAGAGGCTTTATGACGAAAAATTTGGATTTATATGGTCGCTGGCGTATCTGGGATCGTTTCTTCCTCATCTCTATTTTAAATCGGGAATAATTGATCCTTTTTTTAACTTTTTCATTTTTTTGTCAGTTGTTTTTTTAGCGGCCAGCATCAGGACGAAAGCTGTAAACAACGGTTTTAAATATGCTCTTCTCGCAGGTATTACTATGGGACTTGCAACTCTTACTAAGGGGCCTGTCGGATTATTGATAGCAGCTATTTCAATGGTGGTATACTGGGTTAACATGAAACTCAAAAGAATTTCAAACTGGAAAAACATTATAATTTTTTTAGTGTCGTGGTTAATTATTACCTCATTATGGTTTGTTCCTGAGATGATCAATAATGGGTTCTGGTTTATAAAGGAATTTATTAAGTACCAGGCTGACTTGTTTCTCAAACCCGTCGCCGGGCATTCCGGACCAGTTTATTACCATTTTCTAGTCGTTTTTCTTGGCTGCTTCCCGATTTCCGTGCTTGCTCTGCCTGTTCTTGTAAGGAGAAATAGTGGTACCGGCGAAGACGGGAAATATTTTCTCAGATGGATGCTTATCCTTTTCTGGGTTGTAATGATCTTATTCTCAATTGTAAAAACAAAAATTGTACACTATTCTTCACTTGCATATTTTCCTCTTTCATATTTTGCTGCTTACTTTATTTATGAGATCCTGAATAACAGGAACAATTTTAGAAAGTATCTCTCATGGATACTTATTGTTACAGGATCAATATTCTCATTAGTCCTGATCGCAGTTCCGCTTATACCAGCGTACAAAGAAATCATATCGCCATATATTAAAGATGATTTCGCTATTGCCTGCCTTAATACTCCGGTTCATTGGAGCGGCTATGAATTCCTGATAGGTGTATTTTATCTGGTGTTACTTGTTGTATCAATGATTATGATTAAAAAGAAGCAGGTTTTCGGCGGGATCATTTTACTGTTCTATTCTACAGCCTTTTGTATATTTTTCTATCTGAAGTCGGTCGTTCCAAAAATTGAGGGATATTCTCAGGCTCCGGCAATAGCTTTCTATCAAAGTCTTTCGGGTCAGGATGTTTATGTTACCACCTTCGGATTTTACAGCTATGCCCCCTTTTTTTATTTCAGGGAGATGCCTGGAGGAAACATTGAACGCAGCAACAAAGAGTGGTTATTAAACGGGAAAATAGACAAGCCTGTTTATATAGTTGCCCAATCAACAAAAAAATCTTTTTTTGACAAGCGGATGGATTGCCGGTTTATAAAACAGGAAGGAGGATTTTTGTTTTATTGCCGGGTACCTGAATCAAAATAAAATAAGAAGAGACATCAATTGAAGTCTCTTCTTAGTCAATTTAATACTAAAACTAGTAACAGGCGGGTTGCCATTTTGAAATATCTGAGCATTATCTCCTTGCAATCATCTCATCCTTAATAAGCATAGGGAAATAGGCTGCAATCAATTCAGTGCTTGCCAGTTCGGTTTGTTTTCCGGGGATGATAAGCTTCTGATGGAAATACTCTGATTTATTCAATCCTTCATCAGTGGTTGCATAACCATCTTTATTCAGTGATTCTAATGGTTTTTCAAGCATCTGAACCCCGAAATAATCCCCATTGCATATATACTGAACCGATAAAACATTGGAAAGGACAATATAGTTTTTGCAATTTTTGTCATTCCTCACTGCTACCAAAACTTTCATAGGAGAGTTTTCATAGCTGATCTGATAAGTCTTCAGTTGCTGTCCGTTTATTGTAATAGGATTATCAGCAACTTCAATTTTATAGTTTCCAAGTGTTGTGTGGGTTTTTCCACCTGCAACAAAACCGCCTGCAAACGACGCAGTACTTAATGCTAAGATTAGTGTGACTGCAAATAATATTCTTTTCATGGCTGTAAAGAAATTGGTTTATAAAAAAATCATTTTCAAATTAATGTACTTAACTGTTCTTGTTTCATATTGTCTCTTCAAAATGAATTCTTTGTTAAATTCTCATGAACGAAATTATACCATAAAAGAATACCGGAAAAGAGTAAATCAACAAACTGCAGGTCTCATTTTACAATTAGCATAAATATGCTATTATCTGATTTTCAGTCAGGTAATTTTGGGGGATTTTTGCTAAGATTTTTGAAGTATTGATTTCCCGAAGGTTCTATCGGACGTTTGTGTCGCGAATCGCCTATACAATAAAAAAAAAGGCCGTAGGCCTTATATATTTTAACATCGTGCGAAGCCCGATGTTGAATATCAACAAAACTTATTAAGTAGGAGCGAAAAAAAAAACACTTCTGTATCTTATATGCAGGGCGTTGCCCTGCTTTAAATTATTATGCCCCTAACGGGGCTAATAAATACAATAACACAATTTAAATAAACAACATGATAATAGTTGTCATTAGAGCGCAAGCGAGCGATCTCCTTCTTAAAAAGGCAGAATGCTAAGAAAAGTTAAGTATATTAAAGGAATTTTCTAACCTGTTCCCAGTACTGGATCGTACTTTGACCCGATCCATTCCAGGTCTTTGCTATCCGTTCAAAATTATAAGGCCCAATTTCTGCGGCATAATAAAGGAATATCTTTTCTGAAATTTTATAATCGAACAGATCCTTCATGGAATATGAATTCCCGGTCCGGTTATTATAATCTGCCAGACGGATAGGACGGATCTGGAAATAACCCACTGCTTCTTCAAGAGGATTATAAGCGAGAGTGTCAAATTGAGTTTCAACCATACCAATTGCATGAATAAGGCTTTTAAAGGGCTCAACCGGCACAGTTCTGATTATAATCAGAGATTCAGTTGCCGGAGCAAATGCCTTTAAGGCTAAAGCAAGCATAGAGGTAACCGAGATTAGCTTTTTTATAATGTTTTTCATAACAAAATCATAAAAAATGTGAGTGAAAAATGATGCGGTGAGATATTGCATTTAATGCAACAATAGAGGTTGACATTCCCCTCTTCGGAGGGAAACCGCTGGTTAGCTTCATATATAATAATGAGTTAATCATCATAATAAGAACAATGGCTGGACTGAATTGTTTAAACTGACCGCAAAAACACGACAGGGGTAGAAATAAAAATTCCCCTCGCAGGAGGGGAATCAGCTTTGAAAATTATTGTGGTAATCTATTTATTTTATTAATATGATGCCGGCATACCAGCCAGGACACGATTTATTCTTTGAACAGCCTTACATTTAAAGCTGTCAGTCCTTTAGGCCCTTTTCCAATCTCAAATGTCACTATATTGTTTTCCTTGATTGGTTCCTGAAGATTATTTGCATGAACAAAAACACTTTGTTTGTTTTCCATGTCGCGAATAAATCCAAACCCCTTTGAATCATTGAAGAAGGTAACAACACCTTTCCGGATATAACTGGCTTTTGCAGCAGGAATATTTTTTTTTGCTCCGGTCTCAATGTTTTCAGCTTCGACCTCAATCTTCTTGTTTGGATCCGGAGGAGTGGAGGTTAGCTTTCCGTACTCATCAACATATGCAATCATGTCTGCAAAGCTGCTTTTCCCGCTCTCTTTCCTCATGAGCCTCTTTTTTTCCTTTTCTTTTCTTTTTTTGTCCTTTTTATTCTTTACTTCCTTCTTGTTTGATGTTTCCTGTGATCTACCCATTTATAATAATTAGTTCGTTAATAATAATTCTCCTGGCCGGATTGCTCAAAGATAAGCTTTAATTTCCGGTAATACTATTAAGTTATTGATCTGGAATACATATCCTATTGTTGTGGCTTAACTGCTGTCAGGTTTGAGCCGGAAACTCTTTATGGAATTCTGCTAATATTTATGGATATCATTGATAATTAATTCATAACTGTAGCCGTAAATTTTATGATAAGCTTTCTTTAAACAATAGTTTTTAATTCTTGTTATTATGCAATAAAGTGTTGCCTGAAATGAAAATTAACAAAAAATCCATATTCTCGCATTCAATCAATGATCACTGGACCATTCTGATCAGATTGGCTGTGGGTCTGATTTTCCTGACTGAAGGTGTACAAAAATTTCTATTCCCGGAACTTTTGGGGACAGGAAGGTTTCTGCATATCGGATTCAGTCATCCCGCATTCTGGGCTTATTTCACCGGCGTTTTCGAGATTGTGTGTGGTCTGCTTATTGTCATCGGGTTGTTGACACGTGTGGCTTCAATACCCTTGCTCATTGTTATGATTACTGCATTTGTTACCACAAAATGGCCCCTCCTGGTTAATAAAGGAATCTGGCCATGGGCACATGAATATCGTACCGACTTTGCCATGACTCTTCTCCTGATCTATCTCATGATTTACGGTGCAGGCAAACTATCGATCGATTCAAAAATATCAGGAGGTAGTAAATGATGATATATGGAGTTAAATAAAAGACATTTTTCCTTTTCAGTCCTATTATTCCTATTCAGTGTTCAGATAATAAATGCAGGACCACCTTTCAACACTGATGATCCTGAACCGGTGGATTTCAAACATTGGGAGTATTACATTTCATCAATAAACAACAATCAGTCCGGAGTCTGGTCCGGGACAGCCCCGCATTTTGAAATTAACTATGGAATTATACCAAATGTACAGGTCCATTTATTGATGCCATTGAATTATAACTATACCGGCGGTCACGGTTCAGCCTACGGGTATGCAAATACCGAGTTCGGACTGAAATACAGGTTTGTTAAGGAAACAAAAAATTCACCGCAGATTGGCGTATTTCCGATTCTGGAGATCCCCACAGTGCAAAACAATGAATTCAGCAATGGGAAAATGAAGATCTATCTTCCGGTATGGTTTCAGAAATCGTGGGGGAAACTAACAACTTATGGAGGTGCAGGATACTGGATTAATCCCGGGGCGAATAATAAAAACTGGATTTTTTCGGGGTGGGAAATTCAGTACGACTTTTCAAAAGTAATAACATTGGGAGGTGAAATCTATTACCAGACGGCCAGCACTGAAAACTCAAAATCCGCTTCAGGATTTAATCTGGGAGGCTCTATTAATCCTACAGAGAAATTTCACATTATTTTTTCCTTTGGCAGCACTTTGGTAAAAGATAACACCTTTACCTCTTATCTTGGATTACTATGGACCATATAAATCAACAAACTCTATGGTTTGAATAGAGCATGTGTTATTTCCCCGGGTATACAACTCCATATAAACAATCAAAGAACTTTGGTGTTTACCAGTAAAATTCTTAAATATGAAAACTGAAACATATCAGTACAAAGGAAATAATATACAAAAGACATTACAGCCGTTTTTTTCAATAATCATAACAACATATAACAGGGCTCAAATGTTAAAAAGAGCGCTGAACTCAATGCTTTCTCAGACTGAGCATGACTGGGAGGCAATTATTGTAGATGACGACAGCACCGATGACACGCGGCGACAGGTGCTACCCTACATCTGCTCAAATACTCAGATAAAATATTTCAGGAAGCCACACAGCGGAGAAGCCTTGTCAAAAAATAGCGGAATATTCTCATCAACCGGAAAATTTATCTCCTTCCTTGACTCTGATGACGAGTATGAACCTTTCCATCTTAAGTCGAGGAAGGAGATTCTGCAACGGGACCACTCGATACAATTCTTATACGGTGGCACAAGAATTATTGGGAACCCGTTTGTTCCTGACAGGTTCAATAACGAGAAAAGTATTCACCTCAGCAAATGTGCAATAGGCGGAACTTTTTTTATTGAGCGAAGCGTATTGACTCAATTTGGCGGATTCAGGAATATACTCATCGGAACTGATGCTGACCTGTTCGACAGGATCAAAGAAGCCGGAATTGTAATGAAAGAGACAAATATAGCTTCCTATATCTATCACCATGAAAATGAAGATTCAGTTACGAATACTTTGATCAGGTCCAATTCGGAAAAAGACGGTATATATACAGATATTAATCACCATTAAATTTATTAAACCATTTGGCACTTCGCTGGTAAGTTTTGGTTTATGTCATCTTGTATTAATCTGAAAAATATAAAATTATGAAAGCATTTTCAACAACTGAAGTCAAGCAATCACTTAAAGTGAATCTTAAAAGCTGGTCATTTGACGAAACACATATTACAAGAACCTTAAAGTTCAAAACATTTGTAGAAGCATTCTCATTCATGACAGCAATCGCGCTCGTAGCCGAAAAAATGGACCATCATCCTGAGTGGAGTAATGTCTATAACAGCGTGACAATCAGGCTTAATACTCATGATGCTAATGGAATTACCAAAATGGATATTGACCTGGCACAAGCAATTGACAAATTATACGAAGGTTATAAATAGTTTCATCATGAAAATTTCCAATAATAAAATCCTGATCACAGGAGGTGCTTCTGGTATTGGACTGGGACTGGCTGAAAGATTTGTTAAAGAAGACAATACCGTAATAATCTGTGGCAGACGGGAAGCCCTGCTGGAGGAGGTAGTAAAAAAATATCCGTCGGTTATTACAAGAAAATGTGACCTGTCAGGAGAAGCAGAAAGGGAAGACCTGTTTAAATGGATATCAGAAAACCACAAGGATCTCAATGTCCTGATAAATAATGCCGGAATTCAACAATGGATATCAATTACAGACAGTGATTTTTTTCAGCGCGCAAAGGAAGAAATTGCTATAAATATTGAAGCTCCTGTTCATCTGACTTCTCTTTTTCTTAAGCTGAGATCATTAAATACCATCTTAAATATTACTTCAGGCCTTTCCTATGTACCAATGGCCAGGATGGCCGTATATTGTGCATCCAAGGCATTTTTCCATTCATTTACACTTTCACTGCGGCATTTGGTAAGATCAAAAAATATAGAAGTCATAGAGGTTATACCGCCGGCACTCAACACCGATCTGGGGGGAAAAGGTCTGCACACCAGCTCTCCCCCTGTAACAGAATTTATTGAAGCTGTTTTTATGCAGCTAAAACTTGGCAAATCTGAAATAGCTTACGGTTTCAGTGAAGCTATGGCTAAAGCCGGGCCAGAGGATTTGCAAAAGGCATTTGACAGGATGAATAGCGTATAGAAGTTGCTATGTCTCAGATGTTTCTTATATTTGGCAAAAAGAGGAAATAAAAGGACCTGAATATGAGAAAACACTAAATCAAACCTGTTGAGTCAAATGCAAAAATGGAAATTTGAATACAGAATTATTGCTGGCTATATAATTATCGGTGGTTTATGGATTGTTTTTTCTGACAAAATACTCAGCTATTTTATACGAGATCCTGATTTATTAACAAGGATCCAGACTTTCAAAGGATGGTTTTATGTCATTGTTACAGCTCTTTTATTTTATTCAGTATTAAAGAGTCACCTGGTTAAATTAATAGCTGCAGAACAAAAAGCTATTGACAGTGACAGATTAAAAACCGCATTTCTTCAGAATATTTCGCATGAGATCCGTACTCCCATGAATAGTATTGTTGGTTTTTCCGAACTCCTGAAAGACAAAAAAACGTCTGAAAAGGAAAAGGCAGATTATCTGGAAATGATCACAAAAAGTTCGGATCAGCTTCTTAATATAGTAAATGCAGTATTAGACATATCACTCATAGAAACAGGAAATATCACCTCGAATAAAAGCAGAACCAGGTTGAATAATCTGATGGATGAGTTATACCAGTCTTATAAATCTTCTGTAAAAGATGGAATTTCATTTTCAGTAACGAAAGGCCTTCCGGATCACTTAAGCATAATACTCACTGATGTTATTAAAGTCAGGCAGATCCTCGATAACCTTTTGAACAATGCAATTAAATTTACCGTGAAGGGACAGATCAGGTTTGGTTATTCCCTGGCTGGTGATGAACTGGAATTTTATATTGAAGATACCGGGATTGGCATTGATCCTGACTTTCACGACAAGATTTTTGAAAGGTTCCGGAAAGTCGACCAGGATGCTATGAAGTTATATGAAGGAGTAGGCCTGGGACTGGCAATATGTAAAGGCAATATTGATTTGCTAAAAGGCAGGATCTGGTTAGAATCCCAACAAGGAAAAGGTTCAAAGTTTTTTTTCACAATACCTTATGAACCGGTTCATGAAGAAGAGATCCCTAAAGTTAAAAGTGTCAAAGAAATAATAAGTTTCAATAACCTTACAATTTTAGTAGCAGAGGATGATGAAATCAATTATCTCTATATTAAAGAAATATTCAAAGGGACAGGTGCTGAAATCCTGCGTGCAATAAATGGAAAGGAAGCCGTTGAAGCATGTGTTGCCAACAACAATATAGGAATGGTATTGATAGATATCAAAATGCCGGTAATGAATGGGTATGAAGCTATTAAACAGATCAGAGAATTCAGGCCCGAACTGCCGATAATCGCACAGACCGCTTTTGCACTTAGTAATGAAATGTTAAAAGCATTCAATGCCGGCAGCAATGACTATATTTCAAAACCTTTTAGTAAAGAACAGCTGCTTGCACTGGTTTCCAAACTTCAGCCGACAGGTAATGGAGAAAAACTCAACGGTTGAATTTAATTTTTGGCAGGATATTTGCTCCAAAATCTGCGCATTCAAATTAAGATTAAAATGAAAAAAACCTGTTTCCTGGCATTTATAGTTTTTCTGTGTCTTCAGCCTGTAGATGCACAATTTTTTAAAGATGCGAAAAAATTGCTTAACCCAAAGAACAAGGGACTGACTGAGAAAGATGCCGCTGACGGCATAAGGGAAGCACTTGTTAATGGTACGGGTCAAAGCGTGAAATTGGTTTCAGTGCTTGATGGATATTGGGGAAATCCTGAAATAAGGATCCCATTCCCCGAAGAGGCAAAAGATATGGAGTCAAAACTGAGGAACATTGGTATGGGGAAAAAAGTCGATGAGTTCAATGTTTCGATGAACAGGGCAGCTGAAAAAGCTGCAGCAGAAGCAAAACCCATTTTTATTGCGGCAATTAAAGGGATGACAGTCAGGGATGCCATCACTATAGTCAGAGGAGCTAATAATGCAGCAACGATGTATCTGAAAAATACTACTTCACCTGAACTTATAAACAAATTTCAGCCAATTATAAAAACTTCTCTTGACAATGTAAATGCCACCAGGTACTGGAGTGACCTTATAACGATATACAATAAGATACCCCTGGTCAGAAAAATGAATCCCGATCTGGCAGCTTATGTTACCCAAAAAGCCATTGATGGTCTGTTTATTATGATTGCCAGGGAAGAGTTAAAGATCCGCAAGGATCCTATGGCGAGAACATCCGAGTTGCTTAAGAAAGTATTCGGGAATTGAAAAGTACAGAACGGCCGCGACCGTTCTGTACAATCATAAATTTGAGATCATTTCAATCCTTTTGAAAGAAGTTCTTCGAGGCGCTCATATGATTCAATAACACCTTTTTCCATATCGGCCTGCAGCATGCCATCACGATCCTCTACTGACTGATAGACAGCCTGTGCTGTCAGCCTGGTCCGCTCTCCCGGTAATGATTCGAACTTTGAAGTTTCGAGAATGACATGTCCTTTTTCGGGTAATCCTTCATATTCAAAAGTATCAATTATCCTTTCGGGTGGAGTGATCTCGTGATAAACTCCATGGAATGCAAATTCATGGCCTTCCTTATCCCTGCTTACATATCTCCACCTGCCTCCGTTCTTTGGTTCGAAAGTTTCAATCCGCATTGTAAGATCCCTGGGCCCAAGCCACTGGCTATAGATCGTAGGATCAGTAAATGCTCTGAACACCCTGTCGCGGGGAGCATCAAATTCCCTGGTGATTATAATCTCAGGAGCTCCCGGAGTAGCCGTAATACTGGTTTTATTTAACTTTTCCATAGTTTTGAATTTTAATTAGATTTATAACCGAAATTAGTCCTCAGAAATCAATCTGGGGTCCGACACAAAATCTTTGTCCCGACATAGATTAGCCGGTTATATCTTGTTTAATCAGTTGGATTTTAAATAGGTCTTAATTGCATCCCAGTAAAACTGTTTCCATCCTTCTTTAAGGGATTTGACATTATTTTCAGGAACCTCAGTCTGAAGGAATTTGAGCCGGGTTTTTTTACCAACCTCTTCCAATTCGAAATTACAAATACTGTAATGATCGTCAGGCCAGCCATCTTCTGCAAAATGCCAGGCCTGAACTATTTTTTTTCCTTTGATCAGTTCAATATTGTACCCCTTACAATATCCGTCAAAAACACTGAATTTACCTTTAAGTTTTGTACTGACGGTTGCCCTGGAACCTGTAAAAGCGGTATGCTTTTTCTCATCCATTATCAAATCATAAATCGTTGCCGGTGAGGCATTAAATGTGGCTGACTGCTTAATAGATTTCGTTTTCATATTCTTCTTTAAACATTTAATTGTATTTTACCGAGGCTGACAATTTACTCCTTACAATCAATTATGCAATAGCATAGGAAAGCAATACATTTCCCGATTTAAAGGTCTTTGCTTCAAGAAGATTAAGTGTCAACCTCGAATCCAACCCTGTAAGCAAAGTTTTCCCTTTGCCAAGTATGACAGGATTCACAATAACCCTGCCATCAGCTCATAAGTTATGCGTCCGAAGATGAGCGTATCAACAGAATCCAGAAACTCAGCTGCGGTTTCATTGAATTCCTCATCAACATTATGCCAGTCGATCTCCCTTCCGGGACCCTCAAAAAACCCGTCAAGAGAAATCATATTTTGAAATATTATCTTCCTCATTATCTGATATTTTAATTGTATCTGCGGGGGTGACCGTATGCCTCACCATCATAACTAATAATAACCACAATCGTTAGGATTTGTTCAAAAGAATGGGATCAGGCTAAGGGTGAGGCTTAGGCTAAGGCTAAGGCTAAGGTTGAAGGAGGTTGAGGTTGAGGTTGAGGTTGAGGTTGAGGTTTATAAAAAAAGAGGCTGCCTACGGGACAGCCTCTGTAATGTTTCCTATTTAAGCAATTTAAAGCTAAGTGGAAGCTGGTCGGAATTGAAGAGCGCCGGAAAGAAATTCGCTTCTCTTTCAGTGAAGTTACCGGTAACTTCAATCTCTCCTCCCTCAATAACATTTCTGACAACCGGCCATGAGTAAACCTTGTTATCAATGACAATTGCAATGACTCTGTTCAGATTATTTTTTGTAGCATCTGCAAAAATACCACTGGCAGCGGGTTTTAATTTTATTTGAATTTTGTTGTCAATGGTATCTTTCCCGGTAACTATTTTTATGGATTCTATATCGGTCCGTGTTATTAAAGGTTTTCCCTCTGCATTTGTTTTACATGCAAATAAACAGTATTCTGATTTTTTTGACTCGTATCCCCAGAAGAATTTACAATTTCTGACCGGGGTTGAAGTCCGAAGAATCTGATCTGTTTTCTCCCTGTTTTCAGGAATCGAACATCCTACACGTGGATCAGATTCATTCTTTTCCAGACTACTACTAAGGAATTTAAAGAGCTGATTATCAGGTTTTAATATACTCACGATTTCATTATGAGTAAAGGTCTCATAGAAGGCCAGATCACCTTTTGAGGTGATCAGTCCTTCAATCTCAGAAACGTTTCGTTTTATCAGGAAACGATATTTTTACCTGTCCCTTATCGGCCAAAATCTTCACCTCTGCTGAGCCGATACCATAAAGTTTCAAACGTGAAGAAATTATATCAGCAGATTTTTTTAGCGATTCATTGCTTACATTTTTACTACCCGCCTGAAGGGTAATGCTCCTGGTACTGTCAGAACTCTTCTGAACAGCAGAAGTGAGTGTTAATGAAATAATAACACATATAATTAAAGATACTAAACTCTTCATAATTTTTGAAATTAAGTTAATTGAATAGAAATAATAATCTGTATAAATACAGTGCCGTTAATTAACTTAAATGTGGTGGTTCATCCGTCTCGGAAGGATACAGATGATAGCCCGGAATGAAAGGCGGAATTTTGTACGAACTTATTCTTTCAGTCTGAAGACGGATGATCTTCAAGCCGTTTTTTTTGTTTTCAGTTATCTGATTCCGGATAGTCAGAGAAAAATTAAAGTTATCCTTATTTGAGATCCACGACTTCTGAAGTGCCTGCAAACGAATACAGGAGCTGGAAATTGCAGGACTCTCACTTACACGGAATATTGTATGAAACCGGATTTTTTTTCAGCGCAGATTTACTACTAACTGAATTATTGTAAATCAGTACTCCGAAAAAGAGGATCAATATGATGATTAGTGAATCATAATTGATAATCCTTATATTTTTCCCGGTATTAAACATAAGTCAAAAGTAATTCTTTTTCATAAATAACCCAAAAGAATCAGATTCTGTTCATTTTACAGGTCAAAAACAGTTTGAAAAGTTATATATACTGTATATAAACATAATTAAAATGCAACTGTTATAACGAGGAGAAATCATTATTAGAATAATTTTTTGTAGTTCCTGGCCATTTTGCCATCTGAAAAACGGAAAGGTGAAAGAAATTCAAAATAATTTATCATGAGTATAACAGAAGCTAATATTACAATTAATGTGAAAGATCTTGACAAATCAGTTTCTTTCTATCAATCAATCGGACTTCATCTAAAAAGCCGATGGAATAATGACTATGCTCAAATGACGGCTCCGGGGTTAATTGTTGGGCTTCATCCGACTGATGCTGTAAATCTTAGAGCAAATTCAGGAAATACCTCGATAGGATTTATCACAAATAATTTTGAAGACGCGAAGGTTTTGCTTCAGAATTTATCAGTGGATATTACAGAAAGGCAGGAGGAAGGTGGCCAATTTTTACATTTTAATGACCCCGATGGTACATCCTTGTACTTCATAAATCCAAAATGGTAGTAGAATAGCAAACCATTAATTAGTTTACCGATCATGTGCAACACGCTAAAATATTAGATTTATGATGTATGAAAACAGAATTATTATACAAATTTATATCGAAACACCGGTATGCTGTACTCTCAACTGTTGCATCAGACGGCACACCGGAATCTGCTCTTGTTGGCTTTGCAGTTGCTCCTGACCTCAGGATAATTTTTGATACAGTAACCACTACCAGAAAATATAAAAATTTAAATCTGAACCATTCGGTCGCTTTGGTTATAGGCTGGGACAATGAACAGACTGTACAGTATGAAGGGAAAGTTGTATTCCAGCCAGGAAATGAATTCAATAAAATGCTTAAGCTTTATTTCCGGATATTTCCTGACGGAAAACAGCGTTATGAAAAATGGAATGATATTGCATATTTTGTAGTTGCCCCGGAATGGATCCGTTATTCTGATTTCAATGATCCTCCGGTTATAGAGGAAACAGATTTCTTAACAAAAAAAATAAAGACAAGCTTCTAAAAAGAATCTTATGTTAACTAATCAGAAATTGAAAGCATTTGTGTCTACTACACAGCCAGATAAGGCCCGTCAGTTCTATTCAGAGATCCTTGGATTGAAATTATTAAATGAGGACAGTTACGGGATTGAATTTGAAACAAATGGAGCACACTTGAGGGTCTCCATTGTCGGGAAGCTGACACCCCAGCCATTTACAGTTCTGGGCTGGGATACTAAAGATATCGATTCAACTATCAGGCTACTGATTGAAAGGGGGATAACATTCGAACGATATACTTTTATAGAACAGGATGACTCTGGAATCTGGACAGCACCCGATGGGACCAGGGTTGCATGGTTTAAAGATCCTGATGGGAACCTGCTTTCATTATCAGATTAATTATCAATTTAGTATTTTAATCCAGCATCAGGACTTTTGCTCCCCTTATTTTTCTTTTTTTAAGCTCCATAAGGGCAATATTAGCTTCGTCAAGCCTGTATTCCTGAATTTCCGGAAGAATTGGTATCTCAGCAGCCAGACGTAGAAATTCTGTCACATCTCTCCGGGTAACATTAGCAACTGTTTTGATCTCTTTTTCCATCCACAGGTGCGTTGAGAAATCAAGTTTTGATAATTGATCCTTGTCGGATTCCTCTTTTCGTATCGCATTTATTACTAACCTGCCTCCCGGTTCGAGATTCCTAAGAGCTTCAATTACCGGTTTCCAGACCGGGGTTGTATCAATAATGCATTCCATTTTGTCAGGAGCCTCGTCTGTCGTATTGCCTGTCCAGTATGCTCCCAATTCCTGTGCAAATAATCTTTCTTGCTCACTTCTGGCAAAAACGTAAGCTTTGGTGTTTGGGAACATATATTGCACTATCTGAAGTACCAGATGAGCAGAAGCTCCAAACCCTGTAAAACCTAAATTTGAGCCGTTCTTCAAGCCTGAAAGCATCAGTGACCTGTAACCAACCGCACCGGCACATAAAAGAGGCGCTGCCTGTGAATTTGTGAATATTGGAGGGATTTGGTAGGCAAATGATTCCTGTACAGTCATGTATTCAGCGTATCCTCCATTAATATCTCTGCCTGTGGCTCTGAATTCGGGACATAGGTTTTCTCTTTCGGACAGGCAAAAACTGCATTTTCCGCAAGAGGAGTAGATCCATGCCACCCCTACCCGCTCACCAGGTTTCAATTTTGTAACCTTGCTGCCGGTGCTTTCCACCAATCCTACAACCTGGTGGCCAGGCACTACAGGAAATTTCGGAGGCGCGGTCCTGCCTTCAATTTCGTCAAGCTCGGTGTGGCAGACACCGCATGACAGAACTTTTATTAAGACCTCATTATCAGCAGGTACTGGTTCAGGTATATCGCGCATTTCCAGGGGATCACTCTTGGAGTTAAGATCAACTATTGAATTTAAGATCATTGCTTTCATACCCTTGCCTTTAAGAATCCTAAACAATTCAAAATGAATTTTGTCATGAAGTGCTTATACAGGGATGATTATACGTTTAATAACTCATTCAATTCTGTTCCATAGTCAAACTGCAGATCTTCGTGCAAAAAAGTAATTTTTTTCCTGATATTCTCTAATTGCTTGTTATATAAATTAAGGAGTCCGGTATTCTTTTGAATGGATGGTGTGAATTTCCTCAGCTTAGCACACAGATATAAAAGCAATTCTATCTCGGTTTCTTTCTTCTGTGAATACCTGGAATACTTCCTTATTGTTCTTATTGTTTTCCGGATGCTTTTTTTGATTAAGTAATAACTCTTCCTGTTTATAAGTTCAAATTGGTCATCAACTTCCTTTTTTACGCTTTCAATGAAAAGGGTTTCATCCGATGATTCAAATAAGAGATATGTCAGTAATTCCTTATTCTCCTTTTTAAATCTTGCAAGGCGGAGGCAAAGTTCCCGTAATTCTTTAGGTGTATAATTTATTAATTCTTCTTTAAGTTCCTTTATCGTGACAGCCTTCATTTACATAATTTGAATTCAAAGTTACCATTTTTTTACACCGGTAAGCCATAGTGCCTTAGTAATTAGGTCTGTTATGACAATTTGGCGGAATATCCAATATGCTGTCTCTGAGAATAATAAATGTTAAAAATAAGCAAGGGAATCGGTTTAAATCTTTTGGCTTTAATATTGCTATTAGGATTTTTCTAAAGGGAGGTATTATGGATGTTTTTTCTGAAATAATCGTTGCTGCAGTTGAAAAGGCGAAGAATGCAGTAGTAAAAATAGACAAGTACGCACTTATCAGAGGGAATGAAAGGATTACCGGATCCGGATCGGGATTTGTATTTTCCAGCGACGGTCTGATACTTACCAACGCTCACGTAATTGAAAATTCTGATCGTCTGAATGTTTCATTGCTGGACGGAAATGAATTTTCAGGAGAGAAGGTAGGAACTGATAAAGACACGGATGTCGCAATAATTAAGATATTCGGTACGGGATATACCCCGGTCAGGCTTGGATCTTCAGGTGATCTGAAAATCGGGCAGTTGGTAATCGCAATAGGTAACCCGTTAGGCTATCAGCATTCGGTTTCAGTAGGTGTGCTTAGCGGAGTGGGAAGAACTATGCGGACACCCGGTGGTCAGCTGATAGATGATATACTTCAATCTGATGCTGCCCTTAATCCCGGAAACTCAGGCGGTCCGATGATCAGTACAGATGCTGAAGCAATCGGAATTAATACAGCGATAATTCCGAGTGCACAGGGTTTGAGTTTTTCAATCGGCATTGATTCTGCAAAGGAGATTGCCCGATATCTTATCAGCGAGGGAAAAGTGACCAAGGCATTTCTTGGGTTAATGACACATGAAATAGAAATTAACCCCAGGATAAAAAATTTCTACAGGCTCAGCTCAGGAAGGGGATTAATAATAACAGGACTCGAAGCATTATCTCCTGCATCAAGAGCAAACCTTCATGAAGGAGATATTATCATAGAATTCGATGGCGGAACTATTTCACAGTCTGTTGACCTTACAAAACATTTGATCGGCAGTAAATTAATATCAAAATCAACCAGTATAAAGATACTCCGTCAAACAAAAATCGTCGATATTGATATAATTCCTGTCGAGCGTCCTGCCGCTTAAAACAGTCTTCCGTCTACACCTTTTCTGCCTCAGGCTGAACGGGCTTGCTTCCCCTTTTTTGAGGATAAGAGCCCGGCAGTATCACATTAATTAGCTTTTTACCCCATAAACCGAGTTGAAAGCCTGCACCGAATGAGAGGATGCTTAGCACAATTGTCAGAACGTAAAGCTTTCCGACAGGAGCTGTAAAAAACAGGGCAACCGACAGGCACAATATAATCAGGCTGAAAATAATCTTAACTCTTAATATTGGAGTTGCCAGAGTTTTGAATCGTGTCAGTCCGTCAATAATGCCGGTGATAATTGCCAGGATGAGGGTGAAAGGGAAAATGACAACTGAAAAAAACAAAACTTCCTTAAGCAATTCCGGCAGAAATTGTCTAAAAAGAGTGGTAATTATCACCAGAACCGGGATTGCCATTACGAGTGTTTGTGAAAAATGAATGGCAATAGGATGAAGATCAAAATTAAGCAATTTTAGTCTGTTCCTTGAAACACGTTCCCTGTAAGGTTCAAATACCTTTCGTGGCATCCCGCAGGCAGGGCAGACATCTCCAAGCTTATCTGCTTCAATGACAAATCCGCATGGACGGCAGCGTAGAAGTTCCTTCATATTTGGTAATGATTAGTTTAACTATACAAATTTAAAAAATTAATGATTCTAAAATATGAATCATTACTAATTGGGATTTTATTTTAAACGAAGATCAAAAAAGCTGAACATTGATTGTAGCCAATTGTTTAACTGAATATTTTTAACCTTTTGTAAATAACTGTAATCATGCCAAAATTTCTTATAGAGATCCCTCATGGATCCGAAAAATATGAGTGTCTGAGGTCAGTTGAAATATTGCTTAGTTCCGGATCACATTTTCTTACCAATGCAGACTGGGGATGCCTTGATGGAGTGCATAAAGCCTGGTTTTTTATGGAGGCTGACAATAAAAATGAGGCGCTTATGATAGTACCACCTGCTTACAGGAAAGATACGAAAATATCGCAGCTGAATAAGTTCAAACTCGGGGATGTTCAGGAACTTCTCAAATATCATGAGGGTTAACCGGCGATAGAGGCTTTTTATACAAAGATGATAATAGCTTATGTTTCAGTTTGCCAATGGATTGATGCAGGATCAGACAATGATTTTCATTTATTCCCGTTATAACTTTTATCCGTTTCTGATTGTTATAATGCATTGTCGAATTGAACAAGTATAACTAATGAAATTATTTAACAGATTATTCCCCGCCCTGTTCCTCATTCTTATAATTTCTTCCTGTTCCAGAATAGTCTACATCAGCAGGAGAGTCGACCCCGAAATCATTCTTAACAGTGATCATCATAACATAGTATTTGTCAATCTGTTCGATTATATGCTTACAGATAATGTAAGTAAAAGTAACAGGATATCATACCATGCCGGAGTTATGAACTTGCTTGACGGATTATCATCTATTTCAAATGACAGTTCATATAGTTTCCTGGTGGCCGATACCCTGAAAAAAGGCATTGAAAATGGCCTTCTCACAACACTGTTACCTGTGGACACTATCAGCAGGATTTGCACAAGATTCAATTCAAACCTGTTATTGGCTCTCGATTCCGCAAGTATCTTTTTTGACCGTGACACAATTGAAAATAATTATTTCGGACGAAGTTACAGGATCATTAATTTCTATCTCAATACAAGGTTCTTTTTGTCTTTATATACAGCGGCAGGCGATCTTATTGACCGGAGTGAAGTTGACCAGTCAATAGAATACAGGCCAAGATCGGCCATGTCGGGACTTATCATACTTGTACCTTCAGTACCCGGTGCGACAGATGTGATAGGGGACCTCGCATATCAGGCTGGAAGGGATTACATAGACAAGTTTTATCCTCAGTTTGTTCGTGATACAAAAGAACTTTTTACCGATAAGCCTTTTAAAGAATCGAATGAGTATATCTTTGCCAAAAACTGGAAAAAAGCAAGAGAGCTTCTTGAACAGCTGACAAAAGATCCTGATGTTGTAATTGCAGGAAAAGCCCGGCATAACCTTGAAATTTTGAATGAGGCTGCTGACGCCGATGCAAGAAAATAAAAGTCTTAATTCTTTTTCAGAAAACCAGAGTTCGCTTTATAGAATTCATCATTACCATATACAAACAGACAACTTCCTCCCGAGATTGTATCTATTATTTCTTTAGAAATTTCGACCGGCAGGGCCAGGCATCCCCAACTGCGTCCCAGCCTTCCATATTTCTTAATAAAGGCCTCACTTACATAATCTGCACCATGAACCACTATATCCCTCACCACAGCGTTGTCGTTGATCCCTTTTTCCAGTCCTTCAAGTCTGAGAGAGTATCCATGCTCCCCCGAATATGTCTTTCCCGTTAAATAAAAGCCCAGGGAGCTCTTAAGAGATTCAGGCTTGTTTGAAAAGCTATTTGAATATTTGTCACCGGAATTTTTCCCGTGAGCTACCAGACATTTATATAAAAGCCGTTTGTTTTCAAGGTCAATTACAAAAAAACGGTTTTCAGTCGATGGCTTTGAAAAATCAATAATAGTGATAATGCTCTTTTTAGGCATACTTCCTATATGCTGATACCCAATGAGTGCGAAATTGAAGACTTCAAAGGATATCACCCCTTCCAGTTTGCTTTCAACCCAGAGCTGTTTAACATCTTTAAAGTCTGTCGACGGTTTATTGCCCGGATTAATTATGGTAAACGAACAAAAAAGGATCAATACAGCTGAAAGTTTCATTATTAATTTTTGATAAAGATAGTTTTTAAATTATGTTTATAATGCTTTGTATGTGGCGATTTCAGGATACTTATCCTTAGTTGCTAAGTGTATAGTTTCCGGTCAAATATAATTTTCATTAAAAAGTTGGTATAAGTTTTGTTATTACAAATTTATACTAACTTGTTCTTTTAATTTTTTAAGTCATGAAAAAGTTTATAATCACATCAATTTTGCTGGCTCTGTTTACCACGACTGCTACCTTAACGGCACAGAATACACAGCCTGATTACCTGGGGCTTCCCGGAGATAATCTTAATCTTTATGCAGTTATGAATCTGTTCCAGGATTCAAAAACACTTGAAGATTTTGAACGAAGCCTGAATGATCCGCAAACCAACATCAATAATCTCGACCTTAATGGAGATAATCAGATAGATTACATTAAAGTTTTTGATGACGTCGATGGCAATGTTCATAATATTGTTCTGCAAGTCGCAGTAAGCCCTAAAGAAAATCAGGACATAGCCGTTTTTACTGTACAGCGGTTTCAAAACGGACAGGTACAGATCCAACTCACCGGCGACGAGGAATTATATGGAAAGAACTATATAATCGAACCCAATTTCGATGAAACTGCTGCCGGGGGAACACCTAATCCCGGATATACGGGAAACACGAGAGTCATAAACGGACAAACTGTTGTTTATGTCAGAACCACACCTCTTGAGATCGCAGCCTGGCCATGCGTCAGATTTATGTTCCTTCCTACATATTCAGCATGGCACTCATCATGGAGCTGGGGTTATTATCCATCCTACTGGCACACATGGCACCCATATTCATGGAATTATTATTATGGTTTCCATCGTAATATGTATTATGATTATTACGGACGTTACAGAAGAACAGATTATCACAGGTATACACGATGGAACGACTATTACTATGCTGGCAGACGCTCTTATTCTCCTGATGTCAATCACAGGATTCACGAAGGTTATTATAAGAATACCTATTCACATCCGGAACAGAGACAGGAAGGAGAAAACTTTTTCGCTAAGACACATCCCGAGCAATACAAAAAGGCAACCGCGCTCTCAACCGGAAGCAAATCCACCACTTATCGCAGACCAACGACAAACGTGTCAAATAAACCTGCAACTTCGATGTCAAAGAGACCTGTCACAAACCAGTCATCGGGTGGTAATAATTCCGGTGCTAACAGGAGGAATCCGAATAATGTAACAAACAGGTCAGCTAATCCTAATACGAATAAAAATGTTGTAACGACCCACAAATCAACTACAACAGTGACTCGCAGCTCAAATACCAATGCTTCCTCTGAAAGATCCAATGCTGCTGTTAGAAAGCCGGCCAACACCGTAACTAATAAGCCAGCGAATAATCCTTCAGGTCAGAATAACGGAGTAAGGCGCGCATCGGGTCAGCAGAAAACAAATGTTGTAAGTTCATCCTCCAAAAGTAACGTCAAAAAAACCAAGTCGGCAACATCGGTAAAAAAAGACGACAGATCAAAAGATTCCGATAATAAGGACTCCAATCACAGATAATCGCCTCGGAATTCTTGCGAATTCTTGCGAATTCTTGCGAAAGCAGGAATTCGCTTTTTTTATGCCCCTTCTCCGTTCATTTTTAAAATCCATTTTCTCATTTTGAGAATTATTTCGTTCAGGGATATTTCAATAAAGTAATTTCATTGCTATCTAAACTATTAATATTTAATCAGATACAATTTCCACTCATTATGCCATAAAAATATGGCACATTTTTGGATAATCATCCCCCGACATAACACCTCTGATAAATGAAACAAAAGATTAACGTTCTTGTAATAGAAGATAACGAATATTACAACAATCTAATTTTCAACGCTTTGCAACAAAGCGCCCATTTTGTTCAGCAGAAGTACCAGCTGGTTCTTCATTCATTTGTCGATTCCCTGGACTGCATGCAGAAAATAGTGTCCCGTGAATTTATTGACAATGATGTTATCGCCTTTGTAGATTATAATCTTGGCAATAGTGTAAACGGCCCTCAGATAATCAGGCAACTGAAGAAAGAGAACAGCAATACTCTCGCAGTACTTCTTTCACATACCCTGGGCATTGAAGAAAGAAGTGTCCAGAACAATTACGATTTTTGTGTAGTTAAGGATACCTTCGCTCCTGCCCTTTGCAGATTATACCTCGATCAATTTATTGAAAATAAATTTTTATAGCTTTGGGTATTATTTAGTCGTCTAAAATACCCGTGAGTAAAATATCAATTCAGATAAAGATTGGTTTATTAATGATATTGGCTGTGGTCCTGCTCTCAGCCACCGGCTATTTATCATATCGCAATCTCTCATCAATTGTTGCTTCGATTCAGGTAGACACGGAACCTGACCCGCGGCTGGCAAGCATCAGAGAGATTTCCATGGACCTGGAGAAGGCCCAAAACAGCATCCGTATTTTTTCAAGCACTTATGATACTCTTGACCTTCAGCCATATTACTCTGTAATCTCCGGTATTGATGAAAAAGTGAGCAAATTGCATACGGAATGCATAAACGATTCGATCCTACTTCAACAGACCGATACTATCAGTAAGCTCATTGAACAAAACATAGTAATCTGGAACCAGCTGTTATATCTCCATAACAACCGCACAGTCCTGCGCTATCTGAAACAATTATCGGTACGGCTCGATAGCAGCTCCTCAGAGGCTCATAAATCTGAAAAAAATATATTAAAACGTGTATTGAATAAAAATCAAAACCGGCTTAATGAGGATGAAATAATCAGCAATCTCAAAGAACTTGAACTCCAGGACAGCATAACAAAAGCAAGACTGACACTCCGTGAATCGAAACTTGCCGTAACAAGTAGTGAGATCAAAGAAAAATTCTATGACCTGATTACTAGAATTGAAAATGAGATTTCTTCACTCGTTAAAACTAAAGCATTAGCAGCCGATAAGCTGGCAGCAAAAACTTATATCATGCTTGCAATGTTCTCTGTATCAGGTACTTTATTGGCAATACTGGTAATGTTCATTATCGTGCGATACGTCAGAAAAACCCATGTCTATCAGATAGCCCTCCAGAGTTCAAAAGATGAAGCTGAAAAGCTTGCACGGACAAAAGAACTATTTATGGCAAACATGAGCCATGAGATCCGGACTCCGGTTACGGCAATTTCAGGCTTTACGGAACAGCTTTTGCATGAACCACTGGATGAAAATACGGCCCGGACAGTGAAAATCATAAAATCATCGTCGGATCATCTGGCTAATATTATCAACGATATTCTCGATTTCTCAAAGCTGCAGAATGGCAGACTGGCACTTGAAAAAGTACATTTCACAATTTTAGAGATTCTCGAGGATGTTTGCACACTGTTTGAAAAACAATCGCTCAGGAACAATACAAGGTTAAGCTATTCTATAAGTCCTGACACCCCCCATGTATTATTAGGCGATCCATACCGTCTTAAACAAATATTGATTAACCTGGTAAGCAATGCAGTAAAATTCACAAGGAACGGGAAAGTACATTTCAGTGTGAATTCGGTAAGAAAGGAATCAGAAGAAATTGAATTGATTTTAGAGGTAATTGACACAGGAATTGGGATCGAAGAGAGTAAAATAAACTTCATTTTTGAAGATTTCACTCAGGAGGAAATGAGCACTACTCGTAAATTTGGCGGAACAGGGTTAGGATTATCAATTGTTAAAAAACTTATCGAACTGCATAATGGTACAATAGATTGTGTAAGCAGAAAAAACCATGGCACGAAAATAACCTGCCATATACCTTACCTTACCGGTGATGAGAAACTGATAAAGAAGGATGCAGAAGTTCCCCTTTTGATACCGGAAGAAATCAGAGATCTGAAAGTATTGATTGTCGACGATGAGGAATACAATCGCCTTCTTTTCAAAACGATACTTGAACGTTGGAAAGTAAGGTACCATGAGGCTTCAAATGGAATGGAGGCTCTGGAGATGTTAAAATCCGATCAATATGATCTTTTATTTATGGATGCCCGGATGCCGGGAATAGACGGATTAAAGGCAACTCAGTTCATACGGAATGAGATGAATATTCCTGAATCTGCAATGCCGGTGATCTGTATCTCAGCTGCCGCGGTAAACGAGGACTGGCAAAAATACCGGAATGCAGGGATGAACGCCATTCTTTCAAAACCCTTTACCGAGGAGATGTTACTTGCCTCTATTCTCTCGGTGATCAGGGACTATAAATCTCCACCAGCTGTTGAAATGGTAAAAGAAAGTAATACCGGTCGTGACGGGCATGATAAGATTAATCTTCAAAATCTCTATCATATTTCAGGGGGTGATGAATCGTTTGTAAAACAAATGCTGCTTTCTTTTATTGAGTCCACTGAAAAAGGAATTAAGGAAATGGAAGCAGCTGCCAGGTCAGGACAGGTGGATTCAATCAGGGAACTCGCTCATAAAATGATGCCCCCTTGCAGGCATATTGGCGCAATGGATCTATTTAACCTTCTGAGAAAGATCGAGGTGAACCTTCAAAATAATGCTGAAGCAAAAGATGTAGAGCAACTGACCGGGGAATCCTTAACCGAATTTGAATCTGTCAGCGGACTCATTAAAGAACACATCGCGAAAATCAGTTAAAACGCTGGCAAATAAGGTCATTTTTGCTTTACTTTGCAGGTGTTTTAATAAACTAAAAACCAGTACTCATTCCGATATGTCCGAAAAGCCTTTTAAAATATTTGTTGTGGAAGACAGCGAATGGTATAACAGGCTTTTGGTCCATACCCTCTCTTTAAATCCTGATTATGAGATTAAGAGTTTCTACAATGGAAAGGATTTTCTTAATTCTCTGTTTGAATCACCTGATATTGTAACGCTCGATTACCGTCTGCCTGATTATACCGGCCTCGACATACTAAAAAAAATAAAACAGGAAAATGCTGACATTCAGGTCATACTGATATCTGAACAGGAAGATATCGACACTGTTGTGAAATTACTGAAGCTGGGAGCATATGACTATATCGGAAAGTCTGAAGATATTAA
Source organism: uncultured Bacteroidales bacterium (assembly GCA_963791065.1). Classification (GTDB taxonomy): domain Bacteria; phylum Bacteroidota; class Bacteroidia; order Bacteroidales; family VadinHA17; genus LD21. The sequence goes on from CAWBQN010000021.1 coordinate 37,023, forward strand.
AGACAGGCTCCTGAACACTGTAAAGAATATACACAATGGCATAGGGCTCAGGAGAGAGATTACTACTCTCAGGAAAGAAGTACAAAAAAAATATAGTTTTCGTGAAAGCATACTTGGCGAAAGTCCGGCCATTAAAACTGTATATGATCTTATTGATAAAGCACTTGCCACGAATATCACCGTCGTAATATCAGGTGAAACAGGTACAGGCAAGGAACTTGTGGCAAAAGCGATCCATTACAACTCAAAACGCAAGGACAGGCCATTCGTTACAGTAAATGTTTCAGCAATTCCTTCAGAGCTGATAGAGAGTGAATTGTTCGGTCATGAAAAAGGTTCTTTTACAGGAGCAGCTTACAGAAGGATCGGACGGTTCGAGGAAGCCGACGGCGGGACACTTTTTCTTGATGAAATAGGTGAAATGGAACTTAATCTTCAGGCAAAACTATTGCGTGTCCTTCAGGAGAAGGAGATAATCCGGGTTGGAAGCAATAAACCTGTGAGAACCGATTGCAGGATTGTCGTTGCAACAAATAAAAACCTCAAAGAGGAGGTAAAGAAAGGGAACTTCAGGGAGGATCTGTATTACAGGCTGTTAGGATTACCTATTGAACTGCCGCCATTGTGTGAAAGAGCAAATGATATTCTGATCCTCGCCCGGCATTTCATTGGGAAATTCTGTGAAGAAAATTCGATCGGTTTAAAGAAATTATCAGTTCAGTCACAAAAAAAACTGATGAATTACCCGTTTCCCGGAAATGTCCGTGAATTGAAATCCGTGGTTGAACTGGCTGTGACCATATCCTCAAATGATGAGATAGAGCCTGCTGATCTCGTCGTTGACAGGGGTGATCCTTTGTCTGAAGTAGCAAATGACAACCTTACTCTGCGTGAGTATCAGATAAAAATTATTAAAGCTACTCTCAAGAAATTCAACAACGATATCAAACAGGCAGCTGATAAACTCGATATAGGAATTTCTACCATCTACCGTATCTTAAAGGAAGAAAAGGAGGAAGACTAAAACTCCTGTTCAAACTATTATTCCGGAATCCATTTGTTTCTCAATATGAGAATTGTTTTCTCAAAATGAACAATTACTGATACAAATTGTATATAGGTAAGGTGCTAATTTTAAACATGTTATATCTGATACTGAATCGGGGCACAGCATTTGACTTGATAGATACATGATCTTAAAAAGACATCTGTATATTACCCCCGAACCAGTAACTGTGAAGCTTACAAATCAACAATATAAAAACTACAACCAAAAATTTAATTAAATTAGGAGGAAACAAAATGACAAATGAAGTAAACAGTACCCGTAATGTCACAAATGATAATGCGGCAGCACGGAATAATGAAAGAAAAGCAAAGAAGGAAGGAGTAAAAAAAGGCGTCATTACAAGCGTCATAATATTCCTTATCGTTCTTATTGCAGGAGCTTTAGTGGTTAATTCGATGTACAAAAATGAGCAGAAAAAGCATGTTGCTGTAGTCGAAAACCAGAAACGCTCATATACACAATTATTAACTTCGCGCGATTCGGTGATAAATGAATGGATGTTGACATTTGATGAGATTGAAAAGGACCTTAACACTGTAAAAGAAAAGGAAAACATTATCTCCATGAAGTCATCGGATAAGGAGTTTTCAAAAGACAAAAAACAGCAGATCCTGAAGGATATCGAGTATGTTAATACCCTGCTTGATCAGAATAAGAAGAAAATTGCATCTTTGACGGCACAGCTTAAAAATTCAGGTGGAACAATAAAGGGTCTGCAGGTTAAGATTGCCGAACTGGAAGCTTCAATGAAAGATCGCGAAACTGAAGTAGCTCAGCTGAAAACTACTCTTACTCAGAAAGATTTCGAAATAGGACAGCTCAATTCACGTATGAGCGATCAACAGATTGCAATTACACAGAAAGATGAAAAAATAAGTACCCAGACAGCTGAAATACAAAAAGGCTTTGTAGCTTATGGAACTTACAAAACTCTTAAGGCCAAAGGTCTTGTTTCCAAAGAAGGAGGATTCCTTGGACTTGGCAGAAAAGAATCACTGCACCAGAATTTTTCTGACAGCTTGTTTACACAGGTAAACATTATGGAAACGAAAAGTATTCCTGTAAATTCAAAAGACGCAAAACTTATTACAAGCCATCCAAGCAGCTCGTATGCAATGGTTCGTGACAAGGACAACAAAATAGCCAGCATAGAGATTAAAGATCCGGAAGAATTCTGGAAAATATCAAAGTATGCTGTTGTTGAAATTAAATAATAAAAAAAGGATTATGCTCTGATTTGCAGGCATAAGTTGTGAATGTCAAAGTATGAGGCCTCACAGGTTCCAAAACCTGTGGGGCCTTTTTTTTATTATAATGAGTTTTGATTCAGATCAGAACATCAGCAGCAGATTAACCGGAATTATTTATAATTTCGCAGATAAATTTTCTACCGTTTATTCAAGGAAAGAATTTCGATTAACCCTGTCACAAATAATAAATCACAAAATGAAAAAATTATTGCTTGTTGTAACCAGTCTGTTAATTACCATCAGTCTAAGTTCACAGGGAAACAAGAACCTGGCTGAAATGCTCGGATATCCCCGGGATTCCAAATTACTCATTATCCATGCTGATGATATGGGTCTGGCTCACTCAGTTAATACTGCCTGTATAAAAGCTTTCGAAAACATGGGAATTACCTCCGGAAGCATAATGGTACCTTGTCCGTGGGCCCCTGAGATAATGGCCTATACAAAAGATAATCCGGGGCTGGATGTCGGTATTCACCTTACCATGACCGCTGAATGGGATCTGTACAAATGGGGGGGCATATCTTCATCGGACCAGATTCCCAGTCTGCTTGATAAGAATAATTACTTCTATGCCTCAGTCGGGGAACTTGGGAAATCTGCAAAGGGCCCGGATGCTGAAAAAGAGCTGAAGGCCCAGATAGATAGAGCGATAGCATCGGGTGTTCAGCCTACCCATCTCGACACGCATATGGGAAGCGTGATGGCTAATCCTGAACTGATAAAAATTTATCTTGACCTTTCTGATACTTACCATTTACCGATCCTGTTCCCCCGGGCTTACCTGGGAATGTTACCACCTGATCTGGCCAAATCAATGGATTCTAAAATCTTCCTTCTTGATAATTTATTCATGCTCGATGCTAATATGATCACTGGAAAATGGATTGACGCTTATAAAAAGGGAATTGAAGCCATGAAGCCAGGCTTAAACGAAATGATCGTTCATCTTGCTATTGATAATGATGAAATGCAGGCGATAAGCAAGGGACACAAAGATTATGGTTCTGCCTGGCGCCAGCACGATCTTGATTTGGTTTCAGGTCCTGAATTTAAGGAACTGTTAAAGACAAATCATATAATACTGATCGGCTGGAGACAAATAAGGGATCTAATGAATGCACCAGTTTCAAAATAAAGCTTAGCTATTATCTGATAAACAATCAGTTCATTTTTTCGTGACGTCCGGCAGAGTAGCTTTTCCTCTTTCGGATTCAAGAAACTTTTTCTGATCATCAGTAAGAACATTTAGCATTTCTTTCCTGTCAGCAGCTACAATATCTTTCATTTTGGAAAATGTGTCCTCCCTGAGTTTTTTAAGATCATCATTGCGTTTCTTGATGATATCCTCCATCTGCTTTTTTTGATTTTCCGTAACGTTTGGAATGCTTTCAAGTAACCTTCTGCCGGGCCCGAAAGGCATAAATCCAATACTATCCATTGGCATTCGTCCCATGCCACTCATCATACCGGGTCCCATTCCGTGATGCATTCCTCTCATCATTCCAAATCTCATTCCCCGGCCCATCATGCCTCTCATCTCCGGCATGTTCCTGTGATGCCGGAAAGCCTGACCCATTCTCATTCTGATCATCCTTCCGGAATCCCGAAGGTCCCTGTCATGCCCTGTATTACGGCATGATGTTCCTGCTAACGTCAGCACAATCATTAAACCGATTGCTGTTAAAATTTTTTTCATGATAATAATTTGTTTATAAATGTATTTTTAAAAATTCTCTCCTGTTCAGAACACAGGATTATTTCTTTTCCTATTAGACAACTGAATGGAATAAATTATTCTCATGCAAAATAAAAAGGCTCCTCACGGAGCCTGTTCATTGTCAAACTAAAATCAAACATTATTTCTTTTCATATACCATTGCTGCTTTCACTTCCCCATTCGGGCCCTGCCTGGTTGAAGTGACCGTAAGTGTCTTTGGATCTGTAAGTGTCCATACATCTGTTGATTTCATGGTCCTCGATTCACCGTTCATGTCCATAGTTCTTGAAGTTTCAATTGTAAGCGACTTCCCATCCGCACTCCAGGTTGCGACAGATTTGCTGTCACCCCTTGGAGATGTGTTTACACTCTCTTTTCCATCAAGTGTATATTTCATGGTCATGGTCATTGATTGACCATCCTGACCAGTCCTTGTTCTGACAACAGTCAGTAGATTAGCTTCCTGTGTAACAGCAATATTGCCGCCGCCCATCCTCATTCCTCCTCCTCCTCCCTGACCGCCAGGAAGAGTACTCTTCTCTGTATTGAATGTCCAGTCCCCGGCAAAATTTGTTTTTCCGGCTTGTGCATTTACCATTACCGGAGCAATGAGTGACAATCCAAGTGCAAGCGAGATGAACCGCATGAATGCAGAGCTTCTAACCTGTGTTTTTTTGATGTTCCTTTTCATTTTCTTTAAAGTTTTAATTGGTTGATGTTTTATTAGACAACAATCCAAAGGTAAATATTCCCCGGTTTATGAGAAATTAAGTATGCAGGGATAGCATTGAAGACTGCAGAGGTCGAAAAGCATATTTTGAAATCACAAAAAAAAAAATTTTAATGTGAGTTAAAAATCGTAAATTTGATTGGATCATTCTCAACGATTAAAAATACAAATAAATGAAAAGACTACTATCCCTATTTGCTCTGCAGGTAATTGTAATTCTCACTATTAAGGCTCAGCCTGTTTCGGACTACAGTTATAAACTCGATAACGGAATAACCGTGAAAACTGAACATTCATGGAGTCATGTATGGATCCAGCAGGATTATGCAGCATTAAAACCCGGTGATCAGACACCGCTAACAGTAAGCACCAGAATACTTGGAGATCTTACGGCAGGATCATCATTTAAGCTTATGCACGATGGAAAAGAGATAAAAGTACAGGGGGTGGCCCCGGGTACTTACGACCTGAAACTGACCTACAAACTTTCCGCGAAACCGGGTACGCTGAGTTTTGTAGTAGGCAATGTAGTTATCAAACCCAAAAATGAGACCACGGTTAATGTTACAATTTATGACTATCAGATTAATATTGCAGAGTCGAAGGGAACTCTAAACGGTCTGGCATCATTCGATTCGAGAGTAAACAGGTTCAAAGGGAATACTGACCAGACAAATAACCCCGGTATACCAGCGTTTTTTGCCAAAGGTAAACATGATAAGGCTTTAGTTCCTGATGAATCTGCCACAAAGACATCGGGCAAAATAAAACCCGGCACATACGATCTGCTTATTTCAATCGGAATTTCAGGACAGACACAAAAAGTATGGCTGGAAAATTTTACCGTGAAGCCTGATGTAAATTATCAGATATCAACTAATCTTAATGGTGGAGTTATCTCATATTCAGGTGGTAACAAGGATATAAAAAATATGCGCCTGTATCCTGCAGGTACAGCTGCAAAACAGACTGGCCCGCCTGCTCCTGTCAGGAATCTTGAGGTGGGAAGTTATGACAATATCACTTCAATGAACGCCTGTCCTCCCGGATCATATGATGTTCTTCTTGTAAATGGTAACGGAACTAAATTTGAATGGAGAAAGAATCTTGTTGTTACAACAGGTTCCCGCACTGAAGTAAAATAAAGCTCAGCAGCCTTTGCGCCGTTACGCCTTTGCGCCGTTGCGCCTTTATTTATATCTCAATGACTCAGCCGGATTATAAGCAGCAGCTTTTATCGCCTGCGACATTATTGAAAGCCATCCGATAGTTAGTCCAATTATACTCGCAACTATATAAATAAGAGGGCTGACATGTATCTTTTCCGCAAAGCTCTCAAGCCATATCTTAATACCGAAGTATGCAACAGGATATGCTACCAGTGAAGATATGAGGATAAGAATGATAACCTCGCGTGATAAAAGGGTCACAATTATACTTCTGGAAGCTCCAAAGGTCTTTCTGATGCCAACCTCGCGTGTTCTGATTGTAGTCATATATGTTATAAGACCTATTAACCCGAGACATGCTATGAATATAGCTAAGACCGAAAACAGAATGAATATTCTGCCTGTCTTTAATTCGGTCTCATAGTTCTTATTAAATTCATCTGCAAAAAAAGAATACTGGAACGGTTGTCTGTTTGTATAATCCTTCCAGATATTTTCTATCGATTTAATGGCCCCTTGTGTATTCTTTCCGGTCAGCCTGACACATAGATACCCTTCATAATTTCCTCTCATAAGTATAAAGCAGACAGGAGTTATTTTTTCATGCAAAGATGCAATGTTAAAATCCCTCATGATACCAACTATACGCAACTTTTCGAATTTATCAGGACCGTTTGGTTGAAGAATATACTTCCCTAACGGATTAGTCAGACCTAAGAATTTCACAGCTGTTTCATTTATCATTATTGCAGTTGTATCAGTGCCGAAATCTTTTGACAAAAACCTTCCTTCAGCAAGCTTAATTCCCATCACTTCAGCAAATCCGAAGCTAACCTGGTCCCGATTGATCAGATAAGGGGACTTAGTGGGATCATTATCAAGAAAAAAAGCATTGTTGTTGAAATTATTTGTTCCGGGTATTGCGGTTGCATTGGCAATTCTTTCAATCCCCGGGATCTGAAGAACCTGTTCCTTGAATGATTCTAGTTTGTTGCCCAGGGCATCCGGTCTTCTTAATACGAGTAAATTTTCCTTCTCGATACCCATACTTGCTGAAGTCATGAAGTTCAGCTGCCTGTATATCACAAATGCACCGATTATTATCACAATTGAAACTGTAAACTGGAAAATAACAAGTATTCCCCTCAGGGTTTTGGAAATTGAACCCGGGTTTAATGTCCCCTTCAAAACCTCGACAGGATTAAAAGATGCAAGAACAAATGCGGGATAGCCTCCGGCAGCTGTTCCGACAAGTAATATCAATGCCAACAGTCCAAGAAATCCTTTGTATCCGGAGAAAATTGATAGTGCAATCTCTTTCCCAATAAGATGATTAAAAGCCGGAGTAAGCACCAGAACAAATAATGAGGCAATTATGGCGGCGATTGCCACAATAATAAGAGATTCTCCAACGAACTGTAGTATCAGCCCTGTCTTATCTGATCCTGAGACTTTTCTGATTCCTACCTCCTTTGCTCTGCCGGCTGATTTTGCAGTAGCCAGATTTATATAGTTTATAATCGCTATCAGCAGTATCAGTACAGCTATAATGGCAAAAATATAAACAGTAGTCAGCGATCCGGACGGTTCAAGCTGATACTGTGTTGCTCCTTTGAGATGGATATCTTTCAATGGTTCAAGCTCATAACCAAACTGATTGCCTGCTCTCTGAAAATCTTCTATAGTTATTCCAATAAATTTTTTTATTTCCGGACCAACATATTTTAATACCACTTCAGGAAATTTTGCTTCCATGGAGGCCTTGTTTGTTCCATTTTTAAGAACTATATAAGTGTAAAAATTATGATTGAGCCATTCCGTACTTCTGGAATTGCCCAAAGAATTGAGTGAACCCAGCATATCGAATTTAAAATGTGAATTCCCCGGAATATTCTGAATGACACCTGTTACAGTATAAAGATTGGTATCAGCTTCCAGACTTATCCTTTTTCCCAGCGGATCTTCATTTCCGAAATATTTTTTTGCATATTTTTCTGTCAGGATCATTGATCTCGGGTTCTCAAGAGCAGTCCTGGGATCACCACGCAGAAGTTTAAAGTCAAAAACGCTGAAAAATGATGAATCGGCAAAAAGTACTCCGTCCTCATTAAACCGGGTCTCTCCATATTTCACAAGCCATGCACCTGACCTGTTGATCCTTACTGCATGCAAGATCTCGGGATAATCTGCAAGAAGCGCCTGCGCCATAGGAGCTGCGGTTATAGCCTGATCAAGCGTTGATCCTGCCATCAGTCCTTTTACCTTGATACGGTAAATATTTTCATAGTTTTTATGAAACCTGTCATAGCTTAATTCATGGAGAACATAAATCGTTATAAGCAGAAAACTCGTTAATCCTATAGTGAGTCCGGTAATATTTAAAATCAAATATCCGCTATGCTTCTGCATATTGCGGATGGCATTGATGAAGAAATTTTTAAACATATAACATTATGTAAAAATGATTATCACGTAAAAGACATGATAAAGTAGACTTTGATGCAGCCACCTACTATTTCGTAATAGTATAAAATTCGTATTTGATCGACCATCTGATTTCTTTTCCGGGCTCCACTTTAATTTTTATATAAGGCTCAGGACACAGGGTCGTTGGACATGCCCAGAACGCCAAATTAAGGAGTGGCTGATCGCAGGTGATCTTTACTCCGGCACCGGTAATACGATTTTCAATCCTTATCTCATAGTCATCTGAAGTTGTGCCAAATCCAGTTAAGACAGGGAACTCAACCTCTTCTCCGTTGCCTATAGTGCGGAGGAATGATATCTGATTACCCTGGATTTCTGCTAATTCTCCCATTCCGATTATTCCGGATACCGTACTGTCAAGGCTGAGATTAAAGGGAAATTTGACAACAAGTCCGGGTCCAATCGGATGCTTATCGATAACGAAAAAATTATGGTCATATACACTTGTTTCAATTGTGTGATTACCAGTATTTTTCAGAGTATGGCTCAACACCATTTCAGGTTTATCTTTTATGAGCCTGACACTTTTTTCATAGTGATAGGAATATGTCTCATCAGTAAGATCATGAATAAATAAAACATTATCCGGACCCTTTTTTACCGACCATTTACCACCATTTATTAAATTGTATTGCCTGAAGAATGAATAGGGCTTATCATCGGGCTTATAGACTGTCCCTACACCTATTTTGACAAAGGTTTCACCTTTTTTTGTATCAGCATAGTCAAGGGGGGTAAAATCTTCTACCGGACCCATTATTACATCATGTATTTCAGGGCTGTACTTTGCGAACCACTGGCCGAAATATTTATGACCACTGTATTCAAGACTGGCAATATTTCCTGACCAGTCGAAACGAGTTCCCTGATAGTACCCTTTACCGGCATCAGGTAGAAGGATCGTCGCATGGATCAAGCCGTTGCTTATCTCTGCTTGTGGAAATTTTGTAAATGACATTGCTGTTAATGTTAATGCGAACAATATATAATATATCTTATTCATATCCTAAAGTGTGCTTATCAATAATTATCAATAACGGTAATTGAACCAGGTAAAAATACTTTAAAGATTCATTCGTTTATTGCTTTAATTTAATAAATTTGTATAGATGCCGATTCCTGTTACCATTAAACAATAAGTTCTTAAATAACATAAACATACTCATTATGAACAAATTATCAAGAAGACAGTTTCTGGGGAAAAGCGCTCTGGGAATAGGATCAGTTGTTATCGCTTCGCAGATTCCTCTCGACCTTGACGGTGAAGTTTTACCGGTACCTGTCAAGATGCCATTGGGATTTCAGGCATGGATAGTAAGGGAAAAGATTGGCAGCGATTTCCCGGGTACTTTAAAGATGGTGGCAGACATGGGGTATCAAAGTGTAGAGATGTGTTCTCCTCCGGGTTATGAAAGTATGGGATTCGGCCCCCTTATGAAATATAAAGCCAAAGGAGATGCTAAAGATCATTAATGATGCCGGTCTTTCATGGCCAAGTACTCATTATGGAATGGATGAGCTCAGGCAACATCTTGATGAGCGTATCCAGTTTGCCAAAGATTCAGGTCAGACACAAATGATACTTTCAAGTTTCGGTCTGCCTGAAAAAGCGACGATCAGTGACTGGCTTAAGGCAGCTGACGAACTGAATATGATGGGATTAAAATCCAGTAAAGCCGGCATTAGATGGGATATCACAATCACAATATGGAATTTGATAAAATAGGTGATACTCTTATATATGATGCATTAATGAACCAGCTCGATCCTTCTAATGTAAAAATGCAATTTCAGGTAGCAGTGATAAGCAAAGGCTATAAAGCTTCGACATATTTTAAAAAATATCCCGGCCGGTTCATTTCTGCACATCTTGCTGATTGGTCCGCTGAAGAAAAGAAGGATGTACCCATCGGCAAGGGCATCGTTGACTGGAAGGAATTTTTTGCATCTCTCAAAACAGGAGGAGTAAAGAATTATCTTTGTGGAAATGGCTATAGATACATTTAAAGAAAGCGCAGCTTATATTAAGAGTCTCTGATCATCAGAAGCTTAATGGCTGTATTCCCAACAGTATAAATATTAACCAATATTATAAATCTAATTCAGAAAAATGGCAATCTCAAAAAAAATCAACCGTCGTGATTTCCTGGGATCTGCTGCAACTGCATCCCTCGCAATTACTGTAGTGCCCAGGCATATTCTGGGAGGACCGGGTTATATTCCGCCGAGTGACAAGATTACTCTCGGATATATCGGTTGTGGTACACAGGGATTAAGGGAAATGACTGCATTAATTGCTAATCCTGCTTTACAGATAGTTGCTGTCTGTGACCCGAACAAATTCAGTACAAACTATATTGACTGGTCGTTAAATGATGTCCGAAACAGTATCCGTTCTGCTTTAGGTGATAAAACATGGGGAGAAAATATCACGGGAATACCGGGTGGAAGAGATATCGGACAGGAATTTGTTCAGAAATATTATGGAAAGGCAAAAGATTCAGGTACATATAAAGGCTGCGCTTCTTATGAGGATTTCAGGGAATTACTTGAGAAAGAGCAGGATCTGAATGCAATAAAGATCATGACTCCTGATCATCTTCATGGCACAGTAGCAATTGCTTCATTGAAAAAAGGGAAACATGTCGTTACTCATAAACCTATTGCTAACCGCATGTATGAAGCAAAGCTGTTAATTGAAACCGCTAAAAAGACGGGCCTTAGTTCTCATCTTCTTGCCTGGAGTAAAAGACCAGACTATGACCTGATCAAAAAATGGATAGCTGATGGTTCAATTGGCAAATTAAAGGAGATACATAACTGGTCGAACAGACCGATGTGGCCCCAGTGGCAGGCAAATCCTACCGAAACGGTTCCTGTTCCAAAGGACTTTAACTGGGATTTATGGCTGGGACCTGTTCCTGACAGGCCATATCATCCAAATTATACTAATGCAGTTTTCAGAGGATGGTACGATTTTGGTGCAGGAAGTATAGCAGATATGGGACATTACAGCCTGTTCCCGCTCTTCCTTACCCTGGGAATAAATGCTCCTGCTGTCAGCGCAGAAGCATATGGTACTACAACATGTGCTTTTCAGGGTAATGTTTCGGTTGGAGTTAAAAATGATGTGGCATTCCCTCTCTCGTGTATTATCAGATTCAAATTCAATGCGCAGGGAGATCTGCCACCGTTTGATCTATTCTGGTATGACGGAGGAATGAAACCCTCAACTCCGGAAGAGTATGTTGCTTCCGGAAAGGCGCTGGACCGTGAAGGTATGATGTTCGTTGGTGATAAAGGGAGGATAATCGCCGGATTCAGAGGCGAGAACCCACAGTTGTTTATCGATAAGAAAAACAGCACACCTCAGAGGACACCTGCTGAAAGAACACGGGAGGATGCCAATGATATCTGGATCAACTCCTTCAAAAACAATACCCAGTCACCAGGCAGCTTCTTATATACTGGTCCGGTTACTGAGACTATTCTCCTTGGAGCAGTAGCATTGCGTGCCGGAAAAAGAGTTGAGTACGATACTGCAAATATGAAGATTACCAATATTCCCGAAGCCAATAAATACCTTGTGAGGGAATACCGTAAAGGATGGGAACTATAATATTTAAGCTAAGCGAACTATAATAAAAAAGCTAAGCGAAGTCTGAAGACTTCGCTTAGCTTTATTTTAACTTATTAACCATCTGCCGGTTATTACTTGTTCTTTGCAGGCGGCTTAGTTGTAGTTTTTAAGCCTGCCTTAACCATATCGGATTTTGCTTCCATTTTTTTCAGGAACTTTCCGGTACTATCATAGACAAGAGTGTCCTGCATGGTTCCTTTTGTGATGACGACTTCGAAAGTCGTCACATTGTTTTCAACTACTTTGGTTGCCTCCTTAATTGTAAAACCAGCGTAGTCTTTTGCAATATTATCTGTAATAGCTTTCTGAAGGTCAGAAACCTTCACAGGGGTGCGCTGGGCATTTACAACAAGCGCTCCCGCCATAAATAATAAGCCTAATAATAACTTTTTCATACCTGATAAATTAATTGTTATAACAATGCAAAACTATTCTGTGAATCTGACGCCGATCTGAAGTTGCAAACATTTAACAAAAAATTATGAATGATCAGAGAGTGCGTAATGATTTGCCCTTTACCCTGTACAGTATTTTTAATTCATGATTGGTATCATGACAGGTATAAGTTATTTGCATTCCATATGTGTCAGTTATTTTTTTGACAATTGAAAGACCAAGACCTACTGACTGAGGATTGTTGCTGCTTTTATGAAATCTAATGAAGAGATCTTCAGGATCGGTGGTCATAACAAGACCGGAGTTCGTGAAAATCAAATATTTGTTATCAATATGACATCTGATAAAGCCTCCATCAATATTGAACCTTACTGCATTACTGAGAAGGTTTGAAATAAGTACTTCTGCGAGCACGTCATTCATTTCAACCAAAGCTTCATCAGAAGCATCAATCTCAACTTTTATCTTCTTTAGTTGCATGATTTCTTTATAATTATCCAGGCCTTTGATGGTAATTTGTTTCAACGAAACTGTCTTTGTTTCATGAAAAATCTGATTTTCTATTTTGGAAATCAGCAGTAGTCCCTGATTCAGTTTAAATAATCTGGTCGTGGCTTCATTTATAGATTTAATGAGACTGATACTCTCCCTGTTAAGTTTTTTCTGCTGCATTAGCAAATCAGTTTTTGATCGTATTACTGCAAGCGGAGTCTGTATCTCATGTGCAGCATTTTCGCTGAATTCCTTCAGGTTAAGATAATCGATTCTCATCTTTCTGGTCATATAATCAAAAACATCATTGAGCTGGTTGAATTCCACTATATCAGTATCGGGTAAATCCAACGGTTTATCCGATTCTATATTGAAGCTTCTTGCTTTTCTTACAGAATCATAAAACGGACTCCATAGATTCCTGGATATCAAATAGTTGATAAGAATTGAAATAAGCAGAAGTGAAAAGAAAAGGAAAAACAGGTAGATGCCTATTGCACGTAATAAATCATTCTTTTCGCTTAGGATCTGGAAAATAGTAATTACGAATCCTTTTTTTTGATTTGTATTGCCTGAAGTAAAGATATACCTGAAAGGTGTAAAAGAGTCGGATTTTGTGTCGTAAACATCTGTGTCCTTTATCGACTGGAAATTACGTACCGGGTAATTCAACAGTTTAACCTCAATCTTATGACCAAAGCTGGCTTCAAAGTCCGGAATATTGTCTGTAAGTTCAATCTGATCCTCTATTATAGTTGTTTCGGTGGTAAGACTGGAGTCAATCTGATTATAAATAACTTTCTTTATCGTCAGATATAATAATCCACCGCCTGCAACCATTACCAGAATGGAAAGAACTAAAAAGTAAAAAGTACTCTTGGTTAATAATTTCAACTTTCGATGAATTTATATCCAAATCCGTAAATGCACTTTATATAATTCCTGCCTTCTGCCGTGACTATTTTCTTTCGCAGATTCTTAACATGAGTATATACAAAATCGAATGAATCGGTGAGTATTACATTATCTCCCCAAAGATGTTCAACAATAGATTCCTTAGTAACAATTCTGTTCCTGTTAGCCATGAAGAACAATAAGAGATCATATTCTTTTTTGGTAAGTACCAATAATCTTTCATTCACATAAACCTGGTTCCCTTCAGTATCAATTCTTATCTCATTAAATGTTATTTCATTCAATCCTAGAAAGTTATTCCTCCTGCAAATTGAGGTGATACGTGCGCTAAGTTCTGCAAAATGAAATGGCTTTGTAAGATAATCATCGGCTCCTGTCTTTAATCCTGTAAGCTTATCATCCAAAGAGCTTTTCGCAGAGAGTATAAGGATTCCTCCTGTCAGTTTTTTTGATTTCATCTCCCTGATCAGATCGAGGCCATTGCCATCGGGGAGTCCGATATCCAGGATAATGCAGTCATATTTGCTTAAGCTTGCTTTCTCAAGCGCATCATCAAAAGTCAGGGCAACTTCACAAATATGACCTTCCATTTTAAGGTAATCATAAATGGAACGGTTTAATGACCGATCATCCTCAACAATTAGTAGTTTCATCAGTAGAGTAAAATGATATAATACGACAATCAAGTTAAGGAATTTGTTCAATAAAAGATTTAAGACTTAATAACATCTTTTGAAATATTTTAGTACGGCGCTTTATGCATCTGACCCCAAAAATGAAATTTTTCATTGATATTTCATATTTTTTTCCCATATTGCTACTCATTCAGCTGAACAAGTTAAACAAACACAATTAATAATATCATTATGATCAGAAGACTATTTTCGTTCGTAATAATTATCGCACTGATCTCCTCGTGCGCTAATTCAGGGAAAAAAGATGTTTCAACTAAAACAGATGGAACAGAAAAAAGTGTCAAAGTTGAATTTGCCGAACTCATTGCAAATCCTGATAATTATGTGGGAAAAAACATAATAGTAGAGGGTAAGGTGGTTCATGTCTGTACTGAAACCGGCAAAAAACTGTTTGTGGTCGGGGAAAATCCTGATGTAAGATTATATGTTGCTGCAGGTGAAAATATCGCTAAGTTCCCCATGGAACTTCTGGGAAGCGAAATTGCCGTTGAAGGGCTTATAACCAAAGTCGGTGAAACAGTTCCGGCCGCAACTGAAAAGGAAGGAAAAGCTATGGAATCGACACAGCCAGGTGAAGGTGCTGCAAAAACAATGGGGAGCGACAGCTGTGAAACGGAAACTGCACTTAAAAGTCAGACTTCAATGGCTAATATTGTTATGCAATATAAAAGCCACACAGTAAAACAGACCCAGAAAAATATATAGAGAGCCAGGTATCCCCGATATTTCTAACGATTATCCGAATGAATCTCTCAAAATTCAACAGGGTGACCCATCGCGATATAGGTTATCTTGTAGCAGGTCTGACTATTATTTACTGCCTGTCGGGCATTGCGCTTAACCATAAAAATGACTGGAATCCAAACTATGTCTTTGAGAACCGCACATTTACTACGGATATCAAAATAGACAGGGAGGACTTCAATAAGGAGATAGCTTTAAAGATCCTGCAAAGCATAAAAGTTAACAACGCTTTTAAGACATTTTATTTCCCGTCAGGTGACAATGTCACTATATTTATTGAAGGCGGTCTGGTAAAACTAAATGCTGATTCGGGAAAAGGAGTTATAGAATTAATTACCAGAAGACCTCTTTTTTACCAGATTAATTTCCTGCACTATAATCCTGGAAAATGGTGGAAATATTTCAGCGACTTTTTTTGCCTCGCTCTTATTACTGTGACAATCACCGGCCTATTTATCATAAAGGGTAAAAATGGAATACAAAAGAGGGGAGCGATTCTGACAATAATCGGAATTTTACTCCCCCTTCTTTTTCTCCTGATCTACCTTTAAGAGTTGCAAGGGTGCCGGGTGCGGGGCACGGGGCACCTTACTCCTTACACCTTCTTCAATGCCTCGAGCACTCTTTCCGGTGTCATTGGCATTCTGTAGAGCCGGGCGCCTGTTGCATCAAAAATTGCATTTGCTATCACAGCGCCAATAGCGATAATAGCTGGTTCTCCTCCACCCTGAGGAGGCTGATCTTTTCTGTCAAGGATGACTGTTTCGATTTTTGGCAGCCATGAAAAACGAGGGATATCGTAAGTATCAATACTGAGAGTCTTAATCTTGCCTCCTTCAAACAGCACTTCCTCGGCAAGGGCGTACCCAAGTCCCATTGTCATGCATCCCTCCATCTGAAGGGTAGCTCCGTCAGGGTTAACACATAATCCCATATCCTGGGCACAGGCAATACGCACCACTGTAACCTTGCCGGTAGTTTTATCGACTTTGACCTCTGCCATATGAGCTACCCAGGCACCGGCATCAGATCCACAGGCAATTCCGATACCTCTTCCGCTTGGACCTTTGCCTGCGACATATCCGAACTTATCGGCTACTGCTTTCAGGCAGTCGAGTATATGCTGATCCTTGAGGTTTTTCCGCCTGAATTCAAGGGGATCTTCTCCTGCAGCGGCGGCCATGATGTCTATCTGAACTTCCCGTGCAAAGGTATTTGTATTGTTATTTGGGGCACGCCATGCTCCTGTACCGAACTGATGAACCGGTGTAGCGCCTTTTTTCTGGCTGTAATGCACGATGTGAACATTCGGGATATCGTAAATTGCATCAGCACCTCTGGTGCCGGAATAATATACATTATAATCCCAGAATTTGATCATCCCCGATTTGTCTATACCTGATTTTACCTTAATAACTCCGGCAGGATGGAAAGTATCGAGAAAGAATTCTTCTTCACGGGTCCACATGAGCATTACTGGTTTGCCAGTCATTTTTGCAAGTTTTGCTGCCTCGATCCCTTGCTGATATTCGCCTTTTCCACCGAAACCGCCACCTACGAATGGAGTAATGACTCTTACTTTCTCGGCAGCCATGTTGAGCTCGCGCATTATGCCCTCCCTTAACCCAAAGGGTGATTGTGTAGATGCCCACACAGTCATTTTATCATTTTCAAGCTGAGCCAGAGCTGTATGTGTTTCTATTGCGCTATGTGCCAGGTAAGGATCGTGATACTCTGAATCAAATGTTTTATCACAAAGTTTTTTCCCGGCATCAATATCTCCATTTGAATTCACGACTTGTGCCGTTGAATCAGCTTTCAGCATGAAATCATAGATAGTCTTATCATTAACAGGCACCTCGTTGAATGAGTATTCAGCTTTTATTTTGACTATTGCCGCATCAGCATTGTCGCGATTTTCATTTATCACAGCTATAAAATCACCGTCCCTGACGACTTTTGTTCCTGCAATTTTCTCTGCACCAGAAAAGTCAACAGAGGTCAGTTTAGCGTTGTGAGAAGGCGGCCGAAGTATTCGTGCAAACACCATTCCCGGCAATTTCATGTCGCCTGAGTATTTTGCCTCACCCGTTACCTTCTCGTTTGAATCGACACGTTTATATGATTTCCCGATAGATTTAAATTTTTTAAAATCTTCCATCGAAGGTTTAACATCGAGGAATTTTTCCATTTTCTTACCCTTGGCAAGCTGCCCGTAACTAACCGATCTTTTGGAGTCTTTAGTGTCAACAACTACTCCGTCCTTAACTTCCAGTTGTGCTACAGGCACTCCCAGCTGTACTGATGCAAGATCGAGAAGAACACCCCTTGCTTCTGCAGTGGCAGTTCTCATGATCTGACCAAAAATTCTGGTACTTTGCGATCCCCATGTGCCCTGGTCCCATGGACAAATATCGGTATCACCCATTACTATCTTTATTCTCTCATAGGGTACATTAAGTTCATCAGCCATCATCTGTGGCAATGAGGTAATTATACCCTGACCCATTTCAATTTTGCCTGTGTAGCAGGTAACGGTTCCGTCCTCAGCTATGCGCAGAAATGCATTATAATCTTTCGGTACACCCCTGGCCTGGTCAGCGGGCATGCCGAAAATATCCAAAGCTCTCCACGGACGAAAGAAGATAAAAATACCTCCCCCGAGGATCTTAAAGAAATCCCTTCTGGGCATGCCGCTTTGCTCAGCAGCTTGTAATGTACCTATCTCTTTAATTTGCTCCTTTTTCATGATTACTTCCCTCCTTTCATTTCTTTAGATGCAGTGAGAACTGCTTCAATTATACGTACATGAGCGCCGCAACGGCACAGGTTGTCTTCCATACCTTCCTTAATCTGCTGAACAGAAGGAGCAGGATTCTTCATAAGCAGACCAGCTGCGTTCATGATCATTCCGGGGGTACAGAACCCGCACTGCAATGCTTCATGTTCGACAAATGCCTTCTGAACGGGGTGAAGTTTGCCATTTACAGCAAGTCCTTCGATAGTAACCACACTTTTGCCGGCAACATCTCCAACCGACAATTGACACGACCTTACAGGTTGATTATCAATCAGAACAGTGCAGGCTCCGCAAAACCCCATTCCGCAACCAAATTTTGTCCCGGTAAGTCCGAAATGATTCCTTAATACCCAGAGCAGAGTCTGGGTGGGATCAATCTGGGCCTCGGTTTTTTTCCCGTTTAACTGAAATTTAATTGTCTCTTCCATAGTTATCGAATTTGATTAATTCCTTTGATATATTCATCGAAAGTGTTAAAATCTCTGAGAATTCCCGGTTCATTCGTATTAACTTCCTGAACAAAATCCGCAAACTTTTGCTGCAATGAATGAAGACCCTCGTCGGGAGTGATTTTTTCTATTTCGTGCCTGTATTTTGCATCGATAAGAAGAGGATGACCACGTCTGTTATTATAAACAGGAATGACTAAACCTCTGCCCGACGACAAATAAGCATCGATCACGGAATTAATTGCACCAGGATGGATCAATGGCTGATCACCCTGAAAAACCAGAACTGCTTTAAAATCTGATGGGATACTGGCAAATCCGCATTTTACTGATGACAACATTCCATCTTTATAATTATCATTATAACAATACTTTACACCTAACTTTCCGAACTTCTCAATTAATGCCTCTTTTCCTGGGCCCACGACAACCATTATTTCATCGACTTTTGAGGCGGTTACATTTGAAATTACTTTCTCTATCATTGTTGAGCCATCAAAAGGCAGCAACATTTTCGGAACTCCCATTCTTCTCGATTCGCCTGCTGCGAGTATAATAGCCCAGATTTTCCCCATGATCCTTCCTGTTTCGTATTTCCTATTTCTTATTACTATTACGTACCAGCACCAGCTGTGCAGCAATGCTTAAAGCAATTTCTTCAACAGTCTTCGATTTGATGTCAATTCCTATCGGGGTATAAACGGCCTCCCATTGCTTATCGGTTGACCAGCCGTTCTTCATAAAATCAGCCCTCATTGCAGCAATCTTGTTTTTACTTCCGATCATGCCGGTATATGCTAATCCTGAGCCGATACATGGCCTAAGGGCTATTGCATCATCTTTATGACCCCGGGTCACAATAACAACATAGGTGTCATCGCTCTTAGTCAGATGGCTCAAAGCCTCACCAATGTCTTTAACAATAATATGACTAGCCTCAGGAATATTTTCAGGACAAGCGTATTCAGAACGATCATCAATCACCGTAACTTCAAAATCAAGCATTTCAGCCAGATGGGTGAGGGCTCTTCCAATATGACCTGCCCCTGCAATTATTAATTTTGCAGGAGGAAAAACAGCTTCAAGAAAAAACAGGGAGGACGGCTCCTCATCTGGAATTTTAAGCTCAATCTCCCTGTAATCCGATTGAATGCCTTCGGTCAGTATACTTCTTACGAGTGGCACGATTGAGCTGAGAAATTCCTCAGGCATATCAGGCGTATAAGTATCACTCATCCAGTATCGGTTGATCATTACAGTTTCTTCTGTGAAAGCAGTAACCATCGTGATCAGAACACCCGGAATTCTGTCATCAAAGGATTTTTTTAACTGTTCAAATACGGATAAATGATTGCTAAGATTGGCATCGGTAAGAATGTGTATCAGTCCGCCGCATATCGCTTCCGCTTTTTTTGAGATATCATTGGCAAGGTTAAAACGGAAATGTCCTGAATTCTTTGACTCAATTGCATCCAGGGCAATTTTAGCAACTCTCCCTTCCACTACCCCTCCTCCTACCGTTCCGCAGAGAAGTCCTTGCTTTCCAAACAATGCTGAGCTACCGGGTTTTTGTGGAGTAGAACCGTGTGTCCTTGTAACGGTTGCAAGAACAAGATTGGAAATATCGGACTGATGATCAAGAATTTGCAGATAGATGTTTTTCATATTCCGATATGGCGTTAATCCAGATCCTGAAAAGATCTTGAACAATTATCTCCGTTTGTATAGAGACGCCCAAGTTGGGCGTCTCTACTATAAATCAGAAACTCTACAATTCCACTATGACAAATTTATTCAAATTGATTTAATATTCATAATTTTATGGAATATACAAATAGTTAAAAAAATGTAAAGTAGAGGGGTCTCAAAAGTTACTTTATTACCCCCAAGCCCCCCAAGGGGGGATGTGAAACTATCTGATATTCAGTAAGTCCCCCCTGGGGGATTTAGGGGTAAATATTTCAGAGAGAACTTTTGAGACACCCTCTACATAGATCCCAATTAACCCAAATTATTATGAAACCAAAGTTTACAAGATTTTTATTACTGATCATCACACTGATTCTATGCATGATCACCTGCAAGACACCGACAAATAGTACGGTTCAGAAAAAGCCTGATAATAGCTGGATTGAAGAGTTGACAATCAGTCAGCTTCAACAGGGATATAAAGAAGGTAAATATACTATCAAAGATGTAGTTAAAATCTACCTTGACCGCATCGATGAGATTGATAAAAATGGCCACCGGCTG
The DNA here is from genome assembly GCA_963791065.1 of uncultured Bacteroidales bacterium. GTDB lineage: Bacteria > Bacteroidota > Bacteroidia > Bacteroidales > VadinHA17 > LD21. The sequence continues at coordinate 57,832 of CAWBQN010000021.1, forward strand.
AATTCCGTAATTGTAATTAATCCCGACGCTCTCAGTATTGCAGAGGATCTTGACAGGGAAGCAGCTGCAGGAAAGGTCAGGGGACCTTTGTATGGTGTACCTGTTATTCTTAAGGATAATATTGATACCCACGACCGGATGCCTACAACAGCAGGAGCGACTGTATTAAGAAATTCGTTCCCGAAATCTGATAGTTATGTCGCGAGGAAGCTTAGAGAAGCCGGAGCAGTAATAATTGCAAAATCAAATCTTAGCGAGTGGGCAAACTTCAGAGCAAAAATGTCATCAAGCGGATGGAGCGGAGTTGGGGGACAGACAAAAAATCCATATGTTCTCGACCGTAATCCCTGCGGTTCCAGTTCAGGTTCAGGAGCTGCAGTATCAGCAAATCTCTGTATGATGGCAATAGGCACGGAAACCAACGGATCAATCGTTTGCCCGTCAAATAATAATGGAATTGTTGGTATTAAGCCTACTGTCGGACTCATCAGCAGGTCAGGAATAGTACCTATATCATTCACCCAGGATACACCAGGCCCGATGGGACGTACCGTGGAAGATGCAGCTTTAACTCTGGGAGCATTGACTGGCATCGACTCATCAGATTCCAGAACATTTGCGTCTCAGGGCAAATTTTTGACTGATTATACCAGGTTTCTTAAGAAAGATGGTCTGAAGGGTAAAAAAATTGGTCTTTTAAAAAAATCCATGGGTTTTTCAGATAAAGTTGACACTCTGATGACCAAAGCAGTGGCCTTTCTTAAAGCAAATGGAGCAGAGGTAATTGATATTGAGTTTCCAAAAGGCTTGAATTATGAGGACGCCTCATACCAGGTACTGCTTTACGAGTTTAAAGACGGACTTAATAAATACTTCGCCGGCCCCGGTAGCGATTCACCTGTAAAAGATCTCAAGGGGCTCATTCAATTCAATAAATCAGATAGTGTTGAGCTCAGATACTTCGATCAAAGCATTCTTGAACAGGCTGAACAAAAAGGAGATCTTAATTCACCTGAATACAAAAAGGCACTTGCCACTATGACCAGAGCGACAAGGGAAGAGGGAATAGACAAAGTAATGAATGCTAACAAGCTCGATGCGATTATGGCACCTACCGGGTCACCTGCATGGAAAACGGATATGCTGCTGGGTGATCATTTTGTAGGGGGAAGTTCTTCTCTGGCAGCCATTGCAGGTTATCCTGCAATAACTGTTCCTATGGGTTTTATTGATGGTTTACCTGTTGGGGTCACGTTCTTCGGTAAAGCATGGGATGAACCTGTGCTGCTCGAAATAGCGTATAGCTATGAACAGGGGACAAAACACAGAAAAGCACCAAAGTATATTATATCAGATTGATTTACAATACATTAAGATATAGAGGTTGTCTCATATTAAAACTTGGAGTCAACCTTTATTTTTTTCTTCGTCTTTGTGTTCCGAGCTTACTTTCTCGCTATCGTCATCCAAACGGGAAGCTTTTTTGAATTCTTTCATGCCCTGGCCGATACCTTTCATAAGTTCAGGAATCTTTCTGCCTCCGAAAAGAAGTACAACAACAAGCAAAATCAACAAAATCTCAGTAGCTCCTAAATTTCCCATCTTTTTAAATATTAAATTAACGGCCAAAGTTATTAATAGAATTAATTAATACCAAATGAAATGAAAAAATCGCCAAATAAATATTTGTGCAAATACTTCCCCGATATTTGACTTCATCAGGATGACACTTTGTACCCGGTTCTTCACTTCCCCCGGGGCCGGGTAAACAAAGAAAATCAATGCCATTTATACCTGCAAAGGTATTATTTCAGATGCTGAATTTACATCAAGATAAAGATGAAAATCCTTATGTTGTTTCAGTATAGTTGCCGGTACTAAATCTGTCAGATTATTAATAAGAGTATTTTTGACACTTACAGCTTTAACCTTGTGAGGTACACACGAGACAATAGTCGTGCATTGCATTATCTGCCAGGGGGTCATCGATATGGCCTGGGATGGAACATCATTCAAAGTTTTGAACCATCCTTCATTTACCTGTTGCATTCTGCACTGATCATCAAGATTTACAACGATATAGGCTTCATGTGTTTTAAAATCTGCGGGGGGGTCATTAAAAGCAATGTGTCCGTTGACACCTATTCCGATAAGCCCCAGATCGACAGGTTTTTTTCTTATATCCGATGTCAGAACTTTAATGTTCTGGTAGATATCTCCCTCGACATCTACACTATGGAATTTCTTTACTTTTATCTGGTTTATGAAGCGATCATAAAGGTATTTTCTGAAGCTGGCCCCGTGTGTAACAGGGAGCCCTATATATTCATCAAGATGAAAAACTTCTACTTTCTTCCATTCAACTTTTTCATTCAACAAGGCCTGAAAAGTTTCAAACTGTGAGCTTCCGGTAGACACCAGTAGTCTGGCTTCACCAGTAAGATTAATTGCTTCATTAAGTTTTTCAGCAGCATATTTTGCAGCTCTGAACCCTAGTTCCGATGCATCTTTACTTATCTCTATTACCATACGTGGAAATTATTTCATACATTTTTAATAAAGTTAGAATAATTTATTTATTTAAACTGGATAATTACGAATTTATAAATTCAGGAACTTATTCAAACTTTTCTTTATCTTGTGTCAATTATTTAAATCCTCAATGTTCAGACCCTGCCTATTAATCTGCACCGTTGTTTTACTGTGTTCTAATGCAATACTTTTTGGACAATCAAAGGGAATTAATCGTGAGAAGTATCGGATAAATACTACAGAGACAACTAATAACATTAATATAGACGGAATTCTGGATGAACCGGCCTGGATGACTGCAGATAAAGCAACACATTTCCAGAGAGTTCTTCCTACAGATACAGGCTTCGCCGCTGCACAGACAGAAGTGAAAGTGATCTATAATAAATCGACTTTATTTGTCGGTATAGTCTGTTGGGATTCTACACCTGGCAGGCGCCCTGTGGAATCCCTGAGACGCGATTTTAATTTTCTTAAGAACGATAATTTCATTGTATTCATTGATACATACAATGATCAGACGAATGGTTTTGCATTCGGGGTTTCGGCTGCCGGAGCACAATGGGACGGGGTTCAGGCAAACGGAGGTACTGTAAACCTTGACTGGGATATTAAATGGAGATCGGCTGTCAAAAATTATAAGGACCGCTGGGTTGCGGAATTTGCCATACCATTCCGAAGTATACGTTATAATGGCGGAGAAAAAGAGTGGGGAATAAATTTCAGCAGGCTCGATCTGAAGACAAATGAAAAATCAAGCTGGGCTCCAATGCCACGGCAATTTGCAACTGCCGCACTCGCGTTTACAGGATCACTGATATGGGATAAACCTCTGGCCACATCAGGACCGAGATTCTCATTAATACCTTACGCGCTGGCACAGACTACCCAGAACAGGCAGGCTGGAGAAAGCTTTAAACTGAAAGTCAATGCGGGATTAGATGCTAAAGTTATTCTTTCAACTTCAATGAATCTTGATCTCACGCTTAATCCGGATTATTCTCAGGTAGAAGTTGACCGGCAGATTACCAACCTTGATCGTTTTGAATTATTATTCCCTGAAAAGAGACAGTTTTATCTGGAAAACAGCGACTTGTTTGCAAAACTTGGAAATGATAATCTGAGACCTTTTTTCTCAAGAAGAATAGGGTTGGAAAGTGCAGTAATTGGCGGAGCCAGACTTAGCGGCAAGATAGGAAATAACTGGAGGATCGGAGTCATGAATATTCAAACCGCACAAAACGATACAGTAACAGCAGGCAACTTTACAATTGTTGCTGTGCAAAGACAAGTATTCAATCATTCAAACATAACAGCTTTTCTTGTTAATAAACAAACGATGAATCTGAATCATAATGATTCACTTCCCGGAAACGGATATAATCGTATCGGTGGTATTGAATTCAATCTTGCCAGTGCTGATAATCGCTGGCAGGGCAAAACATTTTATCATCAGTCATTCTATCCCGGTGCAAAAGGAAATGCAGCTGCTGTGTCAGCGAATATCGCGTATACTACACAATACCTGACTGCATTCATTAACCAGTCGTTTGTAGGAGCAAAATATATTGATACTGTCGGGTATATAAGAAGAAAGGGCTATTATGAGTTAAATCCGGGTTTCCAGTACAAATTCTTTCCAGCCTCAAGTAAAATAGCTGATCATGGTCCCGCGATAAAACTTGACATGTTCTTTGATCCATCGATGAATGTTACTGACAGGGAGACCCAGTTGCTTTACCAGGTTGAATGGATGAACAAACAAATTTTAGTAGTTGACGTTAAGGAAGATTTTATAAAGCTTCTTGCACCATTTGATCCTACCCATACAGACGGAATACCGTTCGCAACAAATGAAAAATTCAGCTGGAAAGAGATGGGAGTTTCTTATACTTCTGATATCAGGAAACCATTAAACTA
>CAWBQN010000022.1:0-117809 GCA_963791065.1 uncultured Bacteroidales bacterium
GCGGGCGGTACGGTGGTTATTACGACGGTACCAGATTACAGTTTAACGGTGAACTCTATTACCGTGTTCAACCATACGGCAAGCCTGGCAATTGTATCCTCATATAAGAAATTATCAATGCCTGTTCCGTATAAAAGCGCTGAGTTTATTCTTATCGGACCCAGACTTGATATCACATTTACTGACAAAATATTCTTTACAAGTCTGGTCCAATACAATAATCAGATCAACAACCTTAATTATAATCTTAGATTCCAATGGCGTTATGCTCCGGTATCTGATCTCTTCATTGTATATACTGAAAATGCATTTCCCGGCAATTTCAAAATTAAGAACCGTGGATTAGTACTGAAGTTATCATACTGGTTTAATTAATATAAACAGAAGTTAATGTCAGACAGTTATCATACTGAAAGCGACATCAACAGAAAATATAAGGTCTGGTTCTTTGCCGGAGGAGAGACCCGCGACGACAAGTTTAATGTCTTTACCGGATCGTATATCCGGCTTATGAAAAAGATATTACAGAATGATTTTGAGTTCATAAAGGGTATCTATTTTAAATACCCCATGATGAACGTTTTATGGGCTTTGAATAACTCGCAGAAACCCATTGTCGGTCATGATGACAATAAAATATTCATGACTGCCTTCAGTCAGATCCTTAATGCAGGACTTGCGCCCGACACTCAACTGATAATCACATCCTCCAGTTCAGGAAGTGTGGTAGCAGCACAAACTGCCTGCTATCTTGCTCATAAAAACAGGAACAAGGTCTATTTCAGAAAACCATTTCATATAGTACTTGGGGCAAGCATGATTTCTTCAAAGTCAGCACTTTACCAGCAGCTTGTTCGCTACCAGGAAGAAGGCACGATCGGAATTATTTTACACGATGAAGTTCAGGATGAAGGAGACACTTCAGCAGGTGTAGGAGGAACTTCAAGGAGAGAAGCCTACAGTAATGCTTTCGGACTTATGTTCCCATTTTTTTCGAGAAAATTCGCCGGACCGTCCTTTCTGAATACCAATCCTATAACCGGTCATATTCACCGGAGAAGATCACAGACGGTCAGGAAAGCCATTGACTATATTGATATTATCCTCGTAAAGAACAACCTCGCCGGAGATTCTTACAGGGAGAAGGCGCTGTCGGTCATTAAAAATGAGATCTATTAATCGTAGAGTATTCTATTTTTAGAGACAATAATAAGCCAAATTATCCCGGTTGACATCTAAGATGCTGATTTGTTAGGTATTTAAATAAATCCTGGAAACTAACGTTATACTTTATATTGTTCAGGCAAATGCAATCATTGAACTGTATTATTTTAGAAATTCTGATTATAACCTTGTTTGTTTCAGGATGTAAAAAAACTGACACTGCAGGAACAGAACGCTCAGACAGCATTGCCACCGGCAATCTACAGGTATTTCCAAAAGATAATCCCTGGAATACAGATATATCAAATGAGGATACTGATCCCAATTCCGATAATATAATTGCCGGTATTGGTAATGAAACACACCTTCACCCTGATTTTGGAACTGTCTGGGAAAATTCTCCGATTGGAATTCCTTATAATCTGATTGGCAAAAATCAACCATTAAAGTCCGTTTCATTTCAGTACAAATCAGAGAGCGATCCCGGTCCATATCCTATACCAACGGATGCCCTTGTTGAAAGTGGCTCCGACAAACATGTTCTCGTCATCGATACAATTAATATGAAGCTCTACGAATTGTTCAACGCTACCTTGAATAGTGACGATTCATGGAATGCAGGTTCAGGCGCTGTTTATGATTTAACATCCAATTTATTACGTCCGGATTATTGGACATCTGCTGATGCTGCAGGTTTGCCGATCTTTCCAGGTCTTGTCAGATATGATGAAGTAGTTGAAAAAGGAGTAGTGGATCATGCACTACGCTTCACGGTACAAAATACAAGGAATGCTTTCATCCACCCTGCAACTCATGCTGCAAGCAATAGCAGCAATGAAAACTTTCCTCCAATGGGGCTGCGCGTGAGGTTAAAAGCAGGTTTCGATATATCAGGGTTTTCACCTCATATTCAGGTTATATTAAAAGCTTTGAAAAAATACGGAATGTTTGTGGCAGACAACGGCTCAAACTGGTATATCTCAGGTGCTCCGGATTCGCGGTGGAATGATGATGAACTGGGAGAGTTAAAATCGATTCAGGGAAATAATTTTGAAGTCATTAAAATGGGTTCTATAATACAAATGAGCAAATAATCAAAAAATAACTGACCCACTCCCGGTGGAGTTCCAGTAAAAATCAGATCACTATATTTTTTCTGAAATAGCTAACATTCTTCAAATTTATTTGTTGTTGTTTTAGTATATATAGATATGTGTATACATCAGATAAAACTAAAATTATTCTGCATATTTTATTCCAAGGTTTAATCATATAAATTTTATTAATGAAAGCAACAACGACCAATTTCACGCATTTGACCAAAAGCTTGATGTTCATTTTGGTATTTGTTCTAATCGTATTTTCCTGTAAAAAAAGCAGCAATGATACTTCCAATGCAGCAGTGAAATATTGCCGTGTGATGGAGTGGAGCAATACAAGCGGTCAATCCGGATCTTTCACTGGCTCTTTAGTTAATGGTCAATATAGCTTGACACAAGTACAATACTATAATAGCTCTGACTCGGTTTGGACTGTTAATTTTGCTCGTGATGCAAATCATAATTTTATAGATGGGCCTGAAATTACTTTTAATTATAATCAGAATAGTCTGACTAAAATAACGTTGATTGGCAAAGTTGGAGCTGGTATCTATATATTTGACAACAATGGCCATTTGACCAATGGTAATGTTGTCATCCTGAATGGAACAACATCAAGCACAGTAACAGCCACCTACACATATGATTCGAATGAAGATCCTGTTAATATTTCAGCTCATGGAATAACAACCACTGAGCATGGTACAATGACTTCTGATATTGAAATAACAGGAACCTTTCTTGAAGACAAAGCAAGCTTATTACCTTTCATACCTACGGCTGCTCCTTTCACGAGTCATTTCAGCGTTATTCCATTTTTAAGCAAACATTTATTAAGTAGTTGGAATATTACTATCAACGGGACTACAAATGGCGATACAATCCCGACACTTCACATAAATATATATTATATATATACATATGATTCCAGCGGAAATGTTGCAACAATGAAAAATACCGCAAACCCAAATATAATTTACTCTTTTACCTATTCTGGCTGCAACTAATTGTAAAACAATTATTTAATGAGAAAATCCAGTAAAGGTTTATCGCCAAGCCAGGCGACGAGATTATCATTTTTTTTAAGCTGACCAACACCGGGAGGTGTTCCGGTAAATATCAGATCCCCGGTTTTGAGGGTAAAAAACCTTGAGACATATTCAACAATCCTGTTGATCCCGAAGATCATATCTGAAGTGTTTCCGGCCTGTCTGGTCTTACCATTGATCTCAAGCCTGAAATCCAGATTATCTATATCTTTTATTGAAGCTGCCGGTATAAAATGTCCCAGGGGAGCAGCTCCGTCAAAGCACTTTGATAATTCCCATGGCATTCCGCCTGCAGTAAGTCTGTTCTGCAGATCACGTGCCGTAATATCAATGCCAAGCGTAATTTCATCAAAGTACCGGTGAGCAAACCTGGCTGAAATTCCCTTCCCCAGTTTGCTGATCTTTAATACTACCTCGACCTCATAATGAATGTTGCTTGAAAAATCAGGCAGAAAAAACGGCTTATTATTTTTCAGGATTGAAGAATCGGGCTTCAGAAATACAACAGGTTCCTCCGGAATGGTCCATCCCAATTCTATCGCATGCTTTCTGTAATTCAGTCCGATGCAGATGATCTTCATGTTATCACTGGCTTTTTCCGAAAGATCTTAATTTTATTTCGGTAAGTACCTTCTTTGTGTAAAGGGGAAATTCGCCGTTCATCATCCAGGAATAATATGCCGGTTCTTCGTTAAAAACTGCTTCAACAGATTTTCCTTTATGCTTGCCGAAATTGAATATTTCTATGCCATTTTCATCAAGAATTATTCTCCCTGCGAAATCCACGTTATTGTTAAAAGAGCTGTAATCAGCAAGCTTTTCAATGTCGTTTTCAAGATCTTTATACCTGTCGAGCTGTGACTTGAGTATTTCAAATGTTGCTGCAGTATCGGCTTTTGAGCTGTGAGCATCCTCCAGATCCTTTTTGCAGTAGAACTGGTAAGCGGCTGATAAGGTGCGCTGTTCCTTTTTATAGAATATTACCTGGACGTCAACATACTTTCTCTTCAGGAAACTGAAGTCGACGTTGATCCTTAGAAATTCCTCCGCAAGAACAGGTATATCAAATTTTATTGCATTATAGCCTGCCAGATCGCAACCCTCAAGAAAAGCTGCAAGATTTCTGGCCACTTCTTTGAAGGTTGGCGAATTGGCAACATCTTCGTCCCTGATCCCATGTATTGCAGTAGTTTTTGCAGGAATAGGTATTCCGGGATTTATCCGTGTGCTCATCCACTCCTCTTTTCCGTTTGGACTGATTTTCAAGACGGATAGTTCCACAATCCGATCGGTTGAAACATTGATTCCGGTCGTTTCAAGATCGATAAAGGCAATAGGACGTTTAAGGTTAAGCTTCAAAGGTCAGGCATTTATCATCATTGGCATCAGCAGCATCAGCAGATCTTCCGATTCATTTTCCGAGATTACCGGCAGGAATAATCCTGCCCTTGTCGGATCGGCCAATTCAATCATAACATCCTGAGAGCCAATATTTGAGAGGATCTCAAGCAGGAAAACGGATTTAAATCCTATCTCAATCTCATCTCCTTCATACTGGCATTTTATCCTTTCATATGCAGAGATCGAAAAGTCAATATCCTGGGCAGATACCATAACCTGGTTGCCTTTTAGCTGTAGCTTGACCAGATTACTGGCCTGATTTGAAAAGACGGATACTCTCTTTAGCGTATTAAAAAATTCTACCCTGTCAATTGTGATCTTGCGTGGATTGTTTTTTGGTATAACAGAGTTGTAATTTGGATAGTTTCCTTCTACCAGCCGGCAGACAACTTTGTAATTGCTCAGAATAAAAAATGCATTCTTGTCATCAAATTCAATTGTTACCAGTCCCTCTTCCCTTGGAAGGATATTTTTCAGGAGCGAAGCCGGTTTCTTTGGAAGTATAAATGATGCGTTGTCGTCGGCATGCGCGTCACTTCTTTGATATCTCACCAGCTTATGAGCATCAGAGGCAACAAATGTAATCTTGTCTGTTGAAGCTTCTACAAAGATGCCACCCATTACAGGACGAAGTTCATCATCAGCAGTAGCAAAGAGAGTTTTCGTTATACCTGCAAGAAGCAGATCAGCATTAAGTGAGAATAAAAACTTTTTATCCTTTTTTATTGAAGGGAGGGCAGGGAAATCGATACCGTTTTGCCCCACGACATTGAACTTACCGTTTTCTGAACTGATAACCACTGCCATGGTTTCCATATTTATATCAAACGTAAGCGGCTGTACAGAAAACTCTTTTAATGTATCAAGCAATATTCTGGCCGGAAGAGCGATGGTTCCATCTCCGTCGGTGTTTTCCAGCTTCATTCTTGTTATCAGAGTAGATTCAAGATCGGAAGCAGTTATCTCAAGATCGCTGCCTGAAAGATTGAAAAGAAAATTATCAAGTATGGGAAGTGTGTTTTTTGAACTGATAACCCTGCTTATTGCCTGCAGATGACCAAGAAGTTCCGAGCTTGATACTACAAATTTCATAATGATATGGCTTTAAATTGATTTATTGAATTCCAAGTTTTGTTATTCAATTCAAAATGAATGAATTGAACTATCGGTTTTGACTAATTCTCATTTACCAATATTACAAAAAAAAACTATTACCTCAAATAAAATATTATTGTGGAAAGAAATATGACCTCTTCTTAATCAGAGGATCAATATCAAAATACCGCATAACAAACAGACCATCATTTTCATCCGTCTTTCCCAGCACTCTGTCACTATCTGCAGTCTTTGCTCCATTTTTACCGGTAGTCATTCCCCATAGGGTAAGGATCTTTTTACTGCCTGATGATGTAATGACAGTGATCCTGTAAAGAGGCGGTTGAGCTTCAATTAGTCTCGCGTCAGTTTCTCCTATATCAAAAGCCCACGATTCAAACGGGACCCATGCGAAATAAGAGATATACCGGTACACCAGGGAAGAATCATAACGGGCATTGTTCCCGGCACCGGATAAAAAATAATGATGATGACTGTTGATTATTGTAAACGATGATGCAGTATCAGACAGATTCTCAAAGCTGACCGAAGTTATTTCTGAAGGCAACAGATTGAAAACTGTATAGGATTGCCAGAATAAATCATTGGATGTAAAACCCGAACCAATATCACCCTCATAACCAGGAACATATACTATAAATGGTTTGGAGGATCCTTTTATTTTCATAATGTTCCCATAGACATTTGACCGGGTTCTGAAAACAAGAAAAGACTTAAGAAGCCGGTTTTTCTCAAATACTTTTACTTTAACAGGAACAATATTTTTCCCTTTTATTTCGCTTTCATACATTTCCGGGGATACTGGTGATTTGATTTTCATTTCTTTAAGTATCCTGACTATAAACAGAACTGCACTTTTCCTGGCCTCTGTCTTACCATTTATCATCCAGCCATCATTCTTTTTTTCCAGCGTCAGTTTTTTCCCGCTTTCTGAAAATTCTATCCTGGTGATCTCTTCACCCGGATCTGAAGCGAATGAGCTATTTAATTTTCCGAAAGGTGCTCTGTTCCTGAATAAAATAAAAAGAAATAATCCGAATATGATGGCCAAAATAACACTCCTGATTAATAATTTATTCATTATCAATATTTTGTGTATTTTTTTCTTCTGAAATAACTATAAAATAATCCTCCAAATATGACAATGATTACCGGGCCGGCTAAATTGATCATCTGCCACTTTAATTTTTCTTGCTTTACCATCTGGGAATTTAACAGCCGTAATTTGAGCTCTCTTGACCTGAGCTCCATGATCCCGTTTTTATCGACAAGCCAGTTAATACAATTGATCAGGAAATCACGGTTCCCATATACTTGTCCGGTATATTTATCCTGACCCAGAGGAAGCGGAGTTTCTTTCAATCCTGATCTTTCCACCTCATTGCGTATCATATCGGCATCTGCAATAACGATCATCCTTGTTTCTTTGCTTTCTGTGCTGATCTTCAGATTTTTATCATCGGTCAGATTGCTGACAATCCTGTTCTTAAATGCTGACGGGAACACGCCTTCAAGCAGTACAGCCACCGGAAGGTTATGTTTATTAAAATCTTTCTCAGCCGGAGTCATTTCCGCTTCTTTCAGACTAATAAGCACAGGAGGTGAAATTATGCGGGTAAAATCGGAAGTAGAGAGTAATATCTTTTTCCTGATTGCCTGATCGAGGCCAACTGTGTCTATATAATTTACGAATTCACCTTCCACTCTGTTCAGGTTTCGTGTAATAGGGTGATTTGGTGAAGGTTTAAGAAGAGGATAATACACCCAGGGAGCCGACACCACTTGCTGACGCGTTCCACCGCTCATAACCATAAGCCTGATAGGAACACATTCAATATCCTGCACAATTGACGGATTGATCCTGACCCCGTATCTGAATAGCTGATCCTCAATATTTAACGGACGATAGAGTCCGACAGTCTCGCCAAATACTAGACTGTCGGCATTTACAGCAACCTCATCTATAAGCCATAACACTTTTCCTCCGTGCATTATATACTGGTCAAGCACCAGTTTGTCTGATTCATTGAAAGCTTTCTCAGGACCCGCAATTATTATTGCGGCATATTTGTCGAGAATACCTGGTTTACCTCCGATCACACCCCTGTCTATCGTAAAGAACTTCGCCAGATTCATAGTTATATCAGCTGTCCCAATCTCAGGAATTTCACCCTGGCCTTCAATGAATGCGACCTTATTTATTGTATCGGAACTTAATGTAGAAATAGTTTGAATCATCTCATACTCTAATCCTTCGATAGAATGAAGAATGTTCTCTTCATATGGAATTCCAGGATTATTCTTAAGAAAGTTTACCGGAACTTCAATCCCGTTATAATTTACTATCATTCCGGGGAAAATGATCTTTTGTGTTGAACCGCCCTCGGCATCACCTGCATGAAGATCAACCGGGTTCAATCCTTTTTTTACCAGATCGTGATATAAGGTTTCCCGTTGCTTTGAGTCTTTGGAGCCCGATGGGTTTATAAACTCATAGTCAATTCTCCTGCCCGAAGCTATTCTGAATTCATCGAGCATTTCTCCTACGGATCTTTTCAGGCGTTTGAATGGAATAGGAATTTCTCCATCGAGATACACCTGAATGAAAATGTCATTTTTAAGATGATCAAGTATCCGATGAGTCGGTTCAGAAAGCGTAAATCTTTTGTCTTCCGTCAGGTCATACCTTAATCTTATGAATGAGCTCGCAGCAGCCACTAAAATGATACCTGCTACCACTGTCAGAAATTGCAGCCAGCTTTTATATTTTATCCGCTTATTGCCTGTTACGTCAGTCATGTCAGCTTTTTTTAATCCATTTACGCGACAGCATCTGAAGCCGGGTGGCTTCGTTAAAAAAAACTACAACTGCTATGAAATAAACGACATCTTTGATGTCGATGACTCCTCTGCTTATAGATTTGTAATGCTCATTGATTCCAAGGCGTATTACAAATTCGTCTAGTTTTTTCAATCCGGGCAGATAGGCAAATGAATCGAATCCCATGAAGAGGATAAAACAAAGTAATACTGCCAGAATAAAGGCGATAACCTGGTTATCAGTAAGTGATGAAGCGAATATTCCTGCAGATGCATATACCGATGCAAGGAAGAACAAACCTATAAATGAGCCTAATGTGCCCCCTTTATCGAGGTTCCCGGGAGTTTCACCAAGGTGATATACCGAATAATAGTAGATCAGTCCGGGTAAAAGTGCAAGAAGTACCAGACAAACGGATGCCAGGTATTTTCCATATATGATCCCTCTTTCGGAAATCGGTCTTGAATAAATCAGCTCAATGGTGCCAAGACGTTTTTCTTCTGCTATCATCCTCATTGTCACTGCAGGAACAAGAAACATGAAAACCCAGGGGGAAAGGAAAAACAGGGTATCAAGTCCTGCATAGCCGTTATCAAGTATATTCCACTCACCAGCAAAGACCCACATGAACAGACTGTTTATCAGGAGAAATACAATGATTACAATATATCCTGTCAGACTACTGAAAAAGCCGCTTATCTCTTTTCTGAAAATTGCAAACATTGAAATTCTATAATTTTCTACTTTAAATCCAAATTCCGTAATCTTATAGTACTCTTTATTCAAAAAGTTAATAAATGGCAAGTTCTTCCTTTGTGTTCCTTAGTGGTGCACTTTGTGATCCTTTGTGGTTCAATGTTTTAGGTTTTACCACAAAGGTACTCAATCCCGAGTACTCGGGATCACAAAGGTCACAAAGGACTTTTTAAACAACCCCTTAGCTAAAAGCCACATTTTAGCCCCCCTTTAAGGTGGTTGAGGGGCAAAGTCAGGGTTTGGGTGGTAAAATTACTGCATTTTTTATATCCGAAATAGTAACTCCGGAATAATAAAAATTAATAATCGCCCGGTAATCAAACCCTTTTGCAGCCATCATCATCGCTCCCTCCTGGCAAAGACCAACACCATGACCATAGCCTCTCCCTTTAAGAATAATTGAATCTCCGACAGCATAAACTGAAAAAAATGCGGACCTGAGGTTCAGATCGGACCTGATAGTTATCAGTGGAAGTTTGAATGACCCTGATCTGTAATCGGAGACTCTCGATTCCTGCATAAAATTAAATGACGAAGGATCATTTGGTGAACCGTTATATCCCCATTTTCTGAGATAATTTTCCCATTCGCTTAATGAAAAACTCCTTCTCCAGGTTGCATTACGCGAAGTGATACAATACGGATCTTTCACACTTTTAAGGTAAGGCTGATCCGACAACCAAACATCATCCGAAGCAGACGTCTCCCCGCCACAATTTGAATGGAATGCAGAAATAATGAGAGCACTATCCTTATCAAGAATAACAAGTCCCCTGGTTTCCAAGGCTGCCTTATTTAGCAGTGTATCTGAAGATAATCCATTAAATGCCTGACAATGAGTATTATCACATACATTGTACCTGTCTTGCAGGTGTTTATCGAAATACTTGTACATATATGTTCTGGCAATTATGGCCTGTGTTTTGAAATACTCTAAATTCTTTCCGTTTCCGCCTTCGGCCATCACGACACCTGAAATATATTTTTCAATATCGGAATTGTTTATGAATATCAATTTCCCCATGTCAGGAAAACACTGAAGATCACCAGAGTAATATTGTTTAATAGGGAATTGGCCGTTTATCCTCAGTGAAAAACTATCACTGCCTGTTGTGCCTGACAGTATTAATGAATCACAGGCAAAAACTTGTGAATTCCTCTTCATTACAGCAAGTCTGCCGGCATATCTTGTTATAATGACGGGTTCATCTTTTAATACCGCAATGGCAGTTCCGTTAAAGAGATTTAATTCATATGCACCTTCAGTAACAGAAAAGACAGCGGATTCCGGGGATTGATTCGAGAAGAGCCGGATTTTTACCTGAGCTGTTATATCTGAAACGTGAACAGTTAATATCAACAATAATAATACCTGAAATCTAATCATAAATTTGCCTCACTGCTTTAAAATCCACTCTCATAGATGTCCCTTAGTCCCTTCGTCTCTTCGTCTCTTAGTCACACCTTCTCCCTGCTTAACTCCCTGATCATCTCCCTGGCAATCCGTCCGGAAGCCCCTGCTGATCCCAGCTTGCTTTTTAGGACTTCGTAATCAGATAATAATTTCCCGCGCTTTTCACCTCCTGGCAAAATGGATCTAAGCTCTCTCAGCAAAGCTTTCTCGGTAAGGTCGTACTGGACCAGTTCTTTGACTACTTCATGTTCCAGGATGAGGTTCACAAGTGAGATGTACTTTACTTTAACCACCATCCATGCTATCAGCATAGTAAAAAAATCGCCCTTAAAACAGACAACCTGTGGTACTCCATGCAATGCCGCTTCCAGGGTAGCCGTACCTGATGTCACAAGCGCAGCTTCAGATGTGTATAAGATCTCGTATGTTTTTTCTTTAATCACTTTAACCCGGGCATTGCCAATTATTTTAACATAAAGTTCGTCAGGTATATTTTTAACACCGGCTATAACAAACTGATATTGAGGAAGATGATGAATAATTTTTATCATCTGAGGAAGGACGTGTTCAATTTCACCTCTCCTGCTTCCAGCGAGTAACGCAATCAAAGGTTTATCTTCAAGACCCAGATATTTTTGCATCTCTCCTTTTGCAGGAAATTGAGAGATCCGTTTAACAGTCTCATCTATGAGCGGATTTCCGTGGTATTCAACTTTTATTCCATGCTTTTTATAAAACTCAACCTCGAAAGGAAATATGATGAACATCCTGTCGATATATTTCTTTATTTTAACAATCCTTCTTTCGTTCCAGGCCCAAAGCTTGGGTGATATATAATAGAATGTTCTAAAGCCCGATTTTTTTGCATATTCCGCAATTCTGAGATTGAAACCGGGATAATCAATAAAAATTACGACATCTGGCTTATATTCGGTTATCTGCAGCTTGCAAAGCTTTATGTTTTTAGCTATTGCCCCGAGGTTCTTTATAACACCGGTAAAACCCATAAAAGCCAATTTCCTGTAATGCACAAGCAGAGTGGCTCCTGCAGATTCCATCAGGTCTCCTCCCCAGCAGAATATCTCAGCCCTCTTATCAGCTGTAAAAAGTTCTCCTACCAGATTTGACCCATGAAGATCGCCCGATTGTTCTCCTGCAATAATGAAGTACCTCATCCTAATAACTTAACACCAAAAACAATCACTGCCCAGAATATAGTTATTGCAAGCACTCCCCTGGTTGCCTTCAACATGTCGAACCGGTTAAAGACCATAAAAATTAAAAGATTCGGAAAAACGCATAGACTGATTGAGTGTGTTACAATGTCTGAATCCACTATTCTGGCAATATACGAGTGAAGCGACTGATGACCTGAAGAAAATAAATATATTATTATCCCTATAACAAATGGGAATAAAAATCCAGAAATTAAGCCAGTAAGAATTTTGTCGTATTTCTCGTAGAATTTCATTTTTTAAACCGGCCTTTAAGTTCATCAATATACCAGTGAGCCGTCATATCGACGGTAACGGGCACTACAGATACAAAATTGTGTGCAATTGCCCATTCGTCGGTATCCGTTGCATCAGGTTCATGATTCTGAAATATCCCGGTCAACCAGTAATAGGTCTTACCCATAGGATCCTTCCTTTTTTCAAATTCCTCCCTCCAGTTTCCTTTTGACTGGCGGCAGATCTTTATACCTTTTATTTCATTCCTTTTTGCTGCAGGTATATTGACATTCAGACAAATGCCAATGGGAAGAGGCTCTAATGCCAGCTTCTTCATAATGATACGGATATACTTTTTACAGACTGAAAAATCAGCGGTCGGTGAAAAATTATTCAGAGAAAAACCCACAGAGCTTATGCCATAAAGACATCCCTCTATTGCAGCGGCCATGGTACCGGAATAAAGGACACTGACAGAAGCATTTGAACCATGGTTTATTCCCGAAACTACCCATTCAGGAGTCCGTTCAACCAATTGATTAACAGCAAGTTTTACACTATCAGTCGGTGTGCCGTTACAGGCGTAGATCCTGTGTTTGTCATTTTCATCAAGCAGCTTTACCCGTAATGGGGTTTTGACTGTCAGTGCCTGAGACATACCCGACATACTTTCGATAGTCGATATTAGGATGACCTTCCCAAACTCCTCCATAACCTCAAGCAGAGTTTTTAATCCTCCCGCATATAAACCATCATCATTCGTTAAAAGAATCAGTTTATCTTCCTTTTCAATAACCATATATACTAGTGTGTTTGATTTACAAATATAGATAAATTAGAGAGAATCCTTAAGAATTAACCGCAAAGCACTCAACCCCTGCCATCGTTATCACCCTTGGGTTGGCACGCGAAGGATCCATAGTTAAATCATATTGCCTCTTCCTTTGCGGCCTTTGCGAATTCTTTACTTTGCGACCTTTGCGGTTAATGGATTTTCTTTACTTTTGCATTCGTATTCATAATTATATGTGTAGCTTGAGATGAAGATTTCATATAACTGGATTAAAGATTATTTGAAGATTGATCTTGAACCTGCAAAAGTTGCAGAAATATTAACAGGTATCGGACTTGAAATTGAAGGAATGGATGAATGGGTCTCTGTAAAAGGAGGTCTCGAGGGAGTCGTGATCGGTGAAGTTCTTACCTGTAAAAAACATCCTGACGCCGATAAACTTTCCGTAACCACCGTTGACATCGGAGGTCCGCAGCCGCTTCAGATTGTATGCGGGGCTCCAAATGTTGCAGCAGGTCAGAAGGTACCGGTGGCTACTGCCGGAACAGTTATTTTCAAGGGGAACGACAGTCTGGAGATAAAAAAATCAAAAATCAGGGGAGAAATATCGGAAGGTATGATCTGCGCAGAGGATGAGCTTGGCCTTGGAAATTCTCATGATGGCATCATGGTTCTGGACAAAAATATTAAACCCGGGACACCGGCTGCCGGCTATTTTAAAATTGTAAAGGACCATGTTTTTGAGATTGGGCTGACACCTAACAGGATTGACAGCGGATCACATTTTGGAGTTGCCCGCGACCTTGCCGCTTACCTGAATCTGAATGCCGGAATGGTTCATAAAGCCGTGCTGCCGTCAATAGCAGATTTTAAGCCTGATAATACCAGCAACCCATATGAAGTCATTATTGAGAACTTAACCGATTGTCCAAGGTACACAGGGATAACAATTACCGGGGTAACAATCGGAGAATCTCCCGACTGGCTCAAGAATAAACTGAGAGCCGTAGGTCTTAACCCTATAAACAATGTTGTCGACATTACAAATTTTGTTCAGCAGGAGTCAGGTCAGCCGTTACACGCATTTGATGCTGATAAAATTGATGGGAAGAAAGTCATAATCAGGAATTTGCCCGAAAAAAGCAGATTTATTACTCTCGATAATGTGGAGCGAACCCTTTCTTCACGCGATCTTATGATCTGCAATCCAAAGGAGGGAATGTGCATTGCGGGTGTTTTTGGAGGAATCAAATCGGGTGTTAGCAACGCCACAAAAAATATTTTTCTCGAAAGCGCTTATTTTAATCCTGTTGCTATCCGCAAAACTTCAAAGCGACACGGATTAAAAACTGACGCTTCATTCCGGTTTGAAAGAGGCACAGATCCAAACATGACCACCTGGGCCTTAAAAAGGGCAATAATGTTGATAAAGGAAGTGGCAGGCGGGCTGATCACTTCTGATGTAATCGATATTTATCCTGTCCCGGTCAAAAATGTTCAGGTTGATATCAAATATTCTAATGTTAACAGGCTTATCGGTAAAAAAATTGAACCTGATATTGTAAAGAAAATTCTTTCACTTCTCGATATTCAGGTTTCCCGTGAAGATAATACCGGCCTGAAGCTTATAATTCCGTCATATCGTGTCGATGTCAGACAGGAAGCGGATGTAATTGAAGAGATTCTGAGGATATATGGATACAATAATGTAGAGGTAAACCTGCACGTCAATTCAACGCTCTCATATCCGGAAAAGCCGGATAAGGAAAAAATTGTAAACATAGTCTCCGATATGCTCTCAGATAATGGATTTGCGGAAATAATGTGCAATTCACTTTGTCCTTCAGCCTGGTATGAAAACAATGAAGATTTTGACAAGGACCAGCTTGTGATGCTGGCAAATCCATTGAGCTCAGATCTGAATGCTATGAGGCAATCATTGTTATTTGGAGGGCTCAGCTCAATAATCTGGAACATTAACAGACAAAATCCCGATCTCAGGCTTTATGAGTTCGGCCATTGTTACTTTTATCAAAAATCGGATCAGGCATATCCAAAGGTTGAAAATTATACTGAAAATGCCTCCCTTGATCTGTTTATTTCGGGCAATACCGGAAGACAGAGCTGGAACTTCAGGACTAATCCTACTGACTTCTTCAACATAAAATCATCTGTTGAAATGGTTCTCTCAAGGCTGGGAGTCAAACCCGAAAACCTGACAACCGGAGAGACTTCTAAAAAGTATTTCGCAGAATCTGCTTCCTATTCGTTCAACAAAATGATGGTTGCGGAAGCAGGACGTATATCGAAAAGCTACCTTTCAATGTTTGATATCGGTCAGGATGTCTATTGGGGACATATAGACTGGGATTTACTTCTTAAAATGATTAAAACTTATACCATTTCTTTCCATGAACTTCCCAAATATCCGTCTGTAAAGCGTGATCTTGCATTGCTTCTTGACCGCAGTATAAAATTCTCTCAGATAAGAGATATTGCGCTTCGTACCGAGAAAAATATTCTTCATGACATTAATCTTTTCGATGTTTATGAACACGACAGTCTTGGTAAAAACAAGAAATCTTATGCGGTCAGTTTTATCCTCCGTGACGACCTCAAAACATTGACAGACAAAAACATCGACAAGGTTATGGGCAATCTGATCAGGGCTTTTGAGAATGATCTTAATGCACAGATAAGATAGATGTACAAAAAGAGGGTTGAACTAATTAAAGGCGATTTGACTTCTCTGGAAGTTGATGCAATTGTCAATGCTGCCAACAACTCTCTCCTCGGTGGTGGCGGGGTAGATGGTGCGATTCATCGCGCAGCAGGACCTGAGCTTCGTAATGAATGTGAAAGACTTAACGGCTGTGAAACCGGACACTCAAAAATTACCGGAGGTTACCGGCTTAAGGCTAAATATGTTATTCATACAGTAGGACCTGTGTGGTACGGGGGAATTCACGATGAACATTCACTGCTTGCCTCCTGCTACAGGACCAGTCTTGAAATTGCCAAAGAAAAGAAAATCAAATCACTGGCATTTCCAGGGATATCGACCGGTGCCTACAGATTTCCCATAGACATAGCCGCTTCAATTGCACTTAACGAAACAAAAAGATTCCTTAAAAGTAACAGCTACCCTGAAAAGGTAATCTTTGTCGCATTCGATGATGATAGTTATGAAATTTACAGGAGGCTTTTGGATCAATGATTGCAATTCTAAGATCAGTCAGAGACTATTTTGCTCTGGTAAAATTCAGCCATACGGTATTTGCAATGCCATTCGCTCTTATAGGTTTTTCACTTGCAGTATCAAAGCCGGAATATGACCTGAATATCAGACTACTCATTCTGGTAATTCTCTGTATGATATTCGCGAGGAATACTGCAATGGGATTCAACAGGCTGGCGGACAAGGATTTTGATGCGCTTAATCCGCGAACCAGAAAAAGGGAGATTCCCTCAGGCATTATTGGCGCCAGATCTGCAGGTTTTTTTGTATTAATAAATGCGGCGTTGTTTGTAATCACAACAGGCTTTATAAACAGACTTACTCTTTTCCTTTCACCAATAGCCCTGGCTGTCATTATCGGATATAGCCTGACTAAAAGATTTACGGCATTGTGTCATTTTGTACTCGGACTAGGCCTCAGCCTGGCTCCTATTGGTGCATACATCTCAGTCACCGGAAAATTCAGTCTTCTTCCGGTGGTCTATTCATTTATTGTTCTGACCTGGGTAAGCGGATTTGATATAATCTATGCTCTTCAGGACGATGAGTTTGACAAGTCAAACAGACTTCATTCACTCCCATCAGCCGCGGGGCGGAAAAAAGCCCTCAGGATTTCAGTCTTTGTACATGTCATCACCTTCTTACTTGTTCTGACTGCTGGAATATATGGCAAAAGCGGTATACTTTTCTGGGCGGGTGCAGTACTTTTTACATCATTGCTGATCTATCAGCACAGTATAGTGAGACATGATGACCTCAGCAAAGTTACATTGGCTTTTGGTACAACAAATGGTATTGCGAGCATTATTTTTGCAGTTTTTGTTATTCTCGATTTGGTGTTCTGATCATATAATTCTGATTTTATTTAATCAGAAATTGTTCTTATTAAAGTTTTTTTGTTTCTTGTTACGATCAAAAATGTTATTAAATGGGGGAATTAGTTATTAAAGAGGTACTTACCAGAAAAGACCGTCGCGATTTCATTTATCTGCCGGAAAAGGTTCACAAAAATGAACGCGACTGGTTACCTCCTATCTATATGGACGAATGGGAATTATACGATAAAAAGAAGAATAAATCGTACAAATATGCTGATGCAATCCTTTTACTGGCTTACAGGGATAATAAACCTGTCGGAAGGATAATGGGGATCATTAATAAAAGGTATAATTCGATTAATAATGAACAGCATGGACGTTTCTGTTTTATGGAGTGCTTTAACGACAAGGAAGTCTTTCATACACTGATAACAAGAGTCGAAGAGTGGGCCAGACAGAACGGAATGACCAGGATTATAGGACCTCTTGGATTTTCAGATAAGGATCCTCAGGGTTTCCAGATTGAAGGATTTGAATATCCTCTGTTTATGACAGCCCCGAATAATTCAAAATATATGCCCGAACTCCTTGAAGAGGAAGGTTATGTTAAGAAAGATTGATCTTGTTAATTACCTTGGAAAGATTCCTGAACAATTTCCAGTTGTTTACGAAAGGGTACTTGCACGGTTTGAAAATAATAAAGAGTATAAAATCATTGAATTCAATTCAAAAAAAGAACTTAAACCATATATCATCGGTGTACTTGAACTTATGAATGAGACCTTTGCTGAGATTTATGGATTTGTTCCTCTCAATGACAAAGAAAAGACTGATTTTGCTGCACGTTATCTGCCTATCCTCGATCCAAAATTCATAAAAGTCATTGAAGCTGATGGGAAATTAGTAGGTTTTGCAATTGGTATGCCTGATATCAGCAAGGGAATAAGAGATGCAAACGGGAAGCTTCTTCCCTTCGGGATCTTTAAAATACTCAGAGAATCAAAAAGATCAAGAAAACTGCTGATGATGCTCGGTGGAGTAAAGAAAGAATACCGGGGAAAGGGACTCGAAGTGCTGATGGGCGTCAAAATACTTCAGTCAGGTATAAAACATAAGATGGATACTCTGGACAGTCATCTTGTACTCGAAAACAATACTAAGATGAGAGGTGAATATGAAAGGATTGGATGTAAAGTAGTCAAGAAATTCAGGATATATCAGAAAGATCTTTGATGATAGCAAAAGCTTACAAGCCTGTGATGGTGTATAAACATAATTAGTAAGCTGCGAAGTTTTAACGGTTAGCCTTTGTGCCATTGCACCATTAAGCCGTTTTCTAAAACCTGAAGACAGCGAAAGCCCCAGCAAGTTCCTTGAACTGGATCCTTGCAGTCTTTTTCTCCGTTCCGTCAGGCAGGAGAATAGGATGTCCCTTACTATTTTGTTCACTGGTTTTCGTATCATCATCAAAAATAAGGTGGGTATTTAATCTGACATCAGTAAACCAGTTTAAGTGTGCGGTTGCTATCATTTCCCAGTCAACATCCACATTCTGAGGATTATGAATATAATTGGTAAATAACTGCAATCTGTTTATGACATCGACTGTCTTCATCAGTTTTAGCTCATGGCTAATCATTAAACTGGCACCCGGTTCATTTAATGAAGTCTTGTTTTTAGGGATGCCATACTGGGTCTGATCGATGCGTGTAGAATCATACTTATTATTATAATAAGCAGGATCTGTGACAAAAGTACCCTTATATGACAGTGGTGAAAAGTTTATTGAGGTTTTTTTATTTGGTTTGTAATCAAGTCCCAGTCCTATTGTCAGAGTTCCCGGGTTCATGAATTTTGAAACCAGATTGGATGTGTCCCTGCCGGCCGCGTTAGTAAAATAGTTATATCCCTTTGCGATCTGTGTCTTGAACAATAGTATCGCACTGAAATAAACCTTTCCGAAAGCCAGGTGATTAAGTTTCAGGCTCGTTTCAAGAAGGTCAAGGTTTTTTGTAATACCGTCTTTCTTTGTTGCGATATACCCGAAGTTAAGTCTGACAAAATTATTGGACGATAACTTTAGCGCCTTATTGTTGTAATCGGCATATCCCGTTATATCCAGCGCGGTCGAGAGACTGCCTTCCCCTCCTTTTACCCAGTTGCTCATTGCAGACTGATTGAGAATTAATGAAGACTCGGAATGATACTTCCAGTATATAGGTTTAATTGCAATATGCTTAATGTCAAGTAGTTTATTATCAAGGGATTTAAGATTAATCTGAGGATGCCCGTAATTTGCCTGCCTGGTGGGTCGTTTAAAATTAATGCCCTGTTCAAGATAAAGTCCGATCGTATTTCTCGATAGATTTTCGATCCAGATTGCTACTGAATCCGAAAATTCATTTTTTAACCAGTATCGTACTACCTTTTCCGACTTAGCATTCAGAGTCAATGGAGTGACAACCTTTCCAAGACCTGTAAAATTAATAACTGAGGAGTCGCGATTATCAATATATTTTATAAGAGAGTTGACTGCAGCCTGGATCGAATCGCCCTGGAAAGGATAATTGAGATATTTTAATGGGGAACCAGGCAGGGATGACGTAACTTCATCCAATGTATCAATTATCACCATTATTGTAGTATCCTTTAATTCTACAGCAGGCCTTATGTAGTGATAGACCTTACCGGCTTCAATGCCGGCTTTAAGTGAATCAGATTTATTTGTGATCCCTTCGATACCGGTAACAGATGCAGAATCAACTCCCGTATTAAACTCCGGCCGCGAAAGAACAGGTATCCTGAGCTTGATAGGTTCCCATATGTAAAATTTGTCCCATGAAATATCCAGTGAATCGTACGGGAAATTTACCAGTCTTGACCTTAATGAATCGAAAGGAGGATGTGCTGCTTCATAGATCAGCCGGCCGAGGGCTTGACGTAACGGATCGTGCGTGTTACGCCACATCTGGGGATGCACATTATGCTGAAGGTATTTTAGCGCTTGTTCTTTCGAAAGGGAAATTTCTGGTTTTTTTTGATTTCCATCAAGAATCACCCCCTTCTTTCTTAATGAATCTATAATGTTATCTGTTATTAACGCTTTTTTTAAATTGTCCTGTGAAAAAACTGATACGTAGATGTTTATAAATATAAATGTTAAAAACAACTTTAAACTCTGAACTTTCATGCTCTATTACTTTTCTAATCTGATTTCATTGTTGAATTAATCATAAAATACTGCTATTTTTGTGGAATTAATTTTCAATTTTAATGATCCTTACCACGATAACGGATAAAAAGCCTGTAAATATATACAGGAATATAAAAAACAGAGATTTTTTTCTCCTGAAAAGGTAATTTCTGCCTTAAATAATCTCAATTCTATTATCGCATTTTATCTGACCATCATCACTTCTGCCAGGTGTTTGTTAATTAATTTAAAATCTATTAATCATGGAATTACCTTTCGCTGAGCCATTTAAAATCAAAATGGTCGAAAATATATTCAAAACTACAAATGAACAGAGAGAAACGTGGATTAAGGAATCTAATTATAATCTTTTTAATCTGAAATCAGAACAAGTATACATCGATCTGCTTACAGATTCCGGCACAGGAGCAATGAGCGACAGGCAATGGTCTGCGATGATGCTGGGCGATGAGAGTTATGCAGGTGCATCATCATATTATAAACTCAAAGATGCGGTTAAAGATATAACCGGTTTTGATTTTTTTCTTCCTACCCATCAGGGAAGAGCAGCAGAAAACGTTCTATTCTCAGTACTGGTAAAAGAAGGAGACCTTGTTCCCGGAAATTCTCATTTTGATACGACAAAGGGCCACATTGAGTTCAGAAAGGCAACAGCTGTTGATTGTACTATTGATGAAGCTTCTGACATAACATGCTGGCATCCGTTTAAGGGGAATGTTGATATTGAAAAGCTCGAGAATATACTGAGGAACAATCCAAAGGAGAAAATATCCTGTATAATTGTAACAATTACAAACAATACTGCAGGCGGACAACCTGTTAGCATGAACAATCTCAGAGAAGTTGGCAGGCTGGCTCATAAATATGGTGTGAGATTCATTATTGATTCTGCGCGTTTTGCTGAGAACGCATATTTTATAAAAATGAGGGAAGATGGCTATGCGGATAAAGATATCAGGGACATATGCCAGGGAAATGTTCTCCTATGCCGATGGTATGACAATGAGTTCAAAAAAGGATGCAATTGTTAACATGGGAGGTTTCATTGGCTTTAGAGATGAAGAGCTTTTTCGTCAGGCTTCTACATATAATATTATGTATGAAGGTTTTATAACATACGGAGGTATGTCGGGCCGGGATATGAATGCTCTCGCTCAGGGACTTTATGAAGGTACAGATCCGGAGTACCTGAGATCCAGGATAGACCAGGTAGCATTTCTGGGATCAAGAATGAAGAAGTACGGAATACCTGTCCTTGAACCTTTTGGCGGCCACGCCATATTTATTGATGCAAAAAGATTCCTTCCGCAAATTCCGAAAGAAGAATTCCCGGCCCAGACACTTGCAATTGAGCTATATACTGAAGGAGGAGTAAGAGGAGTTGAAATCGGTGCACTGATGGCTGACCGCGATCCGGCAACTCACCGGAACAGATTTCCTGAACTGGAAATGGTTCGGCTGGCATTACCGCGCAGAGTCTATACTGATAATCATATGGATTTTGTTGCCTCAGTCGTCAGAAATGTATTTGAAAGAAGAGAGCATATAAACAGAGGAGTCAGAATATCCTGGGAAGCACCAATCATGAGGCATTTTACTATAAAACTTGAAAGACTTTAGTCTCTTTTCATTCCTCATTTAAAGCATCGTAATTAGTAATTTAACAGGGAAATATGTAACTTTCACTCGCTTCACTTTTATTAAAATAATATTGAGGATATGATTAAATCCATGACCGGCTACGGTAAGGCAATTGCCGAAACACCGCAAAAAAAAATAACAATTGAAATAAAATCTCTTAATTCGAAACAACTTGATTTAAACACCAAGCTTCCATGGCTATATAAGGAAAAAGAGCCTGAGATCAGAAACATTATAAGTCAGAAACTCGACAGAGGGAAAATTGATTTTTCAATTTTTTGTGATATGCTCGATGATGAGGTAGTTACGGTAATAAACAAATCAGCAGTCAGAAATTATTATAATCAGTTCAAGGAGATAGCTGCTGAACTCAAAATTGACCTCGATGATCAGATTTTCTCTGCAATAATGAAGCTTCCCGACACCCTGAAAACGGAAAAGCCGGAAATTTCTGAAGCTGAATGGGAGATTGTAAGAAATCAGATACTTGAATCGGTTGCAATGCTTGACCTGTACAGAATTGAAGAGGGCAACTCAATAATGACGGATCTCAAAAAATGTATCAGTAAAATTTTGTCGTTGCTTGAAACCGTCGAGACATTCGAACCTGGCAGAATTACAAAAATCAGGGAAAAACTGATGTCCCTTCTTGAAGATAATCAGGGGACTGAAAAAGTCGATAAAAACAGATTTGAACAGGAAATCATATATTATCTTGAAAAATATGATATCAATGAAGAAAAAGTCAGGCTGAAGACCCATTGTGATTATTTCATTGAAACACTGAAAACTCCTTCTCCGAATGGGAAAATATTGAACTTCATTGCTCAGGAGATAGGCCGTGAGATAAACACCATTGGTTCAAAAGCAAATGATGCTTCAATTCAAAAACTGGTGGTGATGATGAAAGACGAACTCGAGAAAATCAAAGAACAGACCCTAAATGTTTTATAATGGATGGTAAAACTGGTAATAATATCAGCACCATCCGGTGCAGGGAAAACTACCATAGTTAAACATCTGCTCGACAGCGGATTAAACCTTTCATTTTCTGTTTCTGCAACTACAAGGCCAATAAGAGGCGAGGAAAAGAATGGAGAAGATTATTTTTTTCTGACTGTTGAGGAATTCAAAAAGAAAATTGAGAAGAATGAGTTTGTCGAATGGGAAGAAGTATATAAGGATCTTTTCTATGGTACTCTTAAAAGCGAACTGGAAAGAATATGGGAAAAGGGAAATCATGTACTATTTGATGTTGATGCAAAAGGCGGGATAACGCTGAAAAAAAAATTTGGAACAAATGCAATTGCTATCTTCATAATGCCTCCATCAGTTCCAGGAACTTGAGAACAGGCTTATAAAAAGAGGTACTGATACAATTGAAAAAATCAGGATAAGGGTTGAAAAAGCAAAAGAAGAATTAAAACTGGCTGACCAGTTCGATACAATTATTGTCAATCACCAGTTGGATAAGGCAAAAGAAGAAGCTCTGAAAATGGTCAGATCTTTTCTTGAAAGTTAATTCTTTAATCACAGATGGCAAAAATCGGTTTATATTTCGGATCATTTAACCCTGTTCATATCGGACATCTGGCTATTGCAGGTTATATGACCGAATTTAGCGGTCTGGATCAGGTTTGGTTCGTAGTAAGTCCCCATAATCCATTAAAGAGGAAAGAGACTCTTCTTGCCGATAATCATCGTTATTATATGGCACAGCTGGCGATTGGAGATAATGACAGATTAAAAGTTTCCGATATAGAATTCAAGCTGCCAGTACCTTCATATACTATTGATACTCTGACGTATCTTAATGAGAAGTACCCTGTTCATAAGTTTTGTCTGGTGATGGGTGAGGACAATCTTTTTACTCTTCATAAATGGAAAAATGTTACTGAACTTGTAAATAAGTATCAGATTTACGTTTATCCCCGTCCTGAATCTGCAAAACCTTCTTCAATCTTACTCGATCAGATACTTCTGTCAGCTGATATTCATCGGGTAAATGCTCCTCTGATGGAAATATCCGGCACATTCATCCGTGAAGGTATAAGGAATGGAAAGGATATGTCGTATTTCCTTCCTGCTGCAGTCTGGAAATACATAAAGGAAATGCATTTCTACGAATAGTGTCCCTCTTAAATTGCCCTCTGAACTTCCCTTATTATCTCCTCTCCTCTCTTTAGCGCCTTCTCATTCATAGGGATAAGATTATGATATCTTTCAGGAAGGGATTTCTTTAAGCCTTTAATGACATTCTCCAGCTTGATTATTGGTTTCACCTTAAGGAAACCTCCAAGGACTATTGTGTTAAAAGTTTTCGGGCTGTTCATCCTGGAAGCTTCTTCAGCAGCATCTACACGATAGACTGTAATATCTTTCCTCTCGGGATGCCTGGTAATACCATTACTATCATAGATAAGAATTCCCCCGGGTTTTATCGAGTTTTCAAATTTATCAAGCGATTGCTGGTTCAGGATTATTGCAGTATCAAATTGTTTAATAATTGGTGAGCTGATCCTGTCATTGCTGATTATTACAATAACATTTGCTGTTCCGCCGCGCATTTCAGGTCCGTATGAGGGCATCCAGCTGACTTCCATATCCTGCATTACACCTGAATAGGCCATTATTTTACCCATAGAAAGGACGCCCTGTCCTCCAAATCCGGCAATTATTATTTCCTCAGTCATTTTTCTTTAGAATAACTTTATTTATGTTAATTGACTAAACTTCAGGAACCTTCAGATCGCCAAGCGGATAATAGGGAAACATATTTTCCTCCATCCATTTATTCGCTTCTACAGGGGTCATCTTCCAGCCCGATGGACAGTTTGAGACTATTTCAATAAGACATGTACCCTTATTAAGCTTCTGATATTGAACCGCTTTTCTAATTGCCTTCTTGGTTTTTTTAACATTTGCAGCTGTATGAACACTCTGTCGGGTTACATAATAAGATCCTGGAAGCGTTGCCACTATATCAGTTATTTTAAGTGGGTAACCCATAGTTTTAACATCTCTGCCATATGGTGATGTTGAAGATTTCATTCCGGGCAGGGTGGTCGGCGCCATCTGTCCTCCTGTCATACCATAAATTCCATTATTAATAAATATTATAAGAATGTTCTCTCCTCTGTTGCATGTATGTATCGTTTCCGCTGTTCCGATTGCAGCCAGATCACCATCGCCCTGATATGTAAATACAAATTTTTCAGGCAACAGGCGCTTGATACCCGTTGCAACAGCCGGTGCCCTGCCATGTGCTGCCTCCTGCCAGTCTATGTCGAGATAGTTGTACATAAAGACAGAACATCCTACCGGAGAAACTCCAATCGCTTCAGACTGAAGGCCCTCCTCGTCAATTATTTCAGCAAGTATCCTGTGAGCCGTTCCATGGCCGCAACCCGGGCAATATGACAGTGTGTTATCTGTCATTATTTTCGTTTTCTTATAAACCAGGTTCTCCGGTTTTATTATCTCTTTGATTCCTGAAAATTCAGTCATTGTTTAGCCTCCTATAAAATTTGATTTCAGACTCTCAACCACCTCCTCAGGGGTTGTGACAATACCTCCCATTCTGCCAAAATGATATACAGGAACTTTCCCATTTACAGACAAAAGCACATCTTCAACCATCTGTCCTGCACTCATCTCAACAGAAAGCATTCCCTTAACGCTGTTTGCAAGCTCATTAATTCTTTTTGACGGGAATGGGAATAGTGTAATTGGTCTCAGTAAACCTACTTTTATCCCTTGTTCCCTTGCAATCTGAACCGATTTCTGACAAACCCTTGCACTTGTTCCATATGCAACCATAAGAAATTCAGCATCATCGCACTGAAATTCTTCATACCTTACTTCCTTTTCCCTGATCTCATTGTATTTAGCCAGAAGCTTTCTGTTAAATAATTCCTGGCGATTTGGATCAAGATCGAGTGATGTGATGATATTCCTCTCTCTTGTAGCAGGTTTGCCTGTCGTGGCCCATTCAGGCACCACTTTTGACCGTTCTTTTTGCGGACTGAGATATACTTTTTCCATCATCTGCCCTATTGCACCATCAGAAAGCATCATAACAGGGTTCCTGTATTTAAATGCCAGTTCGAAACTCAGGCCAACAAAATCAGCCATCTCCTGTACCGATGCCGGTGCAAGAACTATAAGATGATAATCGCCATGTCCGCCACCCTTTGTCGCCTGAAAATAATCTGACTGTGCCGGCTGAATAGTTCCGAGTCCTGGCCCGCCTCTTACAACATTAACTATAAGGCATGGAAGCTCGGCTCCGGCAATATAGGTAATGCCTTCCTGTTTAAGACTTATTCCGGGAGAAGAAGATGATGTCATAACTTTTTTACCGCAGGCTGCACCACCATATACCATGTTAATAGCGGCAATTTCACTTTCGGCCTGAAGTACCACCATACCGGTTGTTTTTGCCGGATTAGCTTCCATAAGATATTCAATGATTTCAGTCTGAGGTGTGATTGGGATACCCAAAGTAACCGTCAACTCCGGCACGGATCGCAGCTTCAGCCACAGCCTCATTTCCTTTCATCAATCTTAATTCCTTTTCCATCACGAGCTTAAATTTTTGTTTTATAAACTGTAATTACACCATCGGGACAAACCATAGCGCAATTTGCACAACCAATACACAGCTCAGGATTTGCAGGATAAGCATAATTATACCCTTTCCCGTTAACTTCTTTCGCCATGGCGATGGTACCTGTAGGACAGGTGACCATACATACTTCGCATCCCTTGCATTTCTCAACATTAACGACTATGCTTCCCCTTATCTTTGCCATATTATTATCATTTAGTTCTTTTCTTTAGTATGATCTTCACTGAATTTTTTTAATCGTATTTCAAGTTCGCCGAACTGTTCACGTGGAACAAGTGAAACGCATGCTCTCAGACCTTCAGGTCTCTCACTTCCTGTGGTTGCAAGAGATATGGCACTTATTCCATAACATAAGAGTCTTTCAATCAATTTATTCCCTGACATCCCGGGATAAGAGATAGTGAAATAGAATCCATCGGCAAGGGGATCATCAAGATCCCTGTCATAAGTTATCCGGAAGCCATTGGATGTAAACATTCTCTTCATTTCTTTTGCCTTCTCTCCGTACTCCACAACATCATTACGGTATTTGTAATCTCCGTCATTAACCGCCTTAAGCAATGCAGCTAAACCGTACTGTACCGAATGTGTCACTCCAGCTGACAAACCATATAAAGCCCCAAAGATAGCTGAATGTCCAAACTTATCAGTCGAATAATACCTTAAAAGATCAGGATACGACCGGTCAAACAGTTTATCAGATATAGCCATCATACCAATTCGCTGGCCTGCATAACTGAATATTTTTGAACTTGAAATAAGCAAAACATATTCATCAGTATAATGAGCAACAGTAGGTTGGAAGGGTGGCTTACCCGGAATTGAATAGTCTTTCCGGAAATCCATTCCGAAGTAAGCCAGATCTTCAATAACAATGACATCATATTTCTTTGATAGTTTGCCGATTATTTCCAGTTCCTCTTCTGTCAGGCAGATCCAGGTAGGATTATTAGGATTTGAAAAAAGAAGTGATGATATCCTGCCAGGTCTTAAAAGCGATTCGAGCTTGTCCTTTAGTTTCTTTCCTCTGAAATTATATATATCAAAAGAACAATAATCATGTCCCAGCATTTTAACCTGTTGCTTCTGAACAGGAAATCCAGGGTCGATAAATAATGTTCCTTCTTTCGTCCTGTCATTTCTGTTAGCTACCAGGAAACTTATCATTGCACCCATCATTGACCCGACAGTGGGAATACAGCCTTCAGGACTGATATCGACATCAAGGAAGAGTTTTATAAACCTTGAAGCTTCGGATTTCAGGGGTTCAATACCTGTGATGTCGGGATAAACTGCAGCAACTCCGCTTTTAAGGGCAGCTATTTCTGCATCAATACCAATGGAAGGTGCAGGAAGGCCGGGAACACCCATTTCCATCCTGATGAATTTTATGCCGGTACTCTCTTCAATTACATTTACCAGGTGAACTATTTCACGTATGGAAGAAGTACCAGGAGAGGGGATCCCTGCTGCTTTAGATAAATTTATTATTGATTCGGAAGATATTGGAATATCAATCATAATGTTTCAGTAGAATTAGAATTTCCTTTTATCAATTACACGTTTAGCTTTACCTTCACTTCTCTCAATTACTTTTGGTTCGACGAGAGTTACCTTTATACCAAGTCCCAGAGAGTTCTCCAGGTTATTCTGAAGTTTCTGGCGAAGTGCTTGTAACTGGCTGATCTTATCCTGAAAGAAAGCTTCATCGACTTCCACTTTCAACTCAAGTGTGTCGAGGTTATTGACCCTGTCGACAATTAACAGGTAATGTGGTTTAATCTCGCTCATTTCAAGAAGAACAGTCTCAACCTGCGACGGAAAGAGATTCACTCCCCTTATAATAAGCATATCATCGCTGCGCCCGAGACATTTTTCCATTCTTACCATTGTCCTGCCACATTTGCACTTTGCATAGTCAAGACGTGTAAGGTCGCGGGTCCGGTAACGTATAAGAGGTAATCCTTCTTTAGTAAGTGTGGAAAAGACCAGTTCTCCCGTACTTCCCTCAGGTAAAACCTGGAGGGATTCAGGATCAATAATTTCGGGATAAAAATGGTCCTCGTTTATGTGCAATCCTTCCTGGACCAGGCATTCGCTTGCAACACCGGGACCAATGACTTCACTAAGTCCATAGATGTCAATTGCGGTGATTTTAAGCTTATCCTCTATCTCTCTCCTCATATTTTCCGTCCACGGTTCTGCACCAAAGACCCCAACCCTTAATTTCAGGGCGTCCCTTTTAATTCCACTTTCCAGTATTGCTTCAGCAAGATACAGGGCATACGATGGCGTACATGCAAGAACTGTGCTTCCAAAATCGTGCATCAGCTGAATTTGCCTTATTGTATTGCCTCCTGAAATCGGAATTACTGAGGCACCGATTTTTTCACCTCCGTAATGCAGTCCCAATCCGCCGGTAAAAAGCCCGTAACCATATGCAACCTGTATGAAATCATTCCTGTTTGCTCCGGCGCTTGTCAGGGTCCGGGCCATCACTTCTGACCATGTGGCTATATCGTTACGTGTATAGCCAACAACAGTAGGCTTGCCGGTAGTGCCCGACGAAGCATGTACACGAACAATTTCGCTCATCGGAACTGCAAAAAGGCCAAAAGGATAATTATCCCTGAGGTCAAGTTTTGTTGTGAAAGGTAATCTGGTTATATCGTCAATTGTCTGAATACTTTCAGGGCCAAGTCCTGCCTCCTGCATCTTGTTTCTGTAGTACGGAACATTGAAATAAGCCCGTTCAACTGTTTCCCTTAGTCTTTCACTTTGAACATGCTTAAGTCCTTTTCGATCCATGCACTCGAAATGGGGGTTCCAGATTTCCATTTTGTTGCTATTAATCAGTAGAATTATTCAAATTACAATTTAGTTATAATAAATTTTCTTTCACCTCCAGCACCCCCTCCCGCTTCGCGGGGTCATTATATTTTATATAAATCACTTGCCTTCAGCAATTCCATCTCATGACTCTTCAATGCTGTGATTGCATCCTCCGGATTGCTGCAGCGGAGAATTATTATTGATTTATCACCCACTGAAAATGCATAAGTATATTCCACGCTGATTTCCAGATCGGATAATATCCTCAGGATCTTTGCATAATATTTTGCCTCATTTGGGGCCATCACAGATATAACTTCCGTAAGATTCACTGTAAAGTTCTGTTTCTTCAAAAGCTCTCTCGCTCTTGCAGGATCAGAAACAATGAGACGCAAGATCCCGAATTCTGCAGTATCAGCAACACTTAAGGCAGTTATCCTGATATTCTCCTCTCCAAGAACTTCAAGCACTTCCGTAAGTCGTCCTGATTTATTTTCAAGAAAAATTGATAACTGTGGGATAATCATATCATTAACTATTTTTGGATTAAAATGAACATTCGAATATAAAAATAAAATTTATCAGCATCGAAAAACCGCAGGCAGATTACCTTTCAATTTTGATCCTTGCATCAACAACTGTGATGCCATCAGGGCTGCCTATCAATGGATTAAGATCCATCTCCTTGATCTCAGTGGCATACCGCAATAAGCTTGAGAGCCTTACAATGATCTCTGCAAATTTAGATTCATTTATACCGGGCTTCCCTCGTGTCCCTTTGATTATCCGATAGCTTCTCAGGCTCCTGATCATCGATTCTGCTTCATTAAATGTTAGTGGGGCAAGACCTGAAGATACATCACCAAGTACTTCCACAAATATACCTCCCAGCCCGCAGAGAATTATATGACCGAAACGGGGTTCGTATTTTGCTCCGATAAAAAGTTCAGTTCCTGATAGCATTGGCTGAACAAGTACCGACTTTACACCCTTTATCTGCATCATTCTTTTAAACTCGGCTTCAAGATGCTTGACTGATCTTATGTTGAGAGTGACGCCTCCAACATCCGACTTATGGACCGGACCAACTACCTTAAGGGCAAGAGGGAAACCAGTTGTATTTGCTGTTGATAACAGCTCTTTTTTTGAGCTGACAACCTGTTCTTTCACAACCGGTATGTGAGCCGCATTAAGAAGCTGCTGTATTACTGAGGGTTCTAAATACCCGCTCTGAGTTTTATCGATGATCTCTCTGACAAGAGGAACATCAATGTCCTGAAGAAATACCTTCTCTTCAGCCGGTGAAGGAGTATTGTATATTTTAGTCAATGCTCTTCCCAATACTACTTCATCAGGAAAGTTGACATGGCCCTTGTTAAGAAAATATTCCAGTTCTTTTAATGAGCTTGACACAGAGGGCAGTATAGGATAAAGGGGTTTGTTACAGTCTCTTATCTTTTTATGTAACAGGTCATAGATCTCCGTCATATCGTTCAATCCATTGCTTCCAAAAATAACACTCATGCCATCTATCTGCGAAAGCTTTTTATCTACATAATCTATTACCCTGTCAAGCTGATCATTAGTGGCAGTGGCAATCATATCAATCGGATTGACCGCTGATGCTCCATGATTCATCATAGCAAGTAAATTTTCCTCATGATTTCCGGTTATCCTTGGAATATTCATACCACCGGCTGACAGTGCATCAGTAAGCATTACTGCCGGTCCTCCGGCATGTGTTATGATAGCTATGTTTTTTCCTTTAAGGTTTTTGTGAAAAAATACCGACGCCACAGTTGTCAGCTCTTCGCGCCCCGAACACCTTACTATTCCTGCTTTACGGAATAAGGCCTCAACTGCCGAATCTGATGAAGCCATTGCACCAGTATGTGACGTTGCAGCCCTGCTTCCGGCTTCCGTAGTTCCTGCTTTTATTGCAGCAATCTTGCATCCTTTGCGTATAAGGGATGACGCATGATGAAGAAGTTTATCCGGATTTCTTATGCTTTCCACGTAGATCAGCTTTATTGGGGAGCTGAGATCAGGTTCGTATGTATTATCCCAGTATTCGAGTACCTCTTCAACACCTGTCTGTGAACTGTTACCAACTGAATATACACTTGAAAAGTTCAGCCCTTTTGATATAGCTGATTCAAAAATAAAGACTGCCGTTGCGCCTGACCCTGAGACAAAATCACATCCCCTTCTATTTAGCTTGGGAACAGGAGATGTAAATACCCCCTGATATGATTGTGTTATTACACCGATACAATTAGGTCCGATAAGACATCCGCCCGATTTACCGATAATATCAGCAATTTCCTGTTCAAGCTTTATTCCGGTATTGCCTGATTCACTGAATCCAGCTGAGATAATAATGAATGCCCTGGTATTTTTTTCCCTGACAAGTATCTCAACCGCAGGTAAACATTGTGTCGCAGAAATAGCAAGTATCGCCAGATCGGTTTCAGGTAAATCATTCAGATCCCGGTATGATCTGATTCCCTGAATTATATCTTGTTTAGGGTTAACAACATATAAGTCTCCCTTGTATTTTCCGTCTATTATATTTTTAAGGACCTTTCCTCCGGGCTTGAACAGATCATCTGATCCTCCCACAACAACAATGCTCCCGGGATTTATAAGTTTTTCATTTATCATAAGCTGCAATAAGCACTTTTATATGCAACGACAAGTAAATACTTTCCTGATATATAACGACTTACAATCAATGTCTGTTGATGATTAAGGGAGGCAAGATAATAAAAATAAATAGCACGGAACAAGATAAATGTCATGACTGGTTATCAGCAGGAGATTCCTCACTTCGTTCGGAATGACAATGTTTGCTAAGTTGTGGAGGGAAGAAGTGGCGATTCGCGACTCCAATTGGTATTAATATAGCTGCGAATCGCCACTTCTTCCCTTACTATCCACAATATGACTCTGTCATTCCGAACGAAGTGAGGAATCTCCTTCTCCCAATCTGTTAGGTCTCTGGATATCCCTGATAGTCTAGTAATAAAGAATTACTGAATAAATGTTTATAAAGGGTAGCTTCGCGGTATCTCCTCCAAGGGTGAGAAAAATCCATGATTTTAGTTGAACAATTATTTTGGAGCGTATCTTAAAAAATTACTTTTGTAAGATAAGTCTGAATCAATTGTTGATCTTAAATCTATTTCATATGAAAAATGTAAATCCCAGAATATTTTGGATAATAATATTCCTGCTCTGTTCTTCCCATCTCCTGAGGGCTCAATACAATGATATTGATACCGACGGTCCGGGTTATGGTGAGAATTGTACCACAATAATGGTAGGAAGACTAGCTTCAACTGATGGATCTGTTATGACCTCCCATAGCTGTGACGGAAATTACAGAACATGGCTGGAGATCCATCCTCATCAAAAATTTGACCAGGGTACAATGCATCAGGTATATTCAGGGATGCTTCATACCGAAGAGGCATGGGATATGACAAAGGTGACTTTGAAGGGAGAAATTCCTGAGGCTGCCGAGACCTATTCATATCTTAATACTGCCTACCCATGCCTTAATGAAAAGCAGCTCGCCATTGGGGAAACAACGATCTATGGCAGAGAGGAGCTAATAAACCCGGATGGTATGTTTCTGATAGAAGAACTGGAAAAGATAGCTCTGCAGAGATGTAAAACTGCAAGAGAAGGGATTGCACTAATAGGAAAACTTGCTGAGGAATATGGATATGGAGACATGGCAGAATGTATAACACTTGCCGATCCTAAAGAAGTATGGCAGCTGGAAATCGCTGGATCAGGAAAGGGAAAGCCATCGGCTATCTGGTGCGCAGAAAGAATTCCTGATGAAAATGTCGGAGTGTGTGCCAATATTCCAAGGATTTCTGTAATTGATTTTAAAAATCACGACTACTTTATGTATAGCACTGATTTACCAATTGTTGCTAGGAATATGGGTTACTGGGATGGGAAAGAACCACTTAAATTCTGGAAGATCATAAACGGTAAGAAGCCTTTTTCGATAAGAGAGTTTTATATCCTCAGTACCGTGGCTCCATCGTTAAATCTATCTTTCGATGCTGACGAACTTCCATTCTCGGTAAAGCCTGAAAAGAAGCAATCACCCCGTGATATAATGAAATTCTTCAGGGAGACTTATGAAGGAACACAATGGGATATGACAAAAAACCTGTTTGTCACTATAAGGGAGAAAGACAAAGACGGAAAGGAAACTGAGAAAAAAATAAAGACCCCTGTAATAAGTAACTGGATGAATAATGATATCCGTACATTATTGAATGAAATTAAGCCCGGACTGGTTGATCGCCAGAGAACAATTGCAATAGCCGGCTGCTCCTACTCACATGTAATTCAATGCCGCGACTGGCTTCCGGATGAGGTAGGAGCGATAGCCTGGTTCTCCTTTGATAATCCGGGAGAAAGCCCAAGGATACCTATATTTTCAGGAGTCCTGAGCCTGCCGCCAACATTTAATATCTGCGGGCAGCCACGTTATAGAACTGATGCTGCAATATGGTCATTCCGGGAGGCAAACAGGCTTGCAACAGTAAACTGGGGGAAAGGAAGAACACTAATTGAACCTGCAGTACAGGAATTTGAAGATAAAGCTTTTGCAGAGATCCCTTTTGTGGAAAAGAGAGTAACTGAACTGGTGAAGGAAGGCAAACATGATGAGGCAAAGAAATTTGTAACCTCCTATACCAATAGCTTCGCAGATGCAGCCATGCGGCGATGGGAAGATCTTAAAATCTCTTTGTGGGGTATGTTTGGGAGAGGATTTTAATTGATTACCCCCAACCATTATGTTGGTTATATTCAATGTCTTATCCCCTCCCACCTGGGGGAGGGGTTGGGGAGAGGCAATTCAAAATTGGGGAATGATTGTGACCTTTATGACAATTGTAAGGTGATGTTTTAGTACCTTTGCAGGTCGGAAATTAAAGTTATGGGATTGAAAGTAAAAGAGATACTGGAGAAAGAGATTTTTACCCGGGCAAACATTATTTCCCTGCTGGAATCGGAAGGGGAAGACAGGACCCTCCTTTACAAAAGGTCTTCAGAAACTAAAAAGACATACATAGGGAATAAGGTATGGTTCAGGGGCTTAATTGAATTTTCAAATATCTGCAGCAAAGATTGCCTCTACTGCGGAATAAGAAAAGGTAATACGAACCTTACAAGATACAATCTCTCAGATGAAGAAATTCTCTTTGCTGCTAAATTTGCCCACGAAAACCAGTACGGGTCAATTGCTCTCCAATCGGGGGAGCTTGAAAGCCAGTTAGTTACAAACAGAATTGAAAACCTTCTTCATAAGATCAAAGAACTTTCAAAAGGCGAATTAGGCGTGACTCTGTCGGTTGGTGAGCAGGAGCCTGAAGTATATAAAAAATGGTTCGATGCAGGTGCTCACCGTTATCTTCTGCGAATAGAGTCTACAAATCAGTCGCTTTATAATAAGATCCATCCGAATAATTCAAAACATGATTACCATCACAGGCTCGACTGCCTTAAAAGCCTTCAGGATATAGGATACCAGACAGGGACAGGTGTAATGATCGGTTTGCCATTTCAGACACTGGATGATCTTGCAGGAGACCTTCTGTTTATGAGGGATTTCAATATCGACATGTGCGGTATGGGTCCATACATTGAACACGCCGATACGCCTCTGATAGAATATTCTGAAAGTCTTATGCCGCTGAGTGAAAGATTTGAGCTTACACTTAAAATGATTGCGATAATCAGGCTCATGATGAAGGATATCAATATTGTTGCTGCGACCGCTCTTCAGGCAATTGATCCCATCGGCAGGGAAAAAGCAGTTAAAATTGGCGCAAATATAATTATGCCTAACATTACTCCCGGGAAATACCGCGACAGCTATAAACTTTATGATAATAAGCCATGTACCGATGATTCAGCTGAAGATTGCCAGAGTTGTCTCGAAGCACGGGTCAGCCTTGCAGATGCCGAAGTTGTATATGGTGAATGGGGAGATTCAAAGCATTATAAAATAAGAATGAATGCATAAATGTTCATACTCCCGACTATTCTTTTTTGATTCTCTGAATTACAATTTTTGGACCAGGGCAGCCGGTTAAATTTGCTAATTCCCAGTCAAGTTTTACAGCCAGTGGAAAAGTTTCTTTTTGTAGATCAATCTCAGAGTTGTCGGGCAGAGAATCAAATTCATAGGCTACAGTATCAATCTGAATATAATAGCCGCCGCAGCAAGCGCACATTCTGATATCCGGTCCGGTAATTATACCTTCTGATTTATAAATATGAGGATCCTCCTTCCGGCAGTATTGGAATCCGAAAAGAATGATTAATATTCCAATAAAAAAATTTGTTTTCATCATAGTCGGCAGGTTCAGTGATCTTGCCATTTTGTTATCAGAAAACCATTGTCCTGACATGTATATGATTTAATGCTTTCAGGTCCCTTTCAAGAAGGAGCCTCTGTTTACCGTCTCCTTTCAATTCAAGAATAATCAGTCCTGCCGGTTCTCCAAAAAAAATTTCATTAACACCCAGACGGGTACGTATGTTGCAGCCGTATGCAGTAAGCAGCTTTTGCACAGCTAAAATAACCGGCTGACTTCTTTCAACGAGAATGCCGAGGATCTCCACACTGTCGGTAGCGGATCCAACATTCTGCGGTTCTTTCTCAGAAGTGAATGACATACTGCGCAACTCAATCCCTTCCAGCGCTCTGAGTTCTGATGAAAGCTTTTCTCTATCAGCAACATCGCCATTAAGATGAAGAGTAATATATGCTTCACGACTGCAAACCTCATCTGTAACTTCATGAAATCCCAGACGGGTAGTAATGACATTTGCGTGCTTTGACAATATTCCCTGGGTCAGCCCGGCTTCTTTAATTCTGTCGATGATCTTTATTCCGAGAACTTCTATCATAATGAATGCTTTAGTCCAGAATTTTATTTTATTTAACCACTGATCTCATGGTGTTTTCATTGATTCTAAGTCTCTCAGTCTCTTAGTCCCTAATCTCTCAGTCTAAAAGTAAAGATCCCTCTCCCCTGCCTTGATCCTCTCAATTTTTTCCCTGGTTTCAACAGCGACTCCGGGCTCAAGTTTTACAAGGTTTCTATCAATAGCTTTCCAGCCTTTTTGGATAGTTTCTCCTTCGGCATAGTCGCAGATATATTCTGACAGAGTAAGAATTGCGTTCGGGGTGCAAAATCTTTTTATGAATCCGGGTACTGAAAACTCCATGAAATGTTCACCGGTGCGCCCCATACGGTAGCATGATGTGCAGAATGAAGGCAGGTAATCGTTTTCAAGCAGCTCATCTACAACTTCAGCCAGCGAACGTGCATCATTGATCTTAAATTGTTCGCGATTAAGATTCTGTTTCTCATTTTTAGTGTCGGAATATGATCCAAGCTCGAGTTTCGTACCTCCATCGATCTGTGATACACCATATTGCAATGCTTCCCGTCTGACATCAGGGGCTTCCCGTGCCGTAAGGATAAGGCCTGTGTAGGGAACAGCCAGTCTGAGAATGGCAACAAGTTTCTTAAATTCTTCATCCTTTGTTTCATATTGGCCGTTAATATGAAGACTAAGGGCATCCTTGATGCGCGGAAAAGAAATAGTATGAGGTCCTACATTATAGCATGCCTCAAGATGATTAGTATGCCGGATAAGTCCCATTACCTCATATCTCCAGTCGTAGAGTCCAAAGAGCGCACCAATACCGACATCATCGATCCCGGCTTCCTGGGCCCTGTCGAGAGCTGTAAGGCGCCACTCAAAGTCTCTCTTTTTGCCTCCAAGATGATACCATTTATAAGCTTCCGGATGATAGGTTTCCTGGAATATCTGGTAAGTTCCGATACCTGATGCTCCAACAGTTCTGAATCCCTCAATATCAAGCGGAGCTGCATTAATGTTCACTCTCCTTATTTCACCATGGCCTTTTTTTACACCATAAACTGTCCTGACAGTATGAGCAATATATTCCGGTGAATAATCGGGATGTTCACCATAAACCAGTATAAGTCTCTTCTGACCATTATCCTCGAGTGCTTCAACCTCTTTAACTATCTCAGTATCGCTCAGCGTTTTCCGGATCGCATCCGCATTAGTTACCCTGAATCCGCAATACTGGCAATTGTTAATACATTTATTTCCCACATAAAGAGGTGCAAAAAGCACAATCCGGTTGCCGTAGACTTTTTCCTTCAGCTCACGGGCACCCTGCCTGATCTCATCAGCCAGGCCTGTTCCGGCAGAGTTAATGAGGACAGCTGTCTCTTCCATTGTAAGCCTTTGCTTGTCAAGTGATTTGGCTATAACATCTCTTACTCTCTGCTTTTCAGGTCGTGTATTATTTATCAGATTCCATATTTCAGCCGGATCAATGAATGGCTTCATTCGCTGATCAGGAATACTTAATTTTTCAGGTGAAAACTTCATTAAAATAATATTAATATAACTCTTCTTATCCCATCTTTTTCTTACCTCAACCCCCTTCTCCCAGGGGAGAATGGGTGAAAGAAACGAATATTTCCTGGCCCCTCTCCCCTGGGAGAGGGGTTGGGGAGAGGTAATAAGGATGCAAAGATAATCAACTAATGGCCTTAAGGAAATGATTTCTGTCAATAAATAAGTTCAGATATCTCCTCTTCTGCCAGCCTGATTTTAGAAATAGCCCTGCTGTCTGAAAAATTGACAGCACCATGAATTCTTTTATGAAAAGAAACAGTGATCCCGCTGCCAGCATTAAAATTCTTTTTATCAAAAATATGCAGCAGGACTTCCTGAGTGTTATCCCTTCTCCTGTAAATAATTGCCATGCCCTTTGAATTAAACAAACCTGAGGACACAGTAACGGCATATATGCCCCATAACGGTAGAATTTTACATTCTTCGTCCAGGGGAATTTTCATCAGGTCAGGAAAATCAGTGGTCTCTTCTGAATAATAGTTCTCAGCTATACCCTTTATAATATAATAGTGGTCGAGGTAGGCATTCGCTCTCTGAATATAACCTTCACTTATTGCCTTTCTGATCTTAGTAGAGCTTACAGTCTCATGATATACCTCTTGTTCCGGGATCTCTTCGGCTTCAAAATGATATTTCCCCTGCCACTCCCATAATTTTCTGTAATCACCCTCCTTATTGAATCCAAAATGATGGTTGAACCCGGCAACAATGATTTTTGCCTTCAGAATTCCATGCAGATAATCCCGTACAAATTGTTCGCTGGTTATTCTGGAAAATTCCCTTGTGAATTCCACAATGATGACATTATCAAGGCCCGTTTTCTCAAGGAGATCAAGCTTTTCCTCCTGAGAATTAATCAGTTTAAGGTCCTTCCCGGCAGTGTCGGGATAGAGTACTTTTCTCGGATGAGGATCGAACGTGATCAGAACCGATTCTCCGCTGATTTTTTCCGATAACAATCTGAGGCGATTCAGTATTGTCTTATGCCCTATGTGGACACCGTCAAACGATCCGGTTGTGATTACCGGATTTATAATATCTTTAGCTGCCTCAAAGCTTCTGAAGATCTTCATGATAAACCAGGACCCTGAATTTTATTTTCTTTAACAAAATAGGCAACTTTTTCAATTGAGGTGATCATATCATATTCCTCGAGGTAGACTTCCGACGGAACGTTTAAAGGTATGGTAGTAAAGTTTAATATTCCTTTTATCCCATATCTGACAACTTCTTCAGCAATCTCCCGCGCGAAATCAGGAGGAACAGTCAGAATTGATATCCTGATGTCAAGTTCCTTTATCATACGTTCAACTTCGCTATACGGATAGCACTTTACACCTGATATAACCTTGTTTATTTTCTGAGGATCATTATCGAAAGAGGCTACAAGATTAAGTTTTGACCGTTTCCCTTTAAAATAACCGGCAACTGCCCTGCCGAGATTCCCAATGCCGATTATTGCCACATTCATGATCTTGTCCGAATCAATGATCTTGCCGATAGTTTCGATAAGCTCCCTTACATCATATCCTTTTCTTAGAACACTTGAGTAACCAATCAGCATAAGGTCGCGTCTGACCTGAACAGCTGTAATATGAAGTCGTGCAGCCAGATCGTGTGAAAAGATGAAGTTTCTTTTTTCATTAAGGCATTCCAGGAGTGTCCTCCTGTACTCGCTCAGCCTCTCGATGGTTTTTCCTGGTAGTTTCATCATAATGTAATTGTTTTTTAATAGTATGAGGTCTTCTTTTCTTCAGATATTAACTTGTCAGAGTATGGATTTTTATGTTATTGTTAATTGTTTCTTTGGTAATCTGATAGTAAAGACAGTTCCTACATCGGGTGTACTGTCGATCTTAATTGTCCCATGATACAATTCTACAACTTTCTTGACAATTGATAATCCGAGTCCGCTTCCTGATATGTTTCTCGTTTTTTCATTTTTTATCCTTACGAACTCATTAAACAGGTTTTCACTGTCATTTTTGGTTATTCCGATTCCGGTATCCGAAATGATAAGGATTGCCTCGCTGTCGGAACTATCTATTGTAATTTCTGCCTTACCCCCGATTTTGTTATACTTCACCGCATTTGAAATAAGATTATTGAAAACAATCTCCATATCGCCGGGATCTGCCATTATTACTATATCGGAACGTACATCGAGGTTAATACTTACATCCATCTGAATGGCGTATGGCTGAACAGTAACTATTGCTGCTGAAGCAATTTCAGCCAGGTTAACTTCTTCTATTTTTTCCTCTTTCCGTTCAAGACGTATTTTTGTAAAATCAAGGAGATCCATAATCAGGTTTCGCATTCCCTGTATTCTTTGCAAGGATCGTTCAATAGGGGTAGCATAGT
Source organism: uncultured Bacteroidales bacterium (assembly GCA_963791065.1). GTDB lineage: Bacteria > Bacteroidota > Bacteroidia > Bacteroidales > VadinHA17 > LD21. The sequence continues at coordinate 40,308 of CAWBQN010000022.1, forward strand.
CATCAATCAGCTCACCGGCCTGTTTGCTCTCCATCATCCTGAGGTATCCTTCCAGGGCATTTAACGGGGCTTTCAACTCATGAGACAGAACAGAGAGAAACTGATACCTGATCTTTTTGCCTTCCTGCTTTAGTTTGTGGGTTATCCTTTTAAGATAGAGCTGTTTCGTTATATTTTCAATACTCGATTTCAGCTCCTGAGGAGTGAAAGGCTTGGGAATAAAGTCGATCGCGCCATCGCGTGTTGCCCTGATTGCCACATCAAGAGAAGCATAAGAGGTTATCATAGCAACAACAATATCATAGCTTCTTTTTCTAATGTACTCAAGAACATCAACCCCTTGAATACCAGGAAGCTTATTATCAAGCAAAAGGATATCAGGCATATCCCTTTCCAGAATTGTTATACCATCTTCCCCATTGGCAGCTTCGGTAACATCAAATGTATAATCCTCATCCATAAAAGGATAAGTCACATGAAAATTGTTAAGTATCCTGGAAACTCCTGATCGTATACCCGGTTCATCATCAATAACTAATACCTTCAGAACTGCCATTTCAAAGTTTTAATAATTTCATTATTTCCTGATCGAGCTGCTCGGGCCTTATACCCTTTTCAAGATATTTATCTGCCCTGATCCAGGACTTTTCCAGATCAGAATCGATACTGAAGGATAATCCTGTTTCATGAGAAACAGCTGTAGCCAGGATGACCGGAACATCCGGGTATTTTTTCTTAATCTTGTAACATAATGTGAAGCCGCTGTCATCACTTTCCATCATAAGGTCGAATATTGCCAGGTGAGGTCTGAATCTTGATATTACTGATTCTGCTTCAGCCTGACTCTCAACAGCCACTGTTTTGTAACCTGCCTTTTCGAGATTGAACACTGTCTGAAAAAGGTAATCCGGATCGTCATCGGCAACAAGTATTGTTACATCACTTTTCTTCATTGTTCCACAAATTTCTAAAATTTCTTTAAATCAAACAGTTATTATGATAAATATGATTGGCGTTAATTCTTTAACATTAATTCTTTGGGCTTGCGGTTTGCGGTTTGAGGCCTGCGGTATGCCGATCCGCATACCGCATACCCTATTCTTTCCGTCTCGGTAACATAATCTTAAAGCTGGTTCCTGTCGGATACTTTGTGGAGTCATTATTTGAATCAGCAGTTATCTGGCCTTTATGCATTTTAACAATACCATATGCAGTTGCAAGTCCAAGGCCTGTACCCTTCCCGATGCTTTTAGTAGTAAAGAATGGTTCAAATATTTTAGCCCTGTCTTCTTCTTTAATGCCAGTGCCAGTGTCACTTATTACTATTATTACATCACTGAGAGTATCTTCCATTTTAATATTTACCGATCCCCCTGCAGGCATAGCTTCAAATGCATTCTTTATCAGGTTTGTAAGTACCTGCATCATCTGCTCCTGATCCAGCATTGCCTCAGGATCTGTCGTTCTGTCATCAATATTGATCTTAACCCTGGCAGGAATAATAAGGCTCTCCAGACTATGATTTACGAGATCCCTGATGTTTACTACCTGATGATTCACCTGGTTCTTACGCGCAAAATTCAACAAGCCTGCCACAATTTTCTTGCACCTGCCGGCTTGTTCTACAATAAGCTTAAGGTCCTCTCGTACAGGATCTTCCGGCTTGGATTCTTCAAGCAGGATGTTACTGTACATTATAACCACGCCAAGCGGATTATTAAGCTCATGTGCTATACCTGCGGAAAGCTGCCCCATGTGGGCCAGTTTTTCTGATTGTTTGAGAGCCTGTTTCATAGAAGACAGCTTCTCATTAGATAAAGCAAGGTCCTTAACAGATTTGTGAAGCTTTTCAATAGTATAAGGCAGGCACATCTCCACTTCTGCAAGGCCCTTCTTGATAGCAATTGCGTGTTCAACACAGCTTTCATATCCACAGGCACCACAATCGAGCTGATCCTTCTTTATTTTCTTACCCATCTTCATGAGAATATCGTATACATCAGCTTCATTTAGCGATTCAATCCGATGATCTTCAGGTTTATGGCTAATCGACAGATCGAGGTCATTGAATTCGTTGAATGATGTCTGCCAGCTTTCAGAATCAATATTCTGCATCTTGCTATTGGCATAAGAACTAACCAGTGAGCGCCGGTTGTACTGCTTGCCATTCTTTGACAGACCAGGACCCATTATACATCCTTCACAACAAAGAAGCTCCATATGCTGCTTTTTGATGAGTCCGCCTTCAAATTCCTTTAATGCACTCTGAAAGTCTATTCTTCCTTCAGCCGCTATAATATTTCCGGTAATGGCATTATCGCTGATCTTGGCTGTTTGAAGCAATCCACGGGCCACCGGGAATATTGCTCCTCTTCCGCCAACAGGCTGGTCAAAATCAGCTGGGCTGCCGGTTAAAGGAGTGATGCCTTTCTCCGACAACATATCACGTAGTTCAGTAAAGGTTATGGCCTCGTCAATTTCAATGCTTTCAGCTTTTTTTGCTATGCAAGGGCCTATAAAAACAATTTTCGTATCCTTCCCGTATTTTTTGCGCACAACTCGGCTCATTGCTACCATTGGTGACACAACCGGAGCAAGGTTTTCCACAAGGGCCGGATGATAGAATTTTACGTACTTTACTATTGAGGGGCAATCGGATGATATATAAAATTTTTTTTCCTCCGATACAAGTTTCTTATACCTGTCAGCGACCAGGTCAGCACCAAATGAGACTTCAGCTACATACTCAAAGCCAAGTTCCTTAATCATGCCTGTAAGAATGTGATGATCAGGAATATCATAAAATTCTGCAGGAAAGCTGGGAGCAATAATTGCAGCTACCTTTTGATCAGTTTCCAGAAGCCTCAGTACTCTGTCGGTTGTATTAAGAAATACCTTGGCTCCCTGGCTGCAGACTTTTGTGCAATTCCCGCACGCGATACACCTTTCATCAATTACCTCAGCCTGTCCTCCGACGATCCTTATTGCTTTGGCTGGACATTCTCTGACACAGGTATAGCATGTACGGCAAAGTTCCTTTATGGTGTATACCAGCATATCATAAGATATTATTAATCATAATAATACATTTCTCTTCTCAAAATGAGTAAAGAATATCTTCTTATCAGCAATGTCGGCGTTTTCTTTTAACAGCTTCTCATACAGATTGATAAGAGATGATGATTTACATGGCAAATTGATTGCTTCTGTTTCATCTGCCTGGTAAACAAGTTTTGACCTGTTCTTTATTTCATCCTTTGATGTACTGAAGGGCAGCCCCGCACCATGAACACATCCTCCCTGGCATGTCATTACTTCAATAAGATCGTACTTTTTCCCTGCAGCCATTGAAATTTTTAATTTTTCCAGACCTGTCAGTCCGTCGATAACAGCTGTCTTAATCTCTGATTCACCGGCACTAATGGTTATTTCCCTGAAAACTCCCCCCGCCCTGAGCTTTTTAAAAACTTGTTTTTCGGGCTCTTTCTTCATCTTTTTATAATGATAGGTCCTTAAAACAGCTTCAGCCATACCTCCTGATACTTCAGCCAGTATAGCAGCAGAACTTCTTCCCGATAAAGGTTCATCAGCCGGTTCCTGTTCAACATTTGAAGTGTCAATTCCGTATAATCTTATAAGCCTTGCCAGTTCCCTCACTGTCAATACACTGTCCACATCACTGATACCTTTTCTCATCATTCCGTCGCGGCGTGCCTCAAATTTCATTGCCATACAGGGAGTGGCAGACACTGAAAAGATCTCAGCCGGACTTACTTTCATCTGATCAGCTACGAGAGTCTTGATAAGTATTCCGGTAATCTGCTGAGGAGATTTCACTGTTGAAAGATGAGGAAGAATCGAAGGTATAAACTGTTCTGCAAATTTAACCCATGCCGGACAGGCAGAGATGTACAAAGGACTATCTGAATTGCTCTCAATTCTTGCTGAGAGCTGTTCAGCGATTTCCGATATGCATATATCTGTACCTGCTCCTGTTTTATAAACTTTATCAAACCCAATTTTACGAAGAATGGAATTCAGGATCTTATCAAAATCCCTGGTATATCTCATTCCAAGCTCTTCGGCTATTCCGTAAACTACCATTGAGGAATACTGGATCACCTTTAATATTTCAGGCTTATTAAGATATTCCTGAACTTCGGTTATATTATGTTTTTCATGAAGCGCACCTGTAGGGCATACCAAAACGCACTGGCCGCAATGAATACAACTGGAGAAATTAAAATCCCTGTCCATGGCAGCACCGACATGCGTTTCTTTTCCCTTATTTATAAAATCAAGTGATGTAGCAGTTATTACCTCCTCACAAACCCTAACGCACCGGCCGCAAAGAATACATTTTGACAGTTCTCTTATTATAGCGGGGCTCGACTGGTCGAGACGGGGTTTAATTTTCCTTCCACGGATACGTCTTTCTCTGATATTTAACTCTTCCGACAATCTCTGAAGTTCACAGTTCAGATTACGGTCACAGTACAGGCAATCATCCGGATGGTTTGAAAGCAATAGCTCAACAATGGTTTTCCGGGCCGTGATAACACGAGGAGAATGTGTTTTGATCTTCATCCATTCTTCAACAGGCTGGGAGCAGGCAGTGACAAGACGCTCACGACCCTCCACTTCAACAACGCACATCCGGCAGGCGCCTGTGGGTGTAAATTCCTTCATCCTGCAAAGCGTCGGTATTATAATTCCGTTGCGGTTAAGGGCTGAAAGGATTGTTTCGCCCTTCTCAGCTTTGATCTTTTTATTATTTACCTGTATTGTAAAAAGCATAAAAGCTAGATAACGTTTATTGCACTGAACTTACAAATATCGAAACAGATACCGCAGCCAATGCATTTCTCATCTACAATGAAATAAGGCTGAAGCCTGGTGCCATAAATGGCATTTACCGGACATTTGGTTGCACATGCGGTACAACCTGTACACTTGTCAACATCAATAGAAAATGTTCTGAGTCCCCTGCAGATGTTGGCCCTGCATTTCCTGTCAAATATGTGCTCTTCAAACTCATCCCTGAAATTCTTAAGGGCACTTATAAAGGGATTTGGAGCACTTTGTCCAAGCCCGCAAAGAGAAGTATCTTTCATAACAGCTGCGATCGTCTCAAGCTGCATCACACCTTTAAACCTCTCGAGGGTTGTACCTGATTCTTCATTTAAAGGCTTTCTGATTACGCTTTCAAGGATCTCAAGCATCCTTCCTGTTCCCTCACGGCAGGGAATACATTTGCCACAGCTTTCATTACGCAGGAATTCCATATAGTACCTGACAAGATCCACCATACATGTGCTCTCATCTATTATAACGAATCCACCCGCTCCCATTCCGATTCCTTTTTCTTTAAGATCCTCATAATCAACCGTAATATCGAGGTTTTCAGCTTTAATAAATGAACCCGATGCTCCTCCAAGCTGTACGGCTTTAAACTCTTTTCCATCTTTTATTCCATCAGCGATATCTTCAAGAATTGTCCTGAGCGGGGTTCCCATTTCTACTTCAATCACGCCTGACAGCCTCCCCTTTCCTGCTACTGCGAAGACTTTAGTGCCCGGACTGTTTTCTGTTCCCAGCGACCTGAACCATTCAGGTCCGTTCTGCATTATTACCGGCACATTCATAAGAGTCTCCACATTGTTTATTACTGTCGGCTTGCCGAAAAGCCCTGCGGTTGTCGGATAAGGCGGTTTAAGCTGAGGCATACCCCGTTTCCCCTCCAGTGTGTTTATTAGGGCAGTTTCCTCACCACAAACGAATGCTCCCGGTTCAACCCTTATTACAATATCGAGGTTATATCCACTGCCATAAATATTATGCCCGAAAAGGCCGTATTCTCTGGCCTTATCAATTGCATTCTTCAGCTTGTTCTTAGCATGGTCAGAACCTGATCGCATAAATATAATGGCATTTGAAGCTCCGATAGCATATGATGCAATTGCTATACCTTCAATCAGACGGTGCGGATCACTTTCAAGGATAGTTCTGTCGGTGAATGCTCCGGGGTCGCTTTCCTTTGCGTTACAAATAAGATACCGCGCATTTGAAGAAGTGTTCAGGGCATGTTTCCACTTTAGTCCTGTAAGATATCCTCCTCCGCTTCTGCCACGAAGGCCGCTTCTTTCAATAATGTCACAGACCTCTTCAAAAGTATAATGTCTTATAGCTTTGATATATGCACGATAACCTCCCCGTGCAATGTATTCTTCTATATTTTCAGGATCATAGCATCCGCAGTTTTCCAGGATTACCCTCTTTTGTCTGGCAAAATATGGCAGTTCATCCATAAATGGTATCCCCGACCATAGTTCAAATCCTTTTGTCCCTGTTTGTCCTGCAAGGTCATCCTCATTTATGTCGTTATGAAAGACTCCGTTTAGAAGAGGTTCCACCTTCTCTTCAGTAATATTTCTAAAGAAAAGCTTATTTTTCCCTGGTATATGAATACATACCAGAGGCTCAAAGGTTGCAGGTCCTGCACACCCTACATGAACTAAACCTGCTGAGGATCCGTTTTCTTTTATGTATGATTCGACAGCAGACCAGGTCTTTTCTGAACCGGCAATGATGCTGCTGGTCCCGGAGGATACAAAGATCACAGGTTTATCAGGCTTTTCCCTTCGGATCTGCTGCAAAACCTTCTCCGTATCCGGTTTGAGTGTATCCGATTCGTACATGAGAACTTTATCAATCAGGAATGCCTTTAGATCTTCCATCGGGAGTTTTAAATAGAATCAATCAGTTTCAATGACATACTTTAATCTCTTTATCAGCTCAGGAATCTGTTCTGGTTTTATATGGGTGTTGTATTGTCCGTTCACACTTATAACCGGACCATTGCAACAGCCGCCCATACATGATACGATCTCATAGCTGAAATTGCCGTCTCTGGTGGTTTGTCCCTGCAGGATTCCGGTCTCTTCCTTTATTTTATTTATAATTGACTGAGAGCCGTTCATGAAACATGATGTTCCGTTACAGATCATTAATCTGTATTTTCCCTGACGGTATGAACCTGAACTTATCATAAAACGTGGCAAGCCCGTAGATCTTTGTAGTGCTGAGTCCAAGAAAACTACCGGTCTTCACTATTGCTTCTTCGGAAAGATAGCCCAGGTCATTCTGAATTTCCTGAAGCAGGGGAATAAGATCTTCTCTTTTACCTTGTTTGTATTTTTTCAGAATTATATCGAAATCAGTACCCATTAGATATTTTTAGTACAATTTTATGACACAAATATACTTTATTTTATTGTTAATAATTAAACATTGTTATTTAATTAACAATAAAAGAAGAAAATCCTTTTCAACAAACATTTTTTATAATATGCTGATCTTAACTCATTTACAAAATGATCTGAAAGTTTTACAACTTATAGCTTTATTATGAATACTAATCTGAACAGCATGATTGACTGGGAAAACTGGAAATATAAGATTAAAAGTGCTTTATGTCACCTCAGAAATAATTATTACTTTTGAGGTTGTTGTTTATTTTTGAACAGTAAGAAAAATGGTTCATAGGATTGAGATGCAGATCTGCCTTGGCAGTTCATGTTTTTCACGGGGTAATAAGGATGTTGTAATGTTCATTAGAGAGTATCTGAGGAAAAATCATCTCGATGACAAAGTCATTTTTCGTGGTGCCCGGTGTATGGGCCGATGCAACAATGGGCCAAACCTGAATATAAACGGTATTATAACTGAAGATATCACACTTTCTAAAATAGAGAGCATCCTTGAAAAAGAATTTGCCGGACTGGTATAAGAAAAAAGATAGGTGAAGGGGTGAATGGGTGAAAGGGTGAATGGTTGAAGAAGTTGAATGAGTTTTAAGTTTAAAATATTGAGATGACAAACAGAAAACCTGTTCTGTATATTAATGATGAAAGATGCAGAAATTCATATTCCTGCGTGCGGGTCTGTCCTGTAAATGCCATCGAGGTGAAGCCCCAGAAAGCGCATCCCTATATTCTCCCCGACAGATGTATTGGATGCGGATTATGTTATGTAACCTGTACTCCTAATGCTATTGAGTTCCGCGATTCCAGGGAAGATGTGAAAAAACTCCTTTCATCTGAAAGGAAAACTGCTGCACTGATTGAACCAAGCATTGCTTCGGAATTCGATGATATAACTGATTACCGGAAGTTCGTTGCTATGATCAGATCGCTTGGTTTCGATTATGTTCATGAGGTTTCCTTCGGAGTTGATCTGATAGCTGCTGCTTATGCAAAACTTTTTTTAAAGGCAGAAGGCAAATACCTGATAACAGCAAACTGTCCTGCAATTGTCAATCTTGTCGAAAAATTCCATCCTGAGCTTGTTCCTAACCTGGCCCCCCTGGTATCACCAATTATTGCCACTGCTATGGTTGTAAAGAAGCTCTATGGGCCAGAGGTGGCAATTGTACAGATCGGGCCATGCATAGATGCAAAGGACGAATCACTCAATTATGATTCAGGGAACCTGGTAAATAGCGTTTTAACTTTTGTTGAGCTAAGAGAATTATTTGATGATTTCAAAATTCAGGAAAGGCTGGTAAAAATGTCAGATTTTGATCCTCCTCACGGGAACTGGGGAGCCCTCTACCCTCTTCCTGCAGGAATAATCCAGGCAGGCGGCATAAAACGCGACATGGTTTCAAGCAGAGTAATTACAGCATCGGGAAAAGAGGAGATCCTTGAAGCAATAAATGATTTCGATAAATATATTGACACAATCCAGCACCATTTTAACCTCTTCTTTTGCCACGGTTGTCTGCTTGGGCCGGGTATGCAACATCATAATGAGAGGTTCAGACGAAGAGCACTGGTAAGAAGGTATGCTGAGAAAAGGGTAAGTATTCTTGATAAAAACCTCTGGCAGAAGAATATCGAAAAATGGTCGAAACTCGACTTCTCAAGAAGCTTTATGCCCGATGATCAGAGGATTCCTGAACCGCCTGAAGAGGCTATAGCAGAAGTGCTTAAGATAATAGGCAAAGAAAATCCTGATGAAGAGATTAACTGCGGTGCCTGCGGCTACCTCTCGTGTCGTGATTTTGCATCTACTGTGGCCAAAGGGCTTGCAGTTCCTGAGATGTGTCATACCTTCAATCTGAGAAATAAGCAGGAGTATATTGAAACTCTCCGGCAGACAAACAGGAAACTTGCCGAGACAAAGAAGGCACTCAAAGAATCGGAAGAACTTGCCAGAAAAGAAAAGGAAATAGCACAGAGTGCTTCTGACATGATGAATAATATGCTCGAAAAGCTTCCTACCGGTGTAGTTATAGTCGATAATAATCTTAAGATCCTTCATTCAAATCAGAGCTTTATAAATATTATCGGAGAGGATGCAAAAGCTATATCGGATGTAATTCCCGGACTTGCCGGGGCAGATATTAAAACGCTCATCCCGTTCAATGTATATAACATGTTCACATTTGTTATAAAGGAAGATGAGCCGGTATTAAGCAAGGATGTTCATTTTGAGGATAAAATGCTGAATGTCTCAATTTTTCCAATAAGGAAGAACAAGATTTGCGGTGCGATAATCCGCGACCTGTACTCTCCTGAAGTACAAGGAGAAGAAGTGACAAGCAGGGTGAGCGAAGTGATTGAGAAGAACCTCGAAATGGTTCAAAAAATCGGATTCCTTCTCGGAGAAGGTGCATCTGAAACCGAGCAGATGCTGAACTCCATAATTGAGTCGTATAAATCCAAAAGGGTGAATAAGAAAACCAATCCGAAATAGCCATAAGTGAACAGGAACTTTTTTATAGAGGTCAACAGTCAGCAAAGGAACTTCGATGGGGAAAGGATAAGCGGTGATGTATTTCTCTACAGATACATTAAAGAAGAAGACAGGGTCATAGCAGTTCTCTCTGATGGCATGGGACATGGTGTAAAAGCTAACATTCTTGCCACACTCACTGCCACTATGGCTATAAATTTCACCAGGGAACATAAGGAAGTGGACCGGATAGCCGAGATAATAATGAATACTCTTCCGGTGTGCAGCGAGAGGAAGATCAGCTATTCGACGTTCACTATAATTGATATTGAAAGTACGGGAAAAGCGACTATCCTGGAATATGATAATCCCTCATGCATTGTACTCAGGGGAAATCAGATATTTGATCCTTCCTGGAAAAAGGTAGTGCTCGATAAGGGTAAAAACTCCGGTAAGGTGCTTAAAACCTGCTCATTTATGCCTGAGAAAGAAGACAGGATAATTTTTTGTTCTGACGGGGTATCTCAAAGTGGGATGGGTAGTGATCCTTTCCCGTTTGGGTGGGAGCGAGAAAATATTTCGGTTTATGCAGCCTCTCTGGTAGATAGTGAATCCTCTATTTCAGCAGATATGCTTGCCGGCAAGATCGTTACGATGGCTCACAAAAACGATAGCTATAAAGCCAGGGATGATATCAGTTGTGCAATTATCTACTTCCGTGAACCCAGGAAATTGATTATATGTACCGGTCCTCCTTATGAAAAGGAAAAAGATAAAGAACTGGCTGCAAAGGTCATGGCATACAAGGGAAAAGTGATCCTTTCCGGGGGAACCACAGCAGATATTATTGCGCGGGAGCTGAACAGGAAAATAATTGATGAACTGATATTCGAGGATCCGGAACTGCCACCGGAGAGTTTCATGGAAGGGATCGATCTTGTAACGGAAGGGATATTGACTCTGCAAAAAGTTAACGAGATACTGAAAACATATAATAATAGTGTAAAGCTTGGAAAGGGACCTGCAGATAAAATCGTAAGGCTGATAATGGAGAGTGATGAGATCCACTTTATTATCGGTACAAGGATCAATATTGCCCATCAGGACCCCAGTCTGCCGGTAGATCTTGAAATCAGGCGCACTGTTGTGAAACGGATTGCGCGTTTACTTGAGGAAAAATGGCTCAAGAAAGTGAGTTTCGAGTATTTATAAATTCAACCGTTTTATTAAATAAATGAGGCTGAATATCCGGGTGAGTCAGGTTTTCGGGAAGATGATCTTCTAATATGATCTCGGCAATTTCCGATATATCAGGTACTGGACCAATTTCAGATACCTTTGCAATATAGAGTCTTCCCCATCCGGTTTCTCCATCTTTAGTTACTGAATATGTAGCAATGCATGCCAGGTCAAATTTCAGCGCTCCGGTCTCTTCCATCAATTCCCTTGAGGCCGCCTCAGACGAACTCTCCCCTTTTTCGATATGCCCTCCCGCAATTTCCCAGGTGGAACGCTGCTGATGGCGGACAAATATCCACTTTCCGTTATATATGGCTGATATAACTGAATATGTAAGTTTTGAATCAGGAACAAACAGCGGATCGTAAAATTTTACCAGTGTCATAATTTTTTTATTAACCACAAAGGACTCAAAGACTACCACGAAGGAACACAAAGGTCATTTATTTTCAATTATTTTCAGTGCGAATTTAAGAATTCAGGTTAATAAATTATTGAGTACTTTTAAGTCTTAAAAGCTTTCCTATGGCATTATTGTTTGTTCTTCTCAGTACAGAGATCCTTAGTCTGGCAGTTCTCCGGCAGCACTTCTATAACGTTTCGATAACCAGATACTACATTTCGCTTATCATTCATATTATTCTCAGCCTCTGGACATGGATAATTTATATTGAATTGTCTTCTTATAACAGTTTTTATGATAACCCGAAGCATGTCTGGCTGATGCTTAATATGTCAGCAATAATTATCGCCATCGTTATTCCCAGGATATTAATTATCCTTTTTCATTTTTCGGGCAAATTAATAAAGCGGAAAACAGGAGGCCATTTAAGGTGGTTAACTAATACAGGGCTTATAATGATGGTTGTAGTGATTACAATCATAAGTATAGGTGGTCTGTATGGAAGATTTAATTTTAAAAAAGAAGAAGTAACTATAAAAATAGAAGGTTTGAACAAAGATCTCGACGGATTGAAAATTGTCCAGATCTCTGACATGCATCTCTCCTCCTTCTACCATCGTAAAGTGCAACTTGAAAAAGTAATAAATGAAGTGAACATGCTTAGTCCCGATCTTCTTATTAACACAGGAGATTTCGTAAGTTTCGGGTGGAGGGAATTTGAACATGACGATACCATATTCTCCCGCGCCATGGGAAAATATGGCAGTTATGCCATCTTGGGTAATCATGATGTCGGAACGTATGATCCGTTCTTTACCGAAGCAGACAGGGATAATAATATACTGATAATGAATGACCTTATCCAGGCTTCAGGATATCAGGTTCTAAACGATGAGTTTAAAATAGTCAAAATAGGTAACGCAAGAATCGGAATGGTTGGTGTCGTTACCGGTGGACGATATCCTCACATGATTCACGGAAATCTGGATAATGCACTCCTGGGACTTGACAGTGTCGATCTTAAGATACTGCTCACTCATGATCCAAATCATTTTGCCGAGGCAGTTGCCGGTAAGACAGATATTGATATTACACTTTCAGGCCATACACATGGAATGCAGATGGGCATTATGACAAAAAAAGTAAAATGGAGCCCGGCAAAATATTTTTATCCCCACTGGAATGGACTTTATACTGCCGGTCGTCAGTACCACTATGTTAACCGTGGACTCGGATGCCTGAGCATTCCGTTCAGGATTTGGATGCCACCCGAAATAACCATCATCACCCTAAAGAAGAAATGATGCATATGAGTAGAAGGTGTCTCATGAGTTCTCCCTGAAACTATCTCAACCCCCCAACCCCTCACATGGGGGGCTATTAAGGTCTTGGAGTTCAAAGTCCCCCAAAAGGGGGATTTAGGGGGATTTCGGTGTAAAAAAGAAACGGGCAGCAGTTAACTAACCTGCTACCCGTTGATGTTACCTCCCTGATCTCTATTCTAACCTACTAACCTAAAACCTACTAACCTGTTAAGATATGGTCGAAAAAAATTATTGGGAATAATTTACTAACCATTTTCAGTTCGGGTAACATGTAAAGTTAAATTTTTAAACTCTGTCTTTATCACCAGTTAAAAGCCTTCTCCTTAAGTCATAAAAAGGCTAAGACCTTCATTTTTGAGTAATAGACAAGAAGGACCGGTGAAATATTCCGGAAATATTGAAATTTTAATATTTTTTTAACTTATACTGGCAAAAAATTTAACACTTGACAATGTCAGACTGACCTTCACTTAAACGAATATCAGACTTCACTCATTTTTTGTTAAATTGCATCCTTTCAGCTAACAGCGAATAATCTATGAAAGCCACGTGTATATCATTAATTATCTGGAGCTTAATCTCCGTAGTCTCTTATTCTGGAGAACCGGATGAATGGATCAGGATCAACCAGCTGGGTTACAGGAATACGGATGTCAAAGTTGCTGTATTTTTAAGCAGGAAATCTTTAGACCTTAAGTCGTTTAAGGTCATTGATGCTGGTTCAGGCAAGGTCGTAAGGACATTTAATAATGTAATCAGAACAGAACCGTTGAATCCCTTCATAAGTTGTTACCGTCTGCCTTTCACCAGTCTGAATAATACCGGAGTCTATAAAATCATTGCAGGGGAAGCTGTATCTCCCGTCTTTCGAATCTCAGATGATGTATATAACGGTACCGCAGATTTTGTTCTTTCATATATGAGACAGCAACGATGCGGATTTAATCCGTATATAAAAGATTCATGTCACACTCATGACGGATATGAAATCTATACTAAATCTGCTGACTCAGCTCACATAGATGTCACCGGAGGATGGCATGATGCTGCTGATTACCTGCAATATGTCACTACCTCGGCAAATGCTACCTATCAAATGTTGTTTGCATATTCTGAGAATCCTTCATCATTCGGCGATAAATATCTCGCCAATGGTCTGCCCGGGAAAGATGGTTTGCCGGATATTCTCAATGAGATCAGATGGGGTCTCGACTGGCTGTTAAAAATGAACCCGGCTCCCGAAATAATGTATAATCAGATTGCAGACGACCGTGATCATATAGGATTCAGATTCCCAAATGCGGACACCGCAAATTATGGAAAGGGGAAAGAAAGACCCGTTTATTTTTGTACTGGTAAGCCTCAGGGTCTTTTTAAATACAAAAACAGAACCACCGGGATAGCTTCAACAGCCGGTAAATTTGCTTCTGCATTCGCCAGGGGCGCAGAGGTCTATAGAAAGATTGATCCTCACTTTTCTCAATTGCTTCTGACCCGGGCAACATCAGCGTTCAGGTTTGGACTTGATAACCCCGGCGTCTGCCAGACAGCCCCCGGAACCGCTCCTTATTTTTACGAGGAAGATAACTGGGTGGATGATATGGAACTTGCAGCAATTGAATTGTACAATCTTACCAAAGAATCAAAATATCTTGTTTATGCGCAGGATTTCGGACGAAAAGAGCTGGTTACTCCCTGGATGGGAAGAGATACAGCCCGCCATTACCAATGGTATCCGTTTGTAAACATGGGACATCCGGCTATTGCACGTCAGCAGAAAATCGGAAATGGATCTGAATTCGCAGGATATATGAAAATGGGACTGGATCTTATCGCGCTAAAAGGCAGAAAAAATCCTTTTCTTGTGGGTGTTCCTTTCATATGGTGCTCAAACAACCTGGTAGCTGCAGTAATAACTCAGGCACATCTTTACTCTGAGATATCAGGCGACAATTCATACGCAGAACTGGAAGCTGCACATCGCGACTGGCTGTTCGGGTGTAATCCCTGGGGTACCAGTATGATCGTTGGCCTTCCTGAAAAAGGAGACTTTCCTGAGAACACACACTCTTCATACGTTGTGAAGGGTGGCCAGGTTTTCGGAGGGCTGGTTGATGGCCCGGTTTATCCGACAATATTCAATTCCCTGAAGTTCATTTACCTTTCCAAAGAGGATCAGTATGCTCAGTTCCAAACCAAAATGGCAGTATACCACGATGATTTTGCGGATTATTCCACAAATGAATGTACTATGGATGGAACTGCCAGTCTGACTTACTATCTTTCAGCACTTCAATCCAAAGTTGGTCCTACCGATCCGAATCATAATAACATTCTTACATTGGGAGCAATAACCCGAATGGACACAACAAAAAGAAATATCTTCCTGTGCTTTACAGCTCATGATCTTTCCGATGGATTTGATACTATAACAGGAACACTCAGAAGCCACAGGATAAAGGCATCTTTTTTCTTAACAGGAGCTTTTTGCAGAAATCCCGCCAATAACAATATTATTCACAGACTAATTGCAGATGGTCATTATATTGGTCCGCATTCAGACAAGCATCTGCTTTACTGCTCATGGGAGAACCGGGATTCCCTGCTCATATCAAAGAGTGAATTTCTGTCAGATCTCGAAAAGAATTACATTCAGCTGTCGAAATCAGGCGTTTCCAGGATGAAAGCCCGGGTATTCCTTCCCCCATACGAATGGTATAATGATTCAATCGCAAGGTGGACATACCTGGCAGGATCGAAACTCGTTAATATGTCATCAGGGACAATAACAAGTCAGGACTGGACATTTCCTGAAAAAGGAAAACCATATTATTCAAGTGATACGCTCATGAAGAATTTATTATCCTATGAAAAACTCAAAGGAATGAATGGATATATACTGCTTATTCATCCGGGAACTGATCCAAGGAGGAAAGATAAATTTTACCTTTTGCTTGATTCAATTTTAACTTACTTTGAGAATAAGAATTACAGTTTTCATACTTTCTCCGAAATTAATTAACTGCATTGAAGGAATTAAAGCTTAAGGATCGTATAATTCACCAAACCGGCGATATTGAATTCAGGATTCTCTATTCTCGCAGAAGGTCAATAGGCATAAGTGTACATCCCGATTCATCAGTTATTGTAAGGGCACCCTACCTGACGTCACTAAAAACAATAGACAGGATTGTCAGCGAAAAGTACAAATGGGTCATAAAACACCGTGACAATTACAGAAAGCTTGATAATAGTCAGATCAGCAAGTCCTTCACATCAGGTGAAGCACATCTTTTCCATGGAAATCACTCGTTTCTTAAAATTGAAAACTCTGTCAAAACGTACATAAGGTTTTACGATAATACTATTGAACTGGGTTTGGTAAAAACAGAGGATCCGGCAGCCATCCGGAAGTTGTTGTACAAGGGCTACAAAAACGAAGCATTAAAATATTTTCCGGATGTAATGGAAAAAGTTCTCATACAACATAAAAATCAGATGTTTAAGCCCAACGGGATGGTTATCAGGACGATGAAAAGAAGGTGGGGAAGCTGTTCAAATAAAGGGAAAATAACATTAAGTACCGAGCTGATAAAGCTCTCCGACCTTTTTATTGAATATGTAATTACACATGAGCTGTGCCATCTGAAACACCATAACCACGGACCACATTTCTATAAACTATTATCCGAAGTATTCCCCGATTGGAAAATGGTCAGAACGGAATTAAGGAAATACATTCAGTAAGTGCCTCACCCTCTCTCATCCCCCGCCCCCAGGAGGGCGGGGGAAGCTACCTTGCGATTGGTCCTGGATGTTAGCAGTTCTTTTAGCCCCTCTCCCCTGGGAGAGGGGTTGGGGGAGAGGCCTCTCCACTCCATTAAATTTCGTATTCCTGTCCTTTTGCCGGAATTTCAATGTTTTTAAAACCTTCATTCACTAAGGATGAAACATACTTTTTCTGGGTTTCATACTCGCCATGAACAATAAAAATATTTTGAAGCACACTTTTGTTCTGACAATTTAAAAAGCTTATCATTTCTTTATAATCACCATGACCGCTGAAAGATTCGATTTTGCTCACTTCAGCTTTTACCTCATGAACCACTCCGAATATAGAAACCTCCTTATCTCCCCTGCCTATTCTTGCTCCCAGGGTTGTTGGTGCACAATATCCCACAATAAGGATTGTGTTTTTCGGATCCGAAATATTGTTAGCCAGATGATGCTTTACACGACCGGCTTCCATCATACCAGATGCTGAGATTATCATGCATGGTTTCTTATGATCATTAAGTCTTTTAGAATCCTCTACTTTATTTATATAGAAGAGATTATCAAATCCAAATGGGTCAGGATCCTTTGCAAGAACATCAGCGAAATTCTTATTAAAACATTCCGGATGCATCCTGAATACAGCTGTAGCATTCACTGCAAGCGGACTATCGACAAAAATATCAACCTTAGGTAATCTTCCCTCATTAAAGAAGTTATTGAGAGAAAACACTATTTCCTGTGTACGACCGACGCTGAACGCAGGAATAATAAGTTTACCTCCTTTATTTACACAAGTATCTACAACTACCTTCAAAAGATCATCCTCAGCCTCTTTCGAGTCCTGATGTAACCTGTCACCATATGTCGATTCGGTAATAAGTACATCAGCCTGGGGAAAAGGCTGAGGATTTGCCAGAATCTGATCAACCGGCCGGCCAATATCCCCTGTGTAGGCAATTTTTTTTAATTGTCCGTTCTCATTTATCTCTATATTAGCCACCCCGCTGCCAAGCATATGGCCGGTATTGGTGAACCTGACTTTTATGTTTTCGTCAATCCTGAATTTCATCTCATTCGGGACGCCAATAAACAGTTTCATGCATCCGGTTGCATCTGCCTGTGAATAAAGTGGCTCTACCTGAGGAAGCCCTTTCTTACTTCGTCGCTTATTGAATGTTATTGTATCGTGTTCCTGAATGAAGGCGGAATCTGCCAGCATAATCGCGCAAAGATCACGAGTGCCATTGGTGCAGATCACTGATCCCCTGAATCCAAGTTTATAAGCATAAGGGATCAACCCGGAATGGTCAATATGTGCGTGAGTCAGGATTATATGATCAATTGTGGAGGGATCAAACATAAGATCTCTGTTCATGCCATCGGTTTCCAGCCCTTTACCCTGGAACATTCCACAATCGAGAAGGATCTTTTTGCCTGAATCCGTGGTAACGAGATGTTTACTCCCGGTCACTTCTCTTGCTGCACCTATAAATTTTATTTTCATCTTTTTTCAGAATAAAGACATAAAGATAAGGAACAAACCAGAAACCAGAAACAGAAACCAGAAATCAAAAATCAGATACGAGCAACATCGCTAGATTCTCACACCTAATATTGTAACATCGTCAACCTGGTTTGCCGAACCTTTCCACATCTCGAATTCGTATTCCAGGATACCACGCTGTTCTGCCATTGGTTTATTATGGATCTCCGTAAGAAGTTTCTTAAGGTTATATTTCATGTATTTTGTGGCTTTAGACCCACCAAACTGATCAGCGAAACCATCTGTAAAGATGTAGAGAGTATCTCCCGGATGAACTTCAATCTTATAATTTGTGAATGATTCTTTTTCCCCGTAGTAGATCCCTATTGGCATCCTGTCAGCATGATATTCACAGATCTCTCCATCATGGAAAAGGAACAGAGGGTTAAACGCTCCTGAAAATTCGATTGTTTTTCTGTTTTTGTGAAGAATACAGAAAGCCATGTCCATTCCATCATTAGCTTCACCCTCTTTGCCGGTCTGATGGAGTGATGTTTTGATCTTTTCACGCAGCAGGTTCAGAATAGTATTAGCCTTAAGGTTAGGATTATTGGTTATTATCTCATCTAACGTTGATATCCCAAGTGTGCTCATAAAAGCTCCCGGAACTCCATGTCCGGTGCAGTCAGCCACAGTAAAGTAAATACGTTTTTCATCTTCTGCTATCCAGTAAAAATCGCCGCTGACAATATCGCGCGGATTGAATATTATAAAATATTCAGAGAATGAATTGCTGAAATGTTCCTGCTCCGGCAGCATGGCCATCTGTATTCTGCTGGCATATTCAATACTGGATGTAATCTCCTGCTTTTGAGCTTCGATCCTGGCTGTTCGCTCTTTTACCCTGGACTCAAGGATCCGCTTGTCCTTTTTAAGTTTTCTCTCCCTGTATCTTATTATCCCTATTATGATGATGAATATGGCACAAAGAACAATTATGTAAAAAACCGTTGTCTGAGTAAATGGGGCCTCAATGGTGAATCCGACAATTTTAGGATCGCTTATATTTCCCCAGATATCCCTTGCCTTCACCTGAAGTGTATATTTACCCGGCTTTATCATCAGAGGAATTGTATTATTATAGGACCACTTTGACCAGGTCTTCATAAACTTATCAACAATATACTGATACTGTGTGGAGCTTTGTTTAAGATATCCGGGGGCCACCACATCAAAATAGACAGTATTGTCACCACTGTCGAATACAACATCGGAAAGCTTGAAATTAGCACCTTTTGCATCGGATATACTTCTGAGAAATAAGCCGACATCAGGTTTTATTGAAGGCATCTTATTGCGCAAAATCCTGAAGATCATATTATCCGAGTTTACAAGCCAGATATTATCAGTTGTAGTATATATAGAACTGATATTATCAAAGATTTTAAGTACAGCCTTATCATTAGCGTGAATATCAGCTGATGAACTTAAATTTATCCATTCGTCCACAGTTTTTATCCAGGGAACATCGGGCTGAGAAAAAACAAATTTTATTCTGGCATTATTACCTGTAATATCCTTCCGGTAAGCCACAAAATTATCGAGATTCTGATCATAGTAATTTATTTTAGAGGATGTAAAAAGGAAGACCGTGTCATTAACCGATTCAATTATATATCGCTGAGGTGAATTGAATTTAAGGTTGTATGTAACTGGTTGCTCCCCCGGTATGCCACTGAGATTTATTCTGTAAGCGATGTCGTCGCCGCCTGCCCATATACTATTCTCATCAGTGGAAACAATCGAATATATTGAATGATTGAATGATCTGTCGGGATACACCGGAATCCACTTATTGTCTTTATCCGGAGTAACATAGAAGTAACCTTCTGAAGTAGCAACATAGTATTTATTGTCTTTTGATTTTGAACTGATGTAATTGATGTAACCAGGTACGGTCATGGCTGAAGCCTTGTGTCCGGCTATTATGTACAGACCTCTGTTCGTTGATGCAAGAATTACATTTCCGGCAGAGACTATTTGCTTGCACTTTTCGTTTAGTCCTTCAATCTTCTTGAAGACATAATTTATCGATTTCAGTCTGCCGGTTACCTTTTTGAAATATTTTGGTTCAGGCAGTTTTAGTTCCGGCATGACCAGGGATGGGCGATTCTGTTCCTGTGGTACCTGAGCAACCGTAGAGGCCTGCTTTTTACCAAATATCTGGGCAAAGATACTTTTCCTTGTTTTTGGCGGCTCATGCATTTGCAGAGGGACAGGCATTTTCCGCTTGCCCGGTTCAACAGCCTGGGATTTTTGAGATCCTTCCCTTTGCACCAGTACCTCTACCTGAGAATAATTTTTAACTTCATTGAGATAATACATGCCTTCACTGGTTGCTACATACAATTCTCCGTTATGCCAAAGACAGGTTATGAGGTTCCCTTTGAGACCAGGATAAATACTGAAATTTTCAACGGGCAGGCTCAGATCAGCGCGGGTAAGTCCGTATTGATGAGATAACCACAGACCGTGATTATTATCAACTCCAAGGGCAAAAATTTCATCGTCAGGCAGACCATTTACATAGTTAATGGTATGTTTGATCCTGCCACTTTTTTTTTCAACAACAAGTGCTCCTCCATCAAGAGTTGAAAATGCGTAGAGACTATCAGAAATTGATAAACCTTCAGAGAGTATGTTTTCCCTGAGGTACCCCTCATCCTTTATCGGATAATCGTAGAATTTAATACCATCGAAAAGAGACAGACTCCCATCGCTTTTTCCCAGAAGGACCAGTTTATTGCTGTATGGAAGACTGAAAAGGATCTCCTCATCCTTTACAAGATAGCCGGTGACAATTGGGAATAACGTATCACTTTCAAGTCTGTAAAGTCCACTTGCAAGCACATTAATGAAAGTATTCCCGGGTGTAATAAACATCCCGGAAAAGGGTTCATTATTTTTTTGTCTAAGCCGTAACTCAAGTTTTCCCGATTTTAAATTATGTCTGCTGATACTTTGTTCACCATAAAAATAAACAGTGGAATCTGTAAAAATTATTCTGGAGATAAGTCCCAGGGAGCAGGTATCACCGGAAACAGAGAAGTATTTGTAAATTCCCATTTCATCCCTGGCAATGTATCCATAGTTGTTATCACCACCAACATAGACTCTTTTTTCCGAAGGATTGTACTTAAGGGAATAAGGAATTGTAGGTATCTGGATGAAACTCCAGCGCTTGTCCGTCAAAGGTAAGGATCCCCCGCCGGTTGGCAAATAACATTACATTGTTATCATCCTGACATACTGCCCAATTCTGGTTTTCAATCTCATTGCTCTCTTTAAAATTAGTGAGTAAAGGTGCTCCTTCCTGCGCCTTAACTGAATATGCCATTACTATTAAAAAGACCAATAAAAGAATTTTCTTCATCGAAATCGATCCTCAGATTGGTAACAGTTCTGAAGGTTAAATGTATAAGAAAAAATTCAATTACGAATAATCATTTTATTATCAGATTAAGCGCCAAAACCCCTAATAATCCGACAATACCAATAGATGTCTCCATAACAACCCATGTTTTCATGGTATCCTTGACACTAAGATTAAAATATTCTTTAAAGAGCCAGAATCCACCGTCATTAACATGTCCGAACATCAGACTTCCGGAACCTATTGCCAGAACCATTAATTCAGGCTTTACGGCTCCTCCTGTAACCAGGGGCAGAACTATTCCGGCTGTTGTAATACCTGCTACTGTTGCGGAACCAACACAAAAACGGAGAACTGTTGCGATCAGCCACCCCAGGAACAGAGGCGAAAGAGTTGATTTACTCAAAAGTCCTCCGATATATATACTTACACCACCATCTACCAAAACTTGTTTTAAGGCACCGGCGCCTGCTATCAGTAACATAATCATTGTGATACTTGTAACTGAATGAGCCAGAGAATTCATAATGTCGGTCATTTTTCTCCTTCTTGCCAATCCCAGTGTATAAATTGCAAACAAGACTGAAAGCAACATAGCAATAGCAGGGTTCCCGATCCAGCTTAATGCTTTTCTGATTAGGTTGTCGTCAGGCAGGAAGAATCCGGCAATTGTTGAAGTACTGATCAGAATAACCGGTAAAAGGGAAGAAAAAAAGCTAACCCAGAAACCAGGCATCTCATTGTCGCTTAATGGTTTCTGATTTACAAATTCAGCTAAAGGTCTGGCATCTATTCTGCTTAAGACTTTTGAAAGAAATGGTCCGGATATTATAATAGCAGGAATAGCAACAATTATTCCATAAACCATAGTTTTACCGAGATCTGCATGAAACATTCCCACTAAAGCAGTTGGTGCAGGATGAGGTGGAAGATAACCATGAGTCACAGAAAGAGCTGCAAGCATGGGCAACCCCACATATAATAACGGAAGTCCCGTTGAAGCTGCAACTGTAAATATAAGTGGTATCATAATAAAAAATCCCACATCATAAAATAATGAAACACCTACAATAAATCCTGTAAGCATTAATGCAAGCTGTATATGTTTTAATCCGAAGGCATTTACCAGTTTTGTAGTTATTCTCTGAGCTGCCCCACTTTCAGATACCATTTTACCCAGCATAGCGCCAAGACCAAGTATCAGCACAAGATAACCCATTGTACTCCCGATTCCGTTCTCTATCGAAACAACCACTTTATCTAGAGGCATTCCTTCAGCAAGACCTACTGAAAGAGAGACAATGACAAAAGACAGAAATGAATTGAACTTGACAACCAGGATCAGGAACAGGAGAAGACAAATTCCAAGGATAACAATGACTAGGGGCATGAACTTATTATTTTTGAGTTAGACAATATTAATTATTGATGACTGGTTACTGGTTGTTTTTACGTTTCGCGTTTGAAGATTTCAGGTTTAAGAGGAAATTTAACCGGCAAATTATCACGTGTGGAACGGTAGATAGCTGTGAACAGTTCCACAGTTCTGCGGCCTTCTTGTCCGGTTACCGCAGGTTCCTTCCCGTCAGCCAGCGAATGCAGAAAATCTTCGATCTGACATTGAATATATCTTACCGTTGGATCACAGCTGTTGAACGTTTCAGTATCGTCAATCAGCCATTGTTTCAACAGGTTTTCTTCTCCGGGGACAGTCCAGAGATCATTCACAGGTGGTTCTGCAACGCCTGTCCTTCCGGCAATGAACATCGCACCTCCGTCGGTCTGAACTCCAACGGATGATCCGGATTCGCCATGTATGTGCACTTTTCCATATAGCCCGGGTCTTTGAGAATTACTTACAAGTATATTTCCTATGGCACCGCTTTTAAATTTTATTATAGCAAGAGCAGTGTCATCTACCTCTATATAGGGATGATTAAGGTTTCTCCATAATCCAAAAATTTCGTCAATTTCTCCCATGTACCATAACAGCAGATCGAGCTGGTGAGGTGACTGGTTTACCAGAACACCGCCGCCTTCTGTTTCCCATGATCCTCTCCACGGGTCTGAATCATAGTATGCTTTATCCCTCCATCCTAACATTGTAACTACAGCAAGTACCGGTTTACCTATTTTACCCTCTTCAATGGCATTCCGAACCCTTTGTGCAGGTTCATACCATCGTCTCTGACTTACAACGCCTAACTTTACGTTGCAATCTTTACAGGTTTTTATGATATCATCGCAATCCTGAAGATCAGAAGCAAGTGGTTTTTCAACAAGCACATTTGCACCTGCCAATGCTGCCTCAACAGCAGGATACTTATGATAAGGATGTGCATTACAGACTATTACAAGATCAGATCTGTTTTGCTTCACCATCAGGGAAACATCAGTAAAGGCAGTTGTTTTGTATTGCGCAGCAAAATCCTCCGCCTTAGCTGTTGTTCTGTTCCAGACACCTGCAAGTCTTGCGTCCGGAATATTCCGGATAGCTTTAGCATGCAGATGAGCTACCCTGCTGCATCCGGCTATTGATATGTTAAAAATTCTTTTGGACATTGTCTTCAATATTGCGGATTTCGGATTTTCTGATTTCGGATTGAGGATTTCGGATTGCGGATTGAGGCAACTTTATGGAACAAGTATAACCTTGTTAAGGTCATCATTCTTCCTGTAAAGCTTCTCAAACCAAAGAGCTCCTTCTGAAAGAGGCACAATTGCTGATATCTGATCATCAACATTCAATCTGCCTGTTGAAAGCAGATCAAGTACCGTTTCATATTCACCCCTTATTGCGCAGCTCCCCAGAACCTTTAACTCCCGTGTAACAACTTTTTGCAGAGGAAATTCAATTGCAGGTGTTATATTGCCTATCAGGACAGCCTTGCCTCCCTTTCGCAGAATATTGATTGCAACATTCACTGATTCACTTTTCCCGACAGCTTCAAATGCAATATCAGCACCCCGCATGTTCGTGAGGACAATTACTTTTTCTGCAAGATTCTCTTCCGTTGAAATGAAAGTGTGACCGGCACCAGCTGATATTGCTTTATCAAGTCGTTTCAGATCAATATCAACAGCAATGATCTTTGAGGCTCCCGATATTTTGAGAAGTTTCAGAATAAAAATCCCTATCATACCGGAACCCACTACGGCACAATTATCTCCGGTCCTCAAGCCCGAGATATTAACCGAGTGAAGAGCTACCGCTACTGCTTCCACCATTGCAGCCTGTTCAAAAGAGACATTGTCGGGAATTTTATACAGTATATGCTGCGGAACTGCAATTAACTCAGCAAAAGCCCCGTCTCTTTTATATGTGCCGGGTGATACCCCCAGAACCTCACGATTGTCACTGAGATTATATAAACCCTCCAGTGTAAACCAGTCGTTCAACGGGTAAACAGTCGAATCGAATGTCACCCTGTCTCCTGATTTCCATCCTTTTACATTTTTCCCCGTATCTATGATGATCCCTGACGCCTCATGTCCCATAATCATGGGAGGAATTCTTCTTCCTGTACTTCCATCCAATCCATGGACATCAGATCCGCAAATTCCGCATGCTTTAACCCTGATGAGTACGTCATCACTTTTTATGAGAGGATCGGGTACATCTTTATAAACAAGGCGGTTATATTTTTCGAGGACAAGGGCTTTCATTATTTCATTACCTCATTCGACACACTTATAATTTTGATCTTTGCCGGTTCCGCAACCAGATCAGCTATTTTGGGACCAAAGGCTTTGAAATAATCACTTGCAAAATGAGCGTCAATTGCAGCCTGATTCTTATACTCTTCAACAAAGACAAATTTGGTATTATCGTATGGATCCTGAAAAAGCTGGTACGATTTGCAGCCGGGTTCTTTGTTTGACTTAGCAATTATCTCCCTGGCAGCTTCCGTAAATGCTTTAATCTTATCAGGTTTAACGGATACTTTGGCTATTATCATCATTCCAAAGTCCGACACGGTTGTTTGGGTCAGATTGGCTGAACCCTTTGTGTTTTCTCCTGATTTTTCATTACTGTAGCTGCTGGAAACCAATGCCATGCAGAACAACAGAACAATAAGTCTTGCTTTCATAATTTTTCTTTTTAATTATTAATTTCGAGATGTATTTCGCTTACTGATTTAATGGCTCTGTCGGAGAAAAAATCCGATGCAGGAAAAATTCTGAAAAGGCCTCCGTCTTCTTTTATTCCTGTCCTGACCATCATAAATTCCTGCTGGTCATTCCGGTTAAAGAGTTCAGAATAAGATACAACGCTCCGGTAGCCATCTATTCCGGCAATACACAGTATACCTGATTTCAGATTACTTGTGCTGACAGGATAGTTTTTCTGAAGGAGATCCTTAAGTAATACACCTTTGAATGGTGTAGTACTGTGGATGCCTTTTCCCCGTCCGTAAAATATTGAATTATAAGTCATATTTATAAGATCATCCGGGAGAGCTTTGATCTGGTCAACCAGTTTGGAAGAATTAAAAACATCAACCTGTGATGAATACATTGGTGATATTCCCTGGTGAACCGGAAATGAATGCTGATATGATTTAACCGTAATCCTTACCGGAGAACTGATATTCCTTTCAGTTACAAGATCATTTGCAGCAACGATCTTGCTTTGCCCCGGAAGCGGCCAGAGTTCCTTCGTCCTGGAAGGTACAATTCTCGATACACCATTGGCGATCAATATTTTATGAAGATCGTTAGGATAGTATATTTCTCCCCAGCTAAAGGCAACTTTTTCACCTTTCGCATTTTCAATTTCAATATACAAATCAATAATTGGCTTAAATTCACTGATGTTTGACTTCCTAAGTATCCTTTTATCAAGAATATCAAAGAGTGAGTACCCGTCATATCTGTAAGCTCCAACAAACCGGTCTCCCCCGGCGCTATCGAGTAAAGTCTCTTTAACGATGACTGAATGTACCGGAAGATCCTTAAAATCTACCTTACCCGGATTAGCTATCTCACCATCAACATACAGTTCTGCTACCGGCAGCGGATAAGTTTCAACATTATCGTAAAAATTATTCGTCATGTCTGTTGTATCAATTAATTGTGCAATTGATTTAGCTGCAGTTGCCTGAATTTGCACTGAATGCTGATTACATGAAATCAAACTTAAGAAAATAATAATTAATGGGAGTGATCTTTTCATATTCGTATTCATTTTATTTAAATAAAGACAATTGTTACTGGTTTCTGGTTGCTGGTTGCTTGTTACTGTTGCTGATTACCGATTCCCGATTACTGATTACCGATTACTGATTACTGATCTCTGATGTGTCGCCTGGTCGTTGTGCAATTTTTCCGTTACGTCGTTGCGCCTTTTACAATTATATCTATTATGGTTAATAATTGTTGGATTATTATACAATATTAAAACAATAATAATACCGGTGGTATTTTCCATCGTTCCTTTCTTATTAAAAAATGTACATATTCTGGAAACAGGCTGGCTATACTTCGTATCTGAAATAAAATATAAGATAAAGAGTGAAAATTATATTGAACTTTTTAATCACCATGACTAAATACCACTGAATAAATCTGTATATATATCGTAATCAGAATGATTCAAAAACTGAAAATATGATTTCCTTAAAAGAAATATTTTATGACAATAAATCCCCCGATTAGGCATACAGTAAAGCTCAATGCAAGCAGATTGAAATACTTTTCTAAAAAATGTTTAATATTTGGACCAAATTTCCGGATGAGAAAGGCAACAAGGAAGAATCTTGCTCCCCGACTAACCACGGATGCTATAAAAAACATCATAAGATTTATGTCAAATACTCCGGATGTTATAGTGAACACTTTATAAGGTATAGGAGTAAACCCTGCTGTGAAAATGACCCAGAAATCCCACTGGTTAAATAAAGTTTTGATACTATTAAACAAGCTGACAGAAAACCCGGGTATGTTATTAAAAAAGAAACTGGCAAATCCAGTAAACTCTCCGCTCGTCGAAATCCAGGCAAAATGTCCTATTGTATAACCTATTAATGCCCCTGATACTGAACCAATAGTACAGTATAAGGCAAAGCGGAAAGATTTACGCATGCTCCCCAATGCCAGTGCAATTAGCAAGATATCAGGTGGTATCGGAAAAAATATTGATTCAGTAAATGCAAGTAGAAAAAGAGCATTCGGCCCATAAGGTGTATCTGCCCATTTCAGCACCCAGTCGTATGTTTTTTTCAGACAATTCATAAATATATTTAAAAACTTTAATTGCAGCAATGGCAAAATTAATGCATCAGCAAAAGCACAAATAAACAATGACCACGCACCCCATTTTGTGTTTGCCCTTGCAAACTCCAGGTATGTTACCTTTTAATCAAGTTATTCATTCCACGCTGTTTGTCAGATAAATAAACGCATGACTCTTTTCAAAAATTTCTTTCTTTTTTATAAACTTCAAAAAGATTTTCTTCATCTATGTCCTTTTTAATCCCGCTTATCAGCAGAACTAACAATTTTGGAATTTCACTCTCAGTAAACCCGGATATTGTAGCGAAACCACTTGCCAATCGCATTTCACTATTGTCAATTACCCCATCGGCCATAGTCATCTTTACAATTTCATAAACCTGTTCAAAGCGTTTAGATAGTTCATAAGGAGGCTGGTAATCGAACTTGCCAGTTGTTTTGATTAATTTGTCAATTTCAGGGTCTGTAAACCCAAGATTTTTCCCTATCCGAACAAGCAATTCCAGTTCTTTGTGGCTTACAACATCATCAGCCTTTGCAATTCGGACAAGATGAACAAAATACTTTTTGTTCTGTTTTTTTTGCGGGTGATCGAAATTTTCTAAGTGGTTCATATTATTATTATTAATATTTATAAAACAATTATTTGAATTTAATTTACAAAATCATAAATAAGATCCATATAAGTTGGAGTATCAATTTCGGGAGCTAAACTCCCAATTCGGTATGCGGCCACAATTATAGATGGTAATTTCATTATTATATCTTATACACCATAAGGACATCTCCATGCCTGATATAAAGCCTTCTGTCATTTATTACCGGATGAGCCCAGAAGGGTCCGGTTCCTTTTGTTATCTGAAACTCACTCACTATGTCAAGTTTTGAAGCATCAGGTTTTATGAGGGCAACATGACCTGATCTTTCTTCAAAAAGGTAAAGCATTCCATCGGAAGAAATTACAGACCCTCTTGAATACCATTTCTTTGTCCAGAGGGTTTTACCTGTAATCCAGTCTACACATACCCATGTATCAGATGGATTAGAGGTATGATTAGTACCGTACAGATAATTTCCAAGCAGGACAACTCCGCCAAGCTGGGGATCAAAATTCCTGTTTTCCCAGACTACCTCAACCGAATTTCCATCTGCAGAAAGCTTAAGTTTAAGAGCAACCCAGCTGTATCCATTTGCAATCAGAATATACCCATCCCTGTAAAGTGGAGTTATTGCATGATTCTCTCTGACATCTCCTGTGGCACCATTAGCTGCCGCGTAATTAAGTTTCCAGATTGTTTTTCCGTCTTTTACATTTATTGCAACTATATCTGTAGCCATTACAGTAATAATCATTTTTTTACCGGCATATTCAATCAGTTTAGGATTAACATATTGAGGTTCCTGGTTTAGAGGTTCTGCTTCCCAAACAACTTTGCCATCATTAATATTGAAAGCGACCAGCGAAGCTTTTTTCCCTCCTGGTGATGCAATAACCATATTATCCACAACAATAGGAGATTCGGATATTCCGAACTTTATCGGTTTGCTTTCATATAAGCGGTAATGATTTTTTGACCATTTAATTTTTCCATCTGCTCCAACACAGACAATATCCCCGCTTCCACTGATAAGAAATATATTTCCGTTATAACATGTGGGAGTACATCTCGATCCGGTATGGTTTGTCATCCATGCTTTGCCATATACTGTTTCCCATTTCATTTTACCGTCCAGGGTAAGAGCTGTAAGAACATCGGAGCTGTCTCGTCTTCCGGTTACATAGACTGCATCATCAGTTACCGTTGGTGAAGAATAACCATCACCCATTTTTTCAGCTTCCCACAATACTGCAGGGCCGCTCGCAGGCCACTTTTTCAGCAATCCTGTTTCATTATAAATGCCTCCCCTGTCGGGTCCGCGCCATTCATAAAGTTGACAGTTAGCAATAGTCACTGAAACTGTACAGAATAATACTGTTAAAAATATTTTTGCGAATTTTGATTTCATGATGCTTAATTTTTATTATTGAGTAAATACATTTTAGCTTTAATTTGTCTGAAATTAATTTGAAGTACCTTTCAGGATTTTGTCAACAGAACCTGTAATTTTATCAAGTATACCTTGCAACCCATTCTGACCTATATAATTAATAGGTCAGGAGAAAGAACACTTACTGAACTAATATATATCCTTACGGTTTTTTTAGAATACTTTTGGCGGTTGCCAGATTGAGACGAATAGAATATTCAGAAGAGGCAAGGTAATAAAACCATATTTTTGACATTCAGGATGTCCTGAATAAATCCGATACAGGAGACCGGTCAATCTGGTCCTCGTCGGATGAATCATTATACGGAGTTAACCTACTCCCGCTATTGTCAGTATCGTATGAAATTTCGATATAATGTCGCTGTGTATCTATATTGGAATGGGTAGTAATTCCCTGGAAGAAAAACAGAACTATCAATAAAAATATTTTATGAAATATGTTCCTTCTTTTTTTCATGAGAGCAAAAGTCGTATATATTTTAGACATTCATTTGAAAGTATAAGTTAACAATTGTTAATTATATAATTACTTTGAATCCTGGTTGATAGTTACAATTTTTCTTCACTTGTTTATAGATTTCGAACCATACAATACTTGAAAAACCTGCCATCGTGCATATCATTGATTCCAGATACCCGATTTTTTCAAATTGGAACAAGTCCAGAAGAAATGGAATGTTCAGAATCAGGATCAGGAAGATAATTGACCCACCAATAATCCACTTAACCGCTTTATTTGGGGTCATTAGAATTTTAAAGAAATTAGCTGACCATGAGCGGTTTGAAAGTATTACAGCAATATTTGAAACTATTAATGTAACAAACGTAAGTGTTCTGACACTTTTTTCGGAATATCCTAATTTAAGACTGATAAAATATACCAGCAAACTAATAACTAAGATGCCGATACCTTGCATGCAGCTAAAAATTATTTTTCTTGCACCGAAGAATGGTTCATTGATATCTTTAGGCGGTCTGGACATTACATTTTTCTCTTCTTTTTCTGCTTCAAAAATCATAGAACAGGCCGGATCGATGATTAGTTCAAGAAAAACTATGTGAACAGGCCAAAGGATGAGGGGCAGGCCTGCGAATAACACAGGTATCAAAGATAATCCGGCAATTGGAACATGGATAGCAAAAATATATCCCAACGCTTTTTGAAGGTTGTCAAATATTTTCCGACCCATTTTAACAGCACCAACAATGGATGCAAAATTATCGTCCATTAATACAAGGGAAGATGCCTCCCTGGCAACATCGGTACCTTTTTCACCCATGGCAATTCCTATATTCGAAGCTTTTAGAGCCGGTGCATCATTGATTCCATCCCCTGTCATAGCAACTATTTCATTATTTTTTTTAAGGGCATTCACAATTTTAAGCTTCTGCTCCGGAATTACACGTGCAAAAATATTCACAAGTTTAATGCGTTCACAAAGTTCATCCTCAGTCATATCTTTTAATTCTGATCCTGTAATGCAGAGTTCTGGATTTTTGATTCCTATTTCTTTTCCAATATTGGTTGCTGTAACAGGGTAATCACCAGTAATCATAATAACCCTGATACCAGCTTTATAACACTCACTGACAGCATCAGGGACATTTTTCCTGATTGGGTCTGACAATCCTATCAACCCTACAAATTCAAGATCAAAATCGTGTTGTAAGGAAGGTAGTTTCCCGGAAATTAAATTAGCCCTTGCTACCCCTAAAACTCTTAATCCATTTGAGGCCATTTCTGCTACCGCTTTTTCATAACCACTTATTGTTTGCCTATTAAGATGGCAAAGGTCAAAGATTGCTTCAGGAGCCCCTTTTACGGCAATTACCTGTTCTTTTGTCCCTTTATTTGAAAAAACCCTTGACATGGCCAACAGATCCCTGGATAATGGATATTCTTTTTCCATTATCCAGTCAGAGTGAATATGTTCTGAATTTTGAAGAAATTTGTCACCGGTATTTATGATAGCCTTTTCCATAGGGTCAAAAGGATTCACCTGACTCGACAAAATTCCAAATTCAATAATTTCGTGGAAAGTTTCAGGAAAATTGCCACCTGATACTACGTTTAAAAAATCAGTTCCGTTAAAGAGGCATGTTACAGTCATTTTATTCTGAGTAAGTGTGCCTGTTTTATCAGTGCACAATACTGTAGCAGAACCAAGTGTCTCGATTGCTGCAGGTTTACGTGTCAAGACAGATTTTTTTGACATTCGCCATGCTCCCAGGGCGAGGAAGATGGTTAAGACCACTGGAAATTCCTCTGGCAGCATAGCCATTGCCAGAGTAATTCCTGCCAGAAAACCCTTTAATAAATCACCCCTTGTGATTGTATAAATTGCAATTACCAGGAAACATAAAAGTATACCAATAATTGCAAGCCGTTTCACTAAAGTCCCCATTTCACTTTTAAGCCGGGTGGGTTCCTCTTTAACTGAATCGAGTGCTTTGCCGATTTTCCCGATTTCAGTATATATTGCTGTGGCTGTAACCTTTACCAGACCGTTTCCCTGAACAATCATTGATCCCGAATAGACAACAGGTATGTCATCACCACCTGGAATAATGCTATTATCTCCTTCAGTCCATTCTCTTTTTCGTACAGGGACCGACTCTCCGGTTAAAAGAGACTCATCGGCCAGCAAATTGTTACTTTCCAGAACAATAGCATCGGCAGGCACCCTGTCTCCTTCCTGTAAAATCACAATATCTCCTGTCACAACTTCTTTTCCGGGAATTCTTATTGTTTCTCCTTCACGGATTACAAGTGCCCGGGGACTGGCCAGGTCTTTCAAGGCATCCAGAGCTTTTTCAGTTTTTTTCTCCTGGTAAAACTCTATACCCATTACCACAAATACAAAACTTAGAAGCATTAATCCTTCCTGAATATCGCCAAGTATGAGGTATAGCGTTCCGCAGGCAACCAGTAGCAGAAACATAGGTTCTTTCATCACACCAATTGCGATATTGAATACACTTTTAGGCTTCGATGAAGGTAATTCATTGTAGCCTTCTTTTTCAAGTTTCTCCGCTGCCTCTTTTTGGCTAATACCCGTATTATTCCCCTTTTGCGATGATGGGTTCATTTAAATAAAATTAATTTTAATTCGTATATACTAACTATATTTTATCCAGACTATTTTCCTGATAAAGCCTTAGTTAACAATCCGACAAGAGTCTCCAGTTCTTCCCTATTTAGCTTTCTGCTAAAAGATTCCGCAATTCGCCTGTGGTAATAATCATGCATCTGGTTTATCAGTTTACCCTTTTCAGTAAGATGTAAATGAGCACTGCGTCTATCCTCATCCGATTGGACTTTATACAAAAAATCCTTTTCGATGAATTTGTCTACAGCTACTTTCACAGTCGGTTTTGTCAGTTTAAGACTTCCTGCGAGCTCCGTAATATTCGGATTATGAAGTAAATTAATAGTTTCAAGATAATGCATCTGAGTATGGGTAAGGCTTAGTAAATGGAACTGTTCTTTAGCTGCTTCTTCAGATTGCCCAAATAAGTTTGA
Source organism: uncultured Bacteroidales bacterium (assembly GCA_963791065.1). Classification (GTDB taxonomy): domain Bacteria; phylum Bacteroidota; class Bacteroidia; order Bacteroidales; family VadinHA17; genus LD21. The sequence continues at coordinate 73,512 of CAWBQN010000022.1, forward strand.
TAACTTTGATACTATGTCGACTAAGCTTTTCATGTCACAAATATAGTTAGTTTATACTAACTAATAAAATAAATTTAATGATTTCTGTTTGCACTCTATTACAAGCCAGATAACACTAAGGCTTGATGGGGCTTTCAAATGTGTGCAATTAATGTCGGTGGCAGATAGCAGAATAAATCAAAATACTATTTTTAATCATTTAATTTCTACGATACTAAAACGACAATTATATCCATTACATTTGTCATTGTCGGACCCGGTGATGATATGACCTCCGGCTTTTCTTAAAGAAATGGAACGAATCAAATTCACTGATATGCTTCTCCGGATCGATATTCCTGTGGCGCGCAGCTATAATTGTGTCTGAATCAACAACAGCTCCGGCTGCATCAGTTGATCCGTCATTGCCATCGGTTCCGGCAGACAAAATTGTTATTCCGGGATTATTCTGAAGTAAGATAGCTGACAATAACGCAAGATGCTGGTTTCGTCCTCCGGCTCCTTTTCCGGTCATTTTAACTGTCGTTTCACCGCCGAATAAAAGACATACAGGTTTAACCTCATTAATATCAGATTTAAACCTCAGTGCCGTTTCGACAATATACTCTGAAACTGTGAAGGTATCTCCTTGAAGCTGATCGTCAATAATAACGGCATTTATATTGAACTCTAATGCTTTCCGTCTTGCAGACTCAAGCGCTATTCTGTTCGACCCGATCAGGATATTGAAATGTTTTATCAAAAACCGGATCACCTGGTTTGGGAGTTTCAGGCCTGTCTCCGGCAGCTCCTTCATGCAGGTATCTGAGTATTCCGCCCGGGACAGTTTCTGTTAATCCGAATGTTGCCAGTACTGTCAAAGCCTGCGAAAAAGTGGTAGGATCTGGAACAGTTGGTCCTGAAGCAATTACGTCGAGAGAATCACCCGGTACATCGGATAAAATCAGATTCACCAGAGTTGCCGGGTATACTGCTCTTGCAAGATTACCGCCCTTAACAGCTGACAAGTGTTTTCGCACCGCATTAATTTCACTGATACTGGCTCCGCTATTAACGAGCAGATCATTTAATTTAATCAGGTCTTGTGGAGTACATTCATCGGGCACATCGAATAAAAGGGCTGAACCTCCGCCAGATAACAGGCATATGACCAGGTCGTTCCAGTTGGCTCCTTCAGCAATTTTAAGTATTTCCCTGGTAGCATCGAATCCGTTTGTGTCAGGAACCGGATGACCGGCTTCTGAAACATTAATATATTTCAGTTTACATGAATAGCCGTATTTGACCACAATATGTCCCTCAGTAATCCGGTTGCCAAGTATCTTTTCTACTTCTGCCCCCATCTTTGCACTTGCTTTCCCGGCACCAATAACATAAATATTTTCAATTGCTTCCAGAGAAAAACTCAACTGGCCGATTTTCAGACAATTATCATTCAAAGACATCTCGCTGGATATAAATCTGGAGGGAAGCACGCTTTCAACTCCTGCCAGAAAGATCTCTTCTGCAATTGTTCTGTAATTCATCGTGAGCTTCTTAAAAGATTAATAAAAGAATAATAGGTTCATGTATCATCATTCTTATAAAACTATCAACTGAAGTGATCCATACGCAAGCAAATACAACTAACCCCATAACGATGGTTGAAGAAGAATAGACTTTTAAAGTAACAGCCGGATCGATTTCTGAAAAATTGGAGATGACCCAGAAATAAGAATCGTTTGCATGGGAGACAATCATCGAACCAGCTCCCATCGATAACATGGTAAGTAATCTGCCCCATTCACTATCGAGACCCAGTAGTGATAACATCGGTGCAACAAACGAAGCAGTAGTGATTATCGCAACAGTAGAGGAACCCTGGGCAGTCTTCATAATAACCGCTATAAGAAAAGGTACTACAATGCCAATGTTAGTGCCGGCAAGAAGCCTGCCTATTGATTCACCGGTTCCTGTAGCCTTTATTACCATACCGAACATCCCGCCTGCAGCCGTCACAATAAGTATAGGTCCTGCTTTCTCGATCGCTTCACCAAAAACGCTGTTCATAGATTCAATTGTTTTTTCTTTAATCAGGAACATGGCCAGCAATACACCAATTGCAAGGGCAAATATCGGTTCTCCGGGGAAAAAAAATATTTTTGACAGAACAGATTGTCCGCCTTTGTCAACAAGTAAAAGTAATGACCTGAATGTTATCAGTAAAAGCGGGACTACAATCGGGAGAAACGAAAGTAATGCAGACGGAAGATTATCATGGAGTAAGCTGAGGATCAACATCAATAACTTTGGAAGCAGGATAGTTTTTATTCTTTGTCATCCTGCCGGACCAGAAAAATGCAGCAAGGGCCCCGGGGACAGCAAAGACTATCCCTAAAAGAATAAGATACCCGATATTTACCTTTATCATTCCTGCAGCTGCCAGAGCGCCAGGATGCGGAGGGATGAGACAATGCACAGAATAAAGTGAAGTTGCCAGTACTGTCGCCATGAATGGCATTGCGATCTTCGACCTGGAGCTGAAGGATTTTGCCAGACCACTCAGAATTATGAATCCCGAATCGCAAAAAATCGGTAATCCCGTAATAAAACCAGTGATAGCCAGAGCTGAAGCGCTTCTGCTTTCACCCGTTTTTGAAAGGATATATCTGGCTATACTGATAGTTCCGCCGGTTTTATCGAGCGTGATGCCGATTATTGCTCCAAGGATTATAAGGAAGCCGATAGATGCCATGGTATTACCGAATCCTTCCTTGATTGTGCTCACTATCGTGTTTGCAGGAAGTGTCGTAAATGCCAGAAAAAGAGAGACAAGGAAAAGGGCAATGAATGCTTTTAGTTTTAATCTGGATGTAAGAATAATAATTGCAGCTATGCTTATGCCTACCAGAATTGAAGTTCTTAATATACTCATTGATGAAGTTTAGGTAAAGAAGAGATATGCGACAAATATTGCAGCTGTAAATCCTGCCAGATCAGCAAGTAATCCGCATCCGATTGAGTACCTTGTGTTTTTTATTCCTACTGAACCAAAATAGACAGCAATTATATAAAATGTTGTATCAGTGGTTCCCTGCATGGTGCATGACAATCTTCCAATAAAGGAATCAGGTCCATAAGTCTTCATGGCATCGATCATCAGACCACGGGCGCCCGTACCTGACAGAGGTTTCATGAATGCCACAGGAAGCGCACCGGTGAATTGAGTATCAACACCCAGCCAGGCAAAAAACTTTGTAATTCCCGCGATTATGAAATCAAGTGCGCCGGATGCCCTGAAAATGCCTATTGCAACAAGGATTGCTACCAGAAAGGGTATAATCTTTATTGCAGTATTAAATCCTTCTTTGGCTCCTTCAATAAAAGCATCATAAACATTTACCTTCCTGATAAATGCAAGAACAATAAAAAGCACAATTATCAGCAGCAAAATAAAGTTGGCAGCAAAGGTTGAAATGGTTGATATCTGCTCTTTAGGCAACCTGCTGAAATAGATTATAATTCCTATGATGATTGCAGAAAGTCCTCCCAGGTAGGCAAGGATTACCTTATCGAAAATATTTATTTTCTGAATAATAGCCACACTGATCATTCCTGTTATCGATGCTGCAAAAGTCGAGATCAGTATCGGGATAAATATATCCGCGGGGTTGGCTGCACCAAGCTGGGTCCTGTACACAATTATGCTCACCGGAATAATTGTAAGACCTGCAGCATTGAGAACGAGGAACATGATCTGGGCATTGGACGCTGTTTCCTTATTAGGATTTACGTCCTGCATCTCTTTCATAGCCTTTAGTCCCATTGGAGTAGCTGCATTATCAAGTCCCAGCATATTTGCTGAAAGATTAAGCATAATTGACCCATAAACAGGATGACCCTTTGGGAGTCCGGGAAAAAGCTTCTCAAAAAGGGGACCAATAAGTTTGCCAAGGATCGCAACTACCCCGCCCTTCTCTCCGACTTTAAGCAGCCCCATCCATAAAGTAAGAGCTCCTGTAAGTCCCAGTGAAATTTCAAAACCCGTTTTTGCATTTGAGAAGACAGAATTTACCAGGTCATTGAATATTTGAGTATTGCCGGCAAATATCAACTGACCAAGCGCCACTATAAACCCAATAAGAAAAAATGCAATCCAGATGTAGTTTAAGGCCATGCTGACAGATTGAGTTGCTAAGATAATTATTAGGTAACACAAAAGACAAATGACAAAAGATAAAAGTAAAAAGTTGAGGAACGAAATGACGAACCGACGCAAGGTGAGTTCGCAGCAGGCAAATCCCCCAAGGCGGGATAATAGCCGGAGTTCAAAGAATACTTTCAAGTTTGCTTTTAATCTTAATTTAGATACATTTGTGTAAACTAGTAAGATTATGGCACGGTTTACAAGGATTGACGTCATTCTAAAGATGAAGGAAGCAGGCATTGTACCTATTTTCTATCATAAAGACCCTGAAATATGCAGGAATGTAATAAAAGCCTGTTTTGACGGAGGAATAAAAGTCTTTGAATTCACCAACCGGGGTGATTATGCTCATGAACTGTTCAGCGACCTTAATAAATGGGCTGAAAAAGAGGTTCCGGGGCTTGTGATGGGAGCAGGATCAATTGTTGATGCAGGTACAGCTTCATTATATATTCAGCTGGGCGCTAATTTTATTGTTTCGCCGATACTCAATCCGGAAATGGCAAAAGTATGTAACCGGAGAAAGATCCTTTGGATACCTGGATGCGGAACTATCTCAGAAATCAGTTATGCCGAAGAGCTTGGTGCCGAAATAGTCAAAATATTCCCGGGATCATCTGTAGGCGGACCTGATTTTGTCAGAGCAATTAAAGGGCCATGTCCATGGACAAGTATAATGCCAACCGGTGGAGTTGAACCGACACTCGGAAATTTAACAGAATGGTTTAATGCAGGCGTAACCTGTGTCGGCATTGGTTCCAATCTCATAACAAAGGACCACATCCTGAAGAAAAACTGGACAGGCATCACCAAAAGAGTTACTGCAGCCGTCAAAGTTGCAAGAATGTTTCATGTAGATTGATAATTGCTAGGGATCGGTCGCGACCGATCCCTACAATTATTTTCCGTCCTACAATTTTTCCCGATCCCTACAATCATTTCCCCGGAGCCCTGTAGAGTTCAATATTTGAAATAACCGGACAGGCTTTTGATTTACTGATAGTTATTTTTATTTCTGAAGTTAGGATAACAGGAAATTTCCGGATTATTTTGTGACCGATTGTTGTACCATCAATTAATGGCTGCCATTCCCCGTTACTATAAGCTGAAACCTTAAATTCCTGAACTCTTTGTCCTAATTTAATATATTCCTGAAGCATTATCCTGTTAACCTCAGTCTCCTTTCCCAAATTGATGATTATATCACCGGTTGTCTGACTGTCTTTTGTGGCCCAGTAAGTTTCAGGATCTCCATCATTTACCTTTGAAGCTTCATATCCTTTTCCCCTGAAGGTTGTTGCAGTTGCCTTCTTCCCCCTTGCAATATCAGTCGCAAATTCCTTGTTAATCAGCTCTCTGAAGGCAAGAAGCGACTTGATATCGTTCTCATGCAGAAGTCCCCTCCGGTCAGGCGGAACATTTAAAAGAAGATTACTGTTGCGTCCTACCGAAGAGTAATAAAGTTCCATAAGATTCTCAGGTGATCTGACCAGTGAATCCTGATTCTGATGATAAAACCAGCCTGGCCTTATTGAAACATCTACTTCAGCCGGTACCCAATAGTTCCCATCCTCATGCCCCTCACCAAGTATCGCGGCAAAATCGCCACCGGGATACATATCATCTTTTTTAAGAAGGCACCAGTTCGTCAGACTTCCCATTCCGTTTTCATTGCCTACCCATCGGACATCAGGGCCGGCATCACTGAACATAACAGCTGATGGTTGAAGTTCTCTCACAATCTTATGTGTATTTGGCCAGTCGTAATAGGTTTTGTTATCAATCTTTCTTGTCTCCCTTGCGCCGCCGTAATAACCATCTCCTCCATTGGCTCCGTCAAACCAGACTTCGAAAATATCACCATAGTCTGTAAGCAGCTCCCTGAGCTGATTCCTGTAATAGTTCAGGTACTCAGGAGTGCCGTAAACAGAACTGTTTCTGTCCCAGGGTGATAAATAGACACCCAGTTTGAGTCCGAATTCGTTACAGGCTGAACGGAGGTCTTTTAAAACATCCCCCTTCCCATCTCTCCAGGTCGAATTTTTAACTGAATGGTTTGTATATTTTGATGGCCACAGACAAAATCCATCGTGATGCTTTGCCGTTATAATGATGCCTTTCATACCGGCGTCCCGTGCGACTCTCGCCCATTGCCGGCAATCGAGTTCAGTTGGGTTAAATACAGTTTCGCTTTCATCGCCGTAACCCCATTCCTTATCAGTGAAGGTGTTAACAGTAAAATGGACAAACATATAATACTCCATCTCATGCCAGGCAAGCTGTCTTTCTGATGGGACAGGCCCAAAAGGCTGCGGAGGTGTCACCTTTGAGCAGGATGAGAAGAAAATAATTGAAATCAGTAAAGGGAATATTTTTTTCATTTATGCTAATAATTTTCAAATATATAATTAAAATCCATTAACCGCAAAGGTCGCGCCGGCGGGGACGTGCAAGGTGCTTTTTGGTTAAAAAAAATACTAATTAAGCTCTTTTATTCTGATATTTCTGAATTTCACCACCGATCCGTGTCCAAGAAATCCTATATGACCGGTCTGATTTTTCAGACCGGGATGATCATTATGATCCATTGTACCATTATCTCGCGGACCTGCAATATCACCATCGACAATTGCAGTTCCGTTCAATACAATCTTAATATGGGTTCCTTTCGCAACGACCTCCTCTGAATTCCACTCGCCTACCGGTTTCAGGAATCCTCTTCTTGATGGAATCACACCATAGACTGATCCATGATATTGATAAGGTTGCAGATTTGCATATACCGGTGCCGAATCATCCAGTATCTGTAGCTCCATTCCGACATAAGCGGCATCGCCAGTAAGCGGAGCTCTGATACCCAGACCATTGTTAGCAGCAGGAGTAAGCTGAAACTCAAACCGGAATACAAAGTCAGCGTACTCCTTTTCAGTATACAGATTACCTCCTGAATCATCGACAGGCTTAATGACAATCATGCCATCATCGGCCACATAAGACTGTTTATTGCCTACCCAGTTATCAAGATTTCTTCCGTTAAAGAGAGAAACAAAGCCCTCCGACTTTTCCTCAGGAGTAAGATTCAGTTCCTTATCGCTAATCTCCCTGATATATAGATCCCTGAATGCCAAATCAGTACCATGAGCCTGTAACTCAATGGGACCTGTTGGGAAAATTGGGATACTCCTGTCCCAATAATTCTCAAGGGTAACATTATCAACAACAAGCTCTCCATTCAGCCATACTGATACTTTTTCTCCGATCATTACAATTCTGAAACTATTCCAGTCGCCCACAGGATTATCAGCTACTTTAAGCGGTTTGGAAGGGTTTTTCTCATTATTATATAATCCGCCGGACCCTACCTGCGCACCTGCTTCGACTCTTGATGTATCCCAGATCTGGACCTGGGGTGATCCTCTCAGGTAAATTCCGCTGTCGCCTTTCTTTGTAATTTTCCAGTCCGCCAGCAGCTCAAAATCGCTATAATCCTTCACTGAACAAAGATTATCACCTGCACCATTAAATAAAATATATCCATCTTTAACACTCCAGTTCCCTGGAACTTTCTTATTTGCTTCGATCTGCTTTTTAGCCAGTTCAGCAGGTTTCATCTTAGCTCTCGCTACCGGGTTTTCTACCAGTCCCTGCCAGCCGGAAAGATCCTTGCCGTTGAACATTGGTTTAAAACCCGGGTCGGCAGACATAACAGCTAAATATTTATTGATCATATCTTTATCATACCCACTCTCCTGCCCCTTGAGCTTCCCTGCCGATCGTGTAAGAATCTCTCTGACCATATCCCCGTACAAACCTGCTTTTGAATCTACAGAAGGAAGGGCAATATACATTGCAGCCTTTGCAGCCGAAGCGGAAACTGATGAATCTTCAAGGAAACCTGCAATAAAATAGAGTGACTGATATGTTTTGAGTTTACCGATCTCGGATATTATTTCGGTTTTACGCGCGGTGCTTAATGCGAATGGCATTATCTTCCTGAAAAGCAGCAATTTTTCTTCATCGGGCAGTCCGGCAGATTTAATTTGTCTGATATATTCCTCAAATGCAGGGCCTTCATAGGTTTTATTACCTGAAGCACAAATATCATATAAGGCATATGATGCAGAATAGTCTTTCCAGTCTGAAAGGGTTTTAAAACAAATATCACGGATACTGGCATTCCCGTTCTCAAATTCCCTGACAACAGTTTTAAGTGCTTCGCGTCCACCTGTTTTTGCCAGGACCGGAATAATTTTTTCCTCTTGAATATTGTTACTCATTGCAGCAAGCAGGGCTGAAGATCTTTTTTCAGGATCAGTTATTTGTAATGCTGCTGAAGCAATTGCAGACTGTATATCGCCAATATTGTCTTTATCTTCAGAAACTGAAAGGAGTTCGATCAACTTTGCCAGATCAGGTGGTCCGGCAATACCGGACAATGCTTTAATAGATGTTTTTTTTAAGATCTCTTCAGTTGATGCCGTAAATGGAAGGACATCATTGAAGTATATATTGCTGCCATTCCATGCCAGCATTTCAATAATACTTTTCCGTGCAGCGGTTGTACCGCCTTTCAAAACAGGCAGTAATGACGATATATTGTCACTGCCACATACAGTCATCAGGGCAGATTTCGCTGCATCCTGATCAGATTCACTGCTGAACTTCATCATATAATCTATCAGTGCCGGGATTGCCCTGGTTCCGTTTAACTTAACAACTGCTATAGCAGCTTCCTTTCTAACATTTATATCCTGATCTGATAAGGAGGCAGTTACCAGTGGTAAAGCAGTCTTGTCTGATCTTATACCAAGTACATAAATTATTTCAGTTCGGGCTTCAGGCGAGGCTTTTGGGAAATATTCAACCCATTGTTTAACCACTTCAGTATCGGGTATTGAAAGTGACATGCGGATAGCTGCATTTCTGTATTTACTGTTTGAATGAGATGCAGCTTTAATCAATTTATCCATTGCTTTAAAACCATGGTATCTTACATATGTATCAAGCGCCGCGGTTTTGTTTTGAATTGTCGTATTATCATCGCATTTTGAAATGATCAGCATGCAGATTTTGTCCATTGTTTTGACATCCCCGTTCTGGCCTGCTACTCTGGCATAGTTAAGCAGTGCAGCGGTGGCCCCCGTTACCTCCCAGTGGTACGATACATTTTTGGCTTCAAGCGATAAAACAGGGTAAGCCAGTTTACTGCCACTCATGGCGAGTGCGTTGAGAGCTGAACTTTTTATATTGACATCATTTGATGACGCCCATTTAACATACTCATTTACAGCTTTCTGAGATTTCATTAATGCGAGTGCGTTCATAACCTGTGCAGCACAAGGGAGATCTTTATTCTTAAGGGATTCAGCCAAAATATTCTCAGCAGTAATCCCTCCGGTTGCTGATATTACTGCAAGTGCAGGATTGCAGATTTCCCTGCTCATCAGAAATACTTTCATGGCTTCAGCAGACTTATTTCCTCCGAACTGCTGAAGCTGTTTCATGAAGAAATCCTTAACCCCAAAATCCTTCTGATCGTTAGCATAGCTAATGCAGATCTTCTCCCACATTGTCTTTGAACTTTCATTATTGTTCCCTGACAGAAAGCGTGAGAGACTTTCAATTGCAAACCTGGCACGTGTATCATCACCTGTTCCGGCAGGCGTTACCTGATCGCAAATCAGCTTAATACCTTCCTCCCCCAGTGAGAGCATATCAGCCATAAGCTTATTGGTTAACTGCTGGTCATATGCAGGCAGTTGTGCAAGAAGATCAGCTACTTTTGTTTCGGAGGTTCTGTTATCCTGGGAGAAAGATGTTGCTGAGGCCAGAAGCAGAGAAAAAACAACCAGAAGTATTTTATTTAATTTCATATTTCAAAATTTTCATATTTCAATCCAGCAATTTTTTAAATTTTCCAGGGCCCCCGCATTGGAGGGTCAATTAGGCGATTAGCGCCTTCATCATTGATAAACTGCTGTTTAGCAGGATCATACTTAAGATCCCTTCCCAATCTCACAGCTATTACCCCAAGGTTTACAATCGAGCAGGATCTGTGTCCGTTCACCTCGTTCAAAGCGAATTTTTTCCGTGTAAGAACTGATTCTGTGAATGTTACTACCTGTGGCTCCGGATCGGGCAGAGAATCGATCAGTTTATGAAGATCCGGGATATCTGATGTGAATCCTTTGAAAACCTTGCCATTAGGTCCTTCGATATATGCAGCATCCTTGTCACGGTTTTCCCCGTCAAGAATAATCTTGCATCCATCTGCATAAGTGAATGTGATTCTCCTCCAGGAGCCAACTGCATCATAATGCTGCTCCGGTGCATCAACTTCAACGGTTACAGGACCTGTTTCGTCCTTTCCAAGAAGGTACTGAACCGGGTCGAGATAATGCTGACCCATATCGCCCAATCCCCCACCATCATAATCCCAGTATCCCCGGAATTTTTGATGTACTCTTTCGGGATTATAGGGTTTATAGGGGGCCGGACCCAGCCAGAAATCATAATCAAGCTCTGGAGGGACAGGCATTGGTTTAAGATTATAAAGTCCGCTCCAATAAAATTTCCAGTCATAACCGGTTACTCCACTGACTGTTACCTTCAGGGGCCATCCAAGAGCCCCGCTGTCGACCAGTTTTTTTAGAGGTTTTACAGTAGTCCCGAGGCCATAAAACTGATCTTTAAACCTGAACCAGGTGTTAAGGCGGAACATCCTTCCATTTTTCTGCACTGCTTTAACAACTTTTATTCCTTCACCTATTGTCCGCGTCATTGGTTTTTCACACCATATGTCCTTTCCTGCCTCAGCTGCTGCCAGTGAAATTATTCCATGCCAGTGCGGCGGAGTAGCTATATGAACAATATCGATATCAGGTCGTGCAATCAGTTCGCGGAAATCGTGATAGCCACTTATTTTTCCTCCTGCAGCGGCAACTGCCTGATCAAGGTGATTTTTATCAACATCGCATACTGCCAGCAGACGCGTACCTTCATATTCAAAATGACCCCTACCCATTCCTCCTACTCCTACAATGCCTTTAGTCAGCTGATCGCTTGGGGCAGTATAGTCCTTACCTCCAAATACATGTCTTGGTATAATAGTAAAAGCAACGAATGCCGCAGCTGATTTCTTAATAAAAGTACGTCTGTGTAGTTTAACTTCTTTCATCTTAAATGCATTTTACTTCTGAGAAATTATTAATTGATTCAGTACTAAGAAAATGGTAATTATTCTGCAATTTGCATGATTTAAGGTCAAAATACAAACGGAAGAAGTTCTATTTTTACTAAACCGGCGTACGGCGTGCGGTGCGTAGACTTGGGGAGGTAACTGCCTACCTCATATCGCTTACCGCATACCGGAAAAAAGAACCCCCTTCGGGATGAGGTGTCGGTCATTAGACTTACTTCACAGTGAAGGGGGATAAAAATGTTCCAGAGCTTTGGGAAAATGGGGAAAGGGGAACTCCGGAACTGTGGAGAATTAAACCTAGAACTATTTACCCATGTTATTCATACATTTTTAATTAATTCATGATTCTCTGAAATTCTTTTGTCGTTTTCCTGAGTCTGATAGCTTATCTGAATCAACGTACAAAAACCGGATCTCCGGATCTTTCATTAATTTTAACCCTCTATATGCATCAACAGACCCATCAAATTCACTATTAAAAATAGTGTGAACTTTCGTAATAAATCATTATCATATTGGGTTTTGTATGAATCGTCAGTTTTAATGTATATACATGGAATTTGAATGGATGAACAATGAACCTGCTTCCATTACTAATAATATTTCAGGGGGAGAGGATCAGTCATGCCATGGTATTACCCTACAAGCCGATTTATTGAATGCAGGGCCACGCCATGGCGTGGCCAAAACAGGTTATCTCTTCAGGCTGTAAACTGATACTAAGAAAAGGTATATCATGCAAACAATCAGAATTGACATTCCAAAAGCGACATTGCTCAGATCACTTACCCAACCAATAAGTAATGGGATAACGGCTCCTCCCGAAATCGCCATCATCATCAGTCCGGATATTTCATTTTTCCGTGAAGGATATTTTTCAACTGCAATTGAAAATACCAGCGGCCAGATATTTGCTACTGCCAGACCTATCATGAATACCAGTCCCCAGGCCATAAAAGTAGATTTAACAAGAAGAATAATCACGAGGCAGATAATTCCCAGGACTGATGAACCAAGCAAAAATTTACGGGATGATATCCTTGTCAGCAGGAGAGCACCGCTGAATGTCCCCAGCATACGGCCGAAGAAGTAAACGCTTCTGCCGGAAGCAGCGGTTGTAGGATCAATGCCAAATTGTTTGATAAGGAATTGTCCGGAATTGGAATTGAAACCGACATCTACTCCTACAACAAGAAATATCGAAAGAACCATTAACAGAACGAAGCCGGTACCCAGAAGTTTGAATGCGGATGAAAATGTTGCTTTAACTTCTTCACTTTTTACTTCATCTATTTTTACTGAACCGAGCCAGATTGCAGTAAGAATTGAAACAATGCCAAAAACAAGGAATAAAAGCTTCCAATCGTGTGTGAAGTGTGCAGCAAAAACTGCAGCAAGCGGAGCTCCTATCATAGAACCAATGGCTTTTATAAACTGGGAGAAGCTCAGGAAACTTGATGCCCGGTTCGATGGAACAACGTCAACAATAAGTGGATTTGCCGAGACCTGTACAATTGTATTACCTATTCCAAGCAAAGCAAAACCAACAAGTACCATTGAAAAGGAATACATGAAAAACGGAACGAGTAATCCTAATGCAGTTACTCCCATTCCGACATTAAGCATAAACTTTTTACCCAGACGTGACTGTATTACACCCACTGGAACTGAAAGCAGAAGAAACCAGAGAAAAGCCGCTGAAGGAATTAACTGGGCAAGAGTCGAACTAAGATTCATGTCTAATTTTACCATATCGACGCCGATTCCGACAAGGTCAACGAAACTCATCACAAAAAATGCCATGAGAACAGGGAGAATTTTTGTGATGTTTACTTTTTGTGTATTCATATTTTTCAGGTTAGTGGTTCAGGGACAATAAGGTTAAGTTTAAGGTCAAGGTTAAGGTTGAGGTTAAGGGCTAAGACATTATGTTCACATTAAGGGAAGGGCGTGCTGTACTGATTGCCAGAAATCGTCATCAAGCAGGTATGCGCTTCCTAGAAGGGCAGCGTCTTCTTTCAGTTCTGAAAGAGCTACTTTACAAAAGCATTTCTCTTTTTTCAGCCTCTCTTCAAAAACATCGCCAAAAAGGTTATATGCATTTGAAATGTTGCCGCCGATAACTAAAATTTCAGCTTTGAATTTCTTAAGCCATGGAGCCAGAAAGATTCCGGCATTGTCTCCAAAATCGTTAAAGAGATCTGTCACGATCTTGTCTGAGGAGGTGGTTGCTGCAAGCTCCTTTACTCCGGATAACTCTTTGCCTGTGATCTTTTTATATCTTGAAAGCAATCCACGTGTCGAAAAATAATCATCAGCGATCCCATCTTTATAGGGAAGATGATAAATGCAACCAAGTTTTGGTACTTCGGGACCATCAACTATCGGTATACGGTTACTGATAAATGCTGATCCGAATCCAGTCCCAAAAGTAATGGAGAGGGAACGGTTGTAATTTGCAGCACTGCCGGCCCATGCTTCGCCAACTGCAAAGGAAGAAGCATCATTCATGAACCTTATCAGAAATCCATCGTGTATACCAAGATTCTCTGAGATAGCATTGGTAATATTCATTCCGTACAGATTCTCATATTTCGCAACACCTTGTATATAGCATATACCCTTTACGTAATCAAATGGGCCCGGCATCGCAAAACCTATTCCTTTAACATTTTCATGAGGCACTTTATCCAGTACGCCGGATAAGGCCTGACTCCATGTACTTATTATCACCTTTGCCTGAGACTGGTTATCGACCTGTTTTTCCGTCAGTGTATCCCTTAAGATCTTACCTGATGCCAGATCAATTGCTGCGCAACTGATATGACTTCCACCGATATCAGTACCTATTGCAATGTTTTTATTCATGGAAGAAGTGATATAAAGCCTTGTTCAACTATACTCAAAACTGCGGTTGAAAATATCTAATTTTGTTATCAATGCAAAATATATTGGTGCAATATTAAAATCATAATCAGACTGTAAACGGTAAGATTCTCAAAAACGATTAATCAAGTCATACCTACAAAGCCTTAATATACCCAATTCGATCTCAGCCTGGCATATACTCCGGGAGCGGCATATCCATGTTTAGAAATTTAAAAGACTCCTGAGGATGTTTACAACTGTACAGCTAAAGGGAATTTCCTTCTCAATGAATTTAACGAACTAATTTTATTCTCTTTCTTTCGGCAATCTGCCTGGAAACTTTCTTTTCAAACATTGTGACAATCATATCAGCAATATCCTGAATTGAAAAGGAGCTCCTGTTTATTGTGGTATCGAAAAGATAGTCAATGTTAAGAGGTTTTTTATCAAGGAAAGCATGTATCAGGTTAAATCTCTTTTCATCGGTATCAATAACATATTTCTCAGCAGCTTCAATATTCATTGCCTTCTTTTTCATTACATTCTCAACCCTCCAGTAGAATGGTGCTATGAGCCTTATATGCAGAGCGTCTTCTATTTCATGAGCTATCGAAACACCGCCTCTTCCGACAAGTATCATGTATCCCTCCTTTGACATGGAGAGTACAACATCCTTAATAGCTTTTTTAACCCTCAGATCGCTTATAAACCCTCCTGAAAAAGCCATAATCATTTCTGAAAGATTGGATAATTCAAACCCTTTATAAAAATTTTCAACGCGCTGAGCATCTGTATTTAACTCTTTTGCAATTGCATAGATAATGTCCTTATCAACCCATCTCCATTTATTTGTGCCGAACTTGTGATTAAGTTCATCAGCCAGGATTGCAGCTACCTGACGGGCGTCACAACCGGTCAGCCGGGAAATTGTAATAACCGGACCATCATCAGCAGGAGCCTTCTTAAGTATTGACTCTCTGTACCGACCATCAAAATAATCAAAAAACTTTTCCATCACACTTTCCTCCTTAAATGGTTAGTTATTGAATAAGCTGAATTGGGGAATGATTATAAGTTTGTAAATTAACTACTTATCCCGTATTAGAAACGGATGAGACGACTCTGCTTGCAGAACTGTTTTGTACTTAATAATTGGCTTTATAATTTACAAAAAATATACCAAAAGATAAAATTTATTTATGTCTCGTTCTTCTTTAACCTTATATTAAATAAATTTGTCTGTAAATCCTTTTCTTGCTGTCCTGACTGGTTCGATTTTTGAGGGTTATTCTATAACAAGCATTAATGAAAAATACTCAGGTTAATATTTTCTTTATTCTGGTTGCATCCCTTCTTATAACAGGCTGTAAAAAGAATGTCGTTATCAGCGAAAAACAGACAATGCTTTTTCAGGTTGATTATGTGAATTATGCATGGGGATTTCAGCATACCGGGTTTATAATCGACAATGAAGGAAATGTCAGGACATACAAAAATCCTCAGAACTGGATTTTTCCTGATAAAGATTTGAATATTAATGAAAGCCAGGTCATCGAAAATTTCAAAAGCTGCCTTAGCTCAGGCAAAAAAATCCCTGCAGCAGAGCTGAAAAAGTATGCCGGTTATATTAAAAACATTTCATTAAGCCAGGTTACCGCCTTAAAGAATGTAGCAGCCGACGCAGGTACAATGCAGTATATCTGCTATCAGTTTTCTGAAAACTTACGAACATATAAAGGACACTTGATTAAGGAGGAAGGAGATTTTACCTGTGAAAACCTGAATTTCTTCTCTAAAAGGGTCACAACATGGCTAAAGAATATAAATGACACCATATCAAAAAAATAAGCTGCACCACAACCTGCTATATCCTGACAACTTATTTTTATTACCCTAATCGCAACAGAATTTTAAACTATCTCAAGTTTTATTTATATCTTTACTCTAATTACAACCATCTCGCCAACAATAATAAATTATTAGTTATGATCACAAACATTTTTTCCAGACCAGAAATTTTCTGGTTCATTCTGGGTCTGGTCCTGTTGCTTCTTGAACTTGTCATTCCCGGATTCTTCATTTTTTTCTTTGGGCTCGGCGCCTGGATCACAGCGCTGGTATGCCTTATCGGAAATCCGGGTACTAATTTGCAAATAATAATTTTTGCAATTACATCTGTAGTATTACTTGGTGCACTAAGGAGAATGATTCAGAAAAAATTCTTAGACAGCAAGCGTAACCTTTCAGAAGCAGTTGAAGATGAGTTTACTGGAAAAGAGGCAATTGCCAAAAATGATTTTGGCGGTCTGAAAGATGGGAAAGTGGAGTTTAAGGGGACAAGATGGAATGCAGAATCTTTATCGGAGATTAAAGAAGGACAAAGAGTTATCATTATGAAAAAAGATAGTTTTAAGTTAATAGTTGAACCTAAAAAATAATTAAAGATGGAAGGATCAAGCACGACATTTATTCTAATTGGTGTAATCTTTTTAGGATTTATCCTTATTGCCTCGATGATAAAAATTGTTCCTCAGAGAACGGCAATTATTGTCGAAAGACTGGGGAAGTACAGGGCGACATTTACAGCAGGGTTCCAGCTGCTCATACCATTTTTCGATAAAGTAAGGTACAGACACACCCTTAAGGAACAGGCAATTGATGTAGCACCTCAGATCTGTATTACGCGCGATAACATTGCTGTAGAAGTTGACGGTATTCTGTACTTACAGGTTCTTGACCCTCAAAAAGCTTCCTATGGAATCGATAACTATAGATTTGCATCTATTCAGATTGCTCAGACCACAATGAGGAGTGTAATTGGAAAACTTGAGCTCGACAGGACGTTCGAGGAACGGGAGACCATAAATGTCACTATAGTTGAAGCTGTGGATAAAGCAAGTGAACC
This sequence comes from uncultured Bacteroidales bacterium, assembly GCA_963791065.1. Classification (GTDB taxonomy): domain Bacteria; phylum Bacteroidota; class Bacteroidia; order Bacteroidales; family VadinHA17; genus LD21. The sequence goes on from CAWBQN010000022.1 coordinate 90,672, forward strand.
CTGGGGCGTAAAAGTAACCAGGTATGAGGTTAAAAACATATCGCCTCCCCAGAGTATAAAAGACGCTATGGAGAAACAGATGAGAGCCGAAAGGGAAAAAAGAGCAATCATCGCTGAATCTGAAGGAGCCAAACAGGCAAAAATAAATGTTGCTGAAGGAGACAAGCAGTCACTCATCAAAAACTCAGAAGGTGAAATGCAGAAACGAATTAATGAGGCTGCAGGCCGGGCCTCGGAGATTGAGCAGCTTGCCAGGGCAACAGCTACCGGATTGAGGGCAATATCATCAGCCATCTCTGAGGAGAACGGACTAAACGCCGTCAACCTCAGGATCGCCGAACAATATCTTATGGCGTTTGGAAATATTGCAAAGACAAATAATACATTAATACTTCCGTCAAATCTGACAGATATTGCAGGAATAGTCGCAACAGCTACTTCTGTATTCAATGAGACGAAGGATAAGAAGAAATAACCTCTCCCTAAATCCCTCCCCCAGGGGAGGGACTTTTCTGATAAATACCCGATTTTCCCCCCTTCTCCCCTGGGAGAAGGGGACGGGGGATGAGGTGACTTGGGAGGAGGGGGCAGGGGAATGAGGTAAAAAATCTCAGACTTCTTCGTGTTCTGTCCTTTTGATTATCTCATTCTGAAGATCCTCTCCAAGATCATTGAAATAATCGCTGTAGCCGGCGACACGGACTATCAGATCCCTGTACCATTCAGGATGCATCTGCGCATCCTTCAGTGTTTCAGCATTAACAACATTAAACTGTATGTGATGTCCGTCAAGACTGAAATAGCTCCGGATCAGGGCTGTCAGCTTTTCATAACTATCTTCATCTTCAAAAAATGATGGGGAAAACTTCTGATTCAAGAGAGTACCTCCGGTTCGAAGATGATCGATCTTTGATGCTGATTTGATGACAGATGTAGGCCCATTGTGATCTGCACCCTGTGAGGGCGAGATTCCTTCAGAAAGAGGTACATTGGCATTCCGCCCATCGGGAGTGGCACCAAGTACGCTTCCAAAATATACATGGGAAGTTGTTGGAAGCATATTAATCCGGTGGAAACCTCCCCGTGAATTCAACCGGCCGTTGATTGAATCATAAAAAGCTTCAAATACAGTAACTGCCTGCTGATCAGCATAATCATCATCGTTACCAAACTTTGGAGTATTATAGATCAATTCATATTGAATCTCTTCAAATCCTTTGAAATCGGCTTCAAGGGCATATATCAATTTATCCCAGCTGATTGTCCGTTTATCATATATATTATAGCGGATTGAGGTCAGCATATCAGTGATGCTTCCAAGCCCCACACCCTGGATATAAGATGTGTTATACCTTGCTCCTCCGTTATTATAATCCTTCCCGTTTAAGATACAATCTTCAACAAGCAGCGATAAGAAAGGCACAGGCAGCCATAATGCAAAAGATTTTTCAATGACATTGTTTCCTCTGATTTTTATGTCAGCAAAATACTTCACCTGCGACTTAAATGCTTTAATGAGATCGTCAAAACTTTTAAAATCTGCGACAGATCCTGTTTGTAACCCGACCTGCATATGAGTTCTTTTGTCATATCCGTTGCTGAGTGTCAGCTCAAGTATTTTTGACAGATTAAAATAACCGGTAAGCCAGTAAGCTTCTGTACCAAACGCTCCGGTCTCAACGCACCCTGAAGCTCCTCCGTTCCTTGCATCTGTGAGATTCTTTCCCTGCCTGAGCAGTTCCTGAATTATGGATTCCGTGTTAAAACACGAGGGTTGTCCGAAACCGGTTCTGATTATATCCAAAGCCTTAAAAATAAACCTGTCAGGGCTCTTTTTAGAGATCTGTACCATGGAACCTGGTTGAAGCAGCCTCATTTCCCTGATCACATCCAGGATTAAATATGACATCTCATTGACTGCATCTGTGCCATCAGGTTTTACCCCTCCAAGATTAATAAGACAAAAGTCGGTATATGTATTACTCTCACTGGCAGTTACTCCCATTTTTGGCGGCGATGGGTGATTATTGAATTTTACCCAGAAACAGCCAAAAAGATCATCTAATTCATCCTTTGATAGCGTACCTGAGTCCGTTTCCATTTTATAAAGAGGATACAGATGCTGGTCGAGTCTTCCGGGGTTAAATGAGTCCCAGGGATTTAGCTCGGTTATGACTCCCAGATGTATGAACCAGTAATGCTGAAGCATCTCATGTACCGTTTCCGGAGGATTTGCCGGTACCTTCCGGCATATATTTGCCATTTTTAACAGTTCTGTCTTTCTTAAAGAGTTTGTTTCATGAATGGCAAGTTTATCGAGTTCTTCAGCATGACGGTTCGCGTACATGATAATTGCATCGCAGGCAATGTCCATCGCCTTAAGCTCCTCAAACTTCTCATAGGCATAAGTATCGGAGAAAAAATCAAGCGCCCCTGCAGCCGCCTTTATTTCTTTCTTTAAGGTGAGAAAACCTGTTTTGAACATCCTGTATCCCAGAACTGTATGCCCGGGGGCCCGCTGCTCCTGGAACTCCGTGAATACACCTGCATTATAAGCATTAAGCCATTCTGTGGTCATCACTGACATTATTCTGTCGCGGCTGCTAATCCCTTTCCAGAATGGGATAATCTCATTTTCATAAATGTTCTTCACCTCATCATCAACCCTGAAAGAAACTTTGTCCCTTGTGTCAAGGATCTGCAGATCATTCATCGAATGCAGGCTTATCTCCGGATATGTAGGAGTTTCCTTGGGGGCAGGGCCCCTTTCGCCTACTATAAGTTCCCCCTCATTTATGCATATCCTCTTGTTTTTCAGCAGGTATTCAAATGCCTTTGCTCTCTTTACCGGAGCTGACAGCTCGCGGGCTTCATCACTTTTATAAAACTGAGTTATTAGCACTGCTCTCTCTGCACTGATCTTTTCGACTGCTGAAAGGCTTTGTTCACGTAACTTTTTAACTCTTTTTGATATATTCATAAGTAAAAATTTAATCTGAACTCAATCGATTACCCCCTTTCCTGTTTCCCCAAGGGGGAAATGATGAAATCACTCCTTCCCCTGTGGGGGAATGCTGGGAAGGGGGTATCTAAAAACAGTAGATCTTCCTATAATTTCTTATCCTCCTATTTTGACTTTTATTCCTGTCTCCTGGAAGAATTCCTTCAATTTCTGCATTTTTTCTTTGCCAGGTGGTTCTGCATTTCCCATTCTGTATGGAATATTGAACTTCTTATATTTTGAAGATCCCGTTTTATGAAATGGTAAAAGATTGATCTTTTTTATCATACCGGTTTTTGTTGACATTAGGAATTTTTTTAGTCTCCCGAGATGATCCGGGTCATCATTAAAACCTGGAATTACCGGAATTCTGATCATTATTTCCTTACCGCAACCAATCAATAGCCTGTAATTAGCCAGGATATTTGCATTTGAGACACCGGTTAACTTAATATGTACCTCTTCATCAAGATGTTTTATGTCAAGAAGGAACAGGTCGGTGAACGGTATTATTGATTTAAAATTCTCAACTGAAGAATATCCCGAAGTATCAACTGCCGTATGATATCCGTTTTCTTTGCAGGCTTTTAATGCTTCAAGCAGAAAATCAAACTGTAGCAAAGGTTCCCCACCTGAGAAAGTAATACCTCCTTTTGACTGATTTATAAAAACCTTCTCTTTGTCGAGAATTTCAAGAATGTCATTAACACTATAGTAGGTGCCTGCCGTCTCCTGCTTTGTGAATTCCCGGTCGCCTATCCGGTCAGTCAGCATAACCGGCTCGGGATAAGGTGATATGCCTTCGGGGTTATGACACCAGATGCAGCTTAACGGACATCCCTTCATGAAAAAAGTCACTCTGATGCCCGGGCCATCGTGGATAGAGTAACGTTTAAAGCTGAAAATGAGTCCATTCATAAAAAAAAGTGTGTAACTTGTAGGGGAAATTGACTAAAGGAGGTCTTTATTCTGATGAACAGAATGAATGCATTCAAAGGCCGTAGAACATAAGGCAGCAATACAACCGTCTGCCAAGCCGTTGCATCATGAACCGGTATTTCAGTTTTGCGATCATTTTGAATTCAAAGTCAGGTGCAAGTTAAATATTTCAGATGAGTATGAAAAATAAAAAAATAGTTTTGGGGGTACATGATTTAGTTTACCTGGTCCTGGATTTCAGACACCGATTTGATCCTCTGTAATTACTTGTATATCTGAAACATAAAAAATTTAACATATGATTAACAAATCATTAACAAAAAACGATGCAACAATTCTGGTTATCAAACGTCTATTCTTTGAAAGAAAACAGATAACCTATTGAACATTTTTATTGGTTAGTTGTTTTAGGGTATAAGAGCAGTCATGAAAAGAAAATATTAACAATAGTTTTAATTTCTCTACAATCGCCATTCGGCGACTTCAACGATCAGGTTTAGGTTAATTGAGGAAAGACACCGCCCGGTGTCTTTCCTTTTTTGTGTCATTTATACTGCTGCTGCTGCTCTGTTGCCGGACCTTGATGTTGTTATGCTAAAAGGTCTATCTTTGTACTACAACTTTCCCAGTCAAAGATGAGACTAAGACATGTTTACTTATTTATTCTATTTCTCTTCTTTACCTTGACCTTAATTGCAAGAGAACCTTCTCCCAAAGCCATCAAAGGCGTTCTCGATCTGCGTGAAATTAAAAATCCTGATCATTTTATTTTCAGGCTTAACGGGCAGTGGAAGTTTTATTGGAAAAAGATGCTTCATCCCTATGATTTTAAACCACGAAATTTAAAGCCTGATTATTTTGGCAAAGTGCCGTCCTACTGGACCGATTATCCTCCCCAGGCTGTAAAGACTGAAAACTTTGGCTATGCCACCTATCAGCTGACTGTCCTTTTTCCAAAGGGATTTAACAAAGCTCTTGCTATTGATATGCCTGCATTTGATTCATCTTATGATATTTATCTTAACGGGAAGTATTTCGGAGGCAATGGGACCCCCGGAAAATCGTTTGAGGAGACAAAACCAGAGTACCGTAGAAATTTTTTCAGGTTTAATCAGGATTCTGATTCCCTTAATATTATAATAAATGTCTCAAACTTTAATCATCGCCGGGGAGGGTTCTGGTTGCCGGTAAAGCTGGGAACTTTCAGTGAAGTTCAAAGACAGCTTGCAAATAGCTGGGCAGCAGAATGGTCGGTGATCAGTCTTCTATTGGGATTCTCAATCTTCATCCTCTTGTTCTTTATCTTAATTCCTGCCGAAAAGCTTTTGGGTGCCTTCAGTCTGACAACCATCGGTCTGGCTCTGAGACCGCTGTTTACTTCTCATTTCCTGATCCTCAACCTCATCAACTTGCAATGGGTGTGGATCGTCAGATTCGAGTATCTTTCATTATATCTGGTGATTATAGCATGGTCGTGGTTTGTTCTCAATCTATATCCTTCAGTATTTGCCAGGATAGTGGCATGGTTCATTACTGTATCATTCATTGTCGCTTCAATTCTGACCCTGATTCTTCCGGTAAGCATTTTCAGCTATTCCACTCTGGCTTACTATCCCCTTATGATACTGCTGATCACTTATCTTCTTTTCAAAAGTTTTCTTGGAGTGCTGAAGAAAAATGGCCTCGATTTGATGTATTTTCTTGCATTCATTCTTTTGCTTTTCGGAGGGCTTCACGATCTCAGGGTATCGATGGGCAAGTCCGATAGTAATTTAGGATACATTCTTACATACGTTATTTTGCTATTTGTATTCATTCAGACTGCTCTGATTATGTATAAATGGATAAAAGCATTTAATGAAAAACAAAAATTGCAGAATGAGCTTGCATTTGTGAATCATAACCTCGAGCAGCTGGTTAATGAAAGAACTCAGGAGCTTAAAAACCGGAATGAAGAAATAGAAAAACAGAACACTATGATTGCTACACAAAACAAGCAATTGTCAGAAACTATACAACTGAAAAACAGGATCTTCTCTGTTATAGCTCACGATTTAAGAAGCCCTGTGGTTAATATATTGTACATGCTAAATCTTCTTAAAGAAAAAGAGTATAAAGAAAAATACGATTCATTTGCCAATTCAAGCATACAATATGCGCAGCTTGTAATCAGTCTGCTTGAAAATATGCTGGTATGGGGCAGGGACCAGGAGGATAAAATAAAGTTTTCGCCTGAAAAACGCGATCTCGCAGATATAATCCTAACAAACCTTAGCATATTCAAGGAAACATCTGATAAAAAGGAGATCGCAGTTAATTTCACCCAGGTAGGTAAATCAATTGCATTCTTCGATAAAGATCTTCTCGATATTATCATCAGAAATCTTTTGTCAAATGCCGTTAAATACACGCCACGAGGAGGCCGGATCAGCATACTTCTTAAGGACAAAACAGCTAATGGTGAAGGTATTATGCTAAAGATATGTGATAATGGCATTGGAATCCCGGAAATCAAACAGAAATATCTGTTTTCAGCTACTGAAATTGAAAGTACGCCGGGCACTGAAAATGAGAAGGGCACCGGATTAGGACTTAAGCTTTGTTATGAGTTGGTGAAGATAAATCATGGCAGCATCATTGTTGAAAGCAGGGAAGGTGAGGGAACCTGCTTCATAATAGGCCTCCCGATGTCGAAAGAATCCATGCTCCAGGAAAGAGAATAATGAGTCAGTCAAGAGTCAGGTCTGCAAGTCCTGCTTTATCGATTATGGTTATTTTTTTGCCTTTTGCTTTAATGTAACCTTTTTCCTCAAGTTCATGCAGTGCTCTGGCAACGGATGGCCGTGCAGCTCCGAAAAAATCAGCAAGCTCATTCTGAGTCATACCAAGCGTGATTGAAAAATCTTCCTCACCTGCCTTCTGGAGGATATAAAAAGCAAGCTTCTCTTTAATTGTTTTAAAATTCAGGAATTTGATTTTCTCAGTCAGAAATTGTGAGCGGGTTGAAATCATATCCAAGAAATTAATCAGCAGAATATCATGCCTATTTAATAATTTAAGGAAATCAGGTTTTTCAATTGAAAGCATTTCCCCGTCGGAAATTGCAGATACATTTACAGGAAACCTGTTCCGTTTTCCAAATAGAAATGCAGAAGCAACAATCCCGGGAGCAGGAATATCTTCAATCTTAATCACCCTGCCTGCATAATCGACCATTTCACCTTTCACAACACCGCTGAGTATGATCATGAGCGAATGTACCGTTTCTCCGCTTTGCGCCAGCATCGATGCCGCCTGAAACTTCCTGACCCTGAAAGGAACCTCAGCAAGAATTGCCTGAATACCTTCTGAAGTCATTCCTCTGAAAAGCGGGGAATCAGCAAGAAGAGAGTAGTCCATTGTTTTTTTTTGTAAAAATAATAAATAACTCCTCTTAACTTTGCGCCCCTGGCACAACTTTGCTTGCTTCGCGGTAAAAAAAAGTCCGGAGAGAATTAAAAGTAATGTAGCGGGTTGAGCATTAATCAATTTTTCTTCTATTTTTATGGCTTCTAAAAATGAGCTAGAATGAAAAAAAACAATATTCTTTTTATAATAATAACATTGACTGTTCCGCTCAGGGTTTTTTCTCAGGACGATTTTGAATCAAAGCTTTTGAAGCAATTTCATTCCATTCAAAGCCAGGAGATGATGAACTGGGAAGAAAAACTTTGTTCACCTGAATTTAATGGAAGACTTACCGGTACACCTGAGTTCATTGCAAGTGCAGAATGGGTGGCAAGTAAGTTAAAAGAATGGGGAATTAAACCTGCCGGAGACGATGGCAGCTATTTTCAACGGTTCGACTTTCCTTATACAGAGGTAAATGGCATAGGCAGTCTCACGCTGAACCTGCACCAGCTTGATGGTTCAGTAATAACCAAAAATTATAGCTATCCCGATGATTATTATCCCGGTATGAATTCCGGGTCGGGAGAAATAACTTCAGAAGTGGTTTTTGTTGGTTATGGTATTACAGCTCCCGAACTCAATTACGATGATTATAAGGGAATTGATGTCAAAGGGAAGATTGTGCTGATGAACAGGGATGTACCATACTCTGATCCAGGAAATCCTGAGTACAAAAAATGGGTCGGATATTGTTACCATCAGTACAAACTTGAAAATGCCGTAAAACATGGGGCATCAGGAATGCTTTATATTGATGGTTCAATGGCAAATCCCAATATATCGTACGACTCATCTATTATTGTATGCGGCATAGGTCCGCAACCACTTGCTGATATCTTTGCCGGGCTAAAAACAACCAATCAGGCAATTATCAACAGGATAACAAAGACCTATAAGCCTGAATCCTTTTATACCGGCAAATATTTTACGATCAAAGCTAAAACGACAAGACATCCTGAAGGCAAATCTTGTAATGTAATTGGAATGATTGAAGGAAGCGATCCGGTCCTTAAAAATGAGGTAATTATCATAGGCGGCCATCTCGATGCTGTTGGCAAAGCAGGAAAGGTTGTGAATGGAGCCCTGGATAACGGCAGCGGTGTAGTTGATATAATGGGTGTCGCAAAAGCAATGGCAAATTCGGGAATCGGACTAAAGAGGTCTGTATTATTTCTTTTTTTTGGAGGAGAGGAATCAGGTCTGATCGGCAGTAAGCTTTATGTCGATAAACCTGTTTTCACAAGAGATAATACAGTGGCTTACATTAACCTCGATATGGTTGGTAACGGCAGAGGTTTATCCGTTAGTGGCGGATCACCATACCAGGATCTGATGAACTATTTCGTACAGGCAAATGCAAAATATATTCACCGCACAATGCAGACATATGCGCCTGTTCCCGGCAGTTATTACGGCAGACCAAGAAGTGATGGTGTTGTTTTCAGCCTGGCCGGATACCGGACCATGGAAATTGGAACAACTGACCTTTATAAAAAAGTGTATTACCATCTGCCGGGCGACGATCCCGATGCCATAACAATAGATATAATGGAAGACGCCGCCAAGATGGTATTTATAGCACTCTCCAGAATGGCAAATGATAGTGACCTGAGGTTAGAATAGACTTCTGTTCATCACTCTCCTGCTGAATTCTTTAACCCCTCCCCCATGGGTCTGTTGAAAAAGTCCTTCTGTGATCCTTGTGATCCCGAGTACTCGGGATTGAGCACCATTGTGGTAGAAAAATCTAAAACATGAGCCGGAGTATTTTCTCATTTGTAACATATGTTACAATCCCCTTCGTTTTAGTTTTTCACCTTTGCATTAGAAAATTACCAAAACGAATAATATGAAAAGAGATATTTTAAATATAAATGAAGATCTGTGTAACGGCTGCGGACAATGTGTACCGAACTGTCACGAAGGTGCACTTCAGGTGATCGATGGCAAGGTAAGACTGGTAAGCGAATTAATGTGCGATGGACTTGGTGCTTGTATAGGACATTGCCCTGAAGGAGCAATCACTATCGAGACAAGGGAAGCTGAACCTTATGATGAGGACCTGGTTCTTGAACAGCTTATTAATGCTGATGTTCATGAACATGCAGGAGGCGGATGCCCGGGCTCCAGAACGATGATTATTGAAAAACCTGTCAGGCAGAATGGGATTGCTTTAGACAGTGATCAGCCTTCGGAACTCAGACAATGGCCGGTACAAATGCATCTTGTAAATCCAAATGCACCATATTTCAGGAATGCAGATCTTTTACTGGCAGCTGATTGTGTAGCATTCTCAATGGGTACTTTTCACTCTAAACATTTAAAGGGAAGATCCCTTGCAATAGCCTGTCCAAAGCTTGACCAGGGTACCAATATTTATATTGATAAGCTTACAGCCATGATTGAAATGGCTAAAGTAAATACGATAACCGTAATGATGATGGAAGTGCCATGCTGCGGAGGCCTCTTGGAAATGGTAAGAACCGCACTTGGGAGATGCTCCAGAAAAGTACCGGTGAAAAGGATAATTGTCGCGACTAATGGAGAAATACTTGAGGAAGTCTGGCTCTGAAAATTAAAGCGCCTGAAAATGAATTTATGGAAAACTCTATGCTCTGGGATTCAAATATTTAGAGAATATATTTCGAAGTTTTAAAATAAAACAACTTAAATCTACAATACTTAATTATTAAAATATTCTATAAATAGAATATTACTATTTTTAAAACAATTGATATTTAATATGTTAGACAAAATAAAAAAATGATAATTAGCATATATTTATTTATTTAGATTGATTCTTAAAGGAGAATTTAGTACTTTTGAACCTCTGGTATTTTGATCCCGAATACTAGTTTTTAACCTGATCAAAACCTCTTTTTATGGTGCCTAAATCTTTTACTTCCGAATTATCATCATCTGGTTATTTTCTTGGATTGGATATTGGATCTGTTTCACTTAACACAGTAATTATTGATGAAAACAACAACATTCTGGAAGAGTATTATGATTATGTACACGGCCGGCCGTTTAATGTCCTGAAAGACAGATTATCAATTGTCCTTGACAAGTATCCTTCCACAGCAATAAAAGGGATTGCAATTACAGGAACAGGAGGAAAACTTGCAACTGACCTTATTGGAGGAGTTTTTGTAAATGAAATTATCGCACAGGCAACATCTACAGGAATATTATATCCGGAAGCAAGAACCGTAATTGAAATCGGCGGTGAAGATTCAAAGCTTATCATTCTTGAGAAAAACCCTGAAAACGGACACTCCAGGCTTGTAGATTTTGAAATGAACAGTATATGCGCTGCAGGAACTGGATCTTTTCTTGACCAGCAAGCCAGAAGAATAGGTGTTCCGATCGAGAACGAATTTGGCTTAATGGCACTAAAATCGGTTGATCCTCCCAGAATCGCTGGCCGCTGCAGTGTTTTTGCTAAAAGTGACATGATCCATCACCAGCAGATAGCCACACCACTTCACGATATAGTAGCAGGTTTATGTTTTGCCCTGGCCCGGAACTTTCGAAGCAATGTTGCCCGGAGTAAAGAGATTAAAAAACCAGTCGTTTTCTCCGGAGGAGTCGCAGCAAACAGCGGTATGATACGGGCTTTCAAGGAAACACTCAACCTTGTTGATGGTGAACTAATTATACCTGCACACCATTCCGCAATGGGAGCTATCGGCGCTGTCTATTACAGCCGTGCTAATAAGCTCAATATGAACCATTTCTCGGGTATTTCCAGACTTGAGGAATATCTTAATGGTACAGCTACCAAATTTGCCAGCCTGCCTCCCCTAAAGGAGTCTCTTGCAGAATACAACAAAATAGTCCATTTCGTCAGAAATGGAAACGGCAGAGTTGGTGTATACCTTGGACTTGATATAGGCTCTCTCAGTACCAATGTTGTCTTAATAGATAAAGATCACAATGTCGTTTCAAGACGTTATCTGCCAACCGCAGGGAAGCCTCTTGAAGCAATCAGAAAAGGACTGACTGAAATATATGATGAGGTTGGCGAAGATGTGATAGTTCTTGGGGCGGGATCTACTGGTTCCGGACGATATCTCACAGGCGACTTTATTGGTGCTGATAATATCGTAAATGAAATTACTGCTCAGGCAACAGCTGCAATTGACTATGATCCGACTGTTGACACTATATTTGAGATCGGGGGACAGGATTCAAAATACATCAGCATCGAGAATGGAGTTGTTGTCGATTTTGAGATGAATAAGGTATGTGCTGCAGGAACAGGTTCATTTCTTGAGGAACAGGCTGAAAAACTTAACATCAATATTGTTGAGGAGTTCGGCTGTATGGCATTGAAATCTGAATGTCCCGTAAAACTGGGTGACCGTTGCACTGTCTTTATGGAATCCGACCTGAATTCATTTATGCAAAAGGGAGCAAGAAATGAAAACCTGGTCGGCGGCCTGGCATATTCAATTGTCTATAATTACCTGCAGAAGGTAGTCGGCGACAGAAAGATAGGTAATAAAATATTTTTCCAGGGGGGGGTAACCAATAACAAGGCAGTAGTAGCTGCATTCGAACAGGTTGTAGGCAAGAGTATTATAATACCTCCGCATTTTGATGTTACCGGGGCAATCGGCGCGGCCATCCTTGCCAAAAGATCCATGACAAAAGATCAGAAAACAAAATTTAAAGGCTTCGGAGTTCGGAATGCCTCGTATAAGGTAAGCAGGTTCGTATGTCAGGGTTGTACAAATCACTGTGAAATAAGCCGTGTAAAAATAGAGGGCGAGAAAAAGTCACTTTATTATGGAGGACGCTGTGAAAAATACGAGACTGACGACAGGAAAAAGCTGAACAATAATATCCCTAATCTTTTCACAAAAAGGACTGAGATGCTTTTGGATGGGTTTGTGGAAAAAGAATCCTGGAAATCAACCTCAATAGGAATTCCCAGGGCACTCATGGTATTTTATCAGCAATTTCCATTCTGGCGGACTTTTTTTGAACAACTCGGGTTTACTGTGGTCATTTCAAAAGAATCGGATAAATCTCTTGTGACGAAGTCCCTCGAGACCATAACTACCGAAACTTGTCTTCCTGTCGAACTGATGCACGGTCATGTAATGGATCTGATAGAAAAGGGTGTCGACTATATCTTCCTGCCTTTCATAGTTAATGCCAAACAGCGGGAAGGGAACAAAACCCTGAATTGCAACTGTCCGTGGGTACAGACTTATCCCTTTATGATAAAAGCTTCCCTGCGGGGAAAACTCGACGAATCGAAACTTCTGATACCCACACTTCATTTCAGATTTTTTGAAAGAGCTCTATTGGTAGAAATGACCGAATACTTTAGTGAGAAATTCGGAATCAATAAGGATGAGATCAGAAAAGCAGTTTATAAGGCTGATGAAGTCCAGACAGCCTTCGAAAAAAGTCTGGTAGATTATGGTAAGAAAGTTCTCAGTTCAATACCTGAAAACTGCCGTCCGGTTGTGCTTTTAGGCAGACCATACAACAGCTCGGATCAACACCTGAATCTTGGACTCGTAGAAAAGCTTATAAGTCAGAATGTTATGCCGATCCCTCTGGACATGCTTGATCTGTCACCATTCAATATATTCACGCACTACAGAAACATGTACTGGCCAAACGGACAAAAACTTCTTGCCGCAGCACAACTTGTTGCAAAGAGTGATAAACTACACGCAGTATATATAAGTAATTTCCGCTGCGGTCCCGATTCATTTATCTGGCATTATGTTACTGAGGAACTGAAAGGCAAACCGTTTCTCCATCTTGAGATTGATGAACACTCTGCTGATGCCGGAATGATCACCAGGATTGAAGCATTTCTGGACAGTCTGAGTGGTTCGGAAAAAAACGAGAAAAAAGACCCGGTAATTTTCCGGCCTCGTCCTTCACCTTCTTCACCACAAAAAGACAGAGTAATGTATTTTCCTTATATGAATGATGGTGCTTACATGATTTCAGCTGCTGCCCGCAGCTGCGGTATTCCATCAGAAGTGCTTCCAAAGCAGACAGGAGAGGATTTGGCACTTGGCAGAAAATACACTTCTTCAAAAGAATGCTTTCCGATGATATGCACCACTGGCAGCTTTCTCAAAAAGCTTATGGAACCCGGAGCAGATCCTTCAAAAATGAGTTTTTTTATGCCCGATCATAATGGTCCGTGCCGGTTTGGTCAGTATAATCAATTTCACAGGATCCTTTTTGACAGGTTGGGTTTTCAGGAAGCCGAACTGATTACACCTTCCAATGACACATCATATGAAGATGTCGCTGGCGAGAACGGGCAGAAATTCAGGATTAATGCATGGAAGGGTTTTGTAGTTGCTGATTACCTGCATAAGATCCACAGGGAAACGCGACCGTATGAAATAAACAAAGGAGATTCTGACAGGCTTTACGAAGATGCACTGACACGACTTGAAAGATGTATTGAAAACGGATCAGGAGGGTTGCACAGAACTCTTGTTCGTATTGCAGACGAATTTATGTCAATAAAGGTTGATAAGAGTCACAGGAAACCAGTTGTCTCAATAATAGGTGAAATATTCATGCGCGATAATGGTGCCTGCAATGGCAACATCAGCAGGAGACTGGAGGACCTTGGAACTGAGGTTCTTGTGGCACCTTTTTCGGAGTGGATATCCTATTCCACATACCGTTTCACCCGCGACAGCAGGTGGAAGAATGATAAAAAAGGTATTGTAAAGTCAAAAATACAGGGACTGGGTCAGGATTTGATTGCCGGTTCCCTGCTCAGGGGAATTGAAAAATTTATTGATCACGAAAAAGACGTTTCACTGCACGATATGCTTAATCTGTGCAATAAGTATGTGAATGAATTCTATGACGGAGATCCTGCTGTTTCAGTAGGGACTTCTGTAGCGCTATCAGAGCGTGGTATCTCCGGCATTGCTGCCATTCTTCCCTTTACGTGTATGCCGGGAACGGTTATTGCTTCTGTAAGTGATGTTTTCAGGAAGGATCATAACAATATTCCCTTTATAAATATTCCATACGATGGTCAGGATTCGGTTTCGCTTGAGACCAGGCTTCAGGCGTTTGTTTTCCAGGTAAAGGAGTATGCGTTGGCAATGGAACGTGTTGCAGCAGGTTATTAACAATATACCGTCAGAAGCTCATTTTTTAACTTTGAATCCAAGTTTTTCAAGCATCTGGCTGACAATGTCACTTCCGTCACGCAGGTTGACTATATAGGATGTAAACTCTCTTCTAAGCTGATAATCACCTCTTTGCTTTTCGAAATCCGCTGAAGACCGACGAAGCCGTTTGCTATCTTCTTCAATATCATATGTGTGAAACACTGCTTCCCCGATAATCTCTTCCTCAGATTTACTGTTGCAATCGATTGATATATACGGTGAAGAGGGAGGAGGAACGCTTTCAGGATACCAGCTTACCAATGGAAAATTGAAATAGCTACCCAGAGCGTTAACCACCATTGCTGTTCCGTTTGCCTTACCATCTGTAGAATAACCGGCAATATGCGGTGTTGAGATGAAAGCCTGCTGCATAAGCTCAAGATCGATGTCCGGTTCATTTTCCCAGACATCAATTACCGCACCACTCAGTTTTCCAGAATAAAGAACTTTTTTTAGTGCTTGTGTGTCAGTCACTTCACCGCGTGAGGAATTGATGAACCATGCTCCCTTTTTTATCTTTTTAAAACTTTCATCATTGAAAAGATGATAAGTCTGATCTTCACCAACAACATTAAGAGGTACATGAACAGTAATAATATCAGATTGGGATAATACTGTATTAATGCTTAAAAAGTGGTTCCTTCCCTCCTTTCTGGCACGTGGGGGATCGTTCAGCAAAACCTTCATCCCCAGGATATGTGCTAACTTCTCAATTTTTGATCCTACATTGCCCACTCCAATGATCCCCAGGGTTTTTCCCTTGAGATTAAACTTGTTTTCACGGGATACCTTCAGTAAGGCAGCTGCTATGTACTGCTGGACGGAAAATGAATTACAGCCGGGAGCATTTGTCCATATGATATCATTCTTTTTGCAGTACTGAGTATCGATATGATCAAAACCGATAGTAGCAGTTCCAATAAATTTCACACCTGTCCCCGCCAACAGACTCTCAGTACATCTTGTCCTTGTACGGATAAGTAGGGCATCAGCATCTTTAAGTATATCCCTGCTTATCTGCTTCCCTGGCAAATAGACAACCTCAGCAAGAGATTCCAGCGCTCCCTTCAGAAACGGGATCTTATCATCAGCAACAATCTTCATCAAATATCTTATTGTGTGAAGTTAGTAAAATTTTTCAGAGCCCCTGTCAGTGAATTTTCAGATTGAATTTTCAAACTACGAATATTTTAAGCCTGCTTAATAAATTCAAATTTTAATTTCATAAATTAGTTTGAAATTGAAATTATGCAAATAATGAGTATAACAAACTAATTTTCAGCAATATGGGAAAATTGAATTTTTTAGGTATCGGGCCCAAAATAGCAATTGTCCTGCTTCCATGGCTGGCTGCCACGATAATCTTAAGTTCAATCTATAAGGAAGTTTTTTCATATCTTTCAGGAAGCGGCAATTTCCTTCTAATAATCGGGATAATCCTGCTGGCAGTGGGGCTGGCATTTTACTTTTCAACAGTCAGGCTCTTATTAAAAGGCCTTAAAGAGACAAGACTGGTTACCAGCGGTGCTTACAGGCTGTGCCAGAGTCCGCTTTACTCCTCAATTATTCTCTTTATTATTCCGGCACTCTCTTTGATTTTAAATTCCTGGCTTATACTAACCTCCAGTATTATTGGTTATATCCTTTTCAAAATATTCATTAATCAAGAATATACTGAACTTGAAAAATTCTTTGGGGACCGTTATATTAAGTATAAAAATGAAACTCCTGAATTTTTCCCGGTGCCTCTTAAAAAATGGCTTTCATAGTTTCTTAAGCATAAAGTGAATGAAAGAATGGCATACATAGAGCGGTTATTCAGTGCAAAAAAGAAGATCCTGAGATAAATCTGTAAACATTTACTGTTCACACTTGTTAATACAAATAATAAGATCGTTTTATTAATTAAACAGTTACACTCCGATAAAAAGTCATTTATTTCAGGTTTCAGACAGGAATAATTTACTGACGATAATAATAAATAACCAACTGCTTATGAAATCAATTTCTACTCTTGTTTTACTGATTTTGCTGTCCTCTACCGGAATTAAAGCTCAAAAGGCAATATTAATTTCTGAGGATAGTATGAAATTTGGGAACAGCCATATGAATGGACTGACTGTCATTATTCCAGAGGTCAATTACGAAAAGACACTAAAGGCCTGGACAAAGGATTTACAGGAACATAGTAAATCTAAACTTGTCACTGAAGATGGCGAAATGTCGATATTCGGTGCGATAATAAAAGATGTCGCTCCAAATCCCGTAAATGTATTCAGTAAACTGATGAATCTCGATTCCACGCTTAAGCTCACTGTGGTATTTGAAGTGAAGAAAGATCAGTATATTGACAGAAGCGCCGGAGAAACCCAATTTAAAAACGCTAAAAACTATTTAAAAGAGTTTGCCAAAACTCAGTATATCGAACTTGCTAAAAATCAGTCAGAGGCAGAAAACAAAAAGCTTCGAGAACTGGAAAGTAACTTCTCTTCACTTGCAAGAGAAAAGTCGAGGCTTCAAAAGTCAATAGAGTCAGCAAAAAAGACAATCGACACTGAAAATGAGAGCATATCGAAACAAAAAATCGGGGTTGATTCAATATCAACACAAATAACTGTGCAGAACAGCGAATTGAGTTCAATGGAGGAGGGTCCCGTTAAGAAGGAGAAAACGAATTACATAAACGGATTGGAAAAACAGAAAAAGAAAGCACAGAATTCAATAGAATCATCTGAAACCAGGATCAATAAAGCTAATGCTGAAATTGAAAAGGCAAATTCTGAAATTCCCGATAACGAAAAAATGCAGGAAGAAGTAAAGAGCAAAATAGAGAGTCAGCAGGCAGTATGCCAGAAATACACCGATAAGATTAAAACAATAAAATCATATTAATATGTCGGGAATGGTCGCAACCATTCCCGACATATTTATCTATTCTACAATTGTCATTTCCTTCAACAAATATCCGGCACCTGCGAATTTGTCAATAATAAACATTGCATATCTGATATCGAGGCTGATATTCCTGCTTTGTTCAGGGTTATAGGAAAGGTCGCTGGCAACGCCTTCCCAGGCTCTGTCGAAGTTAACGCCAATCAACTGGCCCTCACCATTAATGACCGGACTGCCGGAATTACCACCGGTAGTATGATTATTAGCTATAAAACATACAGGTACTTCTCCATCCTGGGTGTACCTGCCAAAGTCCCTTGTACGGTAGAGGTCCCTGAGCTTTTGCGGTACATCATAATCATAAATTTTGGGATTGTCTTTTTCCATTATTCCTTTAAGTGTCGTATAATAAGTATAGTATACGGCATCCCTTGAGAAATAACCTTCTACTGTACCGTAAGTTAGGCGCAGCGTAAAATTGGCATCAGGATAAAAGATCCTTTCCTTATCGAACTCCATCTGAGCAGACATATAAGCTGTATTGAGTTTCTGGATTTCACCGGCATACCGTTTCAGCTCAGGCCGTACATTTGCTGTAAGAAAGTCGGCTGTATTACTGACCAGCAGGTAGAACGGGTCCTTATTTAACTTACCAATGCTTGCTTCATTAAAATCAGCAACAAATTTGCTGAACTTCGATTCCTCGGCAAACACTGTCTTATTATATAGCTTGTCGACTATAGAAGAAAAATTACCCTTACATGAGTTTCTAAGCTTGATATACTCAGGAGCTTGCCATTTCGGGTCGAGGTTCTCACCGTACATTGTCATGACAGCGACAAACAGTTTCTTGTCTGTAGCTTGATTATAATTTTGAAAAAAACTCTTGCCATTATTTAACAAGCTAGTTTTCATCGCGCTTATCTGGTCTTCATCTCCCTTCTTTTGTATAAGGTCCACCAATGCCTTTATATTCCTTGCAAAACCTACTGCTTCGGCTCCACTATTAAAAAAAACTTCATTGGTATAACTGTTAACAAGAGAGTAATCCTTCATTCCTGCATAGAGCTCTTTATACTTTGGCAGTATCTCACCATACCTTGCTACCCGGCTCTTATCTTCATTGATCCAAAGCGTTAGCTTATTTTCAAACTCTGTCTTTTTTTCAATTGTCTTCATTTTTTCCAGTCCCTGGGTTTCTCCAATCCATTTCTTCCACGAATTTGCCAACCCCGATTTTTTACCGGAATACTGGATTCTTATCAAAGGATCGGTATTCATAGCCGTTTCCATTATTTCAATTTTTTTTGTGCGTATAGCAATCATCTTTGGATCGATGAAATTTTTCACCATATCGATATGATAAGATGGCACATATTCTGAAGTTGAACCGGGATAACCGAACACCATGGTGAAATCTCCCTCTTTTATGCCTTTTAATGAAATAGGGAAATGATACAGAGGTTTATAGGGAACATTGTTTTTTGAGAAATCGGCAGGGTTATTCGCCATATCGGCATAGATTCTGAACAGAGAGAAGTCTCCGGTATGGCGTGGCCAGACCCAGTTATCTGTTTCACCGCCGAATTTTCCTATAGCTGAAGGCGGAGCACCAACAAAACGAACGTCCCTGAATGTCTCATACACAAAAAGGAAATACTGTTTTCCCATATAGAATGGCACAACTGATGCGGAATAAACTGTTCCTGCAGTAGCATTTTTTGAAATTTCTGAAATATTTGAGTCCACTATCTTGTCATGGTCCGCTCCTGAAATAGAATCGCTGGTCCCCTTGAGGACCTTATCGGTAACGTCTTCCATCTTCTTTAGAAATGTGACTGTGAGACCGGGATCGGGTAATTCTTCCTCCTTCGACATCGCCCAGAATCCATTGGTAAGATAATCATGTTCAAGTGTCGAATGGCGCTGAATCTGACCATAACCGCAATGATGATTTGTAATCAACAGGCCTTCATCTGAAATGACTTCGCCGGTACACCCGCCTCCAAACTGTACAACAGCATCTTTCATGCAGGCTTTATTCACACTATAGATATCTTCAGCCGACAGCTTAAATCCTTTTTCCTGCATCAGTTTAATATTGTATTTTTCAATCAGTAGCGGGATCCACATACCCTCATCGGCTCTTAAGGCAGGTGTTAATAGAATCGTTAGCAATAACCAGCTAGTCAGTAGTTTATTTCTCATTTATATAATTATCAATTTCAATTTCAATTCTCATTAATTTAACTCATACATTTCCCCTTGTTTTACCCCCAAACTCCCTAAAGGGGGCTTTGAAATCCAGAGAATTTTTGCCCCCCCTTCAGGGCCTTCAGGGGGGAAGAGGGGTGAAAACAAATGGTTCCGGAGGCATTATGAACTTCTGAAGTTCCTTATATAGTCTCTGAACTGGTAAGCCAACTACATTAAAATAGGAGCCATCGATATGGCTGCATGCCAGTATGCCGATCCATTCCTGGATACCATAAGCACCGGCCTTGTCATAGGGTTGGTAATTATCTATGTAGTAGTATATTTCATCCTCCGACATTATTTCAAATGTTACTTTTGTTGATTCAGAAAAGGTCAGCTCCTTTGATCGGGAAAGAAGAGATACCCCGGTTATGACTTCATGAGTATTTCCTGATATTTCTTTAAGAATTCGGGTTGCATCTTCACGATTGACCGGTTTCCCCAGTACTTTCCCGTTACACCATACTATAGTGTCTGCTGCAATAACTATCTCATTATCTGATATCTCTTTCTTGAAGCAGGCTGCTTTTTCATGTGCAACAAACCTGGCAATTTCAGCGCCGCAAAGACCTTCGGGATAAACCTCTTCATATTCCTTAATAATAACATCGAATTTCAGGCCAAGCTCGTATAGCAAGTCCTGCCTCCGGGGTGAACGTGAAGCAAGGATTATCCTGTAACTGTTGAGCTTGTCAATAATCATCAGAACAGGTTCCAGGTAAGTATTATTTTTACAACTACGGAGTAAAGTATACCGGTTAGCATCACTATCTTCATTATACTGCTTGCACCATGAAGCTGTTTCTTTTCACTGCTGCCGGCCAGTTTGTAAATTACAAATAAAAGTGGCAGTACTACCATGACAGATATATAGACCAGAGTGATTATATCATTTATAAAAAAGTGCCATGCAAGATAAAGCAGAACAATAGTAATGATGGCCAGGCTGATAGAAACTACCTTTGCTTCCACTACTCCTATCACGACTGGAATTGTATTTCTGCCATAAGCTATATCTCCTTCAAAATCCTCAGTGTCTTTGATTATCTCGCGAATTAGATTCGTCAGAAAAGCAAATAAGGCAAATCCGCCGATCCAGTAGATTATCAGGTTGAACTTTGGAAGCACTATGGCATTTATAGTGTAGTATCTGTAAAGTGCCGGCCATTCGTAGAATACGACGAGCATTGGAACCATAGCTGTCAGAAACGCCACTAAAATATTCCCTATCAGGAACTGCCGTTTGTAGCTTGCTGAGTAAAAATAAAGTAGTCCGGAAACAACAAGAAACATTGTTCCCAGCCATAAATACCCGACTCTATCGGATATATAAAAGCCTGCCGACACACCGGCAATATTAAAAATACTGTGCCACATTATGGCTTTTCGTCTTGGTATTTTGGAACCGACAATGACTTTTCCCTTGTTAATCAGGTCGGTCTTAATATCAAAATAGTCATTAATAACATAACCACCGGCAGTTATTAATACTGTAGCGAATACCAGCAATGCAAACAGGTACCATGGAAACTGGAGCGACATTGGGATCTCCTCTCCTGTTCCATTAATCAGTATTACTCCGATTTTTCCGATTAAAGGTGCCAGAACTGCATATCTCATGAGTACCATTGTCAGTACAACCATGAGAAGATTTTGCCATCGGATGAGCTGAAGGAATGCTTTCATAAATTACCATGTAAATGCGTCTGAATCCATCCAGTTATTATGTAATCGTAAAACCTGTTCTATGACATCTCTTACGCATCCCTCTCCTCCTTTTTTATCGGAAATATAAGAGGCTACCTGTTTGATTTCACTATCAGCATCAGAGGGGCAAACCGGGATACCCGCTTCTTTCATGACTTCAAAATCGGGAATATCATCGCCCATGAACAACACGCTTGAGCTGTCGAGCTGGTGTTTTTTAATAAATGTCCTGAAATTATCAAGCTTGCTGCGGCTTTTAAGGTAGATGTCGTTTATACCCAGCAGCCTGAGCCTTTTTTGATACTCTCTTGAACTGCTTCCGGAAATAATTCCAACATGATAGCCCTTCTTTACTGCAAGCTGAAGCGCATATCCATCACGAAGGTTAACAGTTCTGTTGGGAACTCCAAAGGAATTCAGACTTATCGTTTGCAGAGACAATACCCCGTCAATATCAAAAATAAACGCTTTAACTCTTACAAGATCTTCTTTAAAATTAGCCATGTGGGTCTTATTATCTTGTTGCTTGTTGCTTGTTACTTGATGCTAGTTGCTGGTCGCAAGTAAAATAAAGTATTGTTTTTGAACCAGTAACAAGCAACCAGCAACTAGCAACTATCATTTATCTTTTGTTTTATGGTAATCTATAATTGACTTCGTCATCTCTTTATAAACTCTCTGCAAATCAGGAGAGAAAGATAGTAAATCCAAATGCTTTTCTATAGTATTTTTATCATGTCGCACTGCAGGTCCCGTTTGCGAGTTTTCAGGACCAGAATCCAGTGCTTTTGAAAATGTCTCCTTTATTAATGGAGCCAGAAGTTCAAACGTAAAACCCGATTTCAAAGCAACCTCTTTTCCTAAAGTCAGCATATGGTTAGAAAAGTTATTTACGAAGACAGCAGCAAGATGAATCATCCTTCTTTTCTCAGTATCAACAAAATATACATTCCCATGGATAGATTCTGCCATGTTCCGGAGAATTTCTGATGATTCGTTGTCGGAAGATTCAAGTAAAAACGGCAGATCAGTAAAACTGACCTTTCTGTTCTTTGAGAAGGTCTGCAGCGGATAGAAAATTCCTTTCCGGACAATATGTTTAGGATAAATATCGAGTCCGAAACTACCGGCGGTGTGGGCTACCAGTGTTTCACGCGCGCAGGAAATTTTTTCAAGAACATGTTTTAATTTATGGTCAGGAACAGCAACTATGATAACCCTGGTTGATTCCGGAAACTTAAGATCCGATGACCACTCTGCTTTACATGAATCAGCGAGTGACTTTCCGCCGGCTTCAGATTCCGAAGCTACCACATCAATCCGGAAACCGGCACGGAACATTTCTTTACACAAAGCTCCTGCAACTCTTCCTGCTCCGGCAAAAGAAATGCTGTTCTGATACATTCTCGAATTTTTCAGAAATATACAAAATTACCTGAATCTGAGGCAGCCGGTAAAACGAAAGGAGAAAAATGCTTAATTCTTTTGCGTTGGAGAATTAAACCGGGACTCAGATGCCGGTTTAGATTTCCCGTACAAATTGAGCGTCAGATCTGTGACCTGAACATCATATACTTGACCAATACTCTGGTAAGCAGAATTGCTGGCCTGGTAAACAAAATTACAATTCCAGTAAACATGGCCAGAAATCTGTAGGACATCACCCGATTTAGCATCAACCAGCCTTGGAAACATTTCTGAGGGATTGCAGAAATTATACGTCGAATACGGATCACCTTCAAGCTGAAAATACAAAATAGTCCCTGTATCATTAAAATAAACATTCGCCGAAGCTAAAGAAAGTGTGCGAAGGGCATCCTGACCACATCCGCATTTTGCCTGCTTTCTGCAATCTGTATATGAAAAGACGGGCGCTATTATAACCAATGCAACCAAAATTCTTCTGAAGGTTTTTCCTGGCATATTGAATAATCTTATTATACAATGATTAATTAACGGACAAAGTAAGCCATTATTTCAGATATTACAAAAAATCAAGCCGTCAATAATATAATGTGACGGCTCTTATTCTTAGTCTTGCGTTAATTATGCCTGGGCTGTAGGTCCTCCAAAACTGAGCGGTATTGCAGGTCCCGACCCTTTGACTTCTTTAATTGTTCCATGTACAGATTCATACTTGGAAATATTATCCTGAAGAGCCGCAACGAGTCTTTTGGCATGTTCCGGTGTCAGAATAATCCTCGATTTAACCTGTGCCTTTGGAATTCCTGGCATAATCCTTACAAAATCGATGACAAATTCAGAAGCAGAATGAGTTATTACCGCAAGGTTCGAATATGTACCCTGCGCAACTTCCTCATTCAGTTCAATACTGATCTGATTAGGGTTTTTGGGATCTGTCATGCTAATTTGCTAATTATTTTTAGTCCTATTTTTCCTGTTCTGCTTCAGTTGCCTGTTCTACTCCCACAAGGTTTTCGTACTCTTCAAGTGATCCGACAATAATGCCATTATATTGTCTCTGACCAGTTCCGGCCGGAATAAGATGACCGACGATAACATTTTCTTTCAGTCCTTCGAGTCTGTCGATCTTACCCAATATTGCGGCTTCATTAAGAACCTTTGTTGTTTCCTGGAAGGAGGCTGCTGAGAAGAAGCTCTTTGTCTGAAGTGAAGCTCTGGTTATTCCCTGCAATACCTGGCTTGAAGTTGCGGGTATAGCGTCCCTGGCATCAACGATTTTCAGGTCACGACGTTTCAGGACAGAGTTATCATCTCTTAGTTTACGTGCTGAAATAATCATTCCAGGACGCAGAGACGGAGAATCGCCGCCATCGATAATAACTTTTTTACCATATATCCAGTCATTTTCATCCATGAACTCAAGCTTATCAACCACCTGACGTTCCAGAAATTTTGTATCACCCGGGTCCACGATCTCGACCTTACGCATCATCTGGCGGACAATGATCTCAAAATGTTTATCATTGATCTTCACACCCTGCAGACGATATACCTCCTGTATCTCATTTACAATATACTCCTGAACCTTTGTTGGTCCTTTTATTGCGAGTATGTCGGAAGGAGTAATGGCACCGTCGGAAAGAGGAATACCAGCCTTTACATAATCATTTTCCTGAACCAGAATCTGTTTTGAAAGGGGTACAAGGTATTTCTTAGTCTCATCAGTCTTTGATTTGATAGAGATTTCCCTGTTACCTCTTTTTATCTTGCCGAATGTCACTTCACCATCAATTTCGGATACTATGGCAGGGTTTGACGGGTTACGAGCTTCAAACAACTCGGTAACACGCGGCAGACCTCCTGTTATATCACCAGATTTTCCAACTGCACGTGGTATTTTAGCAAGCACCTCACCTGCTTCGACCATCTTATTTGTATCGACTACGAGGTGCGATCCCACCGGAAGATTATAAACTCTGAGTTCTTCACCTTTCGGATTCAGGATCTTAATTGCAGGGTTCTTAGTTTTGTCCCTGCTCTCAATTATGACTTTTTCCTTAAAGCCTGTCTGCTCGTCAGACTCCTCACGGAATGTTATACCTTCAATCAGGAAGTCATATCCGATCTTCCCTCCCATTTCAGAGATTATTACAGCATTGAACGGATCCCATTCACAAATGAGCTTACCCTTCTCAATCTCCTGGCCTGGCTTAATATAAAGCTTTGAGCCATAAGGTATAGTATGTGTGGTAAGGGCAATGCCGGTCTTTTTGTCAACAATCCTGAGCTCTGCGAGCCGTCCTATAACTATCTCTATATCACCCTTTTCAGGATCTTTCTTGGGAACAGTCCTGATCTCTTCAATCTCAGCTATACCACCATAACGGGCAATAAGCCTCGATTCCGTGGTAATATTTGAAGCCGTACCTCCAACATGGAATGTACGGAGTGTCAGCTGAGTTCCGGGTTCACCGATACTCTGGGCTGCTATTACACCAACAGCTTCACCCTTCTGAACCATACGTCCGTTTGCCAGGTTTCTACCATAACATTTAGCACAGACTCCCTTTTTGGATTCACAGGTAAGAACTGAACGGATCTCAACCTGTTCAATTGGAGAATCTTCAATTTTCTTGGCAAGATCCTCTGTGAGTTCTTGTCCCGATTCGACTATCAGTTCCCCTGTAAGAGGATTATAAATATTATGAACTGTGGTACGGCCAAGAATTCTTTCATATAATGATTCTACTACCTCTTCATTCTTCTTAATTGCAGTAGCGATCAGTCCGCGGAGTGTTCCACAGTCCTCTTCATTTATTATGACATCCTGCGAAACATCGACGAGACGACGTGTAAGATATCCTGCATCAGCTGTTTTAAGAGCTGTATCAGCAAGACCTTTACGTGCACCGTGAGTGGAAATAAAATACTCAAGAACCGAAAGACCCTCTTTAAAATTAGAAAGGATCGGGTTTTCGATGATCTCAGAACCGGTAGCACCAGATTTCTGAGGTTTTGCCATAAGTCCCCTCATACCTGAAAGCTGACGTATTTGTTCCTTCGAACCTCTTGCACCGGAGTCAAGCATCATGTAAACTGAATTGAATCCCTGCTTGTCGTTGGAAAGCTGTTTCATCAGGGTCTGGGTAAGCCTGGCGTTAACATGTGTCCAGATATCAATTATCTGATTATAGCGTTCGTTGTTTGTTATGAATCCCATGCTGTAATTATTCAGCACTTCTTCAACCTGTTCATATCCCTCAGCAACGAATTTCGTTTTTTCTTCAGGGATGATCACATCGTCGAGGTTAAATGACAAACCGCCTTTAAAGGCAGAATAGAACCCGAGATTCTTTATAGCATCAAGAAAATCAGCCGTTTTAGCTGTACCTGCCAGTTTCAAAACACGTCCGATTATATCCCTTAATGATTTCTTGGTCAGGATCTCATTTATATATCCAACCTCAGCCGGTACAAACTGATTAAAGATAACCCTGCCTACGGTGGTTTCAATGAGGTGGTTAACTAACTCACCATCTTTTCTGTCGTTGGCTTTTACTTTTATAAGTGCATGAAGGTCAATTTTGCCTTCGTTGTATGCAATGTTAACTTCCTCCGGAGAATAGAAGATCAGCCCCTCACCGCGTACTTTATCCTTTTCGGTGCTTTTCCTTCCCTTGGTAATATAATATAGGCCAAGAACCATGTCCTGCGACGGAACCGTAATAGGTGCACCGTTTGCAGGATTAAGAATATTATGTGAAGCCAGCATAAGCATCTGAGCCTCAAGCACAGCACCATTTCCGAGAGGAAGGTGAACTGCCATCTGGTCACCGTCGAAGTCAGCATTAAAAGCTGTACATACCAGAGGGTGTAACTGAATAGCTTTCCCTTCAATCAGTTTTGGCTGGAATGCCTGTATACCCAGCCTGTGCAGTGTCGGAGCCCTATTAAGCAGAACCGGATGACCTTTCAAAACGTTTTCAAGAATATCCCAGACAACAGGGTCCTTCCTGTCTACTATTTTCTTTGCAGATTTAACTGTTTTTACGATACCGCGTTCGATCAGTTTACGGATAATAAATGGCTTGTAGAGTTCTGCTGCCATATCTTTAGGTAAACCGCATTCGTGCAATCCGAGTTCCGGACCGACAACGATTACTGAACGTGCGGAGTAGTCAACCCTTTTACCAAGCAGGTTCTGCCGGAATCGTCCCTGTTTTCCTTTAAGACTGTCGCTGAGTGATTTAAGCGGACGGTTTGCATCAGTTTTAACAGCATTTGCTT
>CAWBQN010000023.1:0-225442 GCA_963791065.1 uncultured Bacteroidales bacterium
AGGTAACCACCTCATTAATGGCTCAACTGGCTTAATTAACAAATACAATAAATTATCTGAGAATAATGTTCTTAGTGTTTTCAAGATATAGCTTCGCACTGGAAATATCCCTGATAGATTTTCCATAAACGGATAATCCTTCTATAGTAACATTTTCAACAAGATGATCTTTATCTGCTCCGTAGAAAACCGAAAAAGGGAAGGGACCATCCACCACACTGATATTTTTCAGAATTATATCTTTGATATGACCCCTGAATTTTGAATGATTCTCACTTTCACTGGCTGAAACACTGAGTACATTATCCCATATTCCGTTCAGGTAAAGCCGCCTTATTTCCTTTTTATCACCGGTGCCATCTTCAGAATAAATTGAGCGGAATATAGCCAGGTCGAATAATTTCTGGTCAGCTCCTTCTACCCTGAGATTATCAACAAGTATATTGCTTACAACTCCTCTCCTTGCATTATGTATACTGAATGCTGCGCCGCCCTCGACCCGGATTATATCATTGTCTGTAAAACTAACATTGCTGATATCACCCGACAGTTCAAAACCTATCTCCAATGCGTTGCCCCAGGCTGCATTCCAGAATACGCAGTTTTTTATCATAACGCCGTCAACCGGATAAAAGGGTCCTTCTGAAAGTTTCCCGAACACCTGTTCTTTGTGGCTTGTCTGACCTGATACAGGCTGAGGTTTTGCAAAGCTTTTAATGGCTATGCAGTCATCTTTTGTCCGGATAAAACTATTCGCAACAAGGATGTTTCTTGTACTCACAATGTCGATGCCATCATCCGAACCGTTATCACTTATGATTTTTATATTGCTGATATTCACGCTGTCACACAGAGAAGGAACCACATCCCATGTTTTACTGTTGAATAATATGATACCGTCAATAGTAACATTCCTGCATTCAGTTAAGGATATTAAACCAGCTATACCCCCCTTCGCTGCATTACCGGTAAGACCTTTATTATATACTCTGGCGCAGGAATCCATGAATTGCCTGCTGTAAGAACCGTCAAGTATTCCGCCTCCCCCGATTTTAATATGACTTACCCTGTCAGCCTTAATCTGGCCTGCGACGATTGCTCCTTCTTCAATATAAACCTCCTGGTTTTCTGTTAAATTAATCGTTCCGGGATAGTGAATTTTACCGGATTCAAAATACAGAACATTTTTCCCTGACTTTTCCGGTTTATCTTTCCCGGGTGTATTGGCAAACACAAAAAGAGGAGTTTTAAAAGTTCCGTTCAATTCGATACTGAACTGGCCCGGGCTGCTAATCGTGAAAGAAATGGTGCTGTCATTTTTTATTACCGGTTTAATGCCTGAGGAAAGTGGTCTTATATCAGCCCATTTGACGTCACGGGTCAAAGATTTGATAATAATGTCAACCGGTTTTGACAATTCAATACTGCAAAAAGCGGCAGGAAAAGGAGAAGAATAGACCATCACGTTTTTCCCGTCAGCTTTTACGCTGAATTCTGATGATGGAATGAGGCTTGCGTGATCAACCGGAACCGCTTCATGTGCCTGTGCAAAACAAAAACCGGTTCCCATTACATTACGGCAATGGATGATAATGAAAATCTGAAAAAATCCGGAAAAGAAATTTACTCTTCATATTTGATGAATTATTGCATATTTGGTTACTCTTAAGACACAGTATATACGATAAATGATTAATGTAATATATAAAAAATTTTAATTGATCTGGTTCTTTGCTAAACTGGTAATCCTGGGTTGGAAATAACTATGAACTATTCAAAATTTAAAGAGTGTGGTCAGATTATAAATTACCGTTGGCTTAAGCCAACGGACAATGGTACTTCCCTGACTTGGGCTTTAGCCCACAAATAAAGGACTAAAGTCCTTGCAGATGAGGCTCATATACCGTTGGCTAAAGCCAACAGTAACTTTAGTTTGGCATTTAACTAGATAAATGTATTAAATTTTAGTAAAAAACATGCGATTAGATAGTCCTGATCGCATTTTTTGTTTTATATTTGTGTCTAGTTATATAACTAGTCAATAAATAAACTATGGGATTTCCTACAAAGATTCAGCTTATAAAGCGAGCTAAAAGTGAACAGTGGTACATCAATTTTCCTTCCGCCCTAGCACAGGCTATGGAGTTTGAACGGGGGGAGATGGTTGAATGGATAATTGAGGACAGGCAAAAATTGATTCTCAAGCGTAATGACTGAACATTAGATTATGGAAAAAAAAACCTCAGACGGATCTTTAATTGATGAGTTTGATTTGCTTATAAATCAATGTGCTGAAGCATTTTCGCAAGATCAGGCATGGAAAACCGGGCGGGAACTTGCATTTGGTCTCTCGACTGTATGGGCAAACATACACTCACCGGCATGTTCACCGCATGGCCGCCAGTTCATAGACTGGTCTTCTGCTTACCGTCTCTTCAGTCATAGAGAACCGACGCCTCCAAGCTTTTTGATGTAGCCCGCACAGGGGTACTGCAGGAGTTGGGGTCAAAGGAAATGATAGTTGCTCATATGGATGATACGATCCTAAAAAAAACAGGCCGGAAAATACCTGGTACAGCATGGCGAAGAGATCCGCTGGGTCCACGTTTTCAGACCAATTTTATCTGGGGCCAACGATTTTTGCAAATATCAATGGCTCTCCCGGATCATCCAGGGTGTTCACAGTCCAGGGCTATCCCAATCGATTTTCATCACTGTCCAACAGTAAAAAGACCTCGTAAAGCCGATGGCAACCAGCTGGAAAAACTATAAGGAACAACAAAGAAAATTAAAACTAAGCAAACAAGGAGTGAAAGACTTGGAGAGCTTCGGTGAGTTGAACAAAAAAGGGGTTGATGAAAAGCAACTTGTTGTCAGCGTTGACGGAAGCTACACAAATGAAGCTGTATTAAAAAATCTACCTGAACGAGTAACCATAATCGGCCGCATCAGAAAAGACACAAAACTATATTATCCACTAAAGTCAACCCGGTGTTGGCAAAACGGATATGGCGACAAACTGCCAACACCAGAACAAATAAGGCAATCAGACCAGTACTCATGGCAGGAGGTAAATGCATGGGCAGCAGGGAGAACATAAGTTCAATGTCAAGGTAATTAGAAATACCAGGTGGAGATCAGCAGGACAAAAACATGATTTACAGTTAATCGTAATAAAACCTCTGGGATATCGTCTTTCCAAGTCCTCAAAAGTACATTATAGTGAACCGGGTTACCTAATCTGTACCGACAATAACCTTAATATTCAGGAACTCCTGCAGGCATATCTATGGCGATGGGAAATAGAAGTCAACTTTCAGGGACGAAAAAACACTTTTGGGATGCGGCCAGGCACAGGTAAGAAACCCAGAATCAGCAGAACTTGTTCCTGCATTTATATCTGCTATATATGCACTGCTTCACCTTGCAGCCTACAAATCATTAAATAATCTAAAAATATATTGCTTCCACGACCAAAATGGTATCGAAAAAAGAAGGACAACGACATTCAACCAGGGATATAATCAATAACTTAAAAGCTCAGGCCTGGTCTAAGAACAATCGGAATGAATTTCTCAGGCTTCGTGAATCAAGAATTAAAATCACAAACCCTTAGAAATTGTTAATCCCTGTACTTCAGCTATGTTTACATGCGAAACTAGCCAAAGTCGAGTACCGTTGGCTAAAGAGGCTGTGTGAAAATAGATTGGTTAATAATTTTGTAAAATTGTTTAAAAATCGTTGTTAGATTATTTGTCTAATATGCTTTAAATATCTATCTTACAATTAGATAAGGCTTAGTTTTTAAGCATATTTTAATAACTGACAATGCACTATAAAAATCCAAAAGACAGAAACGAACTGCTACTTTACCCAAACATTGAGTTATGGGTAGAACAGAATAGTCCAGTACGGTTAATAGATCTTGTAGTTGAGAAGTTATTATTGAAGATGAAGATGCTTGTTCATGGGGAGGCCATAGTGATCAAGGCTGTACTAGTTACTCGCCATCAACAATGCTCAAATTATTAATGTATTGTTATTTCAACTGGATTCCTGGAAGTCGCCGTATGGAAAATGAGACTTACAGAAACATCGAAGTAATATGGCTACTGGGAGATTTAAAACCAGATCATTGGACGATTTGTAAGTTCCGTCGGGAGAATGAAGGACTGATCCGCTCAGTGGCTATTGAGTTCAGAAAGTTTTTAAAGACAAGTGGTTATATTGAAGGTAAAACTCTTGTGTTTGACGGCAGCAAAATGAAGGCATATGCTGGACGTGACGTGTATTCAGAGAAAAAATTAAAAAGCCGGATAGAGAACATCGAACAAACTCTTAAAAAGTATCTTGACAATATGGAAGAGATAGATGAGCTTGAAGACCGGTTGGAACGAGAATCAAATGACAAAGATGATTTAAAGAAAAAAATTGAGAAGCTGGAAGACGAAAAAAACAAATTAGAAGCATCTAAAAAACAATTAAAAGAGTCTGGAAAAAAATATATATAGTAGACTGATCCTGATGCAAACCTTATGAAATGCAGGGATGGGAAGATGCCTTGTTATAATGTACAAACCGGGGTAGATACGAAACATCACATGATTGCACTGGCAGAGGTTACTACTGATGAATGTGACATCAATTTATTAAAACCCGATCTGGAAAATTTAACACAGCAGTTGGGCTTTACTCCCGATGAAATTGAGGCTGACAAGGGTTATGGCAACGCAACTCAAATCAGAGAGATACAGGAAACATCATTTACAACTTGTTATATTCCAATGCCGAGAACCACCAACAAAAAAACAGGACAGAGAAAATGGAATAGAATTTTTATATAATACAGATAACGACACTTTTACATGCCCAAACAATAAAATTTTACAGATACACTCAAGAGCTTACAAACAGGACGATCAAGCTTATAATGTTTATAAATGCCATGATTGTAAAGGGTGTCCAATAAAGAGTAAGTGTACAAAAACAGGGAGGGCAATAAAAGTAAACGTAAATCATAGATGGATAGATAATTACAGGGAATGGATAGGGGAAATGGAAAATATGGAGAAAGTCCAGCATCGAAAAACAGTAGTTGAACATCCCTTTTGGAACAATAAAAACAATGATGGGAAAATTTTGCTTCCTATTAAGGAAAAAACACAAAGTGCAGATTGAAATTGACCTTATACAACCGCTTACAATCTAAAAAGGCTCATAAACATAGAAAATATGGAGAACTTACTCCAGAAAGTGGGAAAATACAACTGGAAGATCGCGTAAGATCGCGTAAGATCTTCTTACTTTAATAATAAAACCTAAAAGAGTTGGTAAAAAATATAAAAGTTAATTATCACACAGCCTCTTTAGCCAACGGACAATGGTACTTCCCTGACTTGGGCTTTAGCCCACAAATAAAGGACTAAAGTCCTTGCAGATGAGGCTCATATACCGTTGGCTAAAGCCAACGGTAATAGATTTTAGATTGAATTAAAATAAAAATATAACAGAGATATTTGTTATTTCAGATAACTCTGAATAATTTGGATCTATGAACATAAAATAAATATTATCATCATGCGCTCAAAAATAAGTGCCCTCGCGATTTTCATGATCTCCGTTACACTCTCAGCACAAAAGGTGGAGCAGGTAGCTTCAGAAAAGATCAACCCTGCTCTTTCAGACCATCGCTGGAGAGCTCAGTGGATAACTCATCTCGGAATCCCTTCTGGATTATGGTGTTTTTCATTTCCGGAAGAATTTTGAACTTAAAAAACAGCCCCAGGAATTTATAATCAACATTTCTGCCGATAACAGATACCGTCTTTTTGTAAACGGAAAGCTGTCTGTTTTGGTCCTGCACGTGCCGATCTGGAACATTGGTACTTTGAAACCATCGATATCGCTGAATTTCTTAAAGCCGGAAAAAATGTTCTCGCAGCTGAGGTCTGGAATTTCGGGGAGTTAAAACCATGGGCCCAATTCTCCATAAAGACAGCTTTCATCGTCCAGGGAAACTCTGCATAAGAAAAAATTGTGAATACCGACACATCATGGAAGGTAATAAAAGATACGGCATATTCTCCTGCACCCGCAAGTTCAAAGGAAACGAGCGGGCAATTTACTGTAGTGGGCCCATGTGACAGGGTCGTAGGATGTAAAATATCCATGGGGATTGGGAAACTTCCGGTTATGACGATCATTCCTGGCTGACACCGCGACACTCTCATGCTGCTCATCCTCACGAGAGTTGGGAACAGATATAAACTGGGAGCTCATGCCACGAAGAATTCCATTAATGGAACAAATGCCACAGCGATTTGCCTCTGTTCGCCGTAATTCGGTCAGCCGTTGCCTGAAGGATTTCTTGAAGGAAAAACTGGCTGGATCATACCTGCTGACAAAAAAATAACTAGTATTTTCGACCAGGGCAACCTGACAACCGGCTATCCCGAACTGCTAGTATCAAAAGGCAAAGGAAGCAGCATTAAAATAACCTATGCCGAATCGCTTATTTGATTCAAAAGGATTAAAAGGCAACAGGAATGAAATAGAAGGGAAATCTATTCTAGGTTATTCCGATTATTTTTTACCTGATGGCAATCCGGACAGGCTGTTTCGTCCGCTTTGGTTTCGCACATGGAGATATCTTCAGATGGAGATTGCAACCGGAATGAACCATTGCTCGTAAACAGCCTCACCAGTGAATTTACGGCATATCCGTTAAAAGAGAATGCAATATTTGAATCCAACCTCCCTGAATTAAAGCAGATCTGGAATGTTGGCTGGAGGACCGCACGTTTATGTGCTAACGAAACTTATTTTGACTGTCCCTACTATGAACAGCTTCAATATATCGGAGATACACGCATCCAGTCACTTATCTCTCTTATATGTATCGGGTGATGACAGACTTGTGAGGAATGCTATTGATGAACTTTAATGAATCTGTTTTCTATGAAGGATTAACCCGAAGCAGGTATCCATCAGCCGGTCCACAGATTATTCCCCCTTCTCCTTGTACTGGGTCGACATGGTCAATGATTACTGGATGCTACGGGATGATCCTGAATTCATAAAAAGCTTTTTGCCTGGAATAGAGGGAGTACTAGGATGGTTCACAAGAACGAATTGAAAGGGAACAGGCATGCTTGGCATTGTCGAATACTGGAACTTTGTCGACTGGGCAAAGGAATGGCCATGGAACAACGAAAGGGGTATTGGCGGGGTTCCGGAAGGTGGAGGCTAAAGATGGCGGATCATCGATACTTACGATGCAATTTGCATTTGCACTGCAACGGGCCTCCGAAATGTTCAGATATCTTCGGGCAGCCGGAAAAAGCTGATAAATTTTCTGGACTGGCGCAAAATCTTACAAAGGCAGTCTACCAAAAATGCTGGGACGTATCACGCGGATACCTTTCAGATACACCTGCAAAAAAAGCCTTCAGCATGCATGCTCAGATCTTTGCTGTCCTTACAAATACTATCCCGGAAAGCGATCAAAAAGAATTTGTAAAACGATTCATGAATGATAAAAGTCTGATCCAGCCAACTATGTATTTCCGTTTTTATCTTACACAGGCGTTGAAAAAAACCGGATTGGCTGATCTTTACCTCGAAACACTTGGCCTCTGGCACGAGATGCTTAAAAAAGGGTTTGACAACTTTCGCCGAAAATCCTGACCCTGCCCGCTCCGACTGCCATGCCTGGAGTGCAAGTCCCGACTATGATTTTCTGGCAACAGTTGCAGGTATCCGTCCCGGAACAGCCGGATTTAAAACTGTTGAGATCGCGCCTGCCCTTGGAAAACTTACCTTCATAAAAGGCATATGCCACACCCTGCTGGTATAATCAGTTTTGACCTTAAAAAGAGCGGAAACAATGGTATAAAAGGACAAATTATTCTTCCAGATGGACTGACAGGTACATTTAAATGGAATGGAAGATCAATTCCACTTAGTGGCCGTACAACTATTGATTTAAACCCCTGATTATTTCTTCCTGTAAAAGTTAGTGCTTTCGAAGATCTTGTCAGCCGATTTTGCGACGAAGCCATTGTATAACTGACCGCCTGAATCGGGATATCTCTGCGCAAATTCATAATAGCAGCATGGTACCTCGTATGATCCTTCCTGAAACTTTACCTTAACGGTATCAGCTATTGTACTTGATTGCCGGAGAAGGTCTTCAGGCGTTCCTTTTATTTCACCTCCGGAACTATTGAGAACGAAACCTTTCTCCTTCAGCAGATTATTCACACTCAAAATATTATTGTACTTTTTTAAGGCATTGATGCTCACAGTAAAATGATTTGCCCTGAATCCAAAGACATAAAACCATGCTGCATATTCCGATTCCTCTCTCAAACGGCTGAACACCTCATATGATACCGGATGAAATATGCTGCCTGAAAAGATCATATCTTCAGGAATGGAGTTACTGAGTTCTGATCTCTCAAAAGCCTCTTTGAATGTCTTTCGGATGAAGGGCGAACATTCCGACAGGATCAGCTGGCTTATAAATATGCGTGGTGCTGCATTATCTCCGGGCAGTTCAAAATGTCTGGCAAAGAGATGCTTCTCTTTAAAATTATACTCTCCTTTTGCCGTATATCCATTTTCAATGAAGGATTTAGCAACTGTGTCAATATTTATTTCAGGATAATCAAGGGTCCGGAATGCTATATGATCGTTAATAACATTTTCACCTTCTTCTATGAAAAGGTTATAAACCTTCCCGGCAGAAGGATTCTGGGTAATATAATCTCTCCAAAGCCGGCTGAAAATTAAATCGAGTTTCATTTTTATCTGTGCAATTCTAATTGAGAGTGATAACAAGGAAACATCAATCTATGTTCAGTGTGATTAATGTACTTACCCACATAACCTCCTTTCTGCTTTGCACGGGGAAGCGTAAAGTATGGTATATAAGTTAAATAAAGGTCTGTTGAAAAAGTACTTTGTGCCCTTTGTGATCCCGAGTACTCGGGATTGAGTGCCTTTGTGGTAAAATCTAAAACATTGAACTACAAAGGATCACAAAGTGCAACACTAAGGAACATAAAGGAAAAATTAGCCATTTATTAACTTATTCAACATCCCCAAAAGAAGGAGGTTAGTACATTCCATTCAAAAGGTTAATAGAAAACCTTACCTGGTAAACATCTCCGCCCAGGTGTGTAATAATTTTACACAATACATTGTCTATTATTTGGACACTTTAACAAATGATGAAAACTATATATTACTGGTATTAAGCTATATATCTTTTTGGCACATTCTTTGGCGTAATGTAATCCGGTATTACTAATTATGAATCTGGAATTAGAAAATTGAAATGAAAAGAACTTATCTTATAATATCACTCCTAATAGTTTTATGCTTTCAGGAATTATCTGCCCAGGTGAAAAAATGGACTCTCGAAGATTGCATTAATTATGCGGTAACAAACAATATAGGACTGCAACGGCAGCGGCTTCTGACTCTGTCGAAAGAATCAGATCTGCTGGCATCAAGAATGAATCTGTTACCGAATCTAAACGCCGGATCCCAGCTTTACCTGGCAAACGGAAGATCCATTGACCAAACAAACGCGATAGTTTTTAATAAGAACCTGACAAACACATTGGGCGTGTTCTCAAATCTTGTTGTGTTCAGTGGATTCACTGAGTTAAACACGATAGCTGCAAATAAATTCATGCTTAAAGCCGGTCTGGAATCAGAGAAAATTACTAGAAATACATTGATTACTGACATAATCGGACAATATTACCAGGTGTTATATGCCAGAGGCCTGGAAGATGCTTCAAAAATGCAGCTCGATCTTTCTGAAAAACAGCTTTTCAGAATCACCAAAATGGTAGAAACAGGCAAAGAAGCTCTGGCTAAACAACTTGAAATTCAGAGCCAGGTTTCTACTGACAGGCTTTCTTACACGATAGCTCATAACACAACAAGTCAGGCTATTACAACTTTAAAACAAATGCTCCAGCTGGAACCCGGATCAGAATTTGATATATTGATACCTGATCTGGATAATATTCTGATTACGGACAACTCGTTCAGTCCCGATAGTGTCTATCAACTTGCCGCCCAAAATCTCCCGCGACTCAAAGAAATCGAATATGAACTAACAGCTTCAAAAAGACAAATAGCAGCTGCAAGGGGGAATATTGCTCCCAAATTAACATTGAATGGTCAGGTAACTTCATACTACTATGAGGTTTTGAACCCCGAGGATGGATTTGTTCAAAATTCTTACTCAAAACAAATAAATGGGAACCTGAACAAACAGGCAATGCTTACACTGAATATACCAATCTTTAATAATCTTTCAACCTACAGGACCATTAAACAGGCAAAGATCAAAAAAAATGATACTGAGTTAAAGCTCCAGCTTGAGAAGAATAATTTATATACAGATGTTGAAAATGCCTGCCTCAACTATAACAGGGGAAAAGATGAATACGCAGCTGCAAACGCAAATTATTACTATAACACAAAATCATTTGATGCAGTCGAGAAAAAATTTGAAACCGGACTTGTAAATGTAACAGATTATGCACTTTCCAAGACAACTTTATTTAAGGCAAAAACAGAGGCTCTCAGAACAAAACTGCAATTGCTGATAAGGAAACTTACAATTCAGTTCTACTCTACCGGTGAATACACAAATCTTGTAAATCAGCAATAAAAATTCAATTTACACGGCATACTAAACAAATACATCATTAATAATCATAAACAAAAACTTGAAATGGATACTCCTCGCGAAACAATGGATAAGGTATTACCAAAGAAAAAAGGCCTTCAGAAAAAACATATCGGCTATATTGCCATAGGTTTAGCAATAATTGTCCTTATTTACATGGCTTTCTTTGCCGACCGGACCTCAACTTATAAGGTTGAAAAAGACAAGCTGATAATTGAAACTGTAACAGAAGATCAGTTCAATGATTACATTACAGTGCCAGGAACTGTTGAACCTATAACCACAATCTTTCTTGATGCTGATGAAGGCGGAAGAGTTGAAGAAAAGCTTATAGAGGAAGGATCAATGGTCAAAAAAGGAGATATTATCTTAAGACTATCCAATCCCGATCTTTATATGAATATTCTGAACAGTGAATCACTTCTTGCAGAAAAGGAGAACTTCCTGCGAACTACTCAGATTGAGATGGAACAGGAAAGATTGATGATTAAAAGGGAGCTAGTTACACTTAAGTTTGATATTGAAAGAAAAGCCCGTAATTTTCAACAGAATGAAACTCTTATCAAAGACAGCCTTATCTCAAAAGAGGATTATCTTCGATCAAAGGAAGATCTCGATATGTCCAAAACCTCAAGGGACTTATACATTGAGCGTGAAAAACAGGATTCTGTTTTCCGTTCGGTTAACGTTGAAACCATTAAAAGGGACCTTCAGAATATGAGGGACAACCTCAACATGGTAAAGAAAAGAGTGGAAAACCTGAATGTCAGGGCCACTGTCGACGGGGAACTTGGCATATTAAACGCAGAGATCGGTCAGCAAATAACCCGCGGAGAAAACATGGGACAGATTAATGTACTTACCTCTTATAAAGTTACCTCGCAGATTGATGAACATTATATCGACCGTGTAAGAGCACAACTCAATGCCACACTCGACAGGCAGAACAGTAAATTCGATCTTACCGTAAGAAGGGTTTTTCCGGAGGTTAGGAACGGAACCTTTAAAATTGAAATGATCTTCCGCGACAGCATGCCTGATAATATCAGAACCGGCCAG
The DNA here is from genome assembly GCA_963791065.1 of uncultured Bacteroidales bacterium. Lineage (GTDB taxonomy): Bacteria > Bacteroidota > Bacteroidia > Bacteroidales > VadinHA17 > LD21. The sequence continues at coordinate 11,774 of CAWBQN010000023.1, forward strand.
ACGTATTATATCAGCCTCCAGTTGGGTCAGCCAAAAGTATCAGTTCTTGTTCCGATTGGCGGATTCTTCCAGGAGACAGGCGGACAATGGATATTTGTTCTGGATCCGACCGAATCATTTGCAACCAAACGTAATATATCAATAGGAAGAAAGAACCCAAAATATTATGAAGTACTTGAAGGTCTGAAACCAGGAGAAAAAGTAATAGTGTCAGGTTACGAAACGTTCGGCAAAAATGAAAAATTAATTCTTAAAAAATCTAAATAACTCTTAATAACTAAAGTCATGATCAAAACAAATGATTTAACTAAGATCTTCAGAACTGAAGAAGTTGAAACAACTGCTCTCAACAAAGTGACTCTCAATGTAAAAGAGGGAGAATATGTAGCCGTTATGGGCCCGTCGGGATGTGGAAAATCCACACTCCTTAATATCCTTGGATTACTTGATAATCCTTCCGCAGGCAGTTATATTTTCAATGGAACTGAAGTTGCTAACCTGAAAGAACGCGACAGGACAATTTTTCGCAAGGGAAATATCGGTTTCGTATTTCAGAGTTTTAACCTGATTGACGAACTGAATGTCTATGAGAACGTAGAGTTGCCACTGATCTATCTGAAGATGAAAGCCAGCGACCGCAAGAAAAGTGTTGAGGACGTTCTGGAGAGAATGAAAATAGGACACCGTGCCAAGCATTTTCCTCAGCAGCTCTCCGGAGGACAACAGCAGAGGGTAGCAATTGCCAGAGCTGTTGTAGCAAATCCGAAGCTAATTCTTGCTGATGAGCCGACAGGTAACCTTGACTCTAAAAATGGTATTGAGGTCATAAACCTGCTGACTGAATTGAACAAAGAAGGTACAACCATTATAATGGTGACCCACTCCGACAGGGATGCCGGATATGCCCACAGAGTTGTGAATTTGTTCGATGGCCAGGTGGTGACTGAGAAATAGATCAATTGCCGTTGGCTTCAGCCAACGGATACAGAGTAACACACATTATGGGCTTCAGCCCAACATATTCAAATACCGTCGGTTAAAACCGCCGGCAATGCAAGAGGTTCCTAAATCAGGGCCTCTTTTTTTAATCTGTCTAAAAATTTGAACCAATTTGTATGATTTATATACAAAATCAGTTCTTTACAAAAACTCACTAATACTATATTACTGATTATGTGTAATTTATAATTATTGGTATATGCTTTGAGGTTTTTTTCTCAGCGGTTTTACCAAATTCATAGCTTATGATAAAATTATTGTTGCGTAATGGCTTACGATCGCTGGTCAAACAAATGCCATACTCATTTGTAAACATTCTGGGTCTGACAATTGGAGTCGCCTCTGTTCTGTTGATAATAATCTGGATCTCTGTGGAAACCAGTTATGATAAATTTCATAAAGACAAGGAAAGACTGTACAGAGTTTCCATGATCTTTAAAACTCCTACCAAGGTATTAAACTGCGGATCGATCAATGCACCGGCAGGTCCTGAATTTAAAAGAGAATTTCCCGTAGTGGAAGAAATGGTCAGATTTGACTATGTGGAGGAATCAGTAATTTACAACCAGAAGACAACTAAGTTGAAGATCATTTATACTGATAGTACATTCTTTGATATGTTTTCATTCGATCTTGTCACTGGGAATAAAACAAGTTGTTTGAACTCACCTTCCGGAATTGTACTTACAGAAAAAACAGTCAAAAAAATCTTCGGAAATGAAGACCCATTAGGTAAAGGAATCCTGATTTCAGGAAATACATTCACGGTAACCGGAATAGCTAAAGATCCCCCCGTAAATACAAATATACAATTTGAATGTCTTGCACCACTCTCTGTAGAAACAAGCCGGAATAATGTAGCCTGGACAGGGGGGATGACCTGTTATACCTACCTGAGACTTATCAGGGGAGCAGACCCTACACAGCTAGAAAAACAGATAATGGCATATATGGAAGTCGTAATAAATAAAGAATACAGACCCATAGGCTATCAAATGATCCCATATCTTGAGAAAATAAGTGATATTCACCTCAACTCTGACACTCAACCGGAATATGAACTAGGGCAGAAGGGAAGTCACGGACAAATTATTGTCTTTTCAGGCATTGGCTTATTAATACTATTAATTGCATGTTTCAATTTTGTAAATATAAGTACTGCACTTTCCTTCAAAAGAGCCAAAGAGGTTTCAATGAAGAAAATATTCGGCTCTGACAGGAAGTATATTATTCTGTTTTTTGTTTTTGAATCGGCAATAGCAATCATAGGATCACTTGTACTGGCATTCCTGCTTGTAAAGATTCTGCTTCCATATACATCAGGACTAGTCGGAGAAGTACTGTCGTTGTCAGCAATTAGTTTCAAGGCCTGGCTACTTATTTTCGGATCACTTTTTATTTTCTGTACAGTCTTTGCCAGTTTTTACAGCTCCTTTTATCTTTCTTCAATTAATCCACTTGCTTTACTATCAAGTATAAACAGGGGAAAACGGAAACAATTCTCAAGGAATATTCTGGTAACACTGCAGTATGCAATATCAATTGCACTTATAATATGCTGTCTGGTTATCTATTCTCAGATGCAATTTATAAGGAACAGCGATAAAGGGTTTGACCAGAAAAATATTCTTCTGGTAAATCTTAATACCAGGACCTCTGCAACTTACGAACTGATTGTCAGTAAATTCACCGGAATTCCGGGTGTTACTTCTGTATCCGTATCTGCAGGTGGCGTGCCCGGGGTGAGTTTTACTATGAATGGGTACAGGCCTGAAGGAGTTGATAAGCCAATTCTCGCACATGCCGTATATGTTGATGAAAATTATCTTAGAACAATGGGCATTTCGCTTATCGAAGGGCGTGATTTCAGAAATATAAGATCAGACAGCAATAAAGTTATAATCAATCAGACCTTTGCAAAAATGCTGGGTTGGGATAAGCCTATTGGCAAGTATATTTTAAGAAATGGTAAATATGAGGTCATTGGTATGGTAAAAGATTTCAACACTTCCTCACTTTATGATAAAACGGAACCAATATTTATTTCGACTGCCAATGAATGGGGAAAATTTGATCAAGTCGTAATAAAATTTCTGCCTTCCAAACTTAAAGATATTCTGAAAAACTGCGAATCAATACTTAAAGAGATCAACCCTGACGGCCCGTTTGAGTATGCGTTTCTTGAAGATGCAATGTCTGCATCTTATGGAAAAGATCTTAAACTGAATGTTCTTTTCCTCGTCCTTTCAGTAATAGCCATATTTATTTCAAGTCTGGGGCTGTTCGGGCTGGCAACATTTGCCACCCAGAGCAGGACCAAAGAGATTGGTATAAGAAAAATAAATGGAGCGGCTTCAATGGATATTTTCCAGAAATTCAATTTTGAATTACTGAAATGGATAATAATTTCATTTATTATTGCCGGACCGGTAAGCTACTATGCAATGACAAAATGGTTAAATGGATTTGCATACAAAACAAACATAAGCATATGGCTCCTTATAGTCTCAGGTCTTTTTGCTCTCGCTATCGGTCTTCTCACTGTGAGCTGGGCAGCAAACAAAGCAGCCAGGACAAATCCGGCAGAGACTTTGCATAAGGATTAACTAAATACTGGAACTGACAACTGATCAGAATATCATTGAGATTGTTGTGCCAACGCCGGGGACAGAATCGCAGGATATGTTACCGTTATGGATCCTTATAATCTGTCGCGACAGACTTAATCCTATACCTGAGCCCGATTCCTTGGTAGTAAAAAACGGAACAAATATTTTTTCCACGGTTTCTGCATCCATACCAGGACCATTATCCTGAACTGTAAGTATTATCCTGCCTTCAGAATTCCTTAAACCGGCTAATGATATCTTGTTATGCGGTAAAGAAACGTCATGATTGTTTTCAGAAATGCGAAAGGCTTCTATTGAGTTTTTGACGACATTAAGGAATACCTGTGCAAGCAGTTTATCGTCTGCCATCAAAGTAAGGTCTCCGGGGATTACCCTTGCTGTAATAACAGGCCGAATCTTATTTTTTTCGCCCTCCGAATCGTAATAACTGTTTACCAGAATTGTAATCCTCTCGAAAAATTCTCTGATATTAACCCTGGTAAATTCGGGTTTTGGCAGCTGAGTTAGGCTCCTGTATGACTCAACAAAATGTATCAGCCCTTTACCATGGTCTTCAATAATATTAAGGCCCCTGATAGTGTCTGATATTATTCTGGGAGTAATAAGATCAGGACTTCTCTGATCTTCACCTTCCCTGTAAAAACCTGAAATCGTAGAACTTAAAGAAGTGATAGGGGCCACTGAGTTCATAATCTCATGATTCAGGATCCTGATCAGTTTCTGCCATGAATCCATTTCGTGCATGTCGAGTTCACTTTTAATATCCTGAAGAGTCACAATTTTTACCTCTCTGTTCTGAATAATAATTGTTTGAGCATGCACTGCAAGACTCAGGAGGTTATGGTTCACTTTTACATTAATCCGTTTCTGATCACCTGATTCAATTTTCTGGAGCAGTTCAGTCAGCTTCGGATCAATATTATTAAGTTTGTCTATATGTGAAATCTGGTCCATACCGAACATCCTTTTAAGTTCAGGATTCGTATATTCCACAACACCATTATCATAAAAAGATACTATCCCGGTGCTGATCCTCTCCATAATGCTTTTGTAAAACTTCTCCTGGAGCTCAATATTGATCCTTGCGTTTTTCAACCTGGTATTCAATTCATTGAGGCTTCTGTTAAGCAATTTCTCATTTGCAAATCCGACTCCTTCAGGAAAAAACTGTGATGTATCATCATTCCTGACAGCACTGAAAAAGAATGCAAGCTTTTTATTGGTCCTGTTAAGCCAGACTCCAAAGGATATTGTTACAAAAACCAGGCCTATTAAAGACATGATGGTATAAGTGAGGTCCTTACCATAGCTGAATGCAAAACCAAATGCAAGAAGAATCACACAAACCAGATAGATAATTATGACAAAATAGAATCTTCTATAGATCATACTTCTTCAGTTTATTATAAAGTGTTTGCCTGGTTATTCCCAGCTTTGAAGCTACAATGCTCAGATTATTGTCATACTTTTTAATTGATTCAGCTATCAGCTTTTTCTCCATTTCTTCAAGAGTGCTGCCGTTGTCGTCGTTTGCCGCTTTTGAGAGAGTATGGAATGAGAAATCAGATGGACCCAGGACTGAAGAATCGGACAGAATTACCGACTTTTCAATTGAATGCTGAAGTTCACGTATATTTCCCGGCCATTGATAATTTGCAAGCTTTTCAAGTGCCTGGGTACTGATTTTCTTAACAGGCTTGTTGTATTTTTCACTATAGAGTTTCAGAAAGTGAAACGCGAGAACAGGAATATCATCTACCCTGTCCCTGAGCGGAGGCACTTCAATCTGAATAGTATTAATTCTGTAAAGAAGATCTTCTCTGAATAACCCTTCAATAACTCTTGAAGGAAGAACGCAATTTGTGGCACAGATTAACCTTATGTCGGTATGTATCTGTTTGTTTGATCCTATCCGTACAATATATCTGTTTTGAAGTGCACTTAGCAGCTTAGCCTGTGATTGTAATGAAAGATTTCCAATCTCATCAAGGAAGAGTGTTCCTTTATGGGCTATTTCGAATTTGCCTGCGCGGTCATCTTTAGCATCCGTAAATGCACCCTTCACGTGACCGAACATTTCACTTTCGAACAGAGTTTCGGTAATAGAGCCCATATCCACGCTAATCATAAGCTCATTGCTTCTTTTCGAAAGATTATGGATTTCCCTGGCAACCAGTTCTTTACCTGTTCCATTTTCTCCTGTGATCAGAACATTCGCATCTGTGGCTGCAACTTTGCGCACAATATTCATCACGTTGATCATAGTTGGGGAAGCACCCAGCACTATTCTTTCCTCGGTTCTTTTTATTTCTTTTTTCAGGAACTGATTATCATTCTTAAGAAGCAGTGCTTCTTTTCGTGAACTTCTCAGTTTCCACGCTGCATTTATCGTCGCCAGGAGCTTTTTGTTATCCCATGGTTTGAGAATGAAGTCGATAGCTCCTTCCCTTAATGCTTTAACTGCTAATTCAACATCCCCATACGCCGTTATCATTACAACACTAATATTAATGTCGTATTTTAATATTTCTTTCAGCCAGAAAAGTCCTTCATTACCAGAATTGACTCCAGCCTGAAAATTCATATCAAGCAGTACAACATCAATTTCATTCTGTTCCAATACTTCATTGATCCTGTTAGGGTTGCTGATAGTGATAAGTTTTTCTGCCTCATACTGCAACATCATTTCGAGAGCACTTATGACACTCTTGTTGTCATCGACTATAAGAATGGTCCCCTTTATCATCTCTGTCTAATTTTTAACAAAATACTGAAATTTAAAAACATCTGTCAAATTTATGTCAAATTATTAGACAGTATTGGAGGCATTAAAAATTACCCATCGGTGTCGCGCCTGTCAACACCCGGTTAAATTGTTATATAAATGTGGTTTTTGCGATAAATGGAGTTGCAAATTATTCTGCCCGTAGAGTATTTACCGGGTTTGTCGAAGCAGCTTTGTAGGATTGATAACCGATAGTTGCAAGTGCAACAAAGAATCCCAATAGTATGGTTATTGCAAAAATCCACCACGATATAATGGTTCGATAGGCAAAGTTTTCAAGCCATCTGTGCATCAAATAATATGATACAGGACAAGCAATTACAGATGCGATCAATATCAGCTTTGTGAAATCAGCAGTCAATAACCACACTATCTGACCGCTACCTGAACCGTTCACCTTTCTGAGGCCGATTTCCTTTTTCCTTTGTTCCGATGCGTATAGAGCAAGGCCAAATAAACCAAGACAGCTTACAAACAGGGCCAACCCAGTAAAAATCCCAAGAATTTTACCCAACCGTGTTTCTCCCCCATACTGGCGATGGAGACTATCTGTAACAAAATCATATTCAAATGGTTGATCAGGTGCGTTCTCAATCCATTTTGATTTCAGGAAAGATACAATCTGAAGAATATTTGTTGTAGGTCTTAACCGACAGGTTATTAAATCATCACTTTTTTTAATGTAGATAGCCAGAGCTTCAATCGGGCTCCGTAAAGAACTAAAATTAAAATCCTGAACAACACCAATAATGGTATATTCTTCAAGAACAGGATGCTGAATATCAAAGTTCGGAGTGAGTATCGTACCCACTTTTTTCCCAATCGGATCTTCCCACCCCAGGAGTTTTACCGCTGCCTGGTTGATTACAATTGCAGATGAGTCTGTTGAATAGTCTTTAGAAAATCCCCTGCCTGCAACTATTTTCAGGTCAAATGTTTTCATATATTCATAATCAACAAAAAAGTGAGAAAACAAAACCGGATCATTTGAGATTACTGCATTACGAAACATTGATGAATGTGTACGGTTGGAAGGAGATGGCAAAAAACCTGATTGAGAAAGAGATATGACCTGAGGATTTGCTAAGACCTGATTCTTAAAATTCTCATTGTTCTTCTCGAGGAGATTTGCATTTTTAATAATTAATAATTGTTCCTTATTGTACCCCAGATCTTTTTTCTGGACAAACATCATTTGTTTGTTGAGTACAATGACTGAAGAAAGCAGAATCAGTGAAATTGCGAACTGACTTACAACGAGAATGCTTCTGAATCTGGATTTCTTCCTGCCGGTCACCATTTCACCCTTCAGGACAGAGATTGGTTTAAATGATGACAGATAAATAGCAGGATACCCACCCGCAAGAATGCTGATGACAAGTACCAGACCAAGGACTCCTCCGATGAATTGTATATCAAAATAGTTTATTGAGAGTTTCTTTTCTGTAAGCTGATTGAAAAAAGGAAGTGATATTTCAGTCAGTACCATTGCAATAATATAAGCTGCAAAAGTTATAAGAAATGATTCAAGCAGAAATTGCATTGACAATTTTGATTTGGAAACTCCAAAAACCTTTCTGACACCTACTTCCTTAAGTCGTGAAGTTGATCTTGCTGTTGACAGATTTGTGAAATTGATGCATGCAAGAAGAATAATAAAAATTGCTATTGAAATAAATATGTAAACAAATTTTATGTCTCCGCCCGGCTCAAATTCTCCGATAATACCCGTTTTCAAATGAATTTCTCTCACATTTTCAACACTGAATGCAATACGCATTCCGTTTCCGATAAGCTTTTCCCAGGTTGTTCCCAGAGTCATTGCTGCCTGAGGTGCAACATATTTTTCAACCAGTTGAGGCATTTTTTTCTCAAAAGCAGCCGGATCAGAATTCTTCTTAAAGAGAACATAGGTATGAAAGTTATTACTAAGCCAGCTTTCTTGTTTGTAATCTCCTGAACTATAAATCGATGCAATGAAATCAAAATGAAAATGCGAATCATCGGGAATGTCTTTGTAAACTGCGGTGACCCGGTAATCAGATTTATTGTCAAATTTTAACATCTTATTGACCGGATCTTCATTACCAAAGTATTTTTTTGCCATTGATTCACTCATGGCAATTGTAAATGGCGCTTTTAAAGCTGTCTCAGCATTTCCCCTTATAACAGGAATAGTAAATACCCCGAACACCGATGAATCTGCATAAATGATTCGATTTTCAGTATAGCTTAAATTGTTGTACTTTACTATTGCTTTACCATAATTAAAGAACCTCGTTGTCTTCTCAACTTCCGGATAGTCCTTTATTAATACAGCGGAAAGTGGTGCAGGGCAATAATTTGAGGTTCCCTCATATCCGTTGAGCTTGGTATACATATTCATTCTGTAAATCCGGTCAGCAGACAGATTATATTTATCGTACGATAGTTCTGCTTTTACCCAGAGCATTATAATAATAAAACACGCCATACCGATGGCAAGACCGAGTATATTCAGCAATGTGAATGCTTTGTTACGCAGGGAGTTTCTGAAAAAAAGTTTAAAAAATGATGACATAATATTCTCTTTTAATTGAATGATAATTAAATGATCTCATTCTTATTAACCAAGACTTGTGCCATTTCATTTATCACATTAATTATCTGATCCTTACATGTAATTATTACTATTTTTTACAATATTAAGTGTTTAATTATTATCCATATTATGTATTATTTGTATCCACTTTGTTATATTTTTGGCAATTTAATTACTAATTAAAGATTATGATGAAAGTAAAAGGCAAAATACTTATTGCCGATGATAATGAAGGCATCCTGAAATCACTTTCATTTATTCTCAGGCAGGAATTTGAAGAGGTTACAACAATAAAAAATCCGGCAAAGTTTACATCTCTTTTACATTCGGGAACCTACGACATTATTCTTCTCGATATGAATTTCTCTGCCGGAGTCAATACAGGGAATGAGGGACTTTTCTGGTTGAAGGAGATAATAAAGGAGGACCCTGATGCTGTTATAATCCTGATAACTGCATATGGTGATATTGAGCTTGCAGTAAGAGCGATGAAGGAAGGAGCAACAGATTTCATCCAGAAACCGTTTGATACAGTAAAGCTCGTTTCAACTGTAAAAGCAGCTTATCAACTTCGGAAGTCAAAAGTGCAGGTTTCAAAGCTCATGCAAAAACAAAAACATCTCTCTGAAGATCTTGATAAGAAGTTCAATTCCCTGATCGGTGAGTCTCCAGCTATAAAAGACATTTTGCTTACTGTAAAAAAGGTTGCTCCGACTGATGCCAATGTCCTTATTCTTGGCGAAAACGGAACTGGCAAAGAATTGATAGCACGCGAGATACACCGCCAATCAAAACGGTCGGAGGACGTCTTCATAAGTGTTGATCTTGGATCACTTTCGGAATCATTGTTTGAGAGTGAATTATTCGGGCATGTGAAAGGAGCGTTTACCGGGGCGTCAGAAGACAGGAAAGGACGATTTGAAACCGCAAGCGGTGGAACATTGTTTCTTGATGAAATAGGAAATCTTCCGATCTCACTGCAATCAAAGCTGCTTACTGTATTACAGAACAGATATATCATCCCGGTTGGCTCTAACAAACCGGTTCCGGTCGATGTCAGATTAATAACCGCGACCAACAAGCATCTCCCCGATCTTATAAGAGATAACCTCTTCAGGGAGGATCTGATGTTCAGGATAAATACTGTACAGATTGAAATACCGCCGTTACGCAACCGTGGAGACGATATCATTTTGCTTGCCGAACATTTTCTTAAAGTATATGGAAAAAAGTATGAGAAATCTATGAAGATCAGCGGGACTGCAATCGATAAACTAAAGCAGTACGCCTGGCCCGGAAATATCAGGGAGCTTCAGCATTTGCTTGAGAATTCAGTAATAATGGCCGATGAAGGAATTATAAGGCCGGACAATCTTCGTTTTACAACAGGTATTTCGTCGGGGAAACAAATTTTCGATAATTCACTCAATCTTAATGATGTTGAAAAACTTACAATTAAAGAGGCTTTGTTTAAACATAAAGGGAACATAAACCAGACAGCAAAGGAACTGGGGATAACAAGGAAAACTCTTTATTCAAAAATTGAAAAGTATGAACTCTAACAGATATTATACCGGCATTCTTTTACGGGTCATCCTGATAACCTTAACAGCTTTATTGCTTGCATTCACTTCATTTAAAACCAATTATCTCTATTCAATTCTTGTCTTACTCATCCTTGAAATTGTGCAGACATGGAGTCTGATAAGATTCATATTAAGACGAAGAAATGATCTGAAAAGAATGCTGGAATATATTAAGGAGAATAATCCATCTCTTTATTTTTCGCAGGCAAGAAACTATCCGTTCAATGAGCTCGGCGATTTCCTGAATGAGGTCGGGGAAATTGTAAGGCAGGTACGTATCGAAAAAGAAAGTCAGTTACAGTACATGAATTACATCGTAAAGCACGTCGGAATAGGATTGATTTCGTTTGATCAGGATGGGAACATTGAAATTATAAATCAGGCAGCAAAAGATTTGTTGGGTATTATTGAAATAAATTCAATAAGTTCTCTTGAAGGTGTCCATCGGGGGTTACCCGAAACTTTAAAGAAAATTAAAGGCTGAAGAACAAAAAGTTATTACCCTGAAATCGGGCAACCGTTTGCAGCAGCTTGCGATAAGGATATCGGTATTTAAAATTGGTCAGAAAGAAATCCGGCTTGTCTCATTTCAGGATATAAAAAATGAACTGGATGAAAAAGAGATGGATTCATGGCAGAAACTAATCAGGGTACTGACCCATGAAATAATCAATTCTGTTACTCCGGTCACTTCTCTTACAACAACTATTTCGGGTTTCTTCAGGAAAGGTGATAAGGTAGTGTCAGCAGCGGATCTTTCCGATGAAAATATCAATGAAGCGCTTACAGGACTTGGTTATATAGAAGAGAGAGGTAAAAGTCTGATAGATTTCGTAAGCAAGTTCAGGAGTCTGACAAAACTGCCGGCGCCGAAATTTGAGGAGATGAGTATGGACAAACTATTTGAGGGAATCACACTTTTAAAAAAGGACGAGCTTGCATCAAATGGTATAAAACTAAAATGTACTGCAACGGGAGATAATTTAAATCTTTTTTGTGACCGCAGTCTGATCGAACATATTCTTCTGAACCTTATCAACAATGCGTCGGATGCCATAAAAAGCAGAAACGACAGTATAGAAGGAATAATAGAAATTTCCGGAACGGCAGGGGAAAATCAGCATCCCCGGATAGAAGTTAAAGATAATGGAATCGGGATCTCTGACGCTATAATGGAAAATGTTTTCATTCCGTTCTTCACTACCAAAGAGCATGGATCCGGCATAGGATTGAGTTTGTCAAGACAGATCATGAAGCTTCATGGCGGTACGATTACGGTGTTCTCAAAACCGGGTATCGAAACTGTTTTCTCTTTAATATTTTAGAAAACATTAAAAAGATATGCAACATTAAATAAAGTTGTACGTCTTTATAACAAAAGAGAGAAACAAGAAAGATAATTAACCGCTTTAGGAAAGCACAAAAAGACAAAAGCCATGACAGTTAAATTATATGCAAACGAAGTTGTTCTGAAAGCCGGAGATACAAATCAGGTAGTTGACAACAACACTATAGAAGGAAAACTGATAGTTACAAATCAGAGGTTGTATTTTAAAACTCTGGATGATCAGGCAGATAAATTTAATCTTGAAATTCTTTTTGATAATATACTTGAAGTCATTTATTTCAGCAAAGGACTATTTTCGGTTAAGGGTTTAAACGTAGTTACCAGAGACGGGAAATGCCATAGTTTTCCACTGAAGAAACGTGATGAAATAGGACAGCTGATCAATAAAATGTATTAGAGCACTTTCAACAATCACTATATAGTCCCAATTCATAAAACAAGAAAAAAGGAACCCGCAGTTTGCGGGTTTCTTTTTTTGTTTTTTGTTTAGTCCACGCCATGGCGTGGTCCTACATTACATAAAGGTTTGAATTGCAGGGACATGCCATGGCATGTCCCTGCCGGGTTATTCATACCTCAGCGAATCCACCGGATTCCGCAGTGCTGATTTTCCAATCTTAAATATTATTGTCAGTGTTGTTGCTATGAACATTATAGCCGCAGACATTAAAAGTACTCCTGTCTTTATATCAACATGGTATTGCCAGATGCTGCCCATTAGCATATTTGACAAATAGTATCCGCCTGCACATCCCAAAATTGAGGCAATGACTAAAACCAGAAGAAATTTTTTGCTTACTATATACATAATTAAAGGAACAGGAGCTCCTTGTATCTTTCTGATACCCATCTCCTTGGTACGTCTGAGGATATCGAGCGAGACAAGATTGTACATGCCAATAAGAGATAATAAGGCAGCAGTAATCGCAAGGAAAATATTGACCTTCATAATACTGCCGTTTATATCTTTCCCTTCTTTCATGGTATCTTCCTGAAGCATACCACCAAATATGTTGTTAATACCCATGCCTTTCCATTTAAGATTGAGATCATCCAACACATCCGGAAGATCTTTTTCTGAAGCTCTTACGGCAAGTAATCCGTATTGATCTGAGCCGGATAATCTCATTATCACTGGCTCAACTTTTTGCCAGATACCTCTCAGATAAAAATCCTTAACTACACCAATCACTGTGAATTTCGTTGTGTCATAAAGTGTTACAGTGTGTCCAATAGCGTCTTTCCATCCAAAACTATCGACAAGCTTCTGATTGACAATAACAGAATTGTTAGACCGGTCAGCTGACACTCTTGGTTGATCAAACAGACGACCAGCTATCAGATGCAGACCCATTGTCTGAGAATAAAGCGGACCAATATCCATAATATCGACTTCCAATTGTTTCACCTCATCTTTTATTGGCCGCCGATAACCTCCGAAACCAATATGAAACTGTGTTCCTTCCGCTGCAATAACCTTTGGATTCGTAAGAATCTCATTGCGATATGAGGTATAATATTCTGTCGGAACAGGTACAACTATAATATTTTTCCTGTCGTAACCCAGATCAAGTGTTTCCTGGTAACGGGCATTCTTTTCAAAAACAATTCCCATCACCAGGGCCATGATGGAAATAGTGAACTGTAACATAAGAAGTATTAATGAAAGTTTTCCCGATCCTTTAAACGGAGCACCACCCTTCATTATATTTACCGGACTAAAAGAACTTACATAAAGAGCAGGGTAGACTCCTGCAATAAAACCTGTAAGCAAGAGAAGCAAGACGAGAAATAGCCAGAATACTGCATATTTTGTAAAAGTCAGTTCTATCGACATATAAGACCAGAGACTGCTATATGCCGGCACCAGAAACTCTGCAAATACTATTGCCACAAACAATGCAAATAAGCAGATAATAACTGTTTCAAGCATAAACTGGGAAACCAGTTGTCTTCTCTGTCCTCCGAATGTTTTTCTTAATCCTATCTCCTTCAGACGCTTACTAAATGTTGAAATAGAAGTATTCGCAAAATTGAAACATGCTATCAGCAGGATAAACAGTGCCATAACAGGAGGTGATATTACCGCTGCCGGATGTAATGAAGGAAAAAGATTTGATGACCATGTTGTCCTGGAATTATTACCTACTTCCTTTAAAGGAACAAGTGTATACCGGTTAATCTTAAAATCCAGCCTTGCCTCATTCTGTACAGGTAAGTAATTTTTTAAAGCCTTTGTAATTGATTGGAGAGAAGACTTATCAGGTACCTGTATAAAAAGTGCTGCACAATAGAATTTCCAGTCAGCATCATTGACATTATACATCAAAAGAAAATTGTCGAAATGAGTCAGTATGTCTATCCTGAAACTCGAATTATCAGGGCAATCGGTAAATACCCCGCCCACGGTATATGTGAATCTCTGTTGTTATTGTTAAATACAGATATACTCTTGCCAATAGGATACTCATTACCGAACAGAGTAGTTGCCATTTTCCTGCTGAGCAAAACATTTCCGTGGTTTTCAATAGATTTCTGGTCTCCAAGGAGAATGTGAAATGTGAAAATATCCAGGAAGTCCGGATCAACATATGAAATCTGCGATGGGAATAGATCAACTCCCCGTTTCACAGGAGAACCAGAAAGTGCCACTCTGGCTGACTTTTCAATTCCGGGGATCTCTTTTTTTGCCATAAGCCCAAGAGTAGCAGGAATGATTCCATATTCCTGCTCCCTCCCCTGCATGTCCCTGAAGCTGTTTACACGGTAGATCTTATCGAAATTTAAATTTTGTCTGTCAAATTCATAGTTGAACATATGATTGAAAAATGCAACAATGCAAACTGATAATGCAATGCCAAGACCAAGAATATTTATTAAAGTAAATACTCTGTTTTTCAGTAGTGTCCTGAAAGTGACCAGAAGATAATTCCTAATCATTTCCCTCTATTTAATTATTCATATTTAAGCGACTTGGCAGGGTTTATAACAGCAGCCTTCAGTATGCGATAGCTTATCGTCAGTATGGCAATTCCCACTGCTATCATCAACCCTTCTAAAAAGCTGGACAAACTTAGCGGAATTTTGTAATAAAAGCTTTGTAACCATTTGTTTGCTACAAAATATATTATTGGCCATGCAATCAAAGAAGCAAAGGATACCAGTATCAGAATCTCTTTTGAAAAAACTCCGTAGATACCGGCAACCGTTGAGCCCATAGCTTTTCTGACTCCTATTTCTTTTGTTCGTTGTTCAACTGCGAATGATGTAAGCCCGATAAGCCCCATGGAAGCAATAAACAGAGCAAAAATTGAAAATATCACTGCTATCCAGGCGTTTTGTTTTTCCTGATCATACATCTTTTCAATAAAATCATCAACGAAATAATACTCCAGAGACTTGTTTCCTGTGAACTCTTTCCACCTGTTTTCAATTTCGGTGATAGTTCCCGAAAATTTCCCGGCAGCTAATTTTACTGACAGATATCCTCCTTTATTGTCCTCTGAGTTCAGACGGAAAAGATACGGGCCAATTTCGTCATGAAGTGATCTGAAATGAAAATCTTTCACAACACCCACTGGCTGCAAGACATAAGGCTTACTTTGATTTCCTCCACTAATGAATCGTGTAGTTTCAAGGTTGATAATCCTATAATCCTTAACTGCACTTTCATTTATAAGACATGAATGGCTGTCGGAGCCAAATGACTTGCTGAAAGTTCTACCCGACACAAGAGCAATTCCGTAAGTTTCAAGATAGTCATAATCGATGTAGTTGGTCTCAAGTACCTGGTATTTATCATCTGTCCCTCTATCCCTCTTATAACGGACACTATTATTATTTCGACCTGGTACAGCTGATGAGCTGACTATATTAATAACACCCGGGATTTCTTTTACAGTCTCTTTGAAGGATGTAAGCCGTGTTCCAAGTGTCTCCGCCTTATTAATTACTATAATCTGTTCCTTATTGAAACCCAGATCTTTATTCAACATATATTTTATTTGCCTGTACATAATTATTGTACCAACAATAAGTAAAATAGAGATGGTAAATTGGAAGACTACAAGAATTTTCCTGAGAAGGCCATGTTGCATGCTGTTTTTTACATTACCCTTCAATACTCTGTATGGATTAAATGATGAAAGAAGGAGTGCCGGATAACCACCGGCAAGAAATCCAACTACCACCGTAAATAGAATCAGGAAGGGTATAGTAAACCAGCTGGCAAACAGGTTTAGAGTTATATCAGATCCTATAAGAGCATTTAAATATGGAAGAGTGACTTTGATTAGTATCAGGGCAACAATCAATGAAATAAATGTAAGGATAAAAGATTCGGTCAGGAATTGCACAACAAGAAGACTCTTTGCCGATCCGCTTACCTTTTTAATGCCTACCTCCTTTGCTCTCCTTGATGCCTGGGCAGTTGAAAGATTCATAAAATTTATTACTGCAATAAGTATAATCAGTACGGCAAGGCTTCCGATGATCTTCAGGTATTTTGGATCACCGGCTTCTTTAAATTCCTGCATAATTGATGGATCCAGGTGGATATCTTTGAGCTTCTGCAGGAAGTATCCATATTTATGTCCATGGGCAATCCAGTCGCTCATCGATATCCCATATGCTTGCTGAATTTCAGGCCCTACATATTTAAGCATCAATTCAGAGATTTTATCATCCACCTTAAGATGGCTTGAATTTGGTTTAAGTAACAGGTATGTGCTGAAGCTGTTAATTGTCCATACCTGACTCTTCGACTGTGGGTTCATCATGAACGGCAGGATAATATTTGCATCAAAATGAGAGTTCTTCGGAACGTCAGCCATTACTGCTTCAATTGTGTATCCTGCTGAATCTGAACCTATTTTGAGTAATTTGCCAATCGGATCCTCTATCACCGAATATCTTCCTTGCTGTCGATGCTGACAGCACCAGTTTCCCCGGAGCATTAAGAAGATGTGCAGTATTGCCATTGATAACTGGTATTGAGAATATATTAAAAAAGGAGGAATCTGCCTCTATAAGATGTTCCTCTGTAAAAGTCTGACCATTATATTCTACTATTGTTGGTCCTCTCCTGAACATTCTGAGAAATCCTTCAATTTCAGGTATTTCCTTCTGTAAGGCAGGACCTAATATGGCAGGGCAGTAGGCAGCTGTAAAATCATGACCATCATAATTGTTTCTCTGGATAACCCTGAATATTCTCTTGTGTTTTGTATTGAACCTGTCAAAACCAGTTTCATTTATTATAAAGAAGGCAATAAAAAGACTGCAGGCAATTCCGATCGAAAGGCCAATGACATTTATAATTATGTAGGAACGTTGTCGTCTGAAAGATCTTAAGCTATATTTAATCAGATTATAAAACATGAGATCATTTGTATTCTACTCATACTTAAGCGATGGGCCGGATTTACTCTGGCTGCTCTTCATAATCCGATAACTGATAGTCAGGATTGCAATACCAAGTGCAATTATCAATCCTGCAACAAAGGTGAAAAATCCAGGATTAATTTTATAATAGAAATTCTCAAGCCATTTACCTGCCCAATAATAGACCACTGGCCAGGCAACAAGAGCTGAAACTGAAACAAGTATAATGATCTCTCTGGAAATAACAATATAAATGCCTGTAACTGATGATCCCATTGCTTTTCTCACTCCGATCTCTTTTGTTCGTTGTTCAACAGTGAATGATGTAAGACCAAAAAGTCCAAGAGCGGCAATAAAGATTGCAAGGATTGAAAAGATAACGGCCATTGTGGCATTCTGTTTTTCCTGAATATACATTTTTTCAAAATCCTCATCGACAAAATAATATTGCAATGGATTATTTGGTACAAACTCTTTCCATTCGTTTTCAATGTCTTTAATGGTCTTTGAAAAATTTTGGGAAGATAGCTTTACTGTCAGATAATCCCCCATCATTTCATCAGTTTTAAAACAGAGAATATAAGGTCTTATCTGATTCCGCATCGATTCGAAATAGAAATCTTTCACAACACCGATAACCGGTATATAAGTATTTGGTTCTTGATTCCCGCGGTGCCATGAATCTTGCTTTTCAATTCAGTTATCTGAAATTCCTTAACTGCACTTTCATTGATAAGACATGCTCTGTTGATCGGTGCTAAATGATTCATTAAATGATCTGCCTGATGCAACAGTAATTCCATAAGTTTCAAGGTAGTTTTAATCTACCCAGTTAGTCTGCATCAGGAATGATTCGTCTTTCCTGCCTTCCATCGTATAACTGAACTTATTATTGTTCCGGCCCGGGACACCTGTGGAACTGGCAATATTAATTACACCCGGTATTGCTTTTACGGCATCTCTTAAAAGATGTTACTTTTGTTCCCAGTGCTCCTGCCCTGTTTATTACAATTAATTGTTCTTTATTGAATCCCACATCTTTGTTCAGCATATATTTTATCTGCCTGTACATAATCATGTGTACCAATTATCAAAAGAATTGAAACAGCAAACTGAAAAACAACCAGTACTCTCCTGAGCCTGCCATTTTGTCTGCCTTTTTCACATTTCCCTTTAGTATTTCATAAGGATTGAATGAAGAGAGAAAAAAGGCAGGATAACTTCCGGCAAGTAAACTGACAACAAGCAGAAAAGAATCAGAACAGGAATAGTGTACCAGTTAGTAAAGAGATTTAATTAACAGATTTGCCCAAAAGGTTATTAAAATACGGAAGGGTAACTTTAATAAAAATCAATGCAAAAATCAAAGAAATAAATGAGAGGATAAAAGATTCTGACAGGAACTGTGTTATAAGCATACCTCTTGTTGAACCTCCGATCTTTTTTATACCTACTTCTTTTACTCTTCTGGATGCCTGAGCTGTTGAAAGGTTCATAAAATTAATTGCAGCTATTAAAATAATAAGTATGGCTATACTTCCGAATATCTTCAGATATTTCGGATCACTTGCTTCTTTAAACTCCTGTTGAATTGATGTATCAAGATGAATATCATTAAGATTCTGAAGAAAGAACCTGTATTTGTTTCCCTGTGCTGCGAAATCACTTAAGGATATTCCCATAAATCGCTGAACTTCCGGTCCGACATATTTAACTAATAAATCAGGGAATTTTTCATCTACAGTTTTATAACTTGTATTTGGTTTTAGTAACAGGTAGGTACTGAAATTGTTATAGATCCATATCTGATTTTCTGATCTTGGATCGGTCATAAATGAAGTGAGTAATATTTGCCTCAAAATGCGAATTACCCGGGATATCTGCCATAACTCCGGCAATCATATATCTTACAGTGTCAGTTCCCTATTTTAAGTGTTTTATCAATCGGATTTTCATCACCGAATATCTTTTTTGCTGTATGACTCTGATAATACAGCTTTATGCGGAGCATTCAGAAGGTTTTTAGGATCACCTTTTAGTACAGGTATTGAAAAGAAATTAAAGAAGGAGGAATCGGCTTCAACCAGATGATCTTCAGTAAAAGTCTGTATTATTATACTCAACAACTGTGGGTCCGCCTTTGGTCATTCTCAGAAAATCTTCAACTTCAGGAAATTCCTTAACCAATGTAGGTCCGATAATTGACGAGGCTGAAGCAAGGGTAACTTCCTGTCCTCCGATTTTGCCATTAAGTATCAGTCTGAATATCCTGTCTTTTTTAGTATTAAACTTATCATAACTTGCTTCATTGATTACAAATAGTGCAATGAGAAGGCTGCAGGCAATTCCGATGGAAAGACCAAAGATATTAATAATGATGTATGCACGTTGTCTTTTAAAAGATCTTAAACTGTACTTAATAAGATTATTGAACATGACAGTTTAATTTAAATTAATTTACATTTATATTAAATAATTATCTAAAACAGATTATACTTTCTGATATGATTAATAATATTATACTATTCATATTTAAGTGATTGGGCAGGATTAACTCTGGCTGCTCTCATTATCCGGTAACTGATAGTAAGAACAGCAATCCCAAGAGCAATAGTCAATCCTGACAACAAAGGTAAAAAATCCAAGATTTATTTTGTAATAGAAATTCTCAAGCCATTTGCCTGCCCAGTAATAAACAACCGGCCAGGCAATAAGGGCTGAAACTGAGACAAGGATAATGATCTCTCTTGATATAACAACATAAATTCCGGCAACTGAAGAGCCCATGGCTTTTCTTACTCCGATCTCCTTGGTCCGTTGTTCAACTGTAAATGAGGTAAGTCCGAACAGTCCGAGAGCATGCAATAAATATTGCAAGGATGGAAAAGATCACTGCCATCTGTGCATTCTGTTTTTCCTGCTTATACATTAGTTCAAAATCTGCATCAAGAAAATAATACTGCAAAGGATTATTTGAAACAAACTCTTTCCATTTATTTTCAATGGCACTTATGGTTTTAGAATAATTCTGAGCTGATAACCTTACAGTTATATACCCCCACAACATTATTATCATTCTGGAATTTAAAAATATACGGGCCAATCGGATTACGAAGCGATTCAAAATTAAAATTTTTACAACACCAATAACAGGCAAATAATGTACTTTCCCTGAATCGCGTGGCTCCATAAATCTTGTCTTTTCAATATCAGTGATCTTGAAATCCTTAAGGGCAGCTTTCATTAATCATACAGGCATCCTTATCGGAAGTAAATGATTCATTAAATGATCTTCCTGAAGCCAAGAGTCATTCCATAAGTATCAAGAAAATTATAATCGACCCAGTTGGTCACCATAAGGAAAGTCTCATCTTTTCTTCCTTCCATCATGTACCCGTTATTATTATTATGTGCGGCCGGGAACAGCTGTTGAGCTGGAAATATTAACAACTCCCGGAATATTCTTTACAGTCTCTTTAAAGGATTTCATTTTTGTTCCAAGAGCTTCAGCCCTGTTTATAACAATCAATTGTTCCTTATTGAATCCTACATCTTTGTTAAGCATATATTTTATCTGCCTGTACATAATCATTGTACCGACAATAAGCAGAATTGAAACAGCAAACTGAAAAACAACAAGTACTCTTCTCAGCTGTCCGTTTTTCATACTGTTTTTTACACTTCCTTTAAGAACTTCATAAGGATTGAATGAAGAAAGAAAAAAGGCCGGATAACTTCCTGCAAGAAAACCGACAAACACAGAGAACAGAATAAGTGAAGGAATTGTATACCAGTGATGCAAAAAGATTCAGAACAAGATTTGCTCCAAGAAGATTATTAAAATAAGGAAGGGTTACTTTAATAAAAATTATTGAAAATATCAGGGCGATAAATGAAAGAATAAAAGATTCAGAAAGGAACTGAGTAATCAGCATCCCTCTTGTTGAACCTGCTACTTTCTTTATCCCTACTTCTTTTGCCCTTCTTGAAGCCTGGGCAGTTGAAAGGTTCATAAAATTTATTGCAGCAATAAAAACAATAAGAATTGCAATACTTCCGAATATTTTAAGGTATTTAGGATCAACGGAGGCTTTAAAATCCTGCTGAATAGAGGTATCAAGATGAATATCGGTAAGATTCTGAAGATAAAATCTGTATTTGTTACCCTGTGCAATAAAATCGTCAAGTGAAATACCCGTATATTGCTGAATTTCAGGACCAACATATTTCTGCAATAATTCAGGAAATTTAGCATCAACTGTTTTATAGGATGAATTTGGTTTCAGAAGAAAATATGTACTGAAACTGTTACTCATCCAGGTCAGGATTTTTTGACCTTGGATTAGTCATAAATGAAGAAACAATATTTGCTTCAAAATGTGAATTCTCAGGAATATCGGCCATAACTCCCGTAACAATATATCTTACAGTATCAGATCCTATCTTAATTGGTTTATCAATCGGGTTTTCATTTCCAAATATTTTTTTTGCTGTTGATTCTGACAAAACAACTTTCTGCGGAGCATTAAGAAGATTTTTCAGATCTCCTTTTAAAACAGGAATTGAAAAGAAATTAAAGAAAGAGGAATCTGCTTCAACCAGATGATCTTCAGTAAATGTCTGATTATTATACTCCAGAACAGTCGGACCACTGCCATTCATCCTCAGGAAATCTTCAACTTCCGGAAATTCCTTTACCATTGTAGGTCCCATAATTGCAGGAGAAGATGCAGCTGTGACTTCCTGTCCTCCTATCTTACCATTCAGTATCGCTCTGAAAATCCTGTCTTTTTTTACATTAAACTTGTCATAACTTGCCTCATTAATTACATATAGTGCAATCAGAAGACTGCAGGCAATTCCAATTGAAAGTCCAAGAATATTTATTATAATATATGCACGTTGTCTTTTAAAAGATCTTAAACTGTATCTTATAAGATTCTTTAACATAATGATTTATTTAAAATTTAAGACGTAATAGTTATGATATTAAGTTACAACTTGTTTTATTCATATTTAAGTGATTGGGCCGGATTTACTCTGGCAGCTCTTAAAATCCTGTAACTTATTGTAAAAACGCAATTCCCAGGGCAATAGTAAATCCGGCAACAAAGCTGAAAACTCCAAGATTTATCCTGTAATAGAAATTCTCAAGCCATTTGGTGGCAATATAATAAATTATGGCCAGGCAATCAGAGCTGAAATTGAAACAAGGATTATGATTTCCCTTGAAATATCTACATATATCCTGGAATTGAAGAACCCATTGCTTTTCTTACCCCGATCTCTTTTGTCCTCTGTTCAACAGTAAATGATGTGAGACCAAAAAGTCCCAGTGCTGCAATGAATATTGCCAGGATTGAAAAGATCACTGCCATCTGTGCATTTTGTTTTTCCTGAATATACATCTGTTCAAAATCAGCATCAACAAAATAATACTGCAGAGGATTGTTTGCCGTGAATTCTTTCCATTTATTTTCAATCTGCAGAAATAGTTTTAGAATAATTCAGGGCAGATAACTTAACCGAAAAATATCCACCGATATATTCATCGGTCTTGAAGATTGAATATATAAGGCCAATTGGATTCCGGAGAGATTCAAAATTGAAATTCTTCACAACTCCGATAACCTGCAGATACCTGCCCTTACCTGATCCCGGGTTGTAATAAATCTTGTCTTTTCCATATCTTTTATGGAAATTCTTAACTGCACTTTCATTCACCATACATGCTTCCTTATCTGTAGAATATGATTCATTGAATGATCTTCCTGAAACAAGTTTCATTCCATATGTTCAAGATAATCATAATCGATCCAGTTGGTCTGCATCAGAAATGTTTCATCTTTTCTTCCTTCCATCATATAACCGTTATTATTATTATTCCTGCCCGGAACAGCTGTTGAACTGCGATATTGACAACACCCGGGATTCCTTTTACAGCCTCCTTAAAGGATTTCATTTTTGTTCCCAGAGCTTCTGCCCTGTTAATAACGATCAATTGTTCCTTATTGAATCCGACATCTTTATTCAGCATATATTTTATCTGCCTGTACATGACCATTGTACCAACTATCAATAAAATTGAAACAGCAAACTGAAAAACTACCAGCACTCTTCTCAGCCTTCCATTCTTCATACTGTTTTTCAGCTTCCCTTTAATACTTCATAAGGATTGAAAGAAGAAAGAAAGAATGCAGGATAACTTCCGGCAAGAAAACCGACGAAAACAGTGAACAGCATCAGCACAGGAATGGTATACCAGTTTTCCAAAAGGTTAAGTACAATTTTGCGCCCAGAAGATTATTAAAATAAGGAAGAGTTACTTTGATGATGATCAAAGCAAAAATCAGAGAAATAAATGAAAGTATAAATGATTCCGAAAGGAATTGGGTTATAAGCATTCCTCTTGATGAACCACCTATCTTTTTAATTCCTACCTCTTTTGCTCTTCTTGATGCCTGGGCTGTTGAAAGATTCATGAAATTAATTGCGGCAATCAGAACAATAAGTACTGCTATACTGCCGAATATTATAAGATATTTTGGATCGCTTGGCTTTTAAACTGTTGCTGGATCAACGGATCAAGATGAATATCCGTAAGTTTTTGACAATAAAACCTGTATTTGTTTCCCTGTGCTACGAAATCAGTTAATGAAATCCCCATAAATCTCTGGACCTCAGGACCTACATATTTAACCAGTAATTCAGGCAACTTCTCATCTACAGTTACATAACTGGAATTTGGTTTCAGAAGCAGATAGGTAGTGAAACTGTTGTTTAACCATATCGGGCTCTTCGATGCAGGGTTAGTCATGAATGAGGAAATGATATTGGCTTCAAAATGTGAATTTTCCGGAACATCAGCCATCACTCCTGAAACAATATATTTCGCTGAATCTGATCCTATCTTTAAAGCTTTATCGATAGGGTTCTCGTTCCCAAATATTTTTTTTGCCGTTGATTCCGACAAGACAACTTTCTGAGGAGCATTAAGAAGATTTTTAGCATCTCCTTTAATTACAGGAATAGAAAAAAAGTTAAAAAATGATGAGTCGCCTCAATCATATGGTCCTCTGTAAAAGTCTGGTTATTATACTCAATCACCGTAGGGCCCCTGCCTGTCATTCTGAGAAAATCCTCAACTTCAGGAAATTCTTTTGCCATTGTAGGTCCCATAGCTGCTGAAGTATAGGCTGCGGTTATTTCCTGCCCTCCGATTTTTCCATTAAGGATCAATCTCACTATCCGGTCTTTTTTGGTGTTGAACTTGTCATACCTGGCTTCATTTATAACAAAAAGTGCAATAAGAAGGCTGCAGGCAATACCAATTGAAAGTCCAAGGATATTGATTATTATATATGCACGTTGTCTTTTAAAAGATCTTATACTATGCTTGATTAGATTGTTGAACATGATAATCTGAGTTTAAAAGGTTATTAAAGGGTAAACTTTTGTGAAAACTTCAATATTTGTAAAGACAGGTTCAGACCTGTCTCTACAGTGTATCTGAGGTCTTTAATTAATAGACGATAAAAAAAGATTATGCTGCAAATGTTAAATTATTCAACTTTAAGAGCTTCAGCCGGATTATACCTGATGCTTTATATGCCTGAAAACTAACGGTTAATACGGCAATTATAATTGCTCCTGCAGCAATACCTGCGAATACCGTTAGATGTAAATCAATCCTGTAAGCAAACTGCTTAAGAAGACTGACGACTATTAACCAGCCCACAGGAATTGCGATTATTATTGACAGAAGCACCGGTAAAAGAAATTCTTTTGATAAGATGTACATAACAGCAAAGGAACCAGCTCCCATGACTTTCCTTATTCCGACCTCATTTGTCCTTCGTTCAGCAGAATATGAAGATAATCCATAAAGACCCAGACAGGCAATAATTACAGCCAGAATCGTAAAATATTTTAATAATCCGGAAAGCCGGATCTGTGATCTGAATAACCTGTCATAATCCTGATCAATAAAAGTGTAATCCAGAGGGTATTCAGGGGCAATGTTTTTCCATGTTGTTTCAACAGCTTTCAAAGATGCCGGTACTTTTCCCGGAGTTAGCCTGATCAGTATAACATTAAGATATCTTGTATCAGCCAGTGCAAAAGCCATTGGCTCAATTGCCTGGTCCGCTCCTTTAAAATGAAAGTTTTTCAAAACACCAACAACAACTCCTCTGAGTCCCATAAATCTGAAATTCTTTCCAACAGGATCACCGATACCCATAAGTTTGACAACTTCTTCATTTACCAGGAAATTGCCGGTAGTGTCTCTTGCCATATCAGAGGGAAAATCTTTTGAAAAATCACGACCTGACTTAAGTTGCATATTCATTGTTTTCAGATAGTCATAATCGATGACATTTGTCCCAATAAGTACTTGTTTTTCAGGATCCTTCCCGTCCCAGCTGGCACCACCGGAATTGCTGCCCATCATTGTTGGGTTCCACCGTGAGGCCGTAACTCCCTGAATTAATGTTTCTTTTTCAAGCTCCTTTTTTAGGGAATAGTATTTTGGCTTAAAATTTTCCGGCATAGGGATGCAGATCAGATTTTCTTTGTTGAATCCAAGATCCTTCTCCTGCAAAAATTTCAGCTGCTTGTACATAAAAATTGCTGAAGTTGCAATGAGTATCGACAGGGCGAACTGAACAACAACAAGGATTTGTCTTAGCCTGCCATTCCCCTTTGCTGAAACTGATTCTCCTTTTAATACAGCCACAGGTTTAAATGAAGAGAGGTAAAATGCAGGATATATACCTGAAATCAGGCCTGCAACAAGACCCACAATAATGAAGCTTATAATAAATTTAAACTGAAGGAGATCATTAAGACTGAAATTTTTGCCTGAAATATTATTAAATGTACCAAGCAAAAGTCCTACGAGGACCAATGCCAGTATCATAGCCACTGCAACAAGAAGCAGAGATTCAAGCATAAACTGGATTATCATAGACATCTGATCGGCACCGGCCACCTTTTTAATGCCTATCTCTTTGCCCCTTCCGGAAGCCTTCGCTGTGGAGAGATTGATGAAGTTTATACATGCAATAACAAGGACAAAAATAGCTATCAACGTGAAGATCGATACCACTATTACAGGTCCCTTTGTTTCCTTAAAACCAAACTGACCATGTAAATGAATGTCCAGCAATGGAAAGACACTGTACTTGGTTGTTATCTGAGGTGCGTTTTCAACGACAATATCTGTAAGTTTCTTTCCGATTGATTTAAAATCTGCTCCCTTTACAAGCTGAACAAAAGTAAAAATTGAATTATTGCCCCAGGAATTATCAGCCATTCCAATCTCCTTAAGGTATGAAAAAGGTATTACAGAGCTAAAAGTTAACATGGAATTCTCCGGAATTTCTTTAAATACTCCTGTTACCGTAAACTGGGCCTGGTTTTCTACGGTAATTGTTTTACCAACCGGATTAGCAGTGCCAAAGTATTTTGTAGCCAGCTTTTGGGTAAGTATGATAGAATGCGGAGAGTTCAACGCTGACCCCGGATCTCCCAAACTTAGGGGAAGTGTAAAAACTTTGAGGAGGTTTGAATCTACTGCAGCTACAGATGACTCAAAGAAAGATTTATCATCGTATCTGAATAAGACCCTTGGAAGCCATAAATTTATTCTGACCTGTTCTTTTATTTCTGGAATTTTTTCTTTCCATACTGGTCCGCTCGGAACAGGTGTAACAGTAACATGATATCGGGCTCCTGAATAAAACTGATCCTCCTCAACCCGGTAAATCTTATCGGCATTGAGATTATATTTCTCATAACTGAATTCATCCTGAACCCAGAGTAGTATCAATAATGAAGCGGCCAGACCGATTGCGAGTCCGGCAACATTTATAAAAGTGAAACCTTTATGCCGGGATATATTCCTGACAGCAACAAGAAAGAAATTTCGGATCATGGTTAATAAGTTAAGTGCAATATAAAGACTAATTTCATCTTAATATGATGCACTTAACTTTTTTAAAAAGAAATAGAATCAGTCCTTCATTATTTCATCGGACGTGTCAGTTCGTTTATTTTTTCCGTTGGAACAAGTGAGACAGTCTCCTTTTTAACTGTGACCGGTTTAGCAAGGGAGAACGTGGCTTTCAACTTTATATCCTCCGATGAAGCCCCAACCATTACCTCATAATTCCCCGCGTCCGCTACCCAGGATGACAGCGATGTATCGAAGGAGGATAAACTGCGGCTGGTAATAACAAATGTCAGGTTCTGGCTTTCACCTGGCCGGAGGAGTTTTGTCTTTGCAAAACCTTTCAGCTCGATGGCAGGTTTATCAAGTTTTTTTGAGGGTGCTGACAGATAAAGTTCAGCAACCTCTTTACCGGCTACGGTACCACTGTTTTTTACATCAACTGTCACGGTAATTGACCCGGAAAACCGGGTTGAGCTGAGTTTAAGATTACTGTAGGTAAAATTTGTATATGACAGACCATAGCCAAATGGATAGGCGGGTTTGATAAAGAAAGTTTTATAGTACCGATATCCGACATAGATTCCATCCTCATAGGTTACAACTGCCGGCTTAGATCTCATAAATGAACTCACACGGCCCTGATCACCCGAATTATCCGGCTGAAGCTCTCTTCCAGGGAATGTGTTAGCTGATGGAACATCTTCGTATTTTACGGGGAAGGTTGATGCCAATTTACCCGAAGGATTTACTTTCCCGGTCAGGATATCTGCAATTGAATTTCCCGTCTCCTGTCCGCCCTGCCACGCAAGAAGTATTGCATCAGGAAGATCTCTCCAGCTGGCTGTTTCAATAACCCCTCCAACATTAAGGATAACAATTACCTTCTTGTTTTTTGCCTTAAAGGCTGTTGTCACATTTTTTATAAGCTCCTGTTCATAGTCGCTAAGCTGAAAATCACCTTTGACATTTAATCTGTCAGAACCTTCACCTGAATTTCTTCCAATAGTCACCACAGCTGCATCACATACATTGGCCATCCCGTTAATAATATCTTTGTTAAGGGTCAACTCTTCTACCGGTCTTGATCCCATCAGGGCCATCATTCCTCTGACCGGCGGCCTGCCTTCCCTGGTAAGATTCAGATAGTTTGTATAAAGATTCTCAAGCTTCTCATTCTGATTCAGTCCATCATTCTTCAAGCCTTCTGAAAGCGAGACACTGTAAGCCTTAT
Source organism: uncultured Bacteroidales bacterium (assembly GCA_963791065.1). Classification (GTDB taxonomy): domain Bacteria; phylum Bacteroidota; class Bacteroidia; order Bacteroidales; family VadinHA17; genus LD21. The sequence goes on from CAWBQN010000023.1 coordinate 40,271, forward strand.
TCACAAGTCCGCTGCCTGTTCCTCCTACTATTATATCATATGATGTGTTTCCGAATGCCGCAATGTTTTTGATGTTCGGACCAAAAGGCAGTGCCCCGTTATCATTTTTAAGCAATACCATGCCTTCAGATGCTGCCCGGCGCGTGACCTCAGCATGTGCCTTCAGATCAGGCTTATTTGAATATTTATATCCTTTAAAATGCGGACTCATCAATATAATATTCAGAATATTCTCAACATTCCTGTCGAGGATCTTTATATCGAGCTTGCCTTCTTTTACTGCAGCTATTATCTTTTTAATCTGGTCAGGCGTTCCCGGCATTAACATGTCGTTCCCAGCAATCATCTGAGCGACCGGATCTTTCCCGCCGAACCAGTCGGTCATGACAAAGCCTTTGAAACCCCAGTCCTTTCTTAATATATTTGTGAGAAGATCAGGGCTTTGTGATGCATAGGTACCGTTGATCAGGTTATATGATGACATAACTGTCCATGGGTTGGCATCCTGGACAGCAATCCTGAATCCTTCAAGGTAAATTTCACGCAATGCTCGTTCACTTACGATGGTATTAAGAGCGTTTCTGTCAGTCTCAGCATTATTGGCAGCAAAATGTTTTATCGATACACCCACGCCTTGTGATTCAACACCCTTAACCATCGCCGCTGCAATCTTTCCCGTAACATAAGGATCTTCAGAATAATATTCGAAATTCCTGCCACACAATGGATTACGATGAATATTCATCCCAGGGCCCAATAGGATATCAGCGCCATATTCAAGAACCTCATTACCTATGGCTTCTCCTACCTTATTTACCAGTTCAACGTCCCATGTGGATGCCAGAAGCGTCCCGACAGGAAATGCCGTGCAGTAATAAGTATTATTATCATTTTCCCTGGTAGGACTTATTCTTACACCTGCAGGACCGTCAGTTAAAACCATTGGTGTAATTCCGAGGCGAGGAAGTGCAAAAGATGTGCCTGCTGCCCCGTCAACAAGACTTTTCGTCTGGCCAATGGCGGTACCCGGAGAAGGATTTTCGCCGGGTTTGGCATTTGAAGAAGGCGGTGGGCCGCCAGGCATACGCATGCCGGTACCGACAACAAGTGCAGCTTTCTCTTCCAGTGTCATGGCTGCAACCACCTTTTTGACGGGGTCCCTGCCCAGTTTCGGACCAGCCGGGTTCTGCGAATTTCCTGAAACAAAAATTGCAAGACCCAATAATAAGGAGATAAGAATTCTTTTCATATAAGTGATTTTAATGTTATAATTATGGATATGATTAATACCGTGGCAAAATATTAATTTCATACAAAGTTAAATGAAACCACTGTTAAGAGTTGTTAAATCACCGGAAAGTTTTTGAAGACCTTTATTTGAACAACTGAGGTGCAATTTCAGAGGTATACACGAAAAAAGTTTACATTTTCAATGTTTTTTGCACAATTAGAAACGAAGATAAAAACTTCAGGCATGATTTTATTTTACAGTTGTAAGCCAGGCCTGAGCCATCAGTTGTGCTCCGGCGAGGGAAGGATGAACACCATCCCTTGTCCAGTAGGCACCCGGAGCATGTTTTTGAGCCTCGTCAAAGATCCTCTGATATGGAATGAATATCGCACCGAACTGATCAGCAATATCTCGTGCAGCTTTTTGGTAACCATAAAATTCAGGATACCACTTTTCGTCGACTGCTTTTACTCCTGGCACAGCAAAAGGCTCACATATAATTAGTTTCACGTTTGGCAGAGCCTTCTTTGTCCTCTCAAGAAGAGCAATATAATCATGCCTGTATATTTCAACAGTTCCATTATACTGACCGTTAAGTTTATGCCAGATATCATTTACACCGATCAGTATGCTTAATATATCCGGTTTCAGGTTGAGACAATCTGCGTCCCACCTCTCAGCAAGCTGGTAAACTTTATTCCCCGATATTCCTTTATTAATCACTTTCAGATTAAGTGATGCATGTTTTTCCAGAAGCGCGGCACCAGCCAGCATCGGATAGCCTGAACCAAGGACACTTGCATTATTGAATGTATCATCTTCTCTGTCTCTGCCCGAATCAGTTATTGAATCACCCTGGAAAAGAATAATATTTTCCTTACTCAGTGAATTCTTCTTCCCTGCAGACAGCGGAATCGAAGCCGAAAGAATTTCAGGAATACTTACAACCATTAATCCGCCGAGAGCCGCTTTCTTTATAAAATTGCGCCTGTTATTATTATTGCTTCTCATCTTTTCCTGTGTTTGTAAAGATTTAATTTTGTATATCTTATCGAATTATGTAAATGATTTTTGTTGTCATTATTTAAGATTATAAATTTACTTTTTTTTAGCATATAATTTTAACATGTTATATACGTTTGTTAAATACGAGTCAATGCTAATTAACCTATTCAACTGAATATCATGAAACAGTTTCAAATCAGATGTTTTTGGATTTTGGCTGTAACTATAATTGCAGCCATTAGAGTATCGGGCCAGGTAACCATGCCAGACGCACTGCTTATCAATTCCCTGAAAGAGCAAATGAATTATCTCGATGAACACACACGGATCTATGATAACTACAGGGCAATAAGGGAGGATATGTTTCAAAAGCTAAAAGTGAATATTTCAGATACTTTATCTGCATGAACACAAAAATTGCAGGATTAAACAATACGGCAAAGGTCCTGAATACGACGATAGATACCCTGAAGGCAAATCTTGGATCGACAAAAACCAGGCTTGATGAGATGACCAAGACAAAAAACAGTATCAGCGTGCTCGGCCTGGAATTGAACAAATCAGCTTATAACAAAGCCATGTGGACCGTACTGGCCGGATTAGTAGCTGCCCTGGTATTAGGATTTCTTGCCTTTAAGAGGAATCTATCCGCAATGTTTAATACCAAGAAAGAATTTCTGGAGCTTAAAAATGAGTTTGAGACATATCGCAAGACCTCCCGGGAAGCCAGGGAAAAACTTACAATGGATCATTTCAATGAGATCAAGCGGCTGAAAGGAGGAGGCTGATTGCAAAGGGCACCAGGGCCAGGGCACAGGGCTCAGGGAAAAAATTATTTTACGAACTCAATTTTAAACCCAGTTACCTGCCACGAAGGCAGATTCGCAGGCTTCTTAATCACCAGACCTTCTGCAGTTTGTTTCCAGCTGATTTTTTCTTTGCTGCCAACCATTGCAACTGAGGCTATAGTTTTTACGTCTGGTTTCGATGATTTTCCAAGAGATCTGATCATAATATCTTCTTCAGGTTTACCCAGACAATATGCATATAATGTATTGTCTCGGGTAGTAAAACGAATGTCTTTGGAACTGTATCCATAGTTCTCGTCGAACCTGCCCAGCTTTTTTACCGCTTTATCCGATGGTTTCTCGCCATAGATCTTCCAGGGACGTGATCCATAAATTCCTTCTCCGTTTGCAGCAATCCAGGTACCAATCTCATCAAGTATTTTCAGCATATCGGGTTCAAGGTCTCCTTCAGGAGTCTGTACAACATTGAGCAGCAAATTGCCATTTTTACTTACAATATCCACAAGCATCTGAATAACTTCAGTTGAAGTTTTATATTTCTGCCCGGTGCGATAATACCAGTCACCGATTGAGGTATCGGTTTGCCATGGGAACTGGCTCACAGTATCTTTTACGCCTCTCTCAAGGTCCTCAACCCACATTCCATCTGATGGCTGCTTACAGGTATAGACCGCCTGGAGTGTTCCTCCATATTCTGGCGATATCCTGATTGTAAAAATGAGAGATAAGAGTGCGACCTACATTTTCAAAAGGCATCTTGCTGTCAGAATAAAGCAGATCGGGATGGTAATTATCTATCAAGCTCCTTAATGCTTCTGTACCATTCAAGCTGAAATGCAGGGTTATTAGTCAGCCAGTCATTATCACCCGGGGCAGGTAACGTGCATGATACAAATCCTGGTAATCGAGATTGACACCATCATAAGGAATGCCTGCCTTAATACCTTCCTTATCAGAACCATGAGCAACCTGAAACCATGTAAAACTTGCTCCCAGGTGCTCTGAAACTCCGAATTTCAACCCTTGTTTTTTTGCAGCCTGTTGCCAGATTCCTACAACATCCTTTTCGGGCCCCATATTAGCAGCATTCCATCTGTTCAGCTTCGAATTCCAGAGAAAAAAATTATCATGATGGGTGCCCATACTGACAAAGTATTTTGCCCCCGTCTTTTTATAAAGCTCCATGAGCTTATCAGGGTCCCACCTCTGGGCTTTCCAGAGCGGTATTATATCCTTGTAACCAAACACCGAAGGATGGCCATAATGTTCTATATGAAATTTGTAGGCAGGATCATTTTCCTCGTACATCCTCCTGGCATACCAATCGCCCTGCCGTGGCACTGCCTGTGGTCCCCAGTGCGCCCAGATTCCGAACTTTGCATCGCGGAACCATTCAGGATATTGATACTGTTTAAGTGACTCATCAGTAGGCTTGTAGGGACCTTCAGTTACAGGAGGTTTCTGTTGCTGGGCAAACATAAGACCTGATATGATAAGGGCTGAGAAGATTGTCAGTCCGATTCGCTTTAAGAGGGATAGTTTCATGGCCTAATTCGTTAAAAGTAATTTTAAAATATCAAATTAGATTTAATCATTTTTTTAACACAATGAACACGAGGTCCCGATCGCTAATACCTCACCTTAATCTTAATCGCTCCTTCCACTTCCTTTTCTGAAGCAACAATAACATAGCCCCCTCCACTTCCTGAAGTAATTGCTCCGGAGTATTTCGGGAAATAGCTTTTTTCCATTTCATTCATCACCCAATCAGGAACTGTGAGCGGTAATATTTTTTTCCATGAGAGAAGGGTATTGGTCAAAGCTTTCCCAAGTTTAAAGATATCCCTGTCAATGATCGCTTCCCAGCACATGTCTCCTGCCTCTCCGAGTTCCCGGATAAAACCTTTATCCAGGTGCATTTCTTTTAATGGATCATAGCCATCGGGACGGGGCTCGAGCGGAACCAGGTGAAGTACATCGGATAGCCAGTCACAGGTCACTTTTTTGGTGGAAGAATCAATCCTCTCTGGCCAGTATCCGCCATTGTAAAACAGCCGGTTCACACCCGGGTACAGTAATCCGATATGATCCTGTGAACCTGAGATGTAGGTTTTCCCCGGAGGATTTTCGGCTCCGAACAGCAACTTTGCATTTTGCTGATAGTCACCTTCTGGGTATTTGTCACCCCAAATCCTGATCCCTATTTTCCTTGAGCTTGTTGCCAGTCCCGAACGGTCATTGAACTCTACGGTTGGCCATATCTGTGCAACTACCACCGATCCTGGATGTATTTGTGAAACCCAGGGCTGGTCAATCCATCCCCCCGCGAGACACAACCTGTATGGAAATTTCAAGTTCCTCTTTGTCTCTGAACTGGACCGTGCGCTTACCAGCACTCTTTTGTTTCTCATCAATACCCGGGACTTATTTATTGAATTTATTTATGCTCTTTTTACTTCTGCTCTCACTGACAACCTGTTCGCTTATCCAGTCGTATGTATGTTTCATTCCTTTTCTGAGCGGGATGGATGGTTCCCATCCAAGATATTTCTTTATAAGAGTGTTTTCCGAATTACGTCCCCTTACACCTTTCGGAGCTTTAAGATCATAGATTCTATTCAGTTTATAGCCTGCTATATCTTCAACAATATCAACAAGCTGGTTTATAGAAACCATTTCACTGCTTCCCAGGTTTATCGGCTCTTCTATATTACTGTACATAATTTCCTGTATCCCCTTGATGCAATCTTCAATATACATAAAACTCCTTGTCTGGAGACCATCACCCCAGATAACGATCTCTTTTTTCCCGGTAATACCTGCCTCAATCACTTTGCGGCTTATTGCAGCAGGAGCTTTTTCCCTTCCACCGTCAAAAGTACCGTATGGACCGTAAACATTATGGAACCGTGCTACTCTTGTTATCAGTCCGAAATCTTCGGAAAAATGACGGCACATTCTTTCACTGAATAGTTTTTCCCAACCATAGCCGTCTTCAGCAAGGGCAGGATATGCATCTGACTCCTTTAATCCCGGATTATCGGGATCGGTCTGTTTTTCACCATTATAAACACAGGCAGAAGAAGCGTAGAAAAACCTGTCGATGCCACAATCCTTTGAAGCGAGAAGAAGATGAGTGTTTATCAGAACACTTATCATGCATGCTGCCTTATTATTTTCAATAAAGCCCATACCGCCCATATCAGCAGCAAGGTTGAATACTTCATTATAACCGTTGACTGCAGTATAGCAATTATCCCGTAACCGAAGATCGAGTACGAGATTTTCGGCCCCGGGCGTTAACTGATACCATTCATTAAGCGGTTTCAGATCGACTGCTCTTACATGCTGTCCCTTCTCAATAAGTTCTTTCACCAGGTGACCGCCAATAAACCCGCCGGCTCCCGCAACTACTATTCTCTTCATTTTACATTCAGTTTATACCATCTGATTGCATTTTCGCTATAGATCTTTCTGATAACCTCTTTCGGCAGCTGAAGTCCTTCAAATGTTCCTTTGAATTTGTCTGAGGTCATTTTGTCATTTGATGTGAAATATTTCCAGTCGTCAAGCCAGGTTTCATTTATCACTTTTGAAACTTTTTCACGATCGCCGTTTCCATCGTCCGACAGATCAGTGCCATACAAAAGCCTGTCCTGATATTTTATGCAAAAATCCCGTACTTTGTTGCGGTCCCGGGCAGACTGATATTGAAGGTGGCATATCCTGGCTGCCATGTCAACAGCCATATTTGGAAATTTATCAAGCCGTTTTGCAAGCTCGTCCACATTCCATTCCAGGCTGCCAAGGTGACAACCCACAAATTTAAGGTTGGGATGCAGTTCAAGAAGGTGATCACGGGCATTTATCTGCGCTTCATATGAGGGATATTCAGGATGCAGGAACATATGATATTGAGGATTCTCAGCAAAATAGCTGCTGTCGCTTGTGACTGTCATTTCATTTAACGGCAGCCAGCAATTTCTGGGCTCACCAAGATGACCGGTAACTGGCAGATTCCTGCTTTCAATAAAATCAATTACAGGCTTAAGAGCAGCATCATCAACCATAATGAACCTGCCATTCCTGTCCCTTTCAGTCATTCCTATATTTTTCCAGAGTTTTACAGAAACTGCACCGCCTGCGATATTGTTATTCAAATCAGCAATGGCTTTAGTACTCCATTTGTCGGTTCCCCATCCCACCGTATCAAAGTAAAATGTTGCTGCATAGAAGACTCTCGCAGGATACTTTTTTACAGAAGCAAGAGCCCAGGCTAGCTGCTTTTGAACTGCAACGGAGTCTGAATGGTCGACATTCAGTGTAATAAGCAAAAAATTATCCTTAATTGCCTGATCTTCAAAGTATCCCCTGTCGCTGTTAATGTGAACATGAGAATCGATTTTCAGCACTGACTGATAATCTTTAGCTGTAAAATAATCGGATTGGCATCGTGTAAATAACAACAATGCTGAAATGAAAAAAATAGTACGGGTCTTCATCAGATTTAAAAAGTTGATTGACGCTAAATGTAGTCAAAAAAAGAAAGAGCATCAATAATATTGAAAGCTCTTTCCAAATGAATTTAAAAACGGAATAATTTTATGATTTAGCTATTTAGGCATAACAACAAATGGTGCAGAATTGAGGAATTCAATACTTTTCTGGCAACTGGTAAACTCATCAAAATTATATTCTTCAACCTCGACAATCCCGTATTGCATCCCTGATATTGCAGCTGCTGCCCAGACTGACGGAAAATCCACCACACCAGGAGCACCGATTTCTGTCTTATCCATGATATGCCAGAGTTCAAAACGTCCGGGATATTTATTAAAATAATCCACAGGATTTGCTTTTCCCACAACAGTCCAGTAAAGATCCATCTCAAACATTACTTTTTTAGGATCGGTATTTTTCAGCATGAAGTCGTAAATCGTCTGCCCATCCAGCTTGGTAGAGAATTCTTTATCATGGTTATGATAACCAAACATTATGCCTTTAGCTGCACATTTCTCTCCTATCATATTAAAATAATCACAATATCGTTTAAGTGTATCGAGACTGCGAAATGCACCGTCACCCATAACCGGCTGAACAAGAAATTTTGCACCTGCAGCAACATGAGCATCAATGCAGGAATCCCACCAGGCCAGATTACTTGCCATATTAGCAGAATCGGGTAATTCCTGAGACACATGAGAACTCAGGACTGACATTCCATTAGCCTGACAAAGAGCTTTAAAGGCAGCTGGTTCCATACCGTAAAGCTTGCCGCTTTCGTAGCCGGCAGCTTCGACAAATTTATAGCCCATTTTACCTACTTTAGCAATAGCTGAGGGCACATTCTTAAGAATAGAGTCACGAATGGAATATAACTGCAGTCCAATGTTTTTCTGAGGAGTGGTTTTGCAGGTATAGAATGTGGTGCAGATAAAGGCAGAGACCACCATAATCTTAATAATCGAAATAGAGCTTCTTTTTTTCATTTTAAACAGATTTAGAAAAGGATTATTATTCAGAAATAAATTTCAGCAGAGGGATCAGGATTGGCTGCCCTCTTTCCGCTGTATATGAGATAGTTGTAGGCTTACCATCTGCTCCTTCAGTCACCCGGTCGCCAGTAGTGTTGACATGAACATATGGATTTGCCTTACTTATAAATCCAAGTGCCCTCTCCTTTGCTTCCCGGGAAAAATTCACAAACTGCGGATAAACTGCACTGATGATTTCTGTAAGTCCCGTACTTTTAGTAAGAATAGTGCCTTTCGGGTATTGGGCAGGCTTATCATCCTGAACAATTACTACAGTACCTCCCGACGGGATCCAGTTCAGCCAGTTCATCTCATCTCCTGCATTTTTTTCAACTCCCCGCCTGATGATAATATCGGAGTAGTATCTCTTCAAACCGTCTTTGAAAAGAACTGGCAGTTTGGTAGCATTTATATAGGCTGAAATAAGCTTGCAATTATTGTAATGATCAACGCTGAAATTATAATCAACTGCAGCAATATGACCATTAGAAAAAAGCTGGGAGGCAAACAGATCCGTTAAGGCTCTGAATTCGATTGTTGATGTATCGAGTGAAGAGTTATGCTTATATATATATTCCCTGATCATCTTTGAATAGCCGGATTTGTTTGAAGAACCAGGGTTTATATCATCCGAAGTCAATTTTATTTCGCGTGGGACATCTTCTATTCTGCTAACTTTTAGCGATACCCTTGAAACAGGTTTCCTTCCTTCATCTTTTAATTTGAGTTCACTAATAATCGAATTATCGGGTTCAGTCGCATAAGCCTCGATGTCCAAAGTTCCTGTTGCCAGACCACTTGCTGATACGGAGATATGTATCTTACCTGGCTTTCCGGTTGATCTGACGACATTTGATACCGGCATATCCATATAGAATACTCCTTCCATCTCCTGAACCTTGTAAGTATCTGATTCATAAGCTGAAGGGCCAACAAGTACAGCAGGTCCGGATACTACCCACTTTACAGGGTTATCGGCACCATAAACATGATTACCCTGGGAATCAGTGATATCTGCGGTCACAATTGCAACAGAACCACGATCTGCGATAATCCTCATCGATGACCCTTTGAGAATGATTTTTGCAGGCTCACCTGCCATAACGGTTTCTGTTTTAACCTTGATTCCGCTTTTAGTCGCTATAGCGCTTATCGTTCCTTTCGCTATCACTATGTCTTTAAAAGTAACACATTGGCAACCTGATTGGTCAGGGGAAAGGGTCCCTTTACTGACACCATTGATCAGCAATTCAACTTGTTCACAGTTTGAATTTACAGTTATATCTTCCTTTTTTCCCAGGAATTGAGACCGCCAGTAAACAGGCTGAATAAAGACCATCGGCTTTTTATCGTATGCAGCTTTCCAGAAATAATAAACACTTTTTGGAATCCTGTAAATATCCACTAACCCTGACGGATCAATATGCTTCAGGGGTATATTCTGATACTCTATGTCAGCGCCATGATCTTCATATAATCCGCCATTAAGATTTCCATCAAGGAGGTTCTTCCCGGGAAGTTTAACAGAAGTTTCAGCCAGGCTCTTTGTAATGAGATTCGAAGTCAAAATCCTGGTTGTATCTTCAATAGCCGCAATTTTTGAATCAACCGGATGGTTTGTCTCACTGCCCATGCTCCAAAAAACAATGCTCGGATGGTTCCTGTCGCGACGTATCATTTCCTTCACCTGTTGTTCCTGAACTTCAGCAGAGAATTCCTGGTTTTTAATATTTGGCACTTCTTCCTCTATTATCATACCCAATCTGTCGGCCAGGTCATATGCAAGCTTCTCATTAGGATAATTGCCTGTTTTCAGGAAGTTATAGTTCAGGTTTTCAGCCATATCTTTAAGATCCATGACTGTAATCCATTTTGGGATTGCATCGCCCAGCCAGGGATATTCCTGGTACCGGGTTCCTCCGTGGATCTCCAGTTTTTTACCGTTCAAATAAAGAAATTTTTCTTTGTTGTCCCATCTGATCCGGCGAAAACCAAGAGGGCTTGTATATTGATCTGCAATTGTTTTGCCATCTGTCACCTGGCTATAAACTTTGTAAAGATAAGGATCATCAGGCGACCAGAGATGTGGTTTTCTTACAGGTTTACCGGTCTGATCGAACAAGTAGAGTTCCCCCGGACCTATTACGGCTTCCGACTTTATTATCTGTACGATTTTACCTGTGGAATCAGCAATGGAAGTTTGCAATGAGCAGCTCTTCTTCTGAGTATTGTCATTTTTTACCCAGGTCCGTACTCTAACCACGCCTTCAGTTTCCGAAATCCGGGGTGTCGTGACGAAAGTCCCCCCTTCATGAATCGCTGACCCCTGCATAGGAATGTAAAGCCTATCGGTAAGTACAATTTTCACATCACGGTAAACCCCTCCGTAAACTTCAAAATCGACGGGAGACATGGGCGGAATTTTGAACTCATCGTTTTGACGGTTATTGACTGCTACTGCAAGAACATTATCTTCACCCTGCTTAATAAAAGAGGTTATATCAAAATCGAAAGAGCCATATCCGCCTTTATGATCACCGAGATACTTTCCGTTGAGCCATATTTTGCAGTACTTCTGAACTCCTTCAAACTCAATAAAGACCTTCCTGTCGGAAAATTCTTTGCTCACCAGGAAATGCTTGCGATACCAGCCCCATCCAAGCCACCAGTAAGGATTATCCGCTTCTGAAGCATTCCTGATAAACGGATGAAGCTCCCCTGTGGTTTCGTAAGTGCTCCAGGTATGCGGAATGCTAATGGCAATCCATTTGCTATCGTCAAACTCCGGAGCTTCATAACCTTTGCTATCACCCGAATTAGGAAAATAATTGAATGTCCATTCGGAATTAATAATCTTTTCAATCCTGCGGCTTTTTTGGTTATCTGGCTTATTCTGGCCGGATGAAACAGAAAACAATAAGAAAGTTGAGAGCAGAAGAGTGATAATTTTCATTTTCAGAGTGTAATGACAATAGATTTAGCAAGTCTAAGGTAATAAATTTTTAGATGATTGAAAAAAGGAAACTGAAAATTCGTGCACAAGGGTCCAAGGGATCTCCCGGTGATAACTGGTAATTCTAATTGCATAAAGGTACACTAAGGGCTAACTCAATTACACTTAAATTTCTCTGAATTTCACTTAGATTCAAAGCATTATTCACATCCTGAAGGATTAACGGTACAAAAAAAATGAAGAAAAATTGCACATTTCCTTTGATATATTAAAAATATGGGTACATTTGTCCATCAATCTATAATTAAACAGTGAGAATATCTTTAATCCATATTATCGTCCTTATCCTCATTCTTGCCCAGCGCACATGACCCGGGACCAATATGTGTTACTATAGACATACAGAAGCTTTCCGGGAGACCGGGAAGCTTTTTTTTTATTATGATTTTTAAAAATGAAAAAACAGTTAAGAAGTTCAAAAACAACTACAGGAAGAAATATGGTTGGGGCAAGAAGCCTGTGGCGTGCCAACGGGATGAAGGAAGAACAAATGGGTAAACCTGTAATCGCGGTTGTAAACTCATTTTCTCAGTTTGTTCCGGGTCATGTTCACCTTCATGAGATTGGTCAGGTTGTCAAAAAACGGATAGAAAAGAGAGGTCTCTTTGCGGCTGAATTTAACACAATTGCAATTGATGATGGTATAGCAATGGGCCATGAAGGAATGCTATATTCTCTTCCCTCAAGAGAATTAATTGCAGACAGTGTTGAATATGTTTGTAATGCACACCTGGCAGATGCCATGATCTGCATAAGCAATTGCGATAAGATCACACCCGGAATGCTGATGGCTGCTATGAGGATCAACATTCCTGCTGTGTTTGTATCTGGCGGGCCCATGGAAGCCGGGCGTCTTAATAACAAGTATCTCGATCTTGTAGATGCTATGGTTGCCGGTGCCGATAATTCAATAAGCGACAGCGATCTGTACGAAATCGAAAAGTCGGCATGTCCGACATGCGGTTCGTGTTCAGGAATGTTTACTGCCAACTCAATGAATTGTCTTACAGAGGCATTGGGACTTTCACTGCCGGGTAACGGAACTATTGTAGCCACACACCAAAACAGGATTGCGCTATTTGAGAAAGCTGCAGATTTAATCGTCGATCTTGCATTGAGATATTATGATGATGGCGATGAATCGGTGCTTCCCCGTTCAATTGCTTCAAAGGAAGCCTTCATGAATTCGATGTCACTCGATATTGCTATGGGAGGATCTACAAATACTGTGCTTCATCTTCTGGCAATTGCACAGGAAGCCGGCGTCGATTTTACCATGCGCGATATTGATGAACTTTCACGTAAAATACCCAATATCTGCAAGGTAGCTCCAAGTTCACAATATCATATTCAGGATGTAAACCGGGCAGGAGGTATCCTGGGAATAATGGGAGAACTCGAACGCGGACATCTGATTGATTCGTCTGCAATACGGGTGGATTATCCGAGTCTTCATGCAGCGATGGCAGACTGGGATATTCTTGGAACAAAAGCACAGCCTGAAGCATTCACCATTTTTAAAAGTGCCCCATCAATGGAAAAAAACCTGAAGATGGGTTCACATAACACTGTCTATCCGGAGCTGGACACTGACAGGGAAAAAGGATGCATCAGGTCAGTAAAATATCCTTATAATAAGGATGGCGGTCTGGCAGTTCTCTTTGGAAATATTGCAAGTAAGGGATGCATTGTTAAAACAGCGGGTATCGATCCTTCCCTGTTTACTTTTACCGGCAAAGCAATAATTTTTGAATCCCAGGATGATGCTGCTGAAGGGATACTGAAAGGTTCTGTAAAAGAAGGCGATGTAGTTATTATCAGATATGAAGGTCCGAAAGGTGGTCCGGGTATGCAGGAGATGCTATACCCCACATCTTATCTGAAATCCAGAGGGCTGGATAAGAAATGTGCACTTATTACCGATGGCAGGTTTTCAGGTGGTACCTCAGGTTTATCTATAGGTCATGTATCCCCTGAAGCCGCATCAGGCGGTGAACTCGCATTGGTAAGAACCGGGGACCGGATTGAAATAGATATCAGCAGAAGAAAAATAAATGTCCTTTTATCAGACGAAGAGCTTAAAAACAGAAAAAAAGAAGAAGAATCAAGAGGCGAAAAAGCTTATCAGCCAGTAAATCGTAATCGCGTAATATCTTCAGCTTTGAAAGCATATGCGGCTCATGTGAGTTCAGCGGATCTGGGAGCGGTAAGACTGATATAGGCGCAGGGCACAGGGCACAGGGCAAAGGGCAAAGAGCACAGAGATAAAGGCAGAAAGAAAAAAAAGAATACAATTAGACTAAAATGTATATGAAGACTGAAAAGGAAACAGAACAACCAGCTGTTGAAGTAAACGGACAGGCAAATATGACAGGTGCTGAAGCGATTCTGCAATGCCTGATAGAAGAAGGTGTAGACACAATCTTTGGCTATCCCGGCGGAGCAATAATGCCTGTATATGACAAACTTATGGATTATGAGGACAAGCTTCGGCACATTCTGACACGTCATGAACAGGGAGCGGCACATGCTGCACAGGCGTACTCGATGGTTACAGGCAGGCCGGGTATTTGTTTTGCCACCTCAGGTCCAGGTGCTACCAATCTCGTAACAGGAATTGCAAATGCATTTCTCGATTCGGTTCCTGTGGTTTTTATTACTGCCCAGGTGGTATCAGGACTTATCGGAACTGATGCTTTTCAGGAAACTGATATTATTGGTGTTTCGATGCCGGTCACTAAATGGAATTGCCAGGTAAAAAAACCACAGGATATACCTGACGTTATTGCAAAAGCTTTTTATATTGCAAAATCCGGTCGTCCGGGTCCTGTTCTGATTGATATTACAAAGGATGCCCAGCTTGAAAAACTTGATTTCAAATATAAAAAATGTGATTATTTAAGAAGTTATAATCCTCACATTCCATTGCATACCAAGGCAATAGAATCAGCCGCAATAATGATAAACCATGCTGAAAGACCATTAATTCTTGCCGGTCACGGCGTGCTCATTTCGGGTGCGGAGGATGAACTGAAAGCGTTTGCAGAAAAAACAGGAATACCTGTTGCCCTGACACTGCTCGGTCTCTCCTGCTTCCCTTCGGATCATCGTTTGTTTACAGGGATGCTTGGAATGCATGGCAACTACGGACCCAATCTTCTGACCAATGAGGCTGATCTGATCATTGCCATCGGCATGCGCTTCGATGACCGAGTTACAGGAAATCTTAAAAAATATGCAAAAAAGGCAACTATAATTCACATTGAGATCGATGAGGCTGAGATAAATAAAAATGTAATGGTAGATGTCGAGATAAACAATGATGCAAAAGAGGTTCTTAAATATCTTATCCCTCTGGTCAAAGAGAATTCCTTCGAAAAATGGATCAGGGAATTCAGGATCTGTGATAAGACTGAATATGAAAAAGTGATCAAAAACGAAACCAAACCTGTAAAAGGTGACATAAGAATGGGTGAGGTAGTGAGCCGGGTATCAGAGCTGACAAAAGGAGAAGCAATAATTGTGACCGATGTAGGCCAGAATCAGATGTATGCTGCCCGCTATTATAAATTCCGACATCCAAACAGCCTGGTCACTTCAGGTGGAATGGGAACAATGGGATTCGGTCTTCCCGCGGGGATGGGAGCAAAAATTGGCAGGCCTGATAAAGAGATCGTTACCTTCGTCGGTGACGGAGGTTTCCAGATGACAATACAGGAACTGGGAACAATAATGCAGTATAATGTTCCGGTAAAAATAATAGTGCTTAATAATAATTACCTCGGCATGGTACGGCAATGGCAGGATATGTTCTTCGAGAAGAGGTATGCTTCAACTGAAATGGTAAATCCTGATTTCGTAATGATAGCCAAAGCCTATAATATACCGGGGAAGAATGTAACTAAAAGAGAAGATCTGAAGAATGCACTTGAAGAGATGCTTGCAGCAAAAGGTCCATACATCCTTGAAATCGCAATTGAGAAGGAAGGAAATGTCTTCCCGATGGTAGAACCGGGATCTTCAGTTTCGGAAGTAAGATTAACTTATTAATATATACTCTGTGTAACTCTGTGATGCCTCTGTGCCCCTCTGTGTAAGTTCTTAAATTGTTACACAGAGAACCACAGAGAAGACACAGAGAACCACAGAGATAAAGAAAAAAATAATATTATGAAACAGGAATTTACAATATCGCTATTCACCGAGGACCATATAGGTATCCTTGGACAGATAACAATAATATTAACCCGCAGGCAGATCAATATCGACAGCATCACTGCTTCGGAATCGGCAGTGAAAGGAGTACAGCTTCTTACAATTGTTGTAAAGACAACAAATGAAATGATCAGAAAGTTGCAAGACAGATGGAAAAACTTGTGATGTGATGAAAGTTTTTGTGCACACATCAGATCAGATCATCTACCAGGAGATCGCTCTCTTCAAAGTCACTACCAAAGGCCTGATGTCAGGTAATATCATTGATCATGTTGTACGGGCCCATCATGCCCGCATACTTGAAGTTTCTCCGGAATATATTGTCATTGAGAAAACAGGTCATAAAAGCGAAATAACTGAATTGCTTACTCAGCTTGAGCCATATGGAGTGCTGCAGTTCGTAAGATCAGGCAGGGTAGCAATAACCAAACAGGTCAAAGAGCTTAATTCATATCTTAAAGAGATGGATGAAGCAAACCGTTACAAAACAGAACGGCACTAAATTGAAAACCATTATAATCACATAATTAATATTTAAGATCATGGCAAAAATTGATTTTGGCGGAGTCGTCGAAAATGTAGTAACAAGAGAAGAGTTTTCACTTTCAAAAGCCCGTGAAGTACTTAAAAATGAAGTCGTGGCAGTTATCGGTTATGGTGTTCAGGGACCTGCACAGGCAATGAACATGAAGGATAATGGCATTAATGTAATTATCGGACAGGCTCCTGAGTTTAAAGCTGACTGGGATAAAGCTGTTGCAGATGGATTTGTTCCCGGAAAAACATTGTTTCCGGTTGAAGAAGCTGCAAAAAAAGGTACAATAATCCAATACCTGGTATCAGATGCTGCTCAGCGAATACTCTGGCCAAAACTTAAACCATGTCTTAATAAAGGAGATGCCCTTTATTTCTCCCATGGATTTTCAATTACTTATAAAGAACATACCGGTGTTATCCCTCCTGATTATGTTGATGTCATACTTGTTGCACCAAAGGGATCAGGAACAAGTGTGAGACGAAATTTTCTCGCAGGCGCCGGTATTAACTCAAGTTTTTCGGTATTTCAGGATTATACTGGAAAAGCAGAAGAACGTACCATTGCATTGGGGATTGCAATAGGTTCAGGTTATCTCTTCCCGACAACTTTTGAACAGGAAGTATACAGTGATCTGACCGGAGAACGAGGTGTGCTGATGGGTGCTCTTGCAGGAATAATGGATGCCCAGTACCAGGTACTTCGTGAAAATGGTCATACTCCGTCTGAAGCATTTAATGAGACAGTTGAAGAGCTTACCCAGAGTCTGATCCGACTGGTGGATGAAAAAGGTATGGACTGGATGTATGCCAACTGCAGCGCAACTGCACAACGCGGGGCTCTTGACTGGCGTCCAAAATTCAAAGCAGCCACACTCCCCGTTTTCACTGACCTTTACAGTAAGGTAAATCAGGTGAAGAATGTGTGAGGGTTCTTAAATCGACAGGTGCACCAAATTATAAAGAGGTACTTGATGCAGAACTTAATGAGCTCGGAAATTCCGAAATGTGGAGAGCAGGTGCAGCAGTGAGAAAACTCAGACCGGTGAAAAAGTAATCATTAACTAATAACTTATGAATATGGACGATAAGGTCATTATTTTCGACACTACCCTCAGGGATGGAGAACAGGTGCCTGGTTGCCAGTTGAATACAATTGAGAAGATTGAGGTTGCCCAGGCTCTTGAAGCTCTCGGAGTCGATGTGATTGAGGCCGGCTTTCCAATTTCAAGTCCCGGAGATTTCAAATCGGTAGTCGAAATATCAAAAGCTATTTCAAATCCGGTGATATGTGCTCTTACACGGGCTGTAAAAAAAGATATTGAGGTGGCTGCCGAGGCACTTCAATATGCAAAAAGGAAAAGGATCCATACCGGTATCGGTACCTCTCCCTTCCATATTAAATATAAGATCAAGACAACACCTGAGGAGATCCTGAGAGAGCATGCCGATGCAGTAAAATATGCAAGAAAATTTGTGGATGATGTTGAGTTTTATGCTGAAGATGCAGGAAGAAGTGAGAATGAATACCTGGCAAAAGTTATTGAAGCCGTAATTAAAGCCGGAGCTACCGTTGTAAATATTCCTGATACAACCGGTTATTGCCTGCCTGAAGAATATGGCCAGAAAATAAAATACCTCATGGATAATGTTCCGAATATTGATAAGGCAACTATTTCAACCCATTGCCATAACGATCTGGGAATGGCTACAGCAAATACAATGATGGGTATTATAAATGGGGCACGACAGGTTGAGGTTACTATAAATGGTATCGGAGAGAGAGCCGGAAACACATCTCTTGAAGAGATTGCAATGATAATTAAAAGCCATCATGACCTCAAACTTAAGACCGATATCAATACAAAACTGATCTTCAGCTACCAGCAGGCTCGTTTCAAATCTTATGAGCATGCCTGTCCAGGCGAATAAAGCAATAGTCGGGAGAAACGCATTTGCTCATTCCTCAGGCATTCACCAGGATGGCGTTCTTAAGAACAGGGAGAATTATGAAATAATTGATCCTGTCGAAGTCGGGATAAGGGAATCATCTATAATCCTTACTGCCCGCAGTGGCAGGGCCGCACTTAATCACCGTCTTGAATTACTGGGCTTCAAATTCGGGAAAGAGGAGATTGATGATATCTACCACCGCTTCCTTGTACTTGCAGATAAAAAGAAGGAGATCAATGATGAAGATATCAGAATTCTTGCCGGTGTGGTTTTCCAGGGAGAGAAATCGATGAAACTTGATCTGCTTCAGGTTTCGTGCGGAAAATCATTGATCCCGGTTGCTACTGTCGGTGTGAAGATCAATGGTGAAGTTCACTTCTCGACAGCATCGGGCAACGGACCCATCGATGCTGCATTTACTGCTGTCAAACAACTGATCAGCAAAACCGTTCATCTCGAAGAATTTCTGATTCAGGCTATTACAAAAGGCAGTGATGACCTTGGCAAAGTTCATATACAGGTTGAACACCAGGGAAAAATATATTATGGTTTTTCTGCAAATACCGATATCATAACAGCTTCAGTTGAAGCTTTTATCGATGCACTTTCAAAAATTAATTAGGATTGCAACCTACTCTCATCCAAGGAATAAAATAAATATTCTATAAATGAATTAACAAAAACACTTTTCGACAAAATCTGGGACAGCATGTAGTACGATCCATTGAAGACGGACCGGATGTTCTCTATATCGACAGGCATTATATACACGAGGTAACCAGCCCGCAGGCCTTTAATGGCCTGAAGGAAAGAGGTATTACGGTTTTCAGACCCGACAAGACTCTTGCCACTGCAGATCATAACATACCAACAAAAGACCAGCATCTCCCAATCCGTGATGAATTGTCGCGAACCCAGGTTGAAAAACTAAGCGAGAACTGCAGGAAATATGGAATAGAGCTATTTGGCATTAACCATCCTAAAAATGGCATAGTACATGTAATCGGTCCTGAACTTGGATATACTCTTCCCGGGATGACAATAGTATGCGGCGACAGCCATACTTCAACTCATGGGGCATTTGGAACAATAGCATTCGGTATCGGGACAAGTGAGGTCGAAATGGTACTGGCAACTCAGTGCATCCTTCAGCCCAAACCAAAAAAGATGAGGATTACACTCGATGGGGACTTGCATAAAGGAGTGACTTCCAAAGATATGATCATGTATATTATCTCTCAGATCTCGGCGAGCGGGGCAACAGGATATTTCGTGGAGTATTGCGGATCAGCTATCAGGAAACTGAGCATGGAAGCCAGAATGACAATATGCAATATGAGTATTGAAATGGGTGCACGGGGCGGGTTAATAGCACCCGACGAAGTTACTTTTGAATATCTCAGAAACCTGCCTTCAATCCCTGGTATTGACGATCTGAAATCATCTGTAAAAGAATGGAAAACGTTGTACAGTGATCTGACGCATGCTTTGACAGCGACCTCAGATTCGATGCGGGTTCGATAAAACCGATGATCACCTATGGCACAAATCCGGGGATGGGAATGGCAATCGACGATTCTATTCCATTATCTGACATAAAGAGTGATAAAGCCTCTGCTTCATTTATAAAATCACTTGATTATATGGGATTTAAGCCCGGGATGAAACTGCTCGGACATCCGGTGGATTATGTTTTCATCGGAAGTTGCACAAACGGAAGAATAGAGGATTTCAGAGCGTTTGCCGAGATTATCAGAGGCAGAAAAAAAGCTGCTAATATAACCGCTCTAATTGTGCCGGGTTCTAAAAAAGTAGAAGCACAAATGGCCGCTGAAGGCCTTACGGAAATTTATGTAAATGCAGGTTTCGAGGTACGCCAGCCCGGTTGTTCTTCATGTCTGGCAATGAACGAAGATAAAATTCCGCAGGGTAAATATGCTGTTTCAACTTCAAACAGGAACTTTGAAGGCAGACAGGGTCCGGGAGCAAGGACTCTCCTGGCAAGTCCGCTTACCGCAGCTGCTGCAGCAATAACAGGAAGAATAACCGACCCTCGGGATTTAATAAGATAAGTAGAAAAAGTAAAAATAATCAGATATGCCTAAAGTAAAGTTTGATATTCTCGAATCAACGTGTGTTCCTCTGCCATTGGAAAATGTGGATACTGACCAGATCATCCCTGCAAGGTTTCTAAGTGCAACGACAAGTCAGGGTTTCGGGGATAATCTTTTCCGCGACTGGAGATATTCCAAGACCGGTGAGTTAAACAGGGAGTTCGTTCTAAATAATCCAAAATTCAGTGGAACTGTACTTGTTGCAGGCAAGAATTTTGGCAGCGGATCCAGTCGTGAACATGCCGTTTGGGCTATTTATGACTATGGTTTCAAGGCTGTCGTTTCGAGTTTTTTTGCAGACATATTTATGAACAATGCTCTTAATAACGGCCTTCTTCCGATAGTAATATCTGATGAGCTTTTAAAAAAGCTTCAGAACATGATCCTAGAAAGATCCCGGCACCAGGGTTAGAATTGATCTTGAAAATCAGACATTTACAATATTGCCTACAGGAGATCCCGTCAGATTCGGGATCAATCCTTATAAAAAGGAATGTATGCTAAAGGACTTGATGACATTGATTATTTATTGAGCATCAAGAATTCAATAATCAGTTATGAGAATAACAAAAGCCTGGTAAAATGAGAGTTGAAATAATGGATACTACCCTCAGAGATGGGGAACAAACCCAGGGGGTGTCATATTCACCTCTCGAAAAACTCCACATTGCCAAACTTCTCCTGAAAGATCTGAATGTCGACAGGATCGAAGTAGCATCAGCTCGCGTTTCCTCGGGCGAATTCGAAGCTATCAGGCAAATAACTGACTGGGCCACGGCATAACAATCTCCACAGGAAAATAGAGGTACTGGGATTTGTTGATGGCGATATCTCCCTGAAATGGATCGATGATGCCGGAGGAAAGGTTATTAATCTTCTTTGCAAGGGGTCGCTCAGGCATCTTGAAAAACAGTTGAGAAAAACGCCCGAAAAGCATATAAGTGAGATTAAAGAAATAATAAGGAAGGCGGAATGCCGCGATATGGAAGTAAATATCTATCTGGAAGACTGGTCAAACGGAATGATCCATTCAGAAGAGTATGTCTATTATTTTATGGATTCCCTGAAAAATGAAAATGTCCTGAGATTCATGCTGCCGGATACTTTGGGTATTCTGAACCCGGAACAGACTTTCAATTTCTGTAAAAAGATGATAGACCGCTATCCCTCGCTTCATTTTGATTTTCATGCACATAATGATTATGATCTGGCAGTTGGAAATGTATTTTCAGCCGTAAAGGCCGGAATTAAAGGTGTACACACCACTATTAACGGACTGGGAGAACGGGCAGGTAATGCCCCGCTTTCCAGTGTAATCGGAGTTCTGCGCGACCTTATCAAAATACAAACAGGAGTGAATGAATTCGAGATAACCAAGGCAAGTAAAATTGTAGAGACATTCAGTGGAATACGAATACCAGTTAATAAACCAGTGATCGGGGAGAACGTTTTTACTCAAACTTCCGGAGTTCACGCCGATGGAGACAGTAAAGACAACCTGTATTACAACAGCTTGCTGCCAGAGCGGTTCGGAAGGAAAAGGAAATACGCACTCGGGAAACAATCAGGAAAAGCAACCATAAGAAAAAACCTTGAAGAATTCGGTCTGTTTCTGAATCCGGAATCCCTCACCCGAGTGACTCAGAGAGTAATCGAGCTTGGTGATAAAAAGGAAAATGTCACTACCGAGGACTTGCCATTCATCATAGCCGACGTGCTCGGAAGTGAACAGATCAATTATAAGATCTTTATAAAAAACTATTCCCTCTCTCTCTCCTATGGCTTAAAACCTTTTGCGAGCGTTCAGATAGAGATTGACGGGAATGTATACCAGGAAACGTCATCAGGTGACGGACAATATGATGCTTTTATGAAAGCACTAAGGATAATTTATGATAAGCTGGGTAAACAGTATCCGGTACTGACAGATTATCAGGTATCTATACCTCCCGGAGGTAAAACTGATGCTTTTGTGGAGACGGTCATCACATGGGACTTCAACGGGAAGGAATTTAAAACAAGGGGATTTGATGCTGACCAGACTGAATCGGCTATTAAGGCGACTGAACGTATGCTTAATATAATTGAGAATCTTGAATTGAAAATACTGTCCGAGAAAAAGCTGATGGAAGTAAAATTATAGATTAATTCTCCTTATTTCTGACCAAAAATAATTAAAACAAATACAAATAAACTTATGAGTAAATCATACAATATCGCTGTTATCGCGGGTGATGGTACCGGTCCGGAAGTTGTCAGCGAAGGTAAAAAAGTACTTGGTGCAGCTGCTTCAAAATTTGGATTTAAGCTGAACTTTGAAGAATTTGATTTTGGCGGAAACCGCTACCTGAGAACTGGTGAAGTACTGCCGGATTCTGCAACTGAACAGTTAAAAAAATTTGACTCAATTTTCCTGGGCGCAATCGGTCATCCTGATGTTAAACCCGGTATTCTGGAAAAAGGCATTCTGCTGAGACTTCGGTTTGAACTCGATCAGTACATTAATCTTCGTCCCATTAAGCTTTATCCCGGTGTAGCTACGCCTCTTAAAGGATAAAGGGCCCGAGCAAATAGATTATGTTGTTGTGAGGGAAAATACGGGTGACGTTTATACGGGTATAGGCGGTGTCACAATGAAGGGCACTCCGGATGAAGTAGCAATTCAGAATATGGTTTATTCGCGTATGCAGGTCGATCGTTGTTTACGTTACGCTTTTGAATACACCAGGAAAAGAAATAAGAAAAAAACTCTGGCTCTTTGCGGAAAAACTAATGTATTAACTTATGTATTTGATCTTTGGGAAAGAGCATTTCATGAAATGGGGAAAGCTGATTATCCTGATATCAAACGTGAATACTACCATGTCGATGCTACCTGCATGTGGATGGTTAAGAATCCCGAATGGTTTGACGTAATTGTCACGACAAACATGTTTGGAGACATAATTACCGATCTGGGTGCTATAACCCAGGGCGGCATGGGCATAGCTGCAGGAGGAAATATTAATCCTCATGGGGTTTCAATGTTTGAACCAATTGGCGGCTCAGCGCCAAAATATACCGGCAAGAATGTAATTAATCCCCTGGCAGCTATCGCCTCCGGAGGCATGATGCTGGAACACCTTGGCGAACAAAAGGCTGCCCAATGCTATTGAAAATGCTATAATGTATGTCACGGCTAATAAATTAAAGGATATGGGTGCCGGTAAGATGGGATATTCAACTACAGAGGTCGGAGACCTGGTTGCTGAAAGAATTTAATTATCATTAATTTTCTTTGTGATTTCTTAGCGCCTTTGTGCCTTAGTGGCAATAAGAATCAAATGCCACCAAAACACCAAGACGCTAATGTGTACAAAGACACATTCAATTTTTAACCACATATTGTATTATTTATTAATAATTTACTATCTTTGCCTTCACAAATTAAAGGAATGTACAACAAAACAACAACACATCATCATTTTCATCTTTGCTTTCAGGCGAGTTGAGAGTGATATGTGTGTGGATAAAAATATCATAACCCGTCTGAGCATATCAGGCGGGTTTTTTTTATTAATAAAGGAAATATGAGTGTACTTAAAATTGCAATTCAAAAGAGCGGACGGCTGAGCGAAAATTCAAAAAAGCTGCTGGAGGAATGTGGCATTAAATTCTCAAATGGGATCAGCGTTCTTAAAACAACTGCGAGAAATTTCCCGGTGGAGCTTCTCTTCCTCCGTGATGATGATATACCTCAGTATGTAGAGCAACAGGTTGCCGATATCGGGATCCTTGGAGAGAACATGGTATTCGAGAAGAATAAGGATGTGACCGTAATTGAACAGCTGGGCTTTGCCCAGTGCAGGCTCAGTCTGGCTATCCCTAAGGAAGAAGAGTATAGTGGTCTGGAGTATTTCATGAATAAAAAAATTGCTACCAGCTACCCTTATCTCCTCAGCAATTTCCTTAAGAAGAATAAGTTAAAAGCAGAAATTGAGGAGATCAGCGGCAGTGTGGAAATTGCTCCGGGCATTGGTCTTGCAAATGCAGTATGTGATATCGTAAGTTCAGGAAGTACACTCCTGACGAATGGTCTTCATGAAGTTGAGACAATTCTGAAAAGCCAGGCGGTGATTATCGGGAATAAAAACCTTGATACTGAAAAACTGTCCATTCTGAATAGTCTGCTCTTCAGAATAAGGGCAGTAAAAAATGCAAAAGAGAATAAATATATATTGCTCAATACCCCTGAGTCGGCTATTAAAAATATCTGCAATATTCTGCCAGGCATGAAGAGTCCTACCATAGTTCCCCTGATTGAGAAAGGATGGTACAGTCTTCATTCAGTTGTTAAAGAGGATGAATTCTGGGAAAGAATTGACCAGCTGAAGGCTGCTGGTGCAGAAGGCATCCTGGTTATTCCAATAGAGAAAATGATACTATAATGAAAACAATACTTCTTCCTGTAAAAGAGAGTTGGGATGAGCTCTGCAAACGTCCGGTAATGACCAGGAACGATCTGGAAAATGTTGTCAGAGCTATAATAAACGGAGTCAGGTCAGAAAATGACAGTGCAATCTATTCATACTCGGAAAAATTTGACGGCGTCGCGGGTGGAAAGCTTAAGGTATCTGTTAACGAGATCCTGGAATCAGAAAAACAGATCCCACAGGAACTGAAAAGTGCGATTAAAATTGCAAAGGCGAATATTGAAAAGTTTCATTCGGTCCAACTTCTGACCGAACCGGTTGTCGAAACTGTTAAAGGGGTAATATGCTGGAGAAAAAGTGTGGCAATTGAAAAAGTAGGCCTGTATATTCCGGGTGGAAGCGCACCTCTCTTCTCAACACTGCTTATGCTGGGTATTCCGGCAAAACTTGCTGGATGCAAAGATATAATAGTATGTACTCCTCCGGAGAAAAATGGAAAAGTAAGTCCTCTTATCCTTTATACGGCGAAATTAATCGGCATTAACTGAGATCTTTAAAGTTGGTGGAGCTCAGGCTGTCGCTGCAATGGCTTATGGTACAGAAAGCATCCCGAAAGTCAATAAGATATTTGGACCGGGAAACCAGTATGTTATGAAAGCTAAAGAGATGGTCCAGCTTGATGGAATTGCTATAGATATGCCAGCGGGACCAAGTGAAGTGCTTGTAATCGCAGACAAAACAGCCAATCCGGCGTTTATAGCTGCGGACCTGTTGTCACAAGCTGAACATGGACCTGACAGCCAGGTATTTATGCTGACTGATAATCCGGAGCTTATTGAAAAAGTAAAAACCGAAGTCGATAATCAGATTGAAGATTTGCCAAGAATGGAGATTGCCTATAATGCTCTTAAAAACAGCAAACTTATCCTTTTGCCAACACTTAATGATTGTATGGATTTCAGCAATCTTTATGCACCTGAACATCTGATTATTAATACCAGTGACGCAGCGACTTTTGCAGAAAGGGTTAGCAATGCCGGCTCAGTATTCCTTGGGAATCTTAGTTGTGAAAGTGCCGGTGATTATGCTTCAGGTACAAACCACACGCTTCCTACAAACGGGTATGCCAGGAATTACAGCGGAATATCAACCGAAAGCTTCATAAAAAAAATATCTTTTCAGCAGATCAGCGCTGAGGGAATTAAAAACCTTGGACCGTCAATTGAACTGATGGCTGAAGCCGAATCTCTGTTAGGGCACAAACATGCAGTTAGTCTGAGACTTAAAAGTTTGCAGAATGATCGACCTGAATAAATTAGTGAGAGAAAATGTTTTAAAACTTTCCCCCTACTCATCTGCAAGGGATGACTTCAAGGGTAAAACGGGAATTTTTATGGATGCCAACGAGAATCCGTATGGTAATCTGAACAGGTATCCCGATCCATATCAGAAAGAGCTTAAGTCATTGATTTCCAAAGTAAAAGGAATTGAGGAAGAAAAAATATTCCTGGGAAACGGAAGTGATGAGATTATTGATCTGACCTTCAGGGTATTCTGCCGGCCCGGCATTGATAAAGCACTTATATTCACACCTACATACGGAATGTACGAAGTTTCAGCTTCCGTTAATGATGTCAAAGTAATTAAGATCCCATTGAACAGCAGTTTTCAGATTGATCTCAGGAAAGCAGAATCTCAGTTTTCGGACAAAAATCTAAAGCTGGTCTTTATTTGTTCCCCAAATAACCCGACTTCGAACTCAATGCAGCATAAGGATGTTGAATACATTGCAGCAAACTTCAGAGGGATTGTGCTTATTGATGAAGCATATATTGATTTCAGCGATACGCCTTCATTTATAGATCTGGTCAACAGATACTCAAATCTCATTGTGATGCAGACATTCAGCAAAGCCTTTGGTCTGGCTGCAGCGAGAGTAGGGATGGCTTTTTTGAATCCGGCTATCGTTCAGTATTTCAACAAAATAAAGCCTCCATATAATATCAGTACGATCAATCAGAAAGCAGTAAAAAATAAATTGGGGCATATTGAGCAATATAAAAGTCAGGTAACGAAAATCAAAAAAGAAAGAGAAAGACTTTCGGTAATTCTTTCGGAAATGGACCTGGCTGAAAAGGTCTATCCCTCAGATGCCAATTTCCTTCTTGTAAAAGTTAAAAATTCCAGTTACATTTATAATGCATTGGTTAACAAAAATATAATTATCAGAAACCGCAGCAATCTAATTAAGAATTGCCTGCGGATTACAATAGGAAAAAGAAATGAAAACGATAGGCTTATTAATGCTTTGCGGGAATTGTAAAAATGTATAGACAGGTCTCAGACCTTTCTATACTATACATAATGAAACATTTAAGTAACATGAAGAAAGTACTTTTTATTGACCGTGATGGAACAATCATAACCGAACCGGCAGATGAGCAGGTAGATAGTTTTGAGAAGCTGACTTTTCTTCCCGGAGCTATAACAAATCTGTCGAGAATAGCAAAGGAAACTGATTTTGAACTCGTTATGGTTACTAATCAGGATGGTCTCGGGACAGAGTCGTATCCTGAAGATACTTTCTGGCCTGTTCAAAACAAAATTCTGGAAATTCTTAAGGGTGAAGGTGTTTCTTTCGCAGAAATCTTTATTGACAAGACAACACCATCGCAAAAATCTCCGACCCGTAAGCCCGGGACGGCCATGCTTGTTCAATACCTTGCAGGCGGCGTTGATCTTGAAGGTTCATATGTTATTGGCGACAGGCTGACCGATGTGGAGCTGGCAAAAAATCTGGGATGCAAAGCTATTTTCATTAACTTAGAAAAATCACCCGATGCGGTATTGTCTACCAATGACTGGAATGATATTTATAAATATTTGAAACAAATACCCAGAACCGCAATTGTTGAGCGGAAAACATCAGAGACCTCCGTATTTGTTGAAATTAATCTTGACGGGACCGGGAAAAGTGCAGTAAATACAGGAATTGGATTTTTTGATCATATGCTTGAACAAATAGCACGTCACGGAAACCTCGATCTGAATATTAAGGTTGAAGGTGATCTCCGGATTGATGAACATCATACCGTTGAAGATGTGGCAATTGCATTAGGAGATGCATTACTGAGGGCCCTTGGAGGCAAAAAAGGGATCGGGAGGTACAGTTTCGTATTGCCTATGGACGATTGCCTGGCGCAGGTGGCACTGGATTTTGGCGGCAGGCCATGGCTGGTCTGGGATGTGAACTTTATGAGGGAAAAAGTCGGCGAACTGCCAACGGAATTGTTTTTTCATTTCTTCAAGTCTTTCAGCGACAATGCAAAATGTAACCTGAATATAAGTGCTAACGGTCAGAATGAACATCATAAGATAGAAGCTATTTTCAAAGCCTTCGCCAAAGCTATTAAACTTGCAGTTAAGCAAACAGATAACTTTAACTTACCAACAACCAAAGGCAAGCTATGATTGCTATAGTGAAATACAATGCCGGAAATATTACATCTGTGCGGAATGCTCTTACACGGTTGGGTTACAAAAGTACTATTACGGATGATCCAGCAGAATTAATGAACGCCGAGAAAGTCATATTCCCGGGTGTGGGAGAAGCCAGTTCTGCAATGCATTTTCTTGAAGAGAGAGGATTGGATAAGACCATCATCTCCCTGAAGCAGCCTGTGTTGGGTATCTGTCTGGGTTTACAGCTGATGTGCCGTCACTCGGAGGAAGGTGATGCCAAATGTCTGGGGATATTTGATGCTCAGGTAAGATTGTTTCCGCCTGTTGACAAGATCCCGCATATGGGGTGGAATAACTGTCTGACAGTGAAAGGAGATCTTTTCAAGGGGATATCGCTTGATGATGACCTCTATTATGTTCACAATTATTACGCCGAAATATCATCTGACACCGTCGCGACCTGTGACTATATATTACCATTCAGCGCAGCAATGAATAAGGAAAATTTTTATGCAACACAGTTCCATCCTGAGAAGTCGGCAATGACCGGCGAAATAATTTTGAAAAACTTTCTTGAATTATGAGAATAATAGTTGCTCTAGACATAATTGGCGGGAAATGTGTCCGGCTTACCAGAGGAGATTTTAGTACCAAGAAAGTTTATAATGAAGATCCCCTTGAAATTGCTTTGCAGATTGAAGATAATGGTATTGAATATATGCATATAGTGGATCTCGACGGGGCCAGGAATAAAAAGATGGAAAACATTAAGGTCCTTGAAAAGATCGCATGGAAAACAAATTTGAAAATTGATTTTGGCGGTGGATTAAGGTCTTATGAAGATCTCATAACTGTCTTTAATGCAGGCGCCCGTCAGGTCACAGCAGGCAGTATTGCCGTGACCGATCCAAACACTTTCCTTGAATGGCTGAAGAAACTGGGACAGGAAAAAGTGATCCTGGGAGCCGACTGCATTGACAGAAAAGTTGTGACAGGCGGTTGGCTGGATAATACAGATAAAGAAATAATAAGTTTCATTTCTGATTACAAAACGAAAGGCGTAAAATATATAATATGTACCGATATAAAAAAAGATGGAATGCTTCAGGGACCGTCAACTGACCTGTACAAGGAAATACTTCAGGCGGTAAAGATCAATCTGATTGCCAGCGGAGGCATCTCAAAGATCGCAGATATTGAGACTGTTCAGGCGGCAGGATGTCAGGGGGTGATAATTGGCAAAGCAGTTTATGAAGGCAAAATTACTTTAAAAGAACTGGGTAAACTATGTTAAAAAAAAGGATAATACCCTGCCTCGATATCAAAGACGGCCGCACAGTCAAGGGAGTGAATTTTATCAATCTCATTGATGCCGGGGATCCTGTTGAGCTGGCAAAAGCTTATGTAAAACAAGGTGCTGATGAACTTGTGTTCCTTGATATAACCGCTACGATTGAAAACAGAAAGACTCTGGCAGGACTGGTGGAAAAAATCGCATCTGAAATAAACATCCCGTTTACTGTTGGTGGTGGAATTGACACGGTTAACGATGTATCAATTCTAATTAAAGCAGGAGCTGATAAGATAACGGTCAATTCATCAGCAGTAAGGAGGCCCGGATTGATCTCTGAGATAGCAGGTCGATTTGGAAGTCAGTGTGTGGTAGTAGCAATCGATACTAAACGTGTTGATGATGAATGGATCGTGGTTGTGGATGGCGGCCGTACAACAACCGGACTAGATACTTTAAACTGGGCACACAGGGTTGAGGAACTCGGTGCAGGCGAAATAATGCTTACATCAATGAACAGTGACGGCACAAAAGCAGGATTTTCCATTGAAATTACCGGGGATGTGAGCAGCAGCGTGAATATCCCAGTCATTGCATCCGGCGGAGCCGGATCGATGGAAGATTTCCGTGATGTCTTTAATTATACGGGTTGCAGTGCAGCACTCGCGGCAAGTATTTTTCATTTCGGTGAGATAGGTATCAGCGAACTGAAAAGATATCTGAAACGTGAAGGTATTGCAATTAGGTAAGGATAGTTTTATTCTCTGTGGTTCTCTGTGCCTCCTCGTGATTCTCTGTGTAACAAAAGAATACAGGAACTTACACAGAGATACACAGAGTAGCGCAAGGTACACAGAGGTACATTACTATCGAGAGCGGATTTGCAATCGGGCTTAATGTACTTTGGAAAGAATAACTGATTAATAAGAATATGGAACAAATTGATTTTACAAAAGGTAACGGGCTGATTCCGGTAGTTATACAGGATAATACTACCCTGCAGGTATTGATGGTGGGGTACATGAACGAAGAAGCTTTCAAAAAAACTGTTCATGACAATAAAGTAACTTTTTTCAGCAGAAGCAGAAACAGGCTCTGGACAAAGGGAGAAACCTCAGGGAACTATTTGTATGTTGAAGAAATCACGACTGATTGCGATAATGATTCACTTTTGATAAAGGTTGATCCGGCCGGCCCGGTCTGTCATACCGGCAATACTTCATGTTTTGGTGATGAGACTGGCAGGGGCTTCATCTATGAATTACAACATATTATAGACCAGAGAATTAAGGACAATACCGAGGAATCATATACAAACCGGCTCTATAAAAAAGGAATCAATAAAGTTGCTCAGAAAGTCGGTGAGGAAGCAGTTGAATTAATAATTGAGTCGAAGGATAATAATATGGAGCTATTCAAAAATGAGGCAGCTGACCTGCTCTACCATCTGCTTATTCTGTTAAAGGCAAAAGGGATAAATTTGCAAAGTATTGAGGAGGTATTGAAGAATAGACACAAAAAATAACGATATGACGAATGTATTAGGTGCCATGGCATGGCCCTACTATTTTTCAATCTAAACTTCACTTTTTATGATTTATTACTTGTTTTTTTAAAAATTACATTACTTTTGTAAACCAATAATGCGACCAAATGAATATTGTATACAAATATTATTTCACTTTTTATTACTTCTATTTTTACTTTAAGAAAAGATAAAGGGATTATTGTATACAGATAATATTAATTATATGAAAGCAAGGGTCCCTCAAAGGGGCCCTTACTTTTTTAACACCTCTTTTAAAATGAAGATAGCTATACAGGGAGAGACAGGAAGTTTTCATGAAGTAGCTGCAAGGCAATACTTTAACTATGATGATATAGATATTGTACCTTGTTCAACATTTGATCTTGAACTAAGCACTCTTAAATGCGGTGAAGCTGATTTCGCTGTTATGGCTATTGAGAACGCAAGATCAGGGAGCATTCTATATAATTATACTCTCATAAGGGAATCGGGCTTGAAGATTCTTGGAGAACATAATCTTCGTATAAGGCAGAATCTTCTGGCTTTGCCCGGCCAGAAGATAACTGACATAAGAGAAATCCGCACACATCCGATAGCATTGGCTCAATGCATGACATTTCTTAACCAGTTTCCCGGAATAACTCTTATTGAGACCGATGATACTGCAGGAAGTGCAAGGCAGATAAGCGAAACCAGGGCTAAAGGGGTGGCAGCAATTGCATCTGCACATGTGGCTGAGATATACGGTCTGCAAGTTCTTGCCCCGGGAATAGAAACTTATAAACAAAACTATACCCGATTTCTCGTTGTAGGCAGCGAGGAAAAAGGGAACACCCGGGGCAATAAAGTATCGATCTGTTTCTCAACAGGACATAAGCCTGGCTCGCTTGCAAAAGTACTTGTTAAGCTTGCAGAATTAGATATCAATCTTTCAAAGATCCAATCTGTTCCGCGACTTAACGGAGAATGGGAATATATGTTTTATCTCGATCTGGAATTGAATAAGAACACAAAATCCGGTATCATTAAACGGGTTTTGGATAAGTATACCAGTAACCTGGAAATCCTTGGAGTTTATTTTAAAGGAGATATGTTATATGAAAGTTAAACCCGCTACCCGGACAGAGAATGTGCAGGAATATTATTTCGCACAAAAACTGGAACAGATTGACAGGATGCGCAGAGAGGGCCATGATGTCATAAATCTTGGGATCGGCAGTCCCGACCAGGCGCCTTCTGAGAATACCGTTTCGGCTTTGATCGCTGAAGCAAAAAAACCGACATCGCATGGCTACCAGAGCTATTCAGGAATACCTGCACTACGTAAAGCATTCTCTGACTGGTATAAGAAATATTTTCAAGTCACCCTTGATCCTGACAGCGAAGTCCTTCTTCTGATGGGCAGTAAGGAAGGAATAATGCACATAAGCATGGCATTTGTAAATCCGGGTGATGAAGTACTGGTCCCCGATCCTGGTTACCCTACTTACTCATCAGTAACAAACCTTGTTGGCGGGATAGTCAGGAAATATGAACTTTCAGAAAATAAGGGCTGGCTTCCCGATCTCGACACACTTGAACAGACAGATCTGACCAGGGTAAAATTAATGTGGATCAATTATCCGCATATGCCTACCGGAGTCAAAGGATCGATGGATCTGTACAGGAAACTCGTTGCCTTTTCCCGGAAACACGGTATACTTCTTTGTAACGACAATCCATACAGCTTCATTTTAAACAATGATTATATCAGTCTCCTGGCTGTTGATGGTGCTAAAGATACTGCTCTGGAACTCAATTCATTAAGTAAATCGCACAACATGGCCGGCTGGCGAATCGGGATGGTAGGAGGCCACAGCGACTATATTAAATCCATCCTGAAGGTTAAAAGCAATATGGACTCAGGAATGTTCCTGGGATTACAGATGGCTGCAGTTGAGGCACTTAGTAACGATCAATCGTGGTATGAGTCAGTCAATAGAGTCTATCGGAAACGCAGAAAGATCGTGGAAGAAATAATGGATCTGCTTGAATGCAGGTTCGATAAATCTCAGGCTGGTTTATTTGTGTGGGGCCGCATTCCTGAAGAAGTTCCTGACTGTGAATCCTATATAGAAAATTTCTTAATGAAATCTTACGTATTCATCACTCCCGGATTCATTTTCGGAAAGAACGGTGAACGTTATATCCGTATTTCGCTTTGCGCAACAGAAGGAAAACTGAATGAAGCAAAAAACAGGCTTAAAGCATTGCTCATTAACAAATAACTTAATTTTCATATAATTCTATAATAACAAACAAAAATGACAGTTGCAGTAATTGGAATAGGGCTCATCGGAGGATCACTTATGGTTGATCTCCGTAAACGTGGATTTGCCGACAGGATAATCGGTGTCGACACAAATTTGCATCATCAGAATATTGCACTGCTTTGCGGCTTGATTGATGAAAATGAAAATCTTGAGAATGCCATTGAAAAGAGCGATTTAATCATACTCTCCACCCCGGTAAATACCAACTGCAAAATGCTGCCAGGAATTCTCGACAAGGTAGCTGGCACTTCGAAGGTAGTTACAGATATGGGTTCTACAAAAGCAAGCATTGCGAAAGCTTCAGAAAATCATCGCGGAAGAGGCAGATATGTAGCAGTTCATCCTATGGCAGGCACCGAATACTCAGGCCCTCTTGCTGCTATTGGTAAGCTTTTTGACTATAAAACTGCAATAATATGTGACAGGGAGCTCAGTGATAGTGACGCCCTGCTTACAGTGGAAAAAATGCTCGACCTGCTTAATATGCATAAGGTGTACATGAATTCGAGTGATCATGATGTGCATGTTGCATATATCTCTCACATTTCTCATATTACCTCCTTTTCATTGGCATTAAGCGTACTTGAAAAGGAACAGGAAGAGCAAAACATACTTACATTAGCAGGTGGAGGATTTGAAAGTACGGTACGTCTTGCTAAAAGTAACGGAGATACATGGGCACCGATATTCATTGAAAATGCTCAGTATATAATTGAAGTGATGGATACTTATATTGAGAAAATGAACACATTCAGAAAAATGATTTCAGAAAAAGACCTTAACGGCCTGAAATCGCTTATGGAGGAAGCTAATAAGATCAGAAAAATCTTGAATTAAAATTTAAGGCAATGGAAATAAATCTTAAGAATATCCTGATAAAGGACTGGCGAGGTCATAAGGGCAGACCCTTCCTGATAGCCGGTCCATGCAGTGCTGAGACAGAGGAACAGGTTATGGACACAGCTACACAATTAGCTAAGCTTAAGCAGGTTAGTGTATACCGGGCCGGCATCTGGAAACCCAGAACACGGCCGAACTCCTTTGAGGGCGTGGGCACTGAAGGACTGAAATGGCTTAGAAGAGTAAAGCAGGAGACAGGTCTTCTTGTAGGGACAGAAGTTGCAAATGAAAAACATGTCTATGAAGCATTGAAATATGGTATTGATATGTTATGGATTGGTGCAAGGACATCCGTCAATCCGTTCACTGTTCAGGAGATCTCTGATGCACTAAGCGGAGTGGATGTTATGGTACTTGTCAAAAATCCTATTAATCCTGATCTTGAACTTTGGATTGGCGCAATTGAACGTATTGCCAGAGCCGGGATTACCCGGATTGGCGCAATACACAGGGGATTCTCATCCTATGAAAAAACTCTTTATCGTAATCAGCCAAACTGGCAGCTGCCCATTGAGCTCCGCAGAAGGATCCCCGACTTACCAATAATCTGTGATCCCAGTCACATTAGTGGCGCACGGCAGTATCTTCATGAGATTTCCCAGAAGGCGATGGACCTTAATTTTGACGGTTTAATGCTTGAATCACATATTGATCCTGACAGAGCATTAAGTGATGCGGCACAACAGCTTACTCCGAATGACCTCAAAGAACTATTAAGCAGGCTAATCCTCCGGAATCCGAGCACTTCTGACCCGAAATTACTTGATGTGCTTGGGGAATTAAGACAACAAATCGATGTGTATGATGATCATCTGCTCGATCTTATGGAACAACGCATGAAAGTCTCGGAAACTATAGGCCGTTATAAAAAGGAAAATAATATTACTATCTTGCAAACTACCAGGTGGGATGAAATTATTAATAAAGTGCTCGCCAAGGGACTGGCTAAAGGACTGAGCTCTGAACTTATCGATACAATATTTAAAGCTATCCATCAGGAGTCTATTAATCATCAGATGAAGGTCATGAATAATGGGGTGAACAACATTCCCCCGGATGGTAAAGTCTGAGCATGGATCATTTACCCTTTGTGGGAAACAGAAAAGAGAAAAAATTAATTGAAATAGAAACTAAATGAACGTATGGAAAGATATCTGGAACCGTCTCTAATTAAAGGAACTGTCAAAGCTCCTGCATCTAAAAGCATGACACAACGGGCAATTGCGGCTGCTTTGCTTGCCGACGGTCAGAGTATAATCCATAATCCTTCATATTGTGACGATTCGCTTGCAGCTATGAGCATAGCTGTTGGACTGGGTGCAAGAGTGGAGCCTCAGGTCAACGAACTAAGAATTAAGGGTTCTGTCACATTGAAAGAAACTAAACTTAATTGCGGGGAATCAGGTCTTGCAATTCGTATGTTTTCACCAATTGCGGCACTATATCCCACCGAAATAACGATGGTCGGAGCAAATTCG
The DNA here is from genome assembly GCA_963791065.1 of uncultured Bacteroidales bacterium. Classification (GTDB taxonomy): domain Bacteria; phylum Bacteroidota; class Bacteroidia; order Bacteroidales; family VadinHA17; genus LD21. The sequence goes on from CAWBQN010000023.1 coordinate 76,062, forward strand.
CTAAAGAAAAGGCCTATGTTCATGATTGAAGAGGCCTTAAATCAACTGGGGGTAAGATGCACAAGCTCGGGCGGATTTCTTCCCCTGACAATTGAAGGACCATTATCCGGCGGATCTTGCGTAATTGACGGGTCGGTCAGCAGTCAGTTGTTAACCGGACTGTTAATGGCCTTACCTCTTGTTAAAAATGATTCAGAGATCAGGGTCAACAACCTTAAAAGCAAACCGTATATTGATATGACTATCCAGATACTGAAGTCATTTGGTATTACTATTGAGAATGAAGATTATAATCTTTTCCGTATTATGGGAAACCAGAAGTATGCTTCAAAAAGTTATACAGTTGAGGGTGACTGGAGTGGTGGCGCATTTCTCCTTGTTGCCGGAGCCATTAACGGTAATCTGGTTATAGAGGGGCTTCGGAGAGATAGTATGCAAAGTGACAGGTCAATTATCACTGCTCTTCAGGATGCCGGGGCGCAATTGAACATAAGTGACGATAAGATAGAGGTAGCAAAATCAGAATTAAAAGCTTTTGAATTTAATGCTACCGAATCGCCTGATCTTTTCCCTCCGCTTGTTGCTCTTGCTTCCTATTGTAAAGGTATTTCATCCATCAAAGGTGTTTCAAGGCTAATATTTAAAGAGAGCAACCGTGCAAAAACACTTAAGGAAGAGTTTGGCAAAATGAATGTACAGGTTGAAATTAAAGACGACTTTATGTTGGTAACCGGAAGCAGGCCGAAGGGAGCCAGGGTAGAATCGCATGATGATCATCGTATTGCAATGGCTTTGGCCGTCGCTTCACTTGGTGCTGCCGGCAGAGTCTCCATCAGGGATTCTCAATGTGTTGCAAAATCATATCCTTCTTTTTTTGACGACCTCAAACAACTTGGTGCAACAGTTCATGATTGAAATCCGGATACACGTATAATTTACCATTTCAATGATTAACAGGTCAATTTCGAAGAATTTTCAAAAAAATATTTATTAATTGTTAATATTTTAAATTTTTCATTATTTTTGTCCATATGAAAACACAAATGTTACATTTTTGGTCGTGGCGCAGCTCAATCAGATCAGCTGTGAAACAAGCCATTATATAACATTTACAAGATATTTTTATAGAGGCACGCTGTTCACAGCGTGCCTTTTTTATTTATTAACCAGTAAACAATCATACAATGAAAAAGAGCATCAAGATTTTATTAAGCGAAGATGAAATGCCAAGGCATTGGTATAATATTATGGCAGATATGCCTAATAAACCTATGCCTCCTTTACATCCTGTTACAAAACAACCGGTTGGACCCGAGGACCTGGCCCCGGTTTTTCCCATGGCACTTATAAAACAGGAGGTATCAACTGAAAGATATATCGATATACCTGAGGAGGTTGTTGACCTTTATCTTACTTATCGTCCATCCCCGCTTTTCAGGGCCATCAGTCTTGAAAAGGCACTGGGGACAAAAAGCAAGATCTACTACAAGTATGAAGGCGGCAATTATTCAGGCTCTCACAAAGCCAACACTGCAATTCCCCAGGCTTATTACAATAAAATGGAAGGAATAAAAAGAATCACTACCGAAACCGGTGCCGGACAGTGGGGAAGCGCCATGAGTTTTGCCTGCCACCACTTCGGACTTGAACTTCTTGTCTTCATGGTAAGAGTCAGTTATGATCAGAAACCAGGACGTAAACTCTTAATGAACACTTACAATGCGAAGGTAGTTGCATCGCCAAGCACAATGACAGTGGCAGGAAGAAAAGTTCTTGAACTTGACCCCAACTCTCCGGGAAGCCTTGGGATTGCAATTTCTGAAGCTATGGAGGTGGCAGTACAGGATCCTTATACCAAATACTCTCTTGGAAGTGTTCTCAACCACGTCATACTGCACCAGACTATTATAGGACAGGAAGCAATTCTCCAGATGGAAAAAGCAGGTGATTACCCTGATGTAGTGATCGGTTGCTTTGGCGGAGGCTCCAACTTTTCAGGAATCGCATTCCCATTCCTGCGCGAAAAAATTGTTAATAAAAAGAAGATCAGGCTTCTTACCGTTGAGCCTGCATCTTGCCCCAAGCTTACAAAAGGAAAATTTATGTACGACTTTGGCGATTCGGCAGGAATGACCCCTCTCCTGCCTATGTATACGCTTGGACATGATTTTATACCGGCAAAAATACATGCAGGCGGATTACGCTACCATGGCGCAGGAGTACTGGTAAGCCAGCTTCTCAAAGATGGCTTTATTGAGGCAAAGGCAAAGATGCAGAGGGAATGCTTTGAAGCAGGCGTGCAATTCGCAAGGACAGAAGGTATTCTGCCAGCTCCGGAATCCACCTACGCTATAGCCGGAGCTCTTGACGAGGCAAGAAAAGCCGACCTGGAAGGAGTATCAAAAACAATACTTTTTAATCTGAGCGGCCATGGACATTTTGATATCTCTGCCTATGAGAAGTATTTTGAAAACAACCTTCCCGATCACGAAATGACAACTGCAGAGGTTGAGGAGGCAATATCAAAAATTCAATTTCCGGCCTGACCTCTCCCTAAATCCCCCACTTTACGGGGGACTTAAATAAAGAGGATATCTTCTACTGGGGGTGTTGAAAAAGTCTAAATCAATTAACCGCAAAGGTCGCAAAGGTTTTACGCAAAGAACGCAAAGAACATATTTATAGTGTTTTGACTTTGCGTTCCGATAGCTATCGGAATTTGCGACTACTTAGCGTGCTTTGTGGTTAAAAAGGACTTTTTCAACGGCCCCCGGGGGATGAGGTTAAAAGTCCGAATAATTTGTTGGATGAAGCAGGTACGGATTGGCTTTTGAAACAGTATTCTTATACTCCTCCATTCCTGAAAGTTTTTTCCATTCATCAGTCTTGCCAAAAGCGCTCCAGTGCTCATCATGTGACTTCATATCCGAAAAAGAAGTCATATACATTAAATTCGGCATATGGCTTCCTACCAGCACTTCAGCGTAGAAAACCGGATTGAATTCCAGTTTTTTAAATAATGCTATCTCGCCTCCCCGGTTAAACATATCGATCTTTTTTACAGCTTTTGCCTCTGTAGCACTTTCATAACTACGTAATTCATAGATCCTTTCTGAAGGCTGGGTGGTAAATTTAGGCGTAACAAACTGAGGCATATTCATGAATGCCCTGAGAAAAACAGCCTCAAGCCTCAGGTATGGAGGATCGTTAAAGGGAGCATCAATAAATGATTTCCCGGCGTCCATATACACCTTGTCCTTCATCAATAATCCGGGAAGCTGTATAAACTGATCTACCGTTTTGAAAGGAATAAACACATAAACTATCTTCCCGAAAGATGCTGTATCAGCCTCAACAGGTTTAAAAACACCAATCACAGGAATACCAGCCCGGTGAAGCGCCGGAAGATATGCATCTTTAAGAAAGGCATCAACCTTGCCTTCCTGCGATTTATCAGCAATCCTGTAGATCTTTATCTCATAGTATTGCTGATTTGCCGGTACAGCAGCAAAACCGTTCATTGTAACGGATAAGAATAACAATAATACCGGAATAATCCCATAAAGAATTTTTGATTTTTTCATAGCTAATGTGTTGGTTATAATTATAAATATCAGTGCATTAGTCCCACCTTGCAGGATCGGGGGACCAATACACACTAATATTCCTTCGAAAACTCCTTAAATATCTTATTTGCCTCTTCTGCTGTCAGTTCTGAGCCTGACTGTACATAAAATCTGTGATACAAAGTCACAGATTGCCCCTTTTCAAGCCTGAAACTTCTCTTTTCCTGTTTTGAATCGTATGAGTTTTGTCCAAAGTTATTTACTGCAAAAAGGCCATACCCCCTGGCATGGGCATAAGCCGGATAACCGGGGTTTTTCGGATTATCAAATATTGCCATTGAAATCCGAACATTATCCTTCACTCCGCTCAGTACAACCCAGTTATTTCGTGTACCCCATACAGCATCTCCTTTAAGTCCTGCGCTGGAAGTGTACATACCTGTTACTCCTTTATTGTCAGTGGCTTTTACAGTCGTAGGATTGCCCTTGTCGTCGGTGAAAATCAGAGCTTCGTCAGAAGGCATTTCAAAAGCTCTGTCAACTCTTATGGCAAACATTCCTTCTTTGCTGTCGCCGATAATGACCTCACCAATTATTGCGGTAAGAGTAGAGATGTGATCAATGGTACGGGAATTCTTTTCACCGGAAAATATATACCTTGTATTTTCAGTCATTAATATATTCCCTTTGTTGTCCTCCCAATTCATAGCCACTTCCAGCACGCCCTTCTTTCCGCTTTCTGCTTTCACGATGTCTTTAAGAACTATATGTCCGTAAGAATCCTTCTGCTCAGCAGGAATTGCTGAAGAATTATTCCAGAAGTCAATTCCGTTAACATTGCCATAGTTAAACCAGATCCCTGTCTGGTGAGGGTGATCAACACGTTCACCTTTTCCTGGTTCTATCGGATAACCTCTTGTCAGAACTGAACCGCCGGGTGAATAAACAGGAAAGAGAAATGGTTTTTCATAATTTGCAGAATACCGGTATGAAGTAAACAGATTGCCATTAATTAAAATGTCAACCCTTGATTTGTCATCGAGCCTTACCAGCTTAACTAAGTTGTCTGCAGAATTTTGAGCATTTAACTGATTTGATGAAACAACCATCACAAGAATGCAGAATCCTTGTGACAGATAACTCACGAAGCGTGAAAAATATTTATTTATATTCATGTTTGATTATTGGTTTTAATACCTGAAAACTTTATCGCCAGCCATAACTTCCTGATTTGCCTCATCAAATGAAGTTTTTTCACCTGTTCTGAGAGCAGCTGTGCACATTATTGTAGCAATAGAATGATTATAACCTGCCATGATATCAGCATTAGGTTTTTTACGGTTGCGTACACATTCCAGCCAGTTCCTCATGTGGGCATTGGTCATTGGATCTGAACCGGTGTTAGCCGATGTTTCAGCTTTAAAACCAGGAAGGTCCATAGGTGCAAGAAGATTGGGCTTCATATTCATGTCTTTGGCATCACCCTCACTAAGTCCGCCTTCAGAAGTAATTTTATTTGTATCCAGATTCAGGGAACCGCCATTTGAATAATATATCTCTTTGGTGCCGCCGGCCGAGTTGGTAAAGCGCGATGTGTATACAACCTGGAAGCCGGAATTATCATCGCCATAATCCATAACGGCTGTCATTGTATCAAAATTGGTCCGTCCGTCTTTCCACAGGTATATACCTCCATTTGCTGCAACACTTCTCGGATGGCTTAATCCGGTGAACCAATGAACGGTATCGATCTGGTGTGCCATCCATTGTCCAGGTATTCCCGATGAATATGGCCAGAAGAGCCTGAATTCAAGATATTTCCTGGGATCCCATGCTGCAGGTTCGCGATTCATCTGAAACCTTTTCCAGTCAGTATCAGTCTCTTTTATGACTTTTGTAAGTTGTGGCCTTCTCCATCTGCCTGGCTGATTGACATTCCATGACATCTCAACCATGACTATTTTCCCGAATTTCCCCGATCTGATATAATCATTTGCGGCAATGTAATTCGGAGTACTCCTTCTCTGTGATCCGATCTGAACAATTTTGCCGGTTTCCTTAACAGCTTTCAATGCTTCCCGTGCGTCTGACATTGTTTCTGCAAATGGCTTTTCACAATAGGCATCCTGCCCGGCCCTGACAGCTTCAGCAAGTACCAGAGCGTGCTGAAAATCTGCTGTACTGATAATCACGGCATCGGTATCCTTTCCGCTGTAAAGCTCGTCATTGTTGCGGGCTTTTCTGATTGTGATCCCTTTTCCCCTGAAAAATGCTTCTGCTTCATCTCGACGTCTGTTCCAGAGATCGGATATAGCTACTATTTCGAAATTATATTCTTTAGCCATACTCAGAAATGCCGGAGCCAGTGATGATCTGAACCGGTCGGAAAAACCAACTATCCCGACACGGACCTTGTCGTTTGCTCCCAGTATTCTTGAATAGCTCTTTGCGCCAAGTGTCATTCCTGTCACTCCAAGTACTGATTTCTGAATGAATTCTCTGCGGGTTGTCATAATATCATATTTAATGTTGAAGGTTAATTAGATTATCTCTGAGTAAATTTAAAGCAATTCCTTATCATAACAGGCAAAACATCCGTTGCATTTTTGTGATAAGACAATCTTTAACGTTATTTAACTTACACTTTTTAAAATATTCAATTTATCCTGCGGATCCTGATGGTAAAAGCTTCTGCCGGGTTTGAAACCAGTAACTTATGTATATCTACAAGTGTGAAACTATCTTTTAAAAGAAGTGGTATAAGTTTCTCAAAAAGAGTTGTATATCCCCTGTACTCTCCCCCGTTTTTTTCACCGGGATGGTACCATCCGGCGTCGTGCGATAACAGGACTTTACCAAGCATATTATTATCTTTCATGTTCTGAATCATTCTGACATAATCTTCCAGGTTATTATCATTTATCCCATCAAGGCTGATCCATGCTCCCATTTTGGCAGCTTTAACATGCATACTGATATCTTTTTCAGCCTGGGCATGTACCCAGATAAATGCAGAAGGAGCAACTCCTTCGCTTTTGAGAATTTCCAGCTGTTCAAAAGCCGGAACAGAAGGTCCGGTGTGAGATACTATAGTTAACCCCGTCCTGAGGTGTGTTCGGGCAGCTGCTATAACGAGTTTTTTATGCATCTCTGACAGACTTACACCTGCAACACCAATTTTTATGAACCCGGGCCTGATGCCTGAACTATCTATCCCGTACTTCCATTCATTTATCCACCGGGAAGCAAGTTGATCAGCGGTTTCAGAAAAAGCAAATTCCGGTAAATATTTGTTGTCACCGGCACCATAAAAGCCGGTATTGGTCAGGATATTCAAGCCGGTATAGCCGGAAATTGATTTTAGTAAAAGTGGGTCTCTTCCAAGATATGCCGGAGTACATTCAATGAATGTCCTGCAGCTAAGTTCTTTTATCTTTCTCAGATATGGAAGGGCTATTTCTTCTACCCATGATCTGTCCCAACGCTGGCTGGTGATTGAATCGGCTCCTATAAAATCAACCAGAATATGCTCATGGGTAAGTGTGGTACCCATATCCCTTGAGGCAATTGGTCCATTGACGGTCATAATCATACCTCCCTGATTTGTAGTGCATTGAGATAATAATATGCCCAGACAAATTGCTGAAATAGTGATTTTTTTAACCATAAGAATCAGGTTTAAATAACAAATATCGTCAATCTGCAGAAACCAGATTGCTGAATTATTCTAATAATCATGCACCAGATTATAAAAATTATACCTTTGAAATCTTCATCAAATAAATAATTCAGGCATTATTTTAAATAATAGAAAATAAATAATATCAATTAAAAACTAAACAATGGAAAACGAAAAAAACCCAGCCGTCAAACGATTATATTCTCTGGACGCTTTACGTGGATTTGATATGTTCTGGATTATGGGCGGAGAAGCAATTTTTGCAGGTCTCGCCGCACTGACAGGATGGCCTGTAGTGCAATGGTGGGCCGGACAGCTGGAGCACGTTCCATGGCATGGATTTCATTTTTACGATATGATTTTCCCCCTGTTTCTTTTTATTGCAGGAATTTCATTCCCCTTTTCTCTGGCTAAACGCACTGCGATGAATGATAGCCGGAAATCGATGTACAAACATGTCATAACCCGGGGGTTGCTACTGGTGCTCCTTGGAATAGTATATAATAACGGGATAAATTTTGACTTTGCCCATCTGCGTTATGGAAGTGTTCTGGGAAGAATTGGTCTTGCATGGATGTTTGCTTCGATAATCTTTATGAATACAAAACTTAATGCGCGTATCATAATATTCTCTTTAATCCTGATTGGTTACTGGGTGTTGCTCCTGCTGTTTCCTGCCCATGACCTGGGTTCAACCGATGTCTTTTCACGGGAAGGAAACCTTACAAGTCATATCGATCGTCTGTTAATGCCCGGACGACTTTATCTGGGTAATCACGATCCGGAGGGTTTGTTAAGTACACTTCCTGCAATAGGAACAGCACTACTCGGGATGTTCACCGGAGAATTTCTATTATCAAAATATCTGGCTGACAAGCCATTACGTAAAGTACTTTACCTTGTTCTTGCTGCAGTAACGTTAATGGTCATTGGTAAGATCTGGAATATTGCCTTCCCTATAAATAAAAACCTGTGGACAAGTTCATTCGTTTGCTTTGTAGGCGGATTGAGCCTTCTGTTCTTCTCCATTTTCTATCTCATAATAGATGTCTGGGAATATAAAAAATGGGCTCTCGTTTTTGTCGTTATTGGAATGAATCCAATAACGATATATCTTACTGGAAGAATTGTTAACTTTGGATCTGCAACGAAGTTTTTCTTTGGAGGTATTGCATCTGTTTTACCTGAAACATGGACCCCGCTAATTTATGGTATAGGAGTAACTGCTATTGGCTGGGTATTTCTTTATGTACTTTATAAAAAGAAAATATTCCTGAAGATCTGACTTACCGGATGCTCAGGATTATTTACAGTCAGATAAAAATTTAAGGAATAATCTTATTCTGCAGCGGACTCCGGTTCCTAAACCGCTAAGTGATATTAAAAAGATCAGTGTACCTGTTTTCCAAAGCTGAAATATAGTTCTCCCTCAAAAGGCGTTGTTTTTGGCGTTAAGAGGTAATTATTTTTCTGCCCCTGGGGCCCTTCATCTTCGGGGTTCGAAAATTTTGTACCTATGGCGCTTATGCCTTGCAAAATTGAGATATCGCCCGAAGGAAAAGGCGGGTTAACCATTCCCTCAACACCATAACCTGTTGAATATTTCGCTTTCCCGGGTGTAAAAAGGTGTAGGAAAAGATCACTTGTGGCAGAAACGATGATTATTGGAGCTTCCATGGTTTGGATCTCAACAGCATAAAAGTTTGAGTAATAACCTTTAAACTCGGGATAAATCCAGGATTCTCCGGTGATTGTATTATTATATTGTTTGTTGAACAGGCCAAATTGGGTGCCTCTCAACCGGTTTTTCCAGACATGGTACGGCCCGTTTGCCAAAAGTGTCGCTCCGGTTACAAAATTTTCCGGGTACGAGAATGTAATTCCGGCAAAATCCTGTTCTCCTGAAGGAGTAAATTTGTAATTAAGTTTCAGCAAGCCTCCGTTTAACATTGTCCATTTTGCATAACATGAGCTATCATACATTAATTCAACAACATAGCCATCATCCACTGTGTAATGATCAAGTCTGTTGAATTTAGATTTTAATCCTGCGAATTGAATTCCGTTACTGAATGAAATTGTCTTATTATTATGCCTGGCCCCAACGATCAATCCGGTTTTTATATTGAATGTAACCATAGTTGCTCCCGAAGAGAGAATCAATAAGCTATCAGCTCCGGCAGCAATTACCTTTTCACTGGTTGTTTCTATCTCGCGTGAGATAAGATCCTTAGGCAGTGTTATGTTCCATGACCAGCTGTTTATATTTCGGCCATAATGATCTATTGCAGTAATGTATAAAACATCATAGCTCCTCCAGTCAGCAGGCAGGTTTGCTTTTAAGGATCCTTGCTTTCCGGCTTCAATATCAGGTGCAGGGATTATGCCCTGCTTTTTAATTATTTCAAAATCCGGAAAGTGCTTTTCAAACTTCACCAGCTCAAATGAAAATCTGCATAATTTCAGATTGGTATACAAGTATCTGTTGAATATTTCAAATGTTCCGTTAAAATCAGTGTTTATTTTCTGGTCTGAAAAATAAACAGGCGACCATATTTCTTTAATTGTAAAAAAGCTTCCTTCTTTTTCGTGATACGGTCCAAGAATTCCGTCCGGACCAGTATTTCCGTTCGTGTCAATAGAATCATTGAGGTCTAAGCGTTCAACACCTTCATCAGCAAACGCCCAAAGGAATCCCCCGGCTGACAGTGGTTTATTAAGCATAAGATTCCAGTAATCATCGAGGCCCGCCCCGGCTCCTCCGTCATAAAGTCCATGCAAAAACTCAGTGGGGAAATAAATCTCTTTCCGATTATTCAGTACGTCTTCAACATACTTATATCCCGGATAGTGTTTTGAATTTGTGCCATTAATTATTGACCATGGCTCAATAACTGTTCTTTTCTGAGGATCATAAATCCCGTAATCTCCCCGGACATCTTTATTGAAGCCACCTTCGTTCCCATTATCCCATAAAACAATACACGGGTGATTTACGTCACGTTCCACCATCTCGTTAACTAACCGTTTGGCTGTTGGCGTATCATAAAAATCCTGCCATCCAGCAAGTTCGTCCAGTACGAATAAACCAAGAGAATCACAGACATCAAGAAAAAACTGGTCCGGAGGATAATGACTCATTCGAACAGCATTCATATTCATATCCTTCATCAGGTTAATATCATTAACAGCAAGCTGTTTACTGCTTGTTCTGCCGCTGGAAGGCCAGAATGTATGACGGCAGGCGCCTTTGAAAATTATCTTCTGACCATTGACGTATATTCCGTCTCCAGATCTGACCTCCACTGTCCTGAACCCAAATTTTTGAGTGATCCGATGTAAAACTTTTTTCCCGTTGAGGAGGGTTACTTCAACCTGATACATTTCAGGAAATTCAGGATTCCATAGTGCCTGATTAACAAAATTGCCTTTTAGAGTTGTCTTATTTTGATTTTCCAGAAGGCTGGCAATCATTAATGACCCAAAATGCTTTCCGTCAAGGGTTTGTACCTGGGCTTCCAGTGTTTTGGCTGAGCCGGATCCCTCAGTAAATACATCCATTTGGAATGAGCCATCAGCACCGGCATTAATGGCAGTGTGATCGATAAACTGGGCTGGAACGGCCTCAAGGTAAACCGGACGAAAAATTCCACCAAACACCCAATAATCAGCTGTCCGCTCAGCTTTATTTACGCTTTCGTTAGCCGATTCTTTACTGACAGTTACCTCTAATAAATTCTTATCTCTATAATTCAATAAACCTGAAATGTCATATTTGAAACGATAAAAAGCACCCTGGTGTACCGGACCCGCTATCTTTCCATTTATCTTCATCTCGGTATCAGTCATTGAACCTTCAAAAATTATATAGACTCTCTTGTTTCTCCAGGTTACAGGAACGGAAAACTCATAGCTGTAAAGCCCTTTTTCATTAGCAGCAAGGTCGGTTTTTCCATAATGATAAGAGCCAAAGCCCTGCAGTTCCCAGTTTGAGGGGACTCCAATACTACTCCATCTCTCGCTGTTCCGGCCACTGGTACAAAGAAAGTCCCACTGCACAGTGTGATCTTTATCGGTGCCAGAGAGGTAGATAACCTCAGTTTTCTGAGCCGTCAGATTTAAACCAGTCAAAAAGATCAGGATAAATAAAAACCGGCTTTTCATAAGTTATGGGACTTAATTTAACTGACAAAATTTTAAGTTATACAGATCTCTGTGATCTATTCCGGTATTCTTAACCCTACCCCAGGATTTAATCACCCAATGCCTGGTACACCAGAGCCTTGAATTTTTGTGGAATTTCGGAATGACTGAAAGGACTTTGCTGTAAAAATATCAGTCCAACAAGCTTCTCCTTCGGATCTGCCCAATAATCAGTCGCAAAATAACCTCCCCAGGAAAATGACCCTTCAGAAACACCCAGTCTTGACTGACCCGCGGCAGTTGTAATCTCAAATCCTAATCCGAACTTATCGAAACCCAGATTAATACCACCGATCTGATTGGTTGTCATTAGCTCCACTGTACGCCTTGCCAATAGTCTGGTTCCGTTATATTCACCTTTATTCAGCATCATTTGAAGAAAGGCTGCATAATCCTTTACGGTAGAACTAAGTCCTGCACCTCCTGAATAATAGGTCCCTTCTGACAGGGGATAATTAACAAATGCTTCAGGGGAGTTAATCAGGTGATGATTTTTATCCTCGGCACTGACTTTTACAAGCCTGTTAAATTTTGATTGAGGCAAATAAAAGTAGGTATCAGTCATTCCAAGAGGTTCAAAAATATTAGTACGGAAATAATTATCGAGAGTTTGACCCGATAAAATCTCAACCAGGTATCCAAGAACATCGACATTTAATCCGTAAGTAAATTTTTCACCCGGCTGATGTACAAGAGGCAATTTGCCCAGTTTCCTCATCTTGTCACCCAGAATGATTTTCTCACTGACAAAACCGGTAGGAATGCCTGCTTTGGCATATATTGCTGTCATTGGTGCCGAGCCAATTCCTGCATAGTCTATACCGGATGTGTGAGTCAAGAGATCTCTTATTGTTATTTCCCGATTTGCGGGGATTGTAGTATATGTAGTATCTTTTTCACTGAATTTATCGAGTACGCGAGGATTAGCAAATTCCGGGATATATTTCGAGATCGGATCGTCCAACAGGAATTTCCCTTCTTCAAATAACATCATTACCGCCAGGCTGGTAATAGCTTTTGTCTGGGAGGCAATACGAAAAATGTCATCTGTATGCATAGGTGTTCTCTTTTCAATATTGCTAACACCAAATGCCTTATTATAAGCAACTCTCCCATCGCGTGAAATAAAACCGACTGCTCCTGCAATCCAGCCGCTATCGATGCCCTGCTGGAGCATTTTATCAATACGGTTAAGCCGGTCCGCATCCATATGAACTGCAACTATCTTCGCATCTTTAATTCCAGCTGTCTGAGGCGAACAGGCAATTATTAAAATCAGGAAAACAATCTGAAGAAAAAATGATTTTTTCATATTATAATTCTTTAAAAGGGTATCAGATTAAATTTATTTTTGCTTTACATGACTCAGTAAAAGATCTGTAAGATTCCCGGCAGCTTTCCTGTTTTCAAAACTATCCGGCAAACGGTCATGGTCAATGTATTCATTATAAATCCAGGGGTCACCTATGGCAAATATATAACCTTTTCCAAAATTATTTTCAGCTATCAGCACCTTGCCTTTCTCCGTAAGAATTGCCTTTGCGGTTCCCGAAATGTTTATATCAGCAATTTCTTTGAGATAGATTTTTTTAACTCCTTTAAAGAGAGGATGGTCAGGCAGATTAGTACTCGCTCCCATCTCAAAATTATCGCCTGTTACCGGATGTAATGTCACATGATTAAAAGCCATACCGAATTCTGACATCAGCTTATTGAGATGTGTGAATTCACAATTTGGTCCGTCATTCGCAAGAACTGCCAGGACACCTCCCCTTCTCACCCACCTTGCAATACTGGAAATGTCATCAGCATCGATATAATTTGGTGCAGGGTTTTCTGATGTAGTATCGGGATCAACGATTATATAGACACTGATTTTGTCAAGAACTTTGGAATATGGCTTCCCGATTGTCGTGATTTTTGATCCCTTGCTTGTAAAGATCTCTCCCCATCTTGAATACCCGCTGTTTTCCTTATCGGTCCACAGGTAATGAAATGGCTTTCCCGTGCTGGCATTTGTTTCATGATTATACCAGTTATCCAACCCAACTACTGTTTGAGAAAAGACATTTTGTGGAATGAATGCCGGAGATATCAACAGTAACAGCAGGCGATAGCCTTTAATGATTTTTGTCCATTTCATAGGTGGGTTTTTGTTATATCAAAAATATGAAACTTTACGACGAAACCACGAAATTTTAAAACATATTACTGAGTCTTATTAAACGATTATCTTTGTGATATAAGACAACCAATGACAATATCTTAAAAATTTAATTTTGAATTTACTTTATAAAACTTTGTGTTGCTTCACGAAACAATTCTCACTTAACAGCATAATCCAGATGTCAGGAAACTCAAAAAGAACTGTTGCGACAATTACTTGCCTAATAGTCTCTATATCAATTTATTGCCAGAACTTAAATCAATCATTCAAGCCCGGACAGATCTGGCCCGATAATGATGGCAGGCATATAAATGCACACGGTGGAGGTATAATTTATTTTAATGACACATATTACTGGTTCGGGGAATACCAGCTGCCGCGTCTGGAAAAAGATAAAAGCCGGTATGGAGTCAGTTGTTACTCTTCGAAGGATCTTCTAAACTGGAAAAATGAGGGTCTTGTCCTAAGGGTAATTAACGACACCGCATCTCTTCTTAATCCCGGGTGTATAATTGAACGCCCTAAAGTTATATTTAACGGGAAGACCGGAAAATTTGTGATGTGGTTTCATCATGAACTAAAAGGCCAGGATTACAAAGCAGCTTTAACCGGTATTGCCGTAAGTGACAAGATTACCGGACCATACAAATACATCAGGAGTGTCCGTCCCAATGCAGGTGTCTGGCCATTGAATTTTCCTGATGAATACAAAAAGACCCTTTCCGGTGAGGGAAACCTGAAAAGCGGGTCGGATGAATGGAAACTTGCTGTAATAAAGGGATTACTGGTGCGACGCGATTTCGAGGGAGGTCAGATGTCACGCGATATGACAATTTTTGAGGATAAAAATGGAAAAGCATATCATGTCCATGCTTCTGAAGAAAATATGACTCTTCATTTTTCTGAACTTACAGATGATTATCTCGATTTTACCGGGAAATATATAAGAGTTCTACCCGGTGAATCAAATGAAGCTCCGGCTATCTTTTTTTCCAGAGGAAAATATTTTATGATCACCTCAGGCACTACAGGCTGGAAGCCAAATCCGGCCCGTCTCGCCGTGGCCGGAAAAATCTTTGGCGAATGGAAGGCAACAGGTAATCCATGCAGGGGGACAGAAGATGAAAATAAGACCACCTTTGGTTCTCAGAGTACCCAGATCCTGCCGGTCCATGGAAAAAAGAACGCGTTCATCTATATGGGAGACAGGTGGAAGCCTGATAACCTTGCTGACAGCCGGCATATCTGGCTGCCAATAGAATGGGAAAAAGGAAATCCCATCATAAAATGGTATTCTAACTGGAAACTCTGAACATTAACTACTATATTATTGTTTCGGGATCCCTTATTTCCCATGGACTTTCGCGCCTTTTACTATTTGTAACTATTACCATGATGAACCAACTGATAGATATGTTGTTCTGATAATTATAAGAAACTAACATTAAATCATATGAAACACCTTTTAATATTACTGGTTTTTACAGGATGCTTCTTCAGTTCCTGCAAAAAAGACTCACAGTCTGACAGGTTTAAGTTTTTAACAGGTCCTGTATGGGCAAGTGATAGTCTGCTTGCAGATGGAACTGATGCAAGCGGAACCGGCGGATTTCTCGAAAATTTCAAAGGAGATGCCAAATTTAATACAGACGGCACCGGATATTTTGGTAAATATAACGGTACCTGGAGATTTGCATCTGCTGAAACTCAACTAGTCATTATGACAGATTCACTGCCTATTCCATTAACAGCAAATATAGCCGAGTTAACAAATATATCCCTCAAAGTTACAACAAGCTATCCAAATGTTCTTAACCTGTCTTCCCTCATCAGTATCCGGATGACGTTCAAGGCGAAGTAATGCGATATGCTTTTTGTTTCATAGCGATACTTATAAATTCAGCATTTAATGTAGCGGTCTCCCAATGCACAGTCAGAGGCAAAGTATACGATATAAATACATTTGAACCGCTTCCGGGTGCATATTTGATTTATGAAAAAAGACAAGGTACTATAACTGATGAGAATGGTCATTATTCAATAGTATCGAATGCTGCTGCACTTGATATCACCTTTCGTCTTACCGGATACAAGTCAGTTACAAGATCCATAGCCCTTAAAGCAAAAGATACCGTCGAGCTGAATATAGGTCTTGTTACGGATATAAAGGAGATAGGACAGATAGTTGTAAGTGCAAATAAAACAGAGCAGAAGGTTGCTGAGCTGTCAGTCTCAATGGACGTTCTTAAAGCTGCCGATTATTTAAAAACTCACATTATTGATGCCCAGGAATTAATTAATAAGACACCTGGGATAGAGGTGCTCGATGGACAGGCTTCTATACGGGGAGGCAGCGGATTTAGCTATGGTGTGGGTAGCAGGGTCCTGGCGCTGATCGATGGTCTGCCGGTTTTATCGCCGGATGCCGGAAACATCAAATGGCAATTCATGCCTCTTGAGAACATTGCACAGGTTGAAATAATCAAAGGGGCATCTTCTGTACTCTATGGATCTTCAGCCTTAAACGGAGTCATTAACTTTCGGTCGGCTGATCCTTCGAACGTTCCTGTTACTCAATTCTATGTCGAAACAGGGATCTATGACAAACCCAGGAACAAAAACTGGGTATGGTGGAATTCACCCCGGCTATTTTCAAGTGCCTCCATTTCGCATCTTCAGAAGATTGGACAAACTGATTTTGGAATAGGTATAACTCTCATTAATGACAATGGATATAGAAAATATAATAATGAGGATCTCGGAAGAATCTCCTTAAGGGTAAAACATCATGACCGGAAAATAAATGGTCTTGCTTATGGATTTAATGTTAACACGGGGTATTCAGCTAAACGGGATTTTATCCTCTGGGAAGATGCATACAAGGGTGCGCTTAAACAGGATACCTCAACGGTTTCACTTCTGCATGCCAGTTTCCTTGCCCTCGATCCATATTTGTCATATAATAACGGAGGAAAACTAAAACACGATCTTAAGCTCAGGTTCCAGTTGTCTGATAACAGATTTCCGGTCCGAACTGCCAATAATTCAGATGCATATTCATTCTATTCAGAATATCAGTTATACTATAAACCTGCAAATTTTATAAATATAACACCCGGAATATCGGAGAATCTCAGTAAAGTAATATCAAATTTCTACGGAGATCATAAAGGGCTGAATCTTGCACTATTCACACAAGTTGAAGTCCAACCTGTTCCAAGGCTGAAATTAGTCGGCGGAATACGGATTGAACAAAACTCCCTTGATGGGAAACAGGACAAAATTGTACCGATCTTAAGAACAGGCATAAACTGGCAAGCCGCAGAATATACCTTTTTGAGAGCCTCATACGGAGAAGGTTACAGGTATCCCTCAATCGCGGAAAAATTTGCATCGACAACTCTTGGATCCGTTAAAATATTCCCTAATCCTCTTGTCCAGCCGGAATATGGCTGGAGTTCAGAAGTTGGAATCAAGCAGGGAGTTTTGTTTGGGAAAATCAGCGGGCAGGCAGATCTTTCCCTGTTCTTATTGCAGAACAGGGATCTTATTGAATATCCTTTAGGCTTATATCCTGACCCCAAAACAGGTGTTTCAGGACTCGGTTTCAGAGCTGACAATGTTCAACAGGCCAGAGTATACGGCTATGAATTTGAGTTTATGCTGACCAGGTCTGTGGGAAACTTCATCACCTCTCTTTCAGGAGGATATACTTATACTTATCCTGTTGAATTTAATCCTGTAACACAGAAGAATTCAGGAATTTACTTGAAATACAGAAGAAAGCATTCAGCTAAATTAAGTTTTAATACCTCATATAAAAAGATCAATCTGGGTTTGAATTTTTTTATCAAATCAAAGATCCTTAATATCGACAATGTTTTCCTGGACCAAAGTACCAGGGAAAGCATACTTCCCGGATTTTATGAATACTGGCTAAATGATAACAAAGCATACGTGGTAATTGATTACAACCTTGAGTACACTGTAAATAAGCTTCTAAGTCTCTCACTTGTCGTCAGAAATATTACCAATACTGAATATATGGGACGACCCGGGGATATCCAGCCTCAGAGAAGTTTCAGCCTGAGACTATCAGGAAAATTCTACCAATAGCAATCGTGTCATCCCAAGCGCCAGAGAGGGATCTCCAACTCATCGTACCCTACACATGCAAGGCGGTTACGAGGAATCTCATCCGTAATCCAGAAACCACCTCTGAATCTTATAACGAAATTTGGATTCTTCTGAGAATTACGTTAGTTTTCATATCTGAAATATAATTATCTATGAAATCATACAAAATTCTCAGGCAGTCAGCAATTATATTGATCGTGACCTGTACAGTTATTTTCAGTTCATGTAAAAAGACCATGGTAAATGAGGTCAAAGTCCCTGATTTTAAGACTCTTTCATCACAGTTCAGCGAACCATCACCGGAATATACAACATCTCCTTTCTTTGTCTGGGATGCCGATATAACCAATGATGAAATAGATAAGGATCTTATTAGTTTCAAAAACGCCGGCTCCTCACAGGTCTTCATTCATCCACGACCTGGACTTGTCACTGAGTATCTGTCAGATGAATGGTTCAATCTATACCGGCATGCGGTTGAAAAAGGGAAAGAGCTTGGAATGAATATCTGGATATATGATGAGAACTCATATCCCAGCGGTTTCGGAGGAGGACATGTCCCTGATGAGATGCCGGAATCCTATAACCAGGGACAGGGTCTGAATATGACAAAAGCTGATGTTCTTACTGACAGCTGCAGTAAATATTATCTCATGTCTGAAAGAAGAGAATGGAACTTATAAAGACATTACTGCTTCACTATCAGAAGAAAAAGGAAAGAGTGGAAAGTATTTTCTCTTCTCAAAAACATATAATGAAAAATCTGACTGGTATGGCGGATTTTCTTATGTTGATCTGCTCTACCCCGGAGTAACTCAGAAATTTATTGAAGTCACAATGACAGGCTATGAGAAGAATCTAGGCAGTGAGTTCGGAAAGACCATTCCCGGCACATTTACTGATGAACCCCAGATTGAGTCACCGGGCGGGATCCGGTGGACACCTGACCTATTCGATGTTTTCATGAAACAGTGGAACTATGATCTTACAGACCCAGTTACCATCCCTTTATGAGGAAACCGGTGACTGGAAAAAGGTAAGACATAATTATACTCAGACTTTACTGCAGCTGTTCATTGACAGGTGGGCAAAACCATGGCATAATTACTGTGAATCAAAGGGTCTGAAATTCACAGGCCATTACTGGGAGCATGAATGGCCAAATATGCGTCCGGGCGGAGATAACATGGCAATGTATGCCTGGCCCCAGGTACCGGCAATTGATATGTTATTCAATCAATTTGATGATTCTTCAACAAAGGCTCAGTTTGGAAACGTAAGAGCTGTAAAAGAGCTGGCCAGCGCTGCAAATCAGACAGGTCGGCAGAGAAAACTCAGTGAAACATATGGAGGATCAGGCTGGGAACTGACTTTTACCGATATGAAACGCAATGGAGACTGGGAATATGCTCTGGGAGTAAACCTTATGAATCAGCATCTTACATATTTTTCACTGGCCGGTGCAAGAAAATATGACTACCCTCCCACGTTCGACTATCATGAACCATGGTGGAATAACTACAAATATCTGAATGACCATTATGCAAGACTATCACTGGCCTTGTCATCCGGAAGACAGGTCAATGATATCCTTATTCTTGAACCTACCACAACTGCATGGCTATATGATTCCTATACAGAACAAAGTAAAAAACCGGATGAAATCGGACAGGCATTTCAGACTTTTATTACCCGACTGGAAAAAAGCCAGGTTGAATATGATCTTGGTTCAGAAAACATAATAAAGGATCAGGGATGTGTTTCAAACGGGAAACTGATCATAGGGCAGGCAGGTTATTCAACGGTTGTAATACCTCCGATGGTAGAAAATCTTGACCGAACCACCTTTGAATTACTCGAGAAATTCGTAAGGAACGGAGGTACTCTGATCATATTTTCTGTTCCAACGCTTCTAAACGGGTCAGTAAGTGAAGAGGTGACCAATTTCTTTTCAAAAAACTCTTCTGTGATTTTCAGACCCGGAAATTTATCAGCTGATGTTATCAATGAGTATTTTGGCAATGCAAAACTTAAGTTTGAAAACGTTACCGGAGGAGTTCTGTATCATCATCGCAGGATCCTGTCAGACGGACAGATGTTGTTTCTTGCCAATTCGAGTCTGACGGGGCAGTCTGATGGCTCTATTAAGGTTAATGGCAAAGATGTTCTTGAGATGAATACGCTTACAGGAGAGATGTCAGGCTA
Source organism: uncultured Bacteroidales bacterium (assembly GCA_963791065.1). Classification (GTDB taxonomy): domain Bacteria; phylum Bacteroidota; class Bacteroidia; order Bacteroidales; family VadinHA17; genus LD21. Next base: position 96,019 of record CAWBQN010000023.1, read on the forward strand.
TCGCTGCCAGGTATCAGGTGATGAAGCATCTTTTTCTTATTCCATACCACCGGCAGGGAGTCTGTTACTCTTCATATCCGATAAAAAAATGCAAGAGTATAAAGCTCCTTTAATGGTGCAAAATTTTAGCAGTGTTAAAGCCTCAGGTCAGGTAAAAGTCACAAGGAAAGAGGAAAATGTGCTAACAATTGATTTCTGTGACATTGAGGTTGGAAATGAACTTACAAAAGACCTGAATACCTATTATGCGGCTGATAAGGTCTTTAAATATTATGGATTTAAAAACGGCAATCCCTGGAACACATCGGTTCAGTTCAGGAAAAATATTGTAGACAGAGATACATTTGGATCCACCACGGGATTTACTGCAACGTATCATTTTCCTGTAAGGGGAAATTTGATTTTGCAGCATTTAAAGCAGTTGTTGAACGGCCAAATCTATGGACCGTCAGTGTGAATGGCATTGAAGTAAAACCTGAAAGCGGAAAATGGTGGCTCGACAGATCATTCGGGGTATTCAATATCGGAAATGATGATCAGAACCGGTGACAATATCATTAACACTAAAAACATCTCCAATGAAGATCAATGCTGAGATCGAACCGGTTTATATCCTTGGCGATTTCTCAGTAAGGCCTGCTGAAAAGGGATGGGAAATTGAAGCTCCTGTCGCTGCTTACACAACTGGAAGCTGGAAAACACAGGGCATGCCATTTTATTCCTGGGGAGTTACTTACAGTGAGGAATTTAACGTGGAAAATACAGACGGGAAATGGGAAATTGCACTTGCCGGAAGTGGCAGGAACAGTAGCGGAAGTAACAGTAAATGGTCAGAAAGCACCTGTAATTGCATTTCCTCCGTATCACAGTGATATAACGGCTCTGATCAAACCAGGTATGAATAAGATTGAAGTAAATGTTATCGGCAGTCTGAAAAATCTTCTGGGTCCGCACCATAATAATCCTAAGAGCCAGGTTTGGTCTCCCCATGGATTATGGAGAAATGTGAGGAGTTATCCTCCGGGGAAGGATTACCAGATGCTGGATTACGGATTATTTAAAGAATTCACGCTATTGCATGGAGTTCAGTAATCAGTAATCAGTAATCAGTAATCGGTAATCAGTAATCAGTTTACAGGAACCAGGAACCTGCAACCAGCAACCAGTAGCAATTTTTTCGAACGAACCTAAATATACTGTACAAAGAACTAAATATCAAGATACTATTTTAGACCTATTGCAGGAATGAATTATTTTTCTACATTTGGAACGTTGAATTATATCTTCTGATCCAATTACAGTATAGATAAATAGTTTCATTTAAACAGAAAATCAAGGAGTTGTATAACACTAAACTACAACATATGGAAATCTAAACCTTAAATCAAAATCTATGAGAAAACTTTTAACGTTTGTTGCTTCATTGTTAATTACCGGCAGTCTGCTTGCGGGCGGACTGGTTACCAACAATAACCAGAGTGCCATGTTTACACGTCTTGCAGAACCGAAATGCTTCAACTGACATTGATGCAGCTTATTTCAATCCGGCAGGATTAACAAAGCTTGGAAATGGATTTTTTGCTTCAATTAACAATCAGACAATCACTCAGACTCAAAAAGTTGTCAAAGCAATTTTCCCATTTCTGAGCGGGACTCTTCCAAGAGAGTATGTTGGTGATGTAAAAGCACCTATATTCCCTGGTGTTTATCTGGTATATAATACGGGCAAATTTATCGTTCTCGGCAGGATTCAATCCAATCGGCGGAGGCGGCGGTGCAGAATATAAAACAGGTTTGCCTACATTTGAAATGCCACTTTCAGTTATTCCTGCTAGTTTATCTCTCAAGGAATTCCAACAACTCAGTACTCAGCAGACATCTATTTTAAGGGATCCTCAGCTTATATGGGATACCAGGGAAATGTCGGATATAAGATCAATGACAAGATATCTGTTGCTGTTGGTGTGCGGTTTGTGTCAGCATCAAATAAATATAAAGGACATATAAATAATATAAGCATTAATCCGAACTTTCCCTGCTTTTGGTGCATATAATGGAGGAATGGTACTAGCCAGTCAGTTCTTTACAGATGGTCAGACTTACCTGACTGCTGTTTCAGGTACTTTGGCAGGTACCGCTTCAGCGTTACAGCCGATTATTACAGGTGGTGGAGGTAGTGTTCCTTTGTCAGGTGGAACTGCTGTCGGATTAACTGCCCTCCAGGTAGCAACTCTTCAGGGAACAGTAGTTGCTTTAGGTGGCGATCCGACAGGTATGACAATAGCTCAGACTCAAGGCTTTATCTCTGCAAATGCGACCGGTTATGCTAATAACGCCACAGTAATGGGTGGCAATGCTGCTGCAACTCAGAACGTTAGTGTTGATGCAACAATGACAGGGACAGGAATTACTCCGATAATCAGTGTAAACTATTCACCTACAGAACAATTGAATATTTCAGCCAGGTATGAATTCAAGACAAAAATTGATCTTAAAACGAAAGTTGCTCCTAATATGGGTGGAGGTCTTTTTATAAACGATAGTATTGGTGTTGGAGATATGCCTGCTGCACTTTCACTTGGAGCAACATTCAGACCGATAGAAAAGTTGATGCTTACTGCAAGCTTTAATGAATATTTTGATAAAAATGTCAATTATGACGGCAAAACAAACGAGATCGATAAGAACTTCCTGGAATATGGTCTTGGAGTGGAATATGCTCTTACCGAAAAACTGCGTATCAGCGCTGGCTGGTCACATACAACAACCGGCGTAAACAATAATTATCAGAGTTCCATGACCTTCAGTACAAATACCAACTCTTTCGGCGGAGGTTTCGGATACCGATTCACCCCGATGATTGATCTTAATTTAGCATTCCAGAGAGCATTTTATGCAGAAGGTTCCAAACCTTTCAGTGATATTACCGCATATACAGAAACCTATAACAAATCAACATGGATGATCGCCGCAGGACTTGATTTCTCTTTCGGAAAAAAATAAAACCCTCTAATCTAATCACAATTATTAGGCCGCGTCGTATGATGCGGCCTCTTTCTTTTTAATAAATGATTCCCTGAGAATTCAGATTCTTAATATATGCATCCTTTCTGGGAATAGCTGATGCTTTTAACTTCCCGTACCATTCGGCAGCTTTAGGATCATTTCCGGTTTCCCTGGCAAGATGTGATAATATTAATGTATAAGAGACCTTCAATTCCTGAATTCTTATCTATCAATTCCACTGGCAATCTTTATAAAATTCTACCAAGGCTTTTGCAGGTTGTTTATTTTCAGCAAGGACAGAAGCATCGTCGATTTTTTTGTTAAGATCGTTGTTGAGACAAACTCCATAGAATGAGAAACAATTATCACTGCATTCCTCTACCAGATCAATCCATTGAGTATCACGCTTTAATGGCGGAAATGTAAGTTCAAAACTCAAGCTTCTCACCAATTGCTTTAAATTTATAGGTCTCAGGGCAAACCGGGATTCCTTTAGAGGATGTCAATTTGCTTCTGGATTCCATCGGGATAGATTAGAATATATGTTTTTATCAGCGCAGAAATAGCCATCTTTAATCCTGTTTTCAAGATTCAGATAAATTACTGTTTTCTGTGAACCGAGTTACAATTTTAGTGATCTCAAGGACTTCAGGAGTTTTCAGACCGTAATTGGGAAGGGTAATTGTCTGGGCCTGAATAGAAGGCGCACATAAGGCTGTCAGACAGACGATTAAACAGCATCTTATTCATATATGTATCAATTTAGTACGGGTAAGGTACAAATAATTTCCTTTTTGTATTTGAAGGTTTTAATATGCAGGGTGAAGTACCTTATCTGTAGTTTTGAGCATCTGAAGACGTATTTATTGATATTCAACAATTCCTTAAGAAATTAACCAAAATGTAACAAATAAGTAACCATCATTGCTCGAATGTAACAATAAATGCAGTTAACTTTGTGATAATTCATTGTGGTATATCAGATTGATTAATGTGTCCCAAAATAAGAAGCATGATATGACGACAAAAAAAGATGAAGCTATTACCGACAGTGTAAGGAGTTTGGAAGAGATGGCAGATCTGGTTCTGACCCAGCTGACTCTCCTTGAAAAGTTTATGTCGTTGAATGATCAGACTGAGATTGAGTAATGTCCTCGCAGCAGTTGAGGAAAATGAAAACAAGATTGATGAATATGAGGTTATTATAAGTGAAAAATTCATAAATTCAATAATCCTATTATCAACCGGTAGCATCTGATATAAGAAAGCTTAATTCAGTATACCGGATATCGATTAACCTTGAACGCATCGGCGATATCGTATTGAATATAATTCACTCAATCAAATCTATTAAGCAAACCGCTGAATATCAGGCTATGCAGGAAGTTTTAATGAATATGCTTGTTATCAGGAGTAACAATGGTCGAAAAATCAATCCTTTCGTTTTTGAATAATGATGATTCCTATGCAGAATGGACCATTAAAAATGATGAGATAGTGGATGAAATGAACAGGAAGCTCCTCATTAACAGTCTGTCAAGAGCAAAGGTGACTGACAAGACACGTGAAATGTTGCTGAGCTATATGGACCTGAAGAATATCATTACAAATATGGAAAGGATAGCTGATCATGCGACAAATATCGCTGAATCATCCATTTACTCCATGCAGGGAACTGATATAAGGCATAAGGGATTTGGGACTCATCACGAGGAAAAATAAAATATCTGATATTCAATTATATGGAGACCAATCAAATAAGAATTCTCATAGTTGATGACGAAGAAGATTTATGTGAAATCCTTTCATATAATCTTAATAACGAGGGCTATTTTACTGAAATTGCCCATTCTGCTGAAGAAGCATTAAAGCGGACACTTATGAATTTCGATCTGGTTCTTCTTGATGTCATGATGGGACCAATGTCGGGGTTTAAGTTCGCTGACAAGCTCAGAAAAGAACTTAAAATTGATGTTCCGGTGATCTTTCTTACTGCCAAGGATACAGAGAATGATATACTTACCGGATTCAGCCTGGGTGCAGATGATTATATTTCCAAACCATTCTCTGTAAATGAGTTAACGGCAAGGGTAAAGGCTGTCTTAAAAAGATCACATACTGACAAGGTAAGTAATAAAGCTATTCTCCAGTTCAACGGCATCGAGCTTGACACCGTTCGTAAAAGATTGATAATAAATGATGAACGTGTTGAACTCACCAAGAAGGAATATGAAATTCTCAAAACACTTCTTGAAAATCAGGGCAAAGTATTTTCAAGGAGCGACCTGTTGACTGAAAATATGGGGAGATGATGTTATTGTCACGGAACGTACTGTAGATGTAAATATTACAAGACTCAGAACAAAACTCGGGCAATTCGGCCATTCACTTAAAAACAAAACAGGTTATGGCTATTTCTTCGAATTTTAACTAGTTTAATATTCAAAAATGATCATCAGGAATAAGTTCAGAAATAATCTTTTTATCTACTATTCATCAGTATTCGTATTATTCACACTTCTTATACTTTATTATCTCTATCAAAGAGAAAAAGAGTTCAGGATTTCAACGCTAAATGACGAGCTTGAGAATACAACAAGGATAGTTGATAACTACATCAAATCCAATTCCATAGCTGAAAAAGGTAATTACATTTTAATTGATTCGATTGTCAAGCTGCTTCCGCAGGATAGCCTCCGTATAACTGTTGTTAATCCTGAAGGGAATGTGATTTTTGACAGCTTTGTGGCAGACTGGACGAAAATGGAGAATCATAAAAACAGGCCTGAGATAGAAGAATCACTCGATTCCGATTTTGGGACAACTGTCAGAAGATCTGCAACAACCAGAAAGGAATACTATTACTTCGCGAAATATTTTGGAAACTATTACATAAGGGCTGCAGTCATTTATGATGTAAAAGTTGTCAATTTCCTGAAAGCAAAAAAGTATTTCCTTGTACTTATTATCGCTTCGTTTCTTCTGATATGGATGATATTGTTGTTTATAACCAACAAATTTTCGGAAACGATCATCAGATTAAAGGATTTCGCATTAAAAATCGGAAATAATGAGCCTTTTGATTTCAACCAGAAATTTCCGAAGAATGAACTCGGAACAATAAGTGAAGAGCTTCTGGAGATATATAATAAACTTATAAAGTCAAAGAATGACCTGGCGAATGAAAGAGAGAAACTGTTCAGTCACCTGAATATTCTTAACGAGGGAGTTGCTTTCTTTTCAAAAGAAAAAGAAAAGATTCTCTCAAACAATAATTTTATCCATTATATGAATATGATCTCCGGACAACTGTCGGTTTCAGGAGCAAGTTTCTTTAAAACAGAAGAGTTCAGGAAGGTCAATGAATTTATTGACAAACAGCTGCAAAGTGGAATTAACTTAAATCAATTACCAAAATTTGAGTACCAGTTAGGAAAAAATGGTAAGTTTTACAGAGTACAGTGTGTGATTTTTCATGATAAGAACTTTGAAGTGATCCTCAGTGATATCACTGAAGTGGAACAGAACAAGCTTATTAAACAACAGATGACATCCAATATTGCGCATGAGCTAAAGACACCTGTTGCTTCAGTCAAAGGCTATCTCGAAACTCTTATAAATGACCCTTCTATGCCGGCTGAAAAGCAAAAATATTTTATTGAAAAGGCGCTTGCCCAGAGTGAGAGACTTACAAATCTTATTAACGATATTTCAATAATTAACCGGATAGAGGAATCGGGAAGTTCATTTGCCACTGAAAAAGTAGCTATCAGAGAAATTATCAGTGAAGTGACCAATAATTTCAAATCTGCAATAGAAGCTAAAGAAATGATTGTCGAAACTGAAAATATTGATAATGCAGTCGTTACCGGCAACAGGTCTCTTATCCTTTCGGTTTTTCAGAATCTTCTTGAGAATGCAGTCAATTATGCCGGAGATAAAACTACAATCAGAATTGTACTTTATAACGAAGATGAATCATTTTGTCAACTTTTTGTTCTCCGACAATGGTATCGGAATTGCTGAAGAGCATCTTTCGCGTGTCTTTGAAAGATTTTACAGGATTGATTCGGGACGTTCACGAAAGAGTGGCGGTACAGGACTTCGGACTTGCTATTGTTAAAAATGCTATTCTTATCCATAAAGGAGAGATCTCGGTCAGAAACAGGACAGGCGGCGGGATTGAATTCCTTTTCTCTCTTCCGAAATAGAAATAACTTATTTCTATCCGAATCGTCCCGAGATATAGTCTTCGGTCTGGCGTTTGGCCGGATTTGAGAACATTGATTCTGTTTTATTGAATTCAATCAGTTCGCCCAGATAAAAGAAGGCGGTGTAATCACTTGTCCGGGCAGCCTGCTGCAGATTATGTGTTACTATAATTATTGTATAGTCCTTTTTCAGATGAAGCAGTAATTCCTCTATTTTATTTGAAGAAATCGGATCAAGAGATGAAGTCGGTTCATCGAACAGAAGAATATCAGGTTTCATTGACAGAGAGCGTGCGATGCAAAGCCTTTGCTGTTGTCCGCCGGAAAGAAATGTACCCCTCTTGTACAGATTATCCTTTACCTCATTCCAGAGAGAAGCTTTCCGGAGCGAATCTTCTACCAGTTCTTCCTTTTGTAATTTGGATAGTTTTATGCCATTGAGGGTGTAACCTGAAATAACATTTTCAAAAATGCTCATTGTCGGAAATGGATTTGGCCTCTGAAAAACCATTCCTATTTTTCTTCGTAAAGTAATGAGATTCAATTTATAAATATCATCATCAGCAAGATATACTTCTGCCTTCTGTTCTTGCGCCGGGTGTCAGTTCATGAAGACGGTTAATGCACCGGAGAAAAGTTGTCTTGCCACACCCCGAAGGGCCCATTAAAGCTATAATCTGGTTCCTGGGTATTTCCAGATTAATGTCCGATAATACCCTGGTTTCTCCGAAGAATGCATTTAAATGTTCAACCCTTAAAATTGAATTTTCCATCTACTTTCTAAGATCTTGGTAACTATGTTTAAAAACAGAATAAACATTATCAGCACAAATGAGGCGCCCCAGGCAAGATTATACCATTCCTGATAGGGACTGCTGGCATAATTAAAAATAAGCAGGGGCAGGCTGCTCATAGGCTTAAGAATATTTGTATTTATATATGGATTACCAAAAGCTGTGAAAAGTAAAGGGGCTGTCTCTCCTGCAACTCTGGAGATACTTAATATGCTCCCGCTTAATATACCGCTCAATCCCATTGGTAATACAATCCGTAAAATAGTTTTGTAATATGGCACGCCAAGCGCCAGTGAAGCTTCCTTTATAGTACCGGGAATAAGCTTTAATGTTTCTTCAGTGGATTTGATAATTGGTGGTAACATCATAATAGCCAGGGCAATGCTTCCTGATAATGCTGAAAAATGCCCGCTGGGCTTAACAACCCACAGGTAAATAATAACACCAAGAACTATTGACGGGATACCCTGCAGAACATCCACACATAAACCAACCCAGTAAGTAAGTTTGCTTCTGCTATACTCACTAAGATAAAGTCCGGTCATTGCACCAAAGGGGATTGCAATTAATGAAGCAATTAATATTATGATCCCGCTTCCGATAAGAGCATTCAAAATCCCGCCTCCTTTTTCGCCTACGGGTTTGGGAAGATTAACAAAAAATTGCCAGTTTATTGAGGTAATCCCTTTCTGACAATATAAAAAAGTATTACCAGCAATGGTAAAGTGGATATTACAGTAAGGACAATAACTCCTGTTTTAAAAAGCCTGTCTTTATAAAATCTTGATCTGATAAGATCTTCCATATCAGTTTAAAATGAAACGTTTTATTATTTGCCTGCCTAATATATTTATCAGGGTTGTTACTACAAACAAGCAACAGGCCCATCTCAATGAGAACCGATAAATAAACGTTACCGGTTGCTTCAGTAAATTCATTGGCAATTACGCTTGCCATCGTGTTTCCCGGACTGAAAATACTTGTAGGTATATGATGGGAATTCCCGATAAGCATAGTTACAGCCATTGTTTCACCCAATGCACGTCCGAGAGCAAGGAGTATAGCTGCAAATAAGCCTGATCGGGTATAGGGAATTATGATCTTTCTGATAACTTCATAGCGTGTAGCACCCAGCGAATATGCACCTTCCTTTATACTCGGCGGTACCATACTGATAACCTGTCTGGAAAGAGACACTGCATACGGCATTATCATGATGGCTAGAATGATAGAAGTAGTAAATATACCGACTCCGTACGGCAAAACATGCAATTTCAACTCAATATTTCTCACTACCGGAACCAGAACAAACATGCCCCAGAAACCGTAAATAACCGATGGTATGCTTGCCAATAGCTCAACAATATTTTTAAAGATATTTGACACGATTCCTTTTGGATAATATTCTCCCAGGAAAATAGCTGTTGATATTGCAAACGGAGTTGAAATGACCAGAGCCAGCAAAGAGGTTGCAAGTGTTCCGATCAGAAAGGGTAATGCTCCATATGCATCGGTTACCGGATTCCATTGGGTGCCGTAAAGGAATCCGATTCCCAGATGTCGTATTGAAGGCAATGAAGTAATTAAAAGGGTGATGAAAATAGATAATAATATGATTATTAAAATAATCCCGGTTAATCCCAGACCTTTCTGGAAAATTCTTTCAAAAAGGAAAACGTTGCTTAGTTTTTTTTCTGCCTTTTTGCTTCTTGCTATATCGGTGCTGTTGTATTTTTCAGTCAGCACATTTTCTAAATTCATCATTGAAATTATTATATAACTGTTTTGTCTTTTAATGTACCCCTTGAGGGCCCGGGGCTTAAAACACAATAAGGCAATCCATTACAGGACTGCCTCACAACCTCAAATTCTGCCATTTGTTACAGCAAGGATTTCCCGCTGAAGGCAATTGATTTTAAGTTGGCTTCCACAACCTTTAATGCTTCTTTTGGCAGAGGAGCATAAATTAACGGAGTGGTAAATTGCTGTCCTTCATGTGTCATCCACCATACCAGCTTAACTACCTCCCTGGCTTTCGCTTCAGTCTTATTATCGTAATTCTGTTCTTTGTAAAGCAATATCCAGGTGAAACTGCTGATAGGATATCCGTCAGGAGCATCGGTGTTTGTAATTGAAACACGTGCATCAGCCGGGAGGGTAACATTTGCCGCAGCCGTGACTGATTTAATAGATGCCTCTACATAGTTCCCGCTTTTATTTTGTAACAGGCCAACCGGCATCTTGTTTTGCAGTGCATAAATTAATTCTACATACCCCAGAGCTCCGGGTGTCTGTTTTATCATTCCGCTGACTCCTTCATTACCTTTTGCGCCAAGTCCCAGAGGCCAGTCAACAGATGTCTTGTGCCCAACTTTATTCTTCCATTCATCGCTGATTTTTGATAAATAATCAGTAAAGATAAAAGTAGTTCCGCTTCCATCTGAACGATGTACAATTGAAATTGGCATATTGGGTAATTTTATTGTTGGATTCAGCTTCTGGATCCTTGCATCATTCCAGGATGTGATCTTGCCGAGGAAAATATCTGCAGCCACATCGGGAGTAAATTTAAGCGCAGGATCTCCGGGAAGATTGTAAGTTATAACAGCAGCGCCAAGGCAAGTCGGAATATGCACTACGGCAGCCGGCATATTTGCCAGATCCTCATTGCTTAAAAAAGCGTCGGAAGCTCCGAAATCAACTGTTTTACTCATCAGTTGTTTTATTCCTCCTCCGGAGCCTATCGATTGATAATTAACCTTTACGCCGGTCTTCTTATTATATTCACTGAACATTTTGGAATAAAGAGGATAAGGAAAGGTGGCTCCTGCTCCCAATAGTTCCACGTCAGCAGCCGATGAACCTGGTAATGAATTTAAAACCGGTAAAAAACTGCTGGTCAACATTCCTGCAAAAGCAAGGATTGCGATAATGTAAACAAATCTGATATTTTTCATAAACTGATATTTTAATTAAATTTTTATCCTGATTCAACTATATTAACTGATAGTCCAAACTCAATAATCTATTTGAAAATATAATAAACGGTCAACCGGCATGCCAGGTCATTGCTTTTTGCGCTGAGACCGTTAACAGCAGCGTAATGGTTTTTGTACATATCGTACCATATATTGGGCATTAAATGTACATTTTTGACCGGCGTATAATCAAGTCCGGCAAGCACAAATGATTCCGTATACATTCCGGTGTAAGACGCAGCATAAATATTATTAACATTGAACTTACTGTCGGGGTTATAATAATCATAACGTAAAACATAACCCAATTTGTTTGTTATTGGACCCCTGGCAAAAACAGATATCCCGGATGCCAGGGCGTTGGCAGTATCCTGAACAGTTGCAGGTAATAAATCGTTGTAAATGAGGGTATTATTTTTCTGTACCTGCTGGAAGGCTTCAATCCCCATGGTAAACATCTTTGTCTGATAACCGAGGAAAGCTTTATAAGTAATCTTACTTTTTTGATTTGGATGAGACTGGGTCCATTCATCGTCTGCGCCAAGATCCAGGATGATTTTCTGATCCATAAATTTTGCATATACATTGGCGTAAAACTTTTTGAATCTGTCGGTTTCCGGTTTTGCGCCACTTCCATTGCTGATCATGAGATTATACCCATAATCACCCTTATCATTAAACTTTCCCTGCAAACTGATACCAACATCATTGGATGCACCGATCTTTCGCATATCCATGATTGTTTTTTCAAGGGAACGATAACTCCATACAGCTTCAGAATTGATAAATGTAGGAGGTGCCATTGCACCAATCACGAGATCACCATTATGAATAATGTTTTTCCATCTCAGGTTGGCAATTTTAATGTAGACCGATCTGTTCCCATCGGAAGATAATGATGTGCCCTCGTATGCCAATAAGAACTGGGTAGAAAAATGCTCACTTATATCATAGTCATATCCAAGATATATCCTTCTGAACTCCAATGAGTTAAAGTCCTTTGGAGTACTTCCATACTGGGTATTGCTCATATTAAAACTATTAGTATGTGCCTTATATAAAAAGTCACCGAAAGCGTAGCCCCAAAGCTTGCCAGACGGCTTAAATTCAACTTTTGTAGTGTCTTTCTGGCCAAAGGAGCTTAAACTGGTTAAAGAAATTAGAAGGAAGATTAACTGTTTTCTCATATTTGTGGTTTTAGGTGATACATAGTTTTTCATGACACAAAATTGACCTTTCCTTATTACAGGCCAATTTCAATACGATTAAGTAATTGTTACATTTACAATCACATTGCTAGTTGTTATTAATAAATCGGGGAACATAAATGAACAATAAATGGCTCAAGTGGGCAACAGCATCCTGGCAACAAAAAAATCAGGGAACATTTTGAACCTGAAAAAGATCATCAGACTCCGAAAGTTGACATCAGGGCCTCAGTTCTTTATGGAAATAATATACTGATGGGAAAAGGTTGACGGAGCCTGGTTATAGCCTGGCGTATGGGAATCCGCGGTTTATGGATCTCAATTATTCAAATAAATAAATTTCTCTTTTTGCATTAAAACTGACCCGATAACTTTTGAGTCCTGCAAACCGGCACTGCGTAAATCGTCAAGGATATTGCCGGCCTTATCGGATGGTGCAGAAAATAACAGACCCCCGGATGTCTGGGCATCGAATGCAAGCATTTTCAGATTATAGTCAAGACCGGAGGCAAAATCTATGTCTTTTTCAGCATAATCAAGGTTCCGGAAAGAAGCGCCAGGTATACACCCTTCATCAATTAGTGAGTAGCTGTCGCCGATATATGAAACTTTTTTCATATTTATTACAATTGATACCTTACTTGCCCTTGCCATTTTCAGTGCATGGCCGGCAAGCCCAAACCCTGTAATATCTGTCGCGCCCTTAATCTTATACTTTTTCATAACCTCAGCACCTGACTTGTTGAGAAGCTTCATCAGACATAACGTGTCATTAATGTCGCTCACTGAAGACATCCCGAGTCGCTGTCCGGCCAGAATTACACCTGTTCCAAGAGGCTTGGTAAGTATCAGTGAATCACCAGGAACGGCACCGGCGTTTGTTATTATTTTATCAGGATGGATATATCCGACTACAGCCAGACCGTATTTGGGAGGGAAATCATCAATAGTATGTCCCCCAATGATCCTCACTCCTGCTTCAGTTGCTTTGTCGAAGCCCCCTTTAAGAATATTTGCATATGCTTCCATTGGCAGCTTTGCTGCAGGAAACATCATTATATTGAGAGCGAGTACCGGATCACCTCCCATGGCATATACATCGCTGATTGAATTTGCAGCGGCTATCTGTCCGAACTCATACGGATCACTGCAGACAGGAGGGAAAAAGTCTGTTGTAAGTACCAGTGCGAGCTCATTGTTAACCCTGTATACTCCTGCATCGTCATGGGTATCGATATCGACAAGTATATTGGGATCTTTTGGTAAAGGAAGGTACTTAAGGATCTCCTCAAGCAGTTTCGGGGAAACCTTTGAAGAACATCCTCCATATTCAACCATCTGAAGAAGGTCAACTTTCATTTTTGCAAATATTTAATTCAGGGCCTTACAATATTTCCGGCTGAAGCCATTGCCTCAGCTATAGTGTACATATTGCTTACAGTTCCTGTTCCTATAACTGACTCCAGAGCGTAAAAGTTTATGCAGGTTGCACAAAGCAAGATCTCAACCCCCATTTTTTCAAGATCCCTGAGATGTTCAATTACAGGGGAAGATAGTACGGCAAGTTTGACACCGTTATTATAGAAAACCATTTTCTGAGGTAATCTTTCTAGATCCTTTAAAGCTTTTATAAAATTGGTCATGAGCAGATTTCCGAGCTGTTCATTTCCATCACCCATTTTGTCAGAGGTTATCGCAACTACATAATTACCTTTTTCAAAATGCAGGATGTCAGGAGTGCAATAATCTTCTGCCGATGTTTTTACAGCCTCACCTGATGTGCCGGATACTGTAAGGGTCCAGACTCCATCGGCTTCAGTCACCTCAAAAACGGCTTTATTATCCCTAAGAAAACGGCTTAAATTGTCAAAGGATGTTTTATTGTCAGTAAGGATCATAAAGGATTCTCCTGCCGGGCTTTCCTTCAGAGCCTTCTTTGCAGCTATCAGTGGTGCAGGACACAATTGCCCTTTTGTATCTATAATTCTCATATATTAAAATTAAAAACGATGTGCAAAAGTACTAAAGAATAATGACCTGGGGCCTTAGAGGCAAGCATAATACATTCTGGAGCGGATTCAAAAGTTGAAATGTTGAGTCATCAAATTATTACATTGTAAATAAATTGAAATCAGGGTAATTCTAATAACTTTACTATAATTAACATTATCCTTAACTTTTTACCAATATGAAAAAAATTCTGTTTTTTACTTTGCTCTCGATTTTGGTAATGGTACCAATCTCATTATCTGCACAAAACACTCCGGCAAAGAAAAATGTTGCCGGTTCATGGTTAGGTAAGCTTAGTGCTGAGGGCATGGACCTCAGAGTAGTTTTTAATTTAAAATTAACTGAAATGGACAGCCTGACAGTCACCCTGGACAGTCCTGATCAGGGTGCAGAGGGTATACCTGCCGGTCCGGTCATTCTTGATAATCTAAAACTCGTTATTAAGGCACCGGATATAAATGGTGAATATAGCGGGATCGTATCCAGTGACTCTACAATAGAAGGTACATGGACCCAGAATGGTGGTACATTTCCTTTGAATCTTAAGAAACAGGTTAAAACAAAGCTATAATAAACTGGTTATCTTATAGTTCTTGTTGACTTTGTTTTGGTTTTATCGGTGTTTCAGCAAGTTTTCTCAATATTATGCGGCCCCTGGCAGTAATACCAGGAGAGCCATCCTCCATAAGGACTGTAATTGAGGTGAAGAGTTCATTTGCCAGTTCGGGATAAATCAGAGATAACTTATATAATATCTCCATAGTATATGCCTTGATTGCGATTGCTGAAAATCCTGAATTCAATTTATTGAAACACAGGTCGGTAAGCAAACCTTGCTGACGGGCATTAATTCTCTCAAGATCGCTTAATGTTAATATTTTAAGGAATGAGCGAAGAGTACTGTCATTGTCTATCTTATCCAGGTTATCTACAATCTGTTCAAGATAAGGATAAATTATCTCCGGAAAACTGTCGCAAACTTTGGATAGCGTCCAGGATGCCCTGAAGGCCAGTCTTTTTTCTGATGAGAGTGAATATTCAAACAATTTATTAAAGACGGCAGGATTGTCTATTGCGGATGCAGCAATCCATTCAGCTTCTGCCATGCTCATCATACTATTAACAATCTGCTGCAGATCAGGATTTTCCGATAGTTTATCCGGAGGAAGAGCATTAGTTTTACCAGTGCTGATCTTTTCACCTTCAATACTGTTCGAGATAATTCTTTGCTACGATTATATCAGCTTCAGAGTAATCGGGTGTCATCAGATCTTTCACGTCAATCCACTTGAAAGCAACATGCTCCGTAAGAAAGGGCATTTCATCGAGTGTATCACAAACAAACGGGATTAGTCTGATCTTCTTATAGCCATAATCATGTTCTATACAGGGTAACCTGCTGCATATTACTATATCAATTGACAACTCCTCCTGTATTTCCCTGATTATGCATTCTTCATCAGTCTCCCCCGGAGCAAGTTTACCGCCAGGGAATTCCCATTTCATAGGGTGATCGGTCAACTCACCACGCTGGACCACCAGTATTCCATTGTCCTCGTTCCTAATTATGGCACAGGTAACATCAATCATAACTCTAAAAGCTCTTCGTAAAGCGGGATAACCAGCAAATATTCAAACTTTTTTTCTTGCTGATCTATCTTACAGGCATAATGATGGATACCATTTGTAACTATGAGATTAGGTACCTTGTAGCTCATGTTATAAGTGGCGATCTGTTCAAATACTTTCTCATTAAGTTCTATATCAGGAGATTTACATTCCACTATCAATATCGGTTCACCTGATCTGTTATGAACAAGTATGTCAACTCTGCGTTTTAACTTATTGAATCTGAATAATACCTCTATTCCAAGAAGTCCCGGAGGATATTTTCCTTCATTAATAAGATACTGAACAAAATTCTGCCTTACCCATTCTTCAGGAGTGAGTTTTACATATTTCCTCCTCAAAGGATCGAGGATCATTTCGCTCCCGGGTTTCCCTGTTATCCTGAATGAATATTGAGGCAGATTTAGCTGTTTCAACTTAGTTTTGTATTTTTGATGGCATAAATAGTCAAAGATATTATGTCTTTTTCTATTCATTCCTTAGTGAACCTTATGTAATCCTTTGAGTACCTTTGTGTTTAAAGAATTTTTACCACAAAATAACGCAAAGTAAGTCACTAAGGAACACTAAGGTAAACTATGGAATAAGAATCCTGATTTATTGTCAGCGTAAATCTTCAATCCATTACAAATATATTGAGATAATTTCTAACTGAAATGTGCAAATGAAGACCAAAGAGGATATTGTTAATAACTGGCTCCCGCGTTATACAGGTAAATCACTTGATAGTTTCGGCAAATACTTTCTGCTCACCAATTATATGTATTATGTGGAACTTTTTGCAAAATGGAATAATGTAAAGGTTGAAGGAAGGGATAAAAATATGCCCAGTGCCACATCCGACGGTATAACTATCATAAATTTCGGTATGGGCAGTCCAAATGCAGCAACCATAATGGACCTGCTGAGTGCAGTGACTCCAAATGCAGTTTTATTCCTTGGTAAATGTGGAGGATTGAAGAAAAAGAACACTCTTGGCGATCTTATACTTCCAATAGCTGCCATACGCAGTGATGGAACATCGAATGACTATCTGCCGAATGAGGTCCCTGCCCTTCCTGCATTTAAATTGCAGAGTGCAATTTCAGCTACAATTACAAAATTTAACAGAGAGTATTGGACGGGCACTGTTTATACAACAAACAGGCGGGTCTGGGAATATGATGACAGGTTTAAGAAATATCTTGTAAAGACCCGTGCTATGGCAATTGATATGGAAACTGCAACAATTTTTACCGTGGGGTTTGCAAATGAGATACCAACAGGTGCCCTTTTGCTGGTATCGGATCAGCCCATGATTTCCACAGGCATTAAGACCGAAGCCAGTGACGTTAAAGTCACAAATGACTATGTTGAAATACATCTGAAGATCGGAATAAATTCGCTTCGTGAAATAATTGATAACGGAGTTTCCGTCAAACACCTAAAATTCTGACAATGCCTGTCACACATGAAGAGATCATCTCCGATCTGAAAAACCGGATATATAAACCTGTCTATTTCCTGGCAGGCGAGGAACCCTATTATATTGACCTCATCACGGAGTATATACAGGAAAAGGTTCTTCCGGAGTCTGAAAAAGCATTTAACCAGATAATTCTTTATGGTGAGGATACAAATATTGCAGCCATTATCGACACGGCACGCCGATTTCCAATGATGTCAAGCCATCAGGTGCTGATTATTAAAGAGGCTCAGTCACTCAAGAAACTTGAAGATCTTATCATATACCTTGAAAAGCCACTTTTATCAACTATTCTAGTGTTCAGCTATAAATATAAGACAATTGATAAAAGGACGAAACTGTATAAATCGCTTGAAAGCCACGGTGTATATTTTGAATCAGCCAGAATACGCGATTACCTTATACCGGGATGGATTGAAAGATATCTTATGATGAAAGGCATTAAAACAGATCCAAGTGCCAGTGCTCTTCTGACTGAATACCTGGGAACAGATTTACATAAGATTGTGAATGAGCTTGATAAACTAATTATAACTCTTCCACAGGGGAAACCATACATAACAACAGCATTAATTGAAAAGAACATAGGGATAAGCAAGGATTATAACAATTTTGAACTTCAGAAGGCAATCGGGGAAAAGAATATCCTCAGGGCCAACATGATAGTGCATTATTTTGCAGATAATCCCAGAGATAATCCGCTCACTCTTTCTATAGCTTCCCTTTTTGGATTCTTCAGCAAGCTTTTAACTTTCCATTACCTCACGGATAAGTCAAAAAATAATGTTGCAGCTGTGTTAAAGGTAAATCCATTTTTTGTAAAGGACTATGAAAGCTCAGCATCAAGATACAATGTTGCAAAGACTGTGCAGATCATCAGCCTGTTGCGTGTTTACGATATGAGATCGAAAGGATTCGGAGACGCGGGCACTGAGCCGGGTGATCTTCTGAAAGAGCTGGTGTTCAAGATACTGCACTGCTGAATTTTCTAATTCATCTCCGGCGAATCGGGAAAGTCAGCCCACATCCTGTATTTATTCTTAAAGCTTCTTAATACATTTTTCCAGATATCGTCGCCTTTGCTATTCAATACAATATTCGAATTAACTTTTGCAATGACCCAGGAATTTTCCTTTAGCTCGCGTTCAAGCTGACCGGCGGACCAGCCTGAATATCCGAGAAAGAACCTGATCTGCGACTTGTTTATTTTTCCTGCTTTTATCAGTTCCCTGATTGCATCAATATCGCCACCCCAGAAAATATTTCCATGTACCAGCACGCTTTTTGGAATAACATCGCCAAGATTATGCAGGTAATGGAGTGTATCGGGAGCAACAGGTCCGCCCATGCTGAGATTTTCATTCCAGCCTTCAAATCCTTCAATAGCGGCACTGACCTGCAAATCAAGCTTTTTATTCAGAATAAAACCGACTGATCCCTGTGGAGTATGATCTGTCAGATATACTATGCTCCGGTTAAAAAACGTATCTGGCAGGAAAGGTTCAGAAATCAGGATCTTACCTTTTTCCGGAATTTTATCTTCCGGCAATATTGCAAATAAATCGAGTTCCGGCTGCATATTATACTAAACAATTGAAGAACGAATATTATGCAAAAATAATTAAGTAAAAACTTATCTTCAATTAAATATTATCATATTTTTACCTTAATTGATAAATAATCTCATGCAACGTAGTACTTTAAGCATAATTGGAAACAAAGTTGTTTTGAATATTCGCGAGAGAATGTGCGAGACAGCGGAAGAGATGCTGGCAAGTGATAAATTTCGTCAGGTAATTGACCATTGTCTTGATAATCTAAGGTTAAAAAACTCACCCTTACTAGATTTTTTTGGAGGTTGCCAGGTCGATGAGGATTGTGTCAGTGATCTGGTAAAGACTCTTTCATTACTGGTTAAATACGAAAGCAGCGTTGTTCCGCATATTTTTGACAAGTCGAAGAAATTTCTCAAGGATCTTGATAAACTGGCAAACTTTGTGGAATATCTTTATGACTACTGGCGTCATTTTGACCGTTTTATCATAAACGATTCTGAAGGTGACCGGCTTGATAAAAGGCCCTACAGGACATTTAACGAAACAATTGAACAGCTTACTCATCTGATCAGAACAGTTTACAGACATATCCAGGAAAATATTACTGGCAGCCATCCGACCGTGTACAGGCAGGTTCCTGCAGGCGCTGAAATGGCAGTGATTTCTCTTCCGAAAGATATTGCATATAGCGGAGAAAAGTATAAAAAGCTTAATAGTGTACCAGTAATCCGGCAGATGCTAATTTATCCTCCGCTGGTTATCCAACAACCAATGAACAAACGTACCGGAGATTTTAAAAAGATCGAGCAAAATCCGGTTGATCTGGTCTCACTGAAACCCGGAGAGTGGATCTGTTATCCGGCAAAAGTTGGAAAGTTGCTTATAATGGTCTATTTCCATCTCGATTATTTTGAACTGGGCTTTTCAATGTGTAATCTGTTCGAACTGGCCGATGATTCTGATCTTAAGAAAAAGCCCGATGCTCTTTTCATTTACGGTGTTCCGGGGAATGTACTCGATGGACTGGCAAAATATTCTACAGTTTTCTTTGATGACGATGAGAACGGGATATTCGTTGGAGCAATTCCCGACCGTCCTGAATTCGGATACTTTGGTTACCTAAAGAAGATGGTGCTTACTCTTCATAATTCCATTGTGATGAAATCGGGAAACATGCCATTTCATGGCGCTATGGTGAAAATCATGCTTAAAGGCGACAAGGAAGCTACAATACTTATGATGGGTGATACCGGGGCAGGTAAATCGGAAACACTGGAAGCGTTCAGAGTACTGGCCGACAAGTATATCAGGGAATTGACAATAATAGCTGACGATATGGGTTCTATCGAACTTGACCCTGACGGCAATCCTATTGGATACGGTACCGAGATCGGAGCTTTCCTCCGGCTGGATGATCTGCAGCCAGGGTATGCCTTCGGACATCTCGACCGTTCAATTATCATGAATCCCAGCCAGGTCAATGCACGTATTGTCTTTCCGGTTACAAAATTCGAAACAGTGATCACCGGACATAAAATCGACTATATCCTCTATGCGAATAATTATGAGGAAATTGATAATGAACACCCTATAATTGAAAAGTTCACTTCCCCCGAATGGGCCCTGGATATATTCAGGGAAGGGGCTGTGATGAGCAAGGGGACAACCACCTCAAGCGGACTGGTACATTCTTACTTCGCAAATATTTTTGGCCCGCCGGAGTATAAAACTGTCCATGAAAAGATTGCTTCAAAATACTTCTCATCTTTTTTCAGAAATAATGTTTTTGTAGGTCAGATGAGGACAAGGCTCGGTATTCCCGGACATGAAACAAGTGGTCCGAAAGAAGCCGCATTGGAATTGCTGAAGGTCATCGGAGTTACTGATATTGCCTGAATATAGCTCTACCACCTTTGCTTAATCCATACCGTGAGGATGTAAATAAAGTTAATTTATTTTCTGTAATTCCTTTGTGTTACTTAGTGATGCACTTTGTGATCCTTTGTGGTTCAATGTTGAATCAATATTTTTCCGGAACGGTTTCCTTAATCATACCATAAACCACGTCGAAAACATCTTCCGCACTGGGTTTTGAAAAATAATCCCCATCTGTTGTATATGCAGGACGATGTTCCTTAGCAGTGAGAGTTTTCGGAGCACTATCTATATATTGCCAGCCTCCCTGTTTTTCGAGGACTTCCTGCATCATATAAGCAGTTGTTCCGCCGGGAACATCTTCATCGAGAAAAAGGATCCTGTTTGTCTTTTTCAACGACTCAAGTATCATTTTATTCCGGTCAAATGGCACAAGGGTTTGAACATCAATCAATTCTACTGATATATCGTGAGCGGCCAGATGTTTGACCGCTTCTGCAGCGATCTTAACAGTCGATCCGTAAGTTACGATAGTTATATCTGTTCCGGTGTTCAATATTTCAGGGATACCGAGCTGTACCTTGAATTCACCGAGATTGTCGGGCAACTTTTCCTTTAACCTGTAACCGTTCAGAGGTTCAATGACAATCGCCGGATCGTTCCCTTCCAGAAGAATATTATAAAAACCTGCTGCTCTTGTCATATCTCTTGGTGCGCAGACATAAACGCCTCTCACAGAATTTATGAGCATGCTCATCGGGGAACCTGAGTGCCAAATTCCTTCCAGCCGATGTCCCCTGGTACTAATTATCAATGGTGCGATCATTCGTCCTGCTGTTCTGTAATGGGTGGTGGCCAGATCATCGCTTAAGACCTGCAGACAATACATAAGATAGTCGAGATATTGGATCTCTGCAATGGGTCTCAAGCCTCTCAGCGCCAGGCCCAGTCCCTGACCAAGGATAGTTGCTTCCCTGATCCCTGTATCTGTTATACGCAGCTCACCAAATTTCTTTTGTAATCCTTCGAGCGATTGGTTAACACCTCCGATATTCCCGGTATCCTCTCCGAATGTCAATAAAAGAGGGTATTTTGAAAAAAGCTTCTCGTAGTTGTCGCGCAGGATCTGACGGCCCGGAACCTCGGGTGAATCAGCTGAATAGACAGGTAGAACAGCCTTAATATTCAAAACTGATGAAGGCGTTTCATTGTAAAGAAAGGAATCATAGCTTCTCCTTGCATCTTTATAATTACGTTTAAGCCAACCCTCAAGTTCTTCTTTCAGGTTATCGGATTTAAGACATGTTCCGCAAATATTTCTTAATATTTTCCTGGCAGCCACAAAATTATCTTTCCTTATTGGTGCAGGAACCTTTTGAAGCTCTTCAGCAAAAAAGTCAACAGAATCTTCTTTTGACTTCTCAGTGCATTTGCACGACCGGTCATGTATAATTTTAACGAGCGCGTCTCTTTCAATCTTTATTGGTTTCTGAAACGACTCCCATCCTTTCCTCCTCGATTCTTTTGCTTCCTCTTCAGCCTCAAATGCAAGCTTATCAAGTTCCTCTGCAGTGGCAATTTCAGATTCGAGTATCCATTCCCTCATTTTTTTAATGGGATCAAAATCCTCTTCCCATTTTAAACGTTCGGGGCTCTTGTATCTCTCGTGCGAACCTGATGTGGAATGTCCCTGGGGTTGTGTAACTTCTTCAATATGAAATAAAACTGGTGTATGCTGCTCACGACAGATCGATATTCCTTCTTCATAGAGCTTAATTAAACCCGGATAATCCCACCCTTTTCCTTTAAAAATTCTTATTCCGGGTTTATCTTTTTCAGTTTCAAAGCCTTTAAGGATCTCTGAAATGCTTCCCTTGGTAGTCTGGTATTTTTTTGGCACCGATATGCCATAGCCATCATCATAAACTGAAACAGCCATGGGGACCTGCAGGACTCCGGCAGCATTGATGGTCTCCCAGAAATAACCTTCGGAAGTACTTGCATCGCCAATCGATCCGAAGGCTACTTCATTTCCTTTAACAGATAGTGTGGTGAACTGCTGCAGATCTTTATTTTGCCTGAATAATTTTGAAGCATAAGCCAGACCAAGCAGTCGCGGCATCTGACCGGCGGTAGGTGAAATATCGGCTGAAGAATTCTTTTGTTTCGTTAAATCTCTCCACGTTCCATCTTGATTTATATTCGGTATGGAAAAGTGATTATTGAATACTCTTCCTCCGCTTCCGGTATTAAACTGATCATCGGTGTTCCCATATAACTGATGAAAAAACTCCAGTGAGTCGTAAACCCCCATTGCCATCATCCAGGTCTGGTCGCGGTAATATCCCGATCGCCAGTCACCATTTTTAAACTGCTTAGCCAGTGCCAGCTGGACAATTTCCTTCCCATCCCCAAATATTCCGAATTTTGCCTTTCCAGTAAGCACTTCCCGACGTCCAATGACACTCAGGTCGCGACTGAGATTTGCCATTCGGAAATCAGCCAGAATACTCTTTTTGTTTAAATATTTCTCAGATAGATTGTTTTTTTGTTTCATCCCAATACTCTCTTTGGTCAAATATTGTTCCGGATCATGGTTGTTTTGTTTCATCCCCGATAAGAATTTAATGGTGGTTCTGAGACTAGAAACAATTTAATGCCGATGTTGTTTAAATAACCTCCGATAAGTTTGGGATTCACTCCTGTTCAAGCTCTTTTTTCAGCTTTTCAGAGGTCCAGGTTTTAAAATTGCCATTCTCGTCAGAATATACCATGTAGGCTTCAAGCTCAGGATGTTTATCAAGAAATTCAATGGTCTTTTCTCTTCCCATCACCATGAATGCTGTAGCTATGCCATCAGCCATCGCACATTCATCAGCAATAACTGAGACACTCAGGAGAGTGTTTTTTGCAGGATAGCCTGTTTTGGGATCAATTTCGTGAGAATATTTTACCCCATTCTCAATGTAATATTTCCTGTAGTTACCCGATGTAGCCAAAGCCCGGTCACTGATTTTTATAATCGCCTCCAGTGATTGTCCTGGAGTCATATTATTATCTACCGGCTTATCAATTCCTATCCTCCAGAGATTTCCGGCCTTTTTACCCTTTGCCCTCACTTCCCCGCCTATTTCAACCAGGTAATTTTTAATTCCCAGGCTGTCGAAAAACCTGCAGATAACATCAACAGAATAACCCTGGGCGATAGCATTAAAATCGAGGAACATATGCGGATCAGATTTAATAATCAGCCCATTTTGAAGTGATACTTTGTTCATTCCAACAAGATTAAGAAGGCTGTCGCGATTAGCTTCCGTGAAGGTCTTACGCTTATCCGGACCAAATCCCCAGGCTTTTACCAGCGGACCCACAGTTATATCGAAGGCTCCTCCGGTCATTTCAGATATTATAGCCGACTTATGGAATACCTCTGCAAAAAATGTATCAACGACAGCGTCCTCATTCCGGTTTATCCTGGAAACAATAGATGAATCCTGATATGTAGAAAGTGACATATCAAAATCATCAAGGATCTTTTCAACTTTTTGCCTGAGCTCTGCAGGGTCAATATTTATTTTATTATCGTATACAACACTATATGTCGATCCCTGCGCATAACCATTGAAATTTGCAAAATCAGATCTGGTATCCCTGCAGGAGGATATTGTAAGCATCGACAGAATAGTAATTAAATAGCCGGCCTTTCTCATTTTTTATATTTCTGCGAAATTAGAATATAAGATTAAGTAAATGGAATATTAATTGAAGTTTATTATTACTTAATAGTTCCGATAGCTATATAATACTTCATAATTTCAGTAACATGATAGAAAAGATTGTTTTATATGATTTTGTCTCATTAGACACTCCATTCCCCTCCGATATTATGTGTCTATCAGAGATGACCAGAAGCACCACAGGTTGGGACAGGAGATTCCTCACTTCGTTCGGAATGACAGAGTAATATTTTGGGGAGTAAGGGAAGAAGTGGCGATTCGCAGATTAAAATTCGGATTGTCGCGAATCGCCACTTCTTCCCCTACCCCTTAACGAAAAATGTCATTCCGAACGAAGTGAGGAATTCCGCTGATGACAAGTAATTCTAATTACTGTAGACATTCTATTTTTGCAGTTGTTCAGCTTTAGTCAAATTTTATGGCCGGATATGCAGCATTAATATTACTTTTTTTATCATCGATTACCTTAGCCGGTGCAAATGATACAGATTCATTATTTTATACGGGTCATGTGTTCGATAACAGGATAAAAACTGTGCAGTTATACAAGGATGGATGGAATCTCTCATACCCTATTATAAAGCTGAACAGTGATGAAAAATTACTTCTTAATTTCGATTTACTGGGTGATCAGCCGGAAGCATACTATTATACTCTGATACATTGCGATAAGGACTGGAACAAATCGGATATCTTCCCAAATGATTACATGACCGGTCTTACGGACAATCCTCTGGAAGATTATGCCAACTCATTCAATACAACTGTGAGCTATATCCACTATAAACTCAGTTTCCCCAATGACAAGGTTGGTATAATCTTGTCGGGAAATTATATTCTTGAAATATATCCATCCGGCAAACCTGAAGAACCTGCTATAACTCAGCGATTTATTGTTACTGAAGATGCCGCAGGTATTAATGTAACGGCTCACAGACCACAAATGACAAAAAATAACAATACCAGTCAGCAGGTCGATTTTAATGTTACATACCCGGGCCTCCAAATTAATGATCCTTACAGAGACCTGTTTGCTTTTATCCTGCAGAACGGAAGATGGGATAATGCCAAAAGAAACCTCAAGCCTGATTTTTACGGAAACAATGAACTTAAATACAATTCATTGTCTGATAAAAATATTTTTCAGGGTGGCAATGAGTTCCGCTATTTTGACATTAAAAGCATACGTTACAAAACCGAGTTTGTAAGCAGAATTGATTATGTCATTCCAAACTATAATGTATATCTGTATCCTTCGGAGAACAGGGAATCTAAACCATATTTTTACTGGCAGGACTTCAACGGCAAATATTTTATAGCCTTCCAGGAAGGCAAAAAACCAGATATTGAGGCTGATTATGTCAATGTATATTTCACACTGCCTTCAGATCAGATTATCCCGGGCGGTAAAATGTATATTTCCGGAAGTCTGAATAACTGGACATTTGATAAGAACAATGTTATGAATTACAACTCTGTGAGAAAAGAGTATGAATGTACCATGCTTCTTAAACAGGGGTGGTATAATTATGAATATACCTTTCTTAAGAATGGTGAAAGCAATGGAACTTCAACTTTATTTGAGGGGAGTCATTATGAGACGGAGAACGACTATATTGTATTGATTTACTACAGGAATCCGCATGAACGCTACGACAGGGTCATCGGCTCAGTCATTGCCAACACACTCAACAAACTTGTCAATTAGCTATCAGGGTTGGCCAGGGTTGATGATACCTTTGCGCCTTTACACCATTGCGCCTTTACGCCGTATCACTGTGCTTGTCAACGCCATACTGCATGAATATAGTATGTTTTAAGGTCTTAACTATCTCATTCATATACTCTTCAACAGCCCTGACCGAGCCAGGAAGTGTATAAATTAAAGATTTACCCGTGACACCTGCAATACTCCTGCTTAGCAAAGAATTTGGTTTATCAGCTCCGTATTTGGTCCTAATGAATTCCATTATACCAGGAATTTCTTTTGTCATCAGGGGCCGGATGGTCTCAACTGTAATATCTCTTGGACCAATACCTGTACCGCCGGTGGTTATAATAATATTGTAATTAGTCGCGGCATTGATTATCATATCCTTCAAAATATCTGAATCGTCAGGGATAAGGGTTGAATTAATACTGCAATTCCACCCTGCAGACGAAAAAAACTCCTGTACCTTTTCCCTGATCCTTGGCCCGCTGAGATCCTCATACTCTCCCCTGAATGCCCTGTCGCTGAGCGTAATTATGAGTACTTCAAATTTTTCAGGAATGTTCATTTTTTAATTTTTCCGGTAAGTGTGATATTATCAATAATCATGTTTTTGTCTACAGCTTTGCACATATCGTAAACTGAAAGAAGGCCAATACTTACTGCTGTTAATGCTTCCATTTCCACCCCGGTTTTCCCTGTACATCTGACTTCACTGTCAACCCTTACACCTGTTGTATCAACGATCGCATCAACCTTAACATTATCGAGAACTATATTATGACACAGCGGGATAAGATCAGATGTTTTTTTTGCAGCAATGATCCCTGCCAGCTGGGATACGGTCAATACATCGCCTTTCTTAAGCAAATTTTCCTTAATTAGCTTGATTGTTTCGGGTGCAAGCGTAATATGACCGCTTGCTTTTGCTATTCTGAGCTGATTTTCTTTTGCGCCTACGTCGACCATTATCGCTCTTCCTTTACTGTCGGTATGAGTCAGTTTGTCCATAATCTGTTAACCTCCAATATTATAGAATGCACCAGTTTCATTTTTAGATCCGCATTCAGGTTTTAGTTCTGCAGCCTGCTTAATTGCATTTTCGAAGCCAAGTTTTTTTATATCAAACTCGATATTACTGAACAGGCATGGTTTGAGCTTCCCGTTCGAAGTCAGCCTTAACCTGTTGCACAACGAGCAGTCGCCGCCTGAGCCTCCATCAACTACTGAAAAATGTCCCCTTACAAGATCCATCTGACTTATATACCTTATTTCCAAATCATTATCCAGACAAAACCTGGTAACTGCCCTGGCTTCTTCATCGTCTTTTGAATCTTTTACAACACAATTTATCTTGATGGGAAATAGTCCGGCATTTCTTGCAGAATTTATACCATCAAATACATCACCTATATTCCCGCCACGTGTAATACTTCTGAATTTTGCAGGATCGATCGTATCGAGACTTATGTTTACCCTGTGAAGGCCGGCATCTCTGAGTTCACCTGCATACTCCTTCAGCAATGTTCCGTTAGTGGTCATTGAGAGATCTTCAATGCCGTCAATCTCTGATATCATCCTTACCAGAGAAACAATTCCTTTTCTAACCAGGGGCTCTCCACCGGTCAGCCGGACTTTTGTCACTCCATTTGCAACTGCAATCCTCGTAAATTCAACTATTTCGTCATAAGTAAGGATCTCCTCATGCCGAAATAGTTTTATGCCTTCTTCCGGCATGCAGTATGTGCATCTCAAATTACACCGGTCAGTAACAGAGATGCGCAGGTAATTCAATTTTCTGTTAAATCTGTCGAACATTTACAATTTCTCCTTTTTTCAATGATTTTATCCCGGGTTTCATAACAATAATACCTTCAGTATCAGATAGAGCAGCTAAATGTGCCGAACCATGATAATTAACCGGTATTACCTCTTTGTTCATATTAATTGTTACAGGAATAAATCCAAGCCTTCCTGACGATTTTCTTTCGAAGTCTATGCCCAGAGGCAACTTGTATTCAAGAGGTATCCAGGTATAGCCCATCATTTTGTTTATAAAAGGTCTGACAAGTAATTCAAACTGTATAAATGAAGAGACCGGATTACCAGGCAGACCAAAGACTACAGCTTTTGAGTGTGTGCCAAATGTTGTGGGTTTTCCGGGCTGAACACTTACCCGATCGAACAAGATCTTTACTCCTGCTCTTTCAAGTACAGCAGGAACAAAATCAAAGTCACCCATAGATACACCACCAGTTATAATGACAATATCGCATTCCTTAATCGATTTTTCAATAATTCCAAAGGTAACTGTTTCATTATCCGGGGCAATACCGAAATCGACTGCGGCTCCTCCGGCTCTTTTGACCTGCGCTGCCAACTGTGAAGCATTACTGTTGCGTATCTGTGAAAGAGCAGGATAATCCGAGGGATCTATAAGCTCATCACCCGTACTTATAATGCCGGCAACCGGCCTCTTTTTCACTCTGACCGATGTATGTCCCACCGATGCCATTAATGCTATGTCCTGAGGCTGAATGCGCTTACCCTTCTTTATAACAATATCACCTCTTCTGACATCTTCTCCTTTAAGGGAAATATTCAGCCTTGGGTCAATCCCTGTAAATCTGATCCTGCCGTCCTGCAGAATTTCTGATTCCTCCTTCATGAATACCACGTCACAGCCGCCGGGGACTATTGCCCCTGTCATTATTTTTGAACATTGTTTTTCACCAACAGTCCGCAATGGTTCTTTCCCGGCAGGTATCACCTCAATAACATCCAAATCATTAGTCAGGTCGATCCTGTTACAGGCATATCCATCCACTGCTGACCTGTTAAAGGGGGGCATGTCAACATCGCTTGCAATATTTTCATCTAGTATCCGGCCCCAGGTATCTGAAAATGGAATAGTTTCTGTCTCAGTTTCAATGACATATTTCATTACAGTTCCGTATGCTTCTTCAAAAGTTATCATTAAATTATAAATATCGTTTTCATCTGGTTTAATAACTCAGTTCCCATTAACTACTATAATTGCATTTGACGGAAAGCTCAGCCACACTTCTTTTTGCACAGCCAGCTTAAGTTTTTCCATATCTGAAGCAGACGTGTTAACATAGAACGGATCACCGGCATCAATTGTTACCTCCATTCCAAATTCTGAAGGTATGATTTCAGTTACTTTTCCCTTTATAGCGTTTAGTGTCCTATCGACAGGAATTTCATTTGTGAGCATGATGGATTCACTCTTTACCAGCACGAGATTATCAGCACAGGGAGAGACGCCATTAAGCTTGAAACTGACTTTATGGTCGGTGATTCCATAAAATGATCCATTCTCCCTGATAATGTCGACCCTGAAGAAGTTCCTTATCCCCGCATAACGGGCAACAAAACGGTTGACCGGGTTTTTAAATACTTCATCCACGCACCCCTCCTGAATGATCTTACCGTTATGTATAACCCCCACTCTCTTAGCAAGGCTGATAGCGTCGCCGTAATCGTGTGTCACATGAATAATTGTCTGTCCCGCTTTATTCAGATTTCTCAGCAGCCTTTTCAGATCATCTTTAAGCGAAGTATCAAGTGAAGAAAGCGGTTCATCGAGCAAAAGGAGCCGGGGTGATGTAATAAGTGTTCTTGCAAGTGCTACCCTTTGCAGTTCGCCTCCTGAAAGCTTTTCGGTACCCCGCCCGAGAATATGAGTAATATTCATGGCGCTGGCAGCTTTTTCAACCTTTTGTTCAATGTTTTTTTTATCTTCTTTTCTGGTTTTTAACGGATATGCAATATTTCCAAAGACAGTCATATGTGGAAAAACTGCATAATCCTGAAAGACAATCCCAACCTTTCGGTCCTGGATACGTTGCCTTGTGATATCTGCTTCGTCAAGGATTATCGTTCCCGAATCGGGATGTTCCAGTCCGGCAATAAGTTCAAGGAGCTGGGTTTTTCCGGAACCCGATCTGCCCAATAACACATAGTATTGTCCGTCTGACACTTCCAGATTTATGTCTGTCAGAGCAAAATCGCCTAGCCGCCGGTTTATATTAATCAGTCTGAGCATCAGTATTTATAAATTTCTCTTTCCTTTTTAGTGAAATAAGCCGCAGGGCAATTAAAAACAGAAGAGCGACAAGGATGAAAAAGACAGCAGCCGGTCTGGCATAATTAAGTCCGAAAGAGCTAAATCTTTCATATATAAGGACAGGGGCGATCATCGGGTGATAAGCAATAATCACCACAGCACCGAATTCACTCATTCCCCTTGCGAACATCATAACAAATCCTGTGGTAATGCTTCGCCATGCAAGAGGCAATGAGATTGTAAAAAAGACTTTTGTATGGCTGGCTCCCAGATTAAGCGCAGCCTTTTCAAGCCGTTCCGGAACAGCAGCAAAACCATCACGTGCAGCATTAATAAGAAACGGAAGACTGACAAAAGCCATTGCAAGGGCAATTCCTGATGGATGATTTACCAGATTTAGCCCAAACAATGAAGCTGTCTTTCCCAGGAATCCATCACGGGATATAAACCCGAGCAATGCTATCCCTGCTGCAGTATGAGGAAGCACAATGGGAAGATCAATTATCCCCTGGACAATATTTTTTGCAGGGAACTTCTTACGTGAGAGGAGCCAGGCAAAAGGGATGGCACCTACTAGAAAAGATCAGCGTAGCTGCGAACGAAACCCAAAGGGTCAGCCATACACTTTGGTGTACCTCTTTATCTTTTATAGTCTCAAGGAACTCGGCACCTCCGGTATGAAGAAACATGCCTGCAAGCGGGGCAATAATAAACAACAGCACCAAAGATGAGAGGATCATCACAATCCAGGTAAATATGTTGTTCCTGCTCATTTAATTCTTATTTGGCCTGTTTCAAATATTTCAACAATTTTAAAGGCAGCTTTCCGGATTGTTCAGCTACTAAATGGAATAATAGGATCCTGTCCGTTTTTTCTGAATATGTCTCATACCTTCAGGGCTCAGGAGAAATTCAAGAAAATTAATTGCTTCTTCTTTCTGAGGTGCATTATCAAGAACAGTAATGCTATAATTAATGTAATCTCCTGTAACCTTTATTTTTGTACCGGGTTTATTTCCTGCAACATTCATGCTCACTGATGAATAGAGATCATTCTTTGAAGGATCTGACAGGTTAATTTCCTTGGGCAATTCAATATATTTTAAACCATGCTGAATTGCAACTGATTTATACTGAAACATATAATCAATCGCATTTGATTCGATCAGAGCTACAAGGTCAACTTCTTTTGGCCGGATGTATTCTTTGTCTTTCGATGACATCTTCTCAGCCAATCCTGGTTTCTTGTAATACTTTTCAGCCAGCATAAAAGTAAACACTGTTCTGTAACCACACGGATCGGAATCCGGATCTGATCTGGAATAAATAACATCCTTCCTCTGAAGGATATCCATCCAGTTATCAGAATTTATTTCTTTTGAGTATTTCGACTTTTTCCCATAAGCAATAACTATTTCATTGGTGGCAAACCTTATACTCCAGCTTGCATAATCAGGTATAAGAAGTTCATTAATAACAAAATAGTCGGCTGAAGCCACAATATCACAGGGTTTTTTAAGCTCGGTGACTTTCCGTGCACAAACAAGGCTTCCCGCTGATTCAAGAAATATTTTAGTGCCAGGATGCTTTTTCTCATACTCCTGAGCTATCTGCTTCATCGGTACGGAAAGGGAACCGGCATGAAAGATAATAAGCTCTTTATTATCTGCCTGAGATTGACTTTCAGAGCCGGTAGGAAGCAATATAGTTGATAATAACATGGCTAATAAGAATTTCATAATTGCTGATAATTAGGACCTTTTAAATAAGTCACAAAATTAGCAAATGGTTTGCAGAGACAGCGTAAACAGTTAAATTTTTTTCTCGCAATATCCAATATGGTGGTTATTGTCTTCCAGTTTCTTGCTGTACCTTTCACCCATTTTATTTTCGAAAAAGTTTGTATAGAGTTTGGTCCTTCCAAACCCATTCGGGCAATAAATGAAAATTTCACTGCCAACGATTTTAAATTTATCAGGAGGATAGTCGATATCTGCAACTTTTTGAATCTGAGCTTCAGATGGTTTATCATGAAGAAACATAACTGCCATTTTTGACGGATCAAAATTTATTTCATTCAGAAATGGATTGGAAGAAAACATTCACTCAATTCCTCATCTGTTCTGATCATAACCGGTATTATAAAGTTGAATCTTTCAAGAATTGCCTTTTCAATATTTGCAGAAAGAGTAGCTGCTGTTATCTTATCATCGCTGCTGAAAATGACATTTCCACTCTGAATATATGTTTCCGCATCATTAAAACCAAGATCAATATATAGCTCGGAGGTCGGTCATCTTGATCGAGTTATGACCTGTCATATTCACACCCCGAAGGAAAGAGATAAAGTTTGCATTTTAATTCATTACTGATAGTTTGCCATTTTTAGAAGTATCCCATATTTAAGACAGCATGCCATATTTAAGAGAGACGCCCAAATTGGGCGTCTCTACATTTATGTTTATTGAAATTCTTAACCACTTCAATCACTTCAGGCAAATCCATTCCTATCTTTTTAAGAAATTCAATAGTAGGAACTCCATTATTATTCCAGCCTCTTCTCTTATAAACAGCATCCATCAGGATTCATACTGACTTCGCGGTATTTCCTCAGTACTTTCATTTTCTCACAGTTGTTTTTCCGGCTGGATCGAACCCAACTTTTTCCTTAAGCTGTTTATCATACCGTTCGGACCGTGATTCGTATTCTTCTATTGTAACCGGTCCTGCTGCCCGGTATGGTTGTCTGTCATGAATACGTGTAC
Organism: uncultured Bacteroidales bacterium; assembly: GCA_963791065.1. Lineage (GTDB taxonomy): Bacteria > Bacteroidota > Bacteroidia > Bacteroidales > VadinHA17 > LD21. The sequence goes on from CAWBQN010000023.1 coordinate 129,054, forward strand.
CAAAACCACGCCTGAGGTTAAACACTCTCTGAAAATTATAAACCCGTTCAGAATCTTCCACCAGTCGTTTCTTATCAAATTCCCTTCCTGTAACTGCCTTATAAATAGTTACATAATTATCAACATGCTCAGGAACTTTAGCTGGTTCATCAGTATGTGCATTATTTTCAGGTTCAACATCATTCCATGGCAGTTTGCACAACCCGACAAGTCCGAACCAGGTCCGGAACATCGGAAAATAATGAAGTGCTTCAGCTTTATTTTCAAATGTAGGGATCTGGTTATTAACCATATCCATAAAGATCAGCCATGCTTCATCATGCTGCGGACCTTTATTGGTAAGGGCAAATCCTCCCTGCTGAGCAAGTGATTCTTTTGACATATATTGTGAATATTCAAGTCCCTTATTTTCCATACCGATATCATTCAGGAATGCAGCATCGCCCCAGCCATTTTTACTAAAAAGCTCTTTCATCTTTCGAACTCCTGTTCCGGCAATCTTTCCGAATCCTTCTCCCCGGGCAAGCTGGTGAAGCATTTCAAGAGCAGCGGCGGCATTACCAAAATTCAGATCAAGTCCTCCGGTTCTTTCCTTATTGAGGATCCCGTTCTGGAAACACTCCATAATAAAAGCAGTAAGCGTACTCCATGTTATAGTACAGATACCATAAGTATCACAATAAAAATTTGTTTCAATGATATATTCAGGATCGAAAATCCCGCAATTTGAACCAAGACCGGCAGCATTCTCATATTCAGGACCGTCAACAATTACTTTCTGTCCCTTATAAGGACCTGTCTTTAAGATAAAATCATCAATACCTTTGCTGCACGACATATTGCAGCCGATCCAGCAGCCATCAGGAATATTCTGGGTGAAATTTCTTTTCCAGACTGATGAATCGATCTTATATGCATCAGGATGGCTTCCATATTTATAATTCATAACCGGCAGCAGGTCATGATCATTCATTACCTCCATCAGATGAGCTGTTCCGATTTCCCTCATCTGGCATTGTTTGGCATCGAGTTCGCGCATCTCCCTGTTAAATCTTTTGCCTCTCTCCATAATAGCCTCAAGATCAACAACATTATTGAGATTGCCTTTTACTCCCGGGATCTTGCAGACAAGAGCTTTTATTTTTTTATTGCGAAATACTGTACCGATACCTCCTCTTCCGGCTTGTTTCAACCTCACTTTTTTCCGTTTTGAATCATAAAAACTGAAATTCAGCATCCCGATCAGAGAATGTTCGGCAGCTGAACCTGTGGAAACAACTCCGATATTTTTCTTCTCATTATCATTATCAGCAAAAATTTCAGTCAGTTGTTCTGCCAGAACATGGCTGTCAACTGCTTCAGCAGGAGCTTCGAATATTTCAACCTTATGATTTATTCCATCAATAAAAACAATAACATCTTTTTCTGATTTTCCCTGGATTTCGATTGCATCAAATCCTGAAAACTTCAGGAAAGGTCCGAAAAATCCGCCCACATTGCTGTCCATTACAGAGTTTGTCTGAGGTGATATGCTGACTACCAGCGATTTACCTGTTCCTGAATACTGAGTTATACCTCCGATCGGTCCGGAAGATATAATAATCTCATTTTCAGGATCATCCCATTTGGTTTCAGGTCTTGTTGCATCCCAGAGAAGCCTCAGACCATATCCTTTTCCGCCAATGAATTTTTCTTTCATCACAGGTGGAACATCTTTCTCTTTTATTTCAGCTGTACCAACATTAATATAAAGTATCTTATCAGTATAACCTTTATCCAGCGGGGTCCAGATATAATCCCATCCATTCAAAAGTTTATGCTGATCTTTTATTGACTTTATGTCCATAAAATAAAATATTTGAAGCTTGAAGATCCGAGATTAATAATGTCAAAATTATAACAATAATATGTGATTTAGCATGATATTGATCAGTATGTTATTCAGCCCTTGAGTTTGAAAAACATTAAAAGGTTCTTATCTTTCGGATTGATAATTGAGAGAAGTCCTAAATTGAACCTGATTAAAAATGAGATTCTCTGAAATTAAAACTCATCTTTCGAAATTCAGGGTCGGAATTGCCGGAGCAGGAGGCCTTGGTTCAAACTGTGCTGTTGCCCTGGCCAGAAGCGGTATTGGTACACTGGTAATATCTGATTATGATGTCATTGAAGAACCAAATCTTAACAGGCAATATTATTTCACCGACCAGATTGGTTTAATGAAAACAGTTGCTCTGAAAGAAAATATTGCACGTATCAATCCTGAAGTCATTGTAATTACCCATCAGATAGAACTCGACAGAATAAATATTCCTGAAATCTTTTCAGGTTGTAATATTATTGTTGAAGCTTCGACATGCTAGACATGAAAGAGATGCTGATCGAAACTGTTCAGATGAAAATGCCGGGTATTCCTCTGGTAGTGGGTTCAGGAATGGCAGGCTGGGGAAAAACCAGATGACATCGACTGCAGAAAAATAGATGATACACTCTATGTCTGCGGAGACGAATATTCGGAAGTATCTGATAATATGCCACCTGTTGCACCACGTGTAGGAATTGTTGCAAATATGCAGGCAAATGTGGTAATTGAAATCCTTATGAATATTAAGTGATTGATATAATCAATGATGAAGATCTTATTAAATAACAGGGAGGAAGAATTCGTGAAGTGATCAATAAGCGTGAATGAAATGCTAGTTCTTAAAAAGTTTTCATTTAAAATGAGAATAATAAAGATCAATGGAACATTTAATATCAAAAGAAAACTATGATTCCACATTTATACATAATGGAGATAATGTACAGATGCTATATCTGATGAGTGGTGGTTAAAAAAAAAATTGTAGGTTTGTATTATGATTATCAGGTTTAAATTTATAGATAAGATTCCGCCTGTTTTCCGGAATAAATATATCCTGACAATCATTATTTTCGTTGTCTGGATTTTGCTCCTGGATTCTAACAACCTGATTGCCAGGTACAAAGAGATGAAAGAATTGCATAAGCTAAAATAGACAGAGAGTATTATATTAAACGGATCGAAGACGACAAGCAGAAACTTCATGAACTGAAAACCGACAATCATAACCTCGAGAAATTTGCAAGGGAACAGTACCATATGAAGAAACCTGATGAGGATCTCTATATTATTCTGACTCCTTCGGAAGACCGGAAGATCACCAGGAAAAACAGATAAAATGCTTAATATTTATTATTGAGCAAATCGAAAAGTCTAGGTCAGAATGCACTGATTTTTTCCAACGACCTGAAAAATAGCAACAGCTTCCAGAGGATCTTTTGATTCAAAGATGATACCTAAGTATTCAGTAATTCACAGGCAGATATTTCAACAGGCTTCTTTTCGAAATAATCTGATGCACGCAATTCAGATATTTCACAATTCTGAACATATTAAACCATCCAAAAAACCTTTTCTGAAATGATATGAACCCTGAAGTATTATTCTTTACCTCTTTCATCTTTTCAATCCACTCTTCTTTATCCAGGAACAGTTTAAGACCCCGAGGAATCATAGTGAACTTGTCTGCGTATATTCATGATATCCGATTTAAAAAATATTTCTGTAAGTTCAAAAAAGGTTCTTAGTTCTTTAAATGCCAGAATATTATAAGTCAAAAATGTTGAACTAGTTTCAGCACTAAGTTTTCGCATTGAAGCACCTGTCCCGAAAGGTACTCTGGATGAAGCTCTTGGTGAAGGATAAACAGTAGTTGAATTTAAATTGAAATAGCCTCCTGCAGGAACAAGTTTCTGAATAAAATAAAAGTCTTCACCTGCCTGTCTTCTGTTCATGCCTCCTGCTTTTATATATGGTAAGTGCTTTTACTGCAATAGCAGAACCGACAGTATGAAAAACATACGGAAATCCTGAATATGCAAGTCCCTGAAAATAATAGCGAAGATGCAGTTCATATAAGGTAATATATTTAAATATATTGTCATTGTGACAGTTCCCGGAAAGAGGATGTTCAAAATAGATTGAACATGCCTTACGGTCCTTCTTTCTAACAATTCATCACATACTGAACAAAATAATTTCTGTCAACAGTGCAGTCTGCATCAAGATTCAGAATAACTCCATCAGGTTTGTTAATACTGTTGAAACGACGGACTGCTTCATCCATTCCTGTCTTTCTTGCAAGCCCCACACCCCACCCGCTTACAGATGGCATGCCTACCCATAAATGCAAAAAGCCGGAAGAAACAGTTTTTGTTTTCTTTCTTCCAGCTTTCAATATTATCTAAAGTTTCTGTATTATTCTCTATACTCTCCAAAGGTGCATCAGCAGGAGCATTAATGACAATAATAACTTCTACCTTGCATTCCGGTTCTTCACAATTTGCAAGAGAATCAAGTAAATTGTATATTCCCGGTTCATTATATGCAGGAACAACAACAATTATTCCTGTTTCCTTATCAGGTGCCTCTTCAATTTTTTGAGGGAACAGAGCCCTTTCTTCAAGGTAGGCTGAGGCAAAACCCATTGGTTATTATTTTTTCTCTGCCTTGTACTTTTTGTTAATGGCATCAAGAACTTTTTGTGTAATATCCAATGAATTATCACCATAGAGCACAACACTTCCAAAACTTTTCCCAAGAATGTACTGATAGTTATAGTCAGATTTGTTTTCCTCAAGAAATTTTGTGATATATTCAAGTATCTGACGATTCATAACCTGTTCTTCTTCCACAAGGTTAGACTGAAGTTTATCCCGCAGAGATACAAGTTCCTGTTGCTGCTGACCAAGCGATTGTTCAATCTGTGCTGCAGTAGCCCTTGTGATCAGACCTTTATTTACTTTATCCTGATAATCTTTTACATCTTTCTGATATTGAGTTCCTTTTGAATTCAGTTCTGCTTCGGCACTTTTTTGCTTATTGACATCAGATCGTTTCTTCTGTCAAGAAACATATCAAATTTAAAAATAACTGAATCGATATTTACATAGGCAATCCCTTGAGCGGGTGATCCGGTATGCATTCACCGTCGAGTTCACTTTTTATGATTTATTATTTCCTGAAAAATGCAGAAAATAAAGGCCTGCAACAGCCAAAAACAGAACAACATACAGAACTACAGATAGTTTCTTCATTTCAAATTGAATATTTATTAAACATTAGTCAGGCGCAAATATAAACAAATAAATAAATTGGACTAACTCAGTTATATAATTTTAAGTGAGATTACGGTTATAATGTTCGAATAGCGTAAAAGCTTTGATTATGCCATTAAGCGTTGAGCCATTATTATTGGCCTAAGGTAATTAGAATTCCGGACAGGGGATTGCCCTGATCCGCTTTTTAAGCTGACCCAGTGACAGGTTATTGAATTCATAAACAAGTGAGATCTCATGAGCGCCACCTGTTGAGCCTATCAGATTCGAAATCGTGAAGTCGTAGCTGTAACCTATATGAAGCTGGCTGGTTTTTATCCCAATCAGACCGATGATTGCATCTCCGGCCTGAGATGTAGCAAAAGGAATTCCCCTGTACCATATTCCGAATATAAGAGGATCTTTATAATAATAAAGTCCAAGATCAGACTGGTAGAATTTTCCCTGTTTCTGAAAGTTAATAGCAACTGAAAGAACTTCCTGAATTTTTTGCCTCAACCGGGTTTTTTTTAAGATCTGGGTGCCTCCATAAAAATTAAATTTAACAGGGACGGTTGCATCATCTCCATAAAATGATGTTTTAGGAGTAAGCAGATGATCGAGTGTGAATCCGGCCCAGGTTCTTTCATTATAAACAAGAGCTGAGGTTGCAAAATCGACATCAGCCACATTATCGAAAGGTGGAGGAGTTATTGACGGTGATGTTCCGCTTCCGGTAATCTGACTGTTAAAGACAAGTTTACCGATATCAAGACCCAGGTAATAGAATTTAAAGTTAACTCCGGGTCTGATATGCCACTCCTTATTAATATTAAAATCGTAAGAATAAAGAAGTCCGATATTAGTTGTACTAAGATTTCCCGATCCTGCAACATCATAAGTTGCAAGTACGCCAATTCCGGAATTGAAAGTTTGGCAGTGCTTTATCGAATGAAATGCTATAAGTATGAAACACTCCGGGAACAGCCGGCCATTGATTCCTGTAGTTTAAGGCAAACCTGTATTCGGAAGTTGCCCCTGCAAATGAAGGTGAAAGATATAAAGCATTGGCATAAAACTGGGAGAACGTAGGATCCTGACCAAAACTATCTGTAAAATGATGAATGACAGTACTATTAAATATATAATCCGCTTCACCAAGATCGATCCCGTTAGGTTTATACTGACGAAAATAGTCAAATGAAATTAAATCTTATACGATTTAACGAATTTTATATCCAAAAGATTCGTCCTGGCACAAATATTTTAATAAAAGGAATAATAATTCAGGCTTATTTCTGAAATGCAAGAATTACTGCTGACTTTAGAACGAAACAATAAACCGGCCTGAAATTCAGTTTTTCAGAAGAGTAACATCACCCATTTTTATGAATGGTTCCCGTTTCTGAATTTTCCTCGGACTTTCCAGATATAAACACCCGGTTCACATAATTGTCCTTTATTATATCCATCCCAGCCTAAATTTATATCATTAGCTTTCAAAAATAGTGATCCCAAGTTTGCTGAATATCTTTAGCTGATATTCGGATACATCTGAATAAGAGGGATGAAATACCTGTGCGGCTTCATCACTTTTTGATGAATAATAACCACCTGAAGGACCTTGAGCATTAGGTATAAAAGCATTCGGAAAATCGATAAAATACTCAGAACCTGAAAATGCATTTAAAACAGTCAGAGAATCTGAACAGCCACATTCGGAAAATGCAACAAGCTGACATTATAATTACTGAATTTTAGATAAGTGTGCCTGGGCTCAAAAAATTCAGAAGTGGTCCCGTCTCCAAAATCCCATCTGAATCTGACAGCATTTGTTGAATAATTAATGAACCTGATCTCATCATCAGGAAATACTGCCTTTTCAGGGAGAATTTCAAAATGAGCCTGAGGCCTTGGATATACTGTAACAGACACAGTTGAAGTCAAATGTTTTCCATCAGTACCAATAACTTCAAGAAGAACTTTATATTCCCCATCAACATCAAATATCCATTCAGGGTCTTTCTGCATCGAATATCCTCCGTCTCCAAATGTCCATCTGCAAGAATCTCAAGGGGATAAATTGCTATGAAACTTCACTTTAAACGGGGCGCAACCGGAGGATGCATCATCATCAATCATATATGCACCGGCGTTTAAGTTTCTCCGAAGCTTTTTCTTATCAACTTTATCATAGATTAATAACCTGTTATTAGAATTTGTGTTACTGATGCTGTCGGCGGAGAAGTGAAATTGAGCTGTGCTTCCTTCACCATTGAAGTTCCTGATTTTGATTTATCAGGCGGTTGTGAAATACTGATTCGCTTAATTGATTCATTATGAATTATATGTGAATCGCAGGTTTCACAGTTAAAGGCTTTTCCATCGGGATTTCAAAGTAATTGCCCGTATCGGAACTGTTCATTTTGCCTGGTCTGCCTGAAGGATTTGAACCGGCAGAGTTTTCTGATGACGAGAAAAGCAGTAAGCAGCGGTAATTCCTGTTACAAGGATTGCTCCAAGGTAATAGATGTTTAACCTGGCAGGATTAAAGCTCAGGAATTCTTCCCTGGCAACCCGGTGCATAAGTTTTGTTCTGACTCCTGCATCAGGAACGACTTCGGCATATTCCAGTTTCTGTCTGAATAACTCCCTTAAATTAATATTTTGCTTTTGCTTTTCAACCTGTTAATATTTTGCCATCATAGCTTCAACCATTCTCCGTATAACTACTTTTCAATTTTCCCAGTTTTTCAAGTTTATCTCTTATTACTGCTTTTGCCCTGCTATACTGCGATTTTGATGTATTTGTATCTATTCCAAGCATTTCTGCAATTTCTTTATGTTTATATCCTTCCACAGCATACAGGTTAAAAACCATTCTGTAACCTGCCGGTAAATCATTCAGTACCTTATATAGCTCATCAGAGGTAAAAAAATCTTCCTCAAAACTTGTCACCCCTGTCTCAACTGACACATAATCCTCAATCTCAACATGATACCTGTATTTAAGGTTTTTATGATAATGAGTTATTGCTGTGTTTACCGCAATTTTCCTTAACCAGCCTATAAAAGAACCTGAACCTGCAAAATCTTTTATACTAAAAAATATCTTTAAAAAACTATCCTGCAAAATATCCTCCGCCTCAGCTTTATCAGTTGCATACCTTAGACAAACACCAAGCAGAAGACGCGAATACTTATCGTACAGTACCTGTTGTGCTTTTCTGTCATGCTTCGCACACAACTTTATTATTTGCTGGTCACTCATCATAAACTGAGGACAATTCTAAGACATTTCATCAAAATAAAAGGTTGCATAAACTGATAAAAATTTTTCAAAATAAATGAATTCATGCTATTTTAATGTTTCCTTAATGACAAAGGTCATTAAAAAACAAATTGAGAACCATTTTATTAGCGCCTTTAATCAGATAAAAAGAAAGTTAAACTATTTAAGAAATAAATCAAATTATGTTCAACAAATTTATTGCGGCAATATTGCCCTATTTTCCGAAGAAATTTATTTGGATATTTTCAAGATCATACATTTCAGGAGAAACCATTGATGATGCAATGCGTGTATCTAAAGACCTGAACAGCAAAAACATAAAAGTTACTCTTGATGTTCTGGGGGAATTTATTAAAACCCTTGAAGAAGCAGAGTCGAATAAAAAAGAGTATCTTAATCTGATAGATGTTACATACAAGAATCGGGTTGATGGCAATTTCTCACTCAAGCCTACAAGCTTCGGATTACTTATAGACAAGGATATTTGTTACAAACATATCCGTGAGATAGTTGCGAAAGCTGCCACATTACAACGGTTTTATCAGAATCGATATGGAAGACTCACCCTGCACCGATGATGAGATCGCTTTATTCCGCAAATTAAGATCAGAATTCCCTGCAAATGTAGGACTGGTACTACAGGCATACTTAAAGAGAACTTTAAATGACTTCAGCAAATGCTTGATCTGAACAGACAGGACATTCCGTTGAATTACAGGCTTTGCAAAGGAATATATGTTGAACCCGAATCAATTGCCTTTAAAAAATATGAGGAGATCAACCAGCATTATCTTGAAGACCTTGAATTTATGTTCAGAAATAAGATTCATGTCGGTATTGCCACACATGATAAACCACTGATAGAAGGTGCTTATAACCTGATTAAAAAATATAATGTACCAAAGGATATGTATGAATTCCAGATGCTATACGGTGTAACACCAAAGCTTCGTGAAAGCATTGTTAATGACGGGCATACCATGAGAGTATATGTCCCTTTCGGCAAACAATGGTTTGGCTATTCAACACGCCGTCTGAAAGAAAATCCAAAAATGGCAAGTCATATAATCAAAGCCATATTCTATAAGGGATAATCCGCATAGAGGCAAAAGATTACTTATTTTCCTGCAATGATTCCATGAATTTTTTATTTATCAGATTGAGCTCCTCGGGGGTAAGATCCTGTTCAAACGGAGCCGGTTGTTCAGGTGCCCCATGAATCAGAAGATAAGCAGCCGGCATCAATATTGAACTAAAACCTGCAATCATGTCCGAAGGAATGCCTCCTCTTTCGTAGGCATTAACTTTCATTTTCTGACGTAGCAAACCGTAATTGGTAGCCGGATCCATAAGTTTTCCCTGGGTGGTTCTTCCCTGGTAGCCGGAGACTGCTACATTATACTTGGCGTTATCCATAGTTGCAGGAACCTTACTTGGAGAATTCATTATGAGAGATTTAAGATTATTGAATCTTGGAACTATGACAACCTCTCCAATTGACAATGTATCGCTGTTCATAAATATCCCTGCAACAAAATCCTTTCCGGCGAGTGTATCACTTACATACAATATTGCAGGTTTATAGCCAAGATGCTTAAAAAGAACAGTGTCACGTGCATTAACAAAGAAAGCAAACTTTCCGTCAGTACTGGCTATTGCAGAATATTCATGGTTTATCAGAATCTGTGAATTGGAGATTGGTGTGAGTGTCGTGGCATCCATAACGATCCCATGAAAAAGGATTCTGACTCCTGAATTTTCATTTTCCTGGCAAAAACAGGGTCTGGCAATTAAGTTTAATATAAGAATTAAAAGTGCAAAGCGTTTCATTGGCATAAATCATCTTACAACTTAATTATCAGGTCCTTCAAGCTCCTTTTGGGCACATGGTGATTCTTGTTTTCATCTCTCCAGTACTTCACATCAGTGCCTTTAATGTCTTCAATAATAACATTTTCAACAGGCTTACCCAGAGCAAGAACTAAAAGTGCATCAAAATTATCAGGTATTGATAATTCATTGCTAAGCTCATCCCTTTTAATCGAGCCGATAATACATCCGCCGATACCGGCTTCTGTTGCACCAAGCATAATGGTGTGGGCAGCAATTCCATGGTCAACACCAAATATATCGGATATTGATTTATCACCCAGAATAATAATATATGCAGTTGGTCTCTCTCCTTTTTCAGGTCCCTGCCAATCTGTTAAATATCCTGCCCAGGCCAGGTAAGGAAACACTTTTTCACAATCTTGTCTGGTGTTATAATACAGATATTTCAATGGTTGTTTATTTGCTCCTGATGAGGATAGACGGGCAAGGTCAATCAATGATTCAAGTGTATTTGCATCAATCTGGTATGATTCGTCGAACCGACGAAAAGACCGGGTTTTAATAATCAGTTCCTTTAGGTTCATAGTATAAAGTATTGTTAATCTCAAGGTTTTTTTCAGGAGTGAGCATTCGGTAGCCCCAGCCAGTATCTAAATGAAACGCATCAAAACCTGTTTGAAACAAGATCCCAGTCAAGAATCTCCCAGAACGACTTAATATAGTCAGGTCGCTTGTTCCGGTAATCAATATAATAGGCATGTTCCCATACATCACAGGTTAACAGAGGTTTAAGCCCATGGCGTAACGGGTTTCCGGCATTTGACTCCTGGATAATCTGAAGTGTTCCGTCTTCTTTTTTAGCGAGCCACGCCCATCCTGCTCCGAAAAGCGTAGCAGCCGCCTTGTTAAATTGTTCTTTAAACGATTCCAATGATCCAAATGAACTATTAATTGCTTCAGCCAGGTCACCTTTTGGAATCCTTCTGCCAGTGCGTGCAAACGATTCGAAATAGAATGTATGATTCCACACTTGTGCGGCATTATTAAAAATACCTCCTTCAGCCTTCTTAATTATGGTTTCGAGGTTGACTTTTTCAAACTCGGTACCCGGGATTAGTCCATTCAGGTTATTCACATATGCCTGATGATGTTTGCCATAATGATAATCAAGCGTTTCTTCACTTATGTACGGGACAAGTGCATCCAGCTTGTACGGAAGTTTAGGTAGTTCAAATGCCATGATTTTATTATTTTGAGTTTATACTGTCAAAACTAAAACAATGAACAATTAGCTATGTTCAAATTTAGCATTTTAAAATCATAGCGAAATCAAAGTGAGGTAAGAAAAATCCTTTCCGGCAGAACAGGTATGACTCCTTTATTACCGGCAATCCTGAACAATTCAATTATTGCTTCTCTTCCCTTTGTTCCAAGGTTAAGTGTATATTCATTGACAAACAGCTTAATATGATTATTCATCACTGTGCTGTCCATTTCCCTGGCATTGCCGGCGACAAAATCATATGACGCAAATGAATCTTTATAGGCATATTCAAGACTTCTTTTAATTACCCTGTTGACTTTCCGTGCAATATCATCCGGCACACTTCTTTTTATTACAATTGCACCAAGAGGAATAGGCAACCCGGTAAGATTCTCCCAGTACTCTCCCATATCAGCGAGTTTATGAAGTCCTTTTTTATAGTATGTAAATCTTGTTTCATGAATTATAAGTCCCGCATCAACCTCCTCATTCAGCAGCGCGTCTTCAATTTTTGAAAACAGATATTCTTTCTTATTAATTACATTGGGCCAGGCAATACTGAAAAGAAGATTAGCTGTTGTATACTTACCCGGAATTGCAATCCTCAGATCAGGAAGTTCAGCTATGCTAAGCTTATTCTTGCTGATCAATAAAGGTCCGTTTCTGTGACCCAGGGCACTCCCGGCATCAAGGATCAGATAACTTTCAGCCACATAGGCATATGCATGATAACTGATTTTGGTAATATCAACTTTGGAACTCAGTGCTTTAGTATTAAGCTCTTCAACATCCGTAAGAAAATAATCAAACTCCAACCCTTCAGTATCAATTCTGCCATGCACCATCGCATCAAAAATGAAGGTATCGTTAGGACATGGTGAAAAACCCAAAGTTAATTTCATATTTTCATTACAGTGTTAAAAGTATATCTCGAAGCTTCTCTGAAAGATTATTGAGAGCAAGGTCAATTTTCCAATTGTTTTTATTGCGCTGTTCCGACCTTATTTGAGATTGCTCTCACAGCCAGAAAAGGAATGTTTTCCCTGGAACAAATATAGAAAAAAGTTGCGCCTTCCATGGTCTCAATGTCAGGATTAAATTTTTTCAATAGCTTTTCCTTTGTAATTTCAGAGCCGGTTGCAGTATTTACAGTGATGGCCCTGACAGGTTTTAATAAACCCTTCATTTTATTTTTATACTTTATATCAGTGTAAAGCAGGCCTCCCTTATACGGGATATTCATCAGCACTTATCAGTCCGGCTTCGGAAAGAGTTAAAAAAATATTCTCATCTTCTATTCCTGCGTCTGCAAAACAGTCGGAGACTGGCATTACAACATCACCTGGAACCAACTCATCTTTATAACTGCCTGCAATGCCCCCGTTAATAGCCAGATCAGGTCTCCCATTGAGGGTGATCCATTGATTTAATGCCCATGCTGTAGATATTGATCCTACTCCCGTGACCAGGTGGCTTAATTCAAGTTTACCGGGCCCTGTCACAGCTGACATCATTCCAGTACCTTCTGCAAGAATTCTACTTTCGGCAGTTGTAGCTGTTACATATAATATTTTAAATGACATGATTTTAACAATATCCGTTCAGAGCGAAAGAGTAGTAAATATATCGCTTTTATGAAATATAAAGATCAAAATTATTGGTTAATATTGTATTATAAATACCTGCTTATGATATATCTTACGCGCCGGGAAAGATTCTGCGCCGCTCACAGAATGTTCAGGAAGGAGTGGTCGGACGATCAGAACCTGGAAGTTTTCGGGAAGTGCTCAAATCCAAACTGGCATGGACATAATTATATTCTATGGGTGACAGTTAAAGGGGAACCCTGCCATAGAACATGGATTTGTAATGAACATAAATCTTCTGAAGCAGATAATACTCGACACCGTAATAAGCAAGATCGATCATAAAAATATTAATCTCGAAGTAGATTTTATGAGAGGGAAAATTGCAACAACTGAGAATCTTGCTATTGCTATCTGGAATGAATTAAGCCCGGTCATTGAGAAGGAAGGAGCAAGCTTATATTGTGTAAAAATTGAAGAAACTGAAAATAATTCAATAGAATATTATGGCGAAAAAGATTGAATCAATTAACAATGGAAGCGGTGAAATACTCGATGGTTACAATAAGATTGAAACCTGGGATGAGGATAATATTGAACAGATGTCGTCGATGTACTATAAAGTACTTAAGCTGATTGGAGAAGATCCCGACCGTGAAGGTCTCATGGGTACACCTGTCAGAGTTGCCAAAGCACTTTATTTTCTTACAAACGGGTATCAGCAGATCCCATGTAACATTATCAACTCCGCAAAGTTTAAGGAGGATTATAAACAGATGGTACTGGTAAAAGATATTGATCTCTATTCGATGTGCGAGCACCATATGCTGCCATTCTTCGGAAAAGCTCATGTCGCCTATATTCCTGATGGTTATATTACCGGCCTGAGTAAAATTGCCCGGGTCGTTGAAGCCTTCAGCAGACGGCTTCAGGTACAGGAAAGACTCACTACACAGATCAGGGATTGCATACAGGATTGTCTTTGCCCGTCCGGAGTGGCCGTTGTTATAGAGGCACAGCACCTGTGCATGCAGATAAGAGGCGTACAAAAACAGAACTCAGTTACAACAACTTCTGCTTTTACAGGCATCTTTCTCGATAATCTGCAGACCCGTGAAGAATTCATGCATCTGATCGGAACAAAACTTCATTAAAAAATATTTTCTATTTTTGCACACCTCTTTAAATTGCATGATAAATAAAAACAGGTGATTATGAAAGCATACGTATTCCCCGGACAGGGTGCTCAGTTTATTGGTATGGGCAAAGATCTTTATGAGAAATCGGATGCAGCACGAGATCTTTTCGAACAAGCCAATTCCATACTGGGATTCAGGATAACCGACCTTATGTTTTCAGGCACTGAAGAGGAACTAAAACAGACCCGGGTGACCCAACCGGCTATATTTCTTCACTCTACAATTCTGGCAGCAGTATCACGAAATTCTTTCAGGCCCGATATGGTCGCAGGACATTCACTCGGTGAATTTTCCGCTCTTGTCGCAAATAAAACCCTTACTTTCAGAGACGGGCTTGTCCTTGTGTCAAAAAGGGCAATGGCAATGCAGAAAGCCTGCGAAAAAAATCCATCTACTATGGCAGCTATTCTTGGTCTGGATGATAAAATTATTGAGGATATATGTGCAAACATTACAGAGGTTGTCGTCCCGGCAAATTATAACAGCCCGGGCCAGGTGGTGATATCAGGTTCAAATGAGGGAATTGACAGGGCGATCGAAATCCTCAAAGAGAATGGTGCAAAACGGGCCATAAAGCTTTCGGTCGGTGGTGCATTCCATTCACCCCTTATGGAACCAGCCCGTCTTGAACTCGAAGAAGCAATAAGAAATACTGTGTTCAGTAAGCCGGTATGTCCTGTTTATCAGAATGTTAACGCCAAACAGTCTATAGATCCTGAAATAATCAAATCGAATCTCGTATCGCAGCTTACCTCCCCGGTAAGATGGACACAAAGTGTTCTAAATATGATAGCTGACGGTGCAACATCATTTGTTGAAGTTGGGCCGGGGTGCGTGTTATCCGGTCTGATAAAAAAGATAAACAGGGACAGCATTACCGAAAACCTATGAACCTGAGATAGTCACACCGGTTTTAAAATTACCCCTCTATGCTTTTTGCCATCGATCATTATCTCGAGAGGATGGTCAAATCTGACATGCCTTATAAATCCATCCTCATAAACCACATTCAGCCTGTTCAGATAATCAACATCGTAATACCCCTCGTTGATATAGGGATTAATAGTGAAATATCCTACCCTGAATGAAGTAAGGTTCTGAAAAAAATGTGTGCCCTGACTTGGATCTATTCTGTAATTCTTTAAACCCGATTCAATAATGATTCTGGCTGCTGAAATCTGGGGCCATTTTACAGGTATGCCTAGCCATGGATCAGTCGAACCCCATCTTCCGGGTCCGATCAGCACATATCCCTTGCCCTGTTTTACGAACAAGGTATTGATCTTGTCGATCTCAAGAGCTACATTTTTATTATTTGCCGCATTAAATGATTCCGGTTTAATATAGACCAGGTCGAAGATCCCCTTAAACAGCCCGTTTCCGAGAGCCGATTCAGAGTAGATTATAGTATCCTCGGCTTTTATATGATCGAGGTTTATATTATGGGCCTCCTCACTGTGAACTATTGGCCTTATCTGCAAAAAGCTGAAGATCTTGGGTGTCCCCGCAGGTGTTTCCAGGTTAGCTGCAAATTCAATTTCGATCGGGTTATTCATCTCCTGCTGACCAATCTCAAGAATGGTACTTAAAATTTCAGCAAGAGGGAAAGTTTTATGCTGAAGTATATTCGCAAAAGTTATCACCCTTTTCCCAGGGTAACCTATTCCATCGCGCAGAACATTATTATTCCTGTCATAAGTAGAAGCTATGTACTTAAGAGCTGCCTCATTCTCGAGATCTTTAATATCAATCTTAAGTATGTTAATTCCGTCATCAGTTGAGGGAACAAAACTATCAATATTCAGATCAAGAGCACAAAACTCTTTCTGTGAGTCTCTTAACGCTGCCTCGGGAGATGAAAGCGAAAGTATTTTTTTTGGATATTTTGGCGAAAACCTGAGTGATAATCCACCCTCAACAATCAGTTTGCCCAGACCAAAGGCTATATTCACAATTCCATCTTCAGCTTTTTCGGACCCGATAGGATAATAATTTATTGATCGCGCAACACCTGATAATGTCGGATAATAGATCTCTCCATGCCTGGTACCACAGACCTCCTGGAGAATGATTCCCATTTTTTCTTCGTCAATAACATTTGCCGTGGCGGTCATATATGCTTTGCTTCCTTTGTAGTAGACAGATGCATACACCTCTTTGATGGCATCAGATAACATTTTGACCATCTGTTTATTATCAGGGAGCCTTGGGATCATGTATGTTGAGTAAATCCCGGCAAATGGTTGATAATGTGAATCTTCCAGCTTACTTGAAGAGCGGATTGCAATAGGGTAATTTTTTGAAACAGAAAGAAAAGCATAGAAATCCTGATATACATGTCCGGGCAGTTCTGCTTTAATAAATCTGTTAAGGATCTCATCATCGGAGAGCTCAGATAATGCTACCGGATAAAGATTATTCTGATCCATGAACTCATCGAAGATATCTGTGCTTAAAACTACCGTTCTCGGAATGGTGATAAGCACATCAGGGAATTTATTAAAAAGCTTATTGTTCTTGATTATGCTGTTAATAAATGCCAGGCCCCTGGCTTTTCCTCCTATTGAACCTTCGCCAATACGGGAAAATATCTGGTATTCATCAAAACTTGATTTATCAAATTTCGCAATTACACCCCTCCCCTTACCCAGTCTGAAACTTGATATTGCAACATACAGGAACCGCCTCATTTCGTCCATCGTTTCAAAATCCTCTTTCCTTATATACTTGAACATCTGGGCAACCGGGAAAAGCGCTCTTGCATTCAGCCATTTTGAAAAATGGTTGCGTGTGGCATGATACTCAAGAGTATCGTCGGGAATAGTCAGCAATTTCTGTTGAAGACTCTGAAGATCAGTGGCAATGGCAATTGGTTCCAGTGTCACAGGGTTCCTGAACACGAAGGGACCGAAGGCAAGGTATTGGATAATAAAATTCCGTAACTCGAGAGATAGTGATTTGGAATATTTATTTATAAATCCGGCTCCGAGTTCTTCAGCTAATTTCTTATGAGTGGTACTTGATGATTGTATGAGGAAAGGTACTTTGTCATCATCTGCCATAACCACCTTACAAAGTTCGATACCCGCGTTCTCATCCTGAACATTGTCTCTCTTATAGCTAATATCTGAAATAACGCCCAGCACATTATATTTATACTTTTTATACAGGTCGAGAGCATCATTGAAGTTGTTGGCAAGAAGTATTTTGGGTCGGCCGCGCATTTTAAGCATCCTCTGATGTTCATTCAAGGCTTCACGCTGAAAATCAAGTGATTGTAAGAGGACGATCCTGTAAATATTTGGCAGGTAAGAGGAGATGTACCTGATAGAGTTCTCAACAAGAATAATTGCCTGGACACCAATATGCTCAATATCATAGTCAGCATTCATTTTATCCTCTATAAGCTTGATGATAGCCAGGATAAGAGATGCTTCTCCAAGCCAGCAGAAAACATAGTCTATTGCACTCAGATCCTCACCCTCCAGGCGCAATGAGACCTCTCTCGAAAAATAGGTGAGAACAACGAT
Organism: uncultured Bacteroidales bacterium; assembly: GCA_963791065.1. Classification (GTDB taxonomy): domain Bacteria; phylum Bacteroidota; class Bacteroidia; order Bacteroidales; family VadinHA17; genus LD21. Next base: position 146,876 of record CAWBQN010000023.1, read on the forward strand.
GGGTATATTTTCATACTTTGCCTTGATTTTTTTTGCCAGAGCAAAAACATCAGTACCCTTGAGGCTCAACATGGATATTACGAGATCGATGTTACCATCCTGTAGTATTCTGAAGGAATCCTCTGCATTGTCGGTCTGTACAAATGTGGGAGGGTACCGCAGGTTAAGTGAAGCATATTCATTGAAGATCTGTTCATCGATCCGGCCATCTTCCTCCAGCATATAATTATCGTAATTGCTGCAAATCACCAGAACACGATGAATTCGCTTCTGCATCAGAAGGTCGAAGGAAGTATCTGTAAAATCATACTGCTGAAGATCGAGGACACCTTCAATTATATTCATATGTCGGCTTATAAATTATTCATTGATATAACAGCCATGCCCTTCTTCCCATCCATTCGTATAAGCGGTGGTTTTTCAAACCGTATATGACGGAAGAATTTTCCCATTTCAATTTCTGGTTGCTTGTTAAGCAGATCCCATGAAATATTCTCGTCGTCTGATCCATGATTAATCGAAAAATATCCGACATTCATAGATGTCACGTTATGGAAGAAGTGAGATCCAAGTGATGCATCCACATGGAAGTCGGGCAGACTCACCTCAACTATTATTTTAGCGTTGGATATCTGAGGCCAGACAACAGGTATACCCAGGAACCTGTCACGTGTTCCCCATCTTCCTGGTCCGAGCAGTACATATCTCCGGTTTTCCTTAAGCATCTTCTCGTTCATCCTGTCAATTTCAGCTGCCATTTCGCTGGTCTGCATATTACTGAATTTATCAGGGACAACATAAATAAAATCAGTAATATCATCGATCACTCCATTGCCCATGCTCCTCCTGGTAATAAGAATGGTATCATCTTTATTAATGCTGTCAGGATCTATCGAATAACCGGCGCCACTGCCTGCCAGAGGCTTTATCTGAAGAAGGTAAAAAGAGGCTTTCCCTTCATTGTCTTTTGTAAGATCAACAGCAAATTCAATCTCTACGGGTGTTCCAAATGCTTCTGTCACTACATCCAGTACGACTCTCAGAGTGGATGCCAATGGAATATAATCATATTTTAAAATATCCGCGAAATTTATCACACGTGGACCAAAAACATCCAATCCAGGTATTATAGTATCATTATCCACATTCAGCACCGAAGCGGAATGCTTCAGTGTTCCATGGTTCTCAGCATCTTTGATATCCAGTGTAACAAGCCCTGCGTTCTCCCCTTCCAGCAGGTTAAGTTCTTTCTTTGCCATGTCAACTGCATAGAATTTAACCTGTGAATTTTTATATAGATCCTTATGTGATATTATATCAAGAGACGGATAAGCGGGTGAAAATCTATATGCCCGCTCACCTTCAACTACATAATGTCCGAGTCCTACTGCCAGTACAGCAAACCCATCCTGGGGAGTCATGTGCGATACAGGATAAAAATTGAAAGACTGAGCAGTTCCGCTTATATGAGGATAGAAAGCATTTTCAAACCTGTTGCCTGCCACTTGCTGGATCACAACTGCCATCTTCTCCTGCTCAATCTTGTAGTTAATTGCTTCGAAATATGTGCGTGCGTTTTTTGAATAGATAGAAGAAAATACAAGTTTTATAGCTTCAGAAAGCTGCTTAAATCTGATTTCAGGTTCATAATGATTATTTGGGAGGAGATAGGTTCCGAATATGCCCGAGAATGGCTGACTCATTGAGTCCTCAAACAGGCTGGACGATCGCACAGCAAGAGGCATGTTTATGAGCCTGATAAAAATCCTCAGTTCCTTTTCAAGAGTATAGCTCAGACTGCCTTCGAGGAATGATCTCTGTAGTGCACTAAAGTCCTTTTCTGTTTTTACTTTTTCCCACAGGTGATTCCTCTCCATGAACATATCAAATTCATCAGTTCCTATTATGGCAGTCACAGGAGTTTTGATATTTATACCCGGAAGAAGCCTTCCCAGTTCAAAACTATAGATCAGAGTATTGACAAACGCCAGACCACGGCCTTTTCCCCCCAGTGATCCGCTTGAAAGGCTCACTATGTTTGTCTCATCTATTACTGCTGATTCCTCAAAGTTCACTACTTTCCCCTTGTTCATCTCTCTCCTGCGCTTGCGGATGATATCGATAAGGAACTCACGTAGTTCTTTCAGACTGTTGAAGTCGGATACGCCTATCGGGTTTATCATTTTTGCGATCTTCACTTCACCCCTGGCCATAAGCCAAAGGGAGAAATGATTTTTCATCGAGTGGTACACGAGAGAATCTTCAGGGATCGTCTGAAGGTATGCCTCGAACTCTTTCATCGATTTAGCAACAGCTATCTGGCGTCCTTTTGTATCCCTGTACACAAAGTGGCCAAACCCAAGGTAATAGTTGATGAATGACTTCAGATCCTGGAGAAGGCTTTCTGAATTTTTGTTTATAAAATTTGATTTAAGGGAGTGTGCATATTTTGCGTTCCCCGGATCAGATGATTGCAGAACGGTAGGAAGATTAGGGAGTTCCTCCTTTATATGCTTGATAAGCTCAAATCCTGCTGTATCATGCAATACCCCGTTCTTTGGAAACCGCATATCGGAAATCACACATAACAGGCTATCCTTGTATTTTTTATAAATTAAAATTGAATCTTCATAATCGGAAGCAAGAAGGATTTTAGGTCTTGCCCTTAGTTTCAGCACTTTATACAATTCATCAGTCGATACATCCTCGATAAGATTCCTGGTCTGCTCCATAACAAGTGTATAAAGCATTGGCAGATAACTTGAATAATATTCTGCTGAATCTTCAATTAGCAGGATAACCCTGGTAAGGCCTTTTTTTGTGTCATTTTCAACATTTACCTTATCTTCGAGCAGCTTGACCATTGCAAAAAAAACTTTCGATTCACCGGTCCATACAAAGTAATTATCAAAGGGTATCCCTATAGATTTTTGTTTTTTTACAAATGTCACATCGCCAGGGTTGTTAAGCAGAAGGAATGTAGGAATATAGGGATATTTTTCCTTTATCTTTTTGCACATCATCATTGGGCTCTCCTTGTCGACTCCGATCATTATTATGATCATATCGTAGTGACGGGCTTTCAGCCTGGCAAATGCTTCATCTTCACCGGATACACCGGTTACCCTGGGAATTGATGTCAGACTAAGCTGGTAATATTCGCCCAGCATATGATCAGAAAACCGGCCTTCACCTTCAATTGAATAAGCATCGTACAAATTAGCAACAAGAAGTATCTCTTTTACTTTGAATGGCTGAAGATCGTGAAAGACATCTCTTTCGGCATTATGCCGGTCGAGAAATTTCTGAAGGAGTTTTCTGCTGGAAGTTTCCTTTATATCATCCTCATCTTTTTGGATGACCTGCGTTAATCTTGAATATATCCCTTGCCTTGTAACTGTTGATATATCCGGTCAGAAGGCTGGCGATATTCTGAATAAGATCTCTTTCCTCTTTTAGAAAGGGACCCTCACTTTCCATATTAAATTCAGTAGTATAATAGATCTCAATGGATCCTTTTTCATTATCTATAGTCGTAAATTCCTGGACCATTCTCCAGCTTGTTTCATGGAAATCGACGGTTTCAAAATCATTGCCCATGAATCTGATCCGGGCAACAGTATATTCAGGGTATTGCCATGCTGCCGGTAAAAGAAGAACTATCTGCTGAAGCGATTCTTCAATTGGTTTTCCTTCTTTGAGAATAGAGGTTGTCCTGTTAATACATGCAAGCTCCTTTAATCGCTCCCGTTGATCATGCAGCAGGCGGTTATATTCAGGAGTATTTTGAATCAATTCATCCATCTGCAGTTTTCGTGGTGAATCATGATTTTCTACTACCCTACACTCCAGGTCGATCCGCTTTTAAGCAGATCATCCATGCATTTTATTTTTGCGTTTTTTTGAACTCCTTCAATCTGTTCCTGCATAGCTCTGTCATATGTTGGTCCGTCCACTGACCTTACAACTCCAAGGGCTACAGGATATTCAGGATACTTCATATTAGCAAGCATATACTGGATTCCAGGGTTTGGCTCCAGAGCATCATGAACAAGAATATTTTTTTCAGTAATACCATTTTCACCGAGTCTAACAACCTTCAGCTTCCTGCAACCTTCAAGTATAAGCCCATTGTCGTTATTCTTCCCGAAGATCATCGGCTGACCATGTTTCAGGATCAAAGTTCTGTCATCCCTGACATCTTTCTCAGCTATTGTATCATGGATCCCATCATTGAAAATGACACAGTTCTGCAGAACCTCAATTACTGAGGTCCCATGATGTTTTGCAGCTTCAATATAAATCTGGGTTGACAAAGCAACATTAGTATCAATAGTACGGGCAAAGAATTTTCCTTTTGCACCAATTACAAGTTCCCCGACTGAAAATGGTTCCTCAACTGTCCCGAACGGGGAAGTTTTTGTTACAAGACCTTTATTGGAGGTCGGGGAATATTGTCCTTTGGTGAGTCCATATATCTCATTGTTAAACAATATTATATTAATATCAATATTCCGTCGTATTGCATGAATAAAGTGATTTCCTCCTATAGCAAGGGCATCGCCATCACCTGTTATCTGCCATACCGACAAATCAGGATTGGCAGTTTTAACACCGGAAGCGATTGCTGTCGCGCGACCATGAATACTATGAAATCCATAAGTATCCATGTAATACGGAAATCTTGAGGAACATCCTATACCGGAAATAAACGCAAATTTTTCTTTAGGAATTCCCAGTTCGGCAAGAGCTTTTTGAACCGAACTCAAAACTGCATGATCACCGCATCCCGGGCACCATCTCACTTCCTGATCACTTTTGAAATCTTTCGGAGTATATTTATAAACTACAGTTTCAGCCATTTTATTTATCCTCCAGCATTTTTATGCATTTTTCTTTAATATCATTAACGGTAAACGGAAGACCCTGAACTTTATTAATCTGTTCATAGGTGAACTCCTGATGTTTTATACGCAGATAATCAGCAAATTGTCCCATATTTAATTCACAAACAACAATCTTTTTAAACTTGCTGAAAACATCCTTTACATTCCTTGGCATAGGATTGATATAATTGAAATTGACCAGACTTACCTTATATCCTTCCTCCCTGCAATTCACGTACTGCAGTTATCAGATATCCATATGAGCCACCCCATCCAACCACAAGCAGCTCACCCGATTTTGCACCATGTACTTCCAGGTCAGGAATTTCATTAGCCACTCTCTCAACTTTTTCCGCCCTGAGCTTAACCATCAATTCATGATTTTCAGGTACGTAGGATACGGTTCCTTTAATTGTTTTTTCAAGACCTCCGATCCTGTGTTCCAGTCCGGGTGTACCCGGAACTGCCCACGATCTTGCAAGTTTTTCTTCGTCACGCTTATATGGTAAAAACGGCATCTCTGTTTTTACAGCAAATGGAGGATTTATCTTTGGAAGATCTTTCATTTCCGGAATTCTCCATGGTTCAGTACCATTGGCAAGATAACTGTCAGACAGAAGTAAAACCGGTGTCATGTGTTCGAGGGCTATTCTGGCTGCTTCAAAGGCAAAATGGAAACAGTCGGATGGAGTGCTTGATGCGATCACCACTACAGGGCACTCTCCATTGCGACCATACAGGGCCTGCATGAGATCTGCCTGTTCGGTTTTTGTAGGAAGTCCGGTTGAGGGCCCGCCTCTCTGAACATTGACAATTACTACCGGAAGCTCAGCCATAACAGCCAGGCCTATAGCTTCAGATTTAAGAGCCAGACCCGGACCTGATGTAGATGTAACAGCCATGTGTCCCGCGAAACTTGCACCAAGCGCAGTACAGATTCCGGCTATCTCATCCTCAGCCTGGAAACTTTTGACACCCAGATCCTTGCGTGCTGCCAGTTCCTCGAGGATCCCAGTTGCAGGAGTAATAGGATAAGAGCCGATAAAGAGCTTTAGTCCGGCTTTTTCAGCTGCAGCCATAAAGCCCCATGCAGCGGCTGAATTTCCATTTATATTACGGTATGTGCCTTTTGCAATCTCGGCAGGAAGAATTTTATAAGTAGGAGTCAGGGCCTCGATCGTCTCAGCGTAGTAATAGCCTGCCCTTAATGCGACTTTATTTGCTTCTGCTATACCCGGCTTGCTTTTGAACTTCTTATCAATATAATCTTCAGTATACTTAAGCTGACGGTCGAATAAGCCAGAAAACCATCCCAAGGGCAAACATATTTTTTGTTCTAAGCACGGATTTTGGATCAAGACCAAAATCTTTCAGTGCCTCTTTTACCATTGAAGAGACTGGTGCTGCGATAATATTATAGCCTTCAAGCTTTTCTTCCACTATGGGATCATGCTGATAACCTGCTTTCTCAATGTTTTTTTCAGTAAAATTGTCTTCATCATAAATGATTGTACCACCTGGTTTTATCCGTCTGGCATTGGCTTTGATAGCTGCAGGGTTCATAGCTACCAGCACATCAGAAAAATCTCCGGGAGTATTTATTTCGGAATGGCCCAGATGAACCTGAAATCCTGAAACACCTCCCACAGTTCCCTGTGGGGCACGAATTTCTGCCGGATAATCAGGAAATGTAGATAGGTCGTTACCGAATAAAGCGGCAGTGTCGGAGAATAGAGTTCCCGTCAGCTGCATCCCATCACCTGAATCTCCTGAGAAACGGATAACTACTTCTTCTCTTTCGATAACCTCTGATTTTTTACTCATGATAACCTTAAATTTATTTCATTAAATGTATAAAAAAGAGATAACTAACTGCTTCTAAAGCACAAAATTAACTTTTAAACAATGAAAATCGTATAAAAAAAGACTTTAGAGTATGATATAGATCATATTATGGCGTAAAGGAGTAATGGCTGTGCCCTGTGCCTGTATATCGCCTATCGCCTATAATACATAATACATGGTTCAGCTCCAGATATCTGCCTTTTTAAGGTTTATCTCTCCCTCAAAGAACATCCTGGCAATCTTTTCAAAATAGGTTGTATAGTCAGATATAAAAAACTGGTCTTTCACATTTCCTGAATCGTTCAGAAGATTATTCTTATCAAGCACATCCCTCAGCATCAATAGAAACAATTCTTGCGGAATCAACAACTTCCACATCAAAATTAAATATTTTGCTGATCTGGTTTTTAATTATCGGATAATGAGTACATCCAAGAATCAGGGCCTGTATACCGGCAAGTGACTCATTTGACAGATAGGATCGGATTATTGCATTGCTGATATCATCGAAAATAAATCCTTCTTCGATCATTGGAACCAGCAATGGGGTTGCCAATGAGACTACCTTCATTAATGGCGATGTATCGTGCAATTTATTTTCATAAGTACCTGAGCTGATTGTTCGCTTCGTTCCTATAACCCCAATTTTGTTAAAGTTCCTGGTACTCAGGTAGTCCACAACCGGATTGATGACATCAATAAGTATGGTTTTGTTTACAAATTCGGCTTTAAGCGATTCGAATGCCGAGGCGGAAGCTGAGTTGCATGCAATCAGGACTACCTTTGAATTATGTTCAAGAAGAAATTCGGTAATTTTCTGAGAATAGTATCTGATAGATTCAGCTGATTTATCACCATAGGGCAGATGAGCCGTATCACCGAAATATATCAGGCTTTCGCCTGGCAATATCTGTTTAATTGCATGAGCTACAGTCAGTCCGCCAACACCTGAATCAAAAATACCAATCGGTTGTTCTTTCAATTTACGGTTATATTAAAAAAATGACCATCCCGTTTAAGGATGGTCATAGGATAAAAATTTATGATTTATTTTAGTCCAAGCTTTGTTTTAACAAGGGGCATAACATTTATACTCTTTGTTTCATCAAAATAAAGGAGTGCACCTTTAGCAACATCGAAAACGTATAGGAACCCATTCTCCTTACCCACATCTTTTATTGCTTTGTCAACTTTTGCATAAATAGGCTGAAAAACTTCCGTTTGTTTATTCTGAAGTTGAGTCTGAGCATTTGTCTGAAAATCCTGAATCCTTTTATTCATATCCATAAGTTCCTGCTCCTTTGTTTGTTTAACAATATCGCTGAGGTTTTTACTTTCTTTCTGATATGCATCATTTTTGGTATTCAATTCGACTGTCATTAGCTCAAGGGCATTGACCAGTTCTTTACGATACTTCTCCAGCTTTACGGTTGCTGAGTCATATTCCGGCATTGCCTGAATGAGTTCATCACTGTTTATATGTCCGAATTTAAAGCTCTGAGCCATTGCACTCTGCCCCGCCAAAGCAATTACAAAAACCAACACCCCTATACTTATAAATCTTTTCATTTTAAATAATTTTATTTAACAATTTATGCAAAAGTAATTAATTAATTTTTATAACCTAATTTTTGAAGAACCTGATCGCTTATGTCGAATTTTGGATTTGCAAACAGTATGTTTCCGCCTGCAGCAGTATCAAAGATGACTGCGTAGCTCCCATCAACAGCAATCTCTTTTATGGCTTTTAATATTTCATCCTGGATGGGTTTGACCAACTCCTCCCTTTTCTTAAAAAGATCACCATCCACTCCAAAATATTTATTCTGAAGATCCTTCATTTCCTTTTCCTTGGCGACGATCGCTTCTTCCCTTTTAGTTTTCATATCCTGAGAAAGAAGAACGGACTCATTCTGATATGATTTGTACATCTGTTCAACAACAGCGTAGCCGTCGGAAACCTCCTTTTCCCATTGTTTTGAAAGTTTGTCGAGCTGTTCCTGTGCAGTAGTAAAGGCCGGAATATTTTTCCTTATATATTCAGAATCGACAAAAGCATATTTCTGAGCCATAGCCATTGCCGAAGTCAGAATGAATAACCCGATAAATAATCCTATTTTCTTCATAATTATTAATATTTAATGCTTATTAAAACTCTTGTCCTATAGTAAACTGGAATTGTGAATGATTAGCATTTGGATAGAGGCCCGGCAGTGGCACAGGGTCGAAGCCATAACCCCAGTCTACACCCAGCAGCCCGAACATCGGGAGATTAGCTCTTACTCCAATTCCTGCTGCCCGGTTCATTTTGAACGGGTTATATTCCTTAAGCGAATACCAGGCTTTGCCTGATTCAAGGAAAGTAAGAACATAAATTGTTGCCTGAGGATTCAGGGATACTGGATATCTTAGCTCCAGGGTGATCTTTGAATAAACGTTTCCTGAGGGTGCCCCTTTTATCGGGTCATTAGGTGTGAGAGATCCCACGCCACCATTACCCGAACCATAACCTCTCAGTTTTATCATCTCGCGGCCATAAAAGCTGTAGCCTGTCATACCATCTCCTCCCACTGAAAAGTTCTCAAAAGGTGAAGGGCCAATATCCTTGTTATAAAATCCAAGGTAGCCAAAATTAAAACGGGCATTAAGGACTAGCTTTTGATTTTTCGAGAGTGCATAATAATAGTCTGCCTTGAATGTCCACTTATGAAACTCAATCCATTTATATTTCGTCTGATCGGATACATTCTTCATATTTTCTCCGCTAATAAGCGAATAAGGCGGTGTTGCCTGTAAAGAGAGTGTAAACGAAGAACCGCTCTCAGGATATATCAGGTTGGGACCTGTTGAAAACCTTGTCAGCTTGGTTGTAAGGCTTAAAAGGTTTGAGTTGCCGTTATCAAACAGGAATGTATAAACCGTATAGTTGTTAAGGTTATATCTCTGGTAGTTGAGTTCACCATAAAGTGAAAAGTAATCATCGGGCCATGAGAGTCTTTTTCCCAATCCGATGGATGCTCCATCGATTATCATCGACTGGTAACCATCCTCACCTTTCTTCTTGCCGTTTGTCATGACTGACTCATACAGTGAAACCGAGAAGGTATTCGGGTTTTTACCTCCAAGCCATGGTTCAACAAATGAAATATTATATGAAGTATAAATACGTCCGTTTGATTGGGCCCTGATACTTACTGACTGGCCGTCGCCTGAGGGATAAGGTCTCCATTCACTTGGCTTAAAGAAATTACGCATTGCGAAATTATTAAACCGTACTCCTATTGTTCCGACCAGCATACCGGCACCCCAGCCTCCGGAGATCTCAAACTGGTCATTTGCTTTTTCTTCAAGCTTATAAAGGAGATCAACTGTTCCGTTTGTAATATCAGGAAGAGGAGTCGGGTTAATCTTTTCCGGATCAAAATGACCAAGAACTCCGAGCTGACGTATAGACCTTACGATTTTTGTTTTACTGAAAAGATCGCCTGGCAAAGTATAGAGTTCACGGCGGGCTATGTGTTCATTTGTCCTGGTGTTTCCTGTAATAAGTACATTATTAAGATAAGCCTGGTCGCCTTCATAGATTCTGACTTCGAGATCGACCGAATCATTGTCAATTTTTGCCTCAACAGGAGTGAGCCGTGAAAAAAGATAACCATTATCCTGGTACAAATTACTGACGGCATCCTGGGCACCGGACGATCCGTTTAACCTGTCATCGATGAGTGACTGGTTATAAACAGTACCTTTATCCACATTAAATTGTTTAGCAAGATCCTCTTTTCTATAAACACTGTTACCCACCCACGATACATTCCTGAGAAAGTATTGTTTCCCTTCATCAATTCTTATTTTTAAACCAACCCTGTTTGATGAGACTGTATAAAGTGAATCCGATAGAATAGTAAAATCTTTGAATCCGTTATCATTATAAAAGGTCGTAAGTTTCTGTTTATCTTCCGTGAACTTATCATTGATAAATTTTGAAGCTCTGAAGAAATTAATGTTCTTTACTTTAGTGGATTTTAATTTCCTTTTGAGCTTGGAGCTTTTAAAGAACTCATTTCCGACAAAAGTGATATTGGCAATCTTTACTTTCTCTTTTTTGTCGACATTAATATTAAGAATAACATTGTTTGGCTGATCGGGATCATCTTTCTGTACAAAGGTAACTGTAGTGTTAAGGTATCCTTTTTCAACGAAATGGTCCTTGATTATTTTTTCTGCTGTGTTTAAAAGGTAAGCAGTTACCTGGGAACCTATAGGAAGATTTATTTTTTTATTGAGATCGGTGGTCTCTGTTGTCTTCAGTCCGATTAGCTTCACTGAAGAGATCCTTGGTCTTTCCTGCAGTTTGATATCCAAATAAGCTGTATCTGCGACTACCCTTTGTATGGAGATCCTTACATCGGAAAAGAGACCCTGCTGCCATAATTTTTGCACGGCAACGGTAATAGCATCTCCTGGAACAGCTACCTCCTGACCAACCTTCAGTCCTGAAATTCCGATAAGTGCGTTTGTATCGAGGAATCGTACTCCGGTCACTGTCACGCCTCCAATGATGTATTCCTCTACCGTCATATAATCAACTATACTTTGCTTTTCCTGGGCATTCAGTGATATGCCCAGCAGAGCCATAAATATTGCTATAATAGACCTTCTAATTTTTTCGATCACCATTATTCATCATTTTTCAGATACTTGTTCACTTGTTTTGCCAAATCTCCGTTCTCTCTTCTGGAAGTCAATTATAGCATTATAAAAATCATCCTTACCAAAATCAGGCCAAAGTGTTTCGGTAAAGTAGAATTCGGCATAAGCGACCTGCCATAAAAGGAAATTGCTTATTCGTAACTCGCCACTGGTTCTTATCATCAACTCAGGATCAGGAATGCCAGAGGTGTTAAGGTATTTTTCAAAATCCTCTTCAGTTATTGAATCGGGATTAAGGATTCCATTTCTGGAGTCAGTTGATATTTTTTTTGCTGCCATCGTAATTTCCCACCGTGAACTGTAGCTCAGTGCAATGATCAGGGTAAGTCCGGTGCTGTGGGAAGTCAGGTTTATTGTTTCAAATAGTCTTTCCCGTACTTCTTGTGATAGCCTCTCCATATCTCCTATTGCTCTGAGCCTGATATTATTTTTTATTAATGTTTCTGTTTCATTACTAAGCGATTGTATCATTATTCCCATTAATGCAGAAACTTCTTCATCGGGTCTTCTCCAATTTTCGTTCGAAAATGCATAGAGAGTAAGATATCCGATTTTCAGTTCTGCAGCAGTCTCAATTACTTCTCTGACTGCTTTAACCCCCTGTTGATGCCCAAAAATTCTATCAAGGCCACGTTGCCGCGCCCATCTTCCATTTCCATCCATAATTATTGCCACATGAGTTGGCAATTTATTGATATCAATCTGTTCCCTAAGTTGCATAACCTAGCGCTTCCTTTTAGAATTCACATCGCCATAAGCTGGACAACCGGCCAATTTATTATAGATTTTCCATGTAACTGCTATTCCTGTGAAAGTATACCAGTCATTGTTATGGATCCATCCAAAATCTGACGGGGCGACTAAATCTTTTAAGCCGTCAAAGTTATCATAAAAAGTTTTACGAAAACCATATTCTACTTCCAATCCGATATTTTTATAGACATTAACCTTAAAACCAAAGGTGAAAGGAATGACAGGTATATATGTTAACCTTGCTGTATTTATAAATGCAATTCCCGCACCTCCTGCGAAATAAGGAGTGAAATCCCATTGTTTTCCTTCGGTGGAATACGGGAAAAAATTGAATTCAAACTGGAGGGCCAATTCACCTACCTGGCCCGAAAATGATGCTGCTCTCGCTTGTTGAAAACCATTTTTGAAATCCAGGTCATTTGCACGCAATCCGCCAAATAATATATTGGCTCTCAAAGCTTCTCTGGGATTAAAGTTATATCTGTAGAAAATCCCGCCAGCCGGAAGAGGGGCATATAATAACCGGTTAGGATTAATGTCTCCAATATAAGACGACACGCCGGCCATTATTCCATAATCAGATTTCCGCTGACCGGATAAGGTGAGTGACAGTAATATAAATAATGATAACCAGTGTATTCTTTTCATTAAACGTGATCCAGCTCTTAATTACCTGAAGGAGGGCCATCCTTTTGCACCGGTCTTCAGCTTATAGGACATTGTGAAATTTAAAAAATAATAAACGTCATTTGCGCTGGAATATTGTGATGTATAGCCATCAAGATTATCGGAAAATGAATATCGTCCTGTCAATTCGACTCCAAAATTAAAATTAGGTGAATATACGAGTGTACTGCCGAGACCAACGGGGATAACAGGTGCTAATCCGCCATGTACATATCCATGAGCCTCAAGCACTTTGTTTCCCTTAACAGTATAATTGAGACCGCCGATTCCTGTGAATACATAAAAGTCGAGAGATTTAAACAAACCGATAAATCCGGGTTTCCTGCCTTTTGAGAACAGATAACTGTTTTCAGCCCTGTTTTTAATGAAATAGTATTCCCCTACTACTGCAGTTTCGAAAAAGAATATAGAAGATTCAAATCCTCTGTAATCATTGGATCCTCTTACATCTGTCGCCTTCAGAAATCCCGATGTAAGGCTCAGTCTGATATTGATATCCTGGGTAATCCTGTACTTAAGGTTGGCATTGATATCAAACCTTACCTGTTTTATCGTAATATCTCTAAAGCCCAGAATGTTTTTACTCCGTGAATACCCGCCGATATCTCCAAAAAAGAATGATGGCCCTAAACCTACTACAGCTTCATATCTTTTTAATTTCCAGATCTGAGCCTGTGAAATAGAAACCATGAAACAAATCAGGATTATGGTAAGAAAAGGCCGTTTCATAGATATTTCAGTTTTAGTCAAGAATCAAAAAAACTCTTCAGCTGCCGGAGGTTAATTTTATCAAATGTAAATATAATAAATTATGGTTTACCCGCTAGTTCCACAAACTATTTATCACTCAGTAAACACTTTGTTCAATTTCTCCAGTCAGCTCCCCACATAAGTTTATTTCTTAGAGTGCTGTAAAAATCTCTTCCTTTCAACATTACAGTTTTGATTTTCCCGGAAGCTTTTACAATAAGGATCTCTTCACTGAAAGGCACCCGCGTTGATCTGAAATCGCAAGTTGCCAGATACTCCTTGCTTCTTCCTTCAATTACCATTCTGATTTTGCTTTTTCCTGAAAGGATGATTGGTCTGATTGTCAGATTATGTGGTGAGATAGGCGAAATAATAATGCTCTCATCTTCGGGTGATAGTATGGGCCCACCGGCGCTTAGATTATAAGCGGTTGAACCTGTAGCTGTTGAAACAATCAAGCCATCGGCCCAGTACGTATTTAGATGTGTACCATCAACGTATACGGTTATGGTTATCATACTCAGATCAGCTTTCTGGATCGTTATCTCGTTCAGGGCAGAGAAAGAGTTACCTTCGAATATACCGGATGGTCTTAAAAGTTCGAGGAGGCATCTTTCAATGATCTCGTAATCGTTATTGCATAACATTTCAACTGAATGATCTATTTCATCTGCTGAAATGTTAGCAAGAAATCCCATTCGTCCGGTATTTACACCCGCAATTGGAACACCCAGGTCCTTAACTTTAAGTACTGTCTCAAGAAAAGTACCATCACCGCCGACACTCAGAACGAGGTCGGGTGATTCTGACCCGAATGAAGGTCCTTTTGACATATCGATTTTATCCCAGCCGGTACCAGGAACGGGACTTCCGGATTTCTGATAGATATTGATTTTTATTCCCCGCCGGTTAAACTCATCAACCAGCTTGTCAATGGCATTTCTGGTTTTTAAATTGTTATCCTTGAAATAAATTGCTACTCTCTCAATCATTCTTCAGATATTAAGATATTTCATCAGCAGGTCAAATCTCTCAGAATAGAAGTGGTCCATTGAATCACTATTTGAAACCCAGGTCTTTACTTCATAATTATATCGTTCAAAGGTTCTTATCACTGAAATCAAATCGCTTGTGTTAACCTTCAGGGTTACCTCAAGCTTTGTAGAGTCAGGCGGAGAGGTTATATACATGCTGAGTACCTTTACATTATTACTCTCAACAATCTGGGCAATCTGAGAAAGTGAATAATCACGTTCAATGAGTTCAAGAACAATAATACCACCGGGCTGATCCATTGACGAGATGCCTGCCAGGTGCCTGATGAGGTCACTGGTGGTGATAACACCTTTATAATGATTTGTACTATCGAGTACCGGTACAACAGAAAGTTTTAAACGGGATGCGAGACCAATAACCTCAAAAATATGCTGATCGCCGTCAACATAAGGTTTCAGCAAGGTAAGAGTATGATTCCCAATAGGTTCTTCTGGCTGATTCATGTCGTATATATCAGAGTCAGAGATAAGACCAAGAAAATCCTGGTTATTGACAATGGGAAGATGTGATACCCTGAATATCTCCATCCAGTTTAACGCCGTTTGTCCCAGGTCGGATGTTTTCAGGGAAGGGATAACTTCGGATATTAAATCTTTGGCAAGCATACAAACAATTTATTTTCAACTAAAATAGTAAATAAAAAGCCAGTTGTTGTAATTTTGAACCACAATTACAATACGGATATTTTTTACTTTTATTATCATGACAAAGTTAAGCGTTAATATCAATAAGATTGCAACTCTGAGAAATGCCAGGGGGGGAAATGTTCCAAATGTATTAAACGCTGCAATAAATTGCCAGCTTTTCGGAGCCGATGGTATAACAGTTCACCCGCGACCCGATGAGAGACATATCAGATATAGTGATGTTCTGGAGATCAAACCTATTATTACAACTGAATTTAATATTGAAGGTTATCCGTCGGATGAATTCATTACCCTGGTGCTTTCTGTTAAACCTGATCAGGTCACACTGGTACCTGATGCCCATGATGCCATCACATCAAATGCCGGATGGGATACATTGAAAAACAGGTTATTCCTTGCCGAAATTGTTGCAGAATTCAGGAAGGAAGGAATACGAACTTCCCTGTTTGTAGACACTAATCCTGTAAATATTGAAAATGCCGCATTAACAGGCACTGACAGAATAGAACTTTACACCGAACCATACGCCACCGGATTCAGCAAGAATGCCATAAAAGCTGTAGAACCTTTTGTAACGGCTGCAGGCATAGCCCGGAATGCAGGATTGGGAATAAATGCGGGACATGACCTTAACCTTGATAACCTGAAATATTTTCACCAGAACATACCGTGGATCGAGGAAGTATCAATCGGCCATGCACTAATCTCAGATGCAATCTATCTTGGACTTGAAAATACCATTCAGATGTACAAGAGGCAATTAGCCTGACATAGGATCAATGAAACTTTTTTACAGGAAATATGGTAATGGTCCTCCCCTGGTAATTCTTCATGGTTTGTATGGTTCGTCCGACAACTGGGTGACTATCGCCAGGAGTCTGAGCGGCAGATACACCGTTTATCTGCCCGATCAGCGTAATCATGGCCAATCACCTCACAGCGAAATAAACGATTACAACTCGATGAGAGATGATCTCTTTGAACTTGTGACTGACCTGAAGCTTAAAAAGTTTTTTCTTTCGGGGCACAGCATGGGCGGCAAGACCGCAATTTCATTCGCTCTAAAATGGCCTGAGATGCTCAACGGCTTGCTCATAGCAGATGTATCACCTTTTATAAACGAATCGTTCAGGAATAAATCATATTCGGAACACCTGGAAATCCTCAATGCAATTCTCTCGGTTGATCTGCATCAGATATCTTCACGCCATGAAGCTGAAAATATCTTCAGAGAAAAAATTCCTTCCGAAAAAGACAGAGGGTTAATTCTTAAAAATTTACAAAGGACCACAGAAAATACATTTACATGGAAATTAAATGCAAAGTCATTACTGAAAAACCTTGACAGAATAATGGAGGGTATAGAACGACAGAACGATTATGCTCATCAAATATCAGGTTTCCCGGTTATTTTTCTGAAAGGAGGAGATTCTGATTACATCCCTAAGGACGATTTCAGGGATATCCTTAATATTTTTCCTGCAGCAGAGATTGTCGAGGTTCCCGGAGCAGGTCATTGGATCCATGTGGATAGGCCGGATGAGGTAATAAAGTATCTGTTGAAGCTGTTGGGAGATACGTGATTACTGAAATGTTACAGACTCTATCTTATCATCACTTATTTCGCCCAGATTCATGAACCTAAGAAGAACCCGGGCAATTGCAAGAACGTCTTTCTCACAATAATGTACAATTCGTTGAAGGTTATCATCATTATAGAAAATACCGGCAACCATGCTGCCATCAATATCATCTTTCGGAGTTGGTATTCCGAGAATAGAGGTCAAAAGGTCGAGTGATGTATAGTTCTTATAATCACCAAACTTCCACAGGTCCATTGTATCAAGAAGCTTTATATCCCATGGCTTCTTACCGGCATTATCCAGTATTTCCGGTATTATTAGTTTATTGATGATCATTCTTCTGGCAATATATGGAAAGTCAAATTCTTTTCCGTTATGGGCACACAGCACTGCCTCCTTGTTAGTCTTCGCGAATTTTGTAAGCATTCCTGAAAACTCTGTCAGCAGTGCTTTTTCTTCTTTACCGAAGAAAGATTTTAGTCTGAATATATAAGGATTTTTATCTCGTATGAGACCCACCGAGATACAAATTATTTTCCCGAATTCGGAGTATATCCCGGCCCGTTCATAAACCTCCCCTGCTGACTGGTCCTGTGACCGGAACTGTTTTGACTTTTTATCCCACAGATTTTGCATTGCCGGGTTCAGTAATTCATATGATGGTGCCTGCGGGACTGTTTCAATATCGAGGAACATAACATCCTCTACCTTAATTTTATCAAGCATGTTATTTTGATTTATTTTTTGCAAGGTGTTTTTCAATTATAGAAATCAGAACTTCGATTCCAACCTGATTTTCGCCTCCTCGTGGAATGATGATATCAGCATACCGTTTTGAAGGTTCAATAAATTGCAGATGCGAAGGTTTGACAGTATCATGGTACCTTTCGAGTACCTTCTGAACGGAACGTCCGCGTTCAAT
Organism: uncultured Bacteroidales bacterium; assembly: GCA_963791065.1. Lineage (GTDB taxonomy): Bacteria > Bacteroidota > Bacteroidia > Bacteroidales > VadinHA17 > LD21. The sequence continues at coordinate 164,718 of CAWBQN010000023.1, forward strand.
CATATCTCTGTTTATAACACGTCCTAACCTGTCATCCGCATCAGCATCGACATATACCTTAATGTCGAGAAGATCTCGTAAACCCGGATCGGTCAGGATTAGTATTCCTTCAACCAGCAAAACTCTTGCCGGCTTTATGGTTATAGTCTCTTTTGCCCTCAGGCATGTCAGATAAGAGTAGATTGGCATTTCGACTGGCAGGCCTTTTTTAAGGCGTATAAGATGATCTATCAAAAGCTGCCATTCAACTGAATCGGGATGGTCAAAATTGATTTTCTGTCTCTCCTCAAGGGAAATGTCAGCGTTGTCCCTATAATAGGAATCCTGGGGAATGACTATAACCTCCTCATTAGGAAATACTTCCATGACTTTTGTGACCACGGTAGTTTTTCCTGAACCCGTGCCGCCTGCTATTCCTACTATCAACATATTTAATTAATTTTGCGGTAACAATTATCAAAAATAGTAAAAAGTTGGGAGTGAATTTTAAAAACTTGTAATGTCTGATTTATATCCGCTTAAGTTCGATACTATTTTAAAGGAGAAAGTCTGGGGAGGAAGTATGCTGGTTTCTATGTACAATAAAAAATCATCGGCATCTCTGAAAATTGGCGAAAGCTGGGAACTATCGGCTGTAGCCGGTGATCTGTCAGTAATCAGTAATGGATTCCTTGCCGGAAATAATATTGAGGAACTCATCGAGGTCTATATGGGCGACCTCACGGGTGATACAATCTATGATAAGTTTGGAAATGAGTTTCCGCTTCTTATCAAATTTATTGAAGCTCAGGAAGATCTTTCTGTACAGGTCCATCCCGGTAACGAACTGGCCAGGAAGAGACATCAGGCTTATGGAAAAACAGAAATGTGGCATATCCTCGAAAGCAATAAAGACTCAAAAATATATACTGGTTTCAAAGAAGGAGTTACCAGGGAGTCATATGAAGCAGCCTTAAAGAATGGCACTGTTGAAGATCTGCTGAATGTGGAAAATGCTGAGCCCGGAGATACATTCTTCACCTCTGCCGGCAGGGTTCATGCAATTGGTGCCGGGATCGTTCTTGTTGAAATACAACAGACTTCAGATATTACATACAGGATCTATGACTGGAACAGAAAGAGCACCGGGAAGGTCAAAAGGGAATTGCATACTGAACTTGCTCTTGATGCGATCGATTTTAACCAGAAAGGACCAAACAAGATAAGAGTGGAACCGGCACTTAACAAAACTGAAAATCTGGTCAGTTGCGAATTTTTTAATACTAATATTATCAGTTTCAACAGGGCAATAGATAAGGAGTACTACTTTAATGATTCATTTGTTGTGTACATATGCCTCGATGGTGAATTCTCTATTTGCTGGGATGGTAATTCTGATATTGTTACTAAAGGAGAAACTATTCTTCTTCCGGCTATGATCAAAGAGGTTACATTAAAGCCAGGAGGTGAAGCTCGTTTACTTGAGATATATATTGACTCAGATAAAATCAATTAATGTAAATATCATGAAAATAATTTTTGCTACGCTGCTTTCAATTTCTATGATATCCTTCCTTTCAGGATGTAATCCGAAAGCACCTGCCAAAAAAGAAATTCAGGCAGCAACTGACTCCGTTACGGTTCCTGATACAGGCTTTACTGGCATAAAACAATACATGAGCGGCAAAACTCTTATTAAAGAGGTTACCTTTAAAAACGGGGTAAGGGAAGGGCTGATGAAAGCATTTTATCAGACCGGTGAGGTGCGTCAGACCTTCTGGTACGAGAAAGGTTTAAGAGAAGATTCATCAATGTGGTATTACATGGAGGGCCAGATCTTCCGGGCCACTCCTTATAAAAGAGATACTATCGACGGCATTCAGAAACAGTATTACAGGACAGGCAGGCTGAAAGCTAATCTAGGCTATTCAAAGGGATTCCGCACCACTTTTCTTGAAGAGTATACACCAGATGGGAAACTGGTTAGTGGTTATCCGCAGGTCGTATTCAAAATCACTGATGAATACCAGAAGAAGGGTATCGTCAGGGTCGCCCTTGAACTATCAAATCAATCGACCAATGTTCGGTATTGGCGAGGTGAGCTTTCAAAAGGTGTATTTGATACCGTCCAATGCAAGAGAATAAAAATGGTCAAGGGAATATGTTCCGTCGATCTCAAAAAGACCAGTACTTCTCAGCCTTCCTATCTGGGAATAATAGCTGAGATCCTCACCCCTTTTGGGAACAATTATCTGGTTTATAAAAAGATCGACCTGCCTTACAACGATCTGAAATAATAATTTAAATGATTATTCATTCAGCCGCCTTCATCAAAAGCAGCCCTTCAATAAGAGAGTGTCCGGCACCGGCTAAACCTGAATTCGGCTTTATTGGCAGATCAAATGTTGGCAAGTCGTCGCTAATAAACATGCTGACAGGCTGGTCAAAGCTGGCAAAAATATCGGTGCAGCCCGGGAAGACCAGAACAATTAACCACTTTGCCGTTAATGACAGCTGGTATCTTGTCGACCTGCCGGGCTACGGATATGCAAAAGTGCCTGTAAAGCTCAGGGAAAAATGGGTAAGAGCAACTGAGGAATACATTCTGAAAAGGGAAAACCTGGTTTCTTTGTTTGTTCTTCTTGATATAAGACACAAGCCGCAGCGTTCCGATCTTAAGTTTATGGAGTTCCTGGGCCTGAACGGAATACCTTTCTCAAGAGTATTTACAAAAAGCGACAAAATTAAACTTACTTCTCTCGCTGATTCGATAAATGTTTACAATTCGGAAATGTTGAAAAACTGGGAGACATTGCCTGTCTCCTTCATTACCTCGGCCGTAAAAGGAACGGGAAGAGAGGAAATACTGAACTATATTGAAGAATCTATTAACAATTTTTCAAATGCCACCTGATATCAGCTGGAATTTATAATTTTGTACTCAAATTATGATCTCTAAATTTAATCGATAAACTATAGGAAAATGTTTGGAACGGCACCTATGAAACTCTTTTCCTGCAGGTCTTCAAAAGATCTTGCTCAGAGGATAGCGGAAAATCTTGGAATTGAACTCGGGAAAAGTTCCGTTACCAGCTTCAGTGATGGGGAATTTCAGCCATGCTTTGATGAATCTGTCAGAGGCAGCATGGTATTTATTGTACAGTCCACTAATCCTCCTGCTGAAAATCTTTTTGAACTCCTGCTTATGATTGATGCGGCAAAAAGGGCCTCTGCCTACAAAGTTATTGCAGTAATTCCTTACTACGGTTTTGCGAGGCAGGACAGAAAAGACCGGCCGCGGGTTTCAATAGGTTCGAAATTATCCGCAGATCTTCTAAGTACTGCAGGGGTCGACAGAGTAATAACGATGGATCTTCATGCAGATCAGATCCAGGGCTTTTTCAATGTACCGGTAGATCACCTTTTTGGCTCTGCTATTTTTGCCCCTTATATCGCAAACCTCAAGCTTAAGAACCTTACAGTCTCAGCTCCCGATATGGGAGGATCAAAAAGGGCAAATGCATACTCGCGCCACCTTCAATCCGAAATGGTATTATGCTATAAACTCCGTAAAAAGCCAAATGTCATTGAAGAAATGTCTATTATCGGCGAGGTCGAGGGTCGAAATGTGGTAATAATTGATGATATGGTAGATACTGCAGGCACTCTTGCACTGGCTGCAGATATGATGAAAGAGAGAGGTGCAGCCAGCATCAGGGCATTCGCTACCCATCCGATATTGTCGGGTAATGCAGTTGAGAGGATCAACGATTCAGCCATTGAAGAACTTGTTGTCAGCGATTCTGTCCCTTTTATAAACAATTCCAAAAAGATCAAAGTGCTTTCAATTGCTGATATTTTTGCTAAAACAATTCAGGCTGTAGCAGAAAATCAGTCGATCAGCACAAATTTTGTATTCTGATTCCTTTGTTCTATATTTGCAGGCCAATTTTTAAATTAATGACAAACGTGTAATGGGGAGTCATCGGCATGATAACTCTTAGTAGCACAATAACATTCAGACAAATGAAAACTATCGAAATTAAAGGATCTTTCAGGACAGAATTAGGAAAGAAGAACTCAAAAGAAATCAGAAAATCAGGTAATGTACCGTGTGTTATCTATGGGAAAGAAAAGAATATTCATTTTTATGCACATGAGAACACTTTTAAAAACCTGGTATATACTCCTTCAGCACATCTTGTTAAACTCAGCATTGAAGATAAGGTTTACAATGCCGTTTTGAAAGATATGCAATTCCATCCTGTAAAAGATAATATTCTTCATGCAGATTTTGTTGAGATTCTCGATAACAGACCAGTGGTGATTAATATCCCTGTCAAGGTTTCAGGCGATTCCGCAGGAGTTTTGGCAGGCGGAAAATTAAGTATTAAAAGAAGAAGCCTGAAGGTAAAAGGTCTGGCTAATGATCTGCCTGAAGTGCTTCCTATTGATATCACCAATCTGAAGATTCATGAAGGCATAAAAGTCGGTGAGTTATCATACGACAAAATAGAGCTTCTCGACCCAAAAAAATCAATGGTTCTCACAATTGCTACTTCACGTGTTGCTCAGAAAACTGATGAAGAGGTTCTTGCTGAAACTGCAGCAGCAGAAGCAGCAGCAACGGCAGCTGTCGCAGCGGCTTCTCCTGAAGCACCTGCAACAGAGAAGAAAAGTTAGTTCTTAACAACATTCAGGCTTGATGAAATATCTGATAGTTGGCCTGGGAAATATAGGTGAAGGGTATAAGGATACCCGACATAATATAGGATTTACAGTATTGGATGCCATGGCTTTGGCGTCCAATACTTCTTTTACGGACAAGCGTTATGGTGCTCTTTGCAAAACAAGTTACAAAGGACGTGACCTTTTCCTACTGAAACCATCGACCTTTGTGAATCTCAGCGGAAACGCCGTAAGTTACTGGCTCAAAAAGGAAAATATCCCTCTTGAAAACCTTCTCGTAATTGTTGATGATCTTGCACTTCCCCTGGGAAGCATAAGATTAAGGTCAAAAGGAAGTGATGGAGGCCATAACGGGCTGGCACATATAAATTCAATCCTTGGTACAAATGAATATGCCAGGATCAGGATCGGAATCGGAAACACTTTCCGGAAGGGGGCACAAATCAATTTTGTACTGGGGAAACTGGACCCTGCTGAAAGGAAATTCATGGACGAAAGGATTTCGATAGTTACAGACATGATTAGATCCTTTGCATTTTCAGGTGTTGAGCTGACTATGACAGCTTATAATAAAGTAGGAAAAGTAATTTCAACGGAAAACCCACCACCTCCTGGCCAGAATGCCCCTAAGAGCCCCCCCGCCTCCTTAAAGGGGGGTTAATACTCTGAAGTGAATCGCAAATCTTTATGAGTCAGAATTATTCACCCTTGTCAGGTGAAGTCTGAAGACTTCGCCTAAACGTCTGAAGACTTCGCCAAACCGAGCAAAGCCAAAAATTAATAATTCGCCCTTTGCGTTCTTTGCGTAAAATCTTTGCGACCTTTGCGGTTAAATGGATTTCACATGTCCGACAAAAAAGATATACGAATAGATAAGTTCCTCTGGTCGGTTAGGATTTATAAAACGAGAAGCATCGCCTCAGATGAATGCCGGAAGGGAAGGATCTTTATCAATAATATCCAGGTAAAACCATCGAGAATAGTCATAATAAATGAAATAATTACGGTCAAAAAGCCTCCGGTTAATTATTCATACAGGGTGATCGAGCCTATTGAAAATCGTGTTGGAGCAAAGCTCGTCGCACAATTTATTGAGGATCTGACTCCGGAAGAAGAAAAATTAAAACTCGAAATAGGGCAATCAGGAGGCATGGTCTTCAGGGATAAAGGTACCGGTCGTCCCACCAAAAAGGAAAGAAGGCTGATTGACAGACTAAAAGACGATACACAGGACTAAGGTAGTATAAAGACGTAATATTCCAAAAATTGCCTTAAAAGTAATTCAGCTTTATCAACAACATTTCACTTTTTTTTAACTTGCACTACACAACTTCAGAAATATGGTAACTGATGTAGTAATGGTGCATATTCTTTTTTAAATGGGGAAGGAAAATATTGAGAAATATTCGGCCAGATATGCACTGTTAAAGTCTGCTGCAGGATTTTGGCATAATAATGTCTTTTACAGAAAGGTCATTGTACTTGGCCGGGAAAATATTAATCCCGACGATCCTTTGATCTTTGCCCCAAACCACCAGAATGCGCTGATGGATGCTCTTGCTGTTCTTTTCACTCATAGGGGACAGCCTATATTTCTTGCAAGAGCCGATATCTTTAAAAGAAAAAGCATTGCAGCGATCCTTTATTTCCTTAAGATCCTGCCTGTTTATAGAATAAGGGACGGGTTTAGCAGTGTAAAAGGCAATGATGAGATTTTCGTAAAAACCATCGATGTACTGAAAAACAAAAACGGTCTGGTAATTCTGCCTGAAGGAGACCATGCCGGGTTCAGAAGGCTCAGGCAGCTGAAGAAGGGGATCTGCCGGGTCGCCTTTCAGGCTGATGAAGCTACCGGATTTACGCTAAAGATCAAGATTATTCCAGTTGGTCTTGAATTCTCAAACTACAGCAGGTTCAGGCAAGTACTGACTGTAGCATATGGGAAACCTATTGAGGTATCTGAATACTTTGATTCCTACAGGATTAATCCCGAAAGAGCCCTTAATGAACTCAGATCCCGGCTTTCGGATGAGATGAAAGGAATTATGGTACACATCGAATCAGAAGAAGATTATGAGGCTATTGATGAACTCAGGAGCATGATTAATGGAAAATTCAGTGATGATATCAGGGTACCAAAGCTCAACAGGGACAGGATCCTTGTGAATAAAATAAACCTGCTAAGATCATCAGATCCGGATCTTTACCGGAGAATATGTTCGCTCAGTATCAAAGTGAAGGAAAAAGCAAAAGAACTCAATACCAGCTACAGACTTCTTGAAAAAAAGAAACATCCGCTTGGATGGCTCATTGCCGGGATGATCGGTATCATTGTTACGTTCCCTTTGTTTATCTACGGAAATATATTCAATCTTACTTTCCTGGAAATTCCAAATCTGCAGATACGGAAGATTAAGGATCCGCAATTTCATTCGTCGATCCGGTATGGAATTTCCCTTGCACTTGCATTTGTTTTTCTTCCTCTGTATCTGATTATCTCCCTGATTATCTTCTCCTCCTGGTGGGTCGGATTGCTCATCTTTCTGACATTACCTCTTTCCGGTCTTTTCGCATGGAACTATTACCTGCAGTTCCGAAGAATAATCGGAGGATTCAGAATAAGAAGCCTGATTAAGAATAAGAATGAAAAGTACAATATCCTCAAAAAAAATCATACTGAACTGGTTAACCTGATTGCCGGATTATAGAATGAAGAGAAATAAGGTTTTTGTTGGAAAAGTAGCCTGGGTAACTGGCGCATCTTCAGGAATCGGAGAGGCTCTGGTTCATGAATTAGTATCTGAAGGTGCCACTGTAATAGCATCCTCAAATGATCCGCCAGAGCTTGAGAGGGTTAAGGCAGATTGCGGAAATGAATCAATAAGGGTTCATTGTGTCCCTTTTGACCTGGCTGAGACTTCGGAAATAGATAAACTGGTTGAACAACAGGTTGCCAAATACGGAAGAATAGATTTTTTACTTAATATCGGAGGTATCAGCCAGAGAGCTACGATAGAAGAAACACCATTATGGCTTGACAGAAAAATATTTGAAATCAACTATTTCGGTACAATTGCCCTCACAAAAGCGGTCCTGCCAATTATGATCAGACAAAATTCAGGACATATTCTCGCGACGAGCAGCATAACGGGCAGGTTTGGGTTTCCGCTCCGGTCAGCTTACTCTGCTAGCAAACAAGCTCTCCATGGTTTCTTTGAGACTCTTTACCTTGAAAACAAGAAATTCAATATAAATGCCTCAGTGATTATTCCCGGCAGAGTAAGAACGGCGATCTCATTCCACGCACTTGATGCGGATGGCAGGGAACATGGTAAGCTTGATGAGGGACAGGCTAAAGGAGTAATGCCACTTCGGGCGGCAAAAATAATTATCAGGGGAATGAGGAGAAACAAAAGGGAAATCCTGGTAGGCAGAACAGAATTAATCATGTTGCATATCAGAAGATATTGCCCCTGGCTCTTTTTCAGAATTGCAGATAAAATAAAATCCATGTAGGGAATGGTCGAGACCATTCCCTATATGGTCACGACCATTCCCTGCATTAAAATCTATAAAATGAAAGAATATATAATAAGTGGGATTCAGCAGATGGGTATTGGTGTAACCAATGTTGAGGAAGCATGGAAATGGTATATCGACCAATTTGGCATGGACTGCCGCATTTTTGAAGATGAAGCTGTAGCTAAACTGATGCTTCCTTATACGGGAGGAGAACCAAGGACCAGGCATGCGGTATTAGCAGTAAATCTTCAGAGCGGAGGAGGATTCGAGATATGGCAATACAAGGGCAGGGATCCGGTTAAAATCAAAGAAGAGATATCATTAGGCGATCTCGGCATAATTGCCTGTAAAATAAAGGTTAAAGACATCCAGGTATTACATAATACTTATAAACAGAAAGGACTTCAGGTTCCTGTTGAGCCTGTAGCAGATCCCTCCGGCAAAATGACCTTTTTCATGAAAGATCCCTTCGGCAATCTCTTTCAAATGGCAGAGGCGTCCGACTGGTTCATGAACGAAAAAAAACAGACCGGTGGCTGCTATGGCGCTATGATCGGAGTTTCCGATATTGATAAGGCAAGGGTTGTATATTCTGATATTCTTGGTTACGACAAGGTTGTATATGACTCAACAGAAGTTTTTGCCGACCTCGCAGGACTTCCGGGCGGAAATAAAAGATTCCGGAGAATACAGCTCAGAAGATCAAAATCATTCACGGGTCCATTCAGTAAATTATTCGGTGAAAGTGTAATAGAGCTCATTAGTTCCTCAGCAGTTCCCGGAAAGAAAATATTTGAAGGGAGATTCTGGGGTGATCCCGGCTTTATTCACCTCTGTTTTGATATGCATGGCATGGATGAGCTGGAATATTTTTGTAAAAGCAAAGGATTTCCCTTTACAGTAGACAGCAGACCCAGTCACAATGGCAACAGCTTCGATATGGGAGAAGCATCAGGTCATTTTGCCTATATAGCAGACCCCGACGGAACGCTTATCGAATTTGTTGAAACACATAAAGTTCCGATTCTGAAAAAGTTTGGATGGTATCTCGATCTGCGGAAAAGAGATCCGAATAAATCTCTGCCCCGATGGATTATTAAGACACTAAGGTTTTCAAGAGTATCTCTGAAAAACTAAATTTGTGATGATGGTTTATTAGCAAGATCCTCAACTCTTTGCAGTACACGCATTACATTGCCTCCCCAGATCTTGGTTATGTCCGACTTTGAATAACCGCGACGTAAAAGCTCAATAGTAATATTCTTCATTTCAGAAGCGTTACTGCAACCATCAACGCCTCCACCCCCATCAAAATCCGTTCCGATACCGACATAATCAACCCCGATCACCTGAACAACGTGATCAATATGATCGACAACGTCTTTTATAGTGGCACGTTTTTCATAAGTATTCTGAATATCCCTGTATGCTTTATGAACAACTTTTTTGACCGAATCTGACAGTACATTATAATCACCGTATTTAGCTTTCAGCTCTTTAAGTTTTGATTCCAGTTCAGGGTTTGGTTCAGGTGTTTTAAGGTAATTGCCTAAAATACAGATCTGAATAACACCCCCATTTTCCTTAAGTGCAACCAACATATCATCCGTCAGATTCCTGGGACTTGTGCAGAGCGCCCTGCACGATGAATGAGATGCCATTACAGGGGCATTAGTAACTTTAAGAACATCATAGAATGACTTATCTGAAATATGCGAAATATCAACAATCATTCCCAGACGGTTCATTTCCTTTACTACCTCTATCCCGAACTGAGAGAGTCCATTATTTTCGGGCCCGGCAGGATCTGTAGAGGAATCACATATATCATTATTCTTAGTATGAGCCAGGGTCATATACCTTGCACCAAGGTCATAGAATTGTTTGATCAGGGTGATATCTTTGCCAATAGGATAACCATTTTCCATCCCGATGAATGCAGCAATCTTACCTGATTTCTTTAACCTGTAAGCCTCCTGGGGAGTTGTGGCAATTTCAGCAACCTCAGAATTCTTCTCAACATTTTTATGTATTGCATTGAGAATATACAGGGCCTTCTGCTGTACGACGCTGTAGGCCGAATCGTTTCTTGGCCCCTGTGCAGTGAATACTGCAAAGAATTCTGCGTGAAGCCCGCCTTCAATCATCTTTGGAAAATCGACACAACCGTCAGTACTCCTCACCCCCAGATCAAATGCCGGATCAGTAAATTCCATTGGCGTGTCGCAATGAGTATCCACAGTAAGAATAGATGAATGAATTTTATCGGCATTTTTCACAAGTTGCTCTTCACTGTTGCTACAACCGGTCAAAATCAGTCCGGCAAATAAAAAATTGATGTATAATTTCATGATATTTTCTGTTGAATTCCGTCGCAATATAATTAAAATGGTCCCGGAGATCTCCCTTTTGTTCAAGTTTAACCTATTTTAACAATGCAAAAGCCCCGACCTGAAGAGCCGGGGCAGCCATGAAAAGAATGAAAAATAGCTTCTTGGACAGTAAAAAGCTAATTATCAGATGTAAAAATAAATTAATTTCAAGCCAATAACAATAATATGATGGCTTTTTTAATGTGAGTATAAAATTTGTTGATTAACTACAATTTCAAGTTGGTGAACACACTTAACATGACAACAAGGCCAATAATAATTATCACGGCACCAGCCACCTTGTTTAACCTGACAATGACACGGAGCCTTATCTTCTTTTTAAACCGGCTGACAAAATAAGTCAGGAAAAACCACCAGCCGATTGCTCCTGTCAACACCCCCGGTATAAGAAAAAACGGGACGAGCTCAGGATTTACATTTCCATTAATGTGCACACCGGAAAAGAACGCAACAAAAATAAAAATTGTAGAAGGATTCGATACTGCAAGTACAAATACTGAATAATAATCACGCCATAGAGATTTTTCAGATTTTTCCCTGTTCCTGATATCCTTTACCGGATTAGACAAAAATACCTTCAGCCCTACCCCGATTATTATTAGTCCGGCAATAATAGAAATGATAAACCTCTCTTCTTTAATAAAACTTACGATGACAGTAAATCCTATTCCAGCCAGAAGTGCAAGTAATGTATCCGCAGTCGCCATCCCAAGTCCCGAAAAGAATCCTGATAGCCTTCCTCTTTTTATAGTCCTGTTAATCAGAATTATAGCGATAGGCCCCAGTGGCATTGATACTGCCAGACCCAAAATGATTCCCTTAAATAGTATTTCTAAAGCCGTAAACATCTATCGTGATTCTGATCAGTAAATATAAGAAGTTTATCAACTTTTATTAAGAGGAATTAAATACAGAGTGTAATACTTCTGCTATTTTTGGAAGTTATTTTGAAATGGCTGAAAAAAGGAAAATCTGGCACTGGCTTGCTCTTACGATATTATCGCTGATCTGGGGGACCAGTTATATATTGATGAAAAAGGGTCTGGAATCCTTTTCTGCTCTTCAGGTGGGTGCATTAAGGATAGTGATAACTTTTGCATGTCTGTTACCCATTGCCTTAAAACATCTTCGCCGCCTTAACAGGACAAACATATTTTCAGTTATAATTATCGGGTTATTCGGAAGTGTAATACCTGCATTTCTGTTCCCGCTGGCAGAGACTAAAATTACCAGTTCGCTGGCAGGTATGCTTAATTCCATGACGCCAGTGTTTACGCTCGTATTCGGCATCACATTATACAACCGGAAATCTATAAAAACACAGATTGCCGGCGTATTTCTCGGGTTGCTGGGAGCGATAGGATTGCTTTATGAGGGATCGTTCACTTTTAACCCGTATGGACTCCTGGTGGTTCTGGCTACAGTGCTTTCGGGAATTAGTTCCAACGAGGTAAGCAGGGTAAAAGGATTAAACGGCATTAAGATCACTGCTCTTTCATTCTTTGTGACAAGTCCGTTGGCTATTATTTATCTTTGCTTCTCAGATTTTTCAGTCGCCATGCATACTGAAAACTGGGTAAGAAATTTATGTTTTATAGGGATCCTGGCTGTACTTGGAAGTGCAACTGCCCTGGTTATCTATTATCTGCTCATAAGAGATACATCTCCGATTTTTGCATCCTCTGTCTCATATTTTATTCCTATAGTCGCTACTCTGTGGGGCTTTGCTGATAATGAACATTTTTCCTCACATATGATTATCGCAGTTATTTTAGTATTTGCAGGAGTATATATCATAAACAAACCCGACCTTTTTATAAAACGGGATCAAAGAATCAAATGAACAAATACGCCCTCATCGGTCTGTCGGTCGCAGGAGGTATCCTGTCGGCTTTGGCCTGGACAAGCTGGTGTTCAGGGCTCATACTGCTTATTGCATTCGTTCCTTTCTTCCTGATAGAAAATTATTTATTTGAGAATCCAAATAAATTTACTCCCAATGCATTCTTTATTTTCATTCTCCCGGGTTTTGTGATCTTAAGCATAATCTCTCTCTCCTGGATGAGAGTGGCCAGCATTACAGGCGCAATTTGTGTTATAATGGGATTATCATTCTTAATGGCCTTCACAACATGGATGGCTCATATTATCCGGATCAGGGCCGGAAATCTTGCCGGATTTGTATCCATGATCACCTTCTGGCTGGCTTATGAATATATCAGCTTGAATATTAATATTATTTCTCCATGGCTAAACCTTGGAAACGGGCTTTCAAAAGATATTCTTTTCATCCAGTGGTACGAGCTGACAGGAACTGCAGGTGGCTCTCTCTGGATTTTATGCTCTAATCTTTTCCTCACATTATTTCTGGTAAATTCCCTGACTAAAAAAAAGGGGAATACCTGGCTCCTTGTCATATGGTTGTCAATTATAATTATTCCTTCTGCCCTGTCAATTTACAGGTATAATACAATAGTGGAAAACCATCTGAATGGCTCAGAAGTAATTATCGTACAGCCAAATACAGATCCTTATACTGAAAAATTCACCATCCCGTTCGAAGTTCAGCTTAAGAATGTGATAGCACAGGCAAACAAAGAGATCGGGAATAAGACCGAATGGATAATCACACCGGAAACTACGGTTGACGATCCGGTCAATCTTGATGACCTTGCAAATGACAAATATATAAGAATGATAAAAGGTATGATATCTCATCATCCTGATATAAATGTAGTTACAGGATTAGTTACATATAAGCTCTACCCATCGGCAAGGAGTGCACCTTCTCCCAGTGCCAGGAGAATCGATGCATCAGGTCAGTATTATGATCATTTCAATTCTGCTGTTCAGATTGACAGCGGAAAATCATTTGGGATATACCATAAATCTAAACTGGTTCCCGGTATTGAAATGCAATTTTCTAACGGACCCGGAAGGCTTATCGCCAGAATATTGCCATATCTGGGAGGGACCAAATGGGGATATGGCATGCAGAAGGAACGTGTATGCTTTGAGCATACTTCCACCTCAATAAAAATTGCACCTGTTATTTGTTATGAATCTGTATTTGGCAAATTCGTGACGGACTATGTAAGGAAAGGTGCAGAGGCCCTGTTTATAATTACTAACGACGGCTGGTGGAAAAATACCAGTGGCTATAAGCAACATCTTTACTTTGCCTCACTAAGGGCAATAGAGACCAGGAGACCAGTCGCAAGATCTGCAAACACAGGGGTCTCATGTCTCATTGATATCAAAGGTAAGAGAACCGTTGAGACCAAATGGTGGACCAGGACAGTAATAAAGGGAGAGATCTTCCCCGAAACCAGGATAACAGTATATGTCAGGTACGGTGACTACCTGTTAAAAATTTCGGCTTTTTTAAGCGCCGGAATCCTTATTGCAGTATTTGTTGGTATACCGCTAAGAAAAAAAATCATGCATTCAGTTAAATAGTGCAACCCTATTAATATCACCTTGTCTTTATAACCAGATAAGCTTATCAGGTGGATAATTTGGATCTATACATACATGCACCGTTAATTGAGGAGTGCAGGAAAGGCAGCAGAAAGGCTCAGTTCAGCCTTTATGATAAATATTCAAAAGCCATGTATAACCTGGCATTCAGGATATTAAACAACAGGGAAGATACAGAGGATATACTTCAGGAGGCTTTTGTAGAATGTTTCAGAAACATAAAATCATTCAGGTTTGAATCGACATTCGGCGCCTGGCTTAAAAAAATTGTGGTAAATAAATGCATAAACCATATTAAGAAACGAAAAATTGATCTGGAATATTACGAAACTCTGCCCGTGACCATTTACGAAGAAGAGGAAAATGTTGAATATCAAACAGAAAAATTATTCAGAGGCATTGAGAAGCTTCCCGATGGTTACAGAATTATTTTAACACTCTATCTGCTTGAAGGCTATGACCATACTGAAATATCACAGATCCTTGGAATATCTGAGTCGACTTCAAAATCTCAATATTCAAGGGCTAAAGAAAAGTTAAGGACCTTACTTTCAAATAATCATTGATATGGACAAACTTGAGGAACAAATCAGGCAAAACAGGGAGGAACTCGACCGTCACACTCCTCCTGCTGGTATGTGGGAAAAGATCAGAAAGGAATTAAAAAAAGGGAAACCGATTTCACAAAGATGGATTTCCATTGCTGCAATGATCGTAGTAATTCTTGGTACAGCGATTATTTTATTCAGACCGGTGTCCCGGTTGTCAGGCCCGGATAATAAGAAAAAAAATACTGACGGACTCAATCAAAATGATCCGCAACTGCGGGAAACTGAAGTTTATTATAATAGTCTCGTACACTCCCTCTATAAAGAAGCAGCTCCTTTACTTACAAATAATCCTGATATTAAAAAAGAACTTAATTACGACATGTCGCATCTTGACAGTATTTGTGCCGATCTTAAAAATGACCTGAAAGATAACATCTCCAACAAGGACGTCGTTGAAGCGCTGATTCAGAATTACAGGATAAAGATCCAGATCCTTGAAGATATGGTTGCCGTACTAAAGGAAAATCAACACAAACCCGAAAAAAAGAAAAGCCATGAACTATAAAACCATCTTAATCATAAGTCTGATATTATTTCAGTTCATCTCAATATCAGCTCAAAATGATTCTCAGACACGAAGTTATATCAAGACCGTACCGGTTGGAAAAGAAACAACTCTTGAAATAGAAAATAAATACGGAACGATCCAGATTACCCCCTGGAATAAAGATTCAGCATATATCAGGGCTGAAGTCAAAGCATTTGCCAGGGACCGCTCCAAAATCGGAAAAATGTTTGACGGGATTACCGTGAATATCACAGATTCGAAATATATAGTAAGAGCCCAGACAGAGTTCACTTCGAACATTAATACTCTGTTTGAAAGCTTTAAAGGGATGACAAACAAGATAATATCGTATGATTCGCATGTTGAGATCAACTATTACATTAACATTCCTGACTATCTTAATCTTAATATAGATAATAAATTCGGTGACGTTTACATGGAAGATAATACCGGTGAATTCAAGATTACTATATCCAATGGTTCGTTTAAAGCTAATTCACTAGGGAAAAAATCGTCAATAACTATGGTCTTCTGCGATGCTAAGATCAATTCGATAGAATCAGGGAAAATCGATGCATCATTCTCAGAAGTTTCATTGGGGGAGACCGGTGATCTTTCAATTAATTCGATCTCTTCAAAATATGACATCAAAAAAGCCGGAATGCTCAGGGGTGAATCCAGAAGAGACAAGTTTTTCATTGAAAGCATTGAATCGCTGGAAGGAGATGCCTATTTTACAGATTATAATGTCAATACTGTAAGGAAAGAGCTAAACCTCACTACCAGGTATGGAAGTGTAAATGCTGATCTTATTGAGAAAGGATTCGAATCGGTCAATATTAATTCAAGTTACTCTGATGTAAGGCTAAGTTTTGACCCTGGCTCTTCTTATAACCTGGACATCAGGCATATTAATGCTTTCCTTGTATTGCCTGATAAAAATGCCAGGACAGAACAAAAGACACTTGACGAGGACCGTAAAGAGTATGTTACCTCTGGTACTGTTGGCAAAAATCCGGGAACAACAAAAGTTAAAATTGATGCTACCCACGGGAATATTTACCTGAAATAATTTCCTGAAGAGTTAGTTTCCCGCTGATATCGCAGACTTGCCTGCCGGCAGGCAGGTTCCCGCCGATAAACTCATTCAGCTCTGCGGCATCTGCGGGAAAGTTTCTATTTACTTTTATTAAACAACATCGCTCCTTCGTCCAGCCATTTCTTATATTCTTCGATATTTAAATTAGTTGGCATTGGTTTATTCAATGCATTGCCATCATCATCAGCAATTACATAAAGAGGTAAAGCATTGGTTTTAAACATCGATATTTCAAGATCTTCATATAATTTTCCGATCGTCTTTTTCTGTTTGCCATCGACCGATGAAATTATCCATTCATTCTCAGGTAATTGAGTTCTGTCGTCAACATAAAGTTCTATGATCACAAAGTTATCCCTTAGCCTGCTAAGGATATCCGGATTTGACCATACCCTGGCTTCCATGCGTTTGCAGTTAGCACAGGCATGTCCTTTAAAATCAATAAGGACAGGTTTCTTTTTCTCTTTGGCACATGCCAGACCCTGTTTATAATCGAAGTAGCCGTTCAGTCCAAGCGGCATATGAAAGATGTCATTATATTTCGGTACTGAACAAAGTGCACTTGATTCAACAGGTTGGACAACCCCACCAGTCACTGACCTGTTTTCACTGATCATTCTTGGCAAATTAAATTCTGAGGTTTCCTGGGAGGGCAGGAAAGATGATAATCCGTTCAGGGGAGCTCCAAAGAGTCCGGGGATCAGATATATAACAAACGTAAATGTCGCGATTATAAGAAACAATCTGAATACTCCTATATAGGGGATCTCACTGTCGTGTGCAAACTTTATCTTTCCCATAAGATAAAATCCCAGGAGGGAAAACAGGACGATCCAGATGGAAATAAACAGACTTCTCGAAAGTAAACCAAGTGAATAGACACTATCAATGGTCATAAGAAATTTCATGCTGAAGGCCAGCATAATAAATCCGAGGACCACTTTAATCGAGTTCAGCCAGCCACCTGATTTGGGTATCCGGCTAAGGATTGATGGGAATAAAGCAAATATTGTAAACGGAAGTGCAAATGCCAGTCCGAATCCTAACATTCCAATGGTCGGCCTTAATACATCGCCTCTGGCAGCTTCAACAAGAAGCGCCCCGATTATTGGTCCGGTACATGAGAATGAAACAATTACAGTTGTCAGTCCCATGAAAAATGCTGCAAAAATCCCTCCTTTATCAACCCTGGAATCTGCCCCTGTCACCCAGCTGTTCGGAAGGATTATCTCAAATGCCCCAAAGAATGAAATTGCGAATATTACAAATAATGCAAAGAAGATCGTATTTGGTATCCAATGAGTGCTCAGTGCATTGGCAAATCCTGCTCCGGCACTTGTAAGTGAGACTATAATGCCGAGAGATGCATATATCAAGACTATTGAAATTCCAAATACTATTGCCTTGAAAACAGCTTTGCCCCTGTCTTCCGATCCTTTTGAAAAGAAGGCGACTGTCATCGGGATCATCGGGAATACACAAGGGGTAAGCACCCCGGCAAAGCCAGCGAGCAGAGAGATAAGAAAGAATTTCAGTAAGCCACGGTCAGATCTTATTGGTGAAGAACCAGCTCCAGGCTCAGTGCTGCTTTTAGTAATTTTAGCCCCGGATTTTTCACCTACTTTAATGGTAAAATCAACATCTTTGGGAGGGGAACACGTAGAATTATTACATGCCATATAATTCACTGTCCCTCTGACTGTAAATGAGGATTCCAAAGCCGTTATTTTTTGACGGAATTCCGCAGAATTGCTAAAAGTCTTGATCTTAAAGCCAAAGGCATCATCGAGAACCTCCACAGGTTTGTTAACTTCATATGGTTTGCCATCGAGCTTGTAGCCAGGCAAAGTATCAATTTTGAATGATGTCGGTATTGGCCCGCCTTCAGGGATATCCATAGCGTATATATGAGAACCCTTATCAATAGTCGCTGTAAATATCAGTTCATATTGGCTGTCTCCTTTCTTTTCATAGCTGAAATCCCAGGTTACAGGATCATAGATCTGTGCTGATACATGTGAAGCGAAAAGAATAAACGATATAAAAAGCAAAAGTTTTCTCATTAAATGCCTTGTTAAAAATTAAATGCAGAAATCCATTAACCGCAAAGGTCGCAAAGAATATGCAAAGATCGCAAAGAAAAAGAAGAACTTACACAGAGGAACACAGAGGTGCCACGAAGTTACACAGAGACTATAAGTAAAAAACTTTTTGTTTTTTGCCCTGTGCCCTAGGCACTGAGCTCTGTGCCATTACTCAGGCCAGATCTATTTCATTATTAAAATGATCGTAGAAATGATACTCAAGCATATAATATGTTGTGACAGCCTGTATCTTCAGATGGATCTTATATTTAAAGTTCCACTTCCTGTAAACCGGAAAGAGACCCTTTTTCAGATATGAGGCAACAAAGGGATGGACATTCAGTATGAGTTTTCTTGTCTTAATCTTATCGACAATAAATGAGAGACCTCTTTCAAGTTCATCGGTAAACAGAATGGTGGGCTTGGTTTCACCCGTACCCTGGCAGGAAGGGCATTTCTCATTTGTGACAATGTTCATTTCCGGTCTGACCCTTTGCCTTGTTATCTGCATCAGACCAAATTTAGTAAGAGGGAGGATGTTATGCTTTGTCCTGTCGTTTGCCATAACCTCCTTCACTTTATCGTAGAGCTGCTGCTTGTTTTCCTGTGATTGCATATCAATGAAATCAACGACAATTATGCCACCCATATCTCTGAGTCTCAATTGTCTGGCAATTTCTGTCGCCGCTTCCATATTAACCTCAAGAGCATTTGTTTCCTGATCATTACCCGATCTCGATCTGTTGCCGCTGTTGACATCAATGACATGAAGAGCTTCGGTATGTTCAATAATCAGATATGCACCATGCTTGAACGAGACCGTCTTTCCAAACAGGCCCTTAATCTGTTTATTAATTCCAAAATGGTCGAATATTGGGAGAGTGCCTTTATATAGTTTGACTATTTTTTCTTTTTCCGGGGCAATTTCCCTGATATATATCCTGATATCTTCAGCTAAAGTGGGTTCATTGATATGAATACTGTTAAATGTAACATTCAACATATCCCTGAGGATTGTTGAGGTTCTGTTCATTTCTCCGATGAACAGCTTTGGTGATTTTATCTCTTTCTTTACGGAAATGAAGGCTGATTCCCATTTCTGCACAAGCTCTCTCAGCTCCGCATCAAGAACAGCAACCTTTTTACCTTCAGCCACTGTACGCACGATGACACCATAGTTCCTCGGCTTGATGCTCTGAACAAGAGCTTTAAGCCGGTTCTTTTCTTCAACGCTTTCAATTTTGGAGGAAACAGAGACCTTATCAGAGTATGGCATTAAGACAAGATTTCGTCCTGCCAGAGATATTTCTGAAGCCAGCCTGGGACCTTTGGTTGAAATAGGTTCTTTTGTGATCTGGACAATAACAGTCTGACCGGTGACCAAAACATCCGTAATTTTGCCATCTTTATCAATGTCGGGTTCAGGTTTGAACTTATGTACCGGTGGTACTTTACCCTGTTTCTGAAGAGCCGTCTGATAGTATTTGTGCTGTGTCCTGAACTGAGCACCAAGATCGAGGTAATGGAGAAAGGCATCTCTTTCGTAGCCAACATTAATAAATGCTGCATTTAACCCGGGCATTATCTTCTTTACTTTACCCAGGAAAATGTCCCCCACCGAAAATTTTACATTACGCTTTTCCTTGTTTAGCTCAATTAACTGCTTATCTTCCAACAACGCTAAAGAAACCTCGGAATCACCAACATCAATGATTAAATCCTTGTTTACCACTTCACTATATTAATCTGAGTTAATATATTATCCTCCACATCCGATATCTTAATACAATAAACCTAAAGACCATCAGATCTTTAGGTTTAATATATTTTTTGTCTGACCACTTAATGATCTGCTATTTCTTTTTATGTCTGTTCTTCCGCAAACGTTTTTTACGTTTGTGAGTGGCCATCTTATGTCTTTTTCTTTTTTTACCGCTTGGCATAGAGGATTATTTCTTAGCGTGAGATTTTACTTTGGTAATGAAAGATTTTGCCGGCTTGAAAGCGGGAATATTGTGGGCTGGAATAATAATGGTTGTATTCTTGGATATATTCCTGGCTGTTTTCTTGGCTCTTTTCTTGACGATGAAGCTTCCAAAACCCCTGAGATAAACGTTACTACCTTTTACCATAGAATCCTTTACAGTTTCCATTAAGGCTTCAACAGTCTTTTGAACTGTTACCTTTTCGATACCAGTGTTCTTGGCAATTTCGTTAACAATGTCTGCTTTAGTCATTTTTCGTGAAGTTTAAAATTCTACAAATTATTTTGAGTATTCGTTTTTTTCAACTGTGCAAATATAAAAATATTATTTGTTTAAATAGAAACACTTACAGAATAATTTTTTTTTAAACGTTTTATTAATGCCTTAAATACAATGAAATAGATAAATGAGGTCGATATTCTGCTTTAACCTGCAGTTAAAGAATCAAACCGGTAATAAATAAGTAAAATATTGGTACATTGAGTATTAATCAATTAAACAGGTCCAGGGTTGCTGAAAGGGGTTTTTTTATTACCTTTACAATCCGGAAATTGAAGTAATAATAAATATATAACTATATGTCAATCAATAAAGTTATACTTGTCGGTAATGTCGGAAAAGATCCGGTAGTTCGCTATTTTGACAAGGGTGTGGCAAAAGCAACCTTTCCTGTGGCTACAAGTGAGGCCTATACAAATAAACAGGGTGAAACTATAACATCAACCGAATGGCATAATATTGTCCTATGGCGCGCACTTGCAGAAGTGGCTGAAAAAACAGTCAGGAAGGGTTCTCTGGTATATATTGTCGGGATGATTAAAACCAGATCGTATGTAGATAAAGACGGAGTAAATAAATATATAACTGAAATACTGGCTGATACTTTGTTATTGCTTGAGAGAAAACATGCTCCTGCCACATCATCTTCACCGACTGAAAGCTCAAGAGGCATAACACCCGATAAAAACAATTCAGACCATGTTGTAAATGAACCGCCTGCTTCCTATAACCCGACCAATGAAAACAATGGCAGGATTATGTCTGATAAAGGCAGCCTGAATAATGAGGAATTTGATGCCGACATCAAGCCTGAAAACCCTCAGAATGAAGATGATCTGCCTTTTTAGATAGATTTATTAATAAGTACCCAGTTGGAACAGGATTACCCACTATCATTCTTAATGCCCGTTTCAGGAGTTGAGATTAATTCCCCTGATTTTAAGATAGTTATAGGTTTCTTTACACTTGTTTTACTGCTGATAGGATCAGCGCTCATGTCGGCATCCGAAGTTGCCTTTTTTTCATTCAGACCCAGGGAAATTGAAGCTTTAAAAGCCAGAAAGGACAGAAAGTCAAAAGCAGCACTGAAATTGTACAATAACCCGGAAAAACTTCTGAGCACCATACTTGTAGCAAATAATACAATCAATATAGCTATAGTCCTCCTGGCTGCATTCCTGAGCTCAAGGTTGTTTGATTTCAGTTCAGAGCCTGTTATGGGATTTATAATAAATGTTGTGGCAATTACATTTCTCCTCCTTTTTTTTGGGGAAGTCATGCCTAAGGTTTATGCTTCACGAAATCATACCACAATTGCATTGCTTATGGTCTATCCTATCTCATTGCTTGAAAAAGTCTTCAGACCTGTCACATATTTGCTTATTTTTTCCTCGTCCTTTGTAAAGAGAAAGACAGGAACCCGGCGGTCGAATATAAGCATGGTTGATCTCTCTGATGCTCTTGAACTGACATCTGATGACCCTTCAGAGGATAAAAAGATACTAAAAGGAATTGTCAATTTCGGGAATATCAATGTAAGCGCAATAATGTGCTCACGTACTGATGTCACTGCAATAGATATTAAATGGGGATTTGACAGGATCGTTCCGGTGATCATAAGTTCAGGTTATTCCAGGATACCCGTCTATTCAGGATCGTTCGATAGTGTAAAAGGAATCCTGTATGCGAAAGATGTACTCCCCTACACGAATAATCCGGGCAATTTTAAATGGCAGGCTTTGTTGCGGCCACCCTATTTTGTTCCTGAAACAAAAAAAATTAATGACCTCCTTAAAGAGTTTCAAACCAGGAAAATACATATGGCAGTAGTCATTGACGAATACGGTGGCACTTCAGGAATAGTCACACTGGAAGATATACTTGAGGAAATTGTTGGCGAGATAACAGACGAAAGCGACGAAGATCAGATATTGTACCGCAAAATTGATGATAAGACTTATATATTCGAAGCCAAGATATTACTGAATGATTTCTGCAAAGTGCTGGATATTGAAGATGATCTTTTTGATGAGGTCAGAGGAGAATCTGAGACACTTGCCGGTCTTATTCTGGAACTGACCGGGGAAATCCCGCAAAAAGATCAGATTATCAAATTCGGCAATTTTATCTTCAGGATAGAATCAGCCGACAGAAGAAGAATAAAAGAGATCCGTGTCGAAATAAATAATAATGATGGTAATAATAAGCAGGGTTAAATTCATTGCAATATTGATTATCTTATGTGTTTCATTTAGTTGCAGGCATGTTCCTGTACCAAAACCACGAGGTCATTTCAGGATAGATCTCCCGGAACACAGGTATATTCTATTCAGTGAACCCTCGGGTCGAAGAGTGAATATTCCGTTAACATTTGAATACCCCGCCTATGGTCATCTTACATTCCAGGGGGAACATGGGTCAGACCCCGGATGGTTTGATATTGAGTTTCCGTCTTATAAAGCTAAAATATATCTTACATACAAGGACGTAAAGAATGATTTGGACACTCTTCTTGATCAGAGCTATAATCTTAATGTCAAATACCATGTTGCAAAGGCAGATGCTATCAGCGAGCAGGTCTTAAGTAATCCTGAAAACAAGGTCTATGGAATATTATACGATCTGAAAGGAAATACTGCATCAGCTGTTGAATTTTATGTTACCGACAGTCTTAGCCATTATCTTAGAGGCTCACTCTATTTTGCTTCTGAGCCAAATGCAGATTCACTGGCACCCGTAATTGACTTTTTCAGAGAGGATATCCTTCATCTGATTGAAACTCTGAAGTGGAAATAACAATAATACTATAAGCTACCAATGGGCTGTATTACAAAACATTATCTTAATGAATTTTCCATACTCGGAGTTTGGAAAATAGAAGAAGATCTGAATGCCCTTCTGGAGCTGGTATCACTCGATAACGATGAAAAAAAGAAGTATAACGGATTCAGCAGTACCTCAAGGAAGCTCGAATTTTTAAGTGTCAGGGCTCTGCTCTCAGAGCTGATCGGGAACGATGCCAGGATCGTTTATAATAAGAATAATAAACCATTTCTGAATGATGGATCAAGATTTATCAGTATTTCCCACTCTCACAAACTTACTGCCATCCTGTTAAGCACCAATGAAAAGGTTGGAATAGACCTTGAATATATGAGTTCGAATATTGCAGCCCTTGCATTTAAATTCATTAACAGGAAGGAAAAAGTCTCCAGGGAACTCGATGAACGCAGGTATCACCTGTATATTCACTGGTGTGCAAAAGAAGCACTTTATAAAATCTGCGACAAAGAGGGAATAAGTATAAGGAACAATATTACAATAGAACCTTTTCCAGTGGGTGAATCAGGGGAAATCACCGGACATGTCCATACAAGCAAGATAAATGAATCATTTGAACTATTCTATTCAAAATATGATAATTACGCCATTGTATGGACGAAAAAAAATATGAAAGCTGCGGATGAAAACCTATAATTTCCCCGGTAAAAAGAGCATTGCCCTGCTTCTCGACCCTGATAAGTCAACGGGAGACTCGCTTCATTACATTCTACAGCATGCAATCACGAGCAAAACTGATTATATTTTTGCCGGAGGCAGCCTCACCTTTTCAAGCATTGACAACCTGATAAGTGAGATCAGGGAGCTCTGTGCAATCCCAGTGATCCTTTTTCCCGGCAACCTTCTTCAGCTTACGCTTAAAGCTGATATTATATTGCTGCTTTCACTTATCTCGGGTCGTAACCCTGAACTGCTTATTGGCAATCATGTAATTGCTGCACCGCACCTTAAAGATGTCAGGGAGAAGCTTGTTTCTGTGGGTTATATGTTGATAGGCTGCGGGAAAAAAACATCGGTTGAGTATATAAGCCAGACTGAGCCAATTCCGTGCGATAAACCTGAAATTGCAGTGGCAACCGCGCTGGCCGGAGAAATGCTTGGCATGCAGATGATATATCTCGAGGCGGGAAGCGGTGCAACAAATCCTGTTCCGCTGAATATTGTTAAAGCAGTCAGACAAAATATTTCTATTCCTTTAGCTGTAGGTGGCGGAATAAAGAGCAAGGATGAGGTTGAAGACATTTATAATGCCGGTGCTGATCTGATCATTCTGGGCAACGGTTGTGAGAAAAATCCTGAATTACTTATTGAAGCCTGCAGGATAAGGGATAAATTTATCTGAATAATTCGAACATCGGTTCCCCGGTACATGCATTAGGATACGGCACTTTGCAGAGTGTCGATAAGGTTGCAGCTATATCGGTCATATTCACCTTCCTTGTTACTGTTGCCTTGTTAACGGACCATCCATACCAGATCAAAGGAACATGCGTATCATATTCATAGGGCGAATTGTGATTTGTAACATAATCAGCAGTTTGCTCAACCCATCCCGGATTCAAAATTACAATAACATCTCCTGATCTCTGAGGGCTGAAATTGTTTATGATTCTTTTAAGATTGCCATTTCCGAAATCATTTGCCTCAAAAGCGGAGTAAGGATATGCTGCTCCGACACCAGTGAACTGAACAAGGAAACGGGCTACTTTTTTCTGCACATCATCAAGGGAGAGCCGTGCATCCTCAATTAATGTCCGGTTAAGAAATATCTGACGTTCGGAATATCCTTTCACCCAGTCTCCCTCACCATAGACTGCATTAAGATATGTTCTGAGCAGCTGCAAAGCCTGGTTCTGCTTAAAATAACCTGAAGGGATCCTGTTCTTTTCAAGAACCGTCGGGATCTCCGATATCCCATGGGCGGCAGTAAAATAGATCAGAACATTCTTCTTGCCGATACTATCATTTATATATGTAAGAAGATTCTTAATATCATCATCAAGCCGAAAAATAGCGTCACCCATCTCAACCGATGATGGTCCGAATCTGTGTCCTATATAATCGGTTGCTGAATAGCATATTGTAAGATAATCTGTAACATCATGCCTCCCCAGCTGTTCATTTTGCAAAAGTCTGATAGCAAAACTTGTGGTCAGGGAATTACCAAAAGGAGTTTCTCTCAGCAAAGAGAAATCATTTTTAGTGCTTGTCGTATTCTTTGCCCGTATTTTCTTAAGATCGTACGGGAAGTAATTAATATTATTGAAGCCGGTTTCAAAACTGTTTGAATCAGGAAGGCAATCAACATAGTCTTTTGGCGGTCTTAACATACTCCACGTTGAGTTCAGATAAGAATCTGAAAACTTCATGGCATTAAAGTCATTAACCCATACCGGAAGAGCATTTAAATAATATGAACTTGTCATCCATGTTCCTGTGACATCATCAAACCAATAAGCTGCATTTGCAGCATGCCCGGCGGAGAATATTGCCGAGCTTTCCCTTAAGCCTGCACTGAAAACTTTAGCTTTTTTGTTCGTGGCCATTTCAAGTTCATCAGAAAATGTTGATACCAGCAGATTTACAGGTGAGTGCAGGCCCGATTCAAAACTGCCGCCCGTCGAATTAACATTGACGTCTTTAGTACAGTTTATAAGTTCATTCTTTAATGGTACATACCAGTCATCAGAAGTAATGCCATGAGCTGAGGGTTCAGCCCCGGTCGCAATAGTTGCATGGCCTGGTGCAGATTGAGTCAGCATATAATCATAGGATGCATTCTTAAAGTAGGTCCCTTCATTAATAAGTCTTTTTATCCCATTTTCACCGAGCTTGTCACGGAATTTCTCAAGCTGATCGAATTTCAGTTCTTCAACCACAATCCCGATTACAAGTCGCGGTTTGTCCGGAGGAAGATAAGCTCCCTGGCCTGACAGATTTAA
Source organism: uncultured Bacteroidales bacterium (assembly GCA_963791065.1). Taxonomy (GTDB): domain Bacteria; phylum Bacteroidota; class Bacteroidia; order Bacteroidales; family VadinHA17; genus LD21. The sequence goes on from CAWBQN010000023.1 coordinate 191,130, forward strand.
ATAAACAAATATCAAAAAGACTAATGCGGTATATTTTTTCATAGTTTGCTCCTGGTTCTAATATTATTAAACACAGATTTGCCGGTAAATAGTATCTCCGGCTCCTTCACACTTCAGAGTAAGGTGCAAAAATACTTGTTTTAATTACAGAACCAAATGAAGATGATTATTTAATAACTATGAACCTTCCAAGGAATGATGAACGGGTAGAGGTACTTCTAATTACGACCGTGTAAGCGCCTGCTGATAAATATTTTACATCAATTTGTAAAGGTGCCTCCCATGTTACTTCAGCATTATAATCAGACATCATCTTTCCTGATTGATTAACGATCGATACATGCATAATTCCCTCAATATTGTCAGGAAGTACAGCATTGAGAATTTCTTTTGCCGGGTTTGGATAGAGGCGAATGCGGACCAGGGAATTTGCAGTTTCAACATAATCGGGAATGGGCGACATATCCACTGTAACTTCAGTTTTCTGAAAAGGTGCAACCACAATATTAGTTATGGTTTGAGTCAAATAACCGGTAGCCGAAAAGGTAAGATCCCAGGAACCCGGTGATAAAAACCGCACAAAACTCCCTGTCAGAGTATCTGAATAAACCTGTGAACTATCTTTGTCATGCCCATTTATGAAAACTTTTGCAGAAACAGGAACATGAGTATTGATATTGCGGACAAATCCATGAATACCATATAATGCATTTTCCAGATACCCAAGCAATGAATGCCAGTTATTCTGCCATAAAAGGGTCAGCTGGGAATCAGGAGTATCATACTGATCATCAAGTTCAATAGTTACCTCCCTCCCATGAAGTTCCCACGTCACAAAATCCTGTCTCCCCCCATAGATAATATACCAAACTGCTCCACGTGTAACTCCGTTGTCGAGATAATTCATATATGCCGGACCTCCATAGACATGTGCAGTATCGGCATAGGACCTGCTGACACTATTGAACCACGAATCATCTGCATGTAATATTGATAGCCACCTGTCCCACGGGTAATTGACAACCTCTGATCCTGAATGAAAATTTGCGGAGAGAACAAATTTGTGGTTCCTCATAAATCTTATCATATCAATAGTCTCTTTTTGCCTGACAGTGTTTGGTGTCACCGGGTCAGGAAAATTCCTGTTAAGATCGTACCCATTGGCGTTATAGCGTGTGGGAGAGCTGATTATATTTCCAAGTCCATATGTACCGTCAGGGTTTGCAAGAGGATTTATCCATATCGCACAGGTTATCCAAAAGATTAGTCACCCTGTCATCAACATTGTAATTTTTAAAGAGATAATCGGCGAGGTGGAGCATAAGGATATATCCTCCTGTTTCATCACCGTGTATCGTTGATGTGTAGAAAACTTCAGGTTTATTTTCATTTGAAGCTGCATTGGCAGAAATTTTAAGAGCAAGAACAAGTTTTCCATTCACACTTGTACCAATTGTATCGAGCCTGCATAACGAAGGGTAAATTTTTGAAAAGCTCTGCATTATTGAGTCATACTGAAGATAAGTTGGATATTTATCCCAGTTCATAGCCTCACTTACATTCAATGCTGAGATAAAATTCCTGGAGACAGCCTTTTCTACTATCTGATAATTATACTTTTGCATGATAAACCAGTTTACTGTAATCCGGGAAAGACTTACATGAACAAGCTTATCGTTAACTGATAAAATTGATACATTGGTTGTCAGCAGATCCATAGATGTTATAGATCCAGGAGGAATTGTGACCTCAACCTGTCCATACTGATTTATTATCCGGCGGAGTTTATCGTCCTGGCTTATTATCTGTGACATGCACCTCACCAGAGATAATAAAGACAGAGAGATCAATATCAGGAGCCGCCTTGACATAAGGGTTTTATACATTGAACCTTATATGCAGTATATCGCCATCTCCGACAATATAATTCTTTCCTTCAATATAAAATTTCCCTGCTTCTTTGCAGGCATGCTCAGATCCAAGCGAAATAAAGTCGTGATATTTCATAACCTCAGCTCTTATAAATCCTCTCTCAAGATCACTATGAATAACTCCTGCGGCTTTGGGTGCAGTCATACCAGTTTTTATTGTCCAGGCTCTGATCTCCATTGGCCCGACTGTAAAGAATGTCTGGAGTTTTAACATCTTGTAAGCGGCCCGTACCAGCTTGTCAACCCCGGGTTCCGTTAGCCCTGCGTCTTTAAGAAAAGCCAGGCGATCTTCATTGTTCTCCAGTTCAGCAATTTCTGCTTCGGTTGCACCAGCAATCACCAGAATCTCAGCGTCGCGGCCTTTAAAGAACTCCTTTACCTTATCAACATATCTATTACCGGTAATGGCAGACTTCTCATCAACATTACATACGTACATTACAGGTTTCATTGTAAGAAGGAAGAGATCATCAACATACTTTTTGTCCTCTTCCTTCACTTCCAGGGTCCTGGCATTATTGAATCCTTCAATATGTTCACGAAAGTGTTGAAGTATCTCAACACCATGTTTTGCATCTTTATCTCCGGTTTTTGCAGCTCTTCCTAGACGCTCAATCTTTTTTTCCACAGACTCAAGGTCCTTTACCTGAAGTTCGAGATCAACCGTTTCAAGGTCGCGTACCGGATCAACCGAGCCATCAATATGTGGCAGTGCCTCATTATCGAAGCATCTCAGAACATGAATCAATGCATCTGTATTCCGGATGTCTCCCAGGAATTTATTACCAACTCCTTCTCCCTTATTTGAACCTTTTGCTAATCCCGGAATATCGACAATTTCAACAGTAGTATGGACAATACGGTCAGTGACCTGGTGCTTTTCAAGCTCATATAACCTCGGATCAGGGACCTGGACAATTCCTATATTTGATTTTGTTGCACTGAATGCGAAGGCATTTGTTTCTCCTTTTGTATTGGATATACAGTTAAAAATTGTCGTTTTTCCGACATTGGTTATTCCTATAATTCCACATTGAAGTGCCATCAGCGGTCCGGATTAAATGATTTGCAGCAAATTTATCATAATTATGGGGATAATTCAATATCTATAATTTCATCATACCATTGTGTCCCTTTGGGTAAAAAAAATCCATTAACCACTAAGGAACTCCAAGGTAAACACAAAGTAACACAAAGGAAAACCACTATAACATCAGGCACTTAAAATTCAAGTGAATTCCAAATACTTTTTCCTTACTATCTTTAAACCTTTTACAGTTCTTTCCCTCTAAGGAGAAAATCATTATTGAAATTGAACAGCATCCGCTCCGACGATAATATTTCGGAATTGCTCAGGACAGATCTTAATAAAGGCTTCTGTCTTATAGTTGAGAAATACAGCCAGAAACTTTACTGGCATATCCGCAGGCTGGTTATCATACATGAAGATGCCGATGATGTACTTCAAAACACATTTATAAGCGTCTGGAAAAGCATCGGGAATTTCAGAAATGAAAGCTCACTATATACATGGCTTTATACAATTTCTACCAATGAAGCCCTTGCATTAATAAACAGAAGAAAAAAGAATTCTTCTGTCTCAATCGACGATCTGGGGAGTTATTTTGAATGTTCCATTGAAGGAAGCACCTGGTTTGACGGTGATGAAGCCCAATTGAAGCTTCAGAATGCTATACTGAAACTTCCTGAAAAGCAACGTGTTGTATTTAATCTTAAATATTTTGATGAGATGACATATGAAGAGATGAGCAAAGTTTTGAAAACATCGGAAGGCGCTCTTAAAGCATCCTATCATCATGCGGTTAAGAAAATTGAAAGAATAATTTCCGGTGATTAAACCTTTTTAATTCTGAATTATCTAAGGATTGATGAACGGCATGTTAACTCTAAGGCGAGTTCGATCATACTTTTAAAATCGATTATATTATGATTAAAAAGCTGAATGACATACCTGATAAAAATCCTTTTAAGGTTCCTGATAATTACTTTGAAGAAGTAAACAGAAGGATAATATCCGCAACTTCAGGTATTGATCAGGAAATCAAAAAGGTCAGCATATACCGCAGGTTCAGGACCAGTCTTCTTATAGCAGCTTCGGTGGCAGGCTTTGTTATGTTAAGTTACACTGCAATAAAGCTTCTGACACACGACAGGACAAATTCACAGGTGTCAGAAGCTCTGCATCAGATGAATCCTGAATCATATATAAATGATATTGACATTACTGCACTTGAAGAAGATGCATCTTCCCTGGTGCTTTCTGAAGAGGGTCCGGATGTCAGCAAAAAGGATATAATAGATTATCTGATTCTTAATAACATTGAACTTAGTGATATTTATGAACACCTATAAATTTAAACCATGAAAAGAGTAATAATTTTCCTGTTGATAATAATAACCTTGCCATTAATCAGATCATCTGCCCAGAATTCAAATCTGGAAAAACTGAATGATTATAAAATCGCATTCTTCACAAAAAAATTGAATTTAACATCAGGGGAAGCTGAAAAATTCTGGCCGGTATATAATGAATATCAGAGCCAGAGGAACTCGATTCAACTTGATAAAATTAAATTGAACAGGAATTTTAATTTGAATGTGAGTACACTTTCAGATAAGCAGCTCGAAGAAATGGGCGACAAATATGTTGATTATCTGGTACAGGAGTCCAATCTTGCAGTTGACTTTCATAAAAAACTTAAAGAAATACTGCCACCTGTCAAAATACTAAGATATTATCAGGCAGAAAACCAGTACAAGATTCAGCTTCTTAATGAGCTTCAGAATGCTAAACAACAGAGACTGAGACCCGGGCGAAATTATTAATCAATTAATTATTCGCTGATTATCTGTTTCCAGTCAAATGTCCGCAGAAACTTTATTGATTTTTCGATTTCGGGATACATTACCTTATCATCATTAATAAAAGGTATCATTTCACGAAATGATCTGAATACTTTTTCTAACAGCGGTGATGTTCTGAGCGGCCTTCTGAATTCAAGAGCCTGAACAGCTGTAAAAAGTTCAATTGCCAATATCTTTTCAAGGTTTTCTGCAACCCGTAATAGTTTTGTGGCACCATTGGCACCCATGCTTACGTGATCTTCCTGTTCATTGGATGAAGGTATTGAATCAACTGATGAAGGCGTGCATAGCTGCTTATTCTGGCTGACTATTGAAGCGGCAGTATATTGTGGTATCATAAAACCACTGTTCAATCCGGGATTGACCACAAGGAACTCGGGAAGATCTCTTTGGCCGGCTATCAGCCTGTAAACTCTTCTTTCTGAGATACTTCCCAGCTCAGCAAGAGCTATCGCGAGATAGTCAAAGATCAGGGCAAGTGGCTGACCATGGAAATTGCCTCCGGAAACAATAAGATCCTCGTCGGGAAATATTGTCGGGTTATCAGTAACGGAGTTGATCTCCGTGAATATTACCGACTTCGAATATGTAATGGCATCTTTGCTTGCTCCATGAACCTGCGGAATACAACGGAATGAGTATGGATCCTGCACATGAACTTTTTTTCTTGAAATGAGCTCACTCCCTTTCAACATATGCCTGATAATCTTTGCAGTGGCAATCTGCCCTGCATGCGGCCTGATCCTATGCACACATTCGAAAAACGGATCTGGCCGGCCATCATATGCTTCAAGCGAGATAGCTGAAGTAATATCAGCAAAGGCAGAAAGTCTTTCAGCCAACGATATAATATATACACCATATGAGCTCATGAATTGCGTTCCGTTCAGAAGCGCAAGTCCTTCCTTTGATTTCAATTCCACGGGTGACCAGCCAAATTTTTTAAGGATCAGAGAAGATTCTGTTATCTTTCCTTTAAAGATCACCTCTCCCAACCCAAGAAGAGGAAGAACCAGGTGAGCAAGAGGAGCGAGATCACCCGATGCACCAAGAGACCCCTGCTCAAATATTACCGGATTAATGCCTTCATTAAAGAAATCCATCAGTCGCTGAACCGTCGTTACCTGAACTCCGGAATACCCGAGACTCAGCGCATGAATCTTAAGCAGAAGCATAAGTCTGACTATTTCTTCTCTGACCACAGGCCCTGTACCACATGCGTGCGACATAACAAGATTTTCCTGAAGCTTATTAAGCTGATCTTTGCTGATTGTCTTATTATGCAGCGATCCAAAACCAGTTGTTATACCATAAATAGGCGATGTATGATTTTCAAGCTTTTTGTCGAGGTAGTTCCTGCAAAGTGTTATAAGGTCCACAGATTCTTCTGAGAGAGTAAGCCTCGCATTACCGGCAAGTATTTCACTTATCGTTTCAAGCTTCAGATCTGCAGGTGATATTTTAAAATTCATGAGTGAACTGTTTAGGTTTAAAAATTATCTCCCAGAATCCAATTGATTTTCTTCGTTTACCTCGTCCCCATCTCATTCTTCACAAATTCACTTAGTTCATCAAAGTGTATGCTTTTCTGTTCACCGGAAGACATTTTCTTGATCGTTATGCTGTTATTTTTAATCTCATCTTCACCGGCTATTATAATATAAGGTATCTTTTTTGAATCGGCATATGACATCTGTTTTTTAAGTTTTACAGCGTCGGGGTAAAATTCACTCCTGACATTCAAACTATGCAGTAAGTCAAGGATCTTCCTGGCGTATAATGTTTCCTTTAAGCCGAAATTAACCACCAGTACCTCAGTTGATAATGTAATGAGATCACTAAAAAGATTAAGCTGATTCATAACATCATAGATCCTGTCGGCACCAAAAGAAATTCCCACTCCGGAGACCCCTTCCATTCCAAAAACTCCGGTAAGATTATCATAACGTCCTCCGCCGCATATGCTCCCAATGCTTACATCCTTTGATTTCACTTCAATTATCGCGCCTGTATAATAATTCAATCCCCGGGCAAGTGTAAGGTCAAGTTCGATATCACTCTCCAGGGGGCCGTTTTCAAAGTACTCAAAAAGTATCTTTAACTCATTTATTCCTTTCATTCCAGTTTCAGATTCAGCTAGTAACCTGCCTAATGTTGAAAGCTTTCCGGAGGCGGTTCCGCTCAGATTCAGAAAAGGCTGAAGGTTCGATATTGAAGCCTCTGACAAGCCTTTACTTTTCAATTCAGAATTAACATTCTCCAAACTTGTCTTATCAAGCTTATCAATTGCGACAGTAATATCTATCATCCTGTCAGATTCACCTATTACCTCCGCAATTCCTGCAAGAACCTTCCGGTTGTTGATTTTTATGACAGCCGGGATCCTTAGTTTTTTAAAGATATCGTCAATGATCCTCACAAGCTCATATTCATTTAGTAGTGAATCGCTTCCGATTACATCAACATCACACTGAAAAAACTCCCGGTATCTGCCTTTTTGGGGTCTGTCGGCCCTCCACACAGGTTGAATCTGATATCTTTTAAAAGGAAATACAATTTCATCACGATGCTGCACCACATAACGTGCGAATGGTACTGTAAGGTCGTATCTCAATCCTTTTTCGCAGATCATGGCAGATAGCCTTGCGGATTCGCGCTTATCCAGATCCTCGTCACTTATTGACGATAGGAAATCCCCTGAATTAAGTATTCTGAAAAGAAGTTTATCTCCTTCTTCGCCATATTTACCCAACAGGGTCGTAAGGTTTTCAATTGCAGGTGTTTCGATAGGCTGATAACCATATAACCTGAATATCTGCTTAACTGATTCGAAAATATATTCGCGCTTGAGCATCTCTTCAGGTGAGAAATCCCTGGTTCCTTTCGGTATTGATGGTTTGGAAGACATGGTTTCAAGATAAAAGACAAAAGTATAAAAGAATCGGAGAATCTGAAATTCAAATAACCGCAAAGCACACAAAGAGAAGAAACGCAAAGTACGCAAAGAAGAAACTAAGAACTTACACAGAGTTACACAGAGAGTCACAGAGCCCCACAGAGAATAATCCTAAGCTTTAGCCCCCCATATGGGGGGTTGGGGGGTTGAAAAGCAAAGCTCCGCGCCAGCATCGGCGAGCTCGGCGAAGCCAAACCCGCGCCAGCTGATTTAATATTTTTCAGGAACAAAAGTCTGCTCGGTTACCGGAGGTCTTACATAAGCCACATCGTGCTTTAATGGCGGTAGTTTTAGTGGTTTTGGAGTCAGATCCTGGTATGGAATAAGTGAAAGAAGATGGCTGATACAGTTGAGTCTGGCTCTCTTCTTGTCATCCGCACGAACCACATACCAGGGTGATTGTTTGGTATCTGTATACGAGAACATCTTATCCTTAGCCATTGAATACTCAACCCATTTATCACGCGATTCAATATCCATCGGGCTTATCTTCCATCGCTTTGTAGGATCTTTAATTCTGTCCTGAAACCGTTTTTCCTGTTCATGGTCACTTACGGAGAACCAGTATTTAATAAGAATGATCCCTGATCTGATAAGCATCTTTTCAAATTCCGGACATGATCTTAGAAATTCCTCATACTCGTCAGTTGTGCAATAGCCCATGACCTGTTCAACACCAGCCCTATTATACCAGCTTCTGTCAAAGAGGACAATCTCACCTCCCGCCGGGAGCTCTGATGCATATCTCTGGAAATACCATTGTGACTTTTCCCTTTCTGTTGGTATACCCAGAGCTACGATCCTGCATATCCTGGGATTCAGGCAGCCTGCTATAGTTTTAATTACACCGCCTTTCCCGGCTGCATCTCTTCCTTCAAATACAATAACAACCTTTAACTTGCCGGCCTTAACCCATTCCTGCAGCTTTACCAGTTCAATTTCAAGCAGCATGAGCAATTCTTCGTACTGCTCATCCTCAAGCTTTTTCTTTTTCTCCTGTTCAATATCATGATATAAATCGTTCTTGCTGCTAAGCTTGGCATTTGCTGTAACTTTTGTCTTGTTTGCCATGACATTGAATATTAATTGAATCAGAAAATTATCAAAAATTTGTGGAAAATAGAAATTTTATTTCGGCGAGATCTTTCCCGCTCTTGACGCTCTCTACTTCGATCACGGAACGACTCATAACATTCAGCATATCATGGAACTGCCCCCTCTTTACGGAGTAGAGAGAGGGATTAAGGGGGTGAGTATAAAGTGATTGGGAGGTAAATCTATTGTATAAACGGTATCACCAGAGGGTATCTGAAAAGTTCTCCTTTTGGAGCCTTGACACTCGCAATTATTACGCAGATTACTTTCAGGGCTCCTAAAATCATGACAATCGGAATCCCTATTATTATAAAACATAAAGGGATTGCCAAAACAATGTATAGCAGCATAGATAACTGGAAGTTGAGAGATGCCTTTCCGTTTATATTTACCCAGGAAGACTCATCTCTCCTTGTAAGCCAGCAAACCAGAGGTCCGATTATACCTCCGAAAGGGAAAAAGAAACCGGCAAAAGCTGACAGATGACAGAGCATCGCCCAATTTCTTTCTGTTTCTGATAAAACTCTGTTCTCTTCCATGATGTCCAAGTATTTATTAAAAGACGGCATTGCCTTGTCAATGATGCATCCTATCTCTCAAGCCTTCTCAGATCGTCGGGTAAAAGACCGTTCGGATTGGCTTTGTCAATCATATGCAGGCTATAGTAATAAAGTTCTGAATCATCTGTCCCAATCAGCATAATAAAGCAATATCCTGAATCTCTGTCACCCATGGGGCCCACCTTATGCAGGATAACTGTATCGGGAGCTTTATCTTCAATAGCTTTAATTATTTCTTCATCAGTAACTATCTCGATTTTACTTTTATAAATTGCTTTAATCCTGTCAATTGTAGATATTCCCGGGGAGAGATCGTCCTGCTCCACCAGTATGGTCTTATTCTTAATACCAGGTATGTTTTTATTATAATATTTAAGATATTTTCCCAGCGTAAGTGACGGGTCCTCCGATATCTTCTGTGCATGCTTCTGCATAAACGAAATAATAGCCCCAAGCTTGTAACTATAGACCATATCGTTTACCCCGGCAAAGGAAAGAGGTACTGCACATATTTCCGGCATCTCAGCAAGCTTATTGACATTTTTACCCTGAAGGAGATTGATAAAATTATAAAGGCCGTGAGATCTGTCTTTATCAAAATTTGTTTGTGTGATAACAATGAAAGAGTACGCAGGATCAAGTCTCCTTACGTTAAACTGTTTTACAGAAATAAATTCAAAAGGTGTTATTTTCCAGGATTTTTCAACCACTTCTTTAATGTAAATGTTATATGATGAAAAGGGATCATCTTCAAGAACCACACAGGTTTTTGAGGCATTAAATTGTTTTATTTCTTCTTTATCAGGGAATGGAGCCTGCCCCATCAGAATGATGACGGAAAGGAGCATAGCAAAAGTCAGAAGTAAGGTTCTCATTCAGGGGATTATTGGGCAGGGACAGGTATATATAAAGGATTATCTTCGTTGAATTTCCTGATATATACAAACATAAGGTCTTTTTTCTTCTTCCTTGAGAGCTGAACATACTCCTCATAGAGCTTATTATCTTTCATTAAAAGAAGTTCAGTATTATCCACATCAAACTCCAGTACTTTTCCGCTCTCAAAATCAAGAAGATACTGTTTCAGTTCGTCACGGGTCATATTAGACCTGTATGGTGAATAATATGAATAAGGATTATAATAATTGCTGTAGCTATAGGGAGAATAGTAAGGATCGTAGTATCCGTAGGGAGATCCATAATAGCGTGAATCATATGTAGTTATATCAGCGACAAAGTGACAGATGCTTCCTATAAAAGTGATCCTGTTGAAGTTTTCCTGAACCTGAACATACAGGACACCGTTTCGGGAATAACCCCAGATTGAGTTTTTTGCAATATCCTGCCTTACACCCATATTGTCATAGAAATAGATCTTATCGCCTTCAAGAATTTTCTTAAAGAATTCCCTGTCGTTATAATCGACAGAAGTCAGCAGTTTTGCTTTGGGTATCGGGCTATTCATCTTTACCTGCTCAAAATTGAGATAGATGCCATCATTAAACTTGAAATTGGGAGTGTATTTAACCATGCCTTCTTTCCCTTGCTCTTGTTCTTGCCCATACAATCGGAGAACAGGTACCCCTTGTGAAAATAAACTAATAAAAAAAACTATCCTTAATATTTTCAACATAGCATTCGTGTTTTTTCATTTCAGTTCAAATTTCGTACCGGAACCACAAATTTAACCTTTTCCTTCAAAGGTTGATAATTTCAGTTAATGTATATTTATTACTTATTTTGTGTAAATTTACATAACCTCAAAATAATTGTTTATGGTCAGTGAAACTGAAACAGGTGACAGAAATAATGGTTCAAATAAAGCTAGTGACGAAATATTCGAAAAGAAAAAGAAGTTCATTGATACATATTCAATCCTGGCACTCTTCATCCTTTTAGCTGCAATCCTTTTAATTTCATTTAATATTAAACTTCTTGCAGGTTGCATGGTTATTGCCGCTGCTAGTCTTGGGGTAATTATTGTAAGAAAAGCATCTGAACTAAATAAGAACTTTAAAGAATCACTGAATGAGTTCTCTTCAATGAACGAGAGGAAAGATGATGTAATTATTGATTTCTCTCATAAGATACGGGAACCACTGAATAACCTGGTTATCATTTCTGATATGCTGATGGAATCAGGACTTCAGAAAAAGCAAAAAGAGTTGCTTGAGACATTCATCGCTTCTACCAATAACATGGTGACTACGGTAAACGAACTCACCATGCAGTCTGCAGGAAACCTGAGTTATGAGCATAGAAAAGCAATACGTTTTAATTTGTTTTCAACTATTCAAAATACAATTGAACTTTATAGTCTTAAAGATAAAGCTAATATCGATTTTATTCTTAATAAGAAGGAATTCAGTGATTTTGAATGCTTTGGCGATCCAATAATCCTTAAACAGATCTTTCTTGATCTTTTCAATACGATTGATATTCAATCGTCTGAAAGAGTTACCAGGGTAACTATAAACCTGAAGAAAACGAAAGAGACCGGAACTGAAAGTACTATTGCATTAAGAATACAAACTGATAATCCAATTGTCCTTATAAATGAACATAGTGCTGAGAAGAGCCTGGCCGCCAGATTTATATCATCCGACAAGGGTACTTTCAGTCAGGAGATCGGAACGAATTCCACTGTCCTGAACATTTTCCTCCCGTATGCCAATCCGGTTACCGAGCCAAAGCAAACTATCACAGCCCAAAAGATTGAAGAATTAAAACAAAAAGAAAAAATTCACAAGGATCTCAAAGATCTCAAAATACTGCTTGTTGAAGATAATCTCATAAACCAGAAGATCACCCTTCTTACCCTCAAACCCCTCGTTCACAGCATTGAGACTGCCTCGAATGGCAAGGAAGCTCTCGACAGATTCGGGATCACAAGCTTTGATCTTATTCTTATGGATATCCAGATGCCGGTCATGAGTGGTCTTGTAGCTGCTGAGAAGATCAGGGCACTTGAATCAGTAACCAATTCGCATGTTCCCATAATTGCGATCACAGCAAATGCAATGATCGGTGATAAAGAAAAATGCCTTTCAGCCGGTATTGATGATTATATCAGTAAACCTTTTCAGCCGGCTGCCCTGATTGATAAAATTAAAAAGATCATTTAGTTTCACTGATCACGGGTCTGAATCCTATTACCATCATGTCGTCTACCTGTTCATTTGCACCCATCCAGCTCTTAATATTCTCATCAAGAATTGCTTTCTGATCATTGACGGGGAAATTGTGGATACTCATTAGCAAATATCTGAAACGCCGATACATAAATTTTTTATTCTCCGAGCCTCCAAACTGATCCACATATCCATCAGAAAAAATATAGAATATGTCATTATCCAGAAGATCCATTTCATGATCCCTGTAAGGGTGACTGTTCGGGATTCATGCCAATTATAATTTTATCTGCTGCTATCTCAATCAGATTGCCTTCACGAATAAGATACAGTGGCAAAAATGCTCCGGCATATTCTATCTTTTTCCTTTTTCTGTCTATCACACAGAGCCCGATATCCATGCCATCCCTGATTATTGTTCCAATGTTTTTTTCTCTGCTGAATGTTTTTTCCAGTCCCCTGTTCATTACCGCAAGAACCCTTGACGGGATTTCAATATTGTCTTCATTAATAGTCTTCTCAATTAACTTAAGTCCTATCATCGACATCAGGGCCCCCGGCACACCATGACCGGTACAGTCGGCTGCAACAATAAATATCTTTTCACCTTTTTCACCTATCCAGTAGAAATCGCCGCTTACTATATTCTTGGGTCTGAATAAAATGAATGAGTCCGGAAAATGTTTACGGAAATAAGCTTCCGAAGGAAGCATGGCTTCCTGGATCCTTTGTGCATAAATCAGGCTGTCAGTTATATCTTTGTCCTTAAGCTCCATCTTTACCTTTTGCAATTCAATAAGCTCCAGAGCCTGTCCTTTTTCGCTTAACAGTTTTCTGGTTTTAACAAGCGTTAAGGTCTGGACAATAATAAAAACCAGAACAACAAAAATCATCAGAGTACTATATAGAATGAAATTGGATGAGGATGAAGGTGTATTGGCTAATCCATCTACGATCGTACCATTGATCTCTATCAGACCATCAAAGATAAGTTCATGAAAATATGTCAAGAATAATATTCCCATCAGAGAATAAAAATATATTAATTATCCTAATGTTTTATGATTACATTTAAAAATACATCACTGTCTACCCAATCAGAATTTCATCTGTGCCTTCCCGGCATAATCCTTCATTTATTACTGATGGGGAATTAATAAACTTGCCGATTCCAAGGGATTCCCATTTCTTGTCAATGGCCGCAATCGTCATCTTGTCAGAGCATACAATATTCGGCCATTTTCTGGGAAATCCGCCATTTCTATACACTTTTATCGTTCCATCCAGCAACAACGATCCTCCTGAAATAAACTCATGATCCCGCTGCGGATCACTATTGCCAAGAAGTTGCCATACAACCATAAATAAATCATTAACATCAACAGTATGATCAACTATTAATATCAGTCTAAGGATACTTCCGTAGCTACTTCCCCTGAATAAATTCTTAACCTTTTCAACAACCTCAGTGTCCCCGGACCTGTCCACTGAAATTATCAATACCGGAATACCTCCCGGCAATAGTGAAGGATTATAATTCTTTATAATATTCCAGCCGGAGAAATCAAATTTTAAGTTAGAAATATCCGGTCCGGCAGTATCTGCAATTTCTTCTGTTCCCGGTGTTTCTTCTGCCAGTTTTATTGTAGCATCGATTCCAACTTTCCCTCCAAAAGAATAGCTATCGGACGAATGGTCAAGAACATCAAGCGGACCATGGCTGAATATCAGGTCCCTTTTAAAATCTACATGAGCAAAGACATGTAAAATCAGTTCCTTATAATTCCGTATGTTGAGATCTCCGCTCACCACGATCATGTATTTTGTAAACATCATCTGTCCGGCACCTGACAAAGAGCTTATCACTTTCATACCCTGACCGGGATAGCTTTTTCTGATCTTCACAACCACAAGGTTATGGGCGACACCCGCATCCGGCATATGAAAATCCTCAATTTCAGGTTGCAGCGTCATTCTGACAGGAGATAGAAACAGCCTCTCGGTTGCTTTAGCTATCCAAGCATCCTCCTGTGGAGGGATACCAACAATTGTAGCAGGGTAAACTGCTTTATTTGAATGTGTTATACACGTAACATGAAATTTAGGAAACCAATCAGCAAGTGAATAGAACCCGGTATGATCACCGAAAGGACCTTCCCATACAAGATCTTCAGCCGGATCAACATAACCCTCTAGTATTATATCGGCATCTTCCGGTACATAAAGATCATTGGTGATGCATCGTACCAGCTTTACTTTCTTTTTCCTGAGGAATCCAGCCAGAATATATTCATTTATATTTTCAGGAAGTGGTGCAGTTGCAGCATAAGTATAGACAGGATCACCGCCAAGTGCTACCGAGACCGGCATTTTTTCCCCTGTCGTTCTCCAGGCTTCAAAATGGTTAGCACCTGTTTTATGGCGTTGCCAATGCATGGCGGTTGTGTTTTTATCAAGGATCTGCATCCGGTACATTCCAACATTAGTGCTGCCAGTTAGAGGATGCCGGGTATGTACCATCGGAAGAGTTACATAACGACCTCCGTCATGAGGCCAGCATTTCAATACAGGCAGAATACCAAGATCGGGGACCATGTGTATTTCCTGCTGACACGAACCTTTTCTGCCAGAACGTGAGGGAAACAGGTGGGCCAGTTTAAAGAGTGCCGGCAGGACTGAAAGCTTTTGAAACAGTGTCTCTTTATGATACAATAAGTTGCCAAATAGCTTTTCTATCTCTATCCCGGCTTCATCGAGGTTGGTCCTGCTTAAAGCTTTTGCCATCCTGAGATCTGATCCGAACGCATTGATCAGGACTGGAAATTGGTTCCGTTGTTTTCAAAAAGCAGAGCTTTTCCGCCTGATTTGTTCACCCTGTCGGCTATTTCGGCTATTTCTAATACCGGGTCAATAAATTGTTTTATCCGGAGCAGTTCACCGTCTTTCTCGAGTTCCTTAATAAAATCAGTTAATCCAGAGTAACTCATCCGCGGTAGATTTTGAAATTCAAAGATATTCAATAACCACCGAAATTCCACCCTTAAAAAACTACTTAAATCCATTAACCACAAAGGAACACGAAGGCAAGCGCAAAGTAACACAAAGGAAATATTTACATTAGAAATAATAGCCTTTGCGGGCCTTTGTGAAAACCTTTGTGTCCTTTGTGGTAAAATAAAAATTTGAGTCTGGGTATATAAAAACAATAATGGGAACTCATCACTAGGATCAGTTCCCATCCATCGTTTACAACCGAGGTTGTTAACGATGCCAGATTACTGTTATTCTGACCGGCCGCATCATTGAGTACGAGACTCTTTTCTGCAACCCCTGGCTTTCGGGTCGTGCCTGTTACAGCGTAACCTTCCGGCTGTCCTTTCTACTGCTTGCGCAGGTTTCCGGGACGAAGTGTCTTTCAGGCGCTGTTACAGATTTCCCGAAGGAAACTGCATCAGTTTCAGAAAACCTGGGGCCGAAGCCCTTCATTTACTGAAGCCCTGTGACTCAATCTCTGAAAAGAACGTTTCCGGCTTTCGTCGACTTACTGAACATTCTGGACGCGAGGTCCTCTAGTTCAGACTTCGGCTCTCCTGGTGCGCAGACCCGAGGGTCTGACCGAAATGGAATTTGTTTCAATTAAGTAACACTTTCCGTCTCCACATCTTTCGAGCAGTCTTTTATCGCTCACCTGATAGAGTCAAAATTATACTATTAGTATAATATGACAATCATGTTAGCATTCATTCTTATCCACGCAATATAAACAAGAGAAATCAAAAAATGTTCATAACGTCGGGAAATGACATAGGCAGGGAACGGTCGCGTCTGTTCTCTGCTATGTCATTTCCAATTATTTCTTATAACCGTATATCGCCAGGTTGCCGAGAGTCTCCTCAATTCTTAGCAGCTGATTGTATTTGGCAATCCTGTCAGTCCTGCTGGCTGATCCGGTTTTGATCTGACCTGAATTTGCTGCAACCGCTATATCTGCGATAGTAGTATCTTCCGTCTCGCCCGAGCGGTGTGAAATAACGCTAGTATAGCCTGCCCTGTGAGCCATCTCAATTGCATTAAGGGTTTCGGTGAGAGTTCCGATCTGATTTAATTTTATGAGAATAGAATTTGCACAACCCATCTCAATACCTTTCTTCAGATAGTCAACATTTGTAACAAACAAATCGTCACCAACTATCTGAATTCTTTTGCCCAGTCTGTCAGTCATTAACTTCCAGCCATCCCAGTCATTTTCAGCCATTCCATCCTCGATAGAATCAATTGGATATTTATTTATCAGTTGCTCGAAATAATCTACCTGCTCCTTTGATGTTTTTCTTGCACCTTTGGGACCTTCAAATTTCGAATAATTGTACATACCATCCACATAGAATTCAGAGGATGCCGGGTCAAGAGCAATAGTTACATCAGTCCCGGGTTTGTAACCTGCTTCGGAAATAGCCTTAACAATTGTATCAAGTGCATCTTCCATTCCATCGAATTTAGGAGCAAATCCACCCTCATCACCAACTGCAGTACTTAGTAAACGACCCTTAATGACTTTTTTCAAAGCATGGAAGACTTCAGCTCCCATGCGTAATCCTTCACTGAAGGAAGGGGCCCCTATTGGTCTGATCATGAATTCCTGGCAGGCGATCGGAGCATCGGAATGTGATCCTCCGTTAATTATATTCATCATTGGAATTGGTAATGTAACTGCATTGGCCCCGCCAATATAACGGAACAATGGAAGGCCATGATATGAAGCTGCAGCTTTAGCGACTGCCAGGGAAACTCCAAGTATTGCATTGGCTCCAAGATTGCTTTTTGTTTTCGTACCATCCAGATCGATCATTTTCTTATCTATGCCAGCCTGGTCCGTTACATCAAGTCCGATCATCTCTTCGGCTATCACGTTATTAACATTATAAACAGCTTTAAGGACGCCTTTACCCAGATAACGGTTCTTATCACCGTCCCTGAGTTCCAAAGCTTCATTTTCCCCGGTCGATGCTCCGGATGGTATTGCAGCCCGTCCGAAATAACCGCTTGCCGTCATTACATCAACTTCAATTGTTGGATTGCCCCGAGAATCTAGAATCTCGCGCGCATGAACACTAGCTATCTGACCCATAAATTTTTAATTAATTATTAGACAATTAAATAATATGTAAAAAAGGGATAAAGTCTTATCTGACCTATCCCTTTTCTTATTCTGGATTATAAAACATCTTATTATTCTTCCGGAACTGACTCTTCGCCCGTATTTTCTTCTTCAGCAACAGGCTTTTCACTTTTTTCTGCTTTTGGCTTAGCAGCTTTGGGAGCTTTTTTCTCAACAGCAGTTTCATCTTTTTTCTTTGGCGCTCTCCGTCTTCTCGTAGTTTTGGTTTTTGCAGCTTCTCCTCCGAGCATACCTTCATTATAATCAACAAGCTCAAGTACACACATCTCAGCATTATCTCCGATCCTGTTGCCTGTTTTCAATATTCTCGTATAGCCACCCGGACGTTCGGCAACTTTAGGAGAAACTTCTCTGAACAGTTCAGCAACAGCTGCTTTATCCTTGAGGTAACCAAATACAACCCTCCTCGAGTGAGTTGAATCTTCCTTTGATTTAGTAATAAGTGGTTCCACAAAACTACGCAGCGCTTTAGCCTTGGCTGTTGTTGTCGAAATCCTTTTATGAAGGATAAGTGATGTAGCCATGTTCGAAAGCATCGCTTTTCTGTGTGAACTGGTTCTTCCTAAATGGTTAATAACTTTATTGTGTCGCATTTCTCTATTCCCTTAACCAGTTTTCAAATTAATCTTTTTCTAATTTATATTTGCTTACATCCATCCCAAATGACAGGCTCATGGATTCGAGCAATTCATCCAGCTCGGTGAGTGATTTCTTTCCAAAGTTCCTGAACTTAAGAAGGTCATTCTTATTGAACTTAACAAGGTCACCAAGTGTCTCAACTTCCGCAGCCTTCAGACAGTTAAGTGCTCTGACAGAAAGATCGAGGTCGACCAGTTTTGTCTTCAGCAACTGTCTCATATGCAATACTTCCTCATCAAATTCCTCATTTGCCATCTTATCGTCCGAATCGAGAGTGATTTTTTCATCGGAGAAAAGCATAAAATGATATATGAGAATTTTTGCAGCTTCTTTCAGGGCATCTTTCGGATGAACTGATCCATCTGTTTCTATCTCAAAAAGGAGTTTTTCGTAGTCAGTTTTTTGCTCAACACGGTAGTTTTCAATAGTATATTTAACGTTCCGTGTAGGAGTAAATATAGAATCAATAGCGATGAGTCCGAATTCGCTATCAACCGGTTCATTTTCTTCTGCCGGGACATACCCTCTCCCTTTATTTATAGTAAGCTCAATCTGTATTTTTACATCTGGCTCCATTCTGAAAATGACCAGGTCAGGATTCAGAACCTCGAAGGAACTCAGTGCATTGCTTATATTACCGGCTTTGAATACATCCTGTCCGCTCACTTTGATTGTAACTTTCTCGTGATCAACGTCGTCAACAATCCTTTTAAAACGAACCTGCTTAAGATTCAGGATGATCTCAGTAACATCCTCCATTACACCTGTAATGGTTGAGAACTCATGGTCAATGCCTTCGATCTTAACCGTTGTTATGGCAAATCCCTCTAATGAAGAGAGAAGAATTCTTCTTAGTGCATTGCCGACAGTAATACCATAGCCAGGTTCAAGCGGACGGAATTCGAATTTTCCGTGTCTGTCGTCCGCTTCCAGCATTATTACTTTATCAGGCTTCTGGAATGATAAAATGGCCATAGAATTTTTCTTAATATTATTACTTGGAATATAATTCAACTATAAGTTGTTCCTTGATGTTTTCAGGAATATCAGTACGTTCAGGTACGTTCATAAATTTACCTGCCATCTGTGTGTCATCCCACTCCAGCCATGTAAGTTTTGAATACTTTTTGGTTGAGAGTGAATCGGCTATTGACTCAAGAGATTTTGATTTCTCACGCACCCCGATAATATCACCTGGTTTCAACTGAAATGAAGGAATATTCACCACTGTACCATTAACAGTTATGTGCCTGTGAGAGACGAGCTGACGTGCAGCTGCTCTTGTAGGAGCGACGCCCAGCCGGTAAACTACATTATCGAGACGCGATTCAAGAAGCTGGAGCAATACTGCTCCGGTAACTCCTTTACTTCTTGAGGCTTTCTCAAAAGTATTACGGAACTGACGCTCAAGCATACCGTATGTATATTTTGCTTTCTGCTTCTCTCTGAGCTGAACACCATATTCCGAGGTCTTTTTCCTCTTTTTATTCATTCCATGCTGTCCGGGAGGAAAATTCTTCCTTTCAAGATGCTTGTCGGGACCAAAGATTGGTTCTCCAAATTTTCTTGCTATTCTTGTTCTTGGGCCAGTATATCTTGCCATTTTGTATAAAAATTTTGAACTTAATTACTTTATTTTTTATTTCGGATTTCGGATTGTTGATTTCGGATTGATTTAAATCCGCAATCGAAAATCCGCAATCCGCAATCACTTTAAACTCTTCTTCTTCCGGGAGCACGGCAGCCATTATGTGGCATAGGTGTTACGTCAACTATTTCAGTTACTTCTATTCCTACATTGCTTATGGATCTGATAGCTGATTCGCGTCCTGAACCCGGACCTTTAACAAATACTTTAACTTTTCTTAATCCAAGATCATAAGCCACTTTACCACATTCTTCAGATGCCATCTGGGCAGCATACGGGGTATTTTTTTTGGATCCTTTGAATCCCATCTTCCCTGCCGATGCCCATGAGATAACCTGACCCGAATTATTGGTCAGTGTAACTATTATATTATTGAATGATGAATGAACGTGTGCCTGGCCTGAAGGTTCAACCTTAACGACCCTCTTCTTTAATGCTCCAGTCTTCTTTGCCATAATCTATTTATTTAGTAGCTTTTTTCTTGTTTGCAACCGTTTTCTTTCTGCCTTTACGGGTCCTGGCGTTGTTCTTGGTGCTCTGTCCTCGTACAGGCAGACCAATTCTGTGACGAACACCGCGATAGCAGCCAATATCCATGAGCCTTTTTATGTTCATCTGAGTCTCTGAACGCAGTTCGCCTTCAAGCTTATAGTTATCGTTCAGAATCCTGCGGATGGTATTGATCTGTTCGTCGGTCCAGTCCTGAACCTTTGCATTCCTGTCAACACCAGCCTCATCGAGTACTTTCTGTGCAGTGCTCCTTCCTACTCCGTAGATATAAGTAAGGCCAACTTCGCCTCTTTTATTTCTTGGTAAATCCACACCAACAATACGTGCCATATAAAACTTTTCTTAAATGAGTTGCAAAATTAGTTAAAATTATCCCTGTCTCTGTTTGAACTTGGGATTTTTCTTATTAATAACGTAAATGCGGCCTTTTCTCCTGACAATCTTACAGTCAGAACTGCGCTTTTTTACAGATGCTCTTACTTTCATTACCTTAATATTTCTTATTTATACCTGAATGTTATTCTTCCTTTAGTTAAATCATATGGTGACATCTCAACTTTTACTTTATCGCCTGGCAAGATCTTTATATAGTGCATTCTCATCTTTCCCGAGATATGTGCCGTTATCACATGTCCATTTTCGAGCTCCACCCTGAACATAGCATTGGAAAGGGCTTCGATGATAGTACCGTCTTGCTCAATTGATGGTTGTTTAGCCATACGATTACTTTTTATTTAAAACTTTTTCGATAAATTCAAAAGTTGTTAAAACGTCTGCCTTCCCTTTGTCAACAGCCACGGCATATTCAAAATGTGCCGAAGGTTTACCATCTGCCGTTTTTATTGTCCAGCCATCTCTCATCTGCAACGTCTCTTTCCTGCCGGAATTTATCATCGGTTCTATACAGATAACAAGTCCTTTTTCCATTTTTGGTCCCGTTCCCTGTCTGCCCCAGTTGGCAACTTCAGGTTGCTCATGCAATTTTCTGCCAATTCCATGACCAACCAGTTCTCTCACAACTGAGTATCCGCCGCTTTCTGCTTTAGTCTGGACTGCATAAGAGATATCTCCAACCCTGTTTCCGGTGACTGCCTCCTTAACTCCTTCCTCAAGAGAAGCTCTGGTATAATCAAGCAATCGCCTCACCTCTTCACTTATCTCTCCTACAGGGAAGGTAAAAGCACTATCGCCATACCATCCATTCAAAATAACCCCGCAATCAACCGATATTATGTCGCCCTCCCTGAGGGCATAATCGGATGGAATACCATGAACCACTTCGTCGTTGACAGATGTACAGAGTGTATTGGGAAAACCACCATATCCCTTGAAAGCCGGAGTTGCTCCGTTGTCACGGATAAATGATTCGGCTATCCTGTCGAGATAAAGAGTTGTAACCCCAGGCTTTATGAGAGAAGCCATCTCTGCAAGTGTTCTCGACACCAGCATATTGCTCTCTCTTAACAACCCGACCTCTTCATCAGTCTTTAAATACAACATCAAAGAACGCTAAACTTATTATATTGATGTGGCCCCACCAGTTCTTCCTTTTACACGGCCGGTTTTCATAAGGCCGTCATAATGACGCATAAGCAAATGACTTTCAATCTGCTGGAGTGTATCCAAAATAACCCCTACCAGAATGAGAAGTGATGTGCCTCCGTAGAATTGAGCAAACTGCGAAGATAC
Source organism: uncultured Bacteroidales bacterium (assembly GCA_963791065.1). Classification (GTDB taxonomy): domain Bacteria; phylum Bacteroidota; class Bacteroidia; order Bacteroidales; family VadinHA17; genus LD21. Next base: position 213,354 of record CAWBQN010000023.1, read on the forward strand.
GGTTGCTCTCACTGCAAGAGATGGCAAAATTGCCACTATTGCAAGAAAAATTGAGCCCGGGAATGTGATACGCGACATAATTGTGTCAAGAAACTCAACTGTTTTTCTCCCGGGTTTGATCCCGGGGATGAACCCGCCGTTTTTCTTCATGTCTTCTGCCATCTGCACCGGATTGATAGTAATCGCAGTATAAAAATATGTAAAGACAATAATTAAAATTGCAGTGACAAGGTTATACCAGAATCCGTACATATTTGAGAATGCCACAACAAAACCCGATCCTGAATTTGTGTACCCGGCGATGATCATCGGGAGCATCATGATAGCCTGTGCAAAAATAATTGGCATCACTCCTGCAGCATTTACCTTTAAAGGTATATACTGGCGTACACCGCCATATTGTTTATTACCAACTATCCTTCTCGCGTACTGGACAGGAACCCGCCGGGTGCCCTGAACCAGAAGAATGACTCCAAGAACAACAATGAATAAGAACAGAACCTCAACAATAAGACCGATAGCACCACCGGCACCATTCATTCTTATCCCTACTTCAAAAATAAAGCTTTGAGGCATCCTTGCAACGATTCCAATCATAATGATGAGAGAAATTCCGTTTCCAATACCCTTATCAGTTATCTTTTCTCCGAGCCACATAACAAACATTGTACCGGCAGTAAGTATGATTACAGAGGAAAATTGGAAGAAAGTACCGCCAAGAACAAATGCGCTTGCAGGCAGGGTATGTGTAAGGTTTATCAGGTACGTCGGAGCCTGAAGTACAAGGATAGCAACAGTAAGATACCTTGTATACTGATTCATCTTACGTCTTCCGCTCTCACCTTCTTTCTGAAGTTTCTGGAAATACGGGAAAACGATACCAAGCAGCTGGACTACAATTGATGCGGATATATAAGGCATAATTCCAAGGGCAAATATTGATGCCTGGGAAAAAGCACCACCAGAAAACATGTCAAGGAGACCCATTAAACCTGAATTGGTCTGATGTTTTAAATTGGCCAACTGTGCCGGGTCGACTCCCGGAAGGGTAATATATTTGCCAAGCCGGTATAATAAAATGATTCCAAAAGTATAGAGGAGTCTTGCGCGAAGATCTTCTATCTTAAAGATATTTTTTATAGTCTGAATCAGTCTCATGAACTTAAAGTATTACAGCGGTTCCCTTTTTTGCTTCGATTGCTTCTACAGCTGATTTGCTGAATGCATGGGCATGTACCTCCAGTTTTCTTTCAAGAGTTCCTTTCCCAAGGATTTTTACCAAAGCATTTTTGGAAACCAGTCCGGCCATCACAAGCACTTCAAAATCGATTTTTTCAATATTATTTGTTTCTGCAAGCGTCTGAAGAGTACTGATGTTAATACCTTTATATTCCTTGCGGTTAATATTCTTAAATCCATATTTCGGAACACGTCTCTGAAGAGGCATCTGGCCTCCTTCAAATCCTACTTTCCTGCTGTAACCGGAATGTTGTTTTGCGCCTTTATGTCCTCTTGTGGATGTGCCACCTTTGCCGGAACCCTGGCCGCGGCCCAGACGCTTACTATTATGTGTTGATCCTTTTGCAGGTCTTAAGTTACTCAAATCCATAACTTTATATTGTAAATAAGGTTAATTTCTTAAATATTTTCAACTTTTACCAGGTGTCTCACCTTTACTACCATGCCTAATATCTGAGGGGTAGCTTCGTGTTCAACACTGTGATTCAATTTATGAATTCCCAGAGCTTCAAGAGTTCTTTTTTGTCTTTCAGGTTTCCCGTTTTTACTTTTCACCTGGGTGATACGAATTTTTGCCATCGTAATGTTCTTTACTAACCGTTAAACACTTTTTCCATTGCGACTCCTCTGTGTTCAGCAACCGTGAATGCATCTCTCATTTCAAGAAGAGCTGCAAAAGTTGCCTTCACAAGATTATGCGGGTTTGAGGAACCTTTTGATTTTGCCAGCACATTCTTTACTCCGACGCTCTCGAGCACCGCGCGCATAGCACCACCAGCCTTAACCCCTGTACCTTCAGAAGCCGGCTTGATGAATACCTTGGCACCTCCGAATTTAGCTACCTGTTCGTGTGGAATTGTGCCATTAATGACCGGCACTTTTATCAGATTCTTTTTTGCATCTTCGATACCTTTTGCAATAGCTGTGGTAACTTCACTGGCCTTACCAAGTCCGTGTCCGACAATACCATCTTCATTTCCAACTACTACTATAGCTGAAAAACTGAATGTACGTCCACCTTTTGTAACTTTGGTTACTCTCTGGATGCTAACAAGCCTGTCCTTTAGTTCGAGGTCGCTGGTTTTAACTTTTCTTATTCCGTTTCCCATAATTCATTAGAATTTTAATCCGCCTTCGCGGGCTGCATCAGCCAATGATTTTACCCTGCCATGATATTTATATCCACTCCTGTCGAAAACTACACTCTCAATGCCTTTTTCTTTGCATTTTGTAGCTAGAAGCTTTCCGACAAGCTTGGCTTGTTCAATTTTTTTAATGCCTGTCTGAGCTGCAATATCTTTTTCTTTTGAGCAGGCCGACAGAAGAGTTACTCCTTTCAGGTCGTCCACAACCTGAACATATATTTGTTTATTGCTGCGATATACTGCAAGCCTTGGCGTTTCTGCAGTACCGTTTATTTTTTTCCGGATCCTCATCCTGATCCTTGTTCTTCTTTCCAACTTAGTTAAGGCCATGATTTTTTACTTTTACAATTTTATACCCTAAACACTGGCAGATTTCCCAGCCTTCCTTCTGAGCTGTTCTCCTACAAACTTAATTCCCTTTCCTTTATATGGTTCGGGCGGACGGAGAGATCTGATTTTTGCAGCTACATGTCCGATGAGCTGCTTGTCGATGCATGTAAGAGTTATTATCGGATTAGCTCTTCTTTCGGTCTTGGTCTCAACTTTAACTTCAGGCGGCAGTTGCAGAATGACCTCGTGTGAAAAACCCAGACTCATCTCGAGGTTCTGTCCTTTTGCCTCTGCACGATAACCTACTCCCACAAGTTCAAGTTCTTTCTTGTATCCTTCCGATACTCCAACAACCATATTTTGTATAAGAGCACGGTAAAGGCCATGCAACGATTTATGATTCTTTGATTCTGATGGTCTCGATAATATGACTTCGTTCCCCACCACTTCCACCTTAAGGTCCTTGTCGACTGACTGTGTCAACTCTCCCAGGGGACCTTTCACGCTAACCACATTGTCGTTACTGATAGTCACAGCAACGCCTTTGGGCAGGTTTACAGGTAATTTTCCTATTCGTGACATTAAGTTATCCTCCTAATTAGTAAACATAACATAGTACTTCACCACCGATTTTTTCTTTCTTTGCCTCCTTATCGGTCATTAATCCTTTCGAGGTAGAAATGATTGCTATACCCAGTCCGTTAAGAACCCTTGGCATTTCATCAACTCCGATATACTGACGGAGACCCGGGCGGCTTACTCTCTGTATTTCTTTGATTGCCGGCTTCTTGCTCTTGGAATTATACTTAAGAGCGATTTTCAATACACCCTGCGGTCCTTCACCATCAATAACCTTATAGCTGAGGATATAACCTTTTTCGAACAAAATCCTGGCAACCTCTTTCTTAAGATTGGATGCTGGTGCCTCCACAACCTTATGACCGGCCATAATGGCGTTCCTTATTCGGGTCAGTAAATCTGCAATTGGATCAGTCATCTTTTATTATTTAATATAGTTTATAAATATTCTCAAATTTACCAGCTGGCCTTTTTAACACCCGGTATAAGTCCGAATGATGCCATCTCCCTGAATGTAATCCTGCTCACTCCAAATTGTCTCATATAACCTCTGGAGCGGCCCGTTAATTTGCAACGGTTGTGCATTCTGTTCGGATTGGAGTTCCTGGGCAACCGGCTCAGTCCAACATAATCTCCGGCAGCTTTAAGCTGTGCTCTCTTTGCAGCATATTTCTGAGTCAGTCTTGCGCGTTTTACTTCGCGGGCTATCATTGATTCTTTAGCCATATAACTAGTTTTTAGTATTTTTAAATGGTAAACCAAAGTGCTTAAGAAGAGCTAATGCCTCTTCGTCAGTATCTGCAGATGTTACAAATGTAACCTGAAGGCCCATGATCTTTGCGATCTTATCAAGGTCGATCTCCGGAAAAATTATCTGCTCGGTGATTCCGAGAGTGTAATTGCCACGGCCATCGAGCTTCGAACTGATCCCTTTAAAGTCGCGGATACGCGGAAGAGCGACTGCTATCAGTCTTTCAAGAAACTCAAACATCCTGTCACGGCGCAATGTTACCATTATACCGATGGGCATATTTTTTCTCAGTTTAAAATTTGAGATATCTTTCGTAGACATTGTCTGAACAGCTTTCTGGCCTGCAATATCCGATAACTCCTTTACACCGAATTCCAGAAGTTTCTTATCGGCTATCGCCTGTCCGACACCCTGGTTGATCACAATCTTTTGCAACCTCGGGACCTGCATTATTGATTTGTATCCGAATTCCTTCATTAATGCAGGGACGATCTCGTCTTTATACTTGGTTTGTAGCAAAGGTGTGTACATTACTTGATCTCCTCTCCTGATTTTTTTGAATAACGCACTAATCTATCTTTCTCATTAAGTTTTTTACCGACACGTGTCGGTTTGCCTGTGGTGGGATCAATAAGCATGAGGTTTGAGATATGAACCGGCGCCTCTTTCTTTAATATACCACCCTGAGGAGCTTTTGCATTGGGCTTAGTATGCTTTGAAACCATGTTTACACCTTCAACAATTGCTCTGTCCTTATCTCTGTCGACTTCAAGAACGCGGCCTTTCTGACCTTTTGATTCACCGGTTATCACCATAACCGAGTCTCCCTTTTTAATATGTATTTTCTTCTGCATCGTTGTGCATTTAATATATTACAGCACTTCAGGTGCCAATGAAACAATCTTCATATACTTATCACGCAATTCCCTGGCAACCGGGCCGAAGATACGTGTTCCGCGTACTTCATTAACATTGTTAAGAAGAACAACTGCATTATCATCGAACCTTATATAGGAACCATCGGGACGACGGATCTCTTTTTTTGTTCTGACAACAACTGCTTTACTCACAGTACCTTTTTTTGCTTCGCCTGATGGAAGTGCTGATTTCACACTCACGACAATTTTGTCACCTACAGTAGCATACCTTTTCTTGCTACCACCTAATACCCTGATGCATAAAACTTCTTTTGCACCTGAGTTATCGGCTACGGTTAATCTGCTTTCCTGTTGTATCATGATTACTTAGCTCTTTCGATTATTTCAATTAATCTCCAGGTTTTGTTTTTACTCAGAGGCCTGGTCTCCGAAATACGTACTGTGTCGCCTACATTACATGAATTTTCTTCATCATGTGCCATAAGCTTTTTTGACCTGTTGATAAACTTGCCGTAAATCGGATGTTTTACCTTCCTTTTTATGACGACTACGATGGATTTGTCCATTTTAGTACTGACAACTACACCTATACGTTCTTTTCTAAGATTCCTTTCCATTGCTGATCTAGCTATTAGATTTCTTATTCAACTCTCTTGTACGCAATTCCGTTAGCAGACGTGCAATCGTAAGTTTCACATCTTTAACCTTTTGCGGGTTATCTAGTGGAGTGATTGCATGGTTAAGCTTCATACGAACGAGCAGGGTCCTCTCTGTGTCGATTCTCTCGAGAAGATCTGAAGTGCTTAATTCCTTTATTTCTGAAGTTTTCATCTCTGTCTAAGTATTATTCCTTTACGTAATCGCGTCTCACTATAAATTTTGTAGTTATCGGAAGTTTCTGGGCGCCCAGACGAAGTGCCTCTTTTGCAACTTCATATGGTACACCTTCTGCCTCAAGCAGTATCCTGCCCGGAGTTACCGGAACAACAAAACCCTCAGGCGCTCCTTTTCCTTTTCCCATACGCACCTCAGCCGGCTTCTTGGTTATGGGTTTATCGGGGAAAATCCTTATCCACAACTGACCTTCACGTTTCATATGACGTGTTACTGCCTGACGAGCAGCCTCGATCTGCCTTCCGGTGATCCAGCTCTGCTCAAGTGCTTTGATACCAAATGACCCAAATGCCAGCTGGTTGCCTCTTTGTGCATTTCCTTTCATTCTTCCCTTCTGGGCTCTCCTGAATTTGGTCCTTTTCGGTTGTAACATTGCTATTTTGTTAAAAATTAAATACTACTAAATATCTTATTCTTCTACTTACTCCTCAAACCTTACTCCTCACACCTTACTTCTTAGCTTTCCTCTTCAGGCTCTTGCTCTTTGCATTTCTAGCGCCGATATTAGGACTGAGATCTCTCTTGCCAAATACTTCACCGTTGCATATCCAAACCTTGACACCAAGCAATCCCACTTTAGTATGAGCTTCAGCCAAAGCGTAGTCAATATCAGCTCTTAAAGTATGCAAAGGTATACGTCCCTCTTTATATGATTCGCTTCGTGCCATTTCCGCACCACCCAGGCGACCCGAGATCATTATTTTTATTCCTTCTGCTCCCATGCGCATTGTGGAAGCGATTGACATTTTTATAGCACGACGGTAGGAAATTTTCCCTTCCAGCTGGCGTGCAATATTATTTGCAACTATATTAGCATCCAATTCAGGACGTTTTACTTCAAAAATGTTAATCTGAACTTCCTTTTTGGTAATCTTTTTGAGTTCTTCCTTCAGTTTGTCAACTTCCTGTCCGCCCTTACCTATAATTATACCAGGACGGGCTGTGTTGACTGTCACGGTAATAAGTTTCAGTGTTCTTTCAATAATTATCTTGGAAAGACTGGCTTTTGCGAGCCTGGCATTCAGATATTCCCTGATCCTGGTATCTTCAACCAGCTTGCCGGAAAAATCTTTTCCGCCGTACCAGTTTGAATCCCATCCTTTGATTATGCCTAATCTGTTACCTATCGGATTTACTTTTTGTCCCATCTGTTCTAATTTGATGTTTTTTCAACTTCGTTAATCTTACTATCAAGAACCAGAGTCACGTGGTTTGATCTTTTTCTTACCCTGTAGGCTCTTCCCTGAGGCGCGGTTTGTAGTCTTTTCAATGAACGTCCCCCGTCGACATGAACCAGTTTCACATAGAGATTGCTTTCTTCGACTCTCACGCCTTCATTCTTAGCCTGCCAGTTGGCAATTGCAGAGAGGAGAAGTTTTTCCATTCTGCGTGATGCCTCCTGTGAACTGAACTTAAGGACATCAAGTGCTTTGTTAACGTCGAGACCGCTTATCAGATCGGTTACCAATCTCATCTTGCGCGGAGATGTAGGGCAGTTTCTGAGGATCGCCTGGTACCTGTTTTTGACGGCCTCTTTCTTCTGCTCAGCTGTATTTCTTTTTCTTGCACCCATTTCTAATTGTTTTTCAATGTTTACATTACTTATTTATTACCTGAGTGACCCCTGAAAGTACGGGTAGGTGAAAATTCTCCCAGCTTATGCCCTACCATATTCTCTGTAATGTAAACGGGGATAAACTTGTTCCCGTTGTGAACTGCTATAGTATGGCCTACAAAATCAGGCGAGATCACTGATCTTCTTGACCAAGTTTTAATCACCGATTTCTTCTGTCCTTCATTCATTTCAAGAACTCTCTTGCCGAGTTTGAAATCGATGAATGGGCCTTTTTTAATTGATCTACTCATAATATATCAGTTATTTTTTCCTTCTTTCAACAATAAATTTTGCAGAGTATTTCTTCTTATCTCTGGTCTTAAAACCTTTTGCAGGAATGCCTTTGCGCGACCTTGGGTGTCCGCCTGATGCTCTTCCTTCACCGCCACCCATCGGGTGATCAACCGGGTTCATAACCACACCTCTTACTCTTGGACGACGTCCCTGCCAACGTGAGCGGCCTGCTTTGCCTGATCTTTCGAGGTTATGATCAGGATTGGAAACTGTACCGATAGTTGCACGGCAGGTTGTAAGGATCAACCTCGTTTCTCCTGAAGGCAGCTTGATGGTAGCATATTTCCCATCACGGGCTGATAACTGTGCATAGGTTCCTGCACTACGTGCAATAGCTCCACCCTTGCCGGGTTTAAGTTCAATGTTATGAATAATCGTACCCATAGGAATATCGCTCAGAAAAAGCGTATTGCCGATTTCAGGAGCAGCTTCTTTACCCGAGAGTAAAGTCTGGCCGACCAGAAGGCCTACCGGTGCTACAATATATCTTTTCTCACCATCCTGATAGACAACAAGAGCGATTCTCGAAGAACGATTAGGATCATATTCGATTGTCCGTACTGTTGCCGGCATGCCATCTTTTTCCCTCAGGAAATCGATAACTCTGTACATCTTTTTATGACCGCCTCCGATGTATCTCATAGTCCGTTTGCCGTTAACATTCCTTCCTCCGGAATTTTTATGCGGTCGAAGCAAGGATTTCTCCGGCGTAGCACTTGTGAGAGTGTCAAAAGTGCTTGCGATTTTGTGTCGCTGACCTGGTGTAACAGGTTTGATCTTTCTGACTGCCATATAGGTTATTAAATATTGCTATAGAAATCAATTTTGTTTCCTTCTGCAAGTGTTACAACAGCCTTCTTTGTCGCTGATGTTTTTCCTGTAAGAAGTCCCGATTTGGTATTTCGGGATTTAATTTTCCCACCATAACGCATCGTATTTACCGATTCAACTGTAACTGTATACAATTCTTCAACGGCTTTCTTTATCTGTAACTTGTTTGCGTTTCTGGCAACGAGAAATCCATAGCGGTTAAATTTATCGCCCTGGCTCGTCATCTTTTCCGTTACAATCGGTTTAAGCAAAATATTCATTACTCAAAATTTACTAGTTTTCAAATGTCGCCTGCAAAACGTCAACTGCACTCTCCACAAGTATCAATGTTGATGCCTTCATAATCTTGTAAGTACTTAATTCGCTGGCAATTACAACTTCAACCCCTTGTACATTTCGGGATGACAAATATATATTATTATTTTGTTCCGGTAAAACAAAAACTGATTTTTTATTTACAATATTCAGGTTATTTCCCATTTTGATTATCTCCTTAGTTTTAGGAGCTTCAAATGAGAAGTCTTCCAGTACAATAATATTATTTGTGGATGCTTTATATGAAAGTGCTGATCTTCTGGCTAATTGTTTAACTTTTTTATTAAGCTTGAAGCCATAAAATCTTGGTTTAGGGCCGAATATCCGGCCACCTCCACGAAAAAGAGGGTTCCTGATGTTTCCTGCACGGGCAGTACCTGTTCCTTTTTGTTTCTTGATCTTCCTGGTACTACCTGCTACTTCACCACGCTCTTTGGTTTTATGAGTACCTTGCCGTTGATTTGCAAGGAACTGTTTTGTATCCAGATAAATGGCATGGTCGTTAGGTTCAATTCCGAAAATTGCGTCGTTAAGATCGACTTTTCTTCCGGTTTCCTTACCACTGGTATTTAGAATAGCTAATTCCATTATTTTGTAATTATTACGTAACCACCTTTTGGACCAGGGACCGATCCTTTTACAATTATTATATCGTTTTCCGCCATGAGCCTGACAACTTTCATATCCATAGACATTACCTGATTTCCTCCCATACGGCCTCCCATTCTCATTCCAGGCAATACTCTTGACGGAAATGAAGAAGCGCCGAGGGAACCGGGTGCCCTGCCCCTGTTATGCTGACCATGGGTTTGTCCGCCAACACCACTGAATCCATGACGTTTCACAACTCCCTGAAATCCTCTTCCTTTTGTCCAGCCCCGTACGTCAACAATGCTGTCGGGTCTGAAAAGTTCAGCTGTGAGAACATCTCCTTCTTTACACTGACCTTCTTCAAAGCCTGTGAATTCAATGACTTTTCTTTTAGGCGTTGTATTTGCCTTCTTGAAATGTCCAAGTTCGGCTTTAGTGGTGTGTTTTTCTTTTTTATCCTCGAATCCAAGCTGTACAGCAAAATAGCCGTCCTTATCCACTGTTTTAACCTGTGTAACAACACATGGACCGGCTTGCAGAACCGTACATGGAACATTCTTTCCATTCTCATCGAAAATGGAGGTCATTCCTACTTTTTTACCAATTAATCCCTGCATCTCTTTATTACTTTACTGGTTTCATCAGATTGTGTTATTTTTTTATGGTCTGATGGAACCCACATGTTTAATTATTATTATCTGTTTGTACACATTACTTGTGGGTTTCACACTTTAATTTCTACTTCAACTCCGCTGGGAAGCTCAAGTTTCATTAGTGCATCGATGGTTTTTGGCGTTGAGCTGTAAATGTCGAGCAATCTTTTGTAAGATGAGAGCTCAAACTGTTCTCTTGCTTTCTTGTTTACGAAGGGCGAACGAAGTACTGTATAAATCTTTTTGTGGGTCGGAAGCGGAATGGGTTCGCTGACCACTGCACCAGTAGATTTTACTGTTTTTACGATCTTCTCTGCAGATTTATCCACGAGGTTATGATCATAAGATTTCAGTTTAATACGAATTTTCTGACTCATCTTTTAAAGAATTTTTCCTTTTGTAATTTCAATAATCCTGTTTGATATTTCTGCAGGTACCTGTTCATAATGGGAGAACTCCATTGTTGAAGTTGCTCTACCCGAGGTAAGAGTCCGAAGTACTGTAACATAACCGAATTTTTCGGCCAGCGGTACTTTTGCTTTAACGACTCTTGCGCCTGCTTTCGATTCCATACCTTCCACTCTTCCTCTTCTCCTGTTGAAATCGCTTATAACATCGCCAACATATTCTTCAGGAGTGACAACTTCTGTTGACATAATGGGTTCAAGAATAACTGGGTTGCATTTACCTGCAAATTTTCTGAACGCCTGTTTGGCAGCAATTTCAAATGATAGAGCATCAGAGTCAACCGGATGGTATGAACCGTCTTTGAGTACTACTTTAAGGCTATCGAGAGGGAATCCTGCCAGCGGGCCGTTGATCATTGCCTCGCGGAATCCCTTTTCAATTGATGGAATATACTCCTTCGGAATATGACCACCTTTAACCTCATTTACAAATTGAAGGCCCCTCATATTTTTGTCAGCCGGCATTAATTCGAAAGTCATATCGGCAAATTTGCCGCGACCACCGGTCTGTTTCTTAAATACTTCACGGAATTCACCGGAGTTAGTAATAGCTTCCTTGTATGCGACTTGAGGCGCTCCCTGGTTACATTCAACTTTAAACTCTCTTTTAAGGCGGTCGATGAGAATTTCAAGATGCAGTTCACCCATACCATTAATAATAGTTTGTCCGCTGTCGGGATCAGTCCTGACCTGGAATGTGGGATCTTCTTCCGCAAGCTTGTTTAATGCCATGGATAATTTATCTACATCGGCCTGAGTTTTAGGCTCGATGGCCACGCCAATTACCGGTTCGGGAAAATCCATCGATTCCAGCAGTATCGGCTTATTTATGGCGCATAAAGTGTCGCCTGTCTTAATATCTTTGAATCCAACGCCTGCACATATATCGCCGGCTGAAATACTTTCCTTGGGATTCTGCTTGTTTGCATGCATCTGAAAGAGACGGTTTATACGTTCTCTTTTTCCGGTACGCACATTCAATACTGTATCACCTGCTTTAAGCACACCTGAATATATCCGGAGGAAGGCCAGACGACCCACAAACGGATCAGTGGCAATTTTAAATGCCAGGGCAGCCATCGGAGCTTCATCATCAGGTTCGCGTATAATTTCTTCATCATTTCTTGGGTCAATGCCAATGACTGAACCTTTATCAACAGGTGATGGAAGGAACGCCACAACTGAATCGAGCAGGCTCTGTATCCCCTTGTTTTTAAAAGCAGCACCGCATATCACCGGGATTGCCAGTCCGTCAATAGTTGACTTCCTCAGTGCTACAAGAATTTCTTCACTTGTAATTGATTCATGATCTTCAATATATCTTGCAAGAAGCGTATCATCTACATCCGCGACTGCCTCAATCAGCTTACCACGCCATTCTTCGGCTTCCTCTTTCATTTCTGCAGGGATCTCTTCCGTTCTGAAAGCGGTAATGTTTGATTCATCATTATAGTAGATAATTGCTTTCCTGTCGACAAGATCGATCACTCCAACAAAATTTTCTTCG
>CAWBQN010000024.1:0-110306 GCA_963791065.1 uncultured Bacteroidales bacterium
TGATAGTGGGAGAAATTCTGTAAACCGTACCGGTGAATTTATCGTTTTTATATACATCAGCTATGACATCAGCTTTCATCCCCTTCTTTATTAACGGGTAATATTGCTCAGAAATGCTGACAACTACTTTCAGAGGATTCACCTGCATAACTGTTACAACTGCGGATCGTCCGGTCTGCGTTGTGGGTGAACCTGAATACATTTCACCATCTTCAAAGTATTTGCCTGTAACGATACCCACAAAAGGTGCTTTCATCAAAGTGTTTTCTTCCATGAAATCAACATTGGTCCTGGTCACATCATATTGTGTTTTTAACTGGTCATATTGCTGTTGTTTTGCGGAACCCGATTTAAGTAAGGTGTCAAGTCTCGAAAGATCTTTTGTAAGACTGCTCAGCTGTAGTTTTAGCTGATAAAGCTGGGTGCGATCCATCAGGAAGAGTTTATCATTCTTCCTGACCTTATCTCCGGTTTCGACATATATCCTGTCAATCCTCCCGGGCGTTGACGGCGCCATATTCACTTCTTCAAATGGAAGTATAGTGGCTGTATAATCAATTGTCCGGGCAATTTTTGTTTTAGCCAGGGCGGAGACTTTCACCGGGATAACAGCTTTTTCAGCAGCAGGTGCAGGATCGTTATTAGCCGTTGCAGTGGTTTTGGTCTTTGAAGAACAGCCTGAAAGTAAGAGCCCGGTGATCAGGATTGCCGGAATTGTACCTAAGTATTTCATCTTTATTATTTTGAATTATTAAGAATCACTAATTAGATATTATTCAATAATTTATCTAATGCAAGCTTGTTCTGAAGCAGGCTCATAAGAGCAGACAAATAGTTATTCTCTGCCTGAAGGTAAAGAGTATTTGCCTGTGTCAGTTCGAGGCTTGAAGCCATGCCCTGTTTATACTTATTCTCGACACTAACATAGACTCTTTTTGATACATCTATATTAGCTTTCTGTAAATTATATTGTTCCCGTGCGTTCACCAGATTGTATCTTAACTGCTTTTCCTGGAGTAAAAGTTGTTCTGTTACAACTTCACTGCCTGTGCGGGCCTTGTCAAGATTAACCTGAGCCTGTTTGATCTTTGAATATCCCGAGCCTGTGGCAAATATTGGGACAGACACCTGGAATCCAACTGTAGAACTTGGAAACCAATCCAGTCCGTTTAGTTTGTTTCCCATACCGCTTTTAGCATAAGAATAAAAACCTGATAATGTAGGCAACACCGCTGCTTTTTGCATTTTTAAAGCCAGTTGTGACATCTGCTCCTGGTTGGCACTAAGTTTGTAATTCAGATTTTCCTTTATGCTGAACTCTGTATTTAGAACTTTGTCGATGTCAGTCTCTTCTACTATTGACTTCAAAGAATCTGTAAGAATTATGCTTGTTTCGGGTGAAACACCTAACTGAAACCTGAGCATGTTATAATTCAACTCCAGGGTTCTCTGCATTGAACTTTTTGTATTCTCAATCATCGATACATTTGAAACCATCTGGTCAACATCAGTCGACTCTGCCATACCCGCTGCAAGCATCGAACGTGTCGATCGCAGTGTCTCATTAAGTGCGGCAATATTCCCGTCAAGTATTTTCATTGACTCAACCGATAACAGAATGAGATAATAACTCATTATCACCGATTCCCTTGTATCAAGCTCGGCTCTTTCCACGTTCAGACCAGCAAGTTTCTGTCCTAATTTGGCCGTCTGAACTCCAACAATATAAGGTGCGTTAAAGATTGTTGTTGAGGCATTTACTCCATAAGCCATATCAAAGTTAGTACCAAATTTTAATGGAGTCGGTACTCCGTTAAAATCGATGACAGCTGTCGCTATAATTACGTTATCATTAAAAATACCGTTCCCATTTACTTGCAGGAGTCCGGATGAAATCGCATTCCAAAGTCCATACCTTGATGCTTCAATATCATACCTGGCTGATTTTACACTCTTATTATATGTCAGTGCATAATCCTGTGCCTCTTTCAGGGAAAGCTTCATCTCACTGTTTTTGTCCTGCGCAGATATGATTCCACCTGTTATTAACATGAATAACAACAGAACAGTTAGGATCTTCTTCTTTTCCATTTTTTAATTATTGTTTCCAGTTCGTATTAGGTTAATCTTTTTCCTCTAAAAATTCTCTTCAAACCTGTCAATAAGATCAAGACCCTTTGGAGTTGAAATTCCCAGCTGATAATTGATGAAAATATTTCTTTTAGCTTCGCGTCTTGAAAATAGTTCAGGTAGCTAATAAACAACACGAAATTGATAAAACTTTTTTGGTTTACATAGATTAATCTGTTAAGTTTCGGATAAATTCTGCTAAACAGGTAAATTTGCCGGTGAATGACGAAAAAAGGCTTAATGGCCGGCCCCCCTGCCCCACTAAAGGAGGGTAATACTTTCCGTAACCTGGTACTCGGGATTGCGACATTTGCGGTTAAAGATTAATTTTTACAACAACAACTAATATGAAACCACAACAAATTATTTACCAGGTAGATGCATTCACAACCCAACCATTTAAAGGGAATCCTGCCGGAGTTTGCATTCTAGATCATGAACCTGAAGCTGCATGGATGCAGAACGTTGCTATGGAGATGAATCTTTCAGAGACTGCATTTGTATTCCCGGGAAAGGATTTCATGTTAATCAGATACTACACTCCGGAAACTGAGATGAAACTATGTGGTCATGCGACATTATCGGCCTCACACCTTCTTTATGAAACCGGTATGATAAAGAGAAATGAAGAGATTCGTTTCTCATCAAAGGCAGGCATACTGACAATCAGGAAAAATGGGGAATGGCTAACCATGAATTTCCCGGTATATCCTGTAGAGAAAATGGAAATGACTCCTGAATTTGAAAGAGTTACCGGTGCAGAAGCTCAGGAGTTATATAAAGCCGGTTTCGGATGGACCCTTGCTTTGATGAAAAATGAGGAGGAAGTAAAAAACATGAAACCTCATTTCTCACTCATGAGAAGTTCAGTATTTGGTGATCTGATCGCAACTGCGCCATCAAGCGATCCTGCTTACGACTTTTGTGTCCGTTGTTTCGCCCCCGGTGTCGGAATTGATGAGGATCCGGTAACCGGTTCAGCACATTGTGTCCTGGTACCATTCTGGGCCGGAAAAACAGGCCGGAAGGATTTCAATTCCCACCAGGTCTCAAAAAGGGAGGGAATTCTTAAAGTATCCCTTAAAGGAGACAGAGTGGAAATTTCAGGTCAGGCTAAAACCATTTTCAAAGCGGATCTGTTGGTTTAGTCGAGCTCGCAGAAGATGGCGCGGTTAGTGGGTTGCATTCCGTGAAGAGCCGATTCTGTTGTATCGCTTTGTACCATCCATAAATATTTAGTATATTTCACATACCCAAATATACTACAATGCAAGAAGATATTGATTTAAAAATCAAAAAGTTAGGATTATTCCTACCGCCAGCTCCAAAACCAGTTGGAGTATATAAACCCGTTCTGGTTATTGGCAACTTTCTTTATGTCTCGGGACAAGGTCCAATTTCAGCCGATGGAACGATGATTAAAGGCAAGGTCGGTGCAGATCTCGATCTGGCTGCAGGAAAACTGGCTGCCAGGCAGGTTGGACTAACGATGCTTTCAACAATAAAAACTCACTTCGGCGAGTTGAAAAAAATCAAAAGGATCGTAAAAACACTTGGAATGGTCAACAGTACAGCTGATTTTGACAGTCACCCTGCAGTAATCAATGGATTCAGTGAACTTATGGCAGAAGTATTCGGCGAAGAAAACGGAGTCGGGGTCAGAAGTGCTGTCGGAGCTATGCTTCCAATGAATATTGCAGTCGAGATCGAAGCTATGTTTGAATTATATTGAAATCCTTTAACCACAACGCACGCTAAGCTGACTCATAGTACGCAAAGCAAAAAATAAGTTTAAACCTCGTGCTCATTAAATGAAAAATATGTCGGACTCAAATGATAACTGGTATCGGATCGACAATACAGAAGAAGTCACCTCACCCTCGCTTCTTGTTTATCCTGATCGTATAGAAAGTAATATCAGGAAAACAATCGAAATTGCAGGAGGTGTGGATCGTCTTCGGCCGCATGTCAAAACACATAAAATGGCGGAGATCGTTAAACTTCAGATGAAATATGGCATCTACAGGTTCAAATGTGCTACTATATCCGAAGCAGAGATGTTGGCCAGATGCGGTGCTCGTGATATTTTGCTTGCCGTGCAGCCCGTTGGTCAGAATATTGAGAGATTCTTTAAATTAAAGAAGGAATTCAATGATATTAAGTTCTCCTGCATAGCTGATAATGAAGAGATAATTATTCAACTGTCAGACTTGGCGAGAAAAACAGCACTTGAAACTCATGTTTGGCTCGATATAAATAATGGGATGAACCGGACCGGAGTAACTCCCGGTGAAAAAGCAGCAAGATTATTCGTAAGGATCATGGATTCGCCAATGCTGGTCGCGGATGGACTTCATGTATATGATGGTCATATTCATGAACCTGAACTGTCACGCAGGAAAACAATTTGCAACGAGTCTTTTCTTTCAGTTCAGGGGCTTATCGAAGATCTTAAGAATGAAGGTATTTCACCCGTTAAAATAATTGCAGGCGGCACTCCTACTTTCCCTATTCATGCATTACGTGAAGATATTGAAACCAGTCCCGGAACACTAATATTATGGGATTGGGGCTACAGCAGCACTTTCACTGATATGAACTTCTTACATGCTGCAGTTTTGCTGACAAGAATAATAAGCAAACCGGGCAAGGACCTGCTATGCCTTGATCTTGGACATAAAGCAGTAGCCTCAGAAATGCCTCAGCCTCGCGTCAAGATTCTTGATATTGAGAGATATACGTTTGTCAGCCATAATGAGGAACATATGGTGATCAGAACGGCTCAGGCTGACAAGTTTAAAACCGGTGATCCCCTGTTTTGTATTCCATGGCATATATGCCCCACAGTTGACAGGTACGATACCGTATATGTTGTTAATGATCATAAGGTTACAGGTATATGGGATGTCGAGGCACGAAGAAGAAAGATAACCTTCTGATAAAGCCCTGTACAGATGTCTAAACCTCTGGTAGTTGATGGTCATCTTGACCTTGCAATGAACGCCCTTGAATGGAATCGTGATTTAAGATGGTCCGTGGGGGCCATCCGTCATGGAGAAGAAGGGATGACTGATAAACCCGACAGAGCAAAAGGGACTGTCAGTTTTAGCTCAATGCGTGAAGGAAATGTTGGCCTTTGCGTTGCTACCCAGATAGCCAGGTATGTAAAACCCGGCAATAATATACCCGGGTGGAATTCGCCAGAACAGGCATGGGCCCATACTCAGGGCCAGCTGGCATGGTACACTGCAATGGAAGAAGCAGGTGAAATGTTCCGGATCCGAAATGCTCATGATCTTGTCAAACATCTTCAATTATGGAATCAAAGTGCTGAATATAAAGCTATTGGCTATGTCTTAAGTCTTGAAGGTGCCGATTCCATTATTTCTATAAATTACCTTGAAAAGGCGTTTGACTATGGTTTACGTGCCGTCGGACCTGCACATTATGGTCCGGGGACCTACGCTCATGGAACTGATTCGAACGGAGGCATAGGAACTAAAGGGAAGGAACTTCTTAAAGAGATGGAAAAACTTGGTATTATTCTTGATGCCACCCATTTATGTGACCAAAGTTTCCGGGAAGCCCTCGACACTTATCACGGACCTGTATGGGCAAGCCATAACAACTGCAGGACCTTTGTGCCTCACAACAGGCAATTCTCCGACGAACAAATTATTGAGCTGGCCGCCAGAGATGCTGTCATCGGCGTTGCACTCGATGCCTGGATGATGGTGCCAGGCTGGATAAGTGGAAAATCGGATCCTGAAGAAATGGGAGTATCACTAAAACTGATGATAAACAACATAGATCACATTTGTCAGCTTACCGGGGATTCATTGCATGCAGCAATAGGTTCGGATCTTGACGGGGCTTTTGGCAAAGAACAATGTCCGTATGATATTGATACCATCGCGGACCTTCAAAAGGTACCTGGGATGCTTTCGGAAGCAGGTTATTCTTCCTCAGAAATTAGTAATATAATGAGTGACAACTGGATCCGTTTTCTTAAGAAGAATCTGCCAGGCTAGGGATGGCTTGCCATTGCGCCGTTGCGCCTTTGAGCCTTTACCTGTAGAGATAGACGAAGCCCCTGTAACCCTTGCCTGAATATTTAAGATTGTCCCATCCATATGCTTTGATAACATAGAAATAGACGCCTGGCGAGGCTTTGACTGATGAAGAGTTCACATTTCCGTCCCATCCTTTCCATTCCCTGAGCAATTCTCCCTCTCCAATGAAGGAATAAACTTTCAGTCCGCTCTGGCTGAAGATCTCAACACTTAATGACCGGAGCGATTTTGATTCTACAGTAAAATTGTCATTTAGTCCATCTCCGTCAGGTGTAAAGACGTTAGGAATATGGAGCTCAGAAGGATCAACAACAATGTTTTTGTCGAGGCGCATCGAATCGATACAATGCAGGTCGCTTTCAATGGTAAGCTTGGGTGAATATTCTCCCGGTATATAATATGTGTGAGGATCCGGATTTGACAGCGTGGATGTGGTCGTATCTCCAAATTCCCATTTATAAGTAGAAGCTCTTACCGATTTATCCGTAAAAGTCACAACAAGTGGTGCTTGCCCCTGTACCGGATCGGCTGAAAAATCAGCCTTTACATGAATAGACTGGTAAAAAAAGGATGATTCGCTCACACACCCGAAACTATCGGTAACCTGAAGATTATATGTGACATCAACCAGGGGAGGGTCAAAAGTCTGAGGGTTCAGAAGAAAATCAGGGTATGGTATAGTGGAAGCCGGATCGGATGACCAGAGAAACCTGATACCGTCCGGCAATTTTACCGGAAGACCATTGGCTATATTATTGTAATAGAATGTATCAACTGCTGCCTGTCCTTTTAATGCAACATAGTCACATGTCCTGTTCTGAAGTGCTGCAACAGCAAGAGGTTTATCGGTAAATATCCAGCCGACGAAGCTTGTATCAAACCCTCCGCTGATAACTACTTTATAGCCGCCCTGATCAAGATTTGAGGAAGATGAAGTCAAAACTCCTGTATCGGTTTTGAGCGAGTCGCTGAAGCTTTTTGTAGCGTCACTCCATTTGTACCACGTGAAATTAAAGGGACCTGTGCCACCGGGACTATCAGCATTCAGTGTACCCTTCTGTGATCCTGAAGCGTTACAATAAATAAAAATCGGATCTTTTGCCGTTGGAGCAGAAGGGTAGGAAGTATATCGTACAGCACTCATTCCCGGAGCTGAAAGCTGAGCAGAAGCTATACCCGGCAGCAGCATAATAATTATTATCAAAAAATAACGCACAGGCAATCAGGTCTTTGTACTTAAAACGATTTCTTAATCTTTTTGGTATAATCTACTGCAATTATAATAAAATTAGAGCAATATTGAGGCAAAAAACGTAAAGGACGCAAAGGAAATACATGAAAATCTCTGCACCCCTTGGTGATACTGTTAATAAAAATTACTCTTTTAATCATATGAAATTGATCACCTGAATTTGTTATTGTTAAATTTGCCCCATCCGGAACGCTGTAATTCAACCACAAGCATGACAACCAATTATCTAAACGATCTGAATGAGTCTCAGAAACAAGCAGTTATCAACACTGAAGGACCTTCACTTGTGATAGCTGGTGCAGGCGCCGGGAAAACAAGGGTTCTCACTTACAGGATAGTTCATTTGCTTCAGAAAGGGGTTCCGGCCGGCAAAATACTTGCGCTTACATTCACTAACAAGGCAGCACGAGAAATGAAGGAGCGTATCACCAGGATTGTTAGCCCCGAAATAGCACGGTATCTCTGGATGGGTACTTTTCATTCAATTTTTGCAAAGATCTTAAGAATGGAAGGAGAAAGACTCGGATATAAATCGAATTATACCATTTACGATTCCACGGATTCAAAAAGCCTAATCAGAACTATAATCAGAGAACTCAGTCTTGATGATAATATATACAAACCCGGAGTTATATCTTCAAGAATTTCGACCGCAAAAAACAACCTGGTTACAGCCAGTATGTATGCTGCTGACAGCTCAATGCAGGATTATGACAAGTCGAGCAGGATGCCATTGCTTGCCGATGTTTACAAGACCTATGCAACACGCTGTTTCAAAGCTAATGCAATGGACTTTGATGATCTTTTACTTAATACGAACATATTATTCAGGGATTTTCCGGATGTACTTGCAAAATACCAGCAGAGATTTAATTATGTGCTCGTCGATGAATACCAGGATACAAACTATTCACAATATCTCATTGTCAAAAAACTTGCTGCGGCGCATCAGAATATCTGTGTGGTAGGGGACGATGCTCAAAGCATATACTCTTTCCGTGGAGCGAGGATTGAGAATATACTGGAGTTTAAAAACGATTATGTTGATTACCAGCTTTTTAAGCTTGAGCAGAATTACAGGTCAACTCAGACAATAGTAAATCTGGCAAATACTATAATTGCAAATAATGAAGGTCAGATCCAGAAGAAGGTATATTCTATGAATGAGGCCGGAGAAAAAATACAGGTAATGCAGGCAATGACCGATTCTGAGGAAGGGTTCAATGTATCGTCAGACATTTTCGATAAGAAACTCTCGCAGCAGCTTAACTGGTCTGACTTTGCCATTCTTTACCGTACAAATGCCCAGTCGAGGATCTTCGAGGAGACTCTGCGCAGGAAGAATATACCATATAAAATATACGGAGGTTTATCCTTTTACGAAAGAAAAGAGATCAAGGATATCCTGTCGTACTTCAGGATGGTCATAAATCCTGAAGATGAGGAAGCGCTTAAGAGATCTATTAACTATCCCAAAAGAGGTATAGGCGATACTACCATCCATAAGGTGTTTGAGCTGGCTGCCATGCTAAATATGACACCCTGGAGTATTCTTCAGGCTGCAGGAAAATATCCGGAACATTTTAATTCAGGGACAGTTAAAAAATTATCGGGTTATATTGAAGTAATCAATAATCTGCGTTTGAATTCTGATACTGCCGATGCATTTATAAAGGCCAGGGAAATTGCTCTTGGTTCAGGGATCATGAAAGAACTTAAAGAGGGAAAGTCCCCTGAGGAGGTTAGCCGATATGAAAATCTTGAGGAGTTATTAAATGCCATTAAAGTTTTTACCGAAGCAGCAGAGACCAATGGAGAACCTTCAGTCTTAGAGGCTTACATGGCTAACGTTGCGCTGCTGACGGATCAGGATACTGAAAATGAAGAAGACCGTAATAAGGTAACTCTGATGACCATGCATTCAGCCAAAGGATTGGAATTCAAGCATGTCTATATAGTAGGAATGGAGGATACACTTTTCCCGTCACCCATGTCATCAGGAAGTGCCCGTGAACTTGAAGAAGAGAGGCGACTCTTCTATGTAGCAGTTACACGTGCTGAAAAACAGGCTACTCTGAGCTACGCTCTTAACCGGTATAAATGGGGAAACCTTGAGAGATGCAGTCCAAGCCGGTTCCTGCGTGAGATTGATCAGAAGTTTCTTCACTATCCGCAAACCGGCGGCAAGCCTTTTCAGAACAATACTCCTGCCACAAACAAATCTGCATTGCTTCACGAAGAAATTCATTCCTATCCAAAGGAAGACAGGTTTAAGAAGATCAGGAAAACGGAACCGTGCAAATAGTGTTCCTTTTACAGGCAGTGATACCTCACTGTTCTCAGAAGGCGATACGGTCGAACATGAGAGATTTGGAAAGGGAGTGATAAGATCAATAGAAGGACAGCCACCCAACACAACAGCTACAGTGGAATTCGAAAAAGATGGAAACAAAAAGTTGCTGCTGAGATTTGCAAAACTTCGTAAGGTATAAACCTAAGAGCGCAAAGCAATACATTTATTTTTCTTTGCGTGCTTTGCGGTTCTTCACTTTGCGTGCTTTGCGGTTAAAGGCTTTAATATTTATTTCTTACCTGACTGGCCGAAATTCATTTTCATTAAAGTATAACCCTTCGTTGAAATGGAATGATCAGTCTTTTCATTGATCTCCTTTGTCTCCATCTTCATTACCGGATTATTTTTTTTGTCGAATGAATCCATTGCAAGCATTACCGCACCTTCAAATTCAGGATAGCCGTAATATGCAGGCATCCCTGCTTTATTCCAGTATCGTTTATCAGCTTTGATTTTAAGATCTTTAGTCATCCATACGTCCGAATAACCTTCAACATCCGGTTCAGTTACCTTGTATTCATCACACTTGTATCCGGCAATAATACGTGAGTTCCCGGTTTTGGTTATAGTTGGCGATTTACCCGGATCACTCTTCTCGGTATTGGATTGACCTGAGGTTTTCGCCTTTTGGTTTTTGCCCATAGCAGCAATTGCTGAATCAGAAGGCATTGTTGAAATTATTCCGGTTTTGGATTCAGCGTCCCCTAACAGCATCAGGAAACATCTGTTCTCATAATCATAAATAAAAATTGTATTAACCGGCTTATCAGCTTCTTTCGGATCGGTGATACTGGTCTCAATTCCCGTATTCCGCGTATTTGTATTAAAGTAGGTATAAAAATCTGTTTTTCTTACATCCTTTTTTTCATAAGTTTCCATTTGCATGTGCATCCTGCCATTAAACTTATATTCGTCATCGTATTTTATATCCATTTTCGCTCCAAACAAACCCAGGCCTGTTTCATTGGTGCCGCCTTTGTCATTCTCATTATTCTTGTCAGCCTGGTTCTGATTGGCTTTTTCATTTTTACTGGCATTGTTCTTTGCACTCTGATCAATTGCCGAATCAATTTTATGTTCAAGCTTTTTGTCAAGCACACGTTCCAATAACCCCTGGCCACTGCATACAGAGGTTAGTATAACCGTCAATAGGAGAAAAAGAAAAACAGATCGTGTTTTCATGATTGAGAAATTTTTAAACTATGATATAAAGTTAAAAAACTGTGTAAATCTAAACTACAATAAAGTATAAAAATTATAACAATCCCCCGACAATATAGTTGCCAATCAGATAATCTATTTGTAGCAATTTTTATCCCTGACAATCGTCAGGGTAATGTTTTACAACCCGATGTTTTATTCTCAAAAAAAGATACAAACTTCAATTTGCGTATAAGATCAGGTTATTTCTTCGTTGCCGCCGTTGTAAACGAAACTTCATTGCCATATACAGTAACACCTTCCTTTGTAGTTGCAAACGCCCTGATATACTGCTTTACTCCTGGTCTCAGTCCGGTCATGTTAACATTGAAGTTCGGTCCCGGACTTTTTTCAGCACCAAATATGGTATTTGAAATAGTCGGACCAGACATCCCGCTCAGACAGATTCCATGTTTTGTAACAATGGCTCCTGAAATTGTCAGAGTGTATCCACTCTGAGCGCTGGTGGCAGTTATATTTTTAACTGGATTGGTTTTAACTGAAACTTTAGAATCTGTTGCGCTGCTTCCGGTAGATGCGGTGAGAAATCCAAACAACAGTAAGGAGGTTAAGAGAATGATTGTTCTGTTTTTCATTGTATTAAATTTTAGTCATAGTTTCAATTTTCGGATGGTACCTGAAAGTTAATAATGATCTGCACCCTTTTGTGGTTGTGTTTTTGTTTTCTCTTCCCTGCTCATCGGAAGCTGAGTGGTAAAATTCAATTCGTTTCCATAAACAACTGTGGATCCGTCCTTCAGATAGGCACGAACAAAATATTTAGTCTCCGGATTAAGAGGGCTCAGTTTTATCTGCTGATCTATAACAGTGCTTGAAGATTTAGCTTTTGCATCTGCAATGGTTGGCCCCGGTTTAATGGAATAACAGACACCGCATTCAGTGAAATTCATACCGGTCACGCTGAACCTGCACGTTGCATCAGTATCATAAATCAGGATAATCTCTTTTGTGGAAACTGCAGTCGGTACAGTCTTAATTGTTGTCTGCGAGCCAGCTGTCGTCTGGATTTTTGACTTTGCACTTGTTGTTTTAACCTGTCCTGTCATGTAAAAAGGCACTGTAAAACTCATTACAAAGAATAAAAGACAGGTATTAAATAACAGCCTGATTTTAACAGAATTGTTCTTATAAAATGTGAATTGAAAATTCATAACAGTATATTTAAAAAGGTTAATATATCAGGCTATTCTTTCTTATATATGAGAGATCCGTAAGCAATTTCACCTTTGGCAATGTCAACAGGTAATTGCCATTCCTGAGCTTCGCCATCATATTTGAAGAAGATTCCCCCGTCTTTTGATTTCCAGGTAAACGGACGATTTTCTGTACCCTGGTAGTTTTCAAAACCGGTACCATCTTCTTTAAGTATAAACTGCATCGGCTTCCCGTTTTCAACAGCGCTGTAAGTTCCAACCGGGCTCTTCTTTCCCGATTCTTTCTTAACTGCCTGTTCAGAATCCGACTGGTTTGAGGACTTAGGATTAGCTGTTTGATTACCACATGATGATACCATGGAAATACAAACTGCTAAGAGAATTATAAATAATAGATTTTTCATGGGATTTTATTTTAAAAATAATTATTCATCCATTCATTAATATGTTACAGTTTAATAAGTTCGACCCTTCTGTTAAGAGCTTTGTTTCCCGGGGTATCATTTGGGGCAACCGGTTGAGTTTCTCCCATTCCGTCAGATTCAAGACGGGCAGCATCTATGCTAAAGGTTTTTATCAGTTCAGCTTTCACTGAGGCACCACGACGTTTTGAAAGATCGAGATTAGCAGGATCAGCTCCATCGCTGTCGGTATGGCCTACAATTTTAACTTTTACTGCAGGATTTTCATTCAATACGGCAGCAATCTCTTTCAGGGTACCGTACGATTCAGGCTTCACGATATCTTTATTTACATCGAAATAGATACCGTAAGAAACCAGTTTGCCTTCAGTAAGAAGCTTGCTGCGCATATCAGGTGCTGCACTTGTAATTCTGATATTCGATATGTATGAGCCACAGGAAGCACCTCGAGATAATCTGAAACATAAGCGATTAAATTTTGTGCCATCAAAAACATTTGTTGGCATATCCAACACTTTTGCCTGTTTGTGATAAATCCGGATTCTTCTGTTCTGTGCCCATATAATCACATGATTCACTTTTTCCGGTTCAACGGGGTTTACAGCTGAAGATCCTGTAATTGTACTATTTTCTCCTGTTTTGTATCCCATTGTATTCCAACGTTCTTTTTCAATTGAGATTATTATTCCCCCGTTACCAGGATGCGGGTTAGTGTCCATTTCCTTAGGTTTATCTTCTCCATACAAGATAAGACCAGCAGCAATACGACCACCGGTCTTCTTAGGGACTATATCAAATTCAATGATGAAATTCTTCGGAAAATCTATACTTTTTAAAAGGAAATAATTTCCGTCTGTACTATTCAGGTTAAGCCATTTCCCCGGTGCAATATTCAATGTATTGATCTCTCCGGGTGCATTTGCAGTCCACAATGCAGGAAAATCACCAACAGCATCCTGGCTGAAATCATCGAATAAAATAACTTTATCCCCAGGGACAAAATCATATGATGAAAAGGATTGCAAAGGCTGTTGTTCCTGGACATCCGATTGTTTGTCAGTATTTGAGCTGTTTGCGTTATCCTGGGTCACCTGACTTTGTTTGGCATTCTGTCCCTGATCCTTAACAGCATCTTTCTTAACATTTGCTTTTGCATTCTTGTCAATGGTTATTAATTTTTTCTTAAGATCGATTTTAACCTGACTATTTACCTTACATGGTATAACGATCATAGCAACTACAAGTAGCGATGTAATTAATTGTTTCATCTTATATGTTTTAAATTAAGTGGAAATGTCAGGTTAATTAGATGGAACCTAAAATTAAGAAACAATTTTCACAAAATATATTTAACGTAACGATTTTTACATGTGTGTGTACTTCTTTTTGATAACCCTCAATAATTTGAAGGTTAATGGCTGAATATCAATATCTGAATAAATGTAGAGACAGGTCTGAAACCTGTCTCTACAAAATAATATCCTGCACCCGAATAAATGGCTTTTTTATGCGGCAACTGCTTCAGCAGGTTTTTCCTTTTCCCTGAGAACGGATTCATAAAGCGCTGCAAATGAGCTGCCTATCCACATAAGTGCCGGAAAGATCCCGATAATTAAAAGACAAAATCCTAAGATCGCGATAAAGAATGATACAAAAGCCAATAAAAATACCTGCCACCCATGACCTTTTGTAAGCTTCCAG
The DNA here is from genome assembly GCA_963791065.1 of uncultured Bacteroidales bacterium. Taxonomy (GTDB): domain Bacteria; phylum Bacteroidota; class Bacteroidia; order Bacteroidales; family VadinHA17; genus LD21. The sequence continues at coordinate 14,307 of CAWBQN010000024.1, forward strand.
CTTAACTCCACAGCCTCAATAGGATCGAGTTTTTTATCCATTATTATATAGGAAACAAATGCCAGCCGGCAGGCAATTATTATTCCTGGAACAATAAGTGCAAATAACCCCAGGACAACCAGTGCAATTACAAGCAGGTTTGCGAGGATAATGTGAAGATAATTCTCAACAAATCCTTTAATAAGATACTCAAAATCGGGTTTGTTCTTTCTCACTGCCTGTACAAAGATCATATTGCCTCCGTATTGGATTACGGGCTTCACCAGGAATGAATACAGCATAGCAAGCAACCCGAAGAAAGCCGCAAATATTCCGAGTGTGCCAAATCCAATAAGATTATGCCCCCAGTCATGTCCCATGTTCCATGGACCCCTGTACCAGTTATGCCACCAGCCGTGTTCCCAATTCCATGGTCCATTGCCAAGATCGGACGCGTTAAAATGAAAATTAAAAATTTTAAAGGGGGCGGTTATTATCACAACTATGAGAATGACCACGAATAACCTGAGGAAATTATCCATCATGACTTTCCAGCCAGTCCCGAGACAATAACCAAAATCAGGGACCAATTTGTACTCTTTATTTGCTTCCATTTATACAATTATTAATGTTAAAAATCCGATAAACATTTATGAAGTAAATTTAAGCCTCATAATTTTCCCGGACTTCATACCTTAGTAGTGAATATTTTTTTTCCTACTTTAGTATGTATCTCAATACTTTGGTAGTGGCTATTTTTGAACATTCTTCTCAGGAGCTTTTTTTATAACTTTATAGAATGCTGAATTTCATCGGATATGTAATATTTATTTTGTCGGTCGCACTGGCTGCCGGAGGCGTGGTCCTATCGTCCCGTCTGAGGAACAGATATCACCATGAGATCTTCTCGACATTGCTTTATTTCCAGGTTTTTATATTTACGTTCGGTTTCTACGGAATATGGGGCCAGGTTGTGATCAGGGCTTTTCTCTCAACATACATTTCTCCGGAATTACTTGTGAGGTTCTCAGACATTGCAATGCTTCTTGGCTTGCCTTTTCTTGTCTTTGCATGGCTGATGCTGATACAGTTCTCTTTTGGTATATCAGGCAGAAATACAAGTAACTGGTTTGTATTATGGTTTCTGCTTCTGAATTTTGCAATAATAATAGTAATAGGATTTCTCATCGCAAAAACAAGTACTCTAAAGCCAGTATCAGCGATAAAATATTATTTCATTTCAATGAACTTCCTCTATTCACTTCTTTCCTGTCTGTTCATATTGTTCCCCGGAAAAGGGAGATCGATTATTCATGATTATGACAGCAGAAGAATTGGTCCCGGACTATTTATCGTCATGGTTTTACAATGCCTGCCACTTTTGTTTTATGCTTCCCAAACTTATATTGCCGTAATATTTACTCTTACATTTTTTGCTGGTAACACCTTTCTTCCGATATATCTTAACTATGGAACGCTTTTCACGGTATTCACATCCGAACCTGAAAAAGATCTCTCATTTGAAGAATTCTGTAAGAAGTTCGAGGTATCTCCAAGGGAGACAGACATTGTCCGTGAAATATGCAATGGATTAAGTAATAAGGAAATATCTGAAAAGCTTTTTATCAGCCTTCAGACTGTTAAGGATCATACTCACCGGATCTATCTGAAAACCAATGTCAAAAGCCGTGTTCAGCTTATTTATCTGGTCAAGGAATTGAAAATAATATAATTATGTCAGGAAAATTTAAGGTAGACGATCAACCTTCCCTGACTGAATTCAAGGGAAAAGCTATCCCCCAGTGACTCATTTAATGTAGCAAACCACCAGTTCTTTAATTTTGTCTTTAAAAGAGGAAATCGCAATCCATGAGATGTGATTTCCGTTTCCGGATCAATTGAAAAGACTGAGACCTGCTGACCAGGGAAAGATGAAAGCGTTGAACTTTTAATCAATGGCCTGAATATTCCCGTATCGGTAACCATAATTACATTCAGGTCTTTTACGTATTCCGCAAGAAGAGAGATATTACCAATTGTATGATCCTCCCGTTTTCCGGTTGCACCAACAATGACAATATCCTTATATCCCGTTTCAGCGCACCATGAGACTGCCTTTGTAAGATCGTTTGTATCCTGGCTCTCATCGGTGAAAATACGATCTGCAAACTTCTCTGCCAGATAATCTGTCAGTGAATCCATATCACCAACAATCGCATCAGGTTGCATGCCCGCAAGTATCAGGTTTTGTGCACTCCCGTCACAGCAAATTATTCTTTTTGCATTCCTGAGATATCCAAGTGGAATAGCATGTTCAGGAAAAAAACCATCTGCTACAATAACAGTATAAGACCCTGCAGGAAAATCATTCATATATGTATTGTTTTCTTCCATTCCACCAGTCCGGCAAACGACATCAGGCCATAAACAAGATAAAGTATTACAGTCGGATAAAGCCCGCGTGTCAGAAAGAAAATGGCTGATACAAAGTTAACAACAATCCACAGGAACCAGTGTTCATAGATTTTCCGTGCCAGCATCCAGGTGGCAATTATAGATAATGATGTTATAAATGCATCTCTTGCAGGCACCGGAGAATCTGTCAGTCTTGTAAGAATAAGCCACATCGCAAGATAGAGCAGAACAAAAACAAAAGTCAAGACTATACCGGTCCTAAGTGTTATCCGGGTCACCTTCAATTCTTTCTTCCCTGTTTTGTCATCCGATAAGTCGGTGCTCTGTGCCCTGTGCTCTGTGCCCTGAGTATTATTCCCTTTTCCCCTGGTCCACCAGTACCAGCCCAGGATGCTGATGATAACATAATAAACCTGAAGGCTCATGTCTGCATAAAATTTGCTTGTGAAGAATACCCAGATATACACACCGGATGTCATTATCCCGACAGGCCAAAGCCAGATAGTTTGCCTTATTTCAAGAAAGACATATATAATGCCTGTGACCGCACCGAAGATTTCTATGTAATTATTTGATATCCAGTTAGAAATTGTCATTTCACTAATTAGAATTTTATGGCTGCCCGGAACATCCAGTTTATTCCTGCCTGTGGAAAATATCCATCCATCACCCGAAGGTTGCCTCCTTCAATGTATTTATAGACCCAGGCATTGGTTTCGTACATGTTATTAAATAAATTATTCACTGCAAACTGGCATGTCAGTTCCTTAAACAGCTTGCTTCTAAAAGTATACAGGAAGGAAATATTCTGAAGGAAATATCCATTCAGACTCCTGTCATTGCTTTGAGTATTATCAATGTATTGTTTACCTACATATTTGGAATTCAATATCACATGAAAATCAGTAAATGGGTAGTAGTCGATAACTGAAGCGGCAATTACGGATGGGGAAAAAGATATTGTTTTATTTTTCAGAGTTTGCTGATCCTGAACTGAAGTATCCCAGTTGTCGGTATAATCGATGAAGACAGGAATGATATTCCGGCTTAAAGTCATATTGGCATTCCAGTTTAAGTTTCTGAGCAACTGGATGCCCGTTTCGAGCTCGATTCCCTGCCGGTAACTTTTCGGCACATTTGTCATTATTGCAGATCCGACATTGTTAATTTTTCCGGTTAAAATCAGTTGATCTTTATAGTTCATATAGTACAGATTCACCCTGAACATCATACCTGATGTGTGATACTCATAAGCCGACTCGTAATCGAATAATTTTTCCGGAACAGGAGTTTTTCCCGGATCGGCATCTGTAAAATCGCTTCGGACAGGTTCTCTTTGTGACACTCCGAATGACGCATAAATTTTTTGATTCTTACTAAAATTATAAATGAAACCCGCTTTGGGATTAAAGAAGTTGTAGTAGTGACTTTGGGTTACATCTTTGAGGTTTTCATCAAAACCGCCAAGTAAATAATTTATTTTACGGAATTGCAGGTCACCATAAAGATTTATTTTACCTGTTAAAGAGTAATTAGCTTTTAAAAAAGTATTAAAATCCTTTTTATTGCCTGTTCCTGTATACCATCGGTATGTTTCACCTTCGAAATTAACAATTCTGGCCCATATGATGTCTCCAAAATGATTACCGAGATATTGGTTCCAGCCTCCACCAATCACTGCATTAATTTTATTTTTTGTGTAATTCAATGAATAGGTAAAACCGTAAAAGTCATTTCTCAGCCAACGCTGTGTTATAAAATCCGAAGTGGTTATAGTGTCTGAATTTACTACAGCATTTGGTAAATTAAACGTACTGTAACTTGTATTCGTTACAAGGTTTTCATAATAGCCTTTGCCTCTTGTATAATGAATAGCTCCCTCGAGTCTGAAGTTTGGGTTAATTATTTTTGAGTAATGAAGCTGATAATTATCCTGCCAGTAATTATCCGTTTCATTTTTATAAGCATATGCGTTATAAGTACGGTGTGTCTTAAGGGAGTCTTTGGGAACACCATTCCATGCCTGATAGGTATGTTCTACGCCGGAGAAAATAATCAGTTTGAGTATACTTGTCTCCCCATAAAGTGTACCTGACAGATAAAAAGATTTTAAATCGCTGAAAGCACGGTCGATATATCCATCGGACCAGATTTTAGACAAACGTCCATCAACAGCAAACTTCTTATTTATCAAACCAGTTCCAAAATTAACGGTGTTTTTTGATGTATTGAAAGATCCGTATGAAGAGCTGACTTCCGCATATGGTTCTTTTTTCAGGTCAGAAGTCTGAAAATTGATAGTTGCTCCGAATGCACCAGCACCATTTGTAGAGGTGCCTACACCTCTTTGTATCTGAATATTATCGGCTGAAGATGCCAGGTCAGGCATGTCAACCCACCATACTCCGTGAGATTCAGCATCATTTACTGGTATTCCGTCAATTGTTACATTAATTCTGTTAACATCTGTACCCCGGATATTTATATATGTATAGCCAACTCCGGTACCGGCATCTGACGAAACAACAAGTGAAGGGGTGTAACCAAGCAGATAAGGAATGTCCTGAGCGATATTTGCTTTTGAAATATCTTCCTTTGTAACAGTTGTATAAGCCATTGGAGTATGTTCACCTGCTCTTGTTGCATTAACCAGAACCTCCTCAGTAATAAATGACTTTGGTACAAGTTTTATGTTTAAAACTGAATCTGTTTTAAGGTTTATTTGCCTGATTTCTGAATCAAAGCCTATAAAACTAAAACGGACAGTATATGTGCCCCCATGTGAAATATGCAGTGCAAAATCCCCATCCTTGTCACTATGAATCCCGAGAATTGTATTTTCAATGCTGATACTGGCACCTGCTAAAGGCGATCCGTTCAAATCAGTAACCTTACCTTTCAGAACAAGACCATTTTCCTGAAATGCATTAGCCTGCGTAATTGAGTGAAGGAAGGCAAAAACAACAAAATAAAATATTTTCCTCATTTAATCTGAAATTAATTCTCAATATCAATAAAATGAGGTTGTTATGGCTTGCTGATTTGCACGATACTCTTTTGTCCCTCCGCCGGCATTATCCGGATCAGGTTTTAAGGGTATGATCTCAGCCCGTAATTATAAGGCACCCCATTCAATGATACGTCAAAGGTACTTTCTTTTAACAGATTTATCAATTATTTGTTAAATTAGCATTCAAATCCACGCATTAAGATGAAAAAACTGCTTGATAAACTTAATTATAAAGGACAAAAAAGAATATCAGTCATTAATGCAGAAGGAACATTCATACAGTCAATTTATTCTGAAGTTAATGATCTGGTTATCGATCAGAAAATTGATCCTCGTTATCCATATGATTTCATAATAATATTTGTTAACACCATTGCTGAAGTGGAGCAGATTGCACCAATTACCATACACAACCTGAAAGCCGACGGAGTCCTTTGGTTCTGTTATCCGAAAAAAACCTCAAAGAAATACAGTTCCGATATTGACCGTGATCATGGATGGAAAGTTCTGAACGATTCCGGACTTTTTGGCATCCGTTTGGTTTCAATTGACAAGGATTGGTCGGCGTTCAGATTCAGGAATAAAAAATATATCAAATCCACATCCGGGCGATTCCCAAAATAAGCAAAGCAGGAAATTAAGAGGCAAAATAAGATAATTTATCCCTATAGTTATCAGGGCTTTGCGAACTTTGGATTTAAATCTTTGCGAACTTTGCGGTTAATGGATTTGTTTCTTTTTTTATAGTTATTTAAATGATAAAGACATTAAAAATAGATACTCCTCTCGGTGAAATGATTGCAGGTGCAACAGACGAAGGGGTATGTCTTCTGGAGTTCAATGACAGGAGAATGTTACCGACTGAATATAAGGATCTTATAAAATTTTTAAAAACCGCTTTTGAAGAAGGGGAAAACAAACATCTCAGAACGCTGAAAAAACAACTTAAAGAATATTTTAGCGGCAAGAGAAAGGAATTCTCTGTTCCTCTTGTTACTCCGGGTTCTGAATTTCAACAGACTGTATGGAAGGAGTTGCAGAACATACCATTTGGTTCAACCCGATCGTACCAGGAACAAGCTATTGCTCTGAATAAACCTGATTCAGTTCGTGCTGTAGCTAATGCTAATGGGATGAACAGAATCTCTATATTGATCCCATGTCACAGGGTTATTGGCTCGGACGGGCGGCTTACAGGCTATGGCGGAGGTCTGAGAAGGAAGAAATGGCTACTTGATCATGAAAAGAAATACTCGGGAAAAGCTGTAGATCTCTCTTTATTCTGAATTTATAATATGTATATAAATATTTAACTTAATCTGGAACAAAATGAAAACTTCCATTTTTAACAAGTCTTTCCTGTTAATGATTTTGCTGGCACTTGTAGTAATCCTTTCCGGATGTGCCAATAATGAGTCAGTTAAACAGTGCCTTTCCGGACATACTTACGGATTCCTTGGCGGTTTATGGCACGGCTTTATTGCGCCGTTTGATTTTATAGGAATGCTGTTTAATGATAAGATAACGATGTATGCACAGAATAATAATGGCGGCTTATATGCATTGGGTTTTCTTCTTGGAAGTGGTGGCTGGGGTTTCTTTGGAAGCAAAGGTGCAAATAAAGTAAGGACTAGCCGCGTACATATTCAGTCTCAGAGAATTGATGATGCTGAGATAGTGGAATGAGCCTATAATACCTCTCCCTAAATCCCTCCCCCAGGGGAGGGACTTAAAATCAGTATTATGGCCAATCTGGGAAAATCAATTGAACGTATTATGTACTTCGGTGCAAAACCTGACCTATTTGAACTGGCCAAAGAAATGAGAAAGAATCCAACAGAATCCGAAAGAGTTTTATGGGAATCTATTGAGAAAATTCAGGAAAGAAGGATTTCTATTTCGTCAACAACATCCAATTTACATTTTTATTGCCGACTTTTATTGCCATAAAGTAAAATTGGTTATTGAAGTTGATGGTGCCGTTCATTTGAACGATGAATCACAGGAACATGATGATGGGCGCACAGGGATAATGGAAAATTTTGGAATAACAGTCTTAAGATTCACTAACGATCAAGTTCTTTCCAATCAAGCTACAGTCATTACGCAAATTAACGAAGTTATATCGTAACTATCATCCCCCGCCCTCTTGGGGGCGGGGGACAGGAGGGGGTGAGGCGAAGAAACGAGGGGGACAGGAGGGGGTGAGGCCGAGAAACTGGAGGAACTGCAGGGTGTAGCCGAAAAACAGGAGGAACTGTAGGGGGTGAGGGGAAAAACTAAGGACAATAACTATAATCTACTCAATATGAAAAACTTACTTGCAATTTTATTAATAATGTGTTCATTTAATGCCTTCTCTCAAAAAAAAGAACTTATTTATCTCTGGCCAGGGAAAGTTCCCGGAGAAATTAAAGAAAAAATGCTTCCGTCAGTTGATACTTCTCAGAAGGATGGCATCATAAGGTTCTCAGAAGTGACAAATCCAGCACTTGAAGTATTTCTTCCTGATCCTACGAATAATAACCATTCAGCGGTAGTAGTCTGTCCGGGTGGAGGTTACCAGATACTTGCTTACGATCTGGAAGGAACCGAAATTGCTTCATGGCTTAACAAAATTGGATTTACAGCATTTGTACTTCAATACAGGATACCGAATAAGAAAGAAGGCGCCTTACAGGATGCCCAGCGGGCAATTCGCATTGTAAGAGATAATTCCAAAAAATGGAATGTCAGTCCTGAAAAGATCGGAATTATGGGGTTCTCTGCGGGGGGCAGTTTGAGCGCCCGGGCCAGTATTCTTTTCAATAAAAAGACTTATCCGCCTGTTGATAAATCAGACAGTATTTCCTGCCGGCCCTCATTCACCATGCTTATTTATCCTGCTTACCTCGATCAGGGTCCTGACCTCTCATTAACACCTGAGTTGGTATTAAGTAAAAATGTACCTCCAATATTTATTTTCCAGACAGCTGATGATCCCTACGGTAACAGTGCTCTTGTTATGGCATCGGCACTTAGGAATGCTAACCTCAATGTTGAATTGCATTTATTACCTGCCGGAGGGCATGGCTATGGTCTGAGACCCGGAAAAGTTGCGCCGGAAACATGGCCCCTCCTGGCTGAGAAATGGCTTAAAGTTGTAACAAAATAAGAAGAAGTTCGAACGCTTGTGATACACGGCCTGTTTAACGCAATGTGAGAATTTTTGCCTTAAATTGGATTCAACTATTTGTACAAACATTTGTTCTGTAAATAAAAGTCTGTATGAATACTAATACAAAACCAGTTGATTCAGTTCTGCCGCCACCTCATTTTCATATGGTCGGGGATGGTTTCAGAGTTCATAATTTTTTCCCCTCCCAGCCCAAAATCGGATTGAAAGGCATGAGTCCGTTTTTCCTGCTCGATTATGGTTCAAAGTGGCTTGTCACTCCTTCAGACAATCCCAGGGGTGTGGGTGTTCATCCTCACAGGGGATTTGAAACAGTTACTATTGCATATCACGGGAAAGTTGCCCACCAGGACAGCGCGGGAAATAAAGGTGTTATTGGGGAAGGTGATGTTCAATGGATGACTGCCGGCGCCGGAGTACTCCATAAAGAGTTTCACGAAGAAGGATTCTCGAAAAAAGGCGGCCTTTTCCAGATGGTACAGCTCTGGGTCAACCTTCCTTCAAAATATAAAATGACACCGGCTAAATATCAGCCAATTGAACACAAAGACTTAAAAAAGGTAATACTCGAAGATGGGATCAGCTGTATCGAACTCATTGCAGGTAAATACAATGGAAGTAAAGGGCCTGCCTCAACCTTCTCCCCTGTTGACCTCTTTAATGCAAGACTAATAAAGAGTGCCAGGGCATGTTTCAGCTTTAATAAGGCCTTTAATACTGGAATGCTTGTCGTCGAAGGAGAGATCTATGTCAACAATTCAACAACGGTACCTGAAAATCACTTTGTCGTTTTCGGACATCAGGGTGAAGAGATCGTAATTGAAGCCGTCGAAAAGAGCGTAATACTTATCCTCAACGGGGAACCAATAAATGAACCTATTGCATCAAATGGACCGTTTTTAATGAATACTGAAGAAGAAATTAAACAAGCATATGAGGATTATAAGAGTGGAAAATTTGGTTATCTAGCGGACTGATTTATTTTATATATATCCCTATGACACAGCTCATTAAATCGCCGGCAGTCGTAAAAGCCGCAGGAAATAAAGAAAAAATAATAAAGGAATTCTTCGGCCATATCAACAGTAAAACCTCTGAAGTAAGTATAGCATATATGAAAAGCCCTGAAGGATGGATTGAGCCCGGCCAGCGCCCTGAATTCAATGAATATACTGTTGTATTGAAAGGTAAGCTCAAAATAGCTACAAAAAATGAAGAATTCGTCATTTCTGAAGGTCAGGGTATTATGACTTCAAAAGGCGAATGGGTGAGGTATAGCACACCTTTTGAAGACGGAGCGGAATACATAGCAGTCTGCCTTCCCGCCTTCTCGGTGGATCTCGTCAGAAGAGACAATTCTGATCTGTAATTCATTGTGTGCCTTTGTGTAACTATTAAGATTAAGAACTGTCACAGAGTTACACAGAGAAGCACAGAGGGTCACAGAGTTGAATAAATACCAGCCCGACTGACACAAATCATCTTTTCATCTGTTTGGAATTGAGTAAATTTGGAAAAAGTCCAAATGGAAACAAAAACTATCTGCCCGACCTGCACGGTGACAATGCGACTAGTCAAAAGCGAAGATCTTAACCACCACGGAACCCTGTTTGCAGGCCGTACCGCTGAATGGTTTGTGGAATCAGGGTTTATAGCAGCGGCATCATTATTAAATCCGCAGAACATTGTCTGCCTCAAGATCCACGGAATGTTCTTCACAAAACCAGCCAGATCAGGAGATGTTCTGAAATTCTCATCAAAAGTTGTTTTCACCGGGAATACCAGTCTTACTTCTTATGTACATGTTGAGAAGAATGGTGCAGAAAAGCCTCTCGTAGATGGGTTTGTTACCTTCATTCATGTTGATGAAAATACCAAACCATGCCGCCACTTTCTGGAGATAAATCCTGAAACCGAGGATGACAGGATGCTTTATGATACTGCCAAAAACCTTCGGACGAAATAATCCGCATTATATAAACTATTAAACAATTCCAATGTTCACGAACGCAATTGTCTGTAGCCCATGCCCTGCAATTACAAACGGAATTACAACCTCAAGTCTTGGAAAACCTCTTTATTCCCTGGCAATTGAACAACACCAGAAATATATCGAGACTATTGAACAATTGGGATTGAAGGTCAGGATCCTTCCTGCAAGAGATGCGTTTCCCGATTCCACCTTTATTGAGGATGTAGCTATCTGTACACCTTCTTGTGCTATTATAACCAAACCCTTTGTTTCCTCCCGGAAAGGTGAGATCACAGGAATAAGAGAGATCCTTTCAGATTATTACAGTTCAATTGAAGAAATCCTGCATCCGGGAACTCTTGAAGGCGGAGATATAATGAATGCCGGAGGTCATTTTTTTATAGGTATCTCAAACAGGACAAGTTCCTATGGAGCTGATCAACTGATAAATATCCTTGGTAAATATAAATATACAGGATCAAAAATTCCTCTAAAGAAAATGCTGCACCTTAAATCAGGGGTATCTTATCTTGAAGGCAATAATGTGCTTGTTAGTGGTGAATTTACCAAAACAAAAGAATTTGAAATCTACAACAGGATAATCATTGATGAGGATGAAAGTTACGCTGCAAACTCATTATGGGTAAACGGGAAAGTGCTTATTCCTGATGGTTTTCCAAAAACCAGAAAAAAAATTGAAAATGCAGGATATGATACTATTGTGCTGAACGTTTCTGAATTCAGGAAGATTGATGGCGGATTAAGTTGTCTCTCTTTACGGTTTTAAGATTATAATTAAATGAAGCAGTGTAATCTTGAATTCACGATTTCTTAGCGTTCTTCCGGGCTTTGATAATAAGATAAACCACAAATATCAAGCCTACCCCCACGAGTATATGTCCGACATACGGAAATATCTGTTCACGAACAGCATATAAATAGTACCCGATAATCGCCAGTATAATATTCCATATGCCGGCTCCTATAAATGTGAACATCATAAAATCACGAAGGCTCATACGGGACAGCCCTGCAGGAATTGAGATGAGATGCCGTATACCCGGAACCAGACGACCTATAAAAGTGGATGTTTTTCCATTCCTGATAAAATATTCCTCCGCATGTACAACTTTTTCTTTAGACAGCAGAAATAATTTGCCCAGTCTTGATTCGGCAAATTTGTATACCAGGGGCCGTCCAAGATAATATGCGAGAGTATAATTGATCAACGATCCGGAGAGAGCCCCAACAGTACCGGCGAGAACCACTATAAAAACGTTCAGGTCACCCTGGCCAGCCTTATACGCGGCAAAAGGTATTACAACCTCTGATGGAAGGGGAAGAAAGGTGCTTTCTATTAGCATCAGAAGTGCAATGCTGAAATAGTTCAGGTTGGCCATATACCAATCGAAGAGTGTCTGAAAAAACTCCATAATTTATTTCCGGTAATTCAAGATTAAAACATTCAGTGAAATAGTGTCAACGGCAATATTAATCTTTTTACATGGTATTGCCAACGTTTTTGATGCCGGAAAGATATACCCTGGATCTTTACGGAATGAAAACCTTATTTCAGGTCAACAGGTTTCATTTCAAAATATTTATACCCTGGAGCTGCCCCGACTTTAATAAAACGTCTGGAGATTACGGGTCTTCCGTTATTGTCGGGTTTGAACTCTGCTAACAGCAAATAACCACCAGTTTGTTCCGGCATTGACAAGTCAATTGTAAAAGATGAACGGTCGTAAGCGGACAAAGTAACAGGTACGGTTTTTTTTGAAACAGTTTTCCCTTCACTATTTAGAATGCTCAATGTCATATTACCTGTAACAATTTGTGATAAATCGTTAATTTTTGCCAGTTTAAGGGATAGTTTTTCTCCTGGTTTGTGAGGAACCGCCTGTTTAACATATCGCTCATCGGTAAGATTTATAAATATTGCAGACGGGGAGAAACAATCAGTGAACCATTTAAGGGCCGGAGCTGGGGTCAGGTCTTTTATATTGCCTGTAAACCAGTCACCGGTATAACCAAAGTTATTTGCCAGATAGCAGAATGCCAGTACGCCAGCGATAGCAGGTTCACTGCGCAGCCACTCTGTCTCGAGCTGGAGAAGATACGCCTGAAAATTCCGGTTTTGTTCAGGAGAGGAACCTGGACCAAGATAATAATCATATGTCTTAACAGTAAGCTTACTGGGCAGACCGTTGCGCCACAGCCATATCCACCCATATTCATTTACAAGCTGAGGCACACCTGCTTTCCTTATCGTTTGAAGTATTTCCGGTTTATAGTCGAGATTCCCAAGAGGATAAGAGAATTTTTCCATATCCAACTGAGAATAAATACCTGTCTGATAAGGATGAGGTTCATCCATTTCATCTGTTTTCATCAGACCTTCACTCATATATCCGGCATCCCAGATTCTTGTTGGATCAAGTTTCTTTAATTCCGGAATGAGTGTATTGCCTATAAACATATCGGTATTCTCGTTTATGGCATCCCATATTGCAATGCTGGGGTGGCTGCCATCGGACCATACCCAGTCGCTGTACTCCTTTCTGATCTCATCGTCCCAGCCGTGATTCTGCCAGTAGAGCCATTCATTCTGAAATAACAATCCATATTCATCAGCAATATCGTACCAGAAATCCGGTACGATCCCGACGCAGATGCGCATTGCATTCCAGTTAAGCTGTTTAGGGTAACTGACCAGAAGCTTCTTCACCCATTCTTTGTCCCATACAAGGTTCCCGCAGTCAGGGTCCTCGAAGAACCGCTGCAGTGTTATATTTGTCCCCCGAAGAAAATACTTTTCACCATTCAGATAAAAGAATTTACCTTTTGCTGTAAAATCACGCATTCCAAACTGGCGACTTACTTTATCAGATAAGCCTTTCGCGGTCCTGAGTGTCACATTTGCTATGTAGAGGAATGGCTTCTCCGGTGACCAGGTAATAAAATCGGGAAAAGGAATATCAAGAGTCACCGGAGTAAGATTGTCCCGCTTTGCCAGGAAATGACCACTGCCTTTTGCCAACTCTTTACCTGACGTTTTTTCAGTTATGGATACCTCAACCATAACCGAATCCTCCATAGGATCTCCGTAGAATATCTGGGCCGGAATCAGGCTCCTGACCTGGCTCTTTACAGTAATCTTTTTATCTGCAACCGAGGGAAGTACAAGAAGCCTGTTTATCCTGATGTCCCCGGTGAATGAAAGTAATACATCATCCCAGATGCCAGGCAGATAATGCTCCTTCTCCTTATCAGTCCCTCCGGCCGCCTCTGCCGGCAGCCATACCCTCTCCCCAACCTTAATCAGGATCTCATTTTCTGAGCCGTATTTAATTGCCTTGTTAACGGGAAACTCAATAGGCGTATAACAGGCTATTGATGTACCCAGATCGATACCGTTAAGGTAGACCTGAGTTACATACTGACTTTTTTTTATGGTAATTATCCCTTCTTTGTTTTCCAGTTCTTGAGGAATAAAAATTTTCTTGCGATACCAGCTGTAACGCGGTGTATAGTCGAGGTTATAAAGATTGAACTGTTCTTTAGCTTCAGGCTTGTCGGGCCGCTTAAAGAATTTATCATATTCAACTATTTTTGGTTCAGCAAGGTGAATCAGTCCGGGTACCGGAATTGTCCTGGTAAACTTTTCAGGAGGAAAGGCCGCAGTCGTCTGATCAAAATCCCATGTCCCGTTAAGGCTGATGATTGTCCGTGGCTCCTGTGCCTGTGATAATTGGGTAACAAGAGCTATTGCCAGAATAAGAATAACTAAATGTCTCATAGTAGCTGAATTTTAAAAACAAAGATCGCAAAGAGTTATAATTCTTTACTCTGTTTTAATGACATATTTATTCATGAGCCACCATTTAAATCTAAACTTTGCGTGCTTTGCGGTTAATGGATTTCATATTTTTCATTCTGAATCGCTAACTTTGTTTACTTAAATTTCATTCTGACCATTTATATATTATTACATGGAAAATCTGGAGACAACTTATTTAGGATTAAAACTCAGAAATCCGCTTATAGCCGGAAGCTGCGGACTCACAAATTCAGTATCAAATATTAAGGAGCTCGCAAAAAAAGGTGTTGGAGCAATTGTTATCAAATCCCTTTTTGAGGAACAGATACATATAGAAGCCGAAAAAGTCATCAAAGCTGATACCGATGGAGTAAGTACCTTCAGCCATGCCCCTGACTCCATTTTCAGCAAAAGGATTTATGATTATGATGAAGCATATTCATATATCTATGATTTTGCCAAACGAAATACTCTTGGAAAATATCTTTATTTCATTAACGAGGCAAAGGAATCAGTTGATATACCTGTAATTGCGAGCATTAATTGCGTTTCTAATCAGGACTGGCATTCGTTTGCAAAAAAAATAGAGGAGACAGGTGTTGATGCAATTGAACTTAATATTTATATCCTGCCATCCGATTGGCGAAGAAGCAGTGAGGATAATGAGAAGATCTATTACGAAATAATACGGGAAGTCAGAAATTATGTAAATATTCCGATAGCAGTAAAAACAGGATATTATTTTACCTCACTGGCACAGTCAGTAAAGAAGTTGTCCCAGACTGGAATTAAGGGGCTGGTCTTGTTTAACCGGCCATATAACACCGACATAGATATTGATGAAATAAAATTAAGTCACGGACCAATCTACAGCACTGAACAGGAATATACTCACACGCTTCGCTGGATGTCAATACTATCGGAGCATGTTGACTGCGATCTTTCGGCTTCAACAGGAGTGCATGATCACGAAGCTTTTATCAAACTACTGCTGGCCGGAGCAACTACTGTTCAGGTTGCATCGGCTCTTTATAAAGAGGGATTTGATGTCATTCCTGAGATCCTGAAGGGAACGTCAAAATGGATGAAGAAGCATAGTTTTGACAGTATCGATTCATTCAGAGGCAAGCTGAGCAAGCCGAACCTTGAAAATCCCGCAGCAATTGAGAGGGTTCAGTTCATGAAACTCTTTTCAGGAATAGAATAACCCTGTTCAAAAGGGCCAGGGACCATAATCTGCAACGAACTGAGAATTTGTAATTAAACTTTTTTGCAGAGAAAAAATAATCCTGTACCTTGTAGAGACATATTTATAGCGAATAGTACTTAAAATTAGAAATGGATATCCATTTAGTCCACGAATCTTACTATTTATCTAAATATATCTCCTATGCAAAATTCGAATGATACCTTAAAAAACCAGAATTTATCTCCCTGGTGGAGAAGAGGAATTATCATTATACTTCTCCTGGAATTTGCTGTACTCATCTGGGTAACAACCGGTTCTTATTACCGGACCTCAAAGCCTCCTATACCGGAAAAGATCACTGATGAATCCGGAACTGTCCTTTTTACAGGTACCGATATTCAGAACGGCCAGCAGGTCTTTCTGAGAAAGGCACTCATGGACAATGGAAGCATCTGGGGCCATGGTGCTTATATGGGCCCTGATTTTTCCGGACAATATCTTCATAATGTTGCTCTTGAAGTATCGGGTTTTATTGCAGAAGAAAAATACAAGAGTTCACTTTCTGATTTATCGTCAGAACAGAAAGAATCTCTTGTGGGTATGACCCATGATTTCCTGACCAAAAACCGGTATAGTTATGAGAATCACAATCTTTTGTTTACAGATCCTGAAAAGAAATCATTCAACGGACAGATATCCTACTGGAAGGATTATTTTCAAACGCCGTCGTTAAACCGCGGATTACCAAGTACTTTGCTTGTCGATAATGAAGAGATAAGGCAGCTGACAACATTTTTTGCCTGGGCAGCCTGGGCATCTGCTGCAAACGCACCCGGGAAAAACTATTCCTATACCAATAACTTTCCTTATGAGCCGCTGATTGGAAATGGCCCTTCGAGCGCAGCTATCTTATGGAGTGCATTGAGTCTTATTACCCTTCTGGGCGGCATTGCCCTGATACTCTTTTTCTTTGGCAGGTTCAACTATCTTGGCTGGCGTGAGGGCAAAGATCTTGTGCCTCCACAGCTAATACCCGGTAAACCGACAGCAATCGAACGATCCTCAATAAAATTTTTTCTTGTGGCTATCTTTATTCTTTTGCTTCAGACTTTAGCCGGTGGTTTAATGGCGCATTACTTTGCTGACACAAAAGGGTTTTTCGGCTTTGACCTTTCATCTCTTTTCCCCTCCAACATTCTACGTTCATGGCACCTCCAGACAGCAATTCTCTGGATAGCAACTGCATATATCGGAGGAGGAATTTTCATATCTGCAATATTGTCGAAACGTGAACCTAAAGGACAGATAGCGATCATAAATTTCCTTTTCGTTGCTCTGGGCTTACTGGTATTCGGCAGTCTGTTGGGAGAGTATCTGGGTGTAAAGGATCTTCTTAAGAAGGTGTGGTTCTGGCTTGGCAATCAAGGCTGGGAATATCTTGAAATAGGGCGTGGATGGCAGGTCCTGATGGCCGTTGGTCTTATAATATGGGCTTTCCTTCTGTACAGATCAGTGAAACCTTCGAGAGCAGAACCTGCGGAAAGGGAAATGAAAACTCTTTTCCTTCTTGCAGCATTTGCAATCCCGTTCTTTTATCTTCCTGCATTTTTCTTTGGTTCGTCTACAAATTTTTCCACTGTAGATACATGGCGATTCTGGATTATTCATCTCTGGGTAGAGGGCTTTTTTGAGGTCTTCGCGACTGTTATGGTAGCAATTATGTTTTATAAACTGGGACTGGTTGCAAAACAAACAGCTACCCGGATCATTTACCTCGATGCAGTACTTTTTCTAGGTGCAGGAATTCTCGGAACAGGCCATCACTGGTACTGGAACGGACAGACCTCGGTATCGATGGCTATTTCTGCCTCCTTTTCGGCTATGGAAGTAGTTCCTCTGATCCTGCTCACCCTCGAAGCATCAGACTTCGCCAGATTAATGCGTTCAAAAACTGACGAAAAAGGAAATAAAATCGATTTTCCTCATAAATGGACTTTTTATTTCTTAATTGCAGTCGGGATTTGGAATTTTATCGGCGCCGGAATATTTGGCTTTCTGATCAATCTTCCTGTTGTCAGCTATTATGAAACTGGTACTAATCTTACTCCCAACCATGGTCATGCAGCTCTTATGGGAGTATTCGGGATGCTTGGCTTAGCTTTTCTGGTTTTCTCGATCCGGCAGGTCTCCTCTGCTGAAAACTGGAAGAGAATTGAAAAATATGTAAAGCTTTCATTCTGGGGACTTAATATCGGCCTCGCCGGTATGGTCATCCTCCAGCTTTTCCCGAGCGGGGTTCTTCAGTTACTCGATGTAATTAAAAATGGATACTGGCATGCGAGAAGCATGGAGTTTTCAGGTCAGCAACACATTGTTAACCTGGCCTGGCTCCGACTACCGGCTGATTTATTATTTATTTTTGCAGGTGTAATACCTTTGCTTTTCGCTGTGATCGTTACGTATTTAAACATGCGAAAATCGTTTAATAAAGCAGACAGATAAATTATTAAACTACCGGCAGTTTCTGGCATATCAGTGTTACCAGGGCAGGCAGGTCATATTGATACAAATTTTACCAGAAGATCAATCAGCCAGCCGGGATAGATGCCTAATATTAAAATGCTGAGTGCAATTATAGCAAGGGCAATGTTTCCTGTAACTGAAAGTTCAGGAAGACTTTTTTCATTTGCTCCTGAAAAGAGCGAGGTAATAATTCTGAGATAATAATATAACCCTATCACACTGTTAATTATCAGTGAGAAAATGAGTACCATCAGTCCTGCATTTATTCCCTCGAGAATAATATAAAATTTAGCAATAAAACCGGCTGTTAAGGGTATTCCTGCCAGCGACAATAATGAGAGAGTAAATACAATTGCTATCCAGGGTCTTTTCCAGTAGAGTCCCTTAAAATCTTCTGTATCTTCAGCTTCGTGCACATTGGTCGACAAAAGGGTTATTATGCCAAAGGCGCCCATTGTTGTAAAAATATATGATATAAGATAAAAAACTGAAGCTTGTACTCCCCTGTTGCTACCGGTCAGTAATATTATTATCAGGTATCCCATATTGGCAATAGATGAATATCCCAATAGCCTCTTTATGTTTTTCTGCCTGATAGCCAGTATGTTTCCCACGAACATCGAAAGTATTGCAATGGCAGAAACTGCAATAAACAAGTAATGATTATCAAATCCTTTCAGATTAAAGAAAAATCGTATCAGAATTGCCATTACAGCACCTTTTGAAGCCGTGGCTATATAGGCCGAAACAGGGGCCGGTGCACCCTGGTATACATCTGGCGTCCACATATGAAATGGGACCAAAGCCAGTTTGAATCCGATTCCTACGATCATCATTCCAAAACCCGAGACGATAATAGGTGACAATTGACTACCAGTACCCAGGGCAGCAACTATTGCGGTGAATTGCATTGTTCCAAAAGCGGTATATATCAGGGCCATACCAAATAATAAAAATGCAGATGAGACAGAAGCCAGTATAAGATATTTAATTCCGGCTTCAATTGAGTTGCCTTTTGCTCTCTGGAAAGCTATTAGTATATATAATGAGATACTGAGTGTTTCTAATCCCAGGAAAAAAAGAACAAAATGATTTGCCACTGCCAGCAACGATGCACCGAGTGTTGATGTGAAGAGAATTATATAATACTCCTCCCTTACTCCCTCGAGCCGTTTTATGTAGTCATAGGAAAGAATTGTCACAAGCAGGGCAGAAATGATAATGATCCCCAGGAAAAATAAACCGTAGCCATCAATAATAAATAATGGCTCAATTGTATGAGGAACAGAAGGAAGAATAAGGAATAATGAACCAAATGCAACAAGAAAGGACAAAACCGAAAAACCATAAACAACATTATAATTTCTCATAATAGAGATTACAATCATAATCACTATTGGAGCTATGGCTATAATCAGGAAGGGAATCAAACTCAAAAAATCTTTTTCGGTCATAAACTAAGTTTTGAAATCCATTAACACGGAGTTTCCACTCCCCTTCCCCCCGAAGGAGGGGTTAATTTTCTCTTCTTGAGTGAATTGTAATTGTAATCCCGAAATTGGTTCACCAATAAAAAGCATTTTATTGTCATTTTCAGGACAATAAACATTAAACCTCAAGGTATTAGCCCCCCCTTGGGGGGGTTGGGGGGTACCAGCTCTGAAGGTTATTTCTTTCTGCTTATTCAGCGTCTTTAAAATTGCAGGCTTAGCTGTATTAAGAACTGGTTTGGGAAACAGACCAAGCCAGACGATCGCAATTACCAGTAAAGCTGAAACCATTTTTTCACGGATAGTGAGATCATTCATTTTCCAGTCAGTGTTTTTATTCCCCAGGAAAACTTTCTGCACGATCCTAAGTGCATATATTGTTGCGGCAACCAATCCAAGACTGGCAAGACACGACATAAGTATATTCACCTTAAAAGCTCCGATCAGAATAAGATACTCCGCAATAAAATTACCCAATCCGGGTAATCCCAATGAAGCCATGGAAAAGATAAGTACCATTGAACCCATAACCGGGACTTTCTCCCACAACCCTCCCATCTTATTTAAATCCAGTGTATGAATGCGTTCATAAAGCTGCCCGACAAGCACGAAAAGAGCTCCTGTGCTTATACCATGTGCAATCATCTGAATAACTACACCCTGGTAAGCCAGCTCATTAAATGAAAATACACCCAGCATTATAAATCCCATGTGACTAACACTTGTGTAAGCCACTAACCGTTTCAGATCAGTTTGAGCGAAAGCAAGTTTAGCTCCATACAAAATGCCGGCAACACCCAACAACATTCCAACAGGTGCGAATGTGACAGATTCAGCCGGGAACAACGGGACTATAAATCGTAAAAGGCCATAAGCTCCTGTTTTCAGAAGCAATGCAGCAAGAATGAGGCTCCCTGCAGTGGGTGCTTCCGTGTGTGCATCTGGCAACCAGTTGTGAAGCGGTACAACAGGCAGTTTGACAAGGAATGCGGCCAGAAATCCAAGCATTATGAGCATTGCTGTTGAAGATGACATCGTTGTTCCAAGAAGCTGGAAATAATCAAAAGTGTATACTCCTGTCAGATGTGCATGTACAAAATATAAAGCAATTATTGAGATAAACATCAGCAATCCGCTTGCCTGAGTATAGAGAAAGAATTTATTCGATGCCATGGTCCTGTTCTCATGACCCCATATACCGATCAGGAAGTACATAGGAACCAGCATGAGTTCCCAGAAGAAATAGAAAAGGAAGAGATCAAGTGAAAGAAATACTCCTGTGATCCCTGCCAGGATCAGCAGAAGATTGAAATGAAAAAATCCGACCCTTGAATTAATCTCTTTCCACGAAATAATTACAGAGATTATGCCGAGGAACAGAGTAAGTAACAACAAAATCAAGCTCAGTCCGTCCAGCGCGAGGTGCAAACTAATGCCTAAGGCCGGGATCCAGTCAAACTTAATATCAATCAGCCAGTCCTTTTGCGTTTGCGAAGACCTGCTAACATATAAAATTATAAGAATCATGTCAAGGGACAACGCTATAAGCGAAATGATGCGAGGCATGACAGGATTCTGCTTTCCTGTGATCCAGGCCAGAAATGCTCCCAATAACAGTATGACTAAAAGATAAATGAGTATCATTTAATCAGCATATAGGTTAATATTAATGCAATTCCAATAGCGAACGATAACAGATACCACCTAAGTTTCCCGTTTTGAGTAATACTGAACATGCGGTTCAGGAACAGTGCCAGTCCTGATAATCCTTTGTTCCACAGGTCAAAAAAGTCGTTCTTATCAATAACTGAAAGCCAGACAACCGGTTTTACAAAAAGTGCATCATAGAGTTTGTCAAAGCCCCAACCTTTTTCAAAGAATTTGTTTATCCTGCTGTGAGCGAAGGGCTCTGACAAAGCAGGCTTTTTAAAGTAAACCAGATAAGCTATATAAATCCCGGACAGTGCAATTATTGCTGACAGTGCCTGGAACAGTAATTCCTGACCCTCTCCGCCAGTGGCAACAACAGCAGGTAAAGTATTGTCGACCAGCTTTGAGAAAAGGTGAATGTTACCGATAGAGGCCGGCATTTCTACAAAACCTCCGATTATCGACAGAACAGCAAGAATTATTAAAGGGAATGTCATCAGTTTGCCGGGAGTGAATACGGGTTCGGTTTTAGCTTCACCGTAAAATGTTAAGAATATCATTCGGAATGAATAAAGTGCCGTAAGCAAAGCACCGGTGATCCCGGCCAGCCATAACATTAATCCACCGCTCTGTGATGAGAAGGAATACCATAATATCTGATCCTTACTATAGAAACCTGCTGTTATAAGAGGCAGCGCCGATAAAGATGCAGAGCCAATCAGAAATGTCAGAAATACGACCGGCATTTTTTTCCTGAGACCGCCCATCCTGAAGATATCGTGTTCTTCATTAAGTACCTGTATTACTATCCCTGCAGCAAGGAATAAAAGCGCTTTGAAAAAAGCATGTATCATGAAATGGAATACTGCTGCTGACCAGGCACCCACACCCAGAGCAAGAAACATATAACCTATCTGACTTATAGTCGAATACGCGAGAATTCTTTTCAGATCGTGCTGAGCCAGAGCACTGAACCCCGCAATCAGTAATGTAAGGGCGCCTATGATCGCAACTGCAGACTGCACAACCGGTGCAAGGGTGAATAATACATGGGTTCTTGCAATCAGGTAAACCCCGGCGGTGACCATCGTTGCTGCATGTATAAGTGCACTAACAGGCGATGGACCTGCCATTGCATCCGGAAGCCATGTCTGCAGCGGCAACTGAGCCGACTTGCCCAATGCTCCGCCAAGCAAGAGTGCAGCTGTGATAACCGCTATTGAAGATCCTGCAGCCCATTTTTCAGATGCACGTTGCATCAGTTCGGTTAAATTACCAGTGCCAAAACTAAGAAACAGTATGAAGATCCCTATAATCATGGCCGTGTCGCCGACACGGGTAATAATAAAGGCTTTTCTGGCAGCATAACCGTTCCCGGGATCTTTATACCAGAAGCCTATTAACAGGTAACTGCATAAGCCAACTCCCTCCCATCCCAGGTACAAAAGCAAAATATTATCTGCCAGGACGAGTACAAGCATTGATCCGATAAAGAGATTCATGTATGCAAAAAACCTTGCGAATCCTTCATCCTTTGCCATGAATCCGATCGAGTACAGGTGTATCAGGAATCCAACAAATGTTATGACAAAACAGAACACGAGTGAAAGAGCATCGAGACTAAATGATATGTCAATTTTCAGACTACCCGCATTAATCCATTCCCATAGGTTGACCGAATAAGATTTAACTTCCGGTAATGCTCTTAAAAAGGCAATACCGATTATAAACGTGAGTATGGCAGTAATACCAACAGATCCGGTTCCCATAATGCCAGCAATCCTTCTCGACAGCTTATGTCCGAATAGAGCCAGGATGAGAAAGCTCAGAAAAGGAATACCAGGTATCAATGCTATTAGAGTATTCATTATTAGCATCTAGGTTAAATTCCCGTTTAATTTGCCCCCCTGCCCCCCTAAAGGGGGGTTAAAGCTGTAACTTAAAATAAAGTGACGATCCTTTGAGAGTATTACCCCCCCCTGGGGGGGTTGGGGGGTGAAACCCTTGTGTTTAAAATTCATTTTTTAAATAATCTCAGTTTGTATCTTTTAAATTATTAATTGCAT
This sequence comes from uncultured Bacteroidales bacterium, assembly GCA_963791065.1. GTDB lineage: Bacteria > Bacteroidota > Bacteroidia > Bacteroidales > VadinHA17 > LD21. Next base: position 37,596 of record CAWBQN010000024.1, read on the forward strand.
CTGCATCAAGTGTTTTAAAATGATGATAAACCTGCAGGATCAGAGCCAGGGCAATTGATACCTCAACCGCAGTAACTGCCAGTATGAAGATAAACATCACCTGCCCGTCGGGTTGTTTCCAGTGGGTTCCTGCAATTATGAATACCAGTCCGGCAGCATTAAACATGATCTCGATCGACATTAACATGAAGATCATGTTCCGCCGCACAAGCAAACCGATCAGTCCCAGGAAAAAGATTATTCCGGCAAACAATATTTGTATTTCAACGGGTACTGTCAGCATGACTCTATTTAATTTCAAGATAACGGTGTTTGACTTTTTTCTTCTGACTCCCGAGATGATATGCTCCGATCACTCCGGCCATCAATAGAATTGCAGCAATCTCAACTCCAAGCAGGTAGGTGGAAAAAAGTGAGATCCCGACCTGTTTTGGAAGGATTCCCTCCTTATCAATTGTAACTGTCTTTACATTTTTGAGCGCCAGTATCAGGTCGACCAGCAGTATTACCGCAAGTATCGATGGAATAATCCACATTCCGGGCCTGAGCCATTTCTTTTCAGTTTCTTTTTCAAGACCAATGTTCAGCATCATGGTAACAAAAATAAAGAGTACCATAATGGCTCCTGCATAAATAATTACCTCAAGAGCAGCAACGAAGGGTGCACTCAGCAGATAAAAAATAACAGATATTGCTAAAAGTGATAAAATAAGGTAAAGAAGTGAATGAATTGCATTTCTGCCTGAAATAGCCATTATTGTCGAGATAATTGCCACAAATGCTGCTATATAGAAAAATACATCCATCTTTTTAATTCAATTAAGGCATCAGATCTTTCACGTCCACGGGTTTTTCTTCATTTTCACCTTCACCCTTCCCTTTTACTCCAATGTCGACACCAGCATTTTTATAAAAGTTATATCCGGGATATTTCCCCTCACCGCTAATAAGTAAATGTTCTTTTTCATAAACCATGTTCTGCCTGTCGTATTCACCCATTTCAAAATCGGGTATAAGCTGTATGGCATATGTCGGACAGGCTTCTTCGCAAAAGCCGCAAAAAATGCATCTTGAAAAATTGATCCTGAAGAATTCAGGGTATCTTCTTCCATATTCATCTTCTGTAGCCTGCAGTGAAATACAATCGACCGGACATACAGCTGCACAAAGATAACACGCAACACATCGTTCTTTCTTCTCTGTATCCCGGCTAAGAATAATCCTTCCCCTGTAACGTGGAGCAAGATATGGCTTGACCTCAGGATATTCCACTGTTTCTGTTTTGTGAAACACGTGAAGGAAAGTAAGCCACATGCTGCGAAGAATGCTGATCATAACAGGGTCAAATTAAATTATTTAACTTCATTTTAAAAATATTAGTATTGCACCGGTTACCAAAAGATTGAGTAAAGCCAGCGGCAATAAAATTTTCCACCCAAGCTCCATGAGCTGATCATATCTCGGACGTGGCAATGAGGCCCGGAGCAGAATAAATACGCAGATAAAAAAGAAGGTTTTAAACAGGAACCAGAACACAGGCGGCAGAAATGCAGGTCCCAGCCAGCCACCAAAAAACAGTGTTGAAATTAGAGCAGATATAAGCGTAATTCCAAGGTACTCCCCGACGAAAAACATCCCGAATTTCATACCGGAATATTCCGAATGATAGCCGGCAATAAGTTCTCCTTCAGCTTCAGGAATATCGAAGGGCAGCCTGTGAGTTTCTGCTATGCCCGCTATGAAGAAAACAATAAAACCAATGAACTGGGGTATAAAGAACCATCCCCCCTTTTGTGCTTCCACTATCCTGCACAAACTAAAGCTGTCTGCCATCATTACAACACCCATAAGTGACAGACCCATAAACACTTCATAGGTCAGCATCTGTGCCGATGCCCTCATGGCGCCAATCAATGAATATTTGTTATTTGATGACCAGCCGCCAAGTACAATGCTGTATACACCGAGAGATGAATTACCAAGGAAAAACAAGATACCTATATTAGAGTCAAACACAAAAAAATCAGGGCCAAACGGGACTACTGCAAAAGTAAGCAGGATGGTGATCATTAATATTCCCGGAGCTAGGACAAATACTGGTCTGTCGGAGAATGGGGGTACCCAGTCCTCTTTAAAGAATAATTTAATTGTATCTGCAACTACCTGCAGCAAACCGAACGGTCCAACGCGATTCGGACCCAGTCTGTCCTGCCAGACAGACAGAAGCCTGCGCTCAACCCATATAAGACCAGCTGCTATAGACAATGGTATCAAAAGTACTCCCGCTATTATAAAGACATATTTCATCTACAATAAGTTAAAGTTTATGAAATTTACCTCTTCCGGGTAATTGAACAAATGGCATCAATGGTAAATTAACTGATAAACCGGCCAATCTCTGAACAGGAGTATCCCTGATTTTAACCTTTGCTTTTATTTTTATGTTTGATATTTCAACCTGAATATAATCACCATCAGCAACCGGAATTCTCTCTGCATCTTCCTGATTAATAAGCACAAATGGTTCCTGAATTTTTTGCATCACTGAAGGACTGAAGGAACTAAGCTCATCACTTCCAAAGATCTGGTATACAGGAACAATCTGAAATTCATCTTTTTCAGCATCAGCGTAATGATCCTTCCATTCAAAATAATTGCTATCACCCTTTGTAACAGGCTCAATCAGTCTGATCCCGGGATCACCCCCTTTTAAGGACGCATCAGGTTCATCAAGGTAATTAATATAGAGAGCCTGGACAGAGTTCCATCCCGGGGTCCAGTAGAACGGAACAAGTGAAGAAGGTGGCCTTTCCTGTATACCTTCCATGCTGAATGCTAATGGCGAGTCAGGATCCTGCAGAAGTTTTGGCTCACTCACCGCAATATTGGCATTCATTGCGGTCCTGCCACTATAACGAATGGTTTGCCTGGGTATCTTTGCGTTAAGCATCCGGAAATCAGCACCGGGAACATACTTCTTAAGCTTTGAAAAGTAAGGCAGTTCTCTTGTCAGCGATTCGATAATATCATCAAACCGGCTCCACAAAGAAGAATTATTTACATCTCTGATTTTAATAATGTCGCTGATCCATTGCCAGCTTTCCTTTACCTGGTTTGCAGTATCGATCGCCTTATAGTAACGCTGGGCCCGGCCCTCATTATTTATTATCGTTCCTTCCGATTCTGCAAATGTTGCGGCTGGCAGTAAAATATCTGCTTTCTGAACTGTTTTATTAAGAAGATGGTCAAGAACAATAATATGACCGCTTTCCTCAAACAATTCATCGACAGATTTTTCAGCTGCTCTTCTATACAGGTCATTTTCAAGGACCAGAAGTGAGTCAATTTTTTTATTTCCGGCTGATTCAAACAGATCTTCAAATGATTTGCCCGGGAGCATTGCGAGTCCCATACTATTACATTCAGGCAAAACCAGGCTGAGAGCCACGTTGGAGCCTGAAGACAAAAGAGCTTTACAGATATTTAAAGCTGCATATAAGATCGACTCATCATTACTGCTGATACCGGATATGATCAATGGATTCCTGGCGTTCTTCAAAGAAAGTGCAATCTGCTCAGAAAGCATCTTAATATCTTTGTTATCAGTATTTATTTCAGGTGTATTTTTATCAAGCTTCCGTGCTATTGAAAATCCCAAGCCTGCAATATCCTTATTTGTAGCCCGGAATACCTTAGAAGCAATTTCATCGAGTGAATCATTGAATGGAGTTGCCAGAAACAGCGGACTCCGGGATTCCTGAGCAAGTTCCCTTACAGGTGCATCATTCCATAATGGTATACCTTTTTGTTTTGCTTCTTCAAATGGTAAATTTCTTACTGCCTGACGCAAGGCCAGCGCTATCATCGGAGCGGTATTGATCAGATCTTCACCTAATACCAAAATTGCATCGGCTTTTTCTATTTGCTTTAATGAGGGAATCCGGACACCGCTATTCTGAAGGAAGTCTAAAGCAGCCTTTGTCAGATGATACTCCTGTTTTGAAACACCATGATAGAAGTTCTCACTTCCTACCATCGACATTAATGCATAGTTAGACTCAAGGGAAGCTCTTGGAGAGCCTATTCCTGCAATCTTTTTATCTTTTGATACTGATTTTTCCAGAGATATGATTAGCTGCCCGGTTTCTACAGGCTCCTGAATAGCCTCTTTAGCAGGCCGGATCAATGAAGCTTTAATCCGTCTTTCATTATTTACAAATTCATACCCGAACCTGCCCCTGTCGCAGATGAAATAGCCGTTAACAGCTCCATTATACCTGTTCAGGATACGCCTTAGTGATCCATACCTTTCACTCGCAATGGTATTGCATCCTACACTGCAATGTACACAAACAGAAGGAGCATTTGAGAGATCCCATTTGCGTGTAAAATGTTTCTTCAGTGTTTTATCAGTGAAGACACCGGTCGGGCACACCTCAACAAGATTACCGCTGAATTCATTTTCCAGCTGACCATCCTCATGCCGCCCAAAATAAACATAATTATGCGATGCGAAAACATTTAAATCTTTCCCTCCGGCATAATCCCTGTAAAACCTGACACAACGGTAACATTGTATACAGCGGTTCATTTCATGGTTAATGAAAGGCCCAAGATTCTGATCTTTATAGGTTCTTTTTTTGAAATCAAATCGCCTGTATGTATGGCCTGTCATGATTGTCATATCCTGTAAGTGGCACTCACCACCTTCATCACAAACCGGACAATCGTGAGGGTGATTGGTCATCAGACTTTCCAGAACTGAGGCTCTGAACGCTTTTGCATCAGGATCATCTACTGAAACAATGAGACCTTCAGTTACCGGCTCCATGCAGGACATAACCAGGCGACCCTTCCTGTCATCCTTGTTCATGAACTTCTTAACAGCACACAGCCTGCAGGCACCAACTGAACCAAGAGCAGGATGGAAACAAAAATGCGGAATGTCAATCCCAATCGATAGACATGTCTCGAGAAGATTCTTCTCAGTTTTTGCTTCATAGTCCTTTCCGTCTATCCTGATCTTTACCATTTTTACCTCCATGGACATTTTTTGTCAGTAATATGCTTTACAAAATCGTCATGAAAATATTTAAGTCCACTCTGCAAGGGTTCCGCTGCACCGGGAGCATGAGCACAGAATGTATTACCTGGTCCCATATATTTTGCATTGAAATTCAGAAGATCAATATACTCGGGTTTACCTGTTCCCGCTTCAATTGAAGCCAGCATCTTTTCAACCCATGGAAGTCCTTCACGGCAGGGAGTACACCAGCCGCAGCTTTCCAGAGCAAAGAATTTTTCCACATTATGAACAAATGCAACTGGACAGGTTTTATCGTCGAGCACTATCATTGTACCTGTGCCAAGCCTGCTACCTGCAGCGGTTACGGTCTTAAAGTCCATTTTAACATCGAGATGTTCTTCAACCAGAAAGTCTGTTGAAGCTCCTCCCGGCAAGGCACCTCTGAACTTATGCCCCGCGATCATTCCGCCGGCATGTTCTTCAAGCAGTTCCCTCATGGTTATTCCCAGTGGCAGCTCCCATGTTCCGGGATTTTTCACTTTGCCGCTCACCCCATAGAGTTTGGTTCCACCTGTACCGGTAAGGCTTAATCCTTTGAACCAGTCTGCCCCATTCTCCACAATATGTGAGATCCACACAAGTGTTTCGACATTGTTCACTACAGTTGGTCTTCCAAAAAGACCGCTGATAGCCGGGAATGGTGGTTTTGTGCGTGGTATGGCTCTTTTGCCTTCAAGTGAATTCAGCAAAGCTGTCTCTTCGCCACACATGTACCTGCCTGCACTTGAATGGACATAGAGATCAAGATTAAATCCGGAGCCAAGAATATTTTTGCCCAGATAACCTGCTTTATATGCTTCATTTATTGCTTTCCGCAGACCGGCTTCAGCTTTTTTATATGCCCAGCGAAGAAAGATATATGCTTTTTCAGCCTGGATGGCATATGCTGAAATGATCATTCCTTCAATGAGCTGATGCGGATTCCCTTCCAGGAGATACCGGTCTTTAAAAGTCCCGGGTTCCATCTCATCAGCATTACAGATGAGGTATTTAGTCCTGGTTTTATCAGGATCCATAGGCACAAGACTCCATTTTACACCGGTTGGAAAGCCGGCTCCGCCACGTCCTAGTAAATTTGAATCCTTTACAAGACTGGTTATTTCACCAGGCGCCATTTTTTTCAATGCTTCACGGAGACTGTCATAGCCTCCTGTCTTCCTGTAATTTTCAAGACTTAAAGCAGGAGTGCCCGGTTTTATATGCTGTGTTAGAGGTCTTTCCATTCTTGACTATTTATAACGGCCCAGGAGTTCATCTATCATTTCAATACTCAGCCTGTTGTAGTGATCCTCATTTACCATCATGGCAGGAGCATTATCGCAATCTCCAAGACATGATATCGGGAGAAGGGTGAACCGTCCGTCAGATGTGGTCCCACCGAAATTGATATTAAGCTTCCTTGAAATGTACTCATACAGTGATTCATATCCCATGATCATGCAACTTACACTGTCACAGATAAGTATTACATTTCTGCCTACAGGTCTCCGATAGATCCTGCTATAGAACGTAGCCACGCCATCAACTTCCTCATTTGAAATTTTAAGGAGCTGTGCAATATCCTTTACGGATTCATCAGACACCCAGCCACGGTGATGCTGAACTATTTTTAAAGCATCTATGCATGCAACCTCCGGGTACGGGTACTGTTTTACCTCTTCCTCTATCTCCTTTATTTCTTCTTCAGTCAGCATGGTAAATCATAAATTCGAAATATGTTTAAATAAATAGAAATATTCTCCCTTTCTCCTTACCTATCCAGATCAGCTAATACAAAATCCAATGCCCCCAGTATTGCCAGAAGATCAGGGATCGTATATCCTCTTGTAATAAACGGCAACATCTGTATATGAGGGAACGACGGAGTCCTTATCCTTGAACGGTACGATGATGTACTGCCATCACTTATAAGATAATAACCGTTGCTTCCCTTGGCGGCTTCAATAGGGACCATTGCCTCCCCTGCAGGTATTACAGGTCCCCATGCAACGCCCACAAAATGATTTATCAGCGTTTCAATATCTGTCATTGTTTTGTCTTTTCTTGGTGGTGTTGCAAGGGGGTGATCTGACTTATAATGACCGGCAGGCATATTATTAATGCACTGCTGAATGATTCTCAGACTCTGGCGCATCTCTTCCATCCGAACAAGTGCCCTGTCGTAGCAGTCACCGTTTTTCCCAAGTGGAACATCAAATTCAAATTTATCGATACCTGAATAAGGTCTTTTCTTTCTGTAATCCCAGTCATAACCTGTTGCCCTGAGGCCGGAACCTGTTAATCCCCACTCGATAGCCTCCTTAGCTGTATAGACTCCTATCCCTAATGTACGTGCTTTAAAGATCCTGTTTTTTATAACAGCATTATCAAATTCTTTAAGTCTTTTCGGCAGGTAATTAACAAAATTCTGCATAAGCTTTTCCCAGCCGTCGGGGAGATCATGGGCTACGCCACCGATCCTGAACCACGACGGATGCATACGACCTCCTGTAATTGCAATAACTATATCAAATATCCTCTCCCTGTCGTTGAAGGCGTAGAAAACCGGAGACATTTGTCCCATATCCTGTGCAAATGTGCCCAGCCACACCAGGTGGCTTGCAATCCGGAACAGTTCGCTCATCATGATACGGATTACCTGTGCTCTTTCGGGAAGTTCAATACCTGCTAATTTTTCAACCGATAGAAGGTAAGCCAGATTATTCATTACCCCGCCCAGGTAATCAATACGATCAGTATAAGGTATAAAGGTATGCCACGATTGTCGTTCTCCCATTTTCTCGGCCCCACGGTGATGAAAGCCAATATCAGGTATTATATTCACTATATCTTCTCCGTTGAGCTGAACGATAAGCCTCAACAGACCATGGGTCCCAGGATGCTGGGGTCCGATATTAAGAAACATGAAATCACTATCTTCGCTTTTGGTATCCAATCCATATTCTTCAGGATTGAACTTAAGGTCTGCATCTTCTTCTTCCCTGAGAATATCCGTCAAAACAAAAGGATCAAGATCTGTAGCCCTGGCAGCATGGTCTTTTCTTAAAGGATATCCCCTCCACGACTTCGGCATGAGTATCCTTGTAAGCCTCGGATGTCCGGTAAAGTTAATGCCAAACATATCGAACACTTCACGTTCATACCAATTTGCTGATTCCCACACATTTGTTATACTCGGAATATTTAAATCCTCCTCTTTGAGAGCAACTTTTAACCTGATATCCTGATTTCTTTCAAATGAAGTAAGGTGGTACACGACAGTAAAGTCACTTGCAGGCTGGCCATCGCGTTTAGTCCGGGTCCGTTCATCTATGCCAGTCAGATCGTAAAGCATTTTGAAAGGGAGAGAAATAACGTTCTTCAGATATTCCAATACAAAAGCCAGGCTATTTCTTTCGATCCAAATTGTAGGAATGTCATCTTTAGTCCGTTGCTGATGCACGATAACATTTTCACCAAATTTAATTCCTAATTCTGAAATGATATTTTGATTGTCACTGCTCATACTATCCCTGGAAAGCTGATATCGGTATTAAATTTCATTCATTGGTCTGATAGTGCCCATTTTTGATCTTTCCTCCATTTTTTTGTCGCGCATCGAGATCTTCTCTGCTTTGTGAATTCCCTGCGGACCTATAACCCAACTGAGAGGACGCTCCTCTTTTCCAATCGATTCCCTCAGTAAAAGGAGCCCTTCAAGAAATGCATCAGGACGCGGAGGACAACCTGAGACGTAGACATCGACAGGCAGAAATTTGTCAACACCCTGAACGACACTGTAGATGTCGTACATCCCGCCTGAATTTGCACACGAGCCCATTGAGATGACCCACCTTGGAGCCATCATCTGTTCATACAATCTTTGAATTATAGGAGCCATCTTAAGAAACACTGTCCCGGCAATGACCATTACATCTGCTTCGCGGGGTGTGCCACGGATCACTTCTCCCCCGAACCGTGCAATATCGTACCGGCTGGTGAGTGCAGTCGCCATCTCAACGAAACAACACGACAGACCAAAATTAAATGGCCAGATTGAGTTTTTTCTTCCCCAGGCAACCATATCATCCAGTCTGCCAAGTAAGACCGATCTGGCAATTTCATCCTCAGCGATACCTTTTCCCGCTCCGGGAAACCTGTCATTTTTGCTTGTCATCAGAGATCTTCGTTAATCCTGTTCTTATATTTCAATATTCTTTTCCCGTTTGGCCCAAAGTCAAGGGCCCCGATGCTGAGTTCATATATCAAAAGGACTACGAGCAATCCAATGAATATTACGATTCCGATATAACCGGCGAGTCCAAGTTCGCGGAATGATACTGCCCACAGCATAATGAAAGCAGCATCAAGGTCGAAAATGACGAAGAACATGGCAATAATATAAAAACCTGAAGAAAACCGTAGTCGCGCATCACCGGTAGCCGGTATCCCGGATTCATATGGGGCATCAGTTGTTTTTTCGTTGTGCCGCTCACCCAGGACATACGAAAGACCGATCATTACTCCAATAACGGAAATTACTATAAACGCGAAAACTATAAAGGGCCAGAAAGTAATACTTTGTACCAACAGCATAAATTATGGAGTGTCGAACGTAAATTATTACTCTGTTTTTATATTTTAAAAAACAGTCTTAAATATATGTGATTTTTAAAGTTTAACAAAATAATTATAACAATAAACGGAATCTCACAAAGCCTGTCAACAATCCATATTGGCTATGATCATCTGATTTAACAATGAACAATAAAAGTTATGAATTTGTTTAATCATACAACTCTGATCACTGGTATCTGAGTTTCTTTAAGAAGGTCCTATTCAATTAATGTATCTGAGGTAAGAGATTTTTTGATAACTATTTAGATGAAAGATAAACCCGGAAAACCTAAGAAGCGCCGTTCCGACGAAGACACCCCCGAGGAAGATTATATGGAAGGTTACCCTCCGTATTCGGAGAATGAGGATATATATGGTAAATTTCAGAAAGAAAAAAATATTGATCCCGAGGATCCATTTAATATCATGGACTCATTTGAATTATATAAACCCGGCAGGAATAACGAGAAGGATTTCGATGAAGACATGACTGGCGATGATCTCGATATTCCGGGTTCAGAACTCGATGATGATCTGGAGTTTACCGGAAGTGAAGATGAAGAGAATAACTATTATAGTCTGGGCGGAGACGATCATAACGATCTGGATGAGGATTACGTTGAAGAATAAAATTCTAAAAATGCATATATGAACAAACTTAAAACAAGCTACATGGGGATCGAGCTTAATAACCCCATTATTTTAGGCGCTTCAAATCTCGTCTCAGATCTGGATAATCTTAAGAAAGCTGAAGAACAGGGAGCCGGAGCAATTGTTTACAAATCTCTTTTTGAGGAACAGATTCAGCTTGAGAGCTTCCAGTTGGATGAAAGGCTTAACGAATTCAATGATCTTCATGCGGAAATGGTTCAGATTCATCCGAATATTGAACATGCAGGACCTGAAGAGCACCTTCTTAATCTCAGGAAAGCCAGGGAGAGCTTATCTATTCCTCTGATAGCCAGCCTGAATGCAATCAGAGATGATTCCTGGATCAGGTATGCCAAACTTTTAAGCGAAACGGGAGTTGACGGAATAGAACTTAATTTTTACCAGATCCCTTTGGATTTTGAAAAGAACGCTAAAGATATCGAAGATGCACAGATCAATACTCTTAAAGAGATCAGACAAACTATTTCAATTCCGATAAGCGTGAAATTAAGTTCAGACTATTCTAATGTCCTGAATTTTATTACAAAACTTGACAAAGCGGGAGCAAATGCTTTTGTCCTGTTTAATTCTTTTTTTCAACCCGATATTGATGTAGTCACTGAGGAACATATTAAATCTCAACAACTTAGTAATGACGGTGATTATAAAAAATCACTGAGATATGCTGGATTATTATATGATAACATAAAAGCAGATATCTGCAGCAGCCACGGAATATTCAACGGTGAAGATGTAATCAAGTTGCTATTGTCCGGAGCAACCTGTGTACAGGTTGTGAGTACAGTTTATAAGAATGGGCTGACGCAGATCAGGAATATCACAAAGGAGCTGGAGAAATGGATGGAAACCAAGAACTATAAAAGTATTGAAGAGTTCAGAGGCAAATTGTCAAAAAACAAGCTTACGAATAATCCATTCGTTTATAAAAGAGCGCAATATGTCGACTTGCTGATGAATTCGGAAGAGATAATACTTGGAGGGACAAATTCACGTATCACACCTGTTTGATAATTTTATCTCACAAAGTTCCCCGCCCCATTGATCTTAGTGTGAATTTTCCGCAACATGGTTTCTATAGGCTTCTATCCACTTCGGAACTGCATTATAAAAAATTATCAAAACACAGATCATTATTGCTAAGGTCAATATTAGATTTATCAGACCCGGAATAAGTGTTTCCGATGCTTCTACCTGAGGGACATAGATGTTTTTAATATTTAAAAATGCTGCAGTCATTGTCGTAACTCCGACAAAAACCATTGGCAACATTGTGACCCATGCATATTTAATTCTTCCCCTGTTAATTATGAAAGATGTGCCAACTGTAAGAGCTATTGTCGCAAGCAGTTGATTTGCCGTTCCAAACATCGGCCAGATTGTCGAAACAGTTCCGGTATAAATAAAATATGCCCACGCAAAAACAATAAGGGCGCTTGTGAATAGATTCCCGGGTAACCAGTTTGTTTTCTGGAATGGCTTATAAATTTTGCCAAAAGCTTCCTGCAAGAGGAACCTGCCAATTCGTGTTCCGGCATCTATTGTTGTAAGGATGAATAAAGCTTCGAACATTATTGCGAAATGATACCAGTACGACATCAGATGTTGCATGCCAGGTATTGACGAGAATATATACGCCATGCCTACACCTAATGATACAGCGCCTCCTGTACGTCCGGCAATTTTTTCACCTACGCTTGCTGAAAGCTGACTGAGGTTTGACTCTGTAAATCCCATTGCATGAAGTTTGGGAAGGATTGCCTGTAACTTCTCAACAGGCACATTAATCTGGAAGTAATCTAGAGGCAGAAGACTGGTAGCAGCTATCAGGGCCATAATACTTACCACTCCTTCGGTAAGCATGGCACCTACTGCAATAGTCTTTATATCAGCTTCCTTCATAATCATTTTTGGAGTAGTCCCTGAACTGACCAGGGAGTGAAAGCCTGAAATGGCACCACAGGCAATAGTGATAAAAAGATAAGGGAATAATCTGCCAGGGATAATGGGCCCTCCTCCTTTTCCAAACTCAGTAAATGCAGGCATTTTTATTTCAGGAGCCACGATTATTAATCCTATTGCAAGCAGACCAATCACAGATATTTTCATTATTGAACTCAGATAATCCCGTGGTGAAAGTAATAGCCATACAGGAAGGACAGAAGCAAGAAACCCATAAGCAGCCAGAAGGATCGTGAGCGTACGGTGATTGAATGTGAACATTGAAGCAAATTGGGAATCAGGTATATATCTGCCAACAATAACAGCAAGCACCAGCATAATAACGCCAAATATTGTAGCTTCAAGTGTCTTTCCTTTCCTGATCCTGAACATCCATATTCCCATTATCAGGGCAATAGGAATTGTGGAAGCTATTGTGAAAGTTCCCCAGGAGCTTTCGGAAAGTGCATTTATAACTACCAGGCCCAGACCTGCCATGGCAACAACCAGGATCAGAATTATTGCAAAAGTTGTTGTAATACCGCTCACTTTGTTTATCTCTTCCCGTGCTATAGCAGCAAGAGATTGCCCGTCATGCTGTACTGAAGCTGTAAGTATAACATAATCATGGACAGCGCCGGCCATCACGGCACCGATAAGCATCCATAGAAACCCTGGCATGAAGCCGAACTGAGCTGCCAGTACTGGTCCAACTAATGGTCCCGCGCCGGCAATAGCGGCAAAATGATGCCCGAACAATACCCATTTGTTCATAGGATAGTAATTCTGGCCATCGTATAAGCGGTTTGCAGGTGTTACGGTAAGATCATTTCTCACAGCAACCCTGGCAGCTACAAAACTGAAATAAAGCCTGTAAGCTATTACAAATACGGCAATGGTGCCTATTACAAATGGCATTGCGTTCATCGATCAGAAGCAATTACAAGATTGACAGGGCAAAATAATCATAATCCGAATCCTGTGCAATTCCGGTTGAGGTTTATTTTAACCTGCTGATCCTGGTTTCAACGGGCTGATCGATAGTGATAGGAACCCTTTCCTCAATAGTATTTGCAGAATCAAGTTGCAGGGCTTTTACATCGGAAATACATAATAATCTTGACAGGCTGTGAAGTGCGAGTGTTATATTTTCCATGCCTGAGAGCTTATAGTCATTAGGCATAATCCTGTCAATGAGAACATATTTAAAATCGGCAGGCATGGAGTGTTTTTTAAGCGAATCGAAAGTGCTCTCGAGTTTTATTTCACCGGCAGCAAGCATATCTTCCAGCACCTCCTTGAAATAGAGGTTTATTTTGGGTTCAACTTTGAATCCGATGTGAAAATCTACCCTGATAAGCACTCCAGGGATTATCTGGTTGACCTGGTAATCGATCCTGTCAGGCTCATCGATCCTGTCAACATGGAGGAGCCAATAAGTATCTGCCCGTTTGGGTTGTTTCTGAAATATTGAATATATCACTTTTGATTCCACCTGATCGGGCCTGTTGGCCTTGATAATATAAACAAGGTTGGTAGCCGTTTTCGGAACCGAATTATCTTTTGACAAGTCTTTAAAGAGATCGATATATTTGTAGAGGTCCGTGAAAGTAACATAGCGGTTTTTCAGTTTCCTCCCGAAGTACCATCCGAACATTATTACGAAATAGAATGATGCCAGCAACAGGGTGAACCAGCCTCCATATCTGAACTTGTGAAGGTTAGCAATTAAAAAGCTTCCTTCAATTGTAAGATATACAGTGAGCATTAAAAATACCAGCCTGTGGTTCCATCCTCTCTGGTAGGAATAATATGACAATAATAATGTTGTCATTATCATAGTTATCGTGATTGCAAGCCCATAGGCAGCTTCCATATTTGCAGATTCCTTGAAGAAGAATACTACCAGGCTGCACGTTATCCACAGGAACCAGTTGACAAATGGCAGATAAACCTGTCCTTGAATAAATGTAGGATGCAAGATCCTGATCTTGGGCCAGAAATTAAGGGAGACTGCTTCACTTAGAAGGGTATAAGAACCACTTATCAATGCCTGGCTGGCAATTATTGCCGCTGCAGTGGATATCAGAATCCCCGGCAGAAGGAACCATTTTGGCATAATTGCGTAAAATGGATTTAAATCCGCACCGGCTGCATTGTTCATCATAACCCAAGCTCCCTGTCCGAAATAGTTCAGCAACAGGGTTATCTTCACAAATATCCATGAAACTCTGATGTTGGCTCTTCCGCAATGGCCGAGGTCAGAATAGAGCGCTTCAGCTCCTGTAGTGCACAAAAAAACAGCTCCCAGCAGAATAAAACCACCGGGATAATCACTCAGGAACCTTATGGCATATACTGGATTGACAGCACGGAGAATGTCGGGATAATATATAAGTTGCGAGAAACCCATAATTCCTAACATCGAAAACCAGACAACCATTATCGGACCAAATGATCCTCCTACGAAATTAGTCCCGAATTGCTGTATGAAGAATAAGGCTCCGAATATTACCAGGACAATAGGAATGACAGGAATATCAGTGTTGAATAGCCTTAACCCTTCAATAGCTGAAGTCACTGTGATGGAAGGCGTTATAACTCCATCTGCAAGCAAAGCTGCACCACCGATCATTGTAAGTGCTGCCGCCCATCCCGATTTTCTCTTTATCAGGGCAAAGAGTGCAAAGATCCCACCCTCACCGTTATTATCGGCACGGAGGGTTATCAGGATATATTTTATTGTGGTCTGAAGTGTGAGGGTCCAGAATATACACGATAATGATCCATAGATTAAAAGTTCATTTACGTTGGCTTTGCCTGCGAGCAGAATTGCTCTCATTGTATAAAGAGGGCTTGTCCCCAGATCACCATAAACTACCCCCAGAGTGATTATCAGGCCCGCAAAAGATAGTTTCTTAATATCAAGATGATGTTCTTTTCCTCTCATGAATATCCCCTGGATTTATATCAGGGCATTTAAAATAGAGCCGCCAAAGTTAATAATTATTAAGATTTTAAGAACTTGCGGGAGAGAATAATTTTAAGTGTGCCATATTACGAACTGCCTTTTGCTTTCAGTCCGAACTAGAATTATAGTACCAGTCTAACACAAGTGAGACTACCTCATTATAATTTTTAACACCTTTTTTAATCTTATTAGCTTTCAGGTAAACGTCATTTGCTTCAGACTGGATCTCCGAAAACTTTTGGTTTTCCATGTCCTGATAATACTTCTGTCTGTATCGTATGTCGCTGATCACATTCTTATCCACCTTGTTTCTGAAATCTTTATAACCCGCCATATGAGATGCATCCCTGAGAAAATAGAGAAGCAATGACAGATATCCCGAGTACCTCAGCCGCTGGTCATCCGATCTTACGCAAATTACAAATGCAGTAAAATTAGCCTCTGCCTCGCTGGTGATCCCAAACTGATGAGCTTTTTCATGAGCGAGGACGAAAGGATAATCCATGGGAAGAAGATAGTAATTCAAATGAATTTCATTGAAAAATGGTCCAAAGTACCCGCTTAATCCCATTTTACTGTATAACGAGCTGAAAAGCATCGTTTTTGGCCGACGTGTGCCATTTGGATAACTTATCCCTACTTCTGAACTGTGCCTCCGGTATGAATCCTCTACAAGTTTATCAATCAGGGGGTACTCCGATCGTGACAGAGAAATGTAGTTGCGATTTGTTTCAGTAATTATGGAATCGAGTATTGACGAGAAAAATATTTCATCAGCTTTCGGAATCTTCCAGCCGAACCTGGTTTCAATCCGTGGTCTGAAATAGTTAAAGCCCCAGACAATGTAAAACAACGAATAGAGCAGTGCAACAGTCTGGAGGATTCGCAACAAAAACCAGCCAATTTTTATTTTTCTGATCACAACAAGTACCAGGCCGGTGAATACCAGTATTATAATAACTATCCAAAAACAATCCCATAATGAAAAGGGAATGAGCCTGCTAAACGCTGAAAACGATTTTGCGATAAGAGGATAGATTCCCTCCGAATAATAATGCTCGACAAATCCACTGTTCCCGGAGGCGAACCTGACACATAGAAATACCAGTGCAGAAAGACAAAATGGCCATATGATCCTGATAATTTTTCTCACTCTTCTGATCCTGATCTTTCCGTTAATATTTTGCAATTGTTTATGCAACACCCAAAATAAACAAACAATTCATAATTAATTATTGCCATAAAACATCGGAAAGATAAGTTTTAATCATTCCGGATTCAAACCCACTTGCAATTTAACGTATCTTTGAACAGTCAGATGTAAAGAATGAAATTATATCTGATTATCTGCAACTTTGTAACTGAGGACTTATGAATCGCATCTCTTTTAATTTCAGGACATTTATATTTCTTACTCTTTTTATCTCACTCATCTGTCCAATAAATGGACAAGTTCAGGTCAATCAAACGGTTGAGGATAAAATATCCCTTCTTTTTATCGGAGATATTATGGGTCATGACGAACAGATCTGGTCAGCAGAGAACAGGGAGACGCATGAGTATAATTATGATGACGTATTTCAATATATTAAGCCGGTAATATCAGCAGCCGATATCTCTATTGCAAATTTTGAAGTCACTTTAGGCGGACCTCCCTACATGGGGTATCCCCAATTCAGTTCACCGGCGACACTTGCGGTAGCATGCAAAAACGCAGGTATCGATTGTTTAGTAACAGCTAATAATCATGCAGCGGACAGAGGAAAGAATGGAATTATTAATACTATCAACCGGCTTGACAGCCTGGGAATACCGCATACCGGAACGTTCCTCAGCGCAGCCTCCCGTGATAGTCTTACTCCACTCATGATAAGGAAAAATGGAACATCTATCGCCCTGCTTAATTATACTTTCAGTACAAATGGAATCATCGTGCCTCAGCCTGTTATTGTTAACATGCTCGATAAAGAATTGATTGCCAGGGATGTAAAGAAGGCTAAAGATAAGAAGGCAGATATTATTATACTGTTTTTGCACTGGGGTACGGAATATGATACAATTCCGTCTAAGAGCCAGACCGACCTTGCAGAATATTTTCATACTTTAGGAGTTGATCTGGTCATAGGATCTCATCCACATGTTATACAGAAAATGGTCTGGAACAAAAAGGACACCACGGTAAATGATCTGGTAATTTACTCCCTTGGTAATTTTGTATCGAATCAGAGAAAACCAAAAACCGACGGAGGGTCAATGGTAAAAGTTGAGCTTACAAGAAACAGCAATAAATTTCACATTTCAAATGCAGGTTATTACCTTACATGGGTTTACACTCCAATTGTGAGATACAGGAAAAAATTCTACATCCTTCCTTGTTCAGAATTTGAAAACAGGCCTGAATTTTTCGACAAGCCTGAAGCATTCCAGCTCATGAAAAAGTTCATCAGCGATTCCAGGAAACTGCTTTATGAACAAAACATAAATATCAAGGAGTATGTTTTTAATGGAAATTCGTGGGTATTAAACAATTAAAAAATAAATTTAACCGCAAAGAACGCAAAGCTCACTTTTCTTACGACTTGGCTAAAGCTTCGTTGGTCAAAGAAATCTACGGTGGGTAAAAACGCTAAGTACGCAAAGTAAAGAATACCTTATTTATCTCTTTGCGACCTTGGGTTTAAAAACTTTGCGACCTTTGCGGTTAATGGATTTCAATTTTTTAAAGCTTAATAAATTAATTATCTCACTTTTTATAAATATAATTGCACAATGAATTATCATTAACAAATTAAGCAGAATCTTAACAGATGAATAATTCACTTGCAATACTTTCCATTACTGCAATCTCCATAGGTTTCCTTCATACCGTGCTGGGCCCCGATCATTACCTGCCGTTCATTGTACTCAGCCAGGCAAAGAAATGGTCGCGGAGAAAGACTATGATCATAACATTTGTCTGTGGCGTCGGACATGTTCTCAGCTCAGTCATTCTCGGTCTGGTCGGAATTGCTGTCGGGATTTCAGTGACAAAGCTGGCTTCAGTTGAGTCATTCCGGGGAAATATAGCAGCGTGGCTGTTTATTGCCTTTGGACTGGTCTATATGATAATAAGTATCAGAAACCTGATTAAAAAGAGGAAGCATACTCATTCACATTTTCATTTCAGCGGTGAGAAACATGTCCATGAACATGATCATCATAGTGAGCACTCTCATATTCATGAAGAAGAGGAATTTAAAACAACTCCATGGGTACTATTCCTCATATTTGTTTTTGGACCTTGTGAACCGTTGATTCCTCTGGTAATGTATCCGGCATCAAGAAACAATTTTCACGGAGCAGTGATAGTTGCAGTCCTGTTTTCCCTTACAACTATTAGTACAATGATGCTGATAGTTCTGGCTTTTAATTTAGGACTGAATAAGATCAACCTGAAACCAGTTGAGAAATACAGCCATCTTATTGCCGGCGCTTTGATCTTCTTTACCGGCCTTGCCATTCAATTTCTCGGGCTATAGACCTGATTTTCTTTTTTACTCAGATCAGGGACAATCCTGTACAAAAGGTTTATGTTCGGATCGGGGTTAACCTCCGTAATATTATCAATGCCGATGGTCTCTGTTGTAATTCTTTTTGATACAGGGATCTTGACCAGCCTGGACCCTTGTTGATTTTTTAACTCCAGCTCAATTTCAAAACTAAACAGATAATCCTGCGTCTGTTCAATTGTCAGATCGGTAAAACCTCTTCTTTCTGAAGGCTTCGTGGTTATTTTTAAATCCGGCTGACCCGGAACATAAACCCACTGATTAAAGAATTGTCCGAGGTCGTTGTTACTTACTTTCTCCATAACCTGCTGAAAATCTGTAGTGAGAGCATTTTTATTCTTATATTCTTCATAAAAAAGTCTCATCCCCTTCCAGAAAAGATCATCCCCCAGTTCGCGTCTCAGCATATGAAGCACCCATGCACCTTTCTGGTATGAATTAGCATTTAACAACTTCATCAGATCGGTAACTGTTGTATCTACTACAGGTCTGGGTGATATTAAATAAGATCTAATGACTCTATCCCGGGCCGATTTCATTGTCTCGTCTAATTTTTCCTTGCCATATATTTTTTCCAGATAAACGGCTGTAAGATATGTTGCAAATCCCTCACTTAACCATATATGATGCCAGTCATTTTCAGTAACTGAATTCCCAAACCATTGATGTGCAATTTCATGTGCCATAAGATCCTCTGCTTTACCCTTACCGGTAACAGAATTCTCTGCATAAAATATGCAGCTCGCGTTTTCCAGGCCTCCGAATATGGTTTTGGATTGTACATTGGCCAGTTTTTCATAAGGGTACGGGCCAATCAACTGGCTATAAAAAGCAAGCGGTTTAACTGCAACTGAATAATCATAAAAGCCTTCTTTTCTGTTTTCGGTGAACACCCAGCTCCAGACGGGTATATCATTGACATTGCCCTCAAGCTTTGCTGCAAATGAAGCAATTCCAATTGCCATTACTTTTGTGGGCAGAGGAACATCTTCACTCCAGTGAGTTAGTTTTGTATGCCGGGGCATGCAGCTTTCTTCGACCAGGTGGCCACTTCCGACTACTTCATAATGATCGGGTGAAGTAACAATAAAATCCACTGTTGCTTTATCATACGGATGATCAATGCAAGGGATCCAGTTGCGCGCCCTGTCGGGCCAGTTGTCTGCAAAAAATGATCTTTCACCGTATTTATTATCCGATATTATCAAGCCGTCTGCAGGGATACCTGAGTAATCAATGCTGAAAACACCGGTGGATCCTGCCTTTATTGATTCATCCGGGGTGATTACTATTTTATTGTCTGAATGATTCCATTTAACTGACCCCTTATCAAATGTCACATTCTGGACAACCATTCCTTTATCGCCTGTCCCTTTGTTTTTAAGGTCAAACTCAAGTGTACTGACGGTTCCGATAAAATTTACGGCTATTTTGCAGTTACCATAAATGACATTGCTTGTATCACTTACTGAGATAGAGAAATCATAGTGGATTATATCAATAAATGGATTCCGTTTATATCCGTCTTTGCCTTGAACTGAAAAAAAGGAAAGGGAAAAAACAAACACAGATAATATTATCTTCATGACGTTGTTATAATGATTTATTAACGACCAAAGGTAATAAGGTAAGGATAAGAAAAAGATAAAGTCAGTTCAAAATTTTGACTGACCCTATCTTTACTATTTTATGAGTCAGCATTCTATCGGGAATTTGTTATTAATTACTAGCTTTGCATAAAATAAAATGAGCATAATGAATTACGATTATAATACCCAGAGGAAAAGAATGGCGCTGCCTGAATATGGAAGGAATGTTCAGAAGATGGTGGATCATATCAAGACTATTGAGGACAGAGTCGAGCGAAACAGGGCCGCAAGGACAATTATCTCAATAATGGGTAACCTTAACCCTCACCTCAGGGATGTTGGTGATTTTAAACATAAACTTTGGGATCATCTTGCTCTTATTGCCAGTTTTGAGCTGGATATTGATTCGCCATATACAGTGCCTGAACCATCAAAGTTCGTTGAAAAACCAAAGCAGGTACCTTACAAGCAGGGTGATATTAGGTTTCTCCATTATGGCCGTATTATAGAGCTTATGATCGATGCAGCCAGTGAATTGGAGGAAGGACCCGAAAAGGAATACTTTACAACACTGATTGTCAATCAGATGAAGAAATCATATATTACCTGGAACAGAGGTCAGGTAGCTGACGAGGTGATAATTGGCGACATGAAATTATTATCTGCCGGGAAATTAAAGATGACGGAGGGCGTAAGGATCCTCGAAGTAAGAGAGCTCATGCCGCCGGTAAAGAGAAAGCCTCAGCAGGGTAAACCTCATGGAAAACAACAGAATAAACCGTTCATTAAGAAAAAAGGACACAGCAGACATTAATGGGTACTTTTATTGTTCAGGGAGGTAAACCGCTCAAAGGAGAAATTATACCTCAGGGAGCCAAAAATGAAGCTTTACAGGTAATCTGTGCAACTCTCCTTACTTCTGAAAAGGTCACTATCAGGAATATTCCCGATATAAGTGATGTAAATATGCTGATAGAGCTTATCAGCTGCATGGGTGTTAAAGTTACAAGAGAATCCCGATCAGTTGCAAGCTTTGAAGCCATAGAAGTAGATCTTAATTATCTGCAGACAAGTGAGTTCAGGGCACAGAGCTCCAGCTTAAGAGGCTCAATAATGATTGTGGGCCCTCTGCTGGCCCGCTATGGAAAAGCTTTCATTCCGAAACCAGGTGGCGATAAAATCGGACGACGCCGGGTCGATACGCATTTTACAGGCTTCCAGAAACTTGGCGCAAAATTTGAATTCGACTCAAGTGATCCGTTTTTCAAAGTTGAAGCTCCTTCATTAACAGGTACATATATGCACCTCGACGAAGCTTCCGTTACCGGTACTGCAAATATCATCATGGCTGCTGTTCATGCCATGGGCCGAACAACAATATATAATGCAGCTTGTGAACCTTATGTCCAGCAACTTTGCAGGATGCTGGTTTCAATGGGTGCAAAAATTGATGGTATTGGTTCAAACCTGCTTCACATCGATGGAGTAAAAGTCCTGACTGGATGCGTTCATACTATCCTTCCTGATATGATCGAAATCGGATCATTTATAGGATTGGCTGCAATTACAGAATCAGAGATTACCATCAAAAACACTTCATTTGACAACCTCGGAATTATTCCCGCTTCTTTCCGGAGACTGGGGATCAACCTCGAGCGCAGGGATGATGATATTTACATCCCCTGTCAGAAACATTATGAAATAGAAACTTTCATCGACGGATCGATAATGACAATATCGGATGCTATCTGGCCGGGGCTCACTCCCGACTTGTTAAGTGTATTCCTTGTTACTGCAACCCAGGCAAAAGGTGCAGTTCTTATCCATCAGAAAATGTTCGAGAGTCGTCTCTTTTTTGTGGATAAGCTGATTGATATGGGTGCACAGATAATACTTTGTGATCCACACAGGGCTACCGTGATCGGTCAGGACAAAATGATCAGGCTGAAAGGCACTGTAATGACATCACCTGATATCAGAGCAGGAGTCGCGTTATTGATAGCAGCCCTCTCGGCAGAGGGCAAGAGTGTCATTCACAATATTGAACAGATCGACCGGGGATATCAGAATATTGATAAACGGCTGAATGCCCTTGGAGCCGATATTCAAAGAGTCTGATCCAGGATGGGAGTATAAGGTTGCTTCGCTTCGCTCGCAATGACGGTACAAACAAGATTGATTAGTTTTAGTATCATAACAAATCTAATAAATTATACGGTCATTGCGGGAATCCGCCAGTTGGCGGAGACGAAGCAATCCACTGCTACTGATCCGATCCTTCCATTGAAGCACCTTACGCCGTTTATCCCCTGCCAATTTGTCAATTTAAATGGGTTGGCAGGTAATTTGTTAAATTATGTTATATAATTGAAATACTGTTTGTGATGATGAAAAAGAAAATGAAAGACCATTTAGATGTGAAAAATAATAATACCGACAAATCACCTGAAAATAAAGAAAATACTGCAAATTCAGATACAGATAAGGATCAACAGATTGAATACAAAGGTTCGGGTGAATCGACAGATGATGCATCTGATAGTTTAGAAGGTGAAGTCACTGGCTCTGACAAAGTGTTGCCGGAGGTTAAGGCCATAGAAGAAAAACTGGCAGAAATGCAGGATAGGTATGTTCGTCTTGCTGCAGAATTTGATAATTACAGGAAGAGAACATTGCGTGAGAAAATGGACCTTTCTAAATATGCCGGTGAAAATCTGCTTGCCGCCATCATTCCTCTTATGGACGATTTTGAAAGAGCCCTGAAACATTTGGATTCCTCTGAAGATTGTACTGCATTGAAAGATGGTATTAATCTCATTTACGGGAAGTTCAGCGACTTTCTTAAACAGAATGGAATAAAAGAAATTGAATCAATGAACAGTAATTTTAATGTTGACCTGCATGAAGCTGTTGCAAAAGTTCCTGTTGAAGACAATGAAAAAAAAGGAAAAGTAATTGATGTGGTATTAAAAGGTTATTATTTACAGGATAAGGTTTTAAGATTTTCTAAAGTGATAGTTGGTGAATAGATCTGAAGATTGATCAGGAAGCTTAAAGGTGGCTGAATAATATAAAAATTATAAGGGATGGGAAAAAGAGATTATTATGAAGTGCTGGGTGTATCGAAAGAGGCCACAAAAGAAGAGATAAAAAAAGCATACAGGAAACAGGCATTGAAATATCATCCTGACAAAAACCCGGGTGATAAAAAATCTGAAGAAAATTTCAAGGAGGCTGCTGAAGCCTATGAAGTTTTAAGTAATGATGAGAAGAAAGCCCGGTACGACCGCTTTGGACATGCCGGAATGGGCAACAATGGAGGTGGCTTCTCAGGACAGGGAATGACTGTAGATGACATTTTCTCCTCCTTCGGTGACATTTTCGGCGATGCATTTGGTGGATTTGGCGGGTTTGGTGGTGGCAGACGTGCACGAAGAGTTAATAAGGGAAGCAATCTGAGGGTTAAAGTCAAGCTTACGCTTCAGGAAATTGCAGCCGGCGCGGAGAAGAAAATAAAAGTCAATAAATACGATATATGCGATACGTGCGGGGGTACCGGAGCAGCCAGCGCTTCGGGTATCTCAACCTGTTCAACCTGTCATGGCACGGGCCATGTCACAAGGCTGACCAACACTATGCTGGGTCAGATGCAGACAACTTCAGTTTGCCCCTCGTGTGGAGGTGAGGGTAAAACAATAACTAAAAAATGTACCGCCTGTTATGGTGAAGGTGTCATACAGAAGGAAGAAATAATCAAAATCAATATTCCCGCAGGTGTAGGCAAGGGAATGCAGATGACCGTCAGTGGAAAAGGAAATGCCCCCAGGAGAGGCGGAGTAAATGGCGACCTTCTGGTTGTAATTGATGAAGAAGAACATCCCGAACTGATAAGGGAAGGTAATGATCTGATCTATAATCTGTTCATAAGTATACCAGATGCAGTTCTAGGCACTCATGTGGAGGTACCGACTGTCGATAATAATGTAAAGATCAAAATAGAACCCGGCACTCAACCGGGCAAGATCCTTCGCCTTCGCGGAAAAGGACTTCCTGAAGTCAATGGATATGGACGCGGTGATCTGCTTGTTAATGTAAATGTGTGGATACCGAAAAATGTCAGTAAGGATGAGCTGAAGATCTTTGAAAAATTTAAGGATTCTGACTCCTTCACTCCCGATCCGGATAAAAACGATAAAGGCTTTTTCGAAAGAATGAAGGGGTATTTTGAATAATATTTAACTGAAATTTATTCTTTCTGCTCTCTGTGGCCCTCTGTGGATCCTCTGTGGCTCTCCGTGTAACAAAAAAGAACTTACACAGAGTTTCACAGAGAAGCACAGAGTTTCACAGAGTTTTTTTATATTTACACTTCATATGAAATTATATTAAATCAATTCCTTATGGTACTTTTTGAAGCAAAGAATGTCACTAAACAATACGGTAACACGCTGGCACTTGATAAAGTAAGTATTTCAGTCCCTGAACAATGCATTTATGGATTACTCGGTCCGAATGGCGCAGGAAAAACGACACTTATCAGGATCATCAATCAGATTACAGGACCAGATTCAGGAGAATTGTTCCTTAACGGGAAAAAACTTGTTCCTTCTGATGTTCAGCTTATCGGCTATCTTCCTGAAGAAAGAGGCTTGTATAAAAAAATGAAGGTGGGTGAACAAGCTCTCTATTTTGCACAGCTTAAAGGACTCACCAGGGCAGAAGCGTTGAAGCGCCTGAAATACTGGTTCAAAAAACTCGATATTATAGACTGGTGGGGAAAGAAAGTTGAAGAGCTGTCAAAAGGGATGCAGCAGAAGGTACAGTTTGTAACAACAGTTCTTCATGAACCTAAACTTCTGATTTTTGATGAACCATTCACTGGCTTCGATCCGCTGAACACGAATATTGTCAAGAAAGAGATCCTCTTCCTCAGGGAAAGAGGTGCAACTATTATTTTTTCAACCCATAGCATGGAATCAGTTGAAGAGCTCTGTGATAATATCACTCTTATTGATAAGGCAAAAACAATTCTTGAAGGCAGCGTCCATGAGATCAGGAGCAAATGGGCCGCGAACGAGTATGATCTTGTATTTGACGGTAATGTGAAAATTCAGGGTAATGGCCATTATAATATTCTGAATCAGCAGACAGACAATAATAAAAGCATTTTCAGATTAAAGACAACCAGCGATATCGCAACAAACGATATTCTGCAATCGCTTATGAGATCGGGCAACATTATCTCCTTTAACCCTGCCCTGCCTTCAATGAATGAGATTTTTATCAGGGTAGTTGAAGCCCGTAACTAATTTGCTGCAAATAACTTCGAAACTTTCCTAATATGAACAAGATATCCGTAATAATTAAAAGAGAATATATAACAAGGGTAAGAAAAAAATCATTCATAATTATGACCATTCTTGCCCCCATTCTCATGGCTGCAATAATTGTTGTTCCTACTGTCCTGATGATGAACCAGAGTGGTGAGTTTAAAAAGATCGCAGTAGTTGAGGACAACTCCGATCTTTTTAAGGGGGTAATTAAAAATACAAAAGATGCCGAATTTGTATACCTCGAAAACACCAAAGTTGAGGATCTGAAGAAAACCTTTGAAAAATCAGGATATTATGGAATTCTCTATATATCACCCGAACTTGTAAACACTCCGAACGCCGTTTATCTCATATCAAGCAAACAGCCTCCGATCGGCCTTCTGCAATATATTGAGAACTCCCTTAAAAAGGAGATTGAACGGCAGAAACTGCTGGCATACAAGATTGAAAATCTTGATGATATAATGAAAAACGTCGAGACAAACGTTAGTGTTCAGACTAAAAAGCTTGATGAATCTGGTGTAGAACAAGGCACCAGCACAGGCATCTCCATGGCACTCGCCTATATTCTTGGATTTCTCATGTATATGCTGGTATTCATATTCGGTGCGCAGGTAATGAGAGGTGTAATTGAGGAAAAAACCAGCAGGGTAGTTGAGGTAATTATTTCTTCGGTCAAACCCATACAACTTATGATGGGGAAAATCATCGGGATCGCACTTGTGGGTCTCACACAATTCTTTATCTGGATCTTTCTGACTGTTGGAATTGTCGGAGTCGTAAAGACAACATTGCTTCCTAAATCCGGCATTGAGCAGATCTCTCAATCAATGCCCCAAAATTTAATGTCGGGGAATCAGCAGGCCAGCGGAACTACCCAGACAACAGAGGTGTCACCTCAGCTTGCCGAATTCACCAGGCTATTTGATAATGCAATGAATCAGCCCTGGGGTCTTATTATAATCTGTTTTATCTTCTATTTTATTACAGGATACCTCCTCTATGCCTCGGTTTTTGCTGCTATTGGGTCGGCCGTTGATAATGAAACGGAGACACAACAATTCATGCTTCCAGTCACTATACCAATTATTCTCGGACTAATGGTAGCAATGGGAACTATGCAAAATCCTGAAAGTTCGCTATCATTCTGGTGTTCAATTATCCCTCTTACAGCTCCAATAGTAATGATGGCACGTATTCCTTTTGGTGTTCCTTACTGGCAGATAGCAGTTTCAATGGTATTAATGCTTTTGACTTTTGCATCATTTGTCTGGATGGCAGCCAAGGTTTACAGAACCGGAATACTTATGTACGGGAAAAAAACATCCTGGAAAGAGATGTGGAAATGGCTTCGCTACAGTGGATAAGATGGCTCAGGGCACAGGGCACAGGGCGAAGAGCAAATCCGTGTTAATCCGTGCAATCCGTGGTGAATAAAATAAGACAAAAGATAAAAGACAAAAGTAAATGTCCAAGATCCTGGTAATTGATGATGAAAGAGCAATCAGGAATACTCTGAAAGAGGTACTGGAGTATGAAAAGCATGAGGTTGACCTGGCAGAAGACGGGCCAAAAGGCCTCGAAATGTTTTCCGCAAATTCGTACGATATAGTTCTTTGCGATATCAAGATGGCTAAAATGGATGGCATCGAGGTCCTTGAGAACATATCCGAGACATCATCAGATACACCGGTTATTATGATCTCAGGACATGGCAACATTGATACAGCAGTTGAATCTATAAAAAAAGGAGCTTACGATTTTCTCGAAAAGCCGCTTGATCTTAACAGGCTTCTGATCACTATCCGCAATGCAATGGATAAATCAACGCTCATCACCCAGACTCAGGTACTTAAAAACAAGGTGAGTAAGATGTATGAGATCGTTGGCGAGTCGGAAGCCATATTAAAGGTCAAAAGCATGATCGACAGGATTGCGCCCACCGAAGCCAGGGTACTCATAACAGGAGCAAACGGAACAGGAAAAGAACTGGTCGCCCATCAGATCCATGAAAAGAGCAGCCGGGCAAAGGGCCCTTTCATTGAAGTCAATTGCGCGGCTATTCCTTCAGAGCTTATTGAAAGTGAACTTTTTGGACACGAAAAAGGCTCTTTCACATCGGCCATAAAGCAGAGAATAGGCAAATTTGAACAGGCTAACGGGGGAACCCTTTTCCTCGACGAAATAGGTGATATGAGCCTCTCAGCCCAGGCAAAAGTCTTAAGGGCCCTTCAGGAAAACAAGATCTCACGTGTAGGATCTGATAAAGATGTTCACGTTAACGTGAGGGTAATTACTGCTACAAATAAAAACATTAAAAGAGAGATCGAGAATAATGGATTCCGCGAGGATTTGTATCACAGACTCAGTGTCATTCTGATTCACGTCCCGACTCTAAATGAACGAGAAGATGATATCCCTGTTCTTGCTGACTATTTTAATTCGTTGATATGTAATGAATATGGTATGTGCAAGAGGATAATAAAAGAAGACGCATTGAAAGAACTGCAAAAAATCCAGTGGACCGGCAATATACGGGAATTCAGGAATGTCCTTGAAAGATTGATAATCCTGTGTCCTTCTGAGATTACAGGTGCCGATGTACTTGCTTATGCAAAACCTGTCTCAGGAAGTAATATTTAAAAATACTATGTTCCGGATCGAAAAAGATAGTTTAGGAGAGAAGCAAATCCCTTCTGACGCATTATATGGTATTCATTCTGTAAGAGCCAGAGAAAATTTTCCCGGGAACTCTCCTTTTCCAATTGAATGGTACAGGTCGGTTGGCATAACAAAACTGGCATGCTATACTACTTACAGGAAATTCCGGACCGCCGCAGAAGACAAGCTGGGGAAATCTCTACCATTTAAAACAATAAGTAACGACATACTTAATGCTATCAGTACTTCGGCACGGGAAGTTTCTGAAGGCATTCACTATGAACAGTTCATAGTTCCTTCTGTCCAGGGTGGTGCAGGTACAAGTATTAATATGAATATCAATGAGATAATCACAAATGCAGCTCTACTAAAAATTGGTCATAAGTGCGGTGAATATACTTTTATTGATCCTCTCGAAGACGCAAATATTTATCAGTCGACGAATGATGTAATTCCAACAGCGCTCACGGTAGCTGTTATGACACTTCTTCAATCTCTGGAAGAAAAAATCAATATGCTGCGACAGAAGGTCGAAGAGTATGAGAAGACAGGACGGGAAAAACTTCGTGTAGGATATACGCAAATGCAGGCAGCAGTGCCCTCTTCATTCGGGATCCTTTTCAGTACCTACAATGAAGCCCTCTCGCGCGACTGGTGGAGGGTTTCGAAATGCTCTGAAAGGATCAAACAGGTAAATCTTGGAGGAGGTGCAATCGGTACCGGCCTTTCACTGCCCCGTTTCTTCATTGTGGAAGTTGTGCCTGAACTTCGTAACCTTACGGGGTTGCCACTTGCCCACAGCGAAAACCTCTCTGATGCAACTTCAAGCCTCGATAAATGGGTTGAAATTCATGCCACCTTAAAAGCTCACGCTGTAAATCTTGAAAAAATGTCTTCTGACCTAAGACTCCTTGCTTCTGACATCGCGGGCGAACAAACAGTTTCAATTCCTGACAGACAAGTTGGAAGCTCAATCATGCCCGGAAAGATCAATCCGGTAATACCTGAATTTGTCATCTCAGCTGCCCATAAAATTTATTCCAATGATGTTCTGGTCTCTTCTCTCAGCGGACAGGGTTCTCTTGAATTGAATGCCTATCTCCCAGTAATCGGATCTGCGGTTATTGAAAGTATTAACCTGCTGATATCATGCAACATAAGCTTATTGAACAATCTGTTTTCGGGTCTTCATATCAATGAAACTGCCAGCTATCAGGCACTCATAAACAGCCCATCCGTAACAACAGCTTTAAGTCCGTATATCGGATATCACAGGGCTTCAGAAATTGCACAGCTGATGAAAGATCGAAAGATCGACATTTTTGAAGCTAATGCCACCCTAAAGTATATTGAAG
This sequence comes from uncultured Bacteroidales bacterium, assembly GCA_963791065.1. Taxonomy (GTDB): domain Bacteria; phylum Bacteroidota; class Bacteroidia; order Bacteroidales; family VadinHA17; genus LD21. The sequence goes on from CAWBQN010000024.1 coordinate 67,345, forward strand.
AATCAAAACTCAAATCCATCCTTGAACCCGGAAACCTGTTAAAATTAGGTTTCTCGCTCGATGATCTGTAGAAGGCGGCACGCCCAATAGATTTTGTGCTAAGTACAAATCTGATGCAGATAAATTAAGTAGAGACGCCCAACTTGGGCGTCTCTACAAGACAATAAATTGCTAATTTTGCAGCAAATTTTGAAGGATGGTTAGTAAAGGACGGGAATCAAAACCTCATATCGGCATTTATGGTCGCCGCAATAGCGGTAAGAGCAGCCTGATCAATTGTCTGACTGGTCAGAATATTGCTATAGTATCGGAACATGCCGGAACCACAACCGACCCGGTAAAAAAATCATTTGAAATCACTGGATTCGGTCCTGTGATCCTTGTTGATACTGCCGGCATCGATGATTCAGGTGACCTTGGAAACAAACGAGTAGAACGAACTGTCGAGACACTTGAAATTATTGACCTTGCTCTGCTAATTGTAAATGAAAATTCATGGGGGAGCTTTGAAGATGACCTTATAAATAAATTTAACGAACATGATCTTCCCTATATTATAATCCATAGCAAGTCTGATATTCAGGAGCCAACACCGGAGTTTAAGGGTAAAGTGTTATCGCTCACAGGAGCGCCGTTTATTGAATTCTCTTCAACAGATAAACGTAATTATGAGGAGCTTATAACTCTGATCAGGAATACGATCCCGGAACATTCGTTCAAGACGCCAACCCTGCTTGGTGACCTGATAAGTTATGGCGACATTGTAATTCTTATAACACCCATTGATATTGAAGCACCTGCTGGCAGACTCATTCTGCCCCAGATGCAGGCGATAAGGGATATTCTCGACAATGAAGCCGTAGCTATAGTTTTAAAGGAAAGGGAGGTAGATGCATTCCTGAAGAAAACCGGCATAAAGCCAGCTCTGGCAATAACTGATTCCCAGGTTTTTGTCAAAGCCGATGCATCAATTCCCGGTGATATTCCTTTGACAAGCTTTAGTATCATGCTGGCCCGGTTTAAAGGAGATTTTGATAATTATCTGAAAGGCACACCGAAAATTTCTGATCTGAAAGACGGAGACAGGATCCTTCTTTTGGAATCATGCACACATCATGTCTCATGTGATGATATAGGAAGAACAAAAATTCCACGGTGGATAACCAGGTTCACCGGGAAAAAACTTGAATTTGATGTTGTCGCAGGTCTCAATGCTCTCTCCCGACCTGTGACAGATTACTCACTTGTAGTACAATGCGGTGGCTGCATGATAACCAGAAAACAGCTTCATAACCGGATACAGTCAGCTGTCAAAGCAGGTGTGCCGGTTACCAATTATGGTATGGCAATCGCTTATGTTCAGGGTATTTATGAACGGGCTATTGCTCCTTTTGTTAAGGGGGAGAAAAATCAGAATACATACCTGTAATTATTTGAAAGCACCTTGCTTAAGTTTTACCTCTCCCTAAATCTACCCCAGGATGGACATAAGAGGCCTTACCCCAACCCCTCTCCCAAGCGAGAGGGGCAATTCACTTTAGAGACGCATCATTTGAACTAGATGATGGAAGAACAGGTGAACTTGGTAGATTGGGAATAAGAGTAATTAGATTCACAAATGAACAAGTACTTAATAACCAGGATCTTGTATTAGCTCAAATTAAAGATTATATTGCAGATTATCATCCCCCTCTCTCCTGGGAGAGGGGGACAGGAGGGGGTGAGGCAAAAACTGGGAGCGGGGGACAGGTTGGGGAGAGGCCAGCTAGAACCTGAAATATATAAACGGCATTACTTCAGTTGTCCGCAGCTGAAAGAGCAGCATGGCTACTATCATGATGACTGCAACCTGACCTGCCAGAGGAATCCTGATAAAAAGCCCTCGGTAGGATTCTTTAGTTCTTTCCGGCAAAAAATGGATCATGTATGCTGCCAGCATCAATATCAGAACACTGCTGTACGCAGGAAGGACTGTCATGTATGATCCGGGGGAGAAATTCTCAAATATCTGTTTTAACATAGTTCTTACACTCTCCAGATCCGGCGCTCTGAAGAATATCCAGCAGAAATTTACAAACTGGAAGGTTAAAAATACAGCAATTGCCCGACCAATCCATCTTGATCTCACATGATTCCTGAAGATTGAATCCCATATCTTATTAATTACCAGTCCAGTGCCATGAAGTCCTCCCCAGATGATAAACTTTAATGAAGCCCCGTGCCATAATCCTCCAAGCAGCATTGTCATCATAAGGTTGAAATATGTGCGGATCTTTCCTTTCCTGTTGCCTCCCATCGAAATATACAAGTAGTCACGAAGCCATTGCGAAAGAGATATATGCCATCTTTTCCAGAAATCTGTTATGCTCCTTGCCTTGTACGGAGAATTAAAGTTCACAGGCAGTCTGAATCCAAGGATCAGTGCTACCCCGATAGCAATATCGGTATACCCTGAAAAATCACAATATATCTGCAATCCATACCCATAAATCGCGAGCAAATTTTCAAAGCCGGAATAGATTGAAGGGGCATCGAAAACACGGTCCACAAGATTAAGTGCAATGAAATTTGAGATAATGATTTTTTTTATCAACCCTTTTGAGATCATGTACAGAGCATGGCTGAATTCAGGCCTGGTAAGCTTAAAATCCTGATAGATCTGTGGTATAAAAACTGATGCCCTTACAATTGGTCCTGCAACAAGATGTGGAAAGAAAGATACATAAAAGCCAAAATCAATTATATTCCTTACCGGCTCCATCTTTTTCCGGTAGACATCTATTGTATAGCTGAGTGATTGAAAAGTAAAGAATGAAATACCTACGGGAAGTATTATATAACTTATATCAAAAGATGTCCCCAGAAATGAATTTGAAAATGATGACAGAAGGTCATAAACCTTTAAATGAGTCCCAAAAAGCTCATTTATAGTGTTTACAATAAAGCCGGTATATTTGAAATAACCAAGAAGTCCAAGATTCGAGAGTATACTTAAGAGTACAAAGAATCTCCTCGCAGAAGTTTTTTTTGATTTAAAGATTAAAAGGCCACAGCTATAATCTATTACCGTCACAAATATCAGGATAAACAAAAATAATCCGCCTGCTTTATAGTAAAAGAATAGACTTACTAAAAAAAGATAGATGTTCCTTAGTTTCAGTTTCTTATAAACCAGGCTGTAACCTGCAAGAACAAATAGAAAAAATATCCAGAAAGCTGCTGAGGTAAAGACAAATGGCTTACCGGGATTATAATTTAATACTGAATCTTTGAGAGATTTAAAGAAATTTACTTCTGCAACTTTATCTGGCTTATCCATTACTACCCTGAAGGCAGCAGGAATGCGGCCAGGAATAGTATCGGCGTTTACAGCCCGGACTGTATCAATATTGGCTGTTACGAATAATGAAGATGCAAGCAGTCCCGAAAGAGTATCGGCTCCAGGATTTGTGAAGTGCACAAAGTCTTTCTGAGCTAAAGGAGGTTTCTTAGCGGCCCATCTGATAATTGATGATTTTCCTCCCATTGCTCTGTACGAATTCCAGAATGTAACATCAGTTTTAATAGTGGCACTCTTCTGGGCAGCAATTATTGCAGGGATATTACTGTACGACCTTATACTATCACCCACATTTGATGCCATATCTGTTACTCCGACTACCAGAATTGAACTTAAGGGAGATATCTCTTTAAGCAGAGAGATCTGTCTTATCAATCCTTTCTGATAATAGGAATAATTCTCTTTTATATTCTTTACGATATTCAACCCATAATGCAGAATGATCAGGTCGGGCGATAGTTTCCTGAAGGACTCTCTGAGGTTATTCCTGCCAACCATGGTAAATTCCAGACCGGCACTCCCTCTCTGAGGTATATTGTCAACAATAACCCCGGTTTCGCTCTCAAGACTAATACCATAAATATCGGGGCTTACAGTTCCTTCAAATTCTATTACGATGTCTCTTTGACCGGTCAGGGGGCACTTTATTTCATTATAACCTGATCCCCTTGCGAGCGTATCTGCAAAAAGTTCAGTGTTATCTCCTCTGACCCTGATATTTACGGTACCTGCTGTATTTCCATAAAATATCCTTAGATTATCATATATGGAAGAAGCACTGTCAGCAAGATTTGATGGCCTTATCTTCACGTAAGCTTTTATCGGTTCTGATGTCTTTTCTCCTTCTGGCAGATACCGGCAGATAGCCATAAACGGACCAAGGTTCCTGTGGGAAATTTCCCTCGATTTGTACGACAGGTAATTATACCTTTTCCAGTTTGAGGATGATCGTATCCAGACTGATTTGGTATACATTACCGGCATGACAGGTAAAAACAATCCCGGACCCGTTCCTCCCCGTTCTTTTCTCAAAGTATTGCGCAGGAAGGACGTGACCCGGTCACCTTCAATCTGAGAATCGCCGTAATAAATGATCCTTACCTGTCCTTTCGAATATCGGAGAGAATCGAGGAATCTCTGAAAAGGATTATCAGGTTTTTCAAGTGTGAGCGGCAATGTACCGGTTACAGCAATCGTATCTGCTGAACTTTTTTTAATTGTATCTGCAGAAGTTTTTCTGAGGGTATCAGCAAAAGCTGTCTTAAGCGTATCAGTGGGATCAATCCTGTTGCTGTCTGCCGGAGGCTCAGGTACCGAGGTATCACTGCTATCTCCGGGGAATAAATTACTTACAAGAGCAGACGGTACAAACTCATAGATTGACGGGAAAAGCTGATCGAGGTTAATTATATAATGAAGACCAGTAAAACAGGCCAGAAAGATCAATAACAACAGAAATGACCTTAAAGGGCGCATATATTAATAAGAATCAGATCTTTTTCTTGATCTTTAGCTTCTGACCAGCCTTTATTTTACCCGGATCAGAGATATTATTTAAGTTGAGTACCTGTGTAGCAGTAACGTTATCATACATCTTAACTATATCCCAGATGGTATCTCCGTTGTGAACCGTATAAACAATGAACTCACCATCTGTTTCCTCGTTTGATATCGTTGGAGATGCAGCAAGAGTCTGGGAATTAGATACTGCAGTTTTTCCAACCAATGCCTGTTTTTCAGTAAGCGACATCATATTGATTGCCGAATAATACTCAGATTTTGCAGGATCAACGTAAACTACAATCTTCTGACCGACCCTTATATTGTTCCGGTATATATTATTCCAGTTTCTCAGATCCGATAGCCCAACCTTGAACCATTCAGAAATAAAACCAATGTTATCTCCATCCTTAACTGTGTAAATTAATTTGGTTTTACCTTTTATGTTTGTTGATATATATGAGGAACGGGTAGGATCTGCGATACGGATTGATTTAGATAAATAAACATCTGATTTATACAGCCTTATTGTGTCAGTCAGATCAATGAAATCTCCAAGGTGGTTCATCGGAAGAGTAAGGGATTGTGGTTTTGAAGAGCCTGGTACAAATCCGGTTTTATATTGAGGATTAAGAGCCTGAAGCTCTCCCAGCGGAATACGCATCACTTCTGAGATCTGAGCAAGGTGCATATCTTTATTGACCATAATCGTGTCAGTAGCTACCGGAATATTCAGAGGCATCGGTACAAGATTGTGTTCCTTATAAAAGTTAATAGCATAGACCGCGGCAAAATATTGAGGAATATATCCTCTGGTCTCCCGTGGAAGCCGGTAGTATATTTCCCAGTAATCTTTTTTATTTCCCGATCTCTTGATTGCTTTATTTACATTGCCCGGGCCGCAGTTATATGCTGCAATGACAAGTATCCAATCGTTATAGATCTGGTACAGGTCCTTGATATACCGGGCAGCGGCATGAGTGGCTTTTACCGGATCTCTGCGCTCATCAACAACTGAATTTATAGTGAGCCCGTACATTCGTCCGGTGCTATACATGAATTGCCACATCCCTGTGGCTCCCGATCGTCCGTTTACAACGCCGGGATTAAGAGCTGATTCAATTACTGCCATATATTTAAGTTCTGCCGGCAGACCATAAGAATCGAATACATCTTCAATCATCGGGAAATAATAATCTTTCAATCCGAGTACAGCACAGAATTTTTCTCTTTTCCTGACTGTATACACCTCAATGTGGTTGCGAATGATATTATTGAATTTAAGACTTATTATTGAGTTTATCTTATTCAGTCTGCTAACATACACTGAATCAGGGCATTGAACTATTTCTGAATCAGCCGTAAACCCCGCCGGGTTATTCTTGAGAGCAATTTTAACATACCAGGTATTTGCCAGGCTGTCAAGATCGCTTGCTATCCTGTCACTGCTGTTATCCGATTTAATGATTATTGTGTCAACATCAGGTGCGGCATTTAATTTTAAAACTGCAAGGAAGAATATTATCAGTACTGCTTTAAATCTCATGGTTACATAGTTAGTTTAAAAGTTAATTTTCAAATCCACAGTAAGTCCTGCTCCAGTAAATCCCCCTGGAAGTGGCATCTGTATAGGAACGAACGTAATATCAAGATTATTAGTAATATCATAGCTAAAAAGGCTTGCATCAACATTTGCATCAAGTATCGAAAGAAGGTACCATCCGGCGATGCCAATATACGAAAGATCGCGATATCTCTTATAATAATCTAACATTCGCAACATTCCATCCCTGTAATATGAAGCTTGAGAAGGATCAGCGGTCTTTGGATACACTACAGGATCATAGGTACTCTGCTTTACCGAAGGGGATATGACCTTGAGATAGCTCTGGGTCGATTTAATATTATCTGTAAAATCCTGGTAAGCTTTTGTGTACAGGAGATAGTTCTTTGAATTAAAGTTGACACTGTAGATCAATGCTCCGAAACCTGCATAGACTAAAGGTATCTTCCAGTATTTCCTGTTATAAATCTGACCCAGCCCGGGTAATGTTACTGCCATCATTGTTGCCCTGAGTGTTTCAGGTTTAAACTTGTGCTGAACAGGTTTGGCAACAGATACTGTATCCTGCGCGAACACATTTTGCCTGACGCAAAGTAACAGCAGGAGAAGTATAATCGATATTTTGATAATAGTCTTCAATATAAAATATTACCGGTCTTTAGATTCCAAAACCAGCATATTGTGCGATAAAGATAATTATTTTCAGGATTTAAGGCGGTCAAATACTCCTAAAATACGTTCCATCTCCTCAGGGCTTTCAAATGGGATCACGATTTTACCCTTCCCTTTTTCGTTTATTCTAAAATTTACTTTTGCTGAAAATATCTTGTTCAGATGGTCAGAGAGCCGGGTAAAATCATCATTTAGTTTTCTTTTCTTCTCAAGCTTATCAGGATCCTTGCTTCTTACAGTCTGCAAATGTCTGACCAGTTCTTCAGCCTGACGAACAGACAGCTCACCATCGATGATCTTATAATATACGTTTATCTGCTTTTTCGAATCCTCAATATTTATGAGGGTTCGTGCATGACCCATCATCAGGTGTTTGTTCTTGATACCAAGCTGTATTTCGGCCGGAAGTTTAAGAAGACGCAAATAATTTGCGACTGTTGATCTTTGCTTGCCTACCCTGTCACTCAATTGTTCCTGGGTGAGTTTACATTCCTCTATCAACCGCTGGAAACTAATCGCAACTTCCACAGCATCAAGATCTTCACGCTGTATGTTTTCAACAAGGGCCAGTTCAAGCATTGCCTGGTCATTTGCGGTCCTGATATACGCCGGAACATGGGTAAGTCCTGCCAGCCTGGCAGCCCTGAGTCTTCTTTCGCCAGCTATCAGCTGAAAACGACCTCCTCCGGCCTCACGCACAGTAAGTGGTTGAACTATACCTAGCTTCTTAATTGAGGATGAGAGCTCTTCAAGTGCTTGTTCATCAAAGCTTGTTCTTGGCTGAAAAGGGTTAGCATCGATTGAATCTACAGAGATATCAAGGTTTGCTTCAACTTTTTTCTCAAGAACTTCCTTTTCAACACCATCTATCAATGCACCAAGACCTCTTCCCAAGGCATTTTTTCTTATCGTATTCATTTTAATTCCTGTAAATAAGAGTGCTGTAATTACTGTTTAACTCTTGTCTCTTGTTTCTCAATCAGCTCTTTAGCAAGATTCAGGTAGTTAACCGTACCTCTGGAATCTACATCATATAGAATTGCAGGCTGCCCAAAGCTTGGAGCTTCCGATAATTTTACGTTTCTCTGGATTATGGTTTTAAATACCATCTGCTGAAAATGCTTATTGACTTCATCAGCAACCTGATTTGATAATCTCAGACGGGAATCATACATCGTAAGAAGGAATCCCTCAATCTCAAGTTCAGGATTTAGATTATTCTGAATTATTTTTATTGTATTAAGAAGCTTGCCCAACCCTTCAAGTGCAAAATACTCACACTGTACCGGAATTATTACGGAATGAGCTGCTGTAAGTGCATTGACCGTGAGAAGGCCAAGAGAAGGTGAGCAGTCGACAAGTATATAATCATAATCAGCCTCAATTTTCTTAAGTACTGTTTTAAGTATTTTTTCTCTTTCATGCCTGTCGAGCATTTCAATTTCAGCACCAACGAGATCTATATTTGATGGAATTATTGAAAGGTTCTCAACCTCACATTTGAGCAAAGCATCCCCCGGCTCCTTTCCGTCAATCAGACAATCATAAATTGTGCATCTTATCTGACGTGTATCAATTCCAATACCCGAAGTTGCATTTGCCTGAGGGTCCCCATCGACGATCAGCACCTTCTTTTCCAGGGCGGCAAGACTCGCCGCCAGGTTAATTGCCGTCGTTGTCTTCCCTACACCACCCTTCTGATTTGCTATAGCTATAATCCTTCCCATCGTTTTTCAGTTATCGCGTTAGATTTTGCGTTTCAAATTTACTATTTATGCCCTTGTGCTACCGGCAGTAAAAGATGTAATTGTAAACATTTTTTTTGTGGTTTTCAACATTTTATTAACAATAGCTTTTTTTTCTGATAATCATAACTAGTTGATATTATGACATATTGAAGAATCAAGACTGCCTTGCGAATATCATTTTACGGGCATTAATCGTTCTGATTTCAAGTCTGATAAACAGATCATTAATGTGATATAAATCGTGATTTTTAAAATATGTCTATTTATTTCCATCTTTGTCTGCCAAATATACAAATCAATATGAGTTCTAGTACAGATCAGAATGAAAGGCTGGTCATAGTAAATCCTAATGCCGGCAACGGAAAAGGCAGGAAAGAATGGAACAGGATCTCCGGACTTATTAAAAAAGCGGGTCTCCCCTTTACTGCTAAATTTACTGAAAGGAAAGGTCATGCTATTGACATTACCCTTGATGCGATTTCAGCAGGCTTAAGGAACATTGTTATTGTTGGAGGTGACGGGACACTCAATGAGGCCGTTAATGGAGTGATTGCCAACACTGTCTGCCGTCCGACCGATATTACTCTTTCTTTAATACCCGTCGGAACCGGCAATGACTGGGGTAAAATGTTCGGTATTTCAACTGATCATGAAAAAGCTGTCAGGAGTATATGCGATAATAAAACGATGCTGCATGATGCCGGACTTATAACATTTTATAATGGTTCTGAGAAGCACAACAGGTATTTTATCAATATTGCAGGACTTGGTTTTGAATCGGTCGTGGTGAAGAAAACCAATCTTCAAAAGGACAAAGGACACGGGGGTAAACTAATTTACTTCTATAATCTGCTGACGAGTCTTCTGGCCTATAAAAACACGAAGGCTGAGATAAATATTGACGGCGATATTATCCATGCTGATCTTTTCTCACTCAATGTCGGAAATGGCCGTTATTGTGGCGGAGGTATGAGACAAACCCCGGGGGCAATACCCGATGATGGCCTGCTTGATGTAACTATTATTAACGGCATGGGAAAGTTTGAAATAATCAGGAACCTGAAGATCCTTTATGATGGTACGATCCTGAATCATCCCAAGATTGACGGATACAAGTGTAAAAATATTAAAGTTACATCTGAGTCAGCAATGCTTATAGAAGCCGATGGTGAATCGCTTGGCCGGACCCCGGCAGAATTCAATATAATAGCCGACGCCATTAAGATTGTTTATGGCTCCAGGATTATTCAGTAACTTTTATCTCGAACAATTTTGGCCATCTCTTTCCGGTAACAAAAATCCTGTTACCCTTATTATCATAAGCAATGCCATTTAGTACGTCAGTATCGGATTTCCGGTCTGCTGCCGGAAGAATACCGCTCAAATCAATATAGCCGAGAACTTTACCTGTCACGGGGTCGATCCGTGCAATATGATCGTTCATCCAGATGTTAGCCCAGATCTCACCATTAATATATTCGAGTTCATTTAATGAGTCCCTTTTTTTCGCGTTATCATAAACCTCAATTTTCGATATGACTGTAAACATCTCAGGCTCATTGAAATACAAAACATTTGACCCGTCACTCATCACGATCTTGTCATTTACTGTGGTCAATCCCCAGCCCTGGGTTGCATAATAGATCTTATTCAGTAACTTAAAATCAGATTTATCATAAACAAATCCAACCTTATTTTGCCATGTTACCTGGTAAATCCGATTGTTGTACAACGTGATACCTTCCCCAAATAATGCCGCATCGAGGTCGTGCTGTCTGATTACTTTACCTGTTTCCAGTTCAACTTCTCTTAAAGTCGACCCGCTTTCTTCACCGGTACCTTCATAAAGTTTTCCATTGTCGTAAAAAAGTCCCTGAGTGAAAGCAGCTTTGTCGTGAGGATAGGTATGGATCACCTTGTAACCGTACTTTTTAGGAATTATATCAGAATAGACTACCATAAAACGCGTAACTGTATTCTTGGATTTACCATTTTTGTAAGAAGTGACTTTCAGTGATTTTCGGCCTGTCACGGCAGTGAAAACCGGAGGTATGGAATACTCCCATGGATCAGATTTAAGTGTCGTTACAAAATTCCCATTAAAATAGATTGTGACGGAATCGGGCACAACATTCTTATTTTCAATACCAAGTGTAACTTTAACAGGCTGATTCAGCTTAAAGCCGGTATTTTCATCAGGCGAAATTATTTTAATTAGCTTTAAAGGGGCTTCCTCACCCATAGAAGGTGCTGGCTGGACAGCTGTTTCCTTCACTTTCCCTGACCGGCCCGAACATGAAAGCGTCAGTACCAGGAAAAGAAATACCGGGAAGGAAATGAGGTTTCTTTGATTGTATGTTTTCATTGGTCTTAACTTTTCCTCTTGAATAGTTTATTAAAAATATTTCTTTGTACCGATGATATTCTTTTCTCAGCCGCCTGTTCCTGAACCTCATACGGTATTAAAATCTGCCAAACTTCACTCCAGCCTGGAAAGCCGCCGATGTTTTTGTCGTCAATGTAGATGTCGGCATTGATCTTGCGGCTTACCGTCTCATCAAATACCTCCTCAGGATAGTTTTTGTTCACTGCATAAAACTCAAGTCCGTTCTTTCTGCAAAACTCAACCGCTTCATCCAGTTCTTTCCCTGTCCTGAACGTCCATAGGATGATACTTGCGCCTCTCTTCTCAAGCTCCTTTAGTGTCTGAAAAGCAAAAAGTTTCTCTTTGCCAATACCCGGATACTCGTGTTCGACTATCGTACCATCAAAATCAACAGCAATTTTTATTCCTGAGAAGTCAACCATTAAATATTCAATTTTGATACAAATCTAATAATAAATGAGATACGAATGACCCAATTAAGCCAGTCTGAAAGTTCAGTTTTCTGAAATTTATCTTAATTTTATTCCCTCCTGAATTTCATTATCTCAGTTAACAATGAAACATATTCCGAATATTATAACATCACTTAATCTGACGTCAGGATTCATTGCAATTATTTTTGCAGCAAATGGCTATCTTATTACCGCTTCCTGGCTGATACTGGCGGCAATGATCTTTGACTTTCTCGATGGGTTTTCAGCACGATTGCTTGGGAAATATTCAGCTATAGGCAAAGAACTCGACAGTCTTGCCGATGTGGTAAGCTTTGGTGTTGCACCTGCTTTGATAATTTATCATTTTCTTTTTGGAGCTATCTCATTGAATGGCCGTATCAATACCGATCACAATAGTACAGAGGGCGTACTCCTCATGCTGATACCTGCCATAATGCCCGTATGCGGTGCAATCCGGCTTGCAATATTTAATCTCGATTCATCACAGTCTAAAGTATTTAAGGGCTTGCCAATACCTGCTAACGCCCTCGCAGTCATTTCGATAGTAATTGCCGGACATTTGTCTGATTCCCCGTTATTAAAGGATTTTACGGCCTCGCCCTCCCTGCTTATACTTTTTACAATTATTCTGTCCCTGCTTATGGTAAGCAGGATCCCGCTGCTTTCCCTCAAAGTTTCAAATCTGAAATTAAAAGGAAACGAAGGAAGGTATATTCTTATCGGTTTGATACTTATTGGCTTTGCCATTTTCGGTTCTATGGTTATCCCGTTAATAATACCCCTTTATATTATTTCTTCCCTGATTTCACTCCTCCTCTGAGACCTGCATAGGAAGATCGGGGCAGTTGAAAAAATCCTTTTTAACCGCAAAGCACGCTAAGTAGGCGCAAAGAGCGCAAAGTCAAGATATTGTAAATCTGGTCTTTGCGTCCTTTGCGTAGAATCTTTGCGACCTTTGCGGTTAATGGATTTTGACTTTTTCAGTAAAAGAAAATCACGATCTACAAGATATGCTTGTAGATTAGCCTCTTAATTGTTCTAAGGCTGCGTAGAATTGCCATTCTCTTCCGGAAATTTCTTTTCGTAGACAGTCAAGGCATATTTAATAATGTACCAGCTCAGCAAAATAAAGACGGGCCAGATGAGGTATTGAATTATTCCACTTATGTACATTTGAGTCGTTCTATTATTTGTCTAATTTTTTCAATTTACTAAAGGGCGTGTGGTATGCGGTGTGCGGCATTCGGTCAGACATAGCCGCAAACCGGGAGCCTCAAACCGCAGGCCCTAATACTTATGTTCCTCCGAATTCATCTCTTCTTCAGTTATCTTATTAATATTTATTGCTTTCCAGGCGTACCAGATGTAGGCGGCAACCAGCGGGATGATAAAGGAAACGAACATCATTGTTTTCAATGTAAAGAAGCTAGAAGAGGCATTGCTGATAGTCAGTGAGCTCTGCATATTTGACAAAGAGGGATAAAATGATGTCCCGTTAAATCCGGCCAGGAGAAACAGTGCAAAAACTGATAGTATTGTACCGGATCCGGTAAACCAGATCCCTTTTAAGCTTTTCCTGAAAATTGTTATACCAATACCGGATAAAACACCCAGAACGCCAGCCACGAATAATATCAGCACTACAGGCATCTCAGTGAGATTATGCAGGTATTTAAGCTTTTCCACTGTAATTGTACCGGTCAACGGATCAGCTGCGAACCCTTCCGAAAAAAGAAGTGAAATGACAAAAAACAGGAAGAAGATCAGAAAGGGAACAGCATTGAAATATAAAGCTTTTACTGACCTTTTTATTAACGTGTCATCGTCAAGAGTATTTATAATGTAAAGCAGTCCGTTTATCCTGGCAATGAATAGAACTGCAAATCCCAGGGCAAGATTTCGCACATTCAATAATGCTTCGAGCCCGTACCATGGAGTTGCCCATTGGACCTGGTTCATTTCGTTCAGCCTGAACATTGCACCGGTAAAAAAAGTGGCAACAGCTACTCCTATCAGAAATGGCCCCAGCGACCCATTCAAAAACAGAAACAGATCAAAGGTCTTCTGACCAAGAACATTATTTGGCTTTGATCTGAATTCATACGCAATGGCCTGTATTATAAAACTGAATAAGATGGCTATCCATACCCAGTAGGCTCCTCCGAAGCTGGTTGCATAGAAAAGCGGAAAGGATGCGAAAAAAGCTCCGCCAAATGTTACCAGCGTTGTGAAAGTGAATTCCCACTTTCTCCCTAAAGCATTAATAATCATTGTCTTTTGTAAAGCCGTACGGGGAAGGGAATAAATCATTGACTGTCCCCCCTGGACAAACATGAGAAAGACAAGCAGGCTGGCAAGAACAGAAATTATGACCCACCAGTAGTGTTGCAGAAAAACCTGAGAAATCAGTTCAGTCATAAAATTGTCCTCCTAATGTTTGGGTCCGGTTTTAATCTGTTTCACCATAATTGATACCTCCGAAATCAACAAGCCTGTGAACAACACGGCAAACAGGATGAACGTCGTAATCACCGATCCTGAACTGATCTGCGAAACAGCTTTCTGTACCGTCATCATATCCTGTATTATCCAGGGCTGACGTCCCATTTCGGTAAGTAACCAACCAAGTTCACCTGCAATATATGGTAAAGGGATTGACAGCAGGGCAATCCACAGGAACCATTTGTTATCTGAGATCGTTCCTTTAAACAGAAGATACAACGCCAATGAAAATATCATTATGAAAAGAAATCCAAGCACAACCATCAGGTGGAAAGAGTAAAATGCAGTAGTTACATTCGGGACAACATCCGAAGGTTCATTGATAGATGCATATCCGAAGTACCTGAAGTACCTGTCGTGAAATTCCTGGGTATTAAAGATCCCCTTGACTGATGCCATCTTTACACTGTCATTGCTTTGCCTCGCGTTTTTGTATGTTGTAAGGATATCCCGGGCGTATTTGCCGCTTTCAATTTTTGCCGGAATCGATATTATACCCAGTTTATCATTGCCCGCCAGATGATCATCAAGTCCCTGAACATATGAATTTCTGTCACCGCCTGTAAGGACTGACAGTAATCCGGGTATTTGGATCTTAACAGCAAATTCCTTTACTGTCTTATCACCAATTTTTTTATCGGTATCTTTCAAAATTCCGAAAGCTATTAACCCGGCATTGCTTTTACCTTCATACAATGCCTCCATTGACGCAAATTTGACCGGCTGTACCTTTGATATCGTCCGGGCTGATGCATCACCGGTGAAAGCAACCATAAATGATGACAGAAGCCCGAAAACTCCTGCAATAAGAATGCTTTTTTTGGCCATTTCCTCTTCGCGCTTTCTGATCAGGTACCATGCGCTAATACCCAGAACAAACATTGAAGCGAGAAGGAAACCTGAGGAAATTGTATGTAAAAATTTATCAATTGCGACCCGGTTAAAGATTACCTCCCAGAAATTTACCATTTCATTCCGGGCAGTATCAGGATTAAAAGTCATACCGACGGGATGCTGCATCCATGCATTAGCTACCAGTATCCATAGTGCCGAGAGGTTTGACCCTATTGCAACTAGCCATGTAGAAGCGAGGTGAAACTTTTTGCTTACTTTATTCCAGCCAAAAAACATTACTGCGACAAAAGTTGATTCAAGAAAGAATGCCAGTATGGCTTCAACTGCAAGAGGCGCTCCGAATATGTCTCCAACAAACCACGAGTAATTGGACCAGTTCGTGCCAAATTCGAATTCAAGAATAATGCCTGTAGCAATACCGATGGCGAAGTTTATCCCGAAGAGTGTCATCCAGAACCGGGTAATACGCTTCCATTCTTCCCTTCCGGTTTTAACATAAATGGTCTCCGTAATGGCGAGAATGAATGATAGCCCGAGCGTCAGAGGTACGAATAGCCAGTGGTAAATTGCTGTCAGTGCAAATTGAGCCCTGGACCAATCCACGAGTCTCAAATCAATGTTGTCTATCATGGTCACCAGATGAGTTGGTTAGTTGTTCAAGGATATGTTCACTTCTCCCGTGGTCGTCGGGATAGTTTTTATAAAGAAAATCCCGGAAAAAAAAGATCTTCAATATAACAAACATAATAAAAAGCTTAATGATGATTATCACCCAGACCTTTCTTCCCCAGTCGGACATATTTCTGAATCCATCATAATAAAAATGGAAAAGTCGGTCAAATAATGAAAAGAAATGCTTCATCTATCTATCGGCTCATATTTTGTTATATGATAATCTTATATAAATTTTAATTCAAATATCTGGTTGTAAGCTATTTTGTTGTTGGTCCATCTTCCGAATGGTTCCGGATTTTGTTTCCAATGTTTTCAGACGAAAGACTGGAAGTTATCTTCTGAACTGCCTTAAAATTATAAAAGAACTCACGTGCAAGAACCCTTATTACCGTATATGCCGGAATCCCGAATATCATTCCGGGTACCCCGGCAGCAAATCCGGCTGCCAGCACTACAATAAAGATCTCAAGCGGATGAGCCTTAACACTGTTGGAAAATATGACTGGCTGAAATACAACATTATCAATTAAATGCGTTATAGCTTCAACCAAAATCATATATGTGATCAGCGGTATAACAACAGTGTTAAAATCCTGATTTATATGGGAGGCTATACCCATTATTAATGCGATCGCAAGACCGATCCACGGGCCAACATAAGGTATGACATTAAGGATCCCGAGAATGAGTCCCATGACGAGCGCCTGCTGAAAGTCAATTCCTGCAATGGTCATACCTATTGTGACAAGCGTCATAATACAGGTACTTTGTATAACAATCCCGATGAAATATCTTGTAAGAAGTCTTTTTATAGAATAAAATGCACGGGTTACATTATCAACATATTTATCAGGCACCCACATCAATATGGATTCAAAAAACAAACGATGATCTTTGAGGAAAAAGAAGGTAATAAAAGTAATAGAAAAAATCGCGATTATAATGTTTCCGAGAATACTTATAAGAGAGTTTATTACATTCTGTATCATATTAATATTGAGTACCCCGGCAACCTTTTTAACAATGTAATCCTGAACAGTAATATCGCTGGTAAAATCCTTATTGAACGCTCTGAAAACATTCTCAACTTTGGTTATTGGCCCTGCCGCAATCTCAACTATTTTATGACTATCGATGGAAGAAAAATATTTTATCTGTCTGGTTACCAGAGGAACGAATATTGCAAAAAAGAGAATAATGACTGCCCAGATTATCAGAATGGTAATCAGTGCACCGATAGCCCTGGGCAGAGCCCATTTTCTAATTCTGATCCTGCAAATCAGATCAACAAGCGGCCGGCCCATAATAGATAATACACCTGATACCAGGATGTAGACAACTATGCTCCGAAAAAACCATACGCAACATAATAGCAGTATTATACCAAAAAAGATAAGAATGTTTCTTAAACTTGGTTTCATTGTCAGAGCCATTTCTTATACAAACCTAATCCAAAAAATTGTAATTAACTAAATATTTGTGAGGGTCAGGATACACAGACTGTACTCACTCCCTTAATCCCTCTCTCTACTTCGAATAGAGGGGGAAACTAGCTAATATTAAATATGTTACGCCCCATCTCTAAGGATTAGAGAGGGGGTCAGGGGGAGAGTTCATTTGGTACCAAGGTGTCATATTGTCCGCTGAATTTCAAAATAATATGCCATTATGTCATATATTCCGGATTGGAACGAAGTTTGAAATAATCCACTAAACGAATAAATGTTAAATTTAAATTATAGGAGGACAAAACCATGTTACCAACAATTACCAGAAGAAGTTTCAGACCGTTTTATATGCCGAACATTTTTGATGATGATTTTTTTCATGTACTTCCAAACGGGACCAGCTCGAAACCGGCAGTGAATATCAGTGAAAATGAAAAGAACTATGTACTTGAATTTGCAGTTCCTGGTATCGAAAAGAAAGATCTGAAGATTGATATGAACGAAGATGTTCTGACAGTCTCATCGGAAACTAAAAATGAATCGGAAGAGAATAAAAACGGATACAAGAGAAAAGAATTCAGCTACTCAGCTTTCAGCAGAAGTTTCTATGTTCCTGAAAATGTAAACACTGAAAAAATAGAAGCTAATTATAAAGATGGAATTCTAAGCGTATCACTTCCCAAACAGGAAGAAGTAAAAAATAAGATCTCAAAAAAGATTGAAATTTCATAAATTGTCAGAAATAAATCCCGGTTATTAGCCGGGATTTTTTTATGACCACATTCCTCTTTATATCTTCGTCCAAAATTCCTTCCGAATTCTCTTAAGAATTCCTTTTTTAGCCCCTCCCTGAAAATTTAAAAGCTGCAGTTTCCTCAAATATTTTAGCTTAAGCATACGGAAGTTTTCAAGAATTATATTAGGTGACTCTCCGCTCCATCCATATGATCCGAATGCGCCTCCTAACTTCCCTTTATCCCTTATCGGATTTATCAGCGCAAATAATTTATAGACTGGAAGCAACGTGTTCTGATTAATAGTAGGAGAACCTACCAGCAGTCCGTCAGCCATTATTATTTTAGACTCCAGTTCCTCTGCTGAGATGTTTTCAATATCAGTTATATCGACTGTGGTCCCTTCAGTTTCCAGTATTCCTTCGCCGATCAGATATGCTGCATCTTTTGTATAACCGTAAGCTGAGACATAAGCGATCAGAATATTCATCCTGCTCTTTTCAGATATAATGTTCATATACTGTTCTGCATATTTTTCAGTAAGCTCAATAGCTTTCCTGAAATTATCATGATGCATCGGACCATGCCCCGGACAGATAAAATCAATCTTAAGCGGTTTTATTTTCCCGATCGCTTTCAGCATAAACCTGCTGAATGGTCTCATAATTATGTCGAAGTAGTATTTAAATGCTTCAATATATTGAGCATCGAAATCACTGAACATTTCAGTTGAACAATAATGGGCACCAAATATGTCGCAGGTAAACAGGATCTTATCTTCTACAAGAAGTGTTACCATTGAATCGGGCCAATGAAGATTGGGTGCAGAAAAAAACTGAGTGTCTTATTTCCCAGGTCAAGTGTATCACCATCTTTTACTACAAGAGACTTAAAGGGCGTATTTACGATATCTTCGAGATATCTTATTGCATTCCCGCTGCCAACAACGGTAGCTGAAGGTGCCTCATTGAGAAGAAGCTTCAGACTTCCGGAATGGTCGGGCTCAGTATGATTGAGAATAATATATTCGATCTGTCCGGGATCAGTAACTGACCTCAGCTTATGTAAATAAATCTCGCTGAATTTTTCTTTTGCAACCTCAACGATTGTTTTCTTCTCTGCATTAATAAAATAAGAATTATAGGTTGTACCGAAATCAGTATGCATAACAATATCAAAGGTCCTGATATCATAATCAAGAATTCCAATCCATTTGACATCGCTTGTGACATCAATTATTTTATCATCTTTCATTCTCATTACAGCAATTATTTTCAGATTTTGGCAATGACACTTTTATTTGCCTTCACCTGTTGCAGGATGGGAATCTCAATTTCAGTACCCAGAGGCAAAAAGATATCAACTCGCGATCCAAACTTAATGAACCCGAGTTCATCTCCCTGATGTACATCGACATTCTCTTTCGCATAGGTAACAATCCTTCGTGCCACTGCTCCGGCAATCTGCCTTACCATTACCTCAGTGCCCTCATCTGTTTTTATAACAATTGTGCTTCTCTCATTCAGCTCGGATGACTTGGGATGCCATGCCACCATATTATGTCCGGGGTGATAACATACATATTTGATCTTTCCTGATACAGGATACCTGTTGCTATGCATATTGAAAGGTGACATGAAAATCGAAACCTGCAGACGTAAATCCTTAAAATACTCATTTTCCATAGTTTCTTCTATGACTACAACTTTCCCATCGGCCGGTGCATAAATAAGCCCGGGATCAGTTTCAAAAAAACGCGTTGGAAGCCGGAAGAAGAACAGCAGGAAAATATAGAGCATAAAGGAACAGATGAAAAATGCCCACCTCAGAATTATCAGATCTGCCCAGATTATATTGACAATGACATTCAGAACCAGCAAAATCAGCAAACCAAAAGCTAATATCTTATATCCTTCCTTATGAATATGAATCCTCATCTGTTTGAAATTTGCACAAAACTAATCAAGTCCGCCCAATCATCCAAAAAGAGATATAAAAAGATATACAAGCGGGAAAGAGACTATAGCACTGTCAAATCTGTCGAGAAAACCGCCATGGCCCGGCATAATTGTTCCCGAGTCCTTTACACCGGTACTTCTTTTAAGCATAGATTCGATAAGATCACCATAGGTACCCGCCACCGAAATGATTAAGGAAATAATGACCCAGTTGAACCGGTTGACAACCCCAAGCCAGCCAGAAAGAAACCATGCCACCAGAGCCGCTATTATGATGCCTCCGATAAAACCTTCCCATGTTTTTTTCGGGGAGATCCGCTCCATCAATTTGTGTTTACCAAAAGACATCCCGGTCAGATATGCACCCGTATCATTAGCCCAGATAAGTATAAAAAAACCAATTATTATACCTGGTGAGAAAATAATATTATCGTGAGGCAGCAAAGATTTCAGACCCGATCTTGCAAACGCTGCAAATGGGAACATCGAGAATGGCAATGCAGTATAGATGACTGAGAAAAAGGTATGTGCGAGTGAATCAAATGGTTTGTCCTGTCTCCTGTATAACTCGACGACCATTATAAGCAATAACATCGGAAGAAGAACCAGGAAAAACCGCTGCGGAAGAAATCCTGAAGCAATTAGTGTGGAGAGGATATAAGCTGCTGTTCCGGTAATAATTCCTGCTGTCATCTGAGGCCTTACGCCTGTGTTTCTGATCATCAGGTAATACTCATACTGTGTTCCAGCCAGTATAATCAATCCGGTCAGGAAAAATGAGATGGGATGAAGCCAGAATCCACCCATTACAAAAATTACGATCCACGCTCCGGTGAGGGTCCGTCTGAAAAATATATTCAATACTCAGTTATTATTCTTTACTTTTTGACTTGTTTTTCTTTACAGATTTCTCTGGAGAGGAATTTTCTGTAACAAGCTCTTTTTTGCCTGATTTGATTTTTCTCTTGCCGGATGGTTTTTTCTCTTTTTTGACATCTTTAATACGATCCACATTATTTATTTTCACTGCTGACTGTACCTGTCCATCTTTAATAGCCGCTGCAGATTTAGCCTCAGCTTCTTTCTGGTCCTTTAGAAGGTCAGCTTTTCTCTTCCCGAATATCCTTTCAAGATCTTCGCTGAATATTACCTCTTTTTCAAGAAGCAGTTCAGCAAGCTCGGTAAGACCTTTCATATTATTTTTCAGAACTTCTTTAGCCCTCAGGTAGGACTCTGCAATTATCTGATTAACTTCCTGATCAATAAGTTCTGCAGTCTTCTCACTGTAAGGTTTTGTGAAACCAAAATCAGATTGCCCCGATGAATCATAGAAACTTATATTACCTACCTTATCAGACATCCCGAAAAACGATACCATAGCATAAGCCTGTTTTGTAATTTTTTCAAGATCATTCAGTGCTCCGGTTGAGATCCTCCCGAAGATAAGTTCTTCAGATGCTCTTCCTCCCAGGGCATATGCCATTTCATCCATGATCTGTTCACGTGTGGTAAGCTGTCTTTCCTCGGGAAGATACCATGCAGCTCCGAGAGCTCTTCCTCTTGGTATAATTGTCACCTTAAGCAAAGGACTGGCATGTTCAAGTAACCAGCTGACTGTTGCATGTCCGGCTTCGTGATACGCAATTGTTTTTTTCTCCCCGGGTGAGATGATTTTGGTTTTTCTTTCCAGACCTCCAACAATCCGGTCGATAGCATCGAGGAAATCCTGCTTCTCAACAACATTTTTATTTTTTCTTGCAGCTATAAGAGCTGATTCGTTACAAACGTTGGCAATATCTGCACCTGAAAAACCAGGGGTCTGCTTAGCCATGAATCCTATATCAAAGCTCTTTTCAAGTTTAATGGGACGAAGGTGTACTTTAAATATAGCTTCCCGTTCGTTAAGGTCGGGAAGTTCTACATGTATCTGGCGGTCAAAACGGCCTGCACGCATCAGCGCCCTGTCAAGTATATCTGCCCTGTTAGTGGCGGCAAGGATTATCACTCCCATATTTGTACCGAATCCATCCATCTCTGTAAGAAGCTGGTTAAGAGTGTTCTCTCTTTCGTCATTCGATCCGAAATTTGCATTGCGGCCCCTTGCCCTTCCTACTGCATCTATTTCATCTATGAAGACTATACACGGCGCCTTTTCCTTTGCCTGCTTGAAAAGATCACGTACTCTCGAGGCACCCACGCCCACGAACATCTCCACGAAATCAGATCCTGATATGGAAAAGAAAGGTACGTTTGCTTCACCGGCTACGGCTTTAGCAAGCATAGTCTTCCCTGTTCCGGGAGGACCTATCAGAAGTGCACCTTTGGGGATCTTGCCTCCAAGGTTGGTATATTTCTTTGGATTCTTAAGAAAATCAACAATTTCCATTACTTCAGTCTTGGCTTCCTCAAGACCTGCGACATCATTGAAATTCAGCTTGACATTTGTATCCTTATCGAAAATCTGTGCACGCGATTTTCCAACGCTGAAAATGCCTCCTGCTCCTCCTGCTGCACCTCCTGACATCCTTTTCATCATAAAAAGCCAGAACGCTATCAGAAGAACCGGCAGCAGCAGCCATGAAAGTATATCACCAAACCAGTTTTTCCGTGTCTGATAATCGGGGTAAATAAGTTCCTTGTCCTGGTATCCTGCATCCTTTTGAGCCTGCAGAATAAAAGGTTCAAAATTGCTGACGTCACCTATATTGTATATGAAGTTTGGCTTAGGTAAAGCTATACCAAATCCGGTTCCGGGTTTCGGAACTTTCGGATATCTACCTGATTCCAGTGCTTTTTTAGTCAGATAAATTTCTGCCTGATCCTTGTTTACCACGATTATCTTATCAATATCGTGATTTGCTATCATACCTTTAATCTCGCTGGTGGTTGTCTGTGGTACTGCTTTCCCGTTGTTGAATAATGTAAAAAGGAGCACCGACACAGCAAGTACCGCAAAAATCCAATTGGTATTAAAACGTGGTTTTCCATTTTTGTCAGGTTTTTTGTCCGGGGCCTGACTATTATTTGTATTTTCTGTCATAAATATTTAACTTACTGTATTTTGTCTTTCATGGTTTCAATTGCCGCATCAGCCCAGAGCGATTCAAGACTGTAAAAATTCCTGTACTCTTCAAGAAATACATGAACAATTAGGTTTCCATAATCAAGTAACACCCAGAAACAATTGTCAAGCCCTTCCACATGTATTGGTTTTTCAAAAGCTTCCTTTCTTACCGTATCGTCAACAGAATCGCAAATGGCACTGACCTGTGTCCCTGAGGAGGCGTGACATATTATAAAATAATCTGCAATCCTGTTTTCTAGTTTCCGTAAATCCATTTTCAGAACATTTTGCCCCTTCTTCTCAAATATCCCTTTCAATACGCTCCCTAAAAGGACCTCTGTTCCGTCAGATTTTTTCTTCATCAATATTTACTGGTTTTATATTAAGTCGCAAAAGTACCATTTTTAATCTGTATTTTTGTTACTGTAATGGTCTTTTGCAATTTCAGTGCCAATCTTAGCTGTATCCTGAAAACAGACCTTTAAAACGGCCTGGTAAAAGTTAAATTGCTACTAATCATGATAATAGGCTCAAATTTACTATTTTTTAAAAACCTGTCATCAACTAATTCCCGTGCTGCTGAACTTCTAAGAAAGAATAACCTGCCGGAAGGCACAATTGTTTATACCAATTATCAGTTTTCAGGAAGGGGACATACAGGCAACAGCTGGGAAAGTGAAGATGGTAAGAACTTACTAATCAGCATTGTACTCTTTCCGTCATTTATAAATCCTGAAGATCAGTTTCATCTCTCAATGGCTGTCTCACTGGGAATTTGTGATTTCTTAAAAAGATATGTCCCATTTTGTACTATCAAATGGCCCAATGACATTTATGTAAACAATGACAAAATAGCAGGTATTTTGATTGAGAGCTCAATAATGGACTCTAAGATTGAATACAGTATTGCAGGGATTGGATTGAACATCAATCAGGATAAATTCAAAGGAGTTGCACCTAACCCGGTTTCCCTTTCTCTCCTGACCGGAAGATTATATGATCTTCATGTTTGTTTGAATCAGCTGACAAATGATCTGGACGTAAGGTATAAACAACTAATCGGAGGAAACTCGGGACAGATCAGAAAGGAGTATGTTTCAAAACTATTCCGCTTAAATGAATGGTATGAATATAAAGACTTAAAAGGTGACTTCACCGGAAGAATTCTGACAATAAGTGATTCGGGCCGGATCAAAATTGAGAGACAGAGCGGGGAAATATCCGAGTACTCATTTAAAGAGCTCGAATTTATTCTTTAGTATTATTCCATCCATTGAAGGCTTCCATTTTACTGATCAGAAGTTCGAGAAACTGACTTATCGGTTTGGATGCAACCATTTTCATCATCGGATTGAGATCGGCACTAAGGGTGACCTTCACGTTAGCAGGATCTTTCATATTATCAGTGATTAGCAGTGCCAGATAGAAGTCATTTTTTTTCAGGGCATCACCGTTATAAACTACTCTGGTATATTTTGTCTTTTCAGAAAGATTGACAGTTACTGTGCCAATCATTGCGACATCGAATCTGCACATTTCTTTTTCAGCGGACCAGTTATTTACAGTTGCCTCCGGCAGAAATTGTTCGAAATTCCTGATATCGGTAACAAAAGTAAAAAGGTCTTCAGCGCTGCAGGTCAGCTTTCCCGATCTGCTTTCAAAATTTGATAGGTCGGACATAAAAGATACACTTAATATTTGAAGAATTTTTTTTGATTTACATAATTGAATACCCTATTCCCATTGTACTGCCTCTCCCCAACCCCTCCCCCACAATTAACCTTACATCACATCTTCTTTATTACATTCCAGCTATGAGAAGGAGATCCCTCATTCCTCCAAACCTCCGCAAGCTCCGATTTGTCGGAATTCGGGATGACAGGTTAATTTGTGGGATACAGGAGGAAGAAACGGCGATTCGCAGCGACATTTTATTCATGAAGTATTTCACTAGCGAATCGCCGTTTCTTCCTCCTGCTAATCAACTACATACCTGTCATCCCGAGCGCCAGCGAGGGATCTCCTTCTCTCTTTCTGCAACGGACATAAATTGAAATGTGATGTAAGATTAGCTCCTCCTGGGGAGGGGCTTATCTAATTAATTTACTGCATTTCACACCTTTCTCACAGGAGAGAAGGGGGAGTATAAAACTTTCAAAGAGCATTTAGCCCCTCTCCCCTGGGAGAGGGGTTGGGGTGAGGCCGCCCCAGCCTGCCGGATCGAGTCTCCACTTTTTCAATGTTTCAACTTCTTCCTGACCAATATAACCAGTTTTCAGGGCTGTCTCAATCAGCGTTGAATAGTTGCTCAGAGTATTCAGCTTACAATTCCCTGCAGCAAAAGCATCTTTTGCCTTTTTAAATTCATACGTGAATATAGCAACCATACCCAGTACCTCACATCCCGCATCTCTCAGGGCATTAACGGCATTCAGGCTGCTGCCGCCGGTTGATATCAGGTCCTCAATTACTACAACCTTTTGCCCTTTTTCATAGTAACCTTCGATCTGATTTCCCAATCCATGCTCCTTTGCCCCTGACCTTACATAGATAAATGGCAATCCAAGATAGTCCGACACCAGGGCACCATGTGCAATAGCACCGGTTGCAACACCTGCAATTAGTTCTGTCTGTGGATAAAGATCCTTTATCAAGGCGGTGAAAGAATCACGGATATAAGACCGAACCTGAGGAAACGATAATGTTTTACGGTTATCACAATATATTGGTGACTTCCATCCCGACGCCCAGGTAAAAGGATTTGACGGTTGCAATTTTATTGCTTTAATTTGTAAAAGATATTCAGCGGTTTTTTTTTCAAAATTCCCCATCGGCGTATGTATAAAGTTCATTTCGAGAACAGATTTATAATGATAAGCCCTGAACCCGACAGGATACAAAAATACGGCTTATTCCATAAATTCTATGATACAAGTGAACTTTACAGAATAATTGCTGATTTTCAATCAGATAAAAGTATTTCTGCAATCAATATCTATGGACCCGACATTAAGCATATCTGGAAGATATTCAGGATCTATTTCACTGAAGTTGGAGCTGCCGGAGGCCTGGTAAAGCATAGATCAGGCAAATACCTTTTTATAGAAAAGAAGGGCAGACTCGATCTGCCTAAGGGTCATATAGAGCAGGGAGAAGAACCTGAAGCCTGTGCCTTAAGAGAGGTATCTGAAGAATGCGGAATTACAGGTCATTATATCGTAAAACCAATTTGCCCGAGTTATCATACATACAGCTGGGAAGGCATCTCGTACCTTAAAAAGACGAGCTGGTATCTTATGGAATATGATGGTGAGATGAAAACAGAACCTCAGGTTTCCGAAGGTATAACAAAAGTTGAATGGCTTTTCCCCGATGAGCTGAACTCAATAAAAACCAGCGCATGGCTATCGCTGATGGATCTGATTAATTGTTCAATTCTCAGATGATATCCTGATAATCGGTCCCTTTATAGTCTTTCAGATTAATTGATTGAGGAACAAATTTGGAGGCATCACCTCCGCTTTTGATTATGTCTCTTACAATAGTGGAATTAATAAAGGAATGTTCGGGGACGGTAAGAAGAAAAACTGTTTCTATGTCGGGGGCAATTGATTTATTTACCTGACCAATAGCTCTTTCAAACTCAAAATCAGCAGCAGTTCTTAATCCCCTCAGCAGATAAGCTGCCCCGTTTTTCCGGCAAAAATCCACAGTAAGTCCTTCATAGTGATCCACCCTTACTCTTGGTTCGGTTTCAAAAACCTTATTGATCATCTCTTTTCTTGTCTCAAGAGAATAAAAATTCTTCTTCAGGGCATTGGCGCCAACAGCGATTATTATTTCATCAAAAAGGCTCATTGCACGTCTGATAATTGCTTCATGTCCGATAGTGAAAGGATCAAAGGATCCCGGGAAAACGGCTATTTTCTTCATTCAAATGATATTTTCTTGGGATTCTTTACCTTTTGTCTGAGCAAGGCAAGTTCGAGAACACCCATGATTGTTTCAACATAATGGAATTTTAATCCTCTGATATATATTTCCTTAATATCCTCGACATCTTTTCTGTTGTCAGCCGATACGATTAATTCCTTTATGCTGGCTCTTTTAGCGGCAAGGATCTTTTCTTTTATGCCACCAACCGGAAGCACTTTTCCCCGCAAAGTTATTTCACCGGTCATAGCGAGGTATTTTTTTACTTTTCTCTGTGTGAATGCAGAGGCTATTGAAGTAGCCATTGTGATCCCGGCTGAAGGTCCGTCCTTGGGAATTGCACCTTCAGGAACATGAATATGAATATTCCATTTTTCAGAGAAATTATCAGGAAGCTCGAGCAATTCTGCATTTGACTTCAGGTATTCCAGAGCTATTACTGCAGACTCCTTCATAACCTCACCAAGATTACCTGTAAGAGTGAGCTTTCCTGTTCCTTTACTGATGCTTGTCTCGACAAACAAAATCTCCCCTCCGGCAGCGGTCCATGCAAGTCCGGTGACTACTCCTGCCTGGTCGTTTCCTGCATAAAGGTCACGGGTATATTTAGGAGGCCCCAGCATTTCGATAAGAGACGACTGTGAAAGAACAGTGTCATATTTTGTTTCAGAAGCTATGTTTTTAGCCGTAACACGGATTATTTTTGCAAGCCTTTTATCAAGTTCACGAACGCCTGATTCTCTGGTATATTTTTCAATCAGCGTCTCCATTACCTTATTGTCAATAGTAATCTGGTCAAGCTTCACTCCGTGATTTTCAAGCTGTTTGGGGAACAGATGACGTCTTGCAATCTCCAGTTTCTCCTCGACGAGATAGCCTGTAATTTCTATAAGTTCCATTCTGTCTCTAAGAGCAGGACTGATCGTTGCCAGATTATTTGCAGTAGCTATGAATAACACTTTCGAAAGATCATATTCCATCTCAAGGAAATTGTCGAAGAAGGTGCTGTTCTGTTCCGGATCGAGTACTTCGAGCAGAGCGGAAGACGGATCACCCCTGAAATCCTGTCCGACTTTGTCAATTTCATCAAGGATAAAAACAGGATTTGAGGAACCCGCTCTTTTGATATTCTGTATAATTCTTCCCGGCATGGCTCCAATATAGGTTTTTCTGTGACCCCTGATCTCTGCTTCGTCGTGTAATCCGCCAAGTGACATTCTGACATACTTTCTGTCAAGCGCTTTGGCAACCGATCTGCCAAGTGAAGTTTTCCCAACTCCCGGAGGACCATAAAGGCAGAGAATCGGTGATTTCAGATCACCTTTAAGCTTAAGAACTGCAAGATGTTCGAGGATCCTTTCCTTAACCTCCTCGAGCCCGAAATGATCTGCATCGAGAACTCGCCGTGCGTTGTTAAGATCCAGATTATCCTCAGTATAAAGATTCCATGGAAGGTCAAGAAGGGTCTGTATGTAGTTTACCTGCACGGAATATTCAGCGGCTGCAGGATTCAGGCGATGGAGCTTATCGAGTTCCTTATCGAATGTTTTTTTAACTTCAGCGCTCCACTTTTTAGTCTCAGCTTTTTTAGTGTATTCTTCAATTTCCTTTTCAATTGGATTCCCTCCAAGTTCATTCTGGATGGTCTTCATCTGCTGATGCAGCAGAAATTCACGCTGTTGCTGATCAAGATCACTCTTTACCTTTGACTGTAATTCATTTTTAAGTTCGAGGACCTGGATCTCCTGAACAAGGAACTCAAGAAGTGAGAATCCTCTGTCGCGCAAAATGTTAATCTCGAGAAGCTTCTGCTTATCCTGAACTTTAATGTCGGTATTGGAACATATGAAATTAATCAGGTACGTATTATTTTCAATGTTTTTAATTGCAAATGAAGCTTCGGGACTTATATTGGGATTTATCTTAATTATCTTGAGTGACAAGTCTTTAAGTGATCCGACAATAGCATCAAAGTCTTTGCTTAAAACCTCCGGTTTCGATTCGGGAATTGTTTTGACCCTTGCAACAAAATACGGGTCGTTGGAGACCAGTTCCTGAAGCATCATTCTCTTCCGTCCCTGAATAATTGCAGTAGTCGATCCGTCAGGCATCTCCAGAAGCTTGACTATCTGACCTATAGTGCCGACAG
This sequence comes from uncultured Bacteroidales bacterium, assembly GCA_963791065.1. Taxonomy (GTDB): domain Bacteria; phylum Bacteroidota; class Bacteroidia; order Bacteroidales; family VadinHA17; genus LD21. The sequence continues at coordinate 96,328 of CAWBQN010000024.1, forward strand.
CATGAAGATCCTGATACTCCGGATTTTCAACATCCGGGTCTTTTTGAGCTACAGTTCCTACTATTTTGTCGTTGCGATATGCATCTTTTATTAACTGAATAGATTTTGGACGACCTATCGAAATAGGGAGTACTACTCCCGGGAAGAGCACTGTATTTCTCAGTGATAATATTGGAATAGCTTCCGGCACTTCTACATCTTCCAGTTCACCATCGTCCCCATCAGCTATAATTGGTACTATATCTCCTTCTCCATCAAGAATATCCGGAAGTAATATCTCGTTAGTTGATTTCCTGAATTTCTTTTCCATCTGATATTGTACTCCTTACAATTAGAAAATGTCAAAATTACATATAATTTTTAAAAATGGCCTGAATTTGGGTATTGCAATCATTGTGCCACAGTTTATCGAAAATAAAAATAGGGACTTGCAAAGCTGGTCCCTATTTACATATCAGTTAAATCAGATCTTTTATTTCTTTTTCCCCATATGATCCTTGTAACGGTTCATATATTTATCAACCCGGCCGGCAGTATCAACGAGCTTCATTTTACCGGTATAAAATGGATGGGACGTATTTGAAATTTCAAGCTTGATAAAGGATATTCATTTCCATCTTCCCATTTAATGTTTTCCCTGGAAGGTGCAGTAGACTTGCTCAGAAAAGAAGTTCCGTTTGACATATCCTGAAAAACTACAAACCTGTAGTTGACTGGATGAATACCGTTTTTCATTATTCTATATGTTTTATTCTAATTACCGTATTAAAATTCCCCTGTTTAGGGTTTGCAAAATTAATTAACATTCTTTAAAATGCAAAGGTAATTGCTGAAATTATTGATCTATTCGTCAATTCACTTCCTTATATCGTTGTTTATCAGACAGTTCATCTCTGAATCTGATGAATGTAAGTTCAGGATTAAGCAGGTACCTGTAAGTAATATGAACCTTGGCAGGCTTTGCCCCGAGTGCTTCATAAATGGCAATCATTTTGGGATTATAATCACCTACCCAGGAGAGCTCCAGCTCTTTAAACCAGGGTTTCTTTTTAAACACATTATAAAGCTGGTAGAAAATAGCAGATTCAACACCGCTGTTTTGATAGGAAGGATTTACGCCACCGACAACAGCACGCATTCTGGTCATCTTATGCGTAGCTTTAAAATAAATAAAGCGCATTTTGTTCCAGAGCCCCAGTTTCCCGTTAAAATATTTAATTATCTGATTCAGATCGGGATAGAGAACAAAAAAAGCAATCGGCTTATCATTGAAATAAGCGAACCAGATAAGTTTTTCATCAATAATTAATTTTGCCTTTTCAAAGGATTCTTCAAGGATTGCGTGATCAAGAGGCGTAAAATCTTCTTTAAAGACCGACCAGGTGGAGTTGTAAATTTCCGCAATATCTTTTACATATTTTTCTTTGTTCCTGAATTCAAAATGACGAAAAGTATATCCGGGTCTTTTTGAAAGCCATTCAGCAATCTTCATTATCCTTTCAGGAAACTGAGTGATAGTGTTATCTTCTCCTCTTACCTCCCTGTGATACGAGAATTGTTTAAAATAATCTTTAAAGCCATATTCTTCAAAATAAGATCTGTAGTACTTTTTATTATATGGCATTCCGAATCCGGGTTGTACAAATCCATCCACCAGCAATCCCCAGTTATTATCGTTTTCACCAAAATTGATTGGTCCGTCAACTGCTTCAATTCCATGAGAAGCATGCCATTCAAGTGCTGTATCGAACAGTATAAATGCTGCTTCTTTGTTTTCGAAACTTCAAAAAAACCTATGCCTCCTGTAGGCTGTCTGTTGGCTGAAGACCTTACTCTGTCAATAAAAGCTGCAATTCTTCCGATTGTACGATCGCTATCATCTTTAAGTATCCATCTGATTGCTTCACCATGTTTGAAAGTATGATTTCTTGCGGGATCAAAAACAGATTCGACCATAGAATCGAGCGGACAAACCCAGCAAGGATCAGTACTGTATAATTTCTTAGGAAATCTGTGAATTCCTTTTGATCATTTTTTGTTTTGACCTCAACTACCTTCATAATATCAGTTATATGAGAATCAGCTATCAGCAGGTGAATTCAATCAGTTTAACAATTAAAGATGCAAATATAAACAGATTTTCATAACGCATGGATATTTGGCCCTCAACCGCCGGGAATGAATATACATACTTACCCCTTCCTTTTAGAGTTCAATGTGCTAATGTCGCAAAGAACAGAATTATAATGTTTTGACTTTGCGAACTTTCGCCTTTTTCAACCACTGAAGCTTTAGTGAAGTGGTCTTTGCGTACTTTGCGGTTAAATAGGACTTTCAAATCGATCGGAGATCTCCTTCGCAAATTCGGGCCACCTTTTCCCTGGATTTTGTTAATGTATATCAATTATCCTGTGGTCAATAAGTATAAAGAGGATCCCTATCAGAAAAGAATAAAGGGCAAAAACTTTAAGAGGTATATATTCTGCCGGTTTGATTTTCATTTTATACCATACATATAGCACCAAAAATAAATTACTGACTACATAGGCAACAAATGTAGAAACTGCCACACCTACAAGTTTATAACCCCATCTTAACATCAGACAGGCTTAAAGAAATGTTCACAACAATTTCAATTATTGCAGCAATCAGAGTTATGTGAGTCTTCTTTCTCCCCACAATTATTGTTTGCGGAAAAACAAGCCGTGGAATAATGAGCAATGCATACACAAGAAATATGCCTGAACTTTTTTCAAAATCCTGCCTGAACATTATCGGATAGATCCAACGTGCAATCAGCATCATTACCATAGTGGTAGGAAATAGAAAGTGCATAAGTTTCTCCGACTTTACCCTTAATTTCTCGATAGATTCCTTCATCTTTTCCCGGGTAGCAAACTCTGAAAGCAATGCAGCATTCAGTCCGTTTGCAAGCATCAGCACCAGGGGAAATTCTTTTGCCCCATAACGGAACACTGCAAATTTAGCCGGATCCTTGTAAAAGGCCGAAATAATTATACCGTCTATATACTGACCCGATCCGCTTATAAGTGTAGTTATTATCAAAGGTATACCAAGATAAAGATGCTCCTTGATAAAATCGACAGATATTTTCATTTCGGTGTATCTCCGTAACAAAATTATCAGCCATATCCATCTGAATCCGGTTATTAGAAGTAACCCGTATATTGACCAGATTATACCTTTGCCAAGTAATATCGGCGTAATTATAAAAATCAATTGTGCAACAAAAGTATACAGGCCGTATTGAAAAATCCGATAGGAACGGTTATTAAGGAGATAGATATACTCAATAAGACAAACAGGGCTGCTTAAGAGAATATACAGCAATAACAGATTGATAAAAGGTACATTTCCCCTGTTATGAAAAACAGAAAAATTGCCTTTTAACGAATGACCGAGAATAAAAAAAAGCAGACTGAAAAAACACAACAGCAGAAACGCATTAAAGACCTCAGGTGATTTATCTACTCCGTTTCGCCGACTTTCCTGTATGTTTTATTCCTGTGGTAAAGAGGGAGGAGCGATTGAATTATTCCCGTAACCCAGAAAAACGTCAGGAGACCGCTGATAAACATAAACATTTCCCATTGCCCGATATCCTCGTGTAGACACAGAACTCTTTGTAAATACAATACTGACAATGAGAGAAGATAACCGGCTTCATCAACTGGAAAAGTTGCAGCCCTGAGATATTGTCTATTAATTTTACTTTTCTCAAACCAGGGATGATCTAATAAAATTACTTCCTGATAACAATTTAAAGGCTCAGAAATTGTACAGCGAAGTTCATTTTTTTTTGAACTATCCAAAGATAGTAATAGACTTCAGCATGAGAAAATAAAATTAAAATTTTGTGAAATAGAAATTTTGGCCTTATTTTGCACTGCTGAAACGGTGGATGTAGTTCAGTCGGTTAGAACGTCGGATTGTGGTTCCGAAAGTCGTGGGTTCGAGCCCCATCTTCCACCCAAAAATGTCATTCCAATAAATTTAATATAGAGACAGGCCTGAGACCTGTCTCTACCTTTTTGATCCGTCTCTATGTTTTGTGTGGTACTTTATATTTCGAATATGCCAGAAAAGATAATACCCCCAGAACAATAACAGCAATAAATACGAATGATGGAACGGGAGCCGATTCACCTGCAGCATAGGAATGCATTCCCGATAAATAATAATTCACACCGAAATATGTCATCAGGATTGAGGAGAAGGCAAACAGCGAAAGAAAATTAAATATGAAGATATCTTTCATACCGGGGATTCGCCGGCTGTGGATAACAATGCTGTATATAATAATGGTTATCAACGACCACGTCTCTTTTGGGTCCCAGCCCCAATATCTTCCCCACGATTCGTTTGCCCAGATAGCTCCCAGGAAAGTACCGATAGTAAGAAAATAAAGCCCTAAGGTAAGTGTCTTAAAATTGATGACCGTGAGTTCATCAATTGTATTCGAGATCCTCTCACGGTTCTTATTGTTAGATAAGGAAAGAAGAATTAATGTAATAAGACCAAGAATAGCACCCACTCCAAGAAAGCCATAGCTGCTTATAATCACCGAAACATGCAAGGTGAGCCAGTAGGATTTAAGTACCGGAACAAGATTAGTGATCTCAGGGTCCATGAAGCTCATATGAGCAACCATAAGAGTCATTGAAGCAAGCACAGCGGCAGCAGAAAGTGCAAATGCTGATTTACGCATGAATATAAATCCTGCCAGTAATGTCGCCCACGAGATAAAGGTCATTGATTCATATCCATTGCTCAGTGGTGCATGGCCTGCAATATACCATCTGAGCCCAAGTCCGAAGGTGTGGAAAAGGAACCCTGCAAATAGTAAGGATCCCAGAACCGTGACAAACATTGAAGTTCCTCTCTTCCCCCTTATCACCATGGTTATAAGTCCGATAAGCATTATTAGTCCGATTGATGCATAGAAGGGAAAGAGACGTTCGAATATGCCCAGTTTATAATATAATAGCTCCGCTTTGGTTTTCGATTCAGATGGCAGAGAATATTGTGAAAATTTTTTCTGGTATGCGCTGATGGATCCGGAAACCTGCCTGACAGAAGCTATATTATTTGTCTGGAAGGCATTTGACAACAGAGGCATAATGCTGGCAATATAAAGAGAATCCTCCTTACTGGTGGCCTTTTGAAGAGCATCCTCAGGAGATCCCCAGTTATGTGTTCCATCCTTCAATGGAAACAGCTTCATAAAATCACCTTTATATATCATGAACACAATGTTTACCCTTTCATCTATTTTCATCATGTCCTTGTCAGTCTTGCTCCTTACTGACGGAGCTTTCGAGTAAGCAGAGTTCACCTCATCGGAAATTTTATAAGTGCCCTTACCTTCAAGGTTAACCAGATCGGTAAAGGAAGCATACTTGCCACTGATGCCAAGTTTTCTCTGAATATCGCTGTTCGCTATCCTGATCAGCGGAACATCCTTCCAGTTGTTAAAATCAAAATACAAACCCAGGAAGACCTGCATGGAAGTGAGACCCTCAAATTTATCCTTTGCAGTTACTTTCCTTAGAATATCATTGCTAAGCGTAAAAAGCGGTTTGGTCCTGCCCTTCTGATCCTGAATGAGCACCTTTCCAAACTCTTCTGAAACTGCCTTATCAGGAACAAGCTTCTGGGCACTGGCATTTGTCGTGCCTGAAAGGAATAGTATAAATAAGATAGCAGTGGCACTCTTCCTGATTGATGAATTCCAGTATCCCGCATTGACACTATGAAACACTGAATTTTTGTTCACAATTGAAAGTATAATGAAAAAGAAAAGTAAAGCATAGCCGGTATAAGTAACCATCATGCCTGCCCTATCGTGGTTTACAGAGAGGATCGTGCCTTTTTCATCGCGGTCGAAGGAGGATTGATAAAAGCGATATCCCTTATATTTAAGGATATTGTTCATATAGATCATATATGGCTTTTCCACATTGTTTTGCTTATCGAGAAGAACAACATCGCTCTTGTAACCTGACGGGCTTGAAGAACCGGGGTACCGCTCAAGAATAAAATTGTTCAGTTTAATGGCGAAAGGCAGTGTGGTTGCTTTCGAGCCATAACTAATTTCAAATGTGTTTCCATCCATTTCACATGAAGCCGTAGCAACATTTTCTGCTTCCCTGTCCCACAGGTATACAGTAGCGGATCTATTGCCGGTCATCAGATTAAAGATGAAAGCATTCTGACCGGTAGTCTGTTCTTCAGGCTTTACTGCAGCTGCCGTGATAACACCTGAAAGCAACATTTGCTGAGGTATGATTTTGATATCATTCAAATGATAATATCTGCATTTCTTTTAACTCAACCAGTTTGCCCTTGACAATGGGCGTCACCTCCCTTGTCATCATGCTTTGTTCACCCAGATCCAGACCCGATCTGACAAAAAACTTTCCTGAGTCAAGCGAAATATTTATATCAGAGGGTTTTGGTGAAGCAAAACCGAAAGAGATGCCATTTGATGTTTTTAGATCTCCCCTTTTAAGGGTAAGAGTCTCTTTTTCCATCATGTTTTTTGTGACAAGCAGCGATACTATTGGTTCTCCTGCAGGGCTTTCAGTTATTGTCTCGGCAGCATTAGGGATAATCTTTGCCAGTAATAGTTCATATCCCGTACCATTGATTGTTATCACTTTACTGAAATTATCAGCAGATACTGATGTCATTGAATATTTCCGGCTGATAATCGGCAATCACACTACCCTTACTGTCCCTGACTGTATATCCGATATATTTCTCATTCGAAAAGCATTGTTGCTGCACTTCACCGTTACGGATATGAATTGTGCCTTCCCAGCCGAAATACCTGGTTATTCCTGCTCCCAGAATCATCACGACGAATGAAAGATGAAACAGAGCGATAGTCAGTTTTTCTCTCTTTAACAGTTTGAGTATAATTACCTGGCCAACAAGGTTCACAGCAAGGAGCACCAAAATCAGCTCGAACCATCTTGTATTATAAATCATATTGTAAGCAGAAGCACTGCCGAGGTCATTTTCAAGAAATGTTGCAACTGCCATGGCAACTGCAAACACGACAAACAATATTCCCATCAAAAGAGGAGAGAAAAGAAATTTAAAGTACTTCATAATTTCTATTTGTTAATACTGAAATTAAACGGTCAGGGATCGAAAGTCAGAAGTTTAATGGTTCGATCAGGCATCTGATTCCGGCGAAATATTCTTATCCTTTTACTGATATCCTGATCAGCTTTTCCCTGTCAAGTATTTTGATTTTTGATGAATCAGAATAGACAACTCCGGAATCCTCCAGTTCCTTAAGAATTCTGACAACACATTCCTTGGCCATATTAGTCATTTCACCCAGTTCCTGTCGTGAGAGTATCATTTCATATTCATTATTATTGAAGACAACATCGGCAAAATACAATAATGCGTCAGCCAGCCTTCCATGCATTTTCTTTTGGGATAAGATTCACCATACGGTTAAGTGAACCTAATGATTTTGCGCTTATATCCTGAAGCAGCCCTTCGGCAAAAGCACCATTTGTTCTTACAAGCTCTTTAAATATTTCAAAATTAATAAAACAAGCCTGAACAGGTGTAATAGCGGAAACCGTATAAGAATGACGGGAGTCAACATATGCGCCGGGGCCTAAAATCAGTCTTCCGGGAAGAGCAATACTCATTATGAAATTTTTCCCGTTCAGTCCTTCAATATAGGTTTTTGCCATTCCTGATGAAATAAATAATGCATTGGAAGATGGAGAGCCCTGTTTTAATATTATCTCACCGGGTTTAAAAGTGGCTTCATACCTGTTTTCGTTTACCAGGTTAAGCTGATCATGAGTCAGATGCTTAAAATTCCTCCATCCCTGAGTACATGTTTCACAGCTACTTATTAAATTTACAACTGACATTTTTCAGTTTTTTAAAGCGTTTAAAAATAGGTCTTTAATAGCAAGAATCCACAAAACTAATAAATATCACCTGATTAATTGATATATGTCACCGTGTTAGATTATATCTATCAATTATTCAGAACATATATAGCATATTATCTGTTAATAAAGTAACAGACCGAATACCTAAATTGCGAAACGAATTTATAACACACTAGCTCGATATGAAAAACCTAATCAGACTATTCTCAGTATTAATCGCCGCAGGATTTATTTTGACATCATGTGAAGGCCCAATGGGCCCTGCCGGGAAAAATTCAAATGATGCATGTATTACATGCCATAATTCACCAAACTGGGATGCAAAAACTGCAGAGTATCATCTGTCGAAACATTATCTGGGGACATCAAGCTCCAGAAATACCAAGTATTGCGCAAGATGTCATACAAGCGAAGGTTTCCAGGAAATTACCAGTGATGGAAAATTTGTAGTCGCTGCTGAGATACCGGATGCAACAAGAATTACATGTACAACATGTCATAAGCATTCGGGATTTGATTTTGCTGATGACACTGTTACTTTTGTTCTGAGGACCACTACACCTATTGCTTTGAATTACGACAATAATGCTACGACTACCGATTTTGGCAAAATAAATAATTTATGCGTAACATGTCATCAGATTCGGGGCGCGACTGCGGTTAACTACAAAGATTCAACTGGAGCTGTAAAGACATTTAAACAACTTCCATTCTTTCCTCTCGATAATACTCTTGATCCTTTATCCACGGTCAAATTTCAGGTAGGACAAAGCTTTTCTGTTCATGATGGAAACCAGTCCAATCTTTTTGCAGGTATTAATGGATATGAATTTCCGGGCAAAACGTACACACGAATCTGGAAACACTCTGGTAATGCATGCACCGATTGTCACATGAACGAATATAATGCAGATACCCAGACAGGAGGACATTCTTTAAAAGTTAATGAAGATGCATGTTTAAAATGCCATGAAGGTTCTGATAAAATAGCAATTGTTCAATCGGCAATCACAGCTAAACTATCCGAATTAGCAGGTATCCTCATTGCTAAAAAACTTTATGTTCAGGCTTTGAGCCATGGGTCCCTGGCTAATGTTCCTGAACCAAGCCACGACTTTTATGGAGTCCTTTTCCCCACAACCCAAACTACCCAGAAATTCGCAACAGTTCTAAATAGTGCCAATACTGTCGATCCAGCCACAGGCAATATAGTATATGGCAATACTCTTACCATTGCAACTGATGCTGATTATGCGAAGAGAATCGGCCGTGAATGGAAATATGGAGAATTAGGTGCTGCTTATAACTACGAATTCATTAACAGCGAACTTTCATTAGGCGTTCATAACCCGACTTATGCATTACAGCTTTTACAGAATTCAATCGATTGGCTGAATGCAAATTAATTGAGATATTAACTAACCTGAACCATAAAATTACGTAAAAGGCCGTCTCATAACTTAATTGAGACGGCTTTTTTATTTGAGTTTTTAATGTTTTACACAGTTTGACCATGTCGTGTATTAGTGCAAATTGCCTGTTCCCAAGTAGGTTCTGAAGATTCTGCCATCAATATGAAAAGGCCGTAGGCCTTACATAAATTAACGTCGGGCAACGCCCGACGTACGAATAACCACACTAAAATGAAGCCCCGGAGCGGGCGAAATAGAAACATTTTATTACGCCCGCTACGGGGCTCACAAAGCTTCTGTATCTTATATCAGGGCGTTGCCCTGCTTTAAATTATTATGCCCCTAACGGGGCTAATAAATACAATACCACAATCTCTTTCAACAATAAATTAACTGTCTTTAAATAAGCAACATGATAAATGTTGTCATTGGCAGTGCAGCAAGGGATCTCCCTGGATATTCACAAATTGTGTTAAGCCAGTTAACAAAAAAAGGTGCCCTTTTGAGACAGCCTCTTTGTAATATGATAAGAATTTTGAATTCTATTTCTTTAATGTTCTAAGGAAGTTCACAATATTCCAGATATCGTCGTCAGCCAGTTTACCTTCATACTTCGGCATTTCACCTCTTCCGGTTTTTGTTTTGTAAAACAGATCTCCGTCTGCCTGAGTCTGGAATGCAGCTTTTGAAAAATCTCCGGGAGATTCTTTAAGAGTCCTGGCTTTTACACCATCGCCCAAACCAGTTTTACCATGACAGGATGCACAATTCTTAGTATACAGGGCCAAACCTGCTTTAGTGCTGGCATCACCCTTTGCGACCGGGTTTTTCATAGATGTAAAATTAGCTGGTACAACCCATGGTTTAGGCTGTGCTACCAATGCTGCACTCATCATAAGAACGGCAGCACTGACAAAAATTAGTTTCAAAGTTTTCATAACAATTACGTTTTTAATTTAAGAGATAAGTACAATTATCGTGCAAAAGTCAGAATTAATTACACTGTTTATAATTATCATTTAATTTCCCGGAATATTTATCCTTATTGGGCTGAATTATACAAAGATAAACCGATCTCAGATAATGGGCAAAAAAAAGATGGGATTTAACAAATTACTGCGAAAAATATTTGGGATAACAGAAAATTAAAACTAGTATTGCTATAATACTTTTAAGCATCCTTTTCCCGTTTTTTCCGAACAAATTCGTTCTGTAATCTTTTTGAGAACTCAGGCATTTCCTGAAAACGGCAATAAAAAGAACATATATTGGAATTTTTAAATAAATCATTTAGTAAAGATTCTTAATATGCGCCTAATGTAATTTAATTGAAAAGTAAATATTGTATGAAGGATAAATTTTATGAGGATATTAAGATACCTGTTATTTTGTTGATACTGGTTATCTTCCTGTTCAGTGGCTGCAAAAATAAATTATCATTCAAAGAACAGGAGTATTACACAGATACTATAAACAAAGCAACCCTTCTGGCTCAAAAGTCTGAAGAATATGCAGTAGAACCGCCTCCATTCAGCGATGGTATTTATCCCTGTAATGATTGTCATGCAAATTTTGCTCCAAATCCTGTGAGAAGAAATTTAACATGGCACGAAGATATTACGGCAATGTTCAATCACGATAGTGAAAACCGCTGGTGCCTCGATTGCCATGATCTCAAAGACAGAAATTATTTAAGACTTGCAAGCGGGCAATTATTAGATTTCAAAGAATCGTATAAACTCTGCGGACAGTGTCATGGCGAAAAGTACAGAGACTGGAAAGTAGGGGTTCATGGAAAGAGAACAGGTTACTGGAACGGGAAAAAAGAATATTTGCTTTGTGTCAGTTGTCATAATCCACACTCTCCAAAATTTAAAGAACTGACTCCTGATCCCCCGCCTGTAAGACAGGAAGATATTAAATAACTGCATTTATTGAATATTCAGCAAAGATGGAAAACAAAAATTCAAGAAGATCATTCATTAAAAATATTTCACTGGCAACGTTTTCAGCACTTGCACTTTCAGGCTGTAAATCGAAGGCGTTTGATGATTTCCTTCAGCAAAATTTCAGGACATTAACAAAGAAGGAAAAGGACAGTATAATCAAAAACCTGGAAACAAAATATAAAGAAAAGTACGGCAAAGAATTTCATGTTTCTGACAAACCTGCTATAGATGGAACTTTATTCGGATATGCGCTCGACCTGTCCCGTTGTGTGGGATGCAGGAGATGTGTCTATGCATGCGTGAAAGAAAACAACCAGTCGCGTGATCCGCAAATTCATTATATTGAGGTACTTAAGATGGAAAAAGAGCGAGGAATAGATTTTGCTCATTCCACAGCACAGTATAACCCGGAAAAAGTACCCGAAAAGGGATATTTTTATGTACCTGTTCAATGCCAGCAATGTACCAATCCTCCGTGCGTAAAAGTATGTCCGGTAAGAGCTACCTGGCAGGAGCCTGACGGTATTACTGTCGTTGATTACAACTGGTGCATCGGATGCAGATATTGCATGGCAGCCTGCCCTTATGGAGCAAGGCATTTCAACTGGGGCGAGCCAAATATACCGCCTGACGAATTAAATCTTGAAGTGCATTATTTAGGTAACAGACCCAGGATGAAAGGTGTAGTCGAAAAATGTACATTTTGTATTCAGCGAACCAGGGAAGGCAAATACCCGGCATGTGTTGAAATCTGCCCGGTTGGAGCCCGGAAATTCGGAAATCTTCTTGACCCGGAAAGTGAAATCAGATACATATTGGAAAACAAACGGGTCCTTGTTCTGAAACAGGAATTGAATACTCAGCCTAAATTTTATTATTTCTTTGGAATCTGATCATACCTTAAAAAATATAGATTATAAATCAGTCGAATAAATTAATAAGCATAATATGAATTTTGTTCGTTTCATTACCGGCGGTATAAAAATAATATTTAATGGAAGTAAGACATATTATACCTGGCTGATAATCCTGCTATTATTAATACTCTGGGGAGGATCGGGGTATTCTGAACAGATACTTCACGGTTTGATCAAAACCCATATGCGCGATTCGGTATCGTGGGGTTTTTATATTGGAAACTTTACCTTTCTTGTAGGTGTCGCTGCAGCAGCTGTAATGCTGGTTATCCCAGCGTACATTTATGACTGGAAGCCAATCAAGGAAATTGTAATTTTTGGCGAGCTGCTTGCTGTCTGTTCTGTTATCATGTGTCTTTCGTTTATAATTGTGGATATCGGAAATCCGCTCAGATTCTGGCATATGCTGCCATTGATAGGTACCCTGAACTTTCCGTCCTCAATGCTTTCGTGGGACTTTTTCGTGCTGAACATCTACTTAATACTTAATTTAGTTGTAGTTACCTATCTGTTATATTGCATATTTTATAAGAAGGAATATAATAAATCCTTCGTCTTACCTCTTGTTTTATTCAGCATTCCAATGGCGGTTGCAATACATACTACAACAGCATTCCTGTACAATGCCCTGCCTGGCCGGGTATTCTGGAACAGTGCTTTACTCGCTCCAAGGTTCCTGGCATCAGCATTTTGTTCCGGTCCGGCTATCCTTTTGATCCTGTTTCAAATACTCAGAAAGACTACCAGGTTCGAAATAAAAGATGAGGCTATCTGGAAAATTGCTGAACTCATGGTATATGCAATGTTCATCTACCTGTTTTTTACCATTGCTGAACTTTTTAAAGAGTTTTATTCAGGAACTGAGAATATTTTGTACTGGAAATATCTGCTTTTTGGCATCGGTGATCATAAAGAAATAGTTCCCTACAGCTGGTCGTCAATTATCATGGGCTGTATTGCATTTGTCCTTTTCCTTATTCCTAAAACAAGGAAAAATTTTCTTACACTTAATATTGGTGCGGTTCTCATTTATGGAAGTGTTTATGTCGAGAAAGGAATTGCCCTGATAATCCCTGCATTTACTCCTGATGTTTTAGGACAGATTTACGTTTATACACCATCCATGACGGAGATAAAAACTGCAGTAATGATATTCTCTATTGGATTTTTGCTTTTTACTTTCCTGTCAAAGATTGCGATAGCTATCGTATTTGAAGATTACAATATCGATAGTTTAGATCCACGAAAAAAGGCTGCCCAAATAGGTGCAGCCTCTGATCATTAATATAATTTTTTTACTGTTTACTTCTTGAAGGTTCTGACAAAGTTAATAATGTTCCAGATATCGTCATCCGATAATTTTCCTTCATATTTTGGCATATCACCCCTCCCGTTTTTAGTTTTGTAGAAATGCTCGCCATCTGATTGATTCTGTGATGCTGCTTTAGTAAAGTCCGTTGGAACAGTTTTCAGTGATTTCGATTTAGGTCCGTCACCCAAACCGGTTCTTCCATGGCATGCAGCACAGGTTTTCATGTAGAGCGCCTGCCCTGCCTGAGTGCTGGCGTCACTCTTTGCAATTGGGTTCTTCATCGATTTGAAGTTGGCGGGAACATCCCATGGTTTGGCCTGGGCAACCAAAGAAGCACTCATAAGCATTAGTGCTGAACTGATAAATAGCAATTTAAGAGTTTTCATAATCTTTGATTTAAATTTTATGTATAAAGATATTAATTAACATTCAAATTA
>CAWBQN010000025.1:0-133815 GCA_963791065.1 uncultured Bacteroidales bacterium
TGACTCTTTTGAACGCAGAGTACTTTCCAGCTGAGACAAACGGCTGTCCGTAATATTCAATACTGAGTTCAGGATTAATCGTATAATTAATTCTGAATGTAAAGCTTAGAGTCGTCTGATGCAACTTACCAAACAAGTATACTGGATTCCCATTACTATTGACTGTATTTACATATTGCATTTCAGAGTTCTGAATAAGGTAATCCGGATCAACTGAGATTGATATTGAGTTTGTTGGCCGGTAATTAATCTCGCCGTAGTATTCATGGCCGCTCATGCTATTAACATCACCTGAACCATGATAATTACCAATGAAAAAATTGAGTTTTTTGGACCTGTCGGAACTAATGTTAAGATTAAAACTCTGATTACCAGGCATTATGAATGATGGACCACCACGTAACAGAGTTGTAGAAATATTTTGGCTTTGTCTGTTAAACTGTCCATTGAGCTGCCATTTATTTTTAAACTGAGCATTGAAATTAGTATTGTGATTTACTGATAAAAGTTGGCCACCAAAGTTAAAGTACTCCCAGAGATTTGTATTCAGATACAAATTATTGAATATCCAGAAAGGATTTCGCAGATAATAACCCATCCAGTTTCCCTGGTAAATCACATCTGAATACCTCATGTATCCTATATCGTTGAATTCGAGTCCGGGAGACCTCACAATAACGCAAGTCTCAAACTGTAATCTTTTTTTACTTGTTTTTCCAAATTTTACTGTTCCTCCGTAACCAGGAAGCGAAGTGAGGGTTGAATCGACAGAAAGATATTTTGCATCGGGTCTCTGGTAATAACGAGCAGATGATAATTGAGTTTCAGTTATTGAACGGGTTGAACCTTTAACATCACTGAATTCAGCATTTCCTGATAAATACCAGGTTCTCTCTTTCCAGTTATGCTGGAAGTCTATTCCCGCAGTATATGCTGCAGAATGAAGGAAGTCGAGATTTGTGGATTTGATATTTCTGTTTACCGAGGTAACCATTGCACCCAGAATGGTCTGACCCTTGTTGAAATCCTGCTGCACCCGTCCTACAAAATAATTAGTGAGTGGCTCAACAGTCTCTTTCCGTCTGAAACCCGCACTGTCAATTAGTGCATCTTCTCTTGATGTCAGGCTTTCCATGATACCAACTGATAGTCCTTTCTTTGTTTTTCCCGATAACTTCACTGCACCGAGTATTGTCGTAGATTCTGGCATCTTGACGTGTACACCATCCGCAACTGAAGGATAGTACTGAGGATATCGTCCAATCCTGCGGGAGTAAAACAGGTTGTCAGAATACATATTATGAATCACTATTGTCTGATCAGGCACAAATTGATAGATATTCTGACCCTCAATAAAGAAGGGACGTTTTTCAGAAAAATATGATTCAAATGCTGTAAGATTTACTTCTGATGGGTCAGCTTCGACCTGGCCAAAATCAGGGTTAATGGTAAAGTCCAGTGTGAAATTATTGGAGAGACCTATCTTCCCATCCAGTCCGGCTGATATCTTTGAAAGCTTGCCGGTATTAAAAGGATCACCGTCAATTTTTTGAAATCTTTCAGTCCGGGCGACTGTATAGGGCATCAATTCGATCTGGTGTTTTGGTTTTATATTATTAATTCCGTGAAGTTCACCAAATAAATGAATTAGGCCAGGAGATCCCTTTGGTACATATTGCCATTGAGAGCGTTCCTGAAGCCGGAATATGTGCCTTGTAACCTGAAGTCCCCATGTCTGGGAGTTATTCTTATCAAAGCGCAGCTGACTTAATGGAATTTTCATTTCTGCATTCCATCCTTTATCGTCAACCGATGTTTTCATAAACCAGATCGGATTCCAGTTGTCATCCTCGTTCTGGCCATCATCTGAGATTGCTGCATCACTTTTTGCTCCCGAAGCAGAAGCAGAGAACAGATAATCTGTCTGCTTATCAAAATGGCTGTCAAACTCCACAAAGATCATATCTCCGTTGAAATTATCCCTTCGCGACATGATCTTACTTATCTTACCAGGTTCGGTATCATAACAACGGACAAACATGTAGATGTTATCATTATCATAAAGTATCTTAAAAGCTGTCTGTTGCGAGGGTGGTTTATTTTCAGCCGGCTGAGACTGAATAAAATCGGATGTCCAGTCTACGAGGTTCCAGCATTCATCATTCCCCAAACCGTCAATTACAGGTTGTGTCTTAGTAAATGCGGTCTGATAGGTCCTTTTTAAAATAACAGAATCAGTCTTCTGCGAATAACTGCTTTTAAAAAGTAAAATCAATATCAGGGAGAGTATGATTCTTTTTAGGAAAGTGAATTTCATAACTAATATTTTAGAATAAGTTTTATCGGTTCTCAACTCTGATAACGCTCCAATTAGATAAGGGTTACAGATAATTTTCTAAAGACGTTAGATATAATGCTTAGTTGCATTTCTGTCAATTAAATATGACATTTTAGATTTTCAGAACAAATTCCGTTGTTATTTCCTCATACCTCACACCTTTTATTCATATTTTAGGCTTTCAGCCGGATTAGTCCTGACAGCGCTTATCAGTTGATAACTAATTGCCAGCGCGGCAACCATGATTGCCAGGAGCAGAGCAAAAATAAATGTCCCGGCCGTAAGTTGAATGTGATAGGCAAATCCTGAAAGATATTTGTGCAACATAAATACTGACAGTGGGATGGAAATAAATGATGCGATCAGAAGAAGCTTCATGAATTCCCCGGAAATGAGTCCGAATATCGAACTTCCGGATGCACCAAGAACCTTCCTCAGACCTAATTCACGGGTTCTTTGTTCAACAGTGTAGGTAGCAAGACCAAATAATCCAATGCATGCAATCAGGATTGCGAGAATTGAGAAATATTTCAATAATGAGCCAGTCCGTTCTTCCACCCGGTACATCTTATCTATCTCCTGATCAAGAAATTGATAATCAAATGGGTAAAGTGGCATCATTTTTTTCCAGGTCTTCTCAAGGCTTGCTATTGTTTCATGCAGATTTCCAGGTTTAATCCTGAAATAAATGAAATTCAGATATTTATCGGGCCAGATCCATACGGCCAGAGGTTCAATCTTTGTCTGCAATGATGCATAATTGAAATCTTTCATTACGCCTACAATAAGACCACTGTTTCCTCCGAATCTGAGCTGTTTTCCAACTGCGTCGTCCGTCCCCATCAGTTTTTCCAGTTGTTCATTGATCATAAATGTGACAGCTGTATCATGAGGAATATCCATAGAATAGGCCTTTGAAAATGGTCTCCCTGCCTTCATTTTAATACCCATAGTTTCAGCATAATCAAAATCCACACCAGCCATGCTTACAAGTGAATGCTCATCAGGTGATTTGCCTTCCCACCAGATATTATCAGCATTGCTTCCGATGCTCTGGGGAGGATTTGTGCAGGCTGTTACCGAATTGATCAAGGGGTTTCCAGAGAACTCCTGCTTTATGGCAGGATAATTATCGCTCATTTTTCCCTTCATCTGAATGTAAATGAGGTTTTCCTTATCATAACCCAAAGTCTTGTTCTGCATGAATCTAAGCTGCCGGTAGGTAATAATCGTAAATAGAATGAGGATTATGCTGATAATAAATTGTGCCACAACTGTAATTTTTCTGAAGTAAACACCTCTTGTCCCGCCTGTCATTCCTGATCGCAGAACATTAATAGGTTTAAAAGACGACAGAACGAATGCAGGATAGCTGCCGGCAAGAATTGAGGTAAGAATTGTAATCAGCAAAGCACTCACAACAAACACGGGAGTTATCAGTTCTGCTTCCCTGAATGCTTTACCGGTAAGCAGGTTGAATGGGCCAAGCAGAGCTGCTACAATTGCAAATGCAAGAACCATGGAGGTTAAGGCATATAAAAGACTTTCACCGAAATATTGAAATATCAGATCCCTTTTATATGCTCCGTTCAATTTGCGAAGGCCGGTTTCTTTTGCCCTGGCAGCTGAACGTGCAGTGCTAAGATTCATGAAATTTATACAAGCAATTATCAGTACCAGAAGAGCAATGGATGTGAATATCCATATGTTCACAATCGCTCCGGGAGGGTGCCCGAATCCCCAGTAGGCATGTAAATGTATCTTCAGAAACGGGAAAAGGATGAACCTGGTAGTACCATCGGGATTATGTTCTTTTACTATCTTGTTGATTTTGGGAACAACCTGATCCTGAACTGCTCCCTTACTTAACAGGACATAAGTCGCAATTGAATTATTTGACCAGCTATCAGAATACCAGCTGGATTTCTTCATATAATCGAAAGGAATGAAGAATTCAGCTTCAATTGAACTGTTTGCAGGAATCTTCTTCATAATTCCTGCAACCTGAAAGGCTTCATTATTATTTACCTCAATGCTCTTCCCAAGAGGGTCCTCATTTCCAAAATATTTACGGGCCATTTCAATGCTGATCACAATTGACTGAGGATCTTTCAATACCATTCGCGGATTACCAGTAAGGAGCGGCATTGTGAACATCCGGAAAAAAGTTGAATCTACTGCTACTACTTTATCTTCGTAAAAGGTTTTATCCTTATAACGAAAGAGAAGACTCCCTGTATTAGTTATTCTGCAGCTGTTCTCAATCTCAGGAATCTTTTCTTTCCATACTGGTCCGGATGGCCATGGAGTTACATTAACATGAAAAAGTCCTTTGGAATAAGGCTGATCTTCTTCAACACGGTAAAGCCGATCTCCCATTTTATTGAAATGGTCGAAATTAAGCTCATCAGATACCCATAAAAAGATGAACAAACTACCTGCAAGACCGATCGACATTCCGAAAATTGTTATGAAGGAGATGAGCCTGTGTCGCAACATATTGCGTAAACCAATCTGAATACTGAACTTTTTCATGCATTGACTTTTTTAAAACTCAGTTTGCACCTGATTTTCTGAAGAAGATATCGCCGCTAATTGTCTCTAATCTTATAGGATCACCGCCACTGTTAAGCTTTTCAGTGATTTTCAAAGGAATTCCGCTGTGCATATTACTCAGAGCAAGATCATGATTTGAATACATCCTCCCGGAGATGGTTGAAAAATCCAGATCTGCTTTTTTATTGGCCGGCACTGCCAGATCGATATAGCCACTGATTGACTTTACCTTCATCTCCTTCGTCTGGCCTGTAATGGTAACGTCTGCATTAATTGTCTCAACCGAAAATCTTGTTTTTTCAGGCATAAATACCTGCCAGTAAATGATTGATTGATTGCAGCAATTGTTTCTCCCTTTAAAATAGTTATCCTTAAATTTTGCATCAACAACCACTGTGTTTCCACTATCATCAAAAGATGTTATATATGCATCGTTATCTTTATTTTCATTGATATTTACCGATGCCTTTACATAAACTTCATTCTTGTTCCATGTCTGGATCCGGATAGAATCAGCGATCTGGATTTTAAGCGAAATGGCCTCTTTTCCTGAAAAGCTAATAGTCTTTTCTATTATTTTCTGAGCTTGTACCGGGCATATACATAGCCACAATACAACTAATATTGTACTTGTCTTCATTTAATTATGTTTTAAAGTTTGAGAATTCAGGGGAATTTCGGATTTCGGATTTCGGATTTTCGACTGCGGATTTAAAGAATATTTGGATATCATACAATCCGAAATCACAAATCCGAAATCCGAAATCATATAATCCGAACCGAGCATAGCGAGCTCGGCGAAGCAAATCCGCAATTCTAATCTTACTGACCCTTCCTCAGATAAATGTTTCCGCTTACGCTGCCTATTGAGTATTTGAAACCTCCTCCGTTAAGAGCAAAATTTGTTTCATTTCCACCAATTTTTTTCAGATTTTTCTGAGATTCTGAAAAGTCAAAATCGGAGTATATGGCACCAGAAACTACATTTAATTCCAGGTCGGTAGCCGTTTTAACGGGTAATGTAATATCTATATCACCACTCACAGAATGCACAGACGATGATTTAGCTGAATTAATATTACTGTAAGTTATATCGATATTGCCGCTGATTGTTGACAGAACAAGGGGTCCGGTGACATTTTCGAGTTTAATGTCATGACATGTTTTCAGGTCAATTTCATTTTTCATATTTTTAACCGTCACGTCATTGTTTCGTTCGCAACCGCTGCTGAGTTCAATTGAAAGATTTTCAGGAACTTTCATCTTATATTCTCCGTCTCTTGTGAATGGGAGAAGACAGGTTATTGAAATCACGTTATCAGTTTTCTCCACGTCAAGACCTATGCCGGTGTTATCAGTTCCGGCCGGAAATACCGGTTTTAATCCTTTGGCTTTTTCCGGAGGGGTAAGATCTTCAGAGGTAGAAGTGATTATAATATCAGTGCCATTGTATCCTTCAATCGGCAATTGACCGGAGAAATCTTTGAGTATCACTCTTGTATCCCTGCTGTTGGTGGTTGTAATCTTAAATTCCTGTGCAGAGATAATTCCTGCGGTACAGAAGATTAACAGTGCTATCAGGCTAATTTTCATTCTTTTCATGACTTTATTTATTAAGTAATTAACAATTAAAATTTAATTTATTCAATCAGGCAAACCCGGAATCTGCCACGATCTGTTTATATTGAATTCAATCTTTTCTTATGTTTCTCAGATAAGTACTCTCAAGCTGTTTTCAGCTACTGCTCTTACCTCTTTTAATGTGTTTCTGTTTGCAATAATCTTCTGTATTGGCACAAGTGCACTTTTTACTTTTCTCTCTGCAAGTATATTTATAAGAGTTACCTGCAATATGGGATCGACCTGTAATGAAAGAGACTTTACCAGGGAGTCGCAAACTTCAGGTTGATCTGCAAATTTTGAAAGAGCATATGCAGCTGCCATGCGTACATTTACATTTTTGTCATAGTCGAGAGTCTTAACCAGGACTCTAATTACATTTTGATCGGGCTTATCCAGTTCATCTGCATAACTTACTGCCTGAATCCTTTCACTCGATGATTCATCCTTCAGCATGGTGAACATGGCTGTCTTCCTGAGATCAGAAACTTCCGAATGCAATTGCTTTACTTCATTTAAATTATAGGAATTAAATAATCCTCCGTTGATCAGCATTCCAAGGAATGTACCGGCTAAAAGCAGTGCAAAACCTGCTGCTATTCTGTACCGTACAATACTATACCATGGTGACGGTGTTTTTTGCAATAACAGGTTTTTACCTGCATCACTCTTTTTTATCTCACTATGAAGCATATGGTAAAAATTGATACGCAATGAATCGTCTGGTTTCACCATATCGTCCTCTGAAATAAGCTTCAGAACCTGCTGGGTATCGCGTAATTCATCAAGACATCTTTCACAGGTTTCAAGGTGCTTCTCGATCTCCTGACGTATACCTTCTTCAAGGTTTTTATCGAGATAATCGATCATTTTCGTTTCAACTTCCTCACATTTCATTGTTAGTTTCTTAAATCTGTTTAAAATAAATCCCTCTTAACTGCCTTATGGCTCTGTGTATAGTCACTTTGATTGCAGGGACGGATTGATTTACGATATGAGATATCTCTTCATACTTTAATCCCTGGTACCTGCTGAGTATGATGAGCTCGCGTTGTTCATGGCTTAAAGCGGCGAATGATCGCTCCAGCCGTTCATAATCCTCTTCCGGAAATCCATCATTTTCGTCGCTGATGTCTTCAGGGTAGGATTCGGTGTTCAGAAAAAGCTCACCTGATCTTTTTTCTTCCTTGCAATAATCGATATGAAGATTCCTGGCCATCTGATACATCCATGCTTTGACGCTGAACTCGTTCTTATATGTATTTTTATACCTTATCATCCGGTAAAACAAATTTTGAGTAAGATCCTGGCTGATCAGCTTGTTGCGGGTCAGCTTAAGAAAATAATTATAGAGCCTGACATTGTATCTTTCAAACAGCACAGACATTTCCGACAGATTACCATCCTTTACATGCTGCATTATTATATCGTCCTCAATCTCCTCCACAGTCTTACTTTTTGTTTGTCTCTAATATGATTACTTGTAAAGTTACAAATGGTTACATCTAAAAGCGAAATTTATTTTTAAAGCAAAAAAAATGGCCCATATTGCATATATGGACCTTTTAATGTTTTCTCTGTGTAACTCTGTGCTTCTCTGTGTCACTCTGTGTAAGTTCTTGATTCTTAGTTACACGGAGAACCACGGCGATCACAGTGGACACAGAGTTTATTTCTTGAATATTCTCCCGAAAAACATTTTCATATCATTCCATGAATCCTTGTCAGCCTGGGGATTATACTCAATGGGCATATTGAATTTCTTACCGGTAGCAGTTGAAGCGGGATTAGTAAACGCATGAGTCGCGTTTGGATAAACCTTTACGGTATTGTCAGCGCCAATGGAATCGAGCTGATGTTTAAACAGATCTACATCTTTCTGAGACACGAATTTGTCACTGCCTCCCTGACAGACCAGAACTTTTGCCTTTAACAGGTTTTTATCTACAGGTACACCGCCCATACCTCCATGGAAGCTTACAACTCCTTTCAGGTCAGCTCCAAGTTTGGCATAGTTCAGTGCCACGAAACCACCAAAACAATAACCGATTGCTGCAATATTATTGGGATCGGTCAGAGGATTCTCCTTCAATTTCTGAAGTGCGGCATCCAGCAGGCTTTTAGCCAGTTTCGGATCTTTATAAAAAGGACCTGTAAGCTTCTGGGCCTCAGTTGGATTCTCAGCAACTTTCCCATTTCCGAATACATCCGTTGCCATAGCTATATAACCAAGCTCTGCCAGCTTCCGTGCCCTCATTTTAGGATAATCATTCAACCCCCACCATTCCGGCACAACAAGTATCGCAGGGCGTTTGCCTTTGATGTTTTGATCATAGGCAATGAATCCTTTATATGTTACACCATTTGCAGAGTATGATACAGTTTCCTCCTTAATATTCGGGGACGTTCCTGCCGATTTAACACTTAGAGAATTACCAAGCAGGAATACAGCTATAAAGATACTATTGGAAAAAAATTTATTTTTCATAATTACATATTTTAAGATTGAAATTCTGTTTGATCTGTTTAACAATAGATGAATTAAAATGTTTTGCAAGCCTGCAAAAAGATGATCCACAGAAGCGGTAGTAAAAAAACTTAATTTAAAATCGGTTTTTCCTTTTTGCTATTTAGTGTTGCACTTTGTAATACTTCGTAGTCGATTTTTCTGATATTTTGAACATTGAGTTAATTAGTTTTGTTTAAGCAAAGACCCTTTAAAAATAACTTAATGGAAATTTCACAGTTTGTGCTGGCCTCGAGACCATCCGGTCTGCCATCATCCGACAATTTCAGAATTGAGAAAGCAGTGATAAATGAAATTCAGGAAAACGAAGTACTGCTAAAACCATGGTATATTTCAGTTGATCCCTATATGCGCGGCCGTATGAACGCTGCAAAATCTTACGCAGCATCATATGAGGTAGATCATCCAATCCGGGGAGGTGTTGTTGCAAAGGTCATCAAGAGCAAGAGCATGTCGATATTTCCTGGTGACATTGTTTTCGGTACGTTGCCCTGGGCAACATTTTGTATTGAGAAAGAAGATAAACTCAGGAAGATAGATATCCGGAATATTTCGCCAGGCTATTATCTTGGTATTCTAGGCATGCCCGGCCTCACCGCGTATTTTGGAATGACAGAAATATGCAAACCGGTGAAAGGGGAGACAGTAGCAATATCCGGTGCAGCTGGTGCCGTTGGTATTGTGGCCGGACAAATTGCAAAAATGAGGGGATCAAAAGTCATCGGTATAGCAGGAAGTGATGAAAAATGCAAGCTTATTAAAGAGGAATTTGGTTATAATGAAGCAATAAATTATAAAACCTCCAAATCATTAAGAAAGGATATCGGAGCACTGTGTCCTGAAGGAATTGATGCATATTTTGATAATGTCGGAGGCGAGATCACAGAGGCTGTTGTTGCCAATCTTGATTATCAGGCAAGAATTGCCTTATGCGGCCAGATATCACAATATAACAATACAAGGTTACCTGTCGGAACCTCAATACTCGGAACATTGCTCACAAGAAGCGTCATGTTGCAGGGATTCATCGTCAGCAATTACAGCGATCGATTTGCAGAGGCGCGTACGAATCTGACGAAGTGGCTCACAGAAGGTAAGCTCAGATACACTGAAACAATTGTTGAAGGTTTTGACAAGCTTCCCGAAGCTTTTCTGGGATTGTTTGCAGGAAGAAATCTGGGAAAGATGCTGGTAAAAACAGAATGAATCACCCTCCAGCAAGGAAGTAGTCATGCCTAA
Organism: uncultured Bacteroidales bacterium; assembly: GCA_963791065.1. Lineage (GTDB taxonomy): Bacteria > Bacteroidota > Bacteroidia > Bacteroidales > VadinHA17 > LD21. Next base: position 10,281 of record CAWBQN010000025.1, read on the forward strand.
AGGTAATCTTTTCAGATTTATTTCAATTTTTTTCATCCTGGGCATATCACTTTCTGCAAGATCACAGGTGCAGAAAGCTGACACTATATCTCAAATCGGACTTCCTGAAGTATCAGTCACGGCTCTCCGTGTGCCATTTAAAGAAAGCACTATACCATATAGCCTGTCACTGGTGAATGCCAGAATAAGTACACAGGGATTAAGTCTATCTGAAAGTATATCAGGCTTGCCCGGACTTGAGGTCAATGCGAGGTATAATTATGCAGTTGGCGACCGGATAACAAACCGTGGCTTTGGGGCGCGTACACAGTTCGGAGTCCGCGGAGTAAGAATTGTCTTTGATGATATGCCGGTCACTTTTGCAGACGGACAAAGTAATCTCGAGATGATAGATCTTCAGAATTTATCATATGTTGAACTTTTAAGAGGTCCGGGGTCTTCACTTTACGGAAATGCCTCAGGGGGAGTATTAATTCTTCACAGTAAACCGATAACATATCACCGCTTTCTGGCTTCAGTTTCGACTACTGCAGGATCTGACGGTCTCTTCCGCTGGAATGGCTTACTGGAAGGTAGAATAGGTAAAACGGAGCTGTCGGGCACATACTCGGACTTTCATTATAGCGGTTATCGTGATCACGCTACTGCAGGCTACAGAAGAGCTCTCTTTAAGATTATATCACCCTTGTCGGAAAAAGATAATTTACGGATTGAGGCAGGAGTTGTGAAATTCAATGCATTGAATCCGGGATCCCTTACAAAGCAGGAATCTGAGCTGACGCCCGGAATTGCCAATCCGGCAAGTATCAGCAATGCTGCCGGCCAGGATGGAAATCAGTCTCAGCTTGCCGCAACCTGGAGACATCGGGCTGACAGCATTTCACAATTCAAGCTCACAATCTATGGCATCCATCGCTCTGTTGTTAACCCGATAATAGGGAAGATCGTGGTCCTGCCACAATATTCCGGCGGTATAGTTGCATCTTTTAGTTCGGAAATAAAGGTTGGGCCGAAAGTTTTGAGCTGGAATGCGGGGATAGAATCAGCTGCCCGATTCAATAACAGGAAAAACTATATTAACGACAACGGACAGGATGGCAGTCTTATAATAAATCAGGAAGAGCAGGTAATCGGTACTGGAGCGTTTTTGCAGTTTGTTGTCCCTGTAAGCTCGAGGTTAAATCTGGACGCCTGCCTCCGCTATGATCTGACTTATTTTGGCTTCAGGAACAAGCTTACTGCCGCAGATTCCAATAAAACAGGAAAACGGACAATGCATGCATTGGATCCCTCTGTCGGTCTGATATATAAGTTGTTTAAAAATTCAGGATTTTTTGCTAATATCACTACTTCTTTTGAAACACCGACATCAACTGAATTAGTCAACAGTCCTGATGGAGCAGGAGGTTTCAATCCCGGTCTGAACCCTTCGCGTGCACTTGAATACGAAGCCGGTTTCAGAGGCTCAATTAATCCGGTTTTCGTCTACGACTTTGCACTTTATCTGATCCGTACAACCGATGAACTCATCCCGTTTCAGGTTCCTGCTGTACCGGGCCAGGACTATTACAGAAATGCAGGTTCCACCATACACAGGGGAGGAGAGTTGACGTTTCAATTAAAACCAGGTTCTCTCATTGACTTTAGTGCAAGCCTGACTTATATTGATGCATTTTATAAGAAATTTGTGGTAAACGGGGTAGACTATTCCGGGAACAGGATACCGGGAATAGGACGGGTTCATGAAGTTGCGGAACTGAAACTGCACAGCGCTAAAGGATTGTATTTTTCATTTCTCACGGAGAGCTATGGAAGAATGTATGTTAATGATGCTAATTCTGAATCTGCCAGGCCGTATACAATAGTTGACTTTGGTGTTGGTCACGAAGGATTTAGTTTTGGTAAAAAACAGCTTATAAAAGTCATACTTTCGGGAGGAATTTCAAATTTGTTTGACAAACATTATATAACCGCAGTTACCGTGAATGCGGCAGCAAACAGATATTATGAACCTGGCCCCGGACGGACTTTCTATCTTAATACCCGCTTTAATTTCGGTATAAAGTAATCCTTTTCAAAATTTAATTTTCAGATAGGCGGGTAATTTATACCATGGAAATAATGAAATATTTTTGCTGAATTATATAACACGTCTATCGAGAAATCATATCAATTTTGCAAAGTGAACCCATATCATTAGTAATAGTAATAATCTAATAAAAAAAGCTATGTTAAGATGGACAGTTATATTTCTGGTGATCGCTCTCATTGCAGCTCTTTTCGGATTTACCGGGATAGCTGCAAGTGCAGCATCAATCGCTAAAGTAATATTCTTCATATTTCTGGTTCTGGTTGTAATAACACTTATTGCTGGTAACCGGACATTAAACAGACGGATATAAATCCCGGAAATTTTTATTAATAACGAAAGGCATGATGGTTATGAGACAGCTTCGAAAGTAACCGACGAAAATGATGTTAAAAGCTTATGCTTTCGTAAATAGAAGAGCTGGAGAATAAACTGCCGAAAGAATAGTTAGCTCTGAATCAAGGTTATCATTTCAGTTGGTAAGTTGCGCTTCAGTATTGATATTTTGGGCAGACCATTTTGGATTATACCTTTAGATGACAAGGTGTCCATCAAAGTTTGGAGTGCTTTTTCCGGTGTATTGTTGTTTTTACTCAGATGTGCAAGACAAATATGACTGAGATTATCGCTTAAAATGCCGGCCAGAAATGATGAGGTCTGAAGATTTCCGAGGTGACCATTGTCTGATTGTATCCTTTTCTTTAAATAATATGGATATCTTCCATTAACAAGCATTTCTTCATCATAATTCGACTCTATTATAAGCAGGTTAGCTTCTCTGATGTACAGTGCCGCAATTTCACATATATGTCCCAGATCAGTGGCAATTGTTATTTTTTTATCACCTGCACAAATGTGGAAACCAACAGTTTCAGGAGCGTCGTGGTAAACCGGAAATGCCTCGATGTCAAATCCTGCAAGATGGAATTTTTCCTGTAAGTGAATTTCACGGATACAGTCCCTCGAAATCTTCACGTAAGGACTGAGAATGCTTTCCCAGATTTTAGGTGTAGTGAATGCAGGCAGGTGGTTTCTTCTGGTGAGCACTTCTAATCCTCTTATATGGTCTGAGTGATTGTGTGTTATCAGGACACCCATAATAGTCTGCATCGAAATATCCATGTTTTTCAGGAACTTACGTATCAAGGTCGCAGAAATTCCGGCATCGATCAATATTCCATGGAACTCGTTACCCAGGTAATAACAATTCCCGCTGCTTCCACTGCTAAGACTGCAAAAATTCAACTTCATCAATACCTTGTTTTTGTTTAAGAGAATTATTTGTTTTTTCGATACAGAGCCCAGAAAAGATCATCCCCTAAATAAGGCAGACGAACGTTGTCAGGAATGATCCCTGCAATCCCTGATATTATACTCAGCAATCTTTTGCCTTTAACTTTATCCTTTAACAGTGATTTTGCATGATCACTCATTATGTACTTTTTTGGCCAGCCTGACGAAATCTTATGCAGATCATATTTATTCATCAGAATATCCAGAGTTTTTTTATTAAAATAATTTAATGTACCCGGAGGGCTATATTCATGCCAGTTCCTGCCAAATAATCTGGCAGCAATACTGCTTCGGTTCCATGTCTCGATCAGCATATAGCCACCTGGGTTTAAACAGTCATAAGCATTTTTGATTGACTGATTCAAGTCAAACAAGTGTGCAATTACCTGAATCATAACAATTAAATCTACCTTTGAATCCAGTTTAAATGTCTCAAGAGTGCCTTGGCGCAAGTCAATTCCAAACTTTTTTACGCCGTATGCAACCATTTTTTCGTTAGGCTCTATTCCGATACCGTGCCAACCAGTGTTTTCAAAACCTTTTAGAATAAAACCTGCTGCGGCTCCAACATCCAATACATTTCCCGGCTTGATAAACTTTAAGATCTTCCTGGCATAATATTCTCCGTGTGAAATCACCATTTCTTCTTCCAGTGTATAATCTGAATATCCGCTTCCTCCATTGTAAAAATAACTGTCAGAGTAGATTTCATTAACTATTTCAGAGGTAACTTTTATATCAGTATAATAATGACTGCAATTTGTACATTTAAGTATCCTGTAATTATTTTTAATAAATACTAATGCACCGGTGCCTCCGCATATCTGACATTCCATATTCTTTAGCATAATTCACTTACTTCCCGATACAGAAATTTCTGAATATATTACCAAGTATTTCATCTGAGGTTATCTCTCCGGTTATTTCTCCCAGGTAATGGATCGCCTGTCTTATATCTATTGCGATTAGGTCCTCAGGAATCTGGTTTTCAAGTCCCGACATTACTCTCCCAAGGCTCTCAGAAACATTTTTCAGAGCTTCATAATGTCTTATATTTGTTATTATTACATCATCTGAGCTTAACCTTTCCTTCATGACAATTTCCCCAAGCCTTGAGCGAAGTTCTTCAAGACCCGTTTTCTCCTTCGCAGATATGAAAAGTAGTGAGTCACTGTCTTCAAGATCAATTTTTTCGGCAAGCTCTATCTGATGATCTACCGGAGATAAATCTATCTTATTTATAAGTAAAATCAATTTTTTGTCTGATTCCCTGGTAATCTCCCTCAATAAACTCATGCGTTTATTTATCGATTCAGGCGTTTCGGATATTTCATCTGTTAGCAGGATTACAGAAGCCTGATCAATTTTCTCATGGGTCTTTTTAATACCCATCATCTCAATAATGTCCGATGTTTCCCGAAGTCCTGCCGTATCAATAAACCTGTACTCGATACCATCAATCACCACAGAGTCTTCGATTGAATCACGAGTTGTCCCCGGAATCTCCGAAACAAGTGCCCGGTCTTCCATCAGGAGAGCATTAAGCAAAGTAGATTTGCCTGAATTTGGCTTTCCCACTATTGCCACCTGGATTCCATTTTTCAATGCATTGCCCAGTCTGAAAGATCCGGCCAGTTTATCAGAAATTTCCTTTACTCTACTGATAATGATCTTAAGTTTAGTTCTGTCGGCAAACTCGACGTCCTCTTCTCCAAAATCGAGTTCCAGTTCTATCAGAGATGCAAAATTCAGTAATTCCTGTCTCAATTTCCTGATCTCACCCGAGAAACCGCCGCGCATCTGGTTAATCGCAATTTTGTGAGATGCCCTTGTTTTTGAAGCAACTATATCTGCGACTGCTTCTGCCTGTAAAAGATCCATTTTCCCATTGAAAAAAGCTCTCCGGGTAAATTCACCCGGTTTAGCTGCGGTAGCACCATTCGTGATTAATAATTCGAGGATCTTTCTGACTATAAACGGTGAACCATGGCACGATATTTCAATGGAATTCTCGCCCGTGTAGGAGTGAGGCGCTCTGAAAACCGTCACCAATACTTCATCAATAACCATGTCTCCTGAAAATATCTCTCCAAATAATACTGTATATCCTTTTTGATCGTTCAGGTGAGCATTTTTATCAGAAGGACGGAAAATCTTCTCACAGATTGACGTAGTCTCCGGCCCGCTAATCCGTATCACCGCTATTGCTCCACCGGCAGCTGTGGCAGGGGCACATATCGTTTCTTCGCTTCTGATCATAGAATGATATCATTGTGCTGCAAATGTAGAAAACTTAATTGACCTGTTAAAACCGGAGACTTACCAGTGAAACTTTGTGGCTTCGTGTCTTGGTGGCATATAAAATTATAGGTATTTTTGGGCCGCAATTGATGCTAAATTAAATACCTGCAATTTTATGAGTATTCTCTTAAATAAAAACTCAAAAGTAATAGTCCAGGGGTTCACCGGAAGTGAAGGAACCTTTCATGCCACACAAATGATAGAATATGGTACAAAAGTAGTAGGTGGTGTTACTCCGGGCAAAGGAGGACAGACTCACTTGAATCTGCCTGTTTTTAATACTGTCAGGGAAGCAGTTGCTGTGACCTCAGCTGATGTTTCGGTGATTTTTGTGCCACCGGCTGTTGCAGCCGATGCAATTATGGAGGCGGCAAATGCAGGTATTAAGCTTATAGCCTGCATCACGGAAGGGATCCCGGTCTCGGATATGGTAACGGTAAAGGAATACCTTAAAGCATTTTCCTGCAGGCTCATCGGACCTAATTGTCCGGGAATAATTACCCCCGGTGAATCAAAAGTTGGAATAATGCCGGGATTCATTCATAAAAAAGGTTCAGTAGGGATTATTTCACGTTCAGGAACACTTACCTATGAGGCAGTTGATCAGGTTACCAAAATGGGATTAGGTCAATCGACCTGCATTGGCATAGGTGGGGATCCCATTGTTGGTACGACAACTCTTGATGCTGTCAAGCTGATGATGGAAGATACAGATACTGAAGCAATTGTGGTAATAGGGGAGATAGGCGGCAATATGGAAAATGAAGCTGCCGAATGGATTAAAGAAAATGGAACCAAACCCGTTATTGGCTTCATCGCAGGACAGACAGCTCCGAAAGGCCGCAGAATGGGACATGCCGGTGCCATAATAGGTGGTAAGAATGATACTGCGGCGGCTAAAATGGAGATTATGAAAGAATGCGGAATTCATGTTGTTCAATCTCCTGCAGATATAGGTATTACTGTAGCGAAGGTGTTGAACTTTCACCCCACATCCCCCCAGAAGGAAAGCTAATCTTTGCGCTCTTTGCGTAATCTTTGTGTGCTTTGCGGTTAAAGGATTTCGTTATATATTTGCACGAAATTTTAATATTACCGAAATGAAATTACTTGAAGGAAAGACAGCTCTTATAACCGGCGCATCGAGAGGAATAGGTAAAGCAATTGCCTTAAGGTTCGCTAATGAGGGTTGTGATATTGCTGTTACGAACATTGCAGATGACGAAGAGTTTAAAACAACTATCAGAGAGATTGAAGCAACTTGGAGTGAAAGCTAAAGGTTACGTGTCAAATGCGGCTAAGTTTCGAGGATTCTCAACGTGTTATAAATGAAGTTGTCGGGGATTTCACAAGGATAGATATTCTAATAAATAATGCAGGAATAACCAGAGATTCACTGCTTATGCGGATGACTGAGGATCAATGGGATTCTGTTATTGCAGTAAACCTGAAATCGGTCTTCAATCTTACCAGAGCCGTAATTATGACTATGATTAAACAGAAAAGCGGCTCGATTGTCAATATGAGTTCTGTTGTAGGTGTTTCTGGCAATACAGGTCAAAGCAATTATTCCGCTTCAAAAGCAGGGATCATTGGATTTACCAAGAGCGTTGCAAAAGAGGTTGGATCGAGAAACATAAGGTGCAATGCAATAGCTCCTGGATTTATTCTTACGGAAATGACAGAAAAATTATCCGAAGATGTAAAAAATGAATGGGCTGGGAAGATACCACTTAAACGTGGCGGAACCCCTGAGGATGTGGCAAATACAGCTTTGTATCTTGCTTCAGATCTGTCTTCTTATGTAACAGGACAAACAATTCATGTCTGTGGAGGTATGTTAACTTAAAAATATTTATTATCTTTACAAAACCGCAGGGTGCCTATCCTTTCTAGCACGAGGAAATGCAGCGAGACATATTTATTCCACACTTATTTTAAAAGGGCGCCCTGCTTCTTTTTTTAGACCCCCAATCAATGCATAATATTATTTTTTTCCTGATACTGATAATACCCGTAACCGGCTTTATTGTTGAAAGATATCTCGATTATCTCAACTCTTTGATGTGGTCAGATACTTTGCCTGAAAAGCTGACGGGGATATGCGATGCTGAGGAATATAAAAAAACCCAGCTGTATCAAAAAGACAATAACAGGTTAGCGTTCTGGTCATCCACTTTTAATCTGGCAGTAATTCTTATAATGATAATTGCAGGAGGTTTTGCCTTGATTGACAATATTGCAAGGGGATTCAGTTCAAACATAATATTTATTGCACTGATCTTCTTTGGGATTATAGGACTGGTCTCTGATATTATAAATATACCGTTCAGCCTTTATGATACGTTTGTAATTGAGAAGAAGTACGGATTCAATACCATGACTATACGAACATTCATTTCCGATCATCTCAAATCATGGATTATTGCACTTCTGGTTGGAATTCCTGTCCTGGGATTAATAACATGGTTCTACTATAAAACGGGTAAAAGCTTCTGGTTATATACATGGGGACTGATAACAGTTTTTTCAGTTTTTATAAACCTCTTTTACTCCGAATTAATAGTTCCGCTGTTCAACAAACAGATACCGTTACCTGATGGATCGTTGAGAAGCAAGATCGAGGATTTTTCACAAAAGACAGGCTTCCGGCTAAGAAATATTTATATTATCGACGGTTCGAAGAGGAGCACGAAAGCAAATGCCTATTTTTCAGGATTTGGTCCAAAGAAAAGAATTGTACTTTATGATACTCTGCAAAAGGAACTTTCCGAAGAGGAAATTGTGGCAGTGCTTGCTCATGAGATAGGACATTATAAGAAAAAGCATGTGTTGCTGAACCTCTTCTTTTCTGTTCTAATTACAGGACTGATGCTTTTCCTGCTCTCCGCAGTTGTTAACAGCCCTTCACTTTCCCGTGCTTTAGGCTCACAGAATGCCAGTTTCCACCTCGGATTGATAGTATTCGGAATTCTTTACAGCCCGCTGTCATTATTGATAGGATTACTGACAAATTATATTTCGCGGAAAAATGAATTTGCAGCTGACAGATATGTCAGAGAAAACTACAAGCCCGGGATTTTGGCTGCTGCATTAAAAAAGCTGTCGGTAAAAAATCTGTCAAATATGATGCCGCATCCGGCATATGTGTTTTTTCATTATTCACATCCTCCATTGCTTCAAAGGCTCGAAAAACTTGAAACCAACTAGATGGGAATGGGAGAAGGGGAGAATGGGAGAATGGGAGAATTGGAGAAGAGGAGAGATAGTCACTTTTGCCTTTAAAGGCTTTTAATTATATTTGCGAAAACTTTTGCCTCCTTAGCTCAGCTGGTAGAGCAGCTCATTCGTAATGAGCAGGTCGTGGGTTCGAGTCCCATTGGAGGCTCTATACCGGATGATTTAATAGTTGGCTTTATGATTTAATTTCAGAAAGATAACCCTCATGAGAAAATTGACAATTCTGATAATAACTCTGCTTCTGATATGCTCATGCAAAAAAGAAGCAGCCTGGACCAACTTATTAGACAAAAATCTGTCTAAGTGGGACAATTATCTCAGTTTCAGGATTCCAGTGGGGTATGACGGTCAGGCTCCCAAAGACAAGGATGGAAACTTAATAGCTCCAATAGGATTAAACCAACCCGGATACAATGTTTTCACCGTGACTGAGGAGGAAAATGAACCCGTACTGAAAATCAGCGGCGAAATTTATGGATGTCTTGTTACAAAAGAAGAATACTCAAATTATCATCTCAGCCTTAAAGTTAAATGGGGCGACCAGAAATGGGATCCAAGAAGAAAACTGTTGAAAGATTCAGGAATACTTTATTATTCAATAGGACCATTTGGACTTGACTACTGGCGGTCGTGGATGCTTTCACAGGAATTTCAGGTTATGGAAGGACATATGGGTGATTTCTGGAGCCAGAAAAATTCCGCAATTGATATCAAAGCATTTATCGGGGAGGGTGAAATGAACCGTGTAGCTGATGAAAACCAGCCATTTATTCCTTTTGGTGGAGAAATTGGCTTTTGTCTCAGGAGCGCCAACTATGAGAAAGGTCCCGGAGAGTGGAATACTCTGGAATTAATTTGCTTCAATGGCAAGAGTTTACACATTGTTAATGGCCATGTGGTCATGATTCTCAACAATTCAAGATATGTTGAAGAAGGGAAAATAATCCCTTTGATCAAAGGAAAGATTCAGCTTCAGAGCGAAGCTGCCGAAGTATATTATAAAGAGATCAAAATCCGGAATCTGAAATCGCTTCCAGACAATTACTCAAAGTATTTCCTATAATCCTTAAACGCTAGCTTAGATGTTTGAGTTGGGTGTGGATAAGGTCAGGTTAGTGATCCTTCACACATCGCACCGAGAAGCCACACGAATTCTCACTCCGGTATTTGGATATGTTCCCATACTTATACTGCAGGTACCAGAAGAGCTTACTTCCTTCATTGTAGGGTGTTGAACACCACCAGTAACCTGAGATTCCTGCATAGTTGAATATGCCTTCGAAACTACGGTAACCACCCGGGAGAGCAGTAAAGCCGCTTTTATTGTTCGCATCCTTATTAGGGCTCTTCCAGTGAACCGTACCCTTCTCTTTTAGCTTGCCCCCGGCGATCCCGAAGCCTTCCAGGAATGCTGTAAGAGTTACCCATTCTGCATCTGAAGGCACATGCCACCCTGCAGGGCATAATTTATTTGTACTAACAGCATTCCAGTTGTACAAAGCACCATATTCCTTTTTATTAACCGTTGAATCATTATTGTACCAGGAATATGCCGCCGTGGTTAATTTTGACCACTGATCATTATCAGTCACTACCGGTATTGCAGTACCATCGTTATATTTTGTTGTTTTCAAATTCTCTGCCATCCACAACTGAGTTCCAATAGTAACTGTTTTATAGACATTCCCTTCTATATCTTTCACTGAATTTGTCCGGCACCCTGTTATTCCTGTTAAGGCGAGAACGACTGCCAGCAACATCGCATTTCCTTTGTTCATTTTCCTTTATATCTAATTATTTAATATTTGCATCAGCCTAAAAGTAATCAATATTACCAAGATCAAAAATGGCTCAAATAATTAATTTGCTGTAATAAATCTAATTATTATTTTTGTCAGACTTTAAAAAATTGCGGGAGTAGCTCAGGGGTAGTCCCGAGTCCTCGGGATCCCAAGCTGAGGGTCATTTAAAAATACTGCGGGAGTAGCTCAGGGGTAGAGCATCAGCTTCCCAAGCTGAGGGTCGGGGGTTCGAATCCCCTTTCCCGCTCAAATAAAAGGCCGTAAAAGCCTTTTTGAAATTTACTCAGACCGACCATTATTTTTCAATGGGAGGGATGAGCGCTTCAGGTCACCTTAACGCTTAATTTTTAAGCCTGTACCGAATTCCCATTCTTTATAAAACTGCTTAAGAAACATTTCCAGAAACTTATGTCGCTCAACAGCCAGTTTTTTTGCTGTAAGGGTATTCATACGGTATTTAAGAAGAAGCAGCTTCGCATAGAAATGGCTGATAGTCGATGATGTTCCTGTAATGCTGGCTGAACCCGATTCCTCGCCTGAATTAATTATTTCAGGATTATAGATGCTGTTATTCCTGAATCCCCCGTAGTTAAAAGCCCTGGCTACTCCGATAGCTCCTATGGCATCGAGTCTGTCAGCATCCTGGATCACCCATAGCAGCGGATCATTTGAATTCACTGATTTATTTTTGCTGCTGAATGATACACCCTTTATTACATCTAAAACATGATCCCTGATTTCAGTCATTCCATATTTGTCCAGGATTTCACCGATCATTAAATAACCATTATCAATATTGTCTCCTGCAAATTTTGAATCTGCCGTATCATGCAGTAACGCTGTAATATCAACAGTAAAAGGATCGGAAAGCATTTCCATCTCATTTATAAATGAAGCAATCTTCCTGACCCTTACAATGTGCCACCAGTCGTGGCCACTGTCGTATTCTTTCATGTTTTGCTTTACAAATTCTTCTGTCATCAAAATTTTTTCATTGTTATTCATCTTATTCAATTAAATGATCAATGGTTTTAAGCAATCCTTAGTGGAACTTAGTGATAACCTTCGCAAAGTAACACAAAGGAGTAGAAAATCCAGAGGTAAATTAAAGAAATCAATAGCTTTGTAGTTTTTATGAACATTATGAAAGCAGCAATAATAACAATAGGAGATGAGCTCCTGATCGGACAAACCATCGATACCAACTCAGCCTGGATCGGAGCGGAACTAAGCAACGCTGGTTTTGATGTCGGCAGAATAACATCTGTTCACGACAGAAAGGAAGATATTCTCAATGTATTACATGAAGCCGCAGGAAAGACGGATGTTGTTCTTATTACAGGGGGACTAGGACCCACCAGCGATGACATCACTAAACTTACACTCTGTGAATTCTTTAATACCCGTCTTGTCACTGATAATGAAGTCCTCAGGATGATCGGAGAGATGATGGCCCGCCGTAATTTTCCGATGAATGACAGAAACAGGCAGCAGGCTGAAGTGCCCGAATCATGCCGTGTACTGAAAAATGCGTCAGGGACCGCTCCGGGAATGTGGTTTGAAAAGGACGGTACAATATATATATCTATGCCAGGAGTACCGCATGAAATGAAACATCTCATGACCGAACATGTACTTCCAGAACTTAAGAAACGCTTCACATCACAGACAATAATTCACAAGAACATAATGACTTATGGTACTTTTGAATCTAAACTGGCTGAGATTCTTGAAGGATTTGAAGCAGGGCTGCCCTGCAATATAAAACTCGCTTATCTTCCGGCTGCAGGAGTTATAAAACTGAGACTTACCGGAACAGGATCTGATCATAAAAATTTATCAAATCTTATTAAAGAACAGGTACAAAAGCTGTACAGGATAATTCCTCAGTTCATCTATGGCGAAGATGAGGTATCGCTTGAAACCGTCATTGGAATACTGTTAACCGACAGAAAAATGACGGTCTCTACTGCGGAAAGCTGCACAGGAGGGGAGATTGCTCACTTACTGACCAGTGTTGCCGGAAGCTCGGTGTACTACAAGGGATCAGTTATTGCGTATGCTAATTCTGTAAAAACACAGTTGCTTGGTGTTCCGGAAGATGTTATAGAAAAGGAGGGAGCGGTTAGTGAAGGTACCGTCAGGGAAATGGCCTCACGAGCCAGGAATTTATTTAAAACGGATTATGCTGTGGCTACTTCAGGTATCGCAGGACCAGATGGCGGATCTGAGGCAAAGCCTGTTGGAACTGTCTGGATAGCAGTTGCTTCAGAAACGGATGTCGTTTGCGAAAAATATGTTTTTGGCAATGACAGGCTGACCAATATAAGAAGGTTTTCACTGGCAGCTTTAAATTTCCTCAGAAAACAGATAATCAGTCATTGAACTGCAATTCTGAATGTTTATAAAAAAAGTAGAATAATAATTTGTTTAATAAGATAAAAATCACGTATTTTGCGCTTCGTTTAAAAACGACAAACGTTAGATAAGAAGTAATACAAACATCAATGTCAAGAATTTGTCAGGTTACAGGGAAAAAGGCGATGGTCGGAAACAACGTTTCGCACTCTAAGAGAAGGACCAAGAGAAAATTCTATCCTAATCTTTTTGTAAAAAAATATTACCTTCCGGAAGAAGAAAGGTGGATCTCGCTCAAAATATCTGCTTCAGGTATCCGTCTCATCAGTAAAAAAGGACTGACGACAGTCTTAAAGGAAGCAAAAGAAAAAGGTTACATTTTGAATTATTAAAACAGGATAGAAAATGGCAAAAAAGGCTAAAGGTAACAGGCAACAGGTGATCCTGGAATGTACTGAACATAAAGAAAGCGGACAACCGGGCACTTCAAGATACATTACGACAAAAAACAGGAAGAATACACCTGACCGTCTTGAAAGGATGAAATACAATCCTGTTCTTAAAAAACATACACTTCACAGAGAAATCAAGTAATAAGTTTAAACTATGGCAAAGAAAGTTGTTGCAGCGATGAAGACCGGAGCCGGGAAGTCATTCACAAAGTGTATCAAAATGACCAAATCCGAGAAATCCGGAGCATATCTTTTTAAAGAGGAGATCATTCATAATGATCACATCAAAGAGTTCTTCACAAAGAAGTAACCGGATTAATATCTCATAATATATTCATGGCTTTCTTCTTAGCGGAAGGAGGCTTTTTTTGTACCTGCTCTTCAAAATAATAAATATCAGATGGCTTTGCTGGGATTTCTGGGGAAAGATAAGAAGGAGAGCCTTAACAAGGGTCTTGAGAAAACTAAGGAAAGCGTTTTTCATAAGTTATCCAGAGCCGTTGCGGGCAAATCGAAAGTTGATGATGAGGTGCTCGATAATCTCGAGGAGGTACTCGTATCATCCGATGTCGGTGTGACAACAACTCTCAGTATAATCGGGCGTATAGAAGCAAGAGTGGCAAAAGACAAATATCTTAATACAAGCGAATTAAATAGGATCCTGAAAGAGGAGATAGTTGCATTGCTTGAAAAAAATCAGAATGACTCGGATCCTGACTTCTCACTGGAATCAAAAAATGTTCCCTACGTCATTATGGTTGTAGGAGTGAATGGAGCTGGGAAAACCACTACAATTGCCAAGCTTGCCCATCAATATAAACTGACCGGAAAAAAGGTTCTTATCGGTGCAGCAGACACATTCAGGGCAGCTGCGATAGAACAGCTTCAGGTCTGGGCCGACAGGGCAGGGGTCCCGGTTATTAAACAGCAAATGGGCTCAGACCCGGCATCGGTTGCATTTGATACTCTCAGGTCAGCGGTATCCACTGGTACAGATGTTGTTATAATTGATACTGCAGGACGGCTTCATAATAAAATAAATCTAATGACAGAGCTGTCGAAGATAAAGAGAGTCATGGAGAAAGTCATACCCGAAGCTCCCCAGGAAGTTCTCCTTGTTCTTGATGGCTCTACCGGGCAAAATGCATTCGAGCAGGCTAAACAGTTCACTGCCGCAACGAATGTTACTGCGATGGCTATTACAAAACTCGATGGGACGGCAAAAGGAGGGGTGGTAATCGGCATCTCTGACCAGTTCAAAATACCTGTAAAATATATTGGTATCGGCGAAAAGCTCGGCGACCTGCTTGTTTTCAACCGTTTTGACTTTGTCGATTCGCTGTTCAGTGAAAAATAGCCCCCTGACCGCTTCGCGGCCATCCCCCTAAAGGGGGAACGTTTTAGTGACATAATGAAATTTTTCTAAAATATACAGAATTAACCCCCCTTTAGGGGGGATGGGGGGCCTTCCCGAAGGAACTAATTATATGTTTGTATGTCTGGTAAAAAAATCAATATCATCACTTTAGGTTGTTCAAAAAACGTTGTCGATTCTGAAAAGCTTCTCAGGCAACTGAATGCCGGAGGTTTCGATGTTTTTTACAATTTGGATGATTTCCGCGGTGGAACAGTCATTATAAACACATGCGGGTTCATTAATGATGCAAAGGAAGAGAGTATTGATACTATTCTAAAATATGTCAGGGCCCAGAAATCAGGATACATCGATAATTTATATGTAATGGGCTGTCTTTCTGAGAGATATGCTGAGGCTCTCAAACATGAAATACCGGAAGTAAATAAATACTTCGGTGTGAATAATATGGGCGGTGTCTTAAGTGAAATGGGCCTGAAAGTGAGAAGCGACCTGCTTACCGAGAGAACGCTCAGCGGTCCTGGACATTACGCATATCTTAAAATATCCGAAGGTTGTGACCGGACGTGCGCTTTCTGCGCAATTCCAATGATACGCGGAAAATATCTGTCACGCCCGATTGATGAACTTGTCGAGGAAGCTTCAAAATTAGCCCGTAGCGGTGTTAAAGAACTGATCCTGATAGCACAGGACCTTAGTTATTATGGTCTGGATCTTTACAGGAGACAGGCATTGTCTGAGCTTGTCACTGAATTACTGCGGATTGATTCGCTTGAATGGATCAGATTACATTACCTCTATCCTGCAAATCTTCCTCATGACCTGATATCTCTGATAAGGGATAACCATCGGATCTGCCGCTATATAGATATTCCTATTCAACATATCACCGATAATATGCTTGGTAAAATGAAAAGATCTCATGACAGGAAAGAGACGATTGCCATTCTCACCAGATTGCGTGCAGAGATCCCTGGTGCAGTTTTAAGAACAACACTCATTGCAGGCCATCCCGGTGAGACTGAACAGGATTTCAACGAACTGAAACAATTCATAACCAGCTTCAGATTTGACAGGCTGGGTGTTTTTGCTTATTCCCATGAGGAAGATACCTTTTCATATAAGGAATACAAGGATGAAATTCCGGAGGAGGTCAAAGAATCGAGGGTTGCTGAGCTGATGGAGATACAGCAAAACATTTCAGCAGAGCTAAATGAAAAAAATACAGGCAAGGTATTCAAAGTCCTTATCGACAGAAAAGAAGGAGAATTTTTCGTTGGCAGGACCGAATTCGATAGTCCGGAAATCGATCAGGAGGTGCTGATTAAGGCTGATTATAATCTGAAACCCGGAAATTTTTATAATATTCTCATAACTCAATCAACGGAGTTTGATCTGTATGGGGAGCCTGTGATTTAAGGCGGGATTGAGACGCGCTAGTTGCGCGTCTCTACATTTAGTCGTTTAATGACAGCCTCACTTTATTTTTATTCCGCCGGAGTATCAGTTTTTTCCGGTAGTTCTATCTGCTTCTTTTGAATTTTTATTTTTATCTCCGATTTGGCACTGTTAAATCCGACATAAATGCAATCACCTTCTTTGAGGTTTGCTTTTATGAGAACTTCAGCCATAGGATCTTCAAGATATTTCTGAATTGCACGTTTAAGCGGCCGTGCACCGTAATTTGCATCAAAGCCTCTTTCGGCAATAAAATCACGGGCTGCAGTCGCTATTTTAAGCTGGTAACCAAGTGATTTGACCCTGTCGTAGAGACCTTTTAATTCAAGATCAATTATTTTATTGATTTGTTCTTTGCCCAATGAATTGAACATGATCACGTCATCAATCCTGTTAAGAAATTCAGGTGCAAAGGTTTTCTGCAGGGCTTTTTGAAGGATGCTTTTCGTTTGTTCATCCCTCGAAGCCTTCTTTGCAGTCGTGTCAAAGCCCATCCCATGTCCGAATTCATTTATCTGCCTGGTCCCAATATTTGAAGTCAGGATCACAATTGTATTCCTGAAATCAACTCGTCTCCCAAGACTGTCTGTTAATTGTCCTTCGTCAAGCACCTGGAGCATTATGTGAAAAACATCCGGATGGGCTTTTTCGATCTCATCGAGAAGAACAACTGAATATGGTTTTCTTCTGACTTTTTCGGTAAGCTGTCCGCCTTCTTCATAACCGACATATCCGGGAGGAGCTCCGACAAGCCGTGATACCGAGAACTTTTCCATGTATTCGCTCATGTCGATCCTGACAAGATTATCAGTTGTATCAAACAGGAATTTTGCAAGAACCTTTGCCAGTTGAGTTTTACCTACTCCGGTAGGACCAAGGAATATGAATGTACCTATGGGCTTATTCGGATCTTTAAGTCCGGCCCTGTTCCTCTGGATCGATTTCACAACTTTGAAGATTGCTTCATCCTGTCCTATGACGCTTCCTCTAAGCTCATCGGCCATATTCAATAACCTTGTGCCTTCTGTCTGGGCAATTCTTTGAACCGGAACTCCTGTCATCATTGCTACAACTTCTGCGACCTTTTCGGCGTCAACAGTCTCACGGTTCACAGCGAGATCTTTCTCCCATTTCTTCTTTTCCTGGTCGATCAGGTCGAGCAGATCCTTTTCACGATCGCGGAAGCTAGCAGCCTTCTCGAAGTTCTGGTTCT
The DNA here is from genome assembly GCA_963791065.1 of uncultured Bacteroidales bacterium. GTDB lineage: Bacteria > Bacteroidota > Bacteroidia > Bacteroidales > VadinHA17 > LD21. The sequence continues at coordinate 27,862 of CAWBQN010000025.1, forward strand.
TTACTGCCATCATTTTTTCCTTCTTGGTATCGTCGAGTTGTTTCTCGAGCGACAGGATTTTTTCAGGAACCACAATGTTTGAAATGTGAACCCTTGAACCTGATTCATCGAGTGCATCAATCGCCTTATCGGGAAGATGACGGTCAGAAATATAACGGTTTGTAAGCTTTACACAGGCATCGATTGCATCATCTGTGTAAATCACGTTATGGTGTTCTTCGTAGCGTTCCTTTATATTATGCAGAATATGAATTGTCTCTTCAATCGAAGTCGGTTCAACAATTACTTTCTGAAATCTTCTCTCAAGAGCACCGTCTTTTTCAATATGCTGACGGTATTCATCGAGGGTTGTGGCCCCTATACATTGAATTTCGCCTCGGGCCAATGCAGGTTTCAGCATATTTGCCGCATCAAGTGAGCCGGTTGCTCCGCCGGCACCTACTATAGTGTGGATCTCGTCGATGAAGAGAATAATATTGTCATTTTTTGAAAGTTCATTAAGAATTGCTTTCATCCTTTCTTCAAATTGTCCGCGATATTTTGTCCCCGCAACTATTGAAGCCAGGTCAAGAGCAACCACCCGTTTATTAAAGAGTACCCTGGATACATTTTTTTTAATGATCCTTAATGCCAGGCCTTCTGCAATTGCAGATTTCCCGACTCCGGGTTCACCAATCAAGACCGGATTGTTCTTTTTCCTTCTCGACAGTATCTGTGCAAGACGTTCTATCTCTCTTTCCCTGCCTACAACAGGGTCGAGACGTCCTTCTTCAGCTGCTTTTGTGAGATCAATCCCAAAATTATCCAAAACAGGTGTATCGGAGGACGATTTTGAGGAGGAAGGAGAGGAAGGCTGTCCTTTTCCGGGACCACTAAAACTCTGGCCTTCATCATCTTCGTCTCTGGGGTAGTCTGCTTTTGAGGTTGGCGATTCTGTCTCAACCATTTTACGAACCGACTGGTAATCAACATCCAATTCCGAAAGGAACCTTGTCACCAGCGCATTTTCATCTTTAAGTATAGCCAGAAGAAGATGTTCGGTATCAATAGTATTGCTTTTGAGAGCTTTTGCTTCAAGATACACTAGTTTTAAAATTCGTTCCGTGCTTCTCAGAAGTGGAATAACCTCATGATCAGCAACAGGCACCGGGCTTTCAACCTTTATGCTCTTCTCAAGAGATCCTTTAAGAACCTTAAGGTCAATACCCTGATTCATCAGGATCTCTATGGCCACACTCTCTCCATCCCTGAGTATTCCGAGGAATAGATGTTCGGGACTTATATGACTGTTTCCCAGCCTTATAGCTTCCTCCTTTGAATAACCCAGGATATCTTTAACCCTTTGTGAAAATTGTGAATCCATATTATATTATTTCAAATTACAAAGTTAATAAAATCAAAACGACATTCTGTCAGATTTTACTTGACAAAAGTACGCATAACAACTATTTCAAAGTTAAATTATGCATAATATCTGTATGGCAATTTTCGTGCCCATTTATGAACAATGATTGTTAAAAATTCACAACCCTGAAAGCTCGAAAGTAACCAAATTATGATTACTTTCGTAAATCCAGACCCCGGTTACGAGGTTTTTTTGTAAATACTTAATTAATAATCTGTTATGTCAGAGAGAGAGAGAGTCTTAAAGGTTAATATTGAGGAGGAGATGAAGTCGGCATATATCGACTATTCGATGTCGGTAATTGTGTCGAGGGCATTACCTGATGTGAGAGATGGTCTCAAACCGGTTCATCGGAGGGTTTTATTCGGTATGTCAGAACTGGGAGTCCTTTCAAACAGACCTTATAAGAAATCAGCTAGAATAGTAGGAGAGGTGCTCGGAAAGTTCCATCCGCATGGCGATTCCTCAGTTTATGAAGCAATGGTAAGGATGGCCCAGGAATGGTCGCTAAGATATCCGCTGGTAGACGGACAGGGCAATTTTGGATCAGTTGACGGTGACAGCCCTGCTGCTATGAGATATACTGAAGCAAGGCTTAAAAAAATTGCCGAAGAAACATTGGCGGATATTGATAAGGATACTGTTGATTTTCAACCCAATTTCGATGATTCGCTCACTGAACCATCTGTGTTGCCTACAAGAATTCCAAATCTTCTGGTTAATGGCGCATCGGGTATTGCGGTCGGAATGGCCACTAATATGCCGCCTCATAATCTTTCGGAAGTAATCGACGCAACTGTGGCATATATTGATAATAAGGATATTACTGCGGAAGAAATTTTACACTATATAAAAGGACCCGATTTCCCGACCGGAGGAATTATCTATGGTGAGCAGGGAATAAAAGATGCGTTGGAGACGGGGAGAGGCAGGATAGTAGTAAGGGCCAAGACCGAGATTGAATTGACGCACTCAGGAAGGGAATGTATTATAGTAAATGAGATTCCCTATATGGTCAATAAGGCAGAGATGATCCGAAAAATTGCCGATCTTATTAATGAGAAAAAGCTGGAAGGGATATCATACATTAATGATGAGTCGGATCGTAATGGGATGCGGATAGTAATTATCCTTAAGAAAGATGCCAGTGCCAATGTTGTCCTGAATAATCTTTATAAATTTTCATCGCTTCAGACCTCATTCAGTGTTAATAATATCGCACTTGTCAAAGGTCGTCCTAAAACGCTTAATACAAAGGATCTTATACATCATTTCGTAAATCATCGTCATGAAATAGTTATCAGAAGAACGAAATTTGAACTTGACCAGGCAGAAAAACGTGCACATATTCTTGAAGGACTGATCATTGCAAGTGATCATATCGATGAGGTCATTGCAATAATCAGGGGATCACAGACACCCGACATGGCCAGGGAACGACTGATGGAACGGTTCAGCCTTTCCGACATTCAGTCGAGAGCAATTGTTGAAATGCGTCTGCGTCAGCTGACAGGTCTGGAACAGGAGAAGTTAAGAGCAGAGTACACCGAGGTGATGGCATTGATCGAGCACCTGAAAAATATTCTGGCAAGTGTAGACCTTCAAATGAAAATTATTAAGGATGAACTGCTTGAGATGAAAGAAAAATATGGCGACAAAAGAAGGACCCTTATTATTCCGAATGCCGAGGAGTTTAACCCTGAGGATTTTTATGCTGATGACGAGATGGTAATCACCATTTCGCATATGGGTTATATCAAAAGAACACCTCTGACCGAGTTCAGAAGACAGAACCGTGGTGGCACCGGTGCCAAGGGTGGCGCTACCAGAGACGAGGATTTTATAGAGCATCTTTATATTGCCACTATGCATAATACGATGCTCTTTTTTACCAGGAACGGAAAATGTTACTGGCTAAAGGTCTATGCTATCCCGGAAGGATCAAGGACATCGAAGGGAAGGGCGATGCAGAACCTTATAAATATTGAGCCTGATGATAATGTCAGAGCTTTCATCAACGTCAGGAACCTGAACGATGAGGAATACATTAATAATAACTTCATAGTGCTCTGTACAACAAAAGGAATCATAAAAAAAACTTCCCTTGAAGCCTATTCACGACCCAGGGTTAATGGTGTTAATGCTATCACCGTCAGGGAGGGAGACGAGCTGCTGGAAGCAAGAATGACTAACGGACAGCATCATATAATGCTGGCAGTCAAATCAGGACGGGCAATCCGTTTTCCCGAAGCATCTGTAAGACCGATGGGAAGGACTGCATCGGGGGTAAGAGGCATAAGACTCGCAAGCGAAAAAAATGATATTGTAATCGGAATGATAACTATTGAAAACAAGGAAAAGGATATACTCGTCGTTTCTGAAAAGGGATACGGGAAAAGATCTGATATCGATGGCTACCGGATAACAAACAGGGGCGGAAAAGGAGTAAAGACAATAAATGTTACCGAAAAGACCGGAACCCTGATTGCTTTGAAAGATGTGACTGATAATCATGATCTTATGATAATCACTCAATTTGGCAATATTCTCAGGAGCCCGGTATCGGCTTTAAGGGTAATGGGAAGAGCAACGCAGGGAGTGAGATTGATCAATTTGAAGGAAAGCGATATTATTGCTTCAGTGGCCTGTGTACTTGTAAATGAGGAAGAAGAAGGTGAGATAAAAATCAATTCTGAAGAAAATGAAATAATTGATGAGGAAAATGGCAAAGAATTTGATGTTTAGTTAGTAATGTTATAAATTTGGGAAATTTTTAAAGACAATTAAATTAAAATTATAATCATGAAAAAGTTTTTCTTGCTGATAGCAGCCGTTACAATTTCATTCGGAGCCATAGCTCAAAAGGGCAAGGTTACCAGTGCTCTCAATTACATCGATCAGGGGATCCTCGATAAAGCCAAAGAAGCCGTTGATCAGGCCCTGGCAAACGAGAGTACGGCCAACTGGTTTAACACCTATTTTGCAAAAGGCAAACTCTGCCAGGCTACTTTTCAATCCAAAGATCCAAAAATCAATGCTCTTTACGCTGACCCTCTGGCAGAAGCCTATACAGCATATGAGAAAGCTATGGAACTTGATCCAAAAGGCACAATAAAAAAGAAAATTATTACAGGGTCTATCTTTAACAACCTTGCTGTTGACTTTTATAATCAGGGAAGTCAGAGATTCGAAGCCAAGGATTATCCTGGTGCCCTGCAATCATTCCAGTCACAGATAAAAATTACTGAAAGTGATATTTATATTGGAGCAGTGGATACCGGAATGTACTACAATGCAGGTCTGGCAGCCGTTAATTCAGGCAAATATAAGGATGCAGTTCAATACTTCCAGAAATGTGCTGATATGAAGTACATGGGAATTACACCTTATTTCCAGATGTCTGAAGCATACCTCGCTGCAGGTGATACAGCCAATGCTGAAGCAACTCTTACCGGACTTAGCGCTAAATTTCCGGATGACAAAAATGTCACTCTGCAGTTAATCGATCTTTATATAAAAGGGAATAAAAATGCTGAAGCTCAGAAATATATAAAAGTTGCCAAGGAAAGTGATCCTAATAACTTCAGTTTGTACCTGGCTTCGGGTATTATATATTTGAATGAATTAAAATATGATGATGCCATAGCTGAACTTTCCAAGTCAATCGAATTAAAAGGAGATGTATATGATTCTCAATATGGACTGGGAGCTGCATATATTAATAAGGCTGCTGACATGTTCAAGGCTGCCAATGAGATTATGGATGTAAAAAAATACAGCGACGCAATTGATCAGGCAAATGCTGTTTATGCCAAGGCACTTCCTTATATGGAAAAAGCTAACGAAATTAAACCGGACGATATATATTCAATGAGAAGCTTGCAGGAGCTGTACTACAGGCTTAAAATGACAGACAAGTACACTACAATCAAAGCAAAACTTGATGCTATCGACAAAAAATAGATCATATATTTATTTCTTAAGAAAAGGGATGAATTTTATCATCCCTTTTTTATTTCTTATACGTCGCTAATTCCGCCTCGACAAATTTGTGATTAATCTTAGTCAGCATTTTCGTATATCAGAGTAGGCTGGAAGATGGCAGGAAATTATTTAATCACAAAGCAAAATCAAATACTCTATTTTACATAATATTAATTATAGGCTTTTTGTATAGAATTTCCGCCCAGCTTGCTGGTTGACATAAAATCAGATATAGAATGAGGCTTTGCAATACAGAGACTTACCACTAATCCTCTCAGCCGAGTTCTATATCGGCACGATTTTATGTCAAAGGAAATTCTATACCCTTCTAAAATATGAAGCTCGCTGGTTGACATCTGCCTTCGCAATCGCTACGGCAGACATAGTAAAATCAGATATAGAATGAGGCTTTGCAATACAGAGACTTACCACTAATCCTCTCAGCCGAGTTCTATATCGGCACGATTTTATGTCAAAGGAAATTCTATACCCTTCTAATATATGAAGCTTGCTGGTTGACATCTGCCTTCGCAATCGCTACGGCAGACATAGTAAAATCAGATATAGAATGAGGCTTTGCAATACTGAGACTTACCACTAATCCTCTCAGCCGAGTTCTATATCGGCACGATTTTATGTCAAAGGAAATTCTATACCCTTCTAAAATATGAAGCTCGCTGGTTGACATCTGCCTTCGCAATCGCTACGGCAGACATAGTAAAATCAGATATAGAATGAGGCTTTGCAATACTGAGACTTACCACTAATCCTCTCAGCCGAGTTCTATATCGGCACGATTTTATGTCAAAGGAAATTCTATACCCTTCTAAAATATGAAGCTCGCTGGTTGACATCTGCCTTCGCAATCGCTACGGCAGACACAGTAAAATCAGATATAGAATGAGGCTTTGCCAGAATGTATTATGTATTAAATGCGATATGCGATGTGTTGCATAGCTCAGAGCTCAGGGCACAGAGCGCAAAGCTTCGCGGCATCAGTTACAAGTGAAAAGAAAAATTTACCACATTCTTTCTAAGGAAATTTCTATTTCGTAATTTTAGTACATAATGAATAAGACAAACGCAGCACGGTTACTCGATTCAAAAGGTATACCCTATGAACTGATTACATATGACGTAGATGAATCAGACCTTAGTGCATATGCTGTAGCCTCAAAACTTGGGCAGGATGTTGATCAGGTCTTTAAAACACTGGTTTTACGGGGCGATAAATCGGGTGTATTCATTTGTATCATACCAGGAAGTAAAGAACTAGACCTGAAGAAAGCCGCCATTGCATCAGGTAATAAAAACGCAGTAATGGTCCGGATGAAAGAAATCTTTCAACTCACCGGCTATATCCGTGGCGGATGCTCACCGATTGGTATGAAGAAAAAATTTGCCACTTATATTGACGAAACCTGTATTTTGTATGACCGGATATTTGTAAGTGCCGGTATCAGGGGATTACAGTTGAAAATTGCTCCTGATGACTTAATTTTTGCAGCCGGCATTGAAATTCGCAGCTTAACTTAGTCCGCACAGGATATAATGTATCCCCTACCCTTTTTGCTAACATTATGTCAAATAGAAAATGTAAGTTTAGGTTCCTGCAACCGGCTTATTTACTGCAGAGTGCCTAATATATCTTTAATGAGCCGGTCTGTATCCATTCCTCCTTTTGACGATGGTGAATATCCCACAACAACAATGACCAGTTCCTGTGTTGGTAAAATATAAATATGCTGTCCGTCATGACCGTCGCAGGCATACATATCTTCCGGAGCTGATGGAAGCTTTTTGCTCCTGTTGAGCCAGAAATAAGATCCATACAGCCCATTGCTTGCCGAAGCTCCGGAAGTAGAGTATTTCACCCAACCCTCAGGCAGTATGCGTTCCCCGTTAAAAACCCCGTCATTCTCGAAAAGCAATCCAAATCGTGCATAATCGCGTGCAGTCGCATACAGATATGATGATCCAACACGTGTACCGGATGGATCGACTTCAAAAACCGCGTCCGGCATGCCAATTTTGTTAAAAAGCTGATTATTTGCAAAAACATAATATGCTGAATCACTGCTGAACTGCTTGCGAATCAGATAACTAACGATATTTGTAGAACCCGAGGAATAATACCAGTGAGTACCGGTATCATATGCCATAGGCCGGTCATAAGCAAAACGTCCCATATCACTTTCACAATGAAGCATGAGTGTCACATCCGAACGGTTCCCATAATCCTCGTTCCACTTAAGGCCGCTCTGCATCTGCATAAGATTGTTCAGCGTTATTTTGCTCCGTTCATCACCTTTCCATTCTTCTATACCTGCAGGTTGCATTACATCGAGCTTACCCTGCTTTACAAGTATACCAACCATGGCATTAATAAAGCTTTTTGCCATTGACCAGCTGAGAAATCTTGTTTTTTGATTGAATTGAGGCTTATAATCTTCAGCAACCGGGATACCTTTATGAAGTACCACGAATGCAAACGCATCGCCGTTATATGCATTGTCTGTAATAAGATTTTTTGCTATCTCATCAAGTTTTATGGTATCGATGCCGGTTTTCCTGCCTGGCAATTTATCGCCAAGAGGCCATTTTATCGTATCCTGTAAGTATCCCGGATCTGCACCTGACGGATATCTAATGCTTCTTAATGCTGCCTCAGTAATATCTCTTAACAGTGTTACTCCGAAACCTGGCCGGTAAATGGCTTTCGACCTGCCCCAGAGAAAACGGCTGGTAACACTCTTGTTTTTATAGTCTATTGTGCTCTTTGTAAGCTTGATAAAGGAAAAATTAAGGTCGATGGCCCTGACATTTTCAGGATCCCTGTTTGCGACAAATACTGCTGAACACATGTTCTTGGCGGCATAACCGGTAATGATCGGCATCAAACTATTTAAATATACAGCGAATCCAATGATTGCTATCCCAAATAGTGTCAATACCCCGTAAAAGATTCTTTTTCCTTTCATCCTATTATATTTTACTGATTCCAATACCTGTGGTATCAGGCAGAACTATTTTACCATTCTTAATCAAAATTCCCCTGAACAGATCATTATCGATCAGAAGATTTCCATCAAGATCTGCCCAGTCAACGAGCGGAGAAAGCTGTGCTGCAGCTGTCACGGCACACGATGTTTCAGTCATACAGCCGATCATAACTTTCATGCCCAGAGCCCTGGCCATCTTTATCATTACATAGGCAGCCCTCAGGCCGCCGCATTTCATGAGCTTGATATTAACGCCGCTATATACTCCCTGAACCTTTCTGAAATCATCGATGGTCTGAAAGGCTTCATCAGCTATAATTGGTAATGGACTGTTCTGTGTGAGCCATGCAGTGTCGTCGGTAGATGTTTTGGACATTGGCTGTTCAACAAATACGACTCCCTTGTCCTTTAGCCAATGCACCATTTCAAGTGCCTTCACTCTGTCGGTCCATCCCTGATTTACATCAACACATATGGGCTTATCTGTCTCACTTCTTACAGTCTCGATCGTCTCTTTGTCATTTCCCTGGCCAAGCTTGACCTTAAGAATTTTATATGGTGCAGCTTCTTTTACTTTTATTCTCACAACTTCAGGATTATCCATACCAATTGTAAATGATGTATTTGGAGTTTTTTCCCTGTTCAACCCCCATATTTTGTACCATGGCTGCTTCATGATCTTGCCCGTCAGGTCGTGAAGGGCAATATCTACAGAAGCCTTTGCAGCATAATTCCCTGCGACCAGCTTATCAACATAAGCAAGTATATCCTCCATGAGGAAAGGGCTTTCAAACTGACTCAGATCAACTTTACTTAAAAAGGATGCAGCCGTTTCATGACTCTCTCCAAGGTAAGGAGGCATCGATGCCTCTCCATAACCAATAATGCCATCATATTCCAGCTCCGTCAGCATAACCGGTGTAGTGCTTCTCGATCCTTCCGCAACAGTGAAAACATGTTTCATATGAAGATCGTATGGCCGGTAACGAAGAATCAGCTTTGATGGCTTTCCATTTTCCTTGTAGGATTCTTCAAATTTATTCTGTCCTATATTAAGATACGAGAATCCTGCACTGCCTGCAAGCAAACCGCAATCAGCAATAAACTTTCTCCTTGAACTCATAGTTGAATTGTTTTTTTAATACCATGGATGTTTAACGACCGGCACAATCCCCGGATCATTCTGAACACCAATAATCCGTTTTGCCGACAACAGCGAACTTAACCTGTAACTGATGAAATTCGGACGGGTGGAATCAAGACTGTTTATCATTACCCTTCCTGATGAATTTATATACTCTTTGTTACCCAGGTAAATAGCAACATGAGTAACATGCGGAAGATTATTTACACGTGGTCCAAAGAAGAGCAAATCGCCTTTTTTTAGTCTGTTATAGCCGTCAGAAATATCAACATTTAAGCCATGAAGTGCCTGTAAGGAGGCGTCTCGCTGCAAGATAATACCATTTCTGAAGAAAACAGACTGGACAAATCCGCTGCAGTCGACTCCTTTGGGTGATGTGCCTCCCCATAGATACGGTATTCCCATAAAAGTCAGAGATGTTTTACAAATGCTTTCCTCAGTGCATTGTGGGCTTTCCTTCCAGCTTTCAAAATCCATCACCTTCTGTTTCTCGACATATCCTCTCCGCCGGTCAGGCAGCATTACACTGACAAACCCGTTCAATTCTCCTGTCTTTTCCATAATACAGCCACCTGCAAGATCACCAACTACCCCTGAATTAAGAGATGTTGTATCGTACAACCATCCGGTATTATCCAGATAGATTACCCTGGTAGCCTTGCACCATTTCTTAATTTCAATACGATTCATCATCATAATTGAAGATGCTTCGGTCCATGAAATATAATTATCAGGCGTTTGAATCATGAGCCATGAGCCGGCTTCTTTCAGGATCAATACCGGTGTACCCAGCAATGCCTGAGAAACAAGCTCTGAACTGTGATCCGGTTTTTTTCTGAGATTAATTACACTCAGCGTTGCCAAACCCATGAAATTTTTATTTTTTATTGTATCTGGAAGAATTATTATACTATCAATCAAATTTTTATAACGATTATTTAAAGCTTTAATTATTTCATCTTTTGCCGTCGCTATAGTGGTCTCACCACTTAATATTACTGAACCTTTCCGTCCGGTTTTTAGAACAACGCTGCAGATCCCAACCCTGCTGTCAGGAACCCATTTAGAAGCTATCTTGTCAATCTGCGACTGTGCCTGGTTCGTGCCTGAATTCTGACAACCACTTAGAATAAAAAGAAGTCCGGCAAGATAAATACATCCGAAAAAGAACCATTTGAATTCTGATTTTTTCATTTAATATGATTATCTGTATCCTAAAGCTGCGTACCCGACCCAATGACAGTTTGTGGCAATGGCTGTTCTGCCCATTCTGATATCATCAACTGGTATATGGGCCGATGTTATACTGGTGGAATAGCCGATTAACTCACCCGATAAGGGATTTCCATTACTCAGATAATATGACAAGTACATTGCAACGGGTACGGAATATCTTCCGCACCAGGTCCATTTATATTCCCTGAAGTTTTCAGGATTTAAAGTATAAGTGCTGAACAGTCTGATCCTTTCAGGCAACACCTCACCTTTCAAACAACTGTCTATGATCACGGCTTCATGTTCTCGTGCTTTAATATTTCCCTGTTCATCACATCCAAAGTATGCTCTGTCAACACCACCCCAATCTTCATTGCCATAGTGAACTGCATCAGTAGTTACTGCTATGGCATAATCTGTTCCCCATTCCCAATTATGTTTTTTTGCCACATTGCTGATAGCCGCGGCAAGAGCTTTTCCGCAAGCTTCCATCCTGTCGGGGTTCATTGCGGGTACCAGTATCGGGACTATTGTAATATTCCTGTTGAAATACTGAAGGAAAGGGATCATAGCTTCAACGGAGTGTTCAACTTTTTGCAGTGAATCATTTATAATGGCATACTTCTTTGATAGTAAATTGTAGATTTCCTCCCGAACAGGAGAGACTGGAACATTATTCCATGGTCCTTTCCAGTGTGTATAGCTATCGAATACCAGTGAATCTTCTATTCCAAGCTGCGCAGCTTTATGAGCTACTCCAATGAGGATCAGGTTCGATGCTTTTACATTTTGAAGAAGCTCAGGATAGAGCGTTCCGACATATGTGTAATCATCGTGAGGGCAAATAACAAGCTTCCAGGGCATTTCAGCAGATTTATTCCAGCCTTTCCTATCCATCCGTGCCATCAAACTGTCCATCTGCCAGGAATACTGTGCAAATCCCACGGTATCCTTCAGGGGCCTTATTTTCCGGTTTGTATTTGACATCTCTTTAGTCTGACAGGACAATAAATTAGTTAACAATATAATAACTGAGACATATACTATTAAACAATTCTTCATATTTTCAGAGGCATAATGATAAAACAAATCCTAAAATAAATTTACCATAAATATTATTCCAAACAATCATAACAAACAAAATTGCGTTAAAAAATCCCTTGATTATCGAATTATCTGAATAAAAATCAGATCGCGGAAATTAAAATTAAGAATAGCAAAGTGGGCTATATGTGCTTAAAATGACTTTTTTTTATCATTTAAAGTAATATATTAGCTCATGAAACTATCTTTGGACATTAAAATCTGAACTTATTGATATATAATGAGAAACCTTTCAATACTTACCGCCCTTATACTCCTGCTTACATCCTCCTCGGGAACCACCAGAACCTATGAATGGCGAGGCATAAATCGCGAAGGAATATATTATGAATCAAACCTTCTTAAGACATGGCCGGCAGAAGGGCCAAAAGAAATATGGTCGATTGAAAACATTGGAAATGGATTCGTCTCACCTGTATTTACTGATGAAAATTTCTATATAACAGGGGAAGTTGACTCTGTGGAAATACTTTTCAGCTTCAATCTTAAGGGTGAAAAACAATGGCAGACCAATCTCGGTAAAGAATGGATGAAATCGTATCCGGGATCAAGGTCCGCTCCCACTGTTGTGGACGACCTCCTCTATGTTGGTACCGGGTTGGGGAATCTATTCTGCATAAACAGGGCTAACGGGAAAGTTGTCTGGTCAAAAGACCTGATAGCCGATTTCAAGGGAGCATTGCCGCTCCACGGTCATTCGGAATCTCCTCTGATACAGGGAGAAAAGGTATTCTGGACAACAGGCGGAATAGATAATAATGTAGTCGCATTAAACCGGTTCACCGGCAGATTAATCTGGTCAAACAAAGGCTTTGGAGAACGCTCAGCCTATAACTCTCCGAAGTTGATCGAGCTGGCATCGAGAAAGATTCTTGTTACTTTTTCAGCTTATCATCTCATGGGTTTCGATTGTGCAACGGGAAATCTGCTGTGGGCTCACGAGCAGGAGAATTATCCGCCGGATAAAAGGATACCGGGAAGCGGGGATACACACTGCAACACGGTTTTGTATGATAATGGCTATATTTATTATGTAGCAGGCGACGGCAACGGATGCGTAAAACTCCGACTTTCAGATGATGGAACGAAGATCACTGAAGTCTGGCGGAATAAAGGCTTTGACAGTTTTATGGGCGGAGCAGTGAAAATTGGCGATTATATTTATGGATGCGGCACAGCTAAACCTGATCTCCGTGCGCTAAATGCATCTACCGGGATCCTTACCGATTCACTGAGAATCGGAAGCGGAGCAATAATTTCTGCAGATAACCGGCTGTATTACTATACTCAAAAAGGAGAAATGAATCTTCTGGGATATAACCAGGGCAAAATTGAAAAAATCAGCTCTTTCCGGATTACCAAAGGAAATCTGCAACATTTTTCACATCCGGTAATCCATGATGGTGTGTTATTTCAGCGGCATGGTAATACCTTGATGGCGTTTGACCTAAAGAAATAAAAAATATAAAAGAAATGGAAACAATTAAAAAATCAACACTCGATTTTCTAACTGCTATCAAGTGTAATAATAACCGTGACTGGTTTAATGCAAATCGTCCTCTATATTTGGAAGCTAAAGAAAACTTTGAAGCTTTTGTCCAGGAAATCATTGATAGAATCATTGCATTTGAACCTCTTATGAAAGGACTGGAAGCGAAGAGCTGTGTATACCGGATTAACCGCGACATCCGTTTTTCGAATGATAAATCGCCCTACAAAACTCATCTTGGTGCTTTTATTATCCGGGGCGGGAAAAATAACGGAGATAAATATGCCGGATATTACTTCCATATAGAACCGGGGAAGAGCATCATGGCAGGTGGTGCATATATGCCTCCAAGCCCATGGCTGTCTTCAATACGAGAAAAGATAAGTGAGCAGCCGGAAGAATTTATAAAGATCATTAATTCAAAAGAATTCATTAAATATTTCGGCGGAATTGATGGAGAAAAGCTTAAGACAGCACCTAAAGGGTACCCGTCAAATCACCCTCACATTGAGCTGCTTAGATTTAAGAGTTACCTTGTTGTAAATGAAGCATCCGATAAAATGGTGCTAAGAGATGATTTTAAAGATCATGTCCTGAAAGTTTTTAAAGCTATGAAGCCGTTAAACGACTTTCTGAATGAGTATTAATCCTGTTCATCTATCCATCGCCTATCGCATCTAATACATAATACATTAATAAACTATCCATCGCATATCGCCTATAATACATAATACATAATTATGACCGGTCTTGACAGAACACTCTCATTTTTAAATGGGGAATCGGCAGATCACCCTCCATTTCATCCTATAATAATGCGATGGGCCGCAAAATATGCAGGAATAAGATACCGTGATTTTTGTCTTGATCCCTTTTCCAAATGCAAAGCTATGATCATGTGTGCCAAGGACTTTAATATCGACTGGGTAACTGTGATGTCTGATCCATGGGCTGAGGCATCAGCTTTTGGAATCCATGTTGAATATCCTGATAATAATCTTCCCATTGATAAGGGCGGCCATCTGCCTGATGCTGTTTCAGCCTCACAGATCAAACATTATAAACCTGCTGAGAACCTTCGATGCAACAACAGGCTGATTGAAATAGAACAATTCAGAAAAGAGTTGGGAAATAGTCTTTTTATCGTTGGCTGGGTAGAGGGACCGGTTGCAGAATATGTCGATCTAAGGGGGGCCTCAGAAGCATCTGTGGATTTTTTCCTTGAACCTGAAGCCGTCGAAATGGCTATGGATATTATTATTGACTCTGCGATGGATTTTATTTCTCTTCAGATAAAGGCCGGGGCACATTGTATAGGAATCGGAGATGCATTCTGTTCCCAGATCGGACCTGAATTATATAATCAGTTTGCGTTTGACAGGCAGAAAAAACTTGTTGATCATATTCATTCTGAGGGAGCATTAGCAAAGCTCCATATATGCGGAAATACTGTATCAATTCTAAAACCAATGATCGAAACAGGAGCCGATATTATTGATATTGACCACCTTGTGCCATCGATGGATGATTTTGAACTTTTTTTAGGTAACAAACAGGTCTTTTCCGGGAAATCTGATCCGGTAACCATAATTCAGGATGGAACTCCTGAGAAAATAAAACAGTCAATTATTCAGGATCTAAAGCAGGCAAAAGGTCGTTGCATCATCTCAGCCGGTTGTGAAATAACACCGGGTACCAGCTATGAAAATATGAGAGCATTCAGTAATGCAGCTGCAGAATATTTTTACAGCTCCTGACCTTTATAAGGCAAGTCCCATGTTTTTCAGCATCCACTTTACAGTGGCTCTGTTGTTATAATCGGGATCAAACTGCACAGCTACTATTATACCATCTTTGTTTATTATATATGTTGCAGGAACGGGTAAACGGGCTGAATCCCGACCGTTATTTTGAGCAATGTCTATAGAGGAGCTTGATTTAATTTTATCCTGGTAATCTTTGGTTACACTGTACATGACATCATAATCCTTCATTATTTTTTCCTGGCAATCGTAGATCACAGTAAATGTCAGATTATGAAGTTTTACTGTTTGCTCTACATTCTCAATTGATTCGGGAGTTATTGCGATTACATTAATTCCCTGGTCTGTAAGTACTTTAAGTGAGTCTTGATAATTGTTTAAATATCTGCTACATACAGCTGACCATTTCCCCTGGTAAAAAAATAAAATTATAGGTCCCTGCTCCAGGAGTTTTTTCAGTTCCACCTGTTTCCCCTTTTGATCATATCCGGTAAAGTCAGGTGCCCTGTCACCAACTTTAAGTCCGTGTGGTGCATTGCTTTCAATTGCAGCTATACCATACTGCCCGTATTTAATCTCCTGAGCAGATACTGAATTCATTATAAATGCTGCTACAGCGAAAAGAAATATTTTATGCCACCTCATGTTAATAAGTTTTTAGTTTCATATTGAAAATAAATAGTTCTCTTTGTGTATTAAAACCACACACTCTGGGAATAAATAAAATCAGAATTATGTATGAATTTTTGAACAAATATAGATATTTTCCAGACACTTCCTAAAAGCGTTGATGAGCGCTGTTTCGCTCGCCGGTAATACGGATTTCAGGTATCTTTAATACCAGGTAATAACTGTCTCCCCGTGAGAGTATATGCTATCTGCAAGAACAGAAAAATAGACATCCTAAAAAACCCTTCGTTGATGGACTTTTAAGCTATGGTAGTCAAATAAAAAATCGTGGAATCAGCAAAATAGTTACATTCGAAGTCTGACACTAAACCGAATTTTTCAAGATCAGTCAATACTGAAATTTTTTTATACTGGAAAAAGAATTATCATGAAATTGAAAAGGTTATTTTTTGGATTTGCCTTTTTGATGACTCTACAGGTAAATGCTCAAAATTACCTTATCAGGTTCGCCGGCACGGGTGCTGCAACGACAGTATCTCAAGTCAAGGTTGAAAATTTAACAACAGGAACAACTCTTACTGTTAATAAAGGTGAGATTTTGCGTCTCATCGGAACAGGCGGACTCAATTCGGTTGAGAACAAGCAATATTCTATAAAGATTTACCCTAATCCCATGACGGGGAACAATGCCGTTCTGGTGATTTACCCTCCGGACCCTGGCAATGCAATAATCTCAATATTTGACTTAGCGGGTAGAATTGAAGCTCAATTAGTTTGTTATTTAGGAAATTATCCGCAGGAATACCGGCTTTCAGGTTTTAAAAATGGCTTGCATCTGATCAGTATAACAGGTAAGACTTATCACTTTTCGGGGAGATTATTATGTGCAGGTGAGGCAGCCGGGACAATCAGTGTAGAAAGGATCACAAGTAATAATCCTGCGGATGAAAAAATATATGAATCGGCATCTTTAAGAGATAATAGTACCGTCAATATGCCGTACGCCTATGGGGACAGGTTAAAATTTACCGGTATTTCTAAAATCTACAGTACGGTAAAAACTGATATACCAGAAGCTGATAAGACAATTATTTTCAATTTTATTCCATGTTCCGACGGTGACAACAACAATTACCCCATAGTAGAAATCGGTTCCCAGGTATGGATGGCCAGGAACCTGAGGACCACAAAATACAATAATGGTAGTCCTATAGAGTATCCCGGAAGTAATTCTAAAAGTTGGAATAGCACTGATTCAGGTGCATTTGCCTGGTTTGATGACGACAGGACAAAATATGAAGACGTCTATGGAGCATTGTATAACTGGCATGCCGTAAATACAGGCAATTTATGCCCTGTTGGTTGGCATGTGCCTGATAATGAGGACTGGACAACATTGGCAGAATTCCTGGGAGGAATGAATGTTGCCGGTGAAAAAATTAAAGAAACAGGAAATCTTCACTGGGCTCCGACAAATAACCACTCATCAAACGAAAGTGGTTTTACTGCTGTTCCGGGAGGCTTCCGGAATCTGAAGTTATTTACTGAAGTAAAGTACTATGGTTATATGTGGAGTTCCGGAGCAGGTTCAACAACCACAGGAGCACCCGGCTGGTATGTAACTTCTCAATCAGGCCGTTTGAATGAAAGTGACATTAATTATCTGAATGAAGGACTATCAGTCCGTTGCATCCTCGGAGAACCTGGTTCAATTCCTGTAGTTTCTACAGATCAGATCACAGATATTTCTTCAAATTCTGCAATTTGCGGAGGCACCATAAATTCTGATGGAGGTGAAACTGTCACAGCCCGTGGAGTATGCTGGAGTACTTCTGAGAATCCGTCTTTAAATGATTACGTGACTTCTGACACATTAACTACAGACAAATTTATAATCAGCCTTTCCGGATTATTACCTGAAACGACTTATCATGTAAGAGCTTATGCAACCAATAATTTAGGTACTGCATATGGTAATGATGTTTCATTTATAACCAGTCCGGTTATGCCTCCGATTCTAACTACAACAAAGGTTTCAGCTGTAACTTCTGCAACTGCTTCAACAGGAGGGACAATCATCGACGATGGCGGAGGACAAATCACGATCCGGGGTATCTGTTGGGCGATTACCCCTTCTCCTTCTATCAGTGATGATACAACTTCAAATGGAAATGGAACAGGCAGCTATGCCAGTAATATTACCGGGTTACAACCTGCAACCGCCTACCATGTCAGAGCCTATGCTACGAATAGTGCCGGAACATCTTATGGAAATGACATAACCTTCACCACTGATGCAGCTGCTCCAACTATAACTACGACAGAAGTTTACAATGTGACAAGGACCACAGCAACCTCAGGTGGGAATATAACCGCAGACGGAGGTTCCGCTGTTACTGCCAGCGGAGTTTGCTGGAGTACTTCGCACAATCCCTCCATGGGAGGATCTCATAGCATAGATGGCCCTGTAATTGGGAATTTTGCAAGCAGTATATCAGGACTCTCACCAGATTCATTATACTATGTCAGAGCTTATGCCAAAAACAGCGTGGGAGCTTCATATGGCAGCGAGTTTTCATTCACAACTGACCCGGTAATAATCCCTTCACTTATCACAACTGTTGTTTCATCCGTTACTTCCTCATCAGCATCATCCGGAGGAAACATTACCGATGATGGTGATGGATACATCACTGCCAGAGGTGTTTGCTGGGCAACAACTCCCTTACCTGCAATAAGTGATAATAAAACTTCAGATGGAACGGATACAGGAAGCTTTGCGAGTAGTATCACAGGATTGCTGCCCGGAACTTCTTACCATGTACGGGCTTATGCTAACAACAGTGCAGGAACGTCTTATGGTAATGACTTAACCTTCACCACTGACGCAGTACTTCCGGTTATAACCACAACGGCAGTGTACGATGTGACACAGACAACAGCGACCTCAGGCGGGAATATAACCGCAGACGGAGGTTCTGCAGTTACTGCCAGCGGAGTTTGCTGGAGTACTTCGCACAATCCGTCAACAGGAGGATCTCATAGCATAGATGGCTCTGCGAATGGGAATTTTGCAAGCAGTATATCAGGTTTGTTGCCAGGTGCATTATACTATGTAAGAGCATATGCTACGAACAGCGTGGGAACTTCATACGGTGATGAGGTTTCATTCACAACTGACCCGGTAATAATTCCTTCACTAACCACAACTGTTGTTTCATCAGTATCTTCCTCATCAGCATCATCAGGTGGAAATATTACCGATGATGGTGGAGGAACTATATCAGCCCGGGGTGTTTGCTGGGCAACAACTCCTGCACCTGCAATAAGTGATAGTAAAACTTCAGATGGAACCGGTACAGGAAGCTTTACGAGTAACATCACCGGATTACTGCCCGGAACTTCTTACCATGTGCGGGCTTATGCTACGAATAGTGCAGGCACTGCATACGGCAATGACTTAGTTTTTACTACCGATGCAATCATCCCTGCTTTAACTACTACAGCAGCTTACAATATATCTCTTACCTCCGCAACATCAGGCGGGAATATTACCTCTAATGGAGGCGCAGTAGTTGCGACCAGTGGAATTTGCTGGGGTACTTCGCATAATCCTTCCAGAGCAGGAACTCATACAAATGATGGTGCTTCAATTGGAATCTTTACCAGCAGCCTGACAGGATTGGTACCTAATACCTTGTATTATGTCAGGGCTTATGCCACAAACAGTGCAGGTACGGCATACGGCAACGAGGTATCATTTACGACCGACCCGATAGTCGTCCCAATTCTCACAACAACAGCTGTTTCATTCATAACATCCTCGACAGCTTTATCAGGAGGAAATATTTCCGATGATGGTGGGGGAACTATATCAGCCCGGGGTGTTTGCTGGGCAACAACTCCTGCCCCTGATATAAGCGATAATAAAACTTCAAATGGAACGGGTACAGGAAGCTTTACGAGCAGCATATCAGGATTAATGCCCGGAACTTCTTACCATGTACGAGCTTATGCAACGAATAGTGCAGGCACAGCATACGGCAATGACTTAGTTTTTACGACCGATGCAGTCATCCCAGTTTTAACAACCACAGCAGCTTACGATATAACCCGGACCTCTGCAACATCAGGTGGAAGTATTATTTCAAATGGAGGTTCTACTGTTACTGTAAGTGGAGTTTGCTGGAGTACTTCGCATAATCCGTCTGTTGGCGGATCACATACCAGCGATGGAACAGGGAGTGGAAGTTTTGCCAGTACTATTCCGGACCTGTTACCAAATACATTGTATTATATCAGAGCTTACGCCGTCAATGGTGCGGGTATCGGATATGGTAATGAACTATCATTTACAACAAATCCATTAACGTTCCCGACTGTTATAACAACAGCTATTTCATCTGTTACTGAATCCACTGCAAGTTCGGGTGGAAATATTACTGATGATGGTGGTGCGCCAATTTCTTCAAGAGGCATCTGTTGGGCAACTACTGCCACACCAACAATCCTCAATGATAAAACAACAGATGGAACCGGATCTGGATTTTTCAACAGTAGCATTACAGGATTAAATTCTGAAACTACATATTATGTAAGATCATATGCCACTAATAGCAATGGAACAGCTTATGGAAATCAGTTAAGTTTTACCACTACTCCCCTGCCGAACAATGATGTAACTTTTCATCTTTCAGCAGACTGGTCATTATCTTTGCATTCGGTAGGAAATAAAAGAGTTAATTATATAACTATCGGCGCAGATGACTATATCAGATATAGCAGCAATAATGGAATCTCATATAATCAAGGCGTTAAAGTCACCGGCATTTTTGCTACTGACAATAAGGCCCGCATTTTAGGGAACGGGAATATCGTACTATTCTGCGGCAATAAGATCTATTATTCAAATAATAATATGACTACAATTACTCCCTGTAATGTTCTGAACATTGATGGAAGTCCATATGTATACCATACCCCCGTAAATCCTGCTTATCCTGGTGGATATTTTAATTTTATGGGCGGTTTTGCTGAAAATGACGGAGTAGCCGTAATGGGAACCTATACAAACGCTTCAATGGGGGCCTCTCCTGTAAACCTGTACTATTCTCTTGACGGAATTACATGGAAAGTCTTTTATACTTTCGGACAAAACCCAGATTTTACGGATAATGGCACTGCCCAGGGAGGTACCGGAGGCACCTTACTTGGAGATCCGGATAATCCGTTACTTGCACGGCATATTCACTCAGTTAATATTGGACAAGATGGGAATTTCTATGCATGTACCGGGGATAACGATGGGGAAATGCATTTCCTGAAATGTTCTTATAATAAAATTTCAGACACATGGAGTACAGAAGATTTATTATCCGCTGAAAGCAGAACCTGGCAACGGATGAGGGCATTGGGCGTTTATGAAAGAAATGGATATCTTTACTGGGGTTCAGACGGCCCTGGAACCTTTACCTATAATGGTGTTCAATATGATTGTTTAGGCATTTACAAATGTGCTGTCGCGGATATAAACGATGCTTCAAAGCATATCTTGCTTAAGTCACTGACTGATGCATGCTATTCCTTCCTTAATGCCGATCATATTGTTTTTGCAGGAATGCAAAGTTACGGATATGTGTATATATCATATGATTACGGAGAAACGTGGACAGCTTATGCTAAACCTGGCTGGATGAATGGAACTGTACAGGGAGTCTGGTATAATCAAATGTATAAATACCTCGTTACGGACTGGGGAGTTTATATTGAAAGTACACTGTTTTAAGCATGCTTTACGCAAACTTATAACCAGGTATTTTTCTCATTCTCAGGTTCAGAGGAGTGACTTCAAGAAACTCATCATCCTTTATCTGCTCCATGGCTTCTTCAAGCGAGAATTTTAATTTGGGAGCTATCTTAAGACTATCATCGGAACCGGAGGCTCTCATATTCGTGAGTTTTTTCCCTTTAACAATATTTACCTCAAGATCACCAAGCCTGGTATGTTCACCTATAACCTGTCCCCTGTATACCTGCTCTCCCGGATCAATATAGAATCTGCCCCTGTCCTGCAACCGGTCAATAGCATATCCTGTTGCCAATCCCATGTCGAGGGATATCAAAGATCCGTTAGGTTTTGGCATCAGTTCATCGCCTTTGTATTTATCGTACGCCCTGAACCTGTGATGCATAACAGCCTCCCCTGAAGTAGCAGTTAGCATGTTATTTCTTAATCCTATAAGGCCTCTTGACGGAATATCAAACTCTAAGTGGGTAAGGTCGCCTTTAGGTTCAATGATTATCATTTCACCTTTTCTTTGGGTAACAAGCTCTATGGCTTTACCGCTGAACTCGGGCGGAACATCTATTGACAGCGTCTCATAAGGCTCTGATTTGATTCCGTTTATATCTTTTAAAATAACTTTTGGTTTCCCTACCTGAAATTCGTAGCCTTCGCGGCGCATTGTTTCAATCAATATAGAAAGATGGAGTATCCCCCTGCCATATACATTGAAAGTATCCTCTGATTTTGTATCCTCAACTTTCAGAGCAAGGTTTTTTTCAGTTTCTCTTATCAGCCTTGTTCTCAGGTGCCGTGATGTAACAAACTTACCTTCTTTTCCATACAGAGGCGAATTATTAATAGTGAAAACCATGCTCATGGTAGGTTCATCTACTTCAATTCTCTTCAGCGCTTCAGGAGCAAGTAAATCAGCCAGGGTATCTCCTATTTCAAAATCTTCCAGTCCGATTACTGCACAAAGGTCACCGCATCTTACACTATCGGTTTTTACTCTTCCCAGTCCCTCAAAAACATATAGTTCCTTTACTCTTACCTTCTTTACTTTACCATCCCTTTTACAGAGTGTATAGTCTAAACCGGTAGTTATATCTCCCCTGAAAACACGGCCGATGGCAATTCTGCCTACATAGCTTGAAAAATCGAGCGAAGCTACCTGCATCTGGGCCGTTCCTTCAATATACGGGGGTTCGGGTATTTCCTTAAGTATTGTATCAAGCAGATATTTGATGTCACTGGTGGGCTTCTTCCAGTCACCGCTCATCCATCCATATTTAGAAGATCCAAAAACCGTTGCAAATTCAAGCTGGTCATCTGATGCATCAAGATTAAACATGAGCTCATAGATATCCTGCTGAACTTCATCAGGTCTGCAGTTCTCTTTATCCACCTTATTAACAACAACAATTGGCTTAAGTCCGAGAGCAATGGCCTTTCCGAGCACAAATCTTGTCTGGGGCATCGGACCCTCGAGAGCATCCACGAGAAGGAGAACTCCGTCGGCCATCTTTAGTACCCGTTCAACTTCCCCTCCAAAATCAGCGTGTCCGGGTGTATCAATAATGTTAATTTTTATCCCTTTATAATTTGCTGAAACGTTTTTTGAGAGGATAGTAATCCCTCTTTCCCTCTCCAGATCGTTGCTGTCAAGAATAAGATCCCCCGCTTCCTTCCTCTGGTCAAGTACCTTGCATTCCTGTATAATCCGGTCTACCAGAGTAGTTTTACCATGATCTACATGTGCAATGATAGCTATATTCCGTATTAATTGCATACAAATTAATTAGACCGCAAAAGTAATATTGTTGCCGGGATAAATGATAAAAAGACCGAAAATTAATTAATGATAAAAAATTCATATATTGGACATTAAATTTAAATGCCATCTTATGAAAAAAATGACCATTGCCCTTGTTTTCTGTTTATTTGCTTTTACAGGAGTATTCGGACAGCAGAATGTCAAACTGGCTGTAGGGATGAAGGCTCCTGACTGGACTTTTACTGATGCTGACAAGAAAGAATTTACAATGAATTCATGGCCGGGAAAAGTACTTCAGATAAATTATGTTGACCCGGATGAATCAGATCTGAATGATGCATTCAACGATGCAGTAAAGAAAGCAACTGATGTGGATAAGACTCTCAGCAAGGACCTGTTTAAAGGCTTTGGAATTGTTGACTGCAAATCAACGTGGAAACCCAATGGTCTGATAAGAATGATTGCGGGCAATAAGGCAAAGAAATATGATACTACAATCCTGTTTGACTATAAAGCTGTCCTACAGCAGCAATGGGGTTTGCCAAAAGATAATTATACTGTGGTAATTCTCGATAAAAACAGGATATGCAGAGCCATTTATAAAGGTCATATCCCGGAATCAGATAACTCGAAGATTGTCGATCAGATCATTGCTCTGACAAAGGAATAGACCATTCTGCTCAAATTGTGGTTGTGCTACCAAATCTTCTCCTTATAGCCGGAACCGGCACCAAGTCGGGAAAAACAACAATGGCATGCAGGCTGATTGAACAGTTCAGTACCCTTAATATCACGGCAATAAAAATCAGTCCTCATTTTCATGAAACCACCTCCGGACTTAATCCGGTCTTTGAAGAGCCGGGATATGCTGTATATGAAGAAACAAATAATGACACCACAAAGGATACTTCCCGTATGCTTCATGCAGGAGCTAAAAAGGTATACTTTGCCAAGGTCTTTGATGACCGGATCAACTTTGTTTTTAATAAGATTAATGATCTTATTCCTGAAGGAACTCCAGTCATATGTGAATCCCCCGCTCTGCGAAACTTCGTAGAGCCAGGAGTATTCATAATAATGAGTTCAGAAACAACAAATAAACGCAAGAATATAAATCACTTACTTGAATTACCTCATGTAATGTTTAAGTTTGAGGAACTGGCTGGAATTAGTACAATTCCGATAGTATTTGAAGATGGGAAGTGGCAGATTGCATCCCTGTAGGGATCAGTCGCGACTGATCCCTACAGGGATTCATCAACATCTGAAATATCTTTTCCAAGTTTCGCTTTTATTCTCTCCAGGTCGTGTTTCATTCCGGCGACTGCCTGGATAAGTTGTTTTTCCGGCAATACCGGATCGGGAAGTTCACTGCTGATATAATTGACAAATTTCCATATCTCTTTCACCTCATTAACATGAACCTCATAGGGTTCATAAACCGGATTAAGGGAATAGAGGACCAGTTTACCATCTTTTGTCAGATTGTTTTCAACCACCTTGAAGACTATTCCGTCGTTGAGTGTAAACACAACATAGGCTTTTCCGCTGATTATCTGCATCCAGTCCTGCAGATACTCACCTGTTACCCATGAACCATCGGGTATCGGAAGCATGGAGTCGCCTTTCAGCTGAAAAGTTCTGTATTTCTTTTTGTCGGAAAGGAACGGCAGAGAGAATACCGGCAGTTCACCGATGTATTCCGGATCGGCATATCCGGTTGTATAACCAGCTTTAGCTTTCTCGGGTACAAGTTCAATATTTTCCCGGTTACCGGAGTTGACTGTTGTTGTCAGAACTCTGAGATTGCTTCCTTTGACATAGGCATCGTATCCTCTTTCAAGTTCACCCAGCTGACTCTCCGACAATTTTGAAATATCCAGTTTAAGCATCGTATCGATAGCAATGTTAAAATAGCCTGAAAAGGATATCAGGATTTCTATCCCGGGCTGGGCCACACCGTTCTCATAACCGCTCAGGGTTGAACGTTTAAGGTTAAGGGCAAATGCCACATCATCCTGTGTCCTGCCCCTCCTTTTTCTTAAAAATTTTATGTTTGATGCGAAGTACATAATGAAAATTGATTATATTGTAATCATAAAATTGATTATTTTCTAATCAAAAGTAAAACTTAATTGTTATATATACAAGAAATGTGAAATATTTTTTGAAAAAAGAAGAAAACCTTTTGGGCTAAAGCCCTTGTTCAGGGGAATTCAGTAACCCCGGGCTTAAGCCCGGGGTAAGTAAAGCACTGATAAAAAGGACTTTAGTCCTGAATAAGAGTTCTTATAATTGATGGTTCTGTTAGAGATTCAGTAACCCCGGGCTTAAGCCCGGGGTAAGTAAAGCGCTGATAAAAAGGACTTTAGTACTGAATAAGAGTTCAACTAGCTATTTAATAATCGTTATTATGATTCTTACCGGCAACATAGACCGATCTGTTCTGCATCTCGACCTCGATACTTTTTTTGTATCGGTTGAGAGGCTCAGGAACAGCCGCCTGAACGGTAAACCGGTCATAATAGGCGGCATGTCAGACCGTGGCGTGGTATCGAGCTGCAGCTATGAGGCACGAAAGTATGGCGTAAGCTCCGCCATGCCGATGAAAATGGCCAGGAACATGTGTCCCGATGCCATTATTATAAGAGGCGATATGGAACTTTACAGCAATTATTCAAACATGGTGACCGGCATAATTGCGGAAAGGGCACCGCTATATGAGAAAGCATCGGTTGATGAACACTATATCGATCTCACGGGAATGGACCGTTTCTACGGATGCTATAAATGGTCGCATGAACTGCGCCAGTATATAATGAAAGAGACAGGTCTGCCTATATCGATCGGACTCTCAGTCAACAAGACCGTATCAAAAATAGCAACCGGTGAGGCAAAGCCAAACGGTGAGATTGAAGTGCGGAAAGAGATTGTGCTCCCGTTCCTCGATCCTCTTTCGATAAGAAAAATACCTATGATCGGTCAGAAGACTTACCAGGTACTCCGGTCGATGGGCATTGCTACGATCTATACTCTGCGGAATATCCCTGTGGAGATGCTTGAAAAGCTGATGGGTAAAAATGGTATTGAAATGTGGAAGAGAGCCAATGGCATCGACTCCACTCCCGTTATCAGCTATTCGGAACAGAAATCAATAAGCACTGAACACACTTTCGAAAAAGACACCACCGACCTGAAAAGGCTGAATCAGCTTCTTGTAAGCATGGTGGAAAAGATTGCATTCGAGCTGAGAAAACAGGAAAAACTCACTTCATGCGTCACTGTTAAGATACGATATTCAAACTTCGATACCCATACCCTGCAGAAACGGATACCATATACATCATTTGACCATGTCCTTGCCGATATTACCAAAGAGCTCTTCACCAGGCTCTACCAGCGGCGTATGCTGATCAGACTTATAGGTGTAAGGTTCAGCCATATGGTAAGAGGAGTCCAGCAGCTTGACATATTTGATGATACTCCTGAAAAGGTCAGCCTCTATCTGGCTATGGACAGGATCAGGAAGCGTTTCGGGCGAAATGCGGTAAGGAGAGCTTCCGGAGTAATGACGATAAGTGAAAGAGAGGAAAAAGCCCTTAAACAGCTCGAAAATGCCCTTAAAGAGCAAAATATGATGGAAGAACGTCTCCGGGGAGGGTATTGGCATTAGGAAGTTTGGAGTGACTAGAGTGACTAGAGTGACTAGAGTGACTAGAGTGACTAGAGTGACTAGAGTGACTAGAGTTTGAAGAAATTTATTAAATTAAAAAATATGGAAAATAAGGAATTCAGCAGAAAGCTTCAGGCAAGAACTAAAGCTTTTGCGATAAGGATCATCAAACTATCAGCTAGTCTGCCTGATACTGTTGAAGGCAAGATAGTTAGAAATCAGCTGACAAAAGCAGGAACGAGTATCGGTGCAAATTACCGTGAGGCAAACAGAGCAAGAAGCAGAGCAGATTTTAAGAGTAGAATTAAAATATGCGAAAGTGAAGCCAGTGAAACAGGTTATTGGCTAGAAATAATCTCTGGAATGGAATGGAATGAACCAAATGAACTGGAATCCATTATCATTGAGACAAATGAGCTGCTATCCATTTATTCTTCAATCGGTAAAACTTTAAACTTAGTAATCCCAATAATTCTAGTCACTCTAGTCACTCTAGTCACTTTAGTCACTTTAGTCACTTTACATTGTATCTGAACTGCCACTCATATTACAGCCTGCGCTACGGAACAATGTCCGTGGAACAGCTTGTGCAGAAAGCACTGACAGCAGGAGCGGATACCATTGTTCTGACTGATATAAACAACTCAACAGGAATTCCGGAATTTGCAGGAGAATGCAGTAAAAACAATATCAGGCCTGTTGCAGGTATTGAATTCAGAAATGACAATGAACTTCAGTATATCGGAATTGCCCGCAATAACAAAGGCCTTCAGGAGTTAAATGAATTTCTCTCCGACCTGAATTTCAATAAGTTATCGCTCCCCTTCCCTGCCCCTCAATTCACCGCGTCATACATAATATATTCACTTAAGAAGGTTCCATCCCGTAAACTATCCGATAATGAGCGCATAGGAATAAAGCCACACGAGCTCAACGGCCTGCTGACACTCACTCCGTCATTGAACAGGAACTCGATGGTTCTGCTGCAGCCCGTCACTTTCGCAGAGAAAGATGATGTTCTTATTCACAGGAGTCTCAGAGCCGTCGACAATAATATTCTCCTCAGCCACCTGCAGCCATGGCAATGTGCCGGAGACGATGAATTCTTCAGAGATCCCGCCGAAGCAGAAAAAATCCTGAAAGAATACCCATGGCTGATAAATAATACAAAAAAACTTCTTGATGACTGCAGTTTAGCAGTTTGACCGGGAAAGTCTCAAAAATAAAAAGATCTATTCTGCAAGCAGATATGATGACAAGCTGCTTCTCGAAAAACTTGCCTGGGATGGAATGATATACAGGTATGGAAGGCAGAATAATGAAGCAAAGAAAAGGGTAAAGCATGAACTTGAGATTATCGACAGACTTGGTTTCTCTGCCTATTTTCTGATAACCTGGGATATTGTAAGATATTCAATGGCAAGGGGCTTTTATCATGTCGGACGTGGTAGCGGAGCAAATTCTGTAGTTGCTTATTGCCTGAAAATCACTAATGTTGACCCTATTGATCTAAACCTTTACTTTGAGAGATTCATTAACCCGAAACGGAGCAGTCCTCCCGACTTCGATATTGACTATTCATGGAAAGAGCGCGATGAGGTCATTGATTATATTTTCAAGCGATATGGTTACGGACATACCGCACTGCTTGGGACAATGAGTACTTTCAGAGGAAAATCAATTGTCCGCGAACTTGGAAAAGTACATGGTCTGCCCAAAGAAGAGATCGATTCGCTCATTGATAACCCTTCAGCTGAGACAAACAGGAATGAGATAACAAATCTCATTTTCTCAACAGGTCTGAAGATCGCTGACTTTCCCAACATGCGGAGCATCCACGCAGGAGGGATACTCATTTCAGAGGACCCAATTACCTGCTACACTGCTCTCGATATGCCGCCTAAAGGTTTTCCAACTACCCA
This sequence comes from uncultured Bacteroidales bacterium, assembly GCA_963791065.1. GTDB lineage: Bacteria > Bacteroidota > Bacteroidia > Bacteroidales > VadinHA17 > LD21. The sequence goes on from CAWBQN010000025.1 coordinate 56,752, forward strand.
GTGGGATATGTACACAGCCGAAGAGATCGGCTTTGAGAAACTCGACATCCTGAGCCAGCGCGGAATAGGACATATCCGCGAGAGCGCGGAAATAATCCTGCGCAACCGGGGCATTGATGTTGATGTTCATGCCATACAGAAATTTAAAAAAGATGAAAAGGTAAAAGAATATCTGAGAATCGGCGAGACAAAAGGATGCTTTTATATTGAAAGTCCTGCGATGCGTGGTCTTCTGAAGAAACTGAGATGCGATAACTATACAACCCTTGTGGCTGCCAGCTCCGTGATAAGACCGGGGGTCGCACGTTCCGGAATGATGAAGGAATATATTTACCGGTTCCATAATCCGGGGAAATTTGAATACATACATCCGGTTATGAAGGAACAGCTTGAGGAGACTTTCGGTGTAATGGTCTACCAGGAAGATGTACTTAAAGTCTGTCATCATTTCGCAGGACTTGATCTTTCTGATGCCGATACGCTGCGCCGCGCCATGAGCGGCAAATACCGGTCAAAACAGGAGATGCAGCGTATAATCGAAAAGTTCTTCTCAAACTGCCGCGAAAAAGGCTATAGCGAAGAAGTCACAAAAGAGGTATGGAGACAGATAGAATCCTTTGCAGGGTATTCATTCTCAAAGGCCCATTCTGCTTCATATGCCGTTGAAAGCTTCCAGAGTCTTTATCTGAAAGCCCATTATCCGCTGGAGTTCATGGTAGCTGTAATAAATAACTTCGGAGGGTTTTACAGGACCTGGGTTTATGTACATGAAGCAAGAAGATGCGGTGCCACAATCCAGCTGCCATGCGTCAATAAGAGCACATATAAGACAACTATCTATGGTACGGATATATACCTTGGCTTCATCCATATCCTGAGCCTTGAATACAGCATTGCCCAGTCAATTGAAGAGATCCGCAACGCTGACGGTCCCTTCACCGGACTGAATGACTTTGTTACCCGCGTAAATCCCGGACTTGAGCAGGTAATGCTTCTGATTAAAGCAGGAGCGTTCAGGTTCACCGGGAAAAAGAAGGCAGTGCTTTTATGGGAAGCCCATATGATGATCAACAAAAGCAAACCTGAAAACACCCGCCCGCTCTTCTCCTCTCCTGTCCGTGATTTTTCACTTCCCGATCTTGCCCAGGGAAAGATTGAGGATGTGTATGATGAAATTGAACTATTCGGGTTCCCTGTAACAATGAGCTGGTTCGATATGCTCGAAACATCCTTCCGCGGCGAAGTATCAGCACGAAGGATGGGTGAATTTACCGGTAAGAAAATCAGAATGGTGGGGCACCTGGTGACAGTCAAATATATTAAAACTATAAAAAATGACTGGATGAATTTCGGATGCTTCATTGATGCCGAAGGTAATTTCTTTGATACAACGCATTTTGCACAGTCGCTGAATAAATGGCCTTTTAAAGGCAGTGGTACATATCTGATCCTTGGAAAGGTAGTTGAGGAATTCGGATTTCCATCGCTTGAAGTGGAGAAAATGGCTAAACTGCCTATCAAACCTGATGTAAGGTATTGATGAAGAACTTACACAGAGTCGCACAGTGAAGCACAGAGGGCCACGGAGTACGCTAGCACGGAGAAGCGACAGAGAGGTCAGGGATTAATTCCCGGTACTATCGTACCGAACTGCTTTAAGTATTCCTTTAATACCCTGGATCTTCCTTATAATCCCATGAAGAACATCGCTATTAGGCACCATTATATTAAGTATCCCTTCAAATATGCCGTCAACCATATTATAATTGAAGCTTCTGACAACTGCTTTGTGGGCTGTGATAACATCTGCAATTTTATTGACCATGCCAATGTCTTCAATCCCTGTCACTTTTACCGTTGCAACAAATGAGGTACTGCTTTTTGTCTTTGACCAGCGGGCTGCGATTACCCTGTAAGGATACCTTGCCATCATGTTATGTGCATTCGGACAGCTTGTTCTGTGAATTTTTATTCCTTCAGATATAGTCACAAAACCAAAAACACTGTCACCAAAAACCGGATTGCAACATCTGGATAGTTTATAGTCGAGTCCCTCTACCCTATCTTCAATTATCAGATAATCTGATATTTGTGAATCTATTTGTTCTTTTAATTCCTTTCCGGGCAATACCGCTGCCGGAGAAGTCTCATCATTAGACTCTTCCCTGAGTAATACTTCTTTTATCTGTAGCAGCTCTATTTTCTCAGTAGCAATCAGATAATACAGATCCTGGGCAGTTTTCAGGCTGTATGAATTGAGCAGTTTTTGTATAAGGGTATCACCGTATACTATTTTCCAGTTCTTCATCCGACGCATCAGGATCTCTTTACCTTCGGCAGCTGCTTTTGTTTTTTCCTCATTTAATACCTGCTTAATCTTCGATTTTGCCTTTGTTGTTATAACAAAAGACAGCCAGTCCTGCTTGGGCTTCTGGGTCTTTGACCTTATAATGGAAACATGATCCCCGTTCTGTAAGACATACCTGATGGTTACATTTTTGCCGTTTACTTTCGCCCCTGCACATGAGGATCCGACATCTGTATGGATGTCGAAGGCAAAATCCAGGACGGTTGCTCCGGCAGGCAACTGGCGCAGATCCCCTTTTGGAGTAAAAACAAAGATCTCATCAGTATATAAACCAGACCGTACCTGATCGAGAAAAGCATTATCCTCTTTTTCAGAAGACTCCAGTATATCGCGCATCTTTGACAGCCAGGAATCAAGTCCGCCTTCACCCTTTATTCCCTTATATTTAAAATGAGCGGCCAGTCCTTTCTCCGCAATTTCATCCATCCTTGTGGAGCGGATCTGCACCTCGACCCATTTTCCCCTCGGACCTACCACAGTGGTATGCAGTGATTCATAACCGTTCGACTTTGGAATTGATATCCAGTCGCGTAACCTGCTGGGATTTGGCTGATAAATGTCGGCCACTACTGAATAGGCTCTCCAGCAGTCGGATTTTTCAGTTTCACCCTGACTGTCAATAATGATCCTGACAGCAAAAAGATCATAGACTTCCTCAAATTCCACTCCCTGCTTTTTCATTTTAAGCATTATGGAATGTATTGATTTTGTGCGACTTTTAATAGTAAATCTAAAGCCTTGCTTCTCAAGACTCTCTTTAAGGGGAATTGAAAAATCACGTATCAATTTATTCCTTGATGCTGTTGTTTGTTTCAACCGGCATTCAACATAAGAGTACTGTTCAGGCTCAAGATATTTTACTGCAAGGTCCTCCATTTCTGACTTAATGTTATAAAAACCAAGCCGGTGTGCCAGAGGCGCATAAAGGAAATAAGTTTCGGATGCCAAAGGGATCCTGTCCTTTTCCGGTGCATTATCGAGGTTACGCATGTATTCCAACCTCTCAATAAGCTTTATAAGAATCACTCTTACATCATCAGCGAGGCTTAAGAGAAGCTTGCGGAAATTCTCGGCCTGGTAGGAAGATTGCATGGAATCAATGCTGGTAATACGGGCGAATCCATTTAATATCTCCACTACCTTTTTCCCGAACTCTTTTTCAAGCTCCTTAGGAGTGAGGTTCAGGTTATTGTACGAATCGTGCAGCAGAGCAGTGACAATGGAAATAAGTCCGAGACCCATCTCACCAGCAATAATTCTGGCAACAGATAATGCGTGCAATATCTCAGGTTCCCCGGTAAGAATTACCTTATCGCCGCACGCCTGGATTGCAAGGTCCATTGCCCTTCTTATAACCCGTGAATCTTCAGGCGCAACAGTGTTTTTGGCAGCCAGCAGCAATGCACGGTAGCCCCGGTTTATTTTCTGTGTGTCGGCAATCATCAAACTCTTAGTCTTTAGAATTATTCTATAAACTGCAAATATGTCTAAATAGTTCTACGATTGAACAAAAATCCCCGGTCTCTCTTGGATCCGGGGATTTCAGAAAAACAAAATTAATAAATTTATCTGAATGATAATCCAAGCCCTGCAGTAAGAACATTATACTGGGCCCTGGTATAATCGGCATGAATTGTTACCACAGCCAGTTTTAACCTGAATCCTATGTTTGCCCGCAAGCCGGAAAAGTTTTTAATATCCATATTTGGAAAATCTGAACCTTTTTTTACACCTGAGTTATTGTACTGTGCAAATGGAGCAGCACCGGCAGGAGTGACTAATACCGGAATCGGAAAATTTCCGGAAAGATCCATTGTAGTCCTGGTTTTGCAATAGCCAAGGCCTCCATAGAATGTTATCACAGGCAGATTAACAGAACCGATCGCACTAATATTCAATGCCTGAACACTTATCTTAAGAAACTGATCATTGAATGAAGTCAGCGGATCATAAGGTGACGAATATGCCTGATCGATACTCGGATCTGGCTTCAGGTCAAGAGGTACATTTCCCTTAAGTTTAGTGAACCCTGCAAAAAGTGATACATCGAATGGCAATAATTTATTACCCGGCAAATATTGCATTAAGCTGTGAACCAGACCTACACCCCAGAGTGAAACATCACCATCCTTAATATTTATCTTAGGAATGAATCTCACTTTCAATTCTGTTCCGAACGGTAAGCCAATTCCAACCTGTGCGGTCGGAACCGGAATATATCTCAAGTTGATTCCTTTTGGAGCATTAAATGATGCCAGAGTTATTGCACCGGCGTTATAATGCATGAGAGGACCGGCTTTATCAGGACCTGCAACAGTAGAAGAAATTCCTGCTCCGGTTATAGAAGACGAGAGACCGATCTTGGATGCATCAAATGTTTGTGCAGATGTGGGCACTATACCTACACTTGTGCTTATAGTGATATCAAATCCGCCGAATTTATGAGGTTTTGCAGTATTGTACCAGCCGCCGCTGAGACCCGAACCAAATGCATTTGCAAATGGGCTGATATAGGCCTGGAGATATTTGACACCGTCAGCAGGTGCGCTTCTCAGAAAATCAAAATCCTTAATTTGGGAATAGGATACCTCTGAAAACAGATACAAGCTGAAAATCAAAATGAAGGATCGTCTAGGGAATTGGTTACTCATAGCAGATTAGTTTAATTAATAATTCGCATTTATAAAAATATATAAAAAAGGGACCTCAACGCTGTCCATTTATCAGGTTCTACTAATCAATTGACCAATTCAGACCTATTTTGGTTGCTTCTTCTGTTTCTGAAATATATTTTTTTATTCCTCAGGACTTTTCTTTTCGATATTGTCAAGACTTTTAAGCTCCTTCATATCAAGACTTTTTGACAGATTTGATATGTTTTTTAGATTCAGATCACCTTTGATGGATATCAATGAGTTCCCTCCGGGTCCGCCTATGACAACAAGAAGTTCGGTTATGACATTACCTGATTGTTTTATAAGAAATTTAGTCATATCAGGTCCTGATTTTACAACCATAAGCTCTTCATATACTGAGAGGTCAAGCTTTTTGCTTAGTTCTGTATAAAAATTAAGGTTTTTATTAAGAAGGGAATCTTCGACAGAAAGTATTTTTATTGATTTAAGCCTGCTTATGATATCATCGGCATCCTTATTTTCTGCGTCCTTATTCGCAAACAGACCTAACATCTTACTTGAAATGGATACTACAGTGAATCCCTGCTTTTCAGAGTATTTATTAAACATCTCATCAACCGGATTGCTTTGAGCCTGCACTATCAGAGCAAGGCACAGTGCGGTAAAGGAAAGAAAAATCTTTTTCATATCACTGAATTTTATTTGTTTACATTTTTATCCACGGGGGTCTGATTTAGTTCAATTGCCTTTTTGAGATTGTCGAGGTTTTTCAGGTTCTTCTCAACAATTCTTGTGGATTTATTTATTGTTTCAAAACTTTTTTTTGTCATCTCGTTCATTTTAGCGATAGGTTCGAGTACCTGGGCACCATAATTCATCTGTGCTGAAACATCCCGGAGGATTTTTACAGTTTCAGCATATGCAATTTGAGGGTCAGAAAATGTATCCTCCGAATCATGCCTTTTCACAAAGAAAAAATATGAGCCAGCCAGAATAAGCAAACCTGCTGCTGCACTCAGCAACGGTACAATATACCTTCTTATCCTTCTCGATCCTTTAGCTATTTCCGATGCATCAATGCCTGCCAGAATGCGGGCTTCAAAGTCAATAGAAGGCTCAGGCACGACAGCAGAGTCAGTATAGTAACTGAAAATAATCTTTTCTGCCTCGTAGCCTTCAGGGATATTGTTTTCAGCAAAATAAATCTCTTAAGCATTTCTCCTCCTCTTCAGTACTTTCCCCGTTATAGTACTTTCCTATTAACCTCTTTAATTCTTCTTCGTTCATACTGATATTTATTAAATTCTTCTCTGACCATCTTCCTGGCTCTTGATAATGTTACACGCAGGGTATTTATGTTCTGTTCAGTTTTTTCCGCTATCTCTTCATATGACAGCCCGTCTATTTCACGGAGCCTTATTGACACTTTATAAATCTCAGGCAACTGATCGATTATCTCATGCAGGATATTTTCTGATTCCCTGCTATCCATGATCTCAAAGGGTGATGCGCTGCCTGAGATCTGCAATTCTTTTCCCTCCTGTTCTTCCTTAAAAAGATGCTGTCTTTTCCTGAGCATATCGATACAAAAGTTCTTAGTCATTGTGGTCGCAAGGGCTCCGATACTTTTATATTCATCAAGCTTTTTACCCATGCCCCAGAGCTTGATGAAAATTTCCTGAACAGCATCTTCCGCCTCTTCCTGATTCCGGAGAAGGCGGAAGGCATAACCGAAGAGATTGCGGTTAAGCTGCCGGACAAGATCATTAAACTCATCTCTTGTCATTCGCGTTTAAGCAATAAGTGCTTATAAAGATAGCTACATTATTAATTAATTAGAGATAGCTTCTTTATCCTTATGATTTCCGGTGATATTCAATCCATGATCCTTCTCTGCATCTTTAGATAGTTTTTTTACCTCGGCGTAGGTCATATCGCCTTTTATCTGTATGAGTGCATTATCCTTTCCGCCTGCAATAAGCAAGAATTCTTTGAATCTGTTACCCTCCGAGCGTACGAGCATTCTGAGATCCTGATCGGATTCTTTTACCCTCATAAACTCATCATAATTTTTGAGGTCAATGTCTTTAATGACAAGGTCATAAAAGTTATCAACCTTCATTCCCTCATCTTCCTGTGCAAGGATGCGGATCCCGGTAATATTGGCTTGGATTTCATTATCATTATCATTATCATCAAATAAGTGAGCCAGCTTAAGAAGACTCCCGTTTATTGTTACCGTTGTGAATCCATCTTTTCCGGCGTATCTGTCAAAAAGGTCATCAATGGATTTCTGACTGTAAGCAAGTGTCGCTGTAACTGTCAAAACAATAAATACAAATAGTTTTTTCATTGCGTATGTAATTAAATTAATACTTTGTTTTTGTACATGACGCAAAGTGCAAGCTTTCATTACAGATAACCTGTAAAAATATTAAGGCGTAAAGGCGCAAAGGCGTAACGTCGTAAAGGTGCAAAGGTTATGGTTAAAGGTATGTGCTTTTTAGCCATTAAGCCATTGTGCCGTAGCACTGTTGAGTCGTTGATCCGCTTGCGGATTCTAGAATGTCTGATAGGGATAAAACAAAAGTTTCTGGTAAAAGTCCGAATTATATATAACCTGTGTGACCGGGTGCCCGGATCCATGAGTTATTCCAATTGGAACATAAAAAAAAGGAATTAAAAATAATTCCTTTTGCATTTGGTGATCCAGCGGGGCTCGAACCCGACTAAAGCTGAGCTACGGAACAGCCTGTCGCATTCGAGAGAACCCTCGCGGTATCCTTCCCAAAGACGGGATGTGCTCTACCAGCTGAGCTACTGAATCCTTCTATTTTTGCGAGTGCAAATGTATAATAAAATTAATTTAAACCAAAGATAATAAAACAATTTTTCACGGCTATTGTCCCATTTTTTCAGAACAAAATTTATATAGCATATTAGTGTTTAATAATAAGAAAACTCCTATCTCGAAAGTACAGGTATCTGCCTGTTTATTGATTCTTCAAGCGATATTAATGTTTCGGTGCGGACAATACCCGGAATATTCTGAATCGTATCGGTTAGAATCATCCTCAGATGTTCATTATCACGTGTATAAACTTTAATAAACAGAGAATAGTTTCCGGTGGTATAATGACATTCAATGATCTCCGGAATATCCTTGAATTTTGAGACAACTTCCCGGAAATGACCGGGATGGTCGAGAAAAATGCCAATATAGGCACAGGTTTTAAATCCAACCATAACAGGATCAACCTTAAATTCAGATCCTCTTATAACACCAATCCGGATAAGCCGCTGAACACGCTGATGAATCGCTGCTCCTGAAACACCACACTCCCTTGCAACTTCCAGATAAGGGATCCTTGCATTTTTTGTAATAATATCAAGAATCTTTTTATCAAGATTATCAATTTGTAAATTTTCTGACATTTCTATAGTGATTGATTAATAGATTGAAACAATATGATTTTAAATTCTTACAAATTTAAAGGAAAAATGAGAGAAATTGATAATCGGGAATAAAATGTTTGAACTTTTATTAGGCAGGAATAGCACTAAGATCATGTCAGAACGATTTATATAACCGACAATCTCTTTAATATCCGAAAATCCTTTTTTAACAAGATAGTTTTCAATTCCCTCAAGAATTTTTACAGAGGCCTGCGGATCAATAAATGAAGCTGTACCAACCTGAACTGCGCTTGCACCGGCAAGAAGAAATTCCAGTGCATCGGAGAGCTGTCATAATCCCTCCCATTCCGATAACAGGTATTTTAACTGCATTAGCCACCTGCCATACCATCCTGAGCGCAACCGGTTTTATTGCAGGTCCTGAAAGACCTCCGGTTATAGTTGAAAGTGAAGGTTTCATTTTCTCAACATCACCGACATCCCAGCAGAGTGTTAATCAGAGAGACTGAATCAGCACCTTCTTCTTCAACAACCCTGGCAAAATCAACAATATTTGTAACATTCGGAGATAATTTAACAATAAGCTTTTTTGAATAAACAGCTCTCACCTCCCTGTGTCACTTCCCGTGCAGAATCGAGATTGGTCCCAAAAGCCATTCCTCCCATTTTAACATTCGGACAGGAAATATTCAGCTCAATGGCAGGGATCTTTTCAAGCTTGTTAATTCTTTCAGCAAGAGCAATATAATCTTCAATATAACTGCCGTTTATATTTACAATTATGTTGGTATCGATAATCCTGAACACGCGGATAGATAGATTTTTCAAAATAATCAATTCCTTTATTCTGCAATCCCACTGCATTAAGCATCCCTGAAGGTGTTTCAGCCATCCGGGGATACGGATTGCCTTCCCTGGGTTCAAGGGTTGTTCCTTTCAGGATAATTCCTCCCAGTCTTGAAACATCCAGAAAATCATCAAATTCAGATCCATATCCAAATGTCCCGGAAGCTGTCAGCACCGGATTTTTAAAATGCAGATCACCGATAGAAAAACCAAGATTCACCATTTTAAATCATTTACATTGAAAACAGGTCCGTCAATACAGGTGCAAAGATTGCCTTTTACTGTATCAACAATACAACACAGACATACTCCTATTCCGCATGCCATAAGGTTTTCGAGTGAAACTTCACAAATAATGTTCTTATTTTTGCAATAATCTGCTATTGCCTTCATCATTGTATCAGGTCCGCAGCAATAAATCCTGTCATATTGATGTGTAGAAAAGACAGAATGATCTGTAACATAACCCTTTTCACCCATAGAACCATCTTCAGTTGTAACGAATACATTTCCGATTTTAAGATATTCTTCAAATTCAATTATCCTTTCACTGTTTCTGAAACCAAGAAGGATATCAGGAACAAAACCATTTGATTTTAAATATCTTCCCAGAAACAATAAGTGGTGCAATACCGCATCCTCCTCCAACAAGAAGAACTTTCTCATTTTCTGAAGGTAAAGAGAACGAATTGCCCAGAGGATAAATAAGATTAAGAATATCACCATTTTGCAGTGCAGACAATGTCATGGTGCCTTTTCCTGCAATCTGAATAAGAAGTTTAAATGTATTTTTCTCATAATCAACATCATGTATTGAAATTGGTCTGCGAAGAAATGTTTCCTGACTTCCATCAACCCTTACCTGAGCAAACTGACCCGGCTTAAAATCGGGAATTTTAGTATCACCTGAGAGTTCAAGAATAAAAAAATCATTATTAAGGCGCTTATTTCCAATTACTTTTAGATCTTCAATGCGCTTTGCCATTTACTCATGCGTTTACGACAAAGATAATTGTAATGAGTGATTTCAAAAAATTTAAAGGAAGGATAATTTTTATTTAAGTCAGGATTGAATAATATCATTATCTGACGGGAAGAAATTCCTCAAAGCTGTTATTCTCATAAAACCATACTATTTTAATAACCTCCGGCGCATGTTCGAGTTTGAGGAATAGCAGAATCTCATTATTGTCTCTGACCTCCTGATCAATCCTGATTCTCCAGGTTCAGACCTTGTGTTTTAGCTTGTATTTCACTTATCTCCTGTATATTGACGGCATCATAATCAAACAGACTCTGCATTTTAGGCTCTTTATACATTGATCCTTTGCCAAATAACAGCCAGTCAGTTGAAAGAACTGATATTTCTCAAGCATTTTCAATACAAAATCGAGACTTGGATTATTCCTTCCTGAAAGAATATGGGAGATACCTGAAGCCTGAACTCCAATTTCTTCAGCAAACTGAGCAGAGGATTTATTTTCATTCCTTAGAAATTCAAGTAAACGCTCTTTCATATTGTAAATTATTAATATTACAAATGTAAATAATAATTAATTTCCATATGTAATATAATTTAGTTACATATGTCAATAGACTAGTTAAAGCAAATATTGATTAATTCGATACTTTTAGTATATTCCTGATTATGACATATTTATAACATAGAGCTATTTAAGTAATACAAGAGTTTAGTTATATAACATTATAGTATATAGTATATTAAAATGTTATTCTAAACGATTTTAGCTCTTATAATGCTTCTATCGCCATTATGAGTCGATAATTACTATAATTAATAGGATATATTGTACTGATATTATGATTATTATTATTTATAATTCTCACTTTCTAAAATAGATTACCTTTGTAATTTAAAATCAGTTAAATTACTGATTACATGTGTAAATAAGTACTTCAATTCTCTCTGATTACAAATGTAATGTAGTGAAGTTTGTAAATTTGTCCTTTGTGAAGAAGAAATGATTGTAGTCTTTTTAGCTGTTTTGCGTATTAAATTGATGCTTGAAAATCGAATATTTCACCCATCCTGTACCTATGGCAGTAATATTCAATTCTGAAGAGGTTTAGATATTATCAATGAAACGCTTCTGCCCAACGATTTGTTGGTCCGAAGATGATCGATAATAAAACTCTTAATCCTCTACGAGGAAGAGATAGTCAACTGTTATTTTCATATCTGCAATACTTGATCACCTACGGCAAATATTAAAACCGGTATTACTGAGCAATTGAAGAAAATGGTGTTGCAGAGACACGGGATTTATGCTGGAATCTAATTTGAAACATTGCCCGTAGGGCATAGACTATTGTAGCACTGATTGTTCTCTGAATATTATACCTCGTAGAGGTTAAACATATTAATAGTAAAGGGAAAAAAAGAATTGTATGTATTTATTCAGGTTTGAAGTTCCTGGCAGCTGCTTCATCAAATTCATTCTCAGACGGGCAATTACAGCAGTGGCAAGGCAATTGCCAATAACATTGACAGAAGTGCGTGCCATATCCATCAGAACATCAATTCCAAGAATAATAAAGACAGGTTCAACAGGCAAACCAAAACTGACAACTGTCCCAAGCAAAATCACAAGGGAAGCTCTTGAAACACCTGCAACACCTTTGCTTGTAAGCATAAGGGTAAAGCAGATTAAATCTGTTTTTCAATGGGAAGATCAATACCGGCAGCCTGTGCCACAAAAATTGATGCCAGAGAAAGATATAATGTTGTACCGTCGAGATTGAAACTATAACCTGTAGGTATAACAAAAGCCACAATTTTTCTTGGGATCCCGAATTTTTCCATGGATTCCATAGCAGATGGCAAAGCAGATTCGGAGTTTGATGTGGCAAAAGCAATAGTTGCAGGTTCTGAGACAGCCCTTATAAATGGTCTGACAGGAATTCTGAAAATCAATGCGACAGGAAGAAGAACAAAAATCAGAAACACAATCAGAGCCACATAAAGTGTTGCCAGAAGTTTAAAGAGATTATAAAGAATATCAAGTCCCATATGGCCAACAGTATAAGCAATTGCAGCAAATACAGCGACAGGCGCATAAGTACATTACAATATTTGTGAACTTAAACATTATTTCCGCAAGACTTTCACTGAACCTGATCATTGGTGTCCGGTATTTTTCTTTAACCATAGCCACTGCGATCCCGAAAATAATACTGAAGATCACAATCTGAAGTATCTGTCCCTCGAAGATTGCTTTCGCAATATTTTCAGGAAAAATATGAAGAATAAAATCACTTGCATGTCTGGGCTTTAATATGTGGCAATAGCCGGAACTTCAGGGTTTGGAGGCAATACAACTCCCACACCTGCTTTTCCGATATTTATTGCCAGCAGTCCGATAAACAGGGCAAGAGTAGATACTATTTCGAAATACAAAAGTGATTTCCATCCCATCCTTCCGATCTGCTTAATATCGGCATGTCCTGCAATACCTACAACAAGAGTTGAAAACAGCAGAGGGGCAATAATGGTTTTTATCATCCGCAGAAAGATATCGCTGAAAACCTGGAGTTTTTTTGCAACTTCCGGAACATCATATCCGAATTCAGCACCGGCAACCATAGCAAACAAGGATCCATGTTGTAAGAGATCTTTTCCGGAATGCATAAACAAATAGCAGGATAACAGTTAAAATTCTGAATATCAAATAAAACAGCTGAGATGAATCTCAAGTATCTTATTGGCTTTTAAAACTAATAGAACCAGAGTAATGCTAATAATACTCAGAAGCAGATAAGGAAAAAATTTCCAGACTTTTTGCATTAAAAATCCAGTATTATACCAAACTGATATTATCTGCATATCTAGTTCAACCACAATTTCCGGAGCAACCTGAATGTTCATTGCTTCCACAACCTGAGCAGGAGTTCAACAACTTGCAGCCAATTCATTTTCGGTGGCTTCACGTACTTCAACAATCTTGCCGGAAAAAAACAGATCAAGACCGGCCATAGGATGATTAAAATCCATCCTGACATAAGTATCTGTAATTTCATTTATTACTCCTGTCAGTGGATTACCTTCCGAATCTGTCATAGGGACTTCGTTGCCAACCCTGCAAATATCTTCATTGATTTTCCCATCGGTTTCAAAAACAGCAACAGGAACATTTATAATCATTTCCTCCCTCTTATCTCCATATGCCATCTCAGAATTAAGTCTAAACCTGAAAGGATCTCCCGAACTTCAACAGAACTTATATTTGATTCAAAAACAGGAAGCAACTGCCCAGTTCCAAAAATAAATCTCAAAGGTCTTGTTTCATCCAGAGTTTCAATAATTCTTCCCGTTTGAATCATTTTCCCTCAGTTCATAAATCAGAGAGACCATTTTATTATTTTCAATTTTCATATAAGCCTGAATTTTTTAAAGGTTCAAATATAATTTAATTTGACGGTTGGCAAGTCAGTATAATAATTTTCAGCAGAATTATTCAATAATCCTGATAATCCTGTAAGTTCCTTTAAAAATGCTAGAAAATAAAACTGATTCTTATTTCAGGTTTACTGTAAATATCATAAACTGAATCATTCAATGGCCATAAAACCATAAAATTCAAGGAAGATCTTCTGCCTATCTGCTGACTTATGCCACCTCCTGCAAGAACAGTATTTACATAGAACCTGCCACGAGGATTCAGTGGATATTTCCAGAAGTTGGCTTTAAGACTAAGCAATTCATCTTCAACATGAGGAAAATACCTGTATGACGCCAACACGGGAAAATTGAATTAAGATCCTGAATGACAACAAATTGCAAATATCCTTTTCCTCCATAAATGACGTCGTGTCAAGCACTCGTATCCTTATAATATCTGTAATAGGTCCGCTGCAACTGCAACGTGGCAAAACCCAGAATCCGACAACAGGTGAGACCTGAATATCTGTAATAGTTCCGAACAATAATCCAAGATTTCCTCCAAAAAACAATCTCTCTTTAAATGGCGGAGCTGATTCCTTGTCATTCTGATCATACGGAAACTGATCTTCCTTTGATTTCTGTCCAGAAATTACTGAAAATGATAATTAATGCGAGCAGATTAATCAGAACACTTTCCGTGAATCTCTGAATTAATGCAGTGTTTTATTAATTGAGCATCATCGTTTTTTAATTGTATTCTATAAAATAGCGATACAAATAAACGAAAAAATGCAATTATTAATATATCATACGTTCAATCTTTTTAAAGAATTAATCTGAAATCAGAGATCAGAGATCAGAAATTAACCGAAATCAGAAAACGAGAAATCAGAAGGGTTCGGATTATTTTTCAATCTTATCAAATGAAGCGACCAGTCCTTTTATCAGTGAGGAGCTGAATCCATTATGTTCCATCTCATTTAGTCCCACAATAGTGCATCCTTTTGGGGTTGTCACCTTATCGATCTCAAATTCAGGATGCTGATGTCTCTCAATTAAAAGTTCAGCAGCTCCTTTAACTGTTTGATTTACAATGGCACTTGCCGTGGCAGCATCAAAACCGATCTGAATGCCGCCCTGGATCATTGCCCTGATAAACCTAAGAACATAAGCGATTCCGCACGCTCCCAATATTGTGGCCGATTCCATCAGATCCTCATCAATTGTCATGGTGGTCCCGATTATATCAAACAGATCTGTTACCAATTTAAGTTCTTCTGATCCGGCTCCGTAATGACTTATACATGTTACTGATTTACCCACACTTGCAGAAATATTTGGCATTGCTCTGAAAACCGGAACCTTTGTTCCGATAACCTTCTGAATACTGCTTATGGTCACCCCGGCAGTTACAGAAACAAGCAGTTGCCTGCCTGTCAGGAGATGATCTTTCAGCTCTTCAAGAACAGTGACAATATTATATGGTTTTACAGCAACTATTATAATATCAGATCCCTTTATCGCCTTAATATTATCTGAAAGCAGTCTTACTCCCAGCTCTCTCAGGTATTCGAGCTCAACAATGTTTCTTCTGGTGACCGTAATATCAGTTGCCGGAATCGTGTTCTCCTTCATTAACCCCTGTAATAAAGATATTCCAATATTTCCGCATCCTATAATCGCTATTTTTTTGTTTTCCATCTGTCAGTTTCTATTTTTTTTGCTTCACCATTCTATCTTAATGATCATATTATACATCCATTTCAATTTGTCATTTTTTGATCTCACTTTACGGTAATTAATTGCAAATATAGGACTATTAGTTTGATTATGAAACATAAACATGCTGTTTAATTAATATTTTATAGTCTGTATTTTATATCAGGATCATAAATTCAGTTGTGAAAATTCTCTATTCACAATTTCCATTACACATGTTAATTAAATACCTTTACTGTAATTTAAGAAAGGTCCTGAAAAATGAATATTATTATAAACGGCGGTACGAGGGGTATCGGGAAGGAGGTTGTAAACAATCTCGCACTGGATGAAGGAAATCAGATGCTAGTGACAGGAAGAAATAAAGAGTCATTAATTGCGCTGTCCTCCCGTCATAATAACGTTAAATCGTATTTACTGGATATGTCGGCATTTGACAGTCAGCAGGAAAGTTTCAGAATAGCAGTCCTGGATACTCTGGGGAGTGTTGATATTCTCATAAATATGGCCGGCTTCCTGGTAAATAAAGAGTTTCTTGATCTTACAAATGATGAAGCCAGGCTAATGTTTGAGACAAACTATTTCGGACCGGCTTTAATGATCAGAACGATAAAGCCTATGATGCATTCCGGGTCTCATATTGTGAATATATCAAGCATGGGAGGATTTCAGGGTAGTGCGAAGTATAAGGGACTTTCAGTATATAGTGCCTCCAAGGCGGCCCTGGCATGTCTTACAGAGTGCCTGGCGTTAGAATTCAGCGAGTACGGGATAAGCGTTAATTGCCTGGCTCTTGGCGCTGTTCAGACTGAAATGTTCAATGAAGCGTTCCCTGGATCCGAAGCGCCTGTAGATGCTAAACAAATGGCTGAATTTATCTCTGGCTTTGCCCTGAACGGACATAAATATTTTAACGGGAAAATATTGCCGGTAGCTTCAGGTAATCCGTAATCGGGGGTGTTGAACAAGTTAATTTAGGTCTGGTTTTTCCTTTGTGTTCCTTAGTGATGCACTTTGTGATCCTTTGTGGTTCAATGTTTTAGATTTTACCACAAAGGTGCTCAATCCCGAGTACTCGGGATCACAAAGGTCACAAAGGACTTTCTCACGGCCACCCTACTTATACCACAGGATCTTCTGGTTATTTTATAAATACTCTTTTATCTCTATCTTCCCATCCAGTGCCAATAATCCATTAAATGCCAGAGCTTTAAGCTCATCTTCACCGGGATAGACGATGACCTCTGCGATAAACCTGACCATTGACCGGATGCTATTGACATATTCTTCCTCAAATGCCATTCCTCCTGTGAGGATTATTGCATCAACTTTTCCGCTCAGGACGGCTGCCATTGCTCCTATTTCCTTTGCGACCTGATAGGAACATGCATTTTTGATCAGAAGAGCCCTCGCATCCCCATTGCCTGCCATCTTACATACATCTATGAAGCTGTTTGTGCCAAGATAGGCCATCATGCCTCCTTTTCCCGTAAGCATTGCCATAAGCTCTTCATGCGAAAACCTGCCGCTGAAACAGAGGTCAACTAACTGGCCTGCGGGAAGGCCTCCCGAACGTTCCGGCGAAAAAGGTCCGTCTCCGTTAAGCGCATTATTCACATCAATTACCTTCCCGTTTTTATGTGCCCCGACACTAACACCACCACCCATATGTGCAACGATCAGATTCAGTTCCTCATATTTCGTGCCCCTGGAAGCTGCATATATCCTTGCGACTGCTTTCTGGTTAAGAGCATGAAAAATAGATTTTCGTTCGATCTCCGGATGCCCTGAGATTCTCGCAAGTGACTGAAGTTCGTCTACAACTACCGGATCAACAATGTAGGCAGCAGCACTGGATAATGAAGAGGCAATCTCATCGGCTATAAGTCCGCCAAGGTTGCTGGCATGCTGTCCCGAATATCCTTTTGTCAGATCGTCTTTCATCCTCTGATTGACCCTGTATATACCAGACTCAATAGGCTTTACCAGGCCACCGCGACCAACCACCGCAGCAATTCTCTCCAGGTCTGTCTTCCGTTCAGCCAATTCACCCATAATCAGATCTTTTCTGAAATGAAACTGATCTGTTATTCTTTCGAACGCTTTCAGTTCTTCCGCAGAGTGCCTGAGAGTCTTTTCAAATATCAGATTTTCTTCTTCGAACAGAGAAAATTTGGTTGATGTTGATCCGGGATTGATTGCCAGGATTAAGCGGTTTATCATAGATCGGACTGGTTTCAGTTTAATATTGCTGACAATAATCTCATTCTGACATCAGACATGCCAATGCAATGCAATAATACTTTGATTTTTCGCTTTCACTTCGCGACATTACAATTACGGGTTTTTCCGTGCCCATTATCAATCCTGCCAGCTCGCTGTGTGCAAAGAGCATAAGTCCTTTATAGAACGGATTGCTCGATTCAAGCGAAGGGAATAAGAGTATATCGGCATCACCATCGACAGGAGTCTGAACTCCTTTAATGGCAATGCTTTTCTTATCACATGCAAGGAAGATGTCCAGCGGACCATCCATTATGCAATCTTTTATCTGGCCATCATGAGCCATTTTGCACATTTCCAGGTAATCGGAAGAATAACTGAAATGACTGCCAGGCTTTTCTGAGGCCCCTACAAGAGCAATTTTAGGCTTGTTTATACCAAATTTCCTGGCCATACCGATTGCATAGCGGGCCATTGCAATTTTCTGATCAAGGTCTGGCAAGGGGATCACTGCCGGATCAGTAATGAAAAGAAGCTTGTGATAAGCTGGTATTTCGAGGGCACATACATAGCTCAATACAGCTCCGGGGAGCATTAGTCCATGTTCTTTATCCATTACTGCCCTTAGAAACTTGTCGGTTCCCACAAGTCCCTTCATCACTATATCAGCTTCACCCGTTTTTACTAATCTCACAGCAATAACGGATGCCTCGATTTCATTTTCCGATCCTACAAGTCTGAAAACAGTATCATCAATACCTTCGTCTCTGCATGCTTTTCTGATTGCTGGTATATCTCCGATCAGAATTGCCTCAATAAAGCCTTTTTTAACAGCTTTGCTGAGCGCACCCAGGGTATTGGTATCCGATGCCCAGGCAACAGCAATACGGTGCGCTTTATTAAGCTCAACCACCTTATCTGCCATCTGTGCCAGTGTCGTGATCATAATTAAGCTAAATTATGCTAATTACAGGCTGCTGCAGCCAGAAGGATGCTATCGAATTTTGCCTGTTCGGAATCGGATCTTGAAGTCAGAACAATAGGAGCTCTGGCACCCAGAATTATTGAAGCTACTTTTGCCTTTGCAAACCAGACTAACGATTTATATAATACATTTCCTACTTCAATATCGGGCATGAGCAGAAGATCAGTGTCACCTGCAACCTCACTGTTTATTCCTTTGAGCTGAGCGCTTTCAAGACTGACGGCATTATCGAAAGCGAGAGGGCCATCTATAATGCAATTTTTGATCTGGTCACGCTGATTCATTTTTGAGAGAAGGGCAGCATCGAGAGTAGCCTGCATATTCTCATTGACCATTTCAACGGCACCAAGAACTGCTACCTTCGGCATTTTATACCCGAGTTTGTTAAGACAGCCAACGGAATTATTGACTATTGCGATCTTATCCTGCAAGGTCGGTGCAATATTCATTGCCACATCGGTCACTGCAATAACTTTTGGATATGTATCGACCTCAAATAGTGCAAAATGTGACAAGAGGTTACCGGTTCTGAGTCCCCATTCCTTATTGAGAACGCATCGCAACAGGATAGCGGAACCAATCCTTCCCTTCATCAGTATGTCGCCCTGCTTGCTGCTTACCATCCTGACAGCAGTTTCTACCGACTTTTCAAGATTCAGCTCATTAATAATTCGGAGACCGGTAATATCATAATTATTTAATCTGCAGACATTATGTATTCCTTCCTCATTCCCGACAAGTATAGGTTCAATAATATCTTCTTTCCAGGCTTTAATTACCGCGCCCAGGGAGTGCTGATCATCAGCTGCAGCAAGGATGAGCTTTCGCCTGGGTCCCCCGGCAACAATACGTTTAAGGTCGTTAAGGTTTTTAAGCACCATCGGATAAAGGTTTTATATTTATACTATATTTTGCGATTCTCAACTATATCACGGGTCTCTGAAGCTATAACAAATTCCTCGTTCGTGGGGACAATCATAACAGTAACCATTGATTCTTTCTTGCTTATAACCAGCTCCTTGCTCCGGACTCCTTCATTTTTATGCCTGTCAAATTTAAGACCCATGAATTCAAGATCCCTGCAGATATTTTCCCGTGTTTCTGATGAATTCTCCCCTATTCCACCCGTAAAGATCAAAAGGTCGACGCCACCCATGGCAGCAGCATAGGCCCCTATGTACTTCTTTACGCGATATTCGTACATTTTGAGAGCCAGAACTGCACGCTCATCACCCTCTTCAGCAGCTGATTCGACTTCACGCATATCGGATGAGATACCTGATATGCCGAGAACGCCGCTGTGCTTATTCAGCAGTGTATTCAGCGAAGAATAGTCGATCTCCTCCTTTTCCATAATTAAGGTAAGCGCCCCTGCATCAACATCCCCCGACCTCGTACCCATAATAAGACCTTCAACAGGTGTTAATCCCATTGAAGTATCAACTGATTTACCGTATTTAATAGCTGTTATGGATGCACCATTACCAAGATGGCATGTGATTATTTTTTGTGTGTCATAATCGAGATTAAGGATTTCGCATCCTCTTTTAGAGACATAACTGTGGCTTGTTCCATGAAATCCATAACGTCTGATCCCGTATTTCTTATATAGGGAATAAGGCAGGGCATACATAAAGGAATAATCGGGCATCGTCTGGTGAAATGATGTATCGAATACACCTACCTGAGGAACATTCGGAAGTACCGTTTTCATTGCATATATCCCTTTCAGGTTAGCCGGATTATGAAGAGGAGCAAGATCTGAGCAATCTTCAACCCCTTTTATTGTAACGTCATCGAGGTAACAACTCCCCTGGAACATTTCGCCTCCATGTACCAGCCGGTGGCCTATTGCATCTATTTCATTAAGATCTTTTATCACACCTCTTTTTTTACTTACCAATAAGCCAAGCAGATATTCAATGCCTGTCTGATGATCAAGTATCTCTCCATCGAGTTTAACTTTATCACCGTCAAATCTTTCATTTTTCAGGAACGATCCTTTCAATCCTATTTTTTCAACGATCCCTTTTGCAAGAACCACGCCTGAAGCCATATCGAACAGCTGATATTTAATTGATGAACTACCGCAGTTAAGAACTAATATTTTCATTACAGAACATTTTTTAAAAGTAATTTAATCAGAAGATGTGATGTTTACTCGCTTACAGAGATGTTTTTTGTAGTCTTGACCCCATCTTTGGTGTATTCATAAAATCCCCGTCCCGTGCGCCTTCCCCACTGATTTGCCCTCACCAGCTTCTTAAGCATAGGTGAGGCCTTATATTTCAGGTCACCAAATTCATCATACAGGTTTTCACACCATCTGAGTATCTTATCGAGGCCGATCTTGTCTGCCATTTCAAAAGGACCCAGCGGCAGCCCAAATCCGACCTTCATTGTAAGGTCAATGTCTTCCATGGTCCCGACGCCTTCCATCAGGATTTCACAGGCTTCATTTATGAACGGAACAATCAGCCTCGTGCTTATTATGCCGGGAGATTCCTTCACAGGAACAACTTTTTTACCAATTAAATTGGCAAATTTCATTGTATTCTCATATGCTTCCTGGGAAGTGTAAAGCCCTTTGACTATTTCGACAACCCTTGCATCTGCCTCAGGAGTAAGAAAATGAAAGCTTACACAACGGTCCTTATGAATGAGGTCAGCTGTGAGTTCGGTTATAACTTGTGTTGAGGAGTTAGTTGCAATAATCGTATTTCTTTCAACATTCATCTCAATTTTTCTCAAAATATCAGATCGGACATCATGGCTTTGTTCCCGTGTATTGGATTTTATTGCCTCAATTACAATATCACAATCCTTAAAGCTTGAATAATCAGTCGTACCCTTTATTCGTGACAAGATCCCAAGCTTCTCGGAATTAGTCATACCCCACCGTTCTATCATCCGGTCAAGTTCTTTTGCCAGCTCAACATAAGCCTGATCAATCTTTTCCTGGCTAAGGTCGAGGAGGATAACATCCAGTCCCCTGGAACTTACCATTCTGGCAATATTTTGTCCCACCGACCCTGCGCCTACAATTCCGACACGTGAAAACAAGGTTTTTGGTTTATTGACCTTCGAAAGTCCATAATCCTCCAGCCGCTCTTTATTATCTGTCATACCCAATTTTATTATTTTTTGAATTTTTATCTGAATTTACAGGAAATTTTCAGTATTCCTGCTATAATTTTTTCAGCCCTGCAGCCTGATTTGACGTAATTGCTATCATGCTTACTATATCACTTATGGAACAGCCGCGTGAGAGATCATTGATAGGAGCTGCCATTCCCTGCAGAACAGGTCCGATTGCTTCGGCGTGTGCAAGTCGCTGAACCAGCTTATAAGCGATATTCCCTGAATTCAGATCAGGAAAGATAAGGACATTAGCTTTGCCTGCTATAGGGCTGCCAGGTGCTTTACTCCTGCCGATAGCCTCTATCAGGGCGGCATCAGCCTGCAGTTCGCCATCTATCTGAAGATCAGGTGCCATTTCTTTTGCAATCTTTGTGGCATTAACCACTTTATCCACCATCTCATTTTTGGCACTGCCCTTCGTTGAGAAGCTGAGCATAGCAATCCTGGGTTCAAATCCGCATATTGCTCTTGCCGTGTGTGCAGATGCAACGGCAATCTCTGCAAGCTCTTTCTCATTCGGATTTGGATGAACAGCGCCATCGGCAAATAATATTACACCATTCTCTCCAAAGTTCTTATCCGGAAGGATCATAATAAAAGCACCTGAGACAACAGATATCCCGGGAGCTGTTTTAACATAATGGAAGGCAGGACGCAATACATCCCCTGTAGCATGATCGGCACCTGAAACTTCCCCATCCGCATCGCCATTTTTGATCATCAGCACACCAAGGTAAAGAGGGTCCTCAATCAGCCTCGAAGCTTCATCTCTTGTCATCCCCTTGCTTCTCCTGATTTCAACCATCATATCGATATAATGATCTTTCTTTTCATGCGATTTCGGGTTTATGATTTTTGCTTTTGAAAGGTTCTTCAATCCAAGTTTTGCAGAATGTAAATTTATCTCTGAAGGATCGCCTATAAGTATAATCTGAGCTACATCCTCCTGTATAGCAAGATCAGCTGCCCTGATTGTTCTTTCTTCGTACCCTTCCGGAAGCACAATCCGCATATTGTGTTTTCTGGCATTTTGTTTGATATGATCTAATAATTCCATTGTGTATCAATATATTAATATGTTCGAAAAATTTTTATAAATGTACGAAAAAAAAGTTCTATTAAACAATTTTGATTAGCATGATTAATATCATTAATATGTCATTTCAAAAAAAATATCCTCGTAAAATGGCCTCATAAAAACCATGATCCAATCATTTTCCTAATTTTAGCTGGTCAAAACTGAGCGATTTAAATGGATATTTATTCTTCACGTCTGGAAGCTCTTGGAAAGAGTCTTGAAGGCGATCTTAAGTTCGATAAGATCACTACTGCCATTTATTCTACCGATGCATCGGTATATAAGGAGGAGCCACAGGCTGTAGTCTGGCCCAAATCAGTGTCGGACATCAGGAAAATACTGCAGTTTGCCGTTAAATGAAAAATCAAGTGTGACACTACGTGCAGGAGGCACCTCGCTTGCAGGACAGGTGGTCAGTTCAGGGATAATTGTTGATATTTCGAGATACATGAACAGGATCCTTGAAATAAACAAGGATGAGAGGTGGGTGAGAGTCGAGCCAGGAGTGGTTCTTGATGAACTGAATCTTAAGCTTAAAGAGTCGGGCCTTTTTTTTGGTCCTGAAACATCAACCTCAAACCGTTGCAACATCGGCGGCATGGTAGGTAATAATGCATGCGGCTCACATTCTGTTGTTTATGGATCGACAAGAGATCATACAATAGAGATCAGGGCACTGCTGAGCGATGGCAGTGATGCCATTTTCGGCCCATTGACAAAAAATGAATTCCAGAAAAAGTGCCTGCTGGCTAACCTCGAGGGAGATATTTACAGAAACATAAAGAATATTCTTGAGGATAAGACTAACCAGGAAAAAATAAGTGAGGGCTATCCCGATCCGAAGGTGCACAGAAGAAACACCGGATATGCCATCGACCTGCTTCTCGACTCCCGGGTCTTCGATGAAAAATCGGAGAACGGATTTAACTTCTGCAAATTACTTGCCGGATCGGAAGGAACCCTGGCAGTTACTACAGAAATTAAACTTAATCTGGTTCCATTACCTCCTGCTAATAAAGCACTTGTATGTGTTCATCTAAATAAAAGGAACGATGCCTTCAGGGCAAACCTGATAGCTTTGAAATATAAGCCCTCTGCTGTGGAAATGATGGATAACCGTATCCTGGAGCTGACAGAAAACAATGCCAGCCAGAGAAACAACCGGTTTTTTCTTGAAGGAAAACCTGGTGCGATACTGATCGTTGAATTTGTGAGGGAAAAACCGGAAGAGATCGAAGCTGACGCAACTTCAATGATAGAAGCATTAAGATCAGCGGGTTATGGATACTCCTATCCTATTGTAAAGGGAAAGGACATCTCCAGGGTATGGGCACTACGGAAAGCAGGACTGGGCGTTCTTGCAAACATGAAAGGTGACCCTAAACCGGTTACGCTAATTGAAGATACCGCTATCGGTGTAGAAGTTTTGCCGGGATATATGGATGAAATAGAACAGCTGCTTGCCAGACATGGTAAAGACGCCGTATTTCATGCACATATCGGGTCGGGAGAACTTCACATTAGACCTATTCTCAATCTTAAGGACCCTTCAGATGTAAAGCTTTTCAGGACGATCGGTATGGAAACTGCACAGCTGGTTAAGAAGTACCGGGGTTCCCTGAGTGGCGAACATGGCGATGGAAGACTCAGAGGTGAGTTTATACCGGTTATCATCGGTGAACATAACTATGATCTTCTGAAGCAGGTCAAACAATGCTGGGATCCGAATGGCATCCTCAATCCGGGCAAGATCACCGGTACTCCTCCTATGGATACCAGACTCAGGTACATTCCCGGAATGCCCACGCGTGATATCGAGACCATTTATGATTTTTCTGACAGTTATGGAATTATCAGAGCAGCCGAACGATGCAACGGAACAGCCGACTGCCGTAAATCAGCGTTGATGGGCGGAACCATGTGTCCGAGCTTTATGGCGACTGGTGATGAATACAAAAGCACCCGGGCACGGGCTAATGTTGTGCGGGAATACCTGGGCAAGGAAGGAGACCCCTGGGACCACAGGGAGATCTACGATATTCTTGATCTTTGCCTCAGTTGCAAAGGATGCAAATCCGAATGTCCTTCAAGCGTTGATATAGCAAAGCTCAAATCGGAATACCTTCAGCACTGGTACGACAGGCATGGAATACCATTGAGGACAAGGCTTATTGCCTACATATCGGAGATCAACCGGCTGGGATCCATTGCTCCTTTCCTATTCAATTTCTTTGTGAAGAACAGGGTTACATCCGGGATTTTAAAAAAGGTTACAGGCTTTGCTTCAAAAAGGTCCATACCCTTACTTTATAAAACGACTCTCAGGAAATGGACCAGAAAAAACCTTCAAAAGATCAATCCTGAGAATCCGGTTGGCACGGTATGCCTCTTTATTGACGAATTCAGCGATTTTAACGATACTGAGACAGGAATAAGCACTGTAAGGCTACTTACATCACTTAACTACAAAGTGGTCACAGAAGGCCACAAAGCAAGCGCCAGGACGTTTCTGTCAAAAGGTCTTGTAAGAACTGCAAAAAAGATAATCAGAAAAAACATTGAGATCCTTGCGCCAAAAATAAGCAATGATCTTCCTTTAATAGGAATTGAACCATCTGCCATTCTTGGGTTCAGGGATGAATACCCCGAGCTGGCAGGCGAAGATCTGAAAGAGTCAGCTAAGAGGATAGGATCCAATAGTTTTATGCTGGATGAATTCATTACAAGGGAATTCAGAGCCGGAAGGATCGACCGGAATGCCTTTGTAGATGACAAAGTCAGTATTCTCGTGCATGGTCATTGCCAGCAGAAGGCCATCGCTTCATCTGCCAGCACGATTGAAATGCTTTCAATACCTGTAAACTACTCCGTAAGAGAGATCCCTTCGGGTTGTTGCGGAATGGCCGGTTCGTTCGGATATGAAAAGGAGCATTTTGAATTATCAAATCAGGTCGGAGAACTGATACTGTTTCCGGAAATAAGAAATTCTGACAGTAAAACAGTAATATCAGCTCCCGGGACAAGCTGCAGGCATCAAATCAAGGACGGAACAGGGCGAATTGCATTACATCCGGCAGTAGTGCTGTATAATGCGCTGAAGAAATAGGGAATTCAAACGGTGTTGGGGGCAGGCTTACTTTATAGTCTCCATTGTTCTAAGCAGAGTTGCCGCCCAGAAATAGATATTGTTCCTGACAATTACCATACGCATTTGCATCATACGCTGGTTCTGCTCTTCACTGCTCATTTCAAGTGCTACTTTAATTGCATCAGCCGATTTCTCTATATCATAGGGATTTATGATTATGGCACCCTGGAGCTCCTGAGACGCGCCTGCAAACCTGCTGAGAATAAGCGACCCGTCATTCTGATTGCGCGATGCGACAAATTCTTTTGCCACCAGATTCATTCCGTCATGCAGGGATGTCACCATGCAAAAATCAGCCGAGACATAATAAGGAAAGATTTCTTCATGGCTGTGATGGCGTTTTAAGAGCAGTATAGCTTTCCAGTTCCTGCCCTTGAAACGTGCATTTATCCTCTCCGCTTCATTTTCGATTGCAGTTGATATATCAGAGTAACTTTTTATCGAGGATCTGCTTGGTGCTCCTATCTGCACAAAAGTAAATTTACCGACATACGAAGGATTCTTCTCCAGAAAGCGTTCTATAGAAAGAAATTTTTCAACAATTCCCTTCGTATAATCTATACGGTCGACACCTATGCCGATAAACTGTGCATTCAGACCATATTCATTTAATAACACGGAAGGTTCAATTTTGGTTGAATTGATATCATAATCTTTTAATGTGAAGGCTATACTTATTGGAAACGGTTTGACAAAAGTGGTCCGCCCGGCTTTTTTAACTGAAAAATCGTCCCATAATACTCTGGATTCAAGCGCATTATTGACTGTTTCCAGAAAATGGTTGCAGTGATATTGAGTATGAAAACCAATCAGATCAGCGCCAAGCATGCCCTGCAGTATTTCTCTCTGCCAGGGACAGATCCCGAATGATTCAGGATTTGGCCATGGTATATGCCAGAATATGCCAACTTTAGCTTTAGGTTTTTTTCTTTTTATAAGTTCTGGCAGCAGAGCAAAATGATAATCCTGGATTAAAATGAAAGGTTCCTCATCATTTTTTGTTTCCTCGAGAACAGCTTTGGCAAAATCCTCATTCACTTTTTTATAAAAGAGCCAGTCATCATTCCTGAAGATAGGACGCGTATGCGCAATATGACAAAGAGGCCACAAGCCTTCATTTGAAAAGCCATAATAAAAATGATCTTCTTCTTCCTTTGTAAGCCATAAACGCTTTAAAGTATATTTCGGATCTTCAGGCGGTACTTCTACTTTGTTGTTCTTATCTACAGTCTCTCTGTCAGCGTCTCCTGTTCCTGCAGCGATCCATAATCCGCTGCATGCTTTTAGTATCGGTTCCATGGCAGTAATCATTCCGCTTGCAGGAACCATGCATTTAATCTCCTTGCCATCATGAATATGAATGTACGGTTCGCGATTGGATACGACTATCATCTTCTTATTCTGCAAAAGGTTCTCCATCTCGACCTTGAGCCGTTCTGGCGTCCAGATGGCTTCTGCACTTGTTCTGAGACGTGCCTCTTCTTCCGCGATTGCTTTGGCTTCATTCATTTCCTTCGCCATATGCTCAATCTCTTTATGCAGAGGATCAAGGATGTCAAGATGCGGTTCCGGTCTTAACCCGCTATTGCCCGTACGCACGGCTTTTGCCCAGTCCACAATCTTCTTTATCTGCTGGAATATTCCCCACCGTATCAGAAGTAAAGTTACCAGCGATACCAGAAACGCCTGTACAAACCATCCAACTAAATTCCGGAACCATATATTGCGGATCACACTTACAATGTAACTGGCATCGGTATAAAAGACAACAGCATTTTTGGGCCTGTCAGAATATGTGACAGGGACAAAATATTGATAAATCTTCTTATGTCCTGATTTGAAAAAATTCCCGAATGAACTATCCGTCGTAATTGATCTGGAAAAAAATTGTCTGGAATATGGGATGAAATTGTGCGTGGAACTATTACTGAGGGTAGTATCGTTATTGATGTAAACTGCAATACCTCGCAGATCGTATCGAATGATGACACTATCTGCAAAGCGCTCTATCTCTGACTGATCAGGGTGTCTGAAAAAGGATCTGTTGTTTTGAATTATGTCATATGCCACCTGTGAGGCCCGTAATTCAAGCTGCCCTACCAGCTTGGTTTTTTCATTGGAACTCTGATAAAAAACAAATCCAAAGGCAACCAATCCAACTGCAAAAACAATGGAGAGAATAAATGAAAGCGATAGTTTCATCCCAATAATTGTTTTAATAGTACGGCTACGTCACCTATACTTGTTAACTGATATTTTGCAAAGGTAGTTCCTTCTCCCACTTTGATGGTATAAGCGTTGGAAAAATTTAACAGATACTCAAACATTTCCTCGTCGGTGGCATCATCACCTATTGACAGAACAAAATCAAAGCTGTTTTGCTCAAAAAGTTTTTTCACAGCCCTGCCCTTTCCGGTTTCGTTACTCAATATCTCAACTACTTTCTTACCGTCGAGGACCTTTAAATTATATGAAGGAGCTATATTTGTCAGAAGATCGATCAATTCTCTTGAACAGGAATATCCGATTTCAGGATCAGCAGTCCTGTAATGCCATGCCAGGGAAAAACTTTTTTCTTCAACAAATGACCCATGGCATGTAACAGCAAACTGGTTCATAATAGGAATTATTGCTTTTTTCCATGAGAAGTTATTAATTGCCTGCCTCTTCCATAACCCGCTTTCTCTGACCATAGCACCGTGTTCTGCAATTATATCGATTGGAATATGACTTAATAACTTTTCAATATCGAGATGACTTCTTCCGGTAATTATGAAGATCTTTGTCAGCGGATTCTCAATAAAACCTGATAATATATCAAACACATGTTCAGATAGTTTTGCCGTTTCGGGTTTTGCCGCATAATTAACCAGTGTTCCATCATAATCAAGTAAAACTAATCTGTGTGCTGCAATTCTGTATTTTTCCTTTATTTTTGTTTCAATTTCATTTTCCATGAAAAATCTATATTAGGTAGAGCGGAATGGCAAGATTTTACGGTATCAAGGATTAAAACTAGTTAAACAATCTCGTTGAATAATTGTTTTGAGAAGAGATTTTTGAATATAATTTATGGATAACCTGAATTATGGCGTAATTGGAAATTGCCGGAGTGCCGCTCTTATATCCGAAAAAGGAAGCATTGACTGGTGTTGTCTGCCTGATTTCGATTCACCATCAATATTTGCGAAACTGCTTGATAAAGAGATAGGCGGCTCTTTCAGTTTTGCTGTTGATGATGATTATATTATATCACAGAAGTATATTATCTGGACCAATGTGCTCTGCACAGAATTTAAATCCATCCATGGCACATTTGAAGTTATTGACTTCATGCCCCGTTACAAACTAACCGAGGACGACTACTTTACTCCTGCAGAAATTTATCGCTATATCAAGTGGATCTCAGGCTCTCCTTCCTTTAAGGTTCTTTATAATCCTGCATTTAATTATGCAAGAGAGGAGGTTTCTAACATAAAAGAAGATAATTATATAAAAACGTACTCAAAGGAAATACCCACAGATTGTATATATCTCTATACCAGCTTAGATGTCAACGATGTTCTTTGTTCCGCTGAAATTACGCTGACAAGCCATCAGTTTCTCTTGCTTTCTTACAATCAGAAGCTGGTCGATATCGATATCAAAAGGGTTTACATGGAATTCCAGCGTACAAAAGTGTACTGGCTAAACTGGACAAACCATTCAAAAAAATATGAAAAATACGCCGAAGAAATAATCAGGAGTCTGCTTGTTTTAAAGATTATGTCTTACCAGGCAACCGGAGCGGTACTGGCGGCTCTTACAACAAGCATCCCTGAAACACTCGGACATGTACGAAACTGGGATTACAGGTTCTGCTGGCTCCGTGATGCATCAATGTCGATTGACACATTGCTTAGAATGGGGCATTACAAGTCGGCGCAGCGTTTCCTTGTTTACCTGAAAGGAATTCTTAAATCGAAGACCGATTCTTTCCAGGTAATGTACGGAATAAGAGGCGAAAGAGATCTTACGGAAATTGATCTTCCTCACCTGGCAGGTTATGAGAACTCAAAGCCCGTCAGGATCGGGAATGCTGCATTTTTTCAGAAACAGAATGATATATTCGGTTATCTCCTGAATGTTATCCTCCAGTATTACGAGTTTTTCCCGGGCACATTAGATGAAATTGAAGATATGTGGGAGATCGTGCGCAACATTTCTCTCACTGTTTCAACTCACTGGGAGAAGCCAGATAAAGGTATCTGGGAATTCCGCAGCAATGAAAATCACTTTGTCTTCTCTAAGGTCATGAGCTGGGTGGCAATGGACCGTGCTGCCAAAATAGCCCTCCTGCTTAACAAACCGCATTATATGGAAACATGGAGAGGCATTGCCAATGACATTAAAGAAGAGGTTCTGAATAAGGGGTGGAATCAGGAACTTCAAACCTTTACACAAACCTACAGCAATTCAGATCTCGATGCATCCTTGTTATTAATGGCTGAATATGGGTTTATTCCTTCCTCAGATCTGAAGTATCAGAAAACTGTTCTGGCTGTCAAAAATGCCCTTTTCTATAACGGCTTCGTTTATCGTTACATAAACCCGGATGATTTTGGAAGACCAGTATCATCCTTTACAATCTGTACATTCTGGCTTATCCAGGCGCTTTTCAGGATTGGCATGAAAGATGAGGCAAAATTATTGTTTGAGGGCCTGCTGGCCTGCGGAAATCACCTTGGACTTTTCAGCGAGGATATTGATTTCAGTACAAAGAGGCTCCTGGGAAATTTCCCTCAAGCC
This sequence comes from uncultured Bacteroidales bacterium, assembly GCA_963791065.1. Taxonomy (GTDB): domain Bacteria; phylum Bacteroidota; class Bacteroidia; order Bacteroidales; family VadinHA17; genus LD21. The sequence continues at coordinate 87,503 of CAWBQN010000025.1, forward strand.
TATTCTCATCTGGCGTTAATCAACACCGCAGCCCTTTTTTCGGACGAGAAGTTTCTTCCTAAATATATTAAACCCTGATCAACCAATATCACTTTGCGCCTGCTTATCGTGCTTTGCGGTTAAAAAGATAATTAATATGCTAGAGATTTAGAGGTACCGTCAGTTTAAAACTTATGTTCCTTCCCATATCGTAAATACCTTTTCTTCCTGTAGGGTTGTTTGGATATTGTTCAAAATATTTCAGTCTGCTGAGGTGTGACTGATACGCGAGATCTGTAATATTATTAGCCAGAATACTGATACTTAAAATTACCTTTCCTTTTTTATTCAGTAAATCTGCACCGGCTCCTGCATTGAAAAGCACATAACCAGGTGTTGGCGTTTCCGTACCATATGCCGTATATACTCTGGTCTGACGTGCATAATATTCCATTCCGATTTTCAGGTACAATGAACTGAAATGTTTCAATTTACGTATTGTATTCGCCCTTATTTCCGTATTGGTATGCAACGGAGGAATAAGAGGGAGATACCGGGTACTATCTGTTATATGAATACCATTTCCGCCCCTGTTTAGTGCATAGATCACAGAGATTGAGTTTTCGAAATGCAACCAGTCGTAGGGATGAATATCCAGATTTGCCTCCCACCCATATAGCCGGGCCCTGGCCTGTTGATATTTAAATGTCTGGTTACCTTTGACAATTACTGAATCCTGCCCGAGATGGTTCAGCAATTTCTGATTAAAGATATAGTTTGAAATGTTGTTGTTATAAATGTCAATGTCGCCGCTTATATGATCCCATCTATAAGAAATTCCAATATCTTCCTGAAGGCTGAATTCCGGTTTAAAACTCATATTGCCAATCTGGTAAATAAGCGTTCCGGGATGGACGCCATTAGCTGATATTTCAGCAACATTTGGTGCACGGAATCCGCGTGCAATATTTAATTTCACTAACAACCGCTTCGTTAGATTATAAGTCGCGCCAAAGCTTCCTGAAATGCCTGAAAATAAATGGTGAAATGAATAGAAGGGATGTCTGGCCAAGGCTGTATCAGAGGGTGCTACCTGCATTTCAAAACCAGTCAGAGGATCGGGCCGGGTAAACATCTGATCATTCTTAAAAAAACGGGCATCATATCTTAAACCTGCACTGAGATCAAACTTCCTGATTGTTTTGGTTACCAGAATAAACGGGCCAATATCCAGCTGATGGTAATCGGGAATAATAAATTCAGTGCCCTTGTTGGCATTAATCTGATACATCCCATTGACTCCGATGGTTGTTTCCCATCCCCTTGATTCCGGAATGAAGTATTTCAGATCATACGTGAATGTTTTAAGATCAAGATACATGCCTGGTATATCGGAGTACTGCGGATGGCTGTATTCCCTGCGTATGCTTTCCTGATATCCCAGGATCAATCCGAGTTTACTTTTTCCGATAATGAAATTATTCGAGGAATAAATCCGGTAGTGCTGGACATGCTGGTGCAAGACTGTAATTTTATACGAGGTCAGCTCTGAATTGGAAACAATTGGCCTGAATGTATCGGCTTCGGTTATCTGCCTGGTAAATTTCCGGGTAACTGAGTCACGGCTGCCATCCGGAATTTCCTGCAAATCATCAAATATTGAAAAGTTAAGATCGGAATATCCCCAGCTTTTGTTTAATCCGATATATCCGCTCAGATCCGTTTCATTGAAAGCCGTACCATAGACCCGGCCGTCGTACTTGTCCTGATAATTGGCAGCTTGTTTATGCGATGCTACGCCTCCCCATACAAAACCATTCCTGTTGCCTGCAAGGGAAGCCGATGCTCCAATGAGACCATTATTTGTCTGGTAATTTGTCTCCACGTGGCCTGTTATCGTGCTATCGGGAACCGGAGGAGCAGGAAGTAAATTAACAACCCCTGCAAGTGCATCGGAACCATATGTCAGACTTGCCGGACCCTTAACTATTTCTATCCGTTCGATAGCATTTTCATCCACCTCAACGCCATGCTCATCGCCCCATTGCTGATCCTCCTGTCTTACACCATCATATAAAGTCAGCACACGGTTAAACCCCAGGCCATGAATAAATGGCTTTGAAACGTTTGGACCTGTTGTTACAGCGTTAATGCCGGGAAGTTTTGAAATTGCATCGATTATGTTGGTATTCAGATTCTGATGAAGCTGCTTAATGCCAAGAGTGATCATGGGAATAGGATTTCTGGTGATCTCTGTGGCCCTGGATGATCCGGTGATCACAACTTCATTCATTTCTGTGATAGCCTGATCCATAACAAAATTGATCAGAGCTGTTTTGCTCAGATCAATCTTTTGAACAACAGATTTATAGCCCAGAAAGGTTACCTGAACCATCACACTTGTTTTCGGAAGATTTTCTATTGAATAAACACCGTCTTTATCTGCAATATCTCCCTTCTTAAGCTCGGGTATATAAACTGTGGCGCCAGCGATAGCTTCTCCTGTTTTTGAATCAGTAATCTTGCCGGTGAGCCTGATTTGTGATGTAGCAATATGAGATATTAAAATCAAAAAGGAAATGATGATTAGTCTTTTCATCCTGCATTAAAATTCATAATAAGCAAATTATCAGATACATCTCAGGTTGTATTGAAATTTCAATCTGTTCCGGTTGTATTTCTGTGTCATTATTTTCCGTCAGGAATTAAACAATCATCATATGCAATTGTTCTGGTGCTATTTTTTAAAGGCACACAAAGGTTCTCTCGTACATACTCACCCCCCATCTCCAAAGGCCGTCAACTTAAGCTTTGGTGATGAATGAGATACTTCTTAAAAAAGTTTCCCTGCTTTTGAAACTAATCTTTATACACATCTTTAATTTAAATTGGAATTATCAGAATTAATTACCTGAAGTAATTAGAATTACTGATCAGCAGCAGGGGATTCCTCACTTCGTTCGGAATGACAATGTTTGCTAAGTTGTGGAGGGAAGAAGTGGCGATTCGCGACACCAATTTGTATATAATGTAATACTTCTGCGAATCGCCACTTCTTCCCTCAATCTCCACAATTTGACTCTGTCATTCCGAACGAAGTGAGGAATCTCCTTCTCCCAACCTGTGAGGTTTCATCTGATAGACTTGTAATAAAGAATTACTAAATAGATGTGTATAAAGGGCAGCTAATTCTTAGAAAGTGGGTGTAAACCATTGTACATTAGATAATTACCCCCATTTACAGGAACGACCGTTAAGAAATTGCCCTGTGGGCAATTCTAGGGAGGAGTCTGACTGCAGCAATGGCAGAGAGAGATTAAAGGGGTGAGTACTTTAAATTACAGATATTTCTCCAGCAAAAGCTTTGTCTTGCGGATCCCTTCTTCTTCGGATTGGGTATTGCCTTCAAATTCAACACCTATAAATCCTTTAAAACCTGAAGCTTTTACAATGCCTAAAAGACGTTTATAGTCCATTTTCGGTTGTTCCCCGTTGCTGTCAAAATCATAGGTTTTTGCGCTTACTCCTTTAGCAAATGGCAGCATCTCTTTAACACCCTTGTACCGGTCATAGTAGTCTTTGCATTCGTCCTGTGTACTTCCCCAATCCTGTGAGAGGCAAAAATTTCCGAAGTCAGGCAACGTACCTACATTGGGTCTGTTCACCTGTTTCATAACATCCGCTACCCAGGCTCCGTTGGATGATTCATGACCGTGGTTTTCCACTACTATATTGATCTTCATCGGCTTGGCGAATTCTCCGAGACGGCTGAGAGAATCAATTGATGCAGCTTTCTTGGCATCAGGTGATCCGTCGCCATGAAGATTTACACGCACAGTCAGGCATCCAAGGAATTTAGCGGCTTCGATCCATTTTTTATGATCATCAACTGCCTGTAATCTCAATTTATCGTCGGGCAGGGCAAGAGGTCCTTCGTCATCAACCATAATAAGATGGTTGAAGACTCCGGCATCTTTACTCCTTTTCAGCAGTTCCTTAAGATAGTCACTGTTTTTCCCGGCCACTTTGAAATCCATCTTTTTCCCGCCAAAAAAGCCGTTAACATATTCCACTGTCGAGATCTGATAGTCTTTCATTGCAATGGAAGGGAAATCGAGATGATCGATTTTCCCGGCCTCAAGCGTCCTGTGCAGTGACCATTCCGCCAATGAGATCTTTATTCCGGAATCCTTTAATGATTTCAGGTCAGGTGAAGGGGCGATCATTAATGCACCGGCACCAAATAAGGTTTGTTTGAGAAAAGTTCTGCGCGTTGCCATATGGAATAAATTTCGTTTTCTATTTATTAATTTTTGCTAAGGGCTTTTGACCTAAACAAATATATAATTTTTCCATAGATTTATTGTCGTCAGCCATTACGTACAATCTGTCACCGGAAAGAATTCTCGTAGAGCCTTCAGAGATAAAGTACTTGTTGTTTCGTTCAACCAGAGCTATGATGATACTGTTTGGCAATCCCAGGTCTACAATTGTTTTACCGATACAGCTGAAATCAGGTTCCACAGGCACCACATTATATACTGTTTTTGTCTTCCATCCCAATTCGAGATCGAGAACCGATTTTTTCCTGATATTCACGGGCACTGCCAGTTTTAACCATTTTGCCACTAACGGGATCGATGTTCCCTGAATCAGGATCGATGTAACCGATATAAAGAAAACAAGATTAAAGATGATATTCGCCTTTCCTATACCTGCCGTAAGAGGATACATTGCCAGCACAATCGGTACCGCGCCTCTTAAGCCAACCCATGAGACAAACAATTTTTTCCTGAAGTCCTGCCTGAAAAATGCCAGGGAAATGAATACGCTTACCGGTCTGGCAACGAAGATCAACAGCAATGAGATAAGCATTCCAATGCCAAGATACGGCAGTATTTGTTTCGGATATGCCAGTAAACCAAGGGTGATGAACATTATTATCTGCATCATCCATGCCTGTCCGTCGAAATGTTTTGTCAGACTCTTTTTATGGATGAAATCCCTGTTTCCCAGAACGCATGCTGAAATATAAACGGCCAGAAAAGCATTTCCTCCTATGAAATTTGAAAATGCAAAAGTGAAAAGCACAAGGGTTATTAATAAAACCGAATAAAGGCCTTCAAATTCAAGTTTGATCCAGTTTATTATTTTATGCATCGCAATGCCCATAAATATTCCAACCCCGGCGCCAAGGATCATCTGGGTAAAAAACAAAGGTATTATCGATAAATAACCAGATTGAGGGTTTGCAATCAGATATGTGAAAATAATCGTAAGGACAAAGGCCATAGGATCGTTACTTCCGCTCTCAAGCTCAAGAAGGGGTGTCAGATTTCCCTTCAGACCAATACTTCTCGATCGCAGAATTGAAAACACAGCAGCTGCGTCAGTCGATGATACTATGGAACCCAGGAGCAGACCTTCAAGAAAAGTAAAATCTGTAAATATATAAACCAGCACTCCGATTGTTGCTGCAGTAATTAGTACACCTAGTGTAGAAAGGGATACTCCCTGCCAGAATACAGGTTTTATGTCATTCCATCTTGTTTCAAGGCCCCCGGAAAACAAGATGAAGCTTAATGCAACAGCGCCGATAAACCTGGCGATTTTCGGATCATAAAAACTTATCCCTACCGGACCGTCAGCTCCTGCCAGCATGCCAACAAGAAGGAATAACAGCAAAGTAGGAACTCCATATCTGGTTGTTCTGCTGGCTACGAGACTTACAAAGAGGAGAATCGATCCGATCAGTAATATGTTGTCAATTGTAAGCTTCATATTCTGAGGCTTTTATTTCTCTCCGATCTGAACTTTCTGATGTGCGAAAATAATTTCGAAACCTTTATATTTTAATCCGGCGCTGATCATAAATCTTTTAAACTCATCGGAACTATAGATCTTAACATGTTCAGGCTGAAGCAATTTAATGAATTTATCCAGGATCTTGATAAAGATATTATCAGCGGCCGGATCGAGAATGAAAATTTTACCGCCCGGCTTTAGCAGCCGGCTGATTTCACTCATTGCTTTATCAGGATGGAGATAGTGATGGAATGAATTAGTACATATTATGTTATCGAAAAAACTACTGTCAAGAGGGATTGATTCCGAATTGGCCTGGATAAAATGAAAATTCTCAAACTCCCTGAAGTTCTCCCTGGCTTTTTCAATCATCCCTGATGAAAGGTCGATGCCATAAAAGGAGCCTTTATTCCCCGCTATTTTTGCAGCCTGTCCGACAGCCCAGCCAGTTCCGCAACCAATATCAAGAAAATTCATATTTTCATTAATATTCAATAATGAAAGCACACTGCCCTGGGCCCTTCTTAAGTAATCGTATTTAAATCCTTTACCATCAGCGGTTTTTGACCACTTATCCCATTTTGCTTTATTTAGTTTTATATGCTTTGATTCATCCATATTATCTGCGCCTTTCAGCGATTCTGATAGCAATCGTAACTGCGGGAATCTAAAATTTCTTTATTTCGCGACAATTTTTTTCACCAGAGTAAATCCCGGATCCTTGATCAATATCCTGTATACCCCCGGAAAAGGAAGCGACATTGAGAGCTTCTGACCATCAAGAGTGATCAATGCGGGCGGACAGTCCGTTGGCGTGCTGTCGTAAGTTCCCCACGCCTCTATATTTATATCGTTCTTATTTTTGATCTGGTTGAATGTTTTAAAACTGGTGCATTCATCGAAACCAATTGTACCAAAAAATACAATATCGAAGGATATATTTGAGTCAACGGTGTCGGGAGCATGTAGACTGTCCACTTTAATCAGAAAATCATTGTTGTCCTGGTAGAGATGGCAGGAAAACAACATAATACATGCTGCACAAGCTGTCAGTAGGCTAATAGATGTTCTGATCTTCATTTCCGAGAAACAATAATTCCTGTTGAAAAGTTCCGGGTTGCTACTGACTTATGATTTTTTTCTTCTGTGATCATGTCATGATAAAATCCTGCGGAACATCTTTCAGACGCGAGATATCCAGGATCTTTTCCCTTATATCAAAGCCTGACGAGCAGTTTATGTTACACGAAGTACAATTCTCACACGGGCGTCCCGATATGTCAACATCTGCAAGTGTGTGCCAGGCCTGAGCCGTATTCCTGTAGCCGTAAGCATACATATAACTTCGCATGATGGTCGGGATATCAATGTTATGCGGGCATTGCGGAATGCATTTCCTGCATTGCTGGCAATAAAGACCTGGTTCCTGACCCAGACTTGCAAGTTTAAGGTCCTTCATTTCCTGATCCGACATTTTAAGGTTTTGAATCATTGCCAGATTTTTCTGCAACTCTTCAAGTGATGACATTCCGGATACGATCGACGAAATATTCTCATTCTGCAGCACCCATTTCAAAGCGGCGTCAGTGTTAAGAGGCGGGCCCGACTTTTCCCGTGTTGCTCCTGCCGTTGTCTTCATTGCAACGATACCCATTCCTGCCCTGGCTGCCTTAGCAACAGCTGAATTTAATGAGTCTTTATTGACTGTTTTGAAGTTGTAGCCAATCATTGCCAGGTCATAAATGCCCGAATCAACAGCTGCCTGAAGCGCTTCTTCAGTGTCACTGTGGGAAGCAATTCCGAGGAATTTTGTTTTTCCCTGTTTTTTAAGTTGATCCAATGCTTTCAATACACCTTCATTTAGCACCATTTCTCTTTTCCCGGCATACGGGAAAAGGAAAAAGTCCACATATTCAATGCCGAAACGTTTCAGACTCTCCTCAGCTTTTTTAATATAAGCCTGGGGATCAAAGGTCTTTATAAATTTACCCGTACGCATATCCAGACCATCAGGCGGAACAGCTGTTCCCACAATGAAACTGTCACGCGGAAGGCCTTTCAGTCCTTCTCCGACGAGCTTCTCATTGTTGCCTTCACCATAATAGGTGGCAGAAAAAAATACTTTAATGCCGGCTTCATAGGCAGCTCTGATAAAACCCGCTGCTGTTGCATCGCTTGTTCCCATACTTATCAGAGGGGTTTTGATGCCCGTCTTACCAAGAATCCGGAATGGTAATTCCGGGAGGGCATTTTTTACAGGTCCGCCTGCTAATCCTGCTGTCAGGCTTCCGGGTAATAAGGCAGCCCCTGAAATACCGAGGAGGCTCTTTTTAAGAAAATCACGACGGTTGTTATTTACCATAGCTGAAGGTATTTTATTATGGCATAAGTTCTTTTAAATGCAACTTTTGAATTGCATAAAAGTCTGATAAATTTATTTATAATTTTTGGTATTTCAATTAGTACCAGGATCGCTTAGTCTTCCCATGAATAGTATCGTACCTGTTGATGACTCCCTGATGAAATAAAGGAAAGGGTGATCAAGCGTCACTTTGACAACCTCGGGATTTACACTGGTAAATCCAATTTCAACAACGGTGGCTGCAGCAGCTTCTGTTCCTTCTTCATTTGTGTCGATGAAAGTCTGATGTAATACTTTATTTATTGCCAGCCCCTGATCACTTATGTTACTGAAATCAGCCTGCGGACTGAAAGCTATACGCATTCCGAGACCAATCAGATCATCATTCAAAAGTCTTTTATACTGATATTTGAATCGGGGCATACTGAGATCGACCTTGTGAGAATTGTTAGCGAGCAGTCCCATCCATTCCTGCCATAATGATGGCGTCAGAGCTTTTGCCACATCACCCGTCGCGATGTTCGCATCAGGCATAACTATTACCATGGTGTAATTGCCCTGTCCATATGGAAGCTCAACCAATGTAAGGTTATTGTTTCTGACGGCATTCATGCTCTCCGTCTGATGCATCATCGGAACAGATTTTGGTAAGGAAGGAGTAATATAAAATGGTTCGTCTTTTGTATCAGCTTTGTCAAACGCATACCTCCACTTGCCATTGAAATAAATGGCATTGATCAGAAGCATTGCCATGTTAGCATCTAATTTATCTAACATATTAGTGATCTTATTATTAGTTTTTGCCGCAATCCAGTCATTGACAGTTTTCACTGCATCGGGATCCGTAACATCTATACTCCGTGCCTCAGCTTTATACCATGTCTGCAGATCGGCTATAAATGGCTGCTTTACCATCAGTCGCTTTTCCACCCACACAGAATTGGCTATTTCCACCTCAACCCGTTTATCGACCGATACCATTTCGGTCATCAGTTTAAGGTAGGTGCTATTAATCTGTTCAAGGGTTTTTTCCTGTAATCCGAGTGACTTTACCATTGCCGCATAAGTTTCCCCTGCTGCACCATTTAGAGTCATCGACAGGGCGCTTGTTATACTGAACGGAGAAATCATTATGTTCTCATTCCCCTTCGCATCAGCAAGCCCGGGCTTAAACAAATCAAATGCGAATCTGTTTGCAGAGTCAATCACCTCCTTCTGAAAAGCCTCGGTAGCTATGTTAACCGGATCACCGGGCTGGTCTTTCCGCTCCGATTTTTCACAGGATGTCAGTATGACGAATGAACTGATTAAGGCTGTAATTATTGATTGTCTGATAATACTTTTCATGATGTGCGATTATTTATTGATACTAAATTTCTTATTCATTTATGTAAATACCGTTCCCGGTTCCAATCCAGATTTTATTATCAGGTGCTTGTTCAATTGCAAATACACTATTGCTCTTAAAACTTGAATTATCAATGAACCAGCTGAATCCGTTATATACTCCATAGCCGCCATATGCAGCGCACCAGATATTATCAGCTCTGTCTATTGTAATAGATTTAATATGAGAAATACTATCATTTTTAATTTGTGTTGAAGTTTTTCCATCAAATATGAAAACCTGCGGGCCGGTATTAATCCATAAACTCGATAAAGAATAATCAATTGCCGCGCAGACCTCATTTTTGCTGTTTATGCGGATATTACCAATATAATAAGGTGAGAATCCAAGGTCGTTGCCGGTATAGATCTTCCAGCTGTTATTGGAGATCTCCGCCAGATATGCATTATTTACTTTCTCCGATAAAGCCAGCCAGACATTATCGTATTTATCGACAGCGATACTTCCTACAAAGTTCGCCGGCAAAGCTGAATTGTCGGGTGTGTAGACTGTCCAGCTCTTACCATCATATTTTACGATTCCCCCTTGCCTGAACCTGCACGAGGTGAACCAGATATTGTCTTTGGAATCAATCGCGATAGAACCTACCAAATCTTCCGGCATCGGTGTGTTTTTAGTATTATAGAACGTAAAGCCGCTGCCATCGTATTTAATCAATCCTTCGCAGCCGATCCAGACATTATTCTTACTGTCAACGGCAATATCCTGGATAACTGTGCTGTCGGGTATTACTGAATTGGATGAGTTGTATACAACAGTCCCCGTTGAACTATACTTTATCAATCCTTGTTTGAAGGTTCCGATCCATGCGTTCCCCAGTTTATCAAAAGCTATTGATTTTACGAAGTAGCCATCTAAAATTTTTTTATTAAAGGCAGTATTTACAAATCTGGCAGAATTCCCGTATTTCTCACACGACTGAAAAGAAATAACGATGAAAAGGAATAGAAAAAGCTTTTTCATTGATTTAGTCCTTAGGTTTGAATCGGGTCAATGGTTACAGGTAAACAGCAAAAATTGTTCCAATTATTATAAACAGAAACAGATTCTTATGAGATTATTAAGGAATTATATGATAGACCCCTGACGTTGTGTCAATGTTCACGAATTATGCCCGAAATAGCATCAACCCAATATTCACTGTCATTCAGGCTTTCTACCAGAGTAAGTTTTTCTCCTCCATTCCTCAGGAACAGATCTCTGTAATTCTGCCCGACCTCGATTATAGTTTCCAGACAATCTGCAGTAAAAGAAGGACATATCACGAGCAGCTTTTTCTTCCCCATTCCTGCAAGTTTTATAATAACATCATCGGTATACGGGGCCAACCAATTTTTAGCAATACGTGACTGAAAACAAACCGTATACCTGCTCGTGTCAATGCTTAGCTTTTCAGCTAATAATCTTGATGTGGCATAGCAGGCAGCATTATAGCAGTATGAATTTTGCTCTGTAACCTCCATGGTGCAATTATAATGTCCACAGGGTTTCCCATTGTGTGAATTATTCACCTGCCTTAATGGCAAGCCATGAAAACTCATAAGAATGTGATCATAACCGGCATAATCGTAGTTAGAAATCCGGCCCGCCATAGCTTCCAGATATAAAGGATGATCATAGTACTGCAGTATTGTTTTGATTGCAGGAATGTTATTTTGAGCAGCCATGATTTCTAATAATTTTTCGACTGCCGTGCCAGTTGTAGAACTTGCATATTGCGGAAAGAGGGGGAAAACTATGATGGTGCTTACATTTTGTTTCAGAACTTTATCAACTGTTTCTTTTATACCCGGCTGCTGATACCTGGTGGCAAATTCGACAATATACCTGTCTCCCAGTTTTTGCTGCAGCTTTTCCTTTAGAGATATTCCATTGTAAAGAAGCGGAGAACCCTTATCGGTCCAGAGCCTCTTATATAGCTTTGACGACCTGGTGGCCCGTAAAGGAATGACAATTAAATTGACCAGTATTTTTCGCAGGAGCCATGGAATATCTATTACTCGTTTGTCGTTTAAAAACTCCGCAAGGAATTTTCTGACTTTCGATCTTTCCGGACCCTCGGGAGTACCAACATTCAGAAGCAGAACAGCTGTCCCGGACTTCAGCATATTACCTGTAAATAAAATAAAAGGTCATTGAAATTATAGTAATAAACGTAGCAATCCCGTAATAAAATGAAGCATAGGCAAACCGGTTTTTATCAATACTGGTCCTTCGTATAAGAACACCGCCTATCTGGGCCAGGATAAGTGCAAATGTCATAAAATAAAAATGCTCAACCACCCAGAATCTCAAAGAAACCCGCTGCAGTTCATGTTGTGCATCAACTGCCGATTTGGATGAAGGATCTATAAAGAAATACATTATGATGCCATGAATGAGCGTAAGGTACAGAAGCAGCATGAAGAAGGTCCTGAGATATTTATCCGTACTGGAATAGCTAAGATTCCTTGACCAGCCTGCAATTGATCTGACAGTCGTTGCAATGGCCACTGCCAGGAACAATGAGCTTGTGATTATGTGCAACAGAACAAGGAACTTGTACATAAAATACTGAATTATGAATTATGAATTATACACTATACGCTAAACGTTTACCCTGCTTTATTCGGTCTGCCATTCCTATACCATCCCGTGGATTTCCTCCAAAGATAAGTCCTTTGTATTTAGACTCAAGCTTTTCCATAGCCAGAAGTTTTTTTTGACTTTCTATTCCGTACTGGGGTATGGCATGCTGGTAGCGGATAATTTTAAAAAGGTCCGGATTAAATTCTTTTAACTTCATGACATCTGAAAACTCACGTTTAACAATGTTCATTATTTCAGCATCTGTCCTGTCTGACAGCTCGTCGCGCCTTATGCCGCCGACAAAAACTGAACATAAAGCGCCGCCTTCCGGGGCACGATTTGACAATAAAGCTGAAAGGAATAATACTCCCAGTATGTCGCGCTTTTCCCTGAACGGAATTAATCCGCCAAAACCATCGAGAGGAAAACCGTTCCACTTGTTAAACCCGACAACTACCTGCATAACACGTGCATATCTGAGTTTCTCAATATCTAGAAGCAATTCTTTTTCAGCAAAGGGTAGCATTTGTCTCAAAGTATAGGACCCGGTGGTAGTAATGACCTTTCCGGCTCTGATCCTTATTTTTTCATCGTTCCTGGTTGCTGTTATTATAAAATGATCTGCTTCCGGCACTATTTCAATATTCTTTGTATCAAATAAAAACTTTTCTTCCCCGGCTGATTTCCACAGAGCATTAATCAGGCCGGATAAACCGCCATAAACTGAGAATACTTTTCGTGTGGCCTTCTTTTCACGGGCGTCTTTCTTCTCAAAACTCTTTTTTATTGACCCTCCGATAAAACTCCCGTAATTCTGTTCCAGATTATAGAGTTTTGGAAATGCATATTTTGTGAGCAAGAGAGCAGGATCTCCTGCATAAACGCCAAGTATAAAGGGATCAATAGCGTAATCGAGGAAACTTTGCCCCATCCGGCGGATGACCATTTTACTAAGCGGTTCATCAGGATCTTTTCCGCTGCCCCGGAAAGGTTCTCCCAACAGGTGCAGTTTATCTTTAAGAGTGAAAAGCGGGGTTGTAACAGCTTGCCAGGGTCCCATAGGCATTGCTTCCCAGACTCCATCCTTCAGGATATAACGCTTCTTTACATTTTCTCCTGCAATTTCACATTTACATAAGCCATCGAGATCTTCAAAAAGTTCGGCTACATCGGGATTGCCAAGTACTCCGGTATTCGGTCCTTCCTCATAGACAAATCCATTCTCATGCCTTGTCCGGATTACACCGCCCGGCTTTTCTTTTTCCTCCAGGACAATGAAATCCTTACTGTTCTTTTTCAGGTAAAAAGAGGTGGTCAGTCCTGTTAGTCCGGCACCAATAACGGCTATATCAACACTTTTTTCCATGAAATTAAATTGTTTTCGAGTACATACCCTGTTTTGCTTCAAGCTGAGGATCAAAAGCCATCGCGATATTCCGTACGATCAGCATACCCTGCTGACTCACACTAATACCTTTATTGTTCAGCTCGACTAATCCATCATCAATAAACTCGGTCAGTTTAATTGGAGAAAAGTGCAGGATATCCAGTAATTCATTTGCAGTAATACCAAACTTCACTGCCAGCTCTTCAAAATACAGATAACCGTTGCACATAATCGAATTAATAGCCTCACGGCAAATAATCTCATTTTTCGTAAGCCGATATCCCCTTTCAATGGCAAAGTCATGTTTTTCTATGGATTCAATATAACTTTGATAATCTTTTATATTCTGGCTGTAGGAATTCCAAAGCTGGCTTATACCGCTCGAACCGAAAGCATACACCTGACCCGTTGTGTCACGGGTACAGTATCCCTGAAAATTCCGGTGAAGCCTTTTCTCCTTCAGAGCGATGGCCAGATCATCGGAGGGTTTTGCATAGTGATCAAGTCCGACAGGGACATAACCGCTATTTGTGAGCATCTTATATCCAATCCCGAATAGCCTGAATTTCTCATCGGTAGCCGGTAACCCGGTCTTCTCAAGCTTTTCCATTGATTTATTGAACCATGGAACATGCGCATACGAGAAAGTCACAAGCCTGTCGGGAGATAATTCAATCGCCTGATTTATTGAATCTGCAAAAATTTCCGGAGTCTGTTTTGGCAAGCCGTAGATAAGATCGAGATTAATGCTTTTGAATCCTTTTCCCCGTATATAATGAATTAATTCATCCATGGGGATCAGGGAAGGTAACCTGTTTACTGCATCGAGAACTTCTCTGTGAAAATCCTGTACTCCCAGACTCAGACGGTTAAATCCAATTTCTGCAAGAGTATCGATATTATTGAAAGTAAGATAAGCGGGACTGCATTCCATAGCAATTTCCGCTCCCGGATGGAACTTAAATCTGGCTTTCAGTGTATCCATTACCTCTGTGATAAGTTCAAAAGGAATTGAATTAGGAGTACCTCCTCCCCAGTGCACCTGAGTTACTTTCTTTTTTTATCAATCAGCAGGGAAACTGCATTTATCTCTTTTATTAATGCACGAACATAGCGTTCAATATGATCCTTTCCTTTAGCGATGCCTGTATTGCATCCGCAAAAGTAACAGAGCCGCGGACAGAAAGGGATATGAATATATATTGAAATATTCTCAGGTTCCTCATTATTTGAATCAATAACTGATTGTCTATAATCCCCGGAGGTATATCCCGGGTGAAAAAATGTAGCTGGCGGATAACTGGTATATCTGGGTCCGGGTCTGTTATATTTTAATAGTAAGTTTTCGATCATTTATCTGTTCCAGTTTGCGGTTTTTACCCAATTGACAATATATTTTGCCTTTTCAAATGAGCTTCCCGGCATAAAGCCATGTCCAAGATTGAATATCCATTTATGTTCCGTTTTGCCGAATTCCAGGTATTTTGAAAGTTCCCTTGAAATCCCTTCCTCTCCTGCAAATAACAGCCGGGGATCAAGATTTCCCTGTAGTCCAACTGCAGGGTGAACCAGTTTCCTGGCTTCAGTTATCGGTGTCTGCCAGTCGACACTGACGAAATCGCAGATGTCTGGGGTAATATATCTGTATCCTGTGCCGATATCTTTCGGGAAATAATATAAATGGCACACCTTTATCACGGACAGCCATTGATATTTTTTTTATTGCCGGGAAAAACATCGTCTTGTAGAAATCAAAAGGAAGGATCCCTCCGTGGGTCTCAAAGAGCTGAAAAACATCTATCCCATGTGCGATCTGCTGACTGGCATATTCAATTGTAAGGTCAGTAACCGATTCTATAAGTTTTTCTGTTGTGGCCTTGTTATTATAGAAAATGAAATAGCATCAGGGAAACCCGACTTGCTGCTTAATGCCTTCAAGCATATAACAGAGAACTGTAAGCGGGGCGCCTGCAAAACCAATAAGCGGAATGTTCTTCTGCCTCGTTTTAACAATTTCATCAATTGCCCTGTAAATAAACTGAAGCTTACCGGGCTCAGGATTAAGTTTTCATACGGGTCATCGTAATCTTTAAGTGGTTTATCAAATTTTGGTCCGTGATCAGTAAATTCAAGTCCCATGCCCATGGCATAAGGAATTACCAGGATATCGGAAAATAGGATAGCTGCATCGACACCAAGATCATTTACAGGAAGAAGGGTCACTTTTGCAGCAAGTTCCGGGTCGCTCATCATATGCCAGAATGAATGCTTATTACGTAATTCCAGGTATGAGGGCAATACCCTTCCGGCCTGTCGCATGAACCATACCGGCGGGCGTGAAGTTTTTTTGCCTTTAATTGTATTCAGAAATATAGAATCCTGCATATATTTAATTTCCTAGTTCCTTAATATTTCTGGCTGTAGCATTTATAAAGTTTTCATTGCTTCAAAAGCTGACTGAATAGCCTTTTGAATATCATCATCGGTATGTGCAAAAGAAACGAAAGCGGCTTCGAACTGAGATGGCGCCAGATAAATGCCATTATTCAGAGCCTGTTTAAAATAGCGTGCATATCTTTCAGTGTTCGATTTTACTGCGCTGTTATATGAATTTACTTTCTCTTCTTCAGTAAAAAAAGAGTCATTAAAGAGCCAATACGGTTAACAATTCCTGGAATTCCGGTATGATTGAGATTTTTCATAAGCCCATTTTCCAGCAATTGCTCCTTTCCGGTCGAGCTCAGATAAAAACCGGGAGTTTCCTCAATGATTCTGAGAGTTGCAAGTCCTGCACTCATTGCCAGCGGATTGCCTGAGAGCGTACCTGCCTGGTAAACCGGGCCAAGCGGAGCGAGTTTGTTCATTATCTCCCTCCTGCCGCCATATGCACCCACAGGCAGACCACCTCCAATTATTTTTCCCAGGGCAGTCATATCAGGAATTACATTGTAGTATTCCTGGGCTCCTCCTTTGGCCAGCCGAAAGCCGGAAATTACTTCATCGAAGATTAGCAATGGCACCATATTTAAGTGTGATTTCACGCAACCCTTCGAGAAATCCCGGTTCAGGAAGGAATACTCCCATGTTTGCAGGTACAGGCTCCACAATAATTGCTGCTACCTGATCACCTTTGTGCTTAAAGATCTCTTCAACAGAATGACAAATCATTGTACTGTGCAATTATGGTATCTTTTGCGGTTCCCTGTGTCACACCCGGACTGTCAGGATAGCCCAAGTAAGCGCTCCCGATCCGGCTTTTATCAGGAAACTGTCGGCATGTCCATGATAGCAACCCTGGAACTTAACCACCAGATCCCTGCCTGTAAAACCACGGGCAAGACGCAAAGCGCTCATTGTAGCTTCAGTTCCGGAATTCACCATACGCACAAGTTCCATTGAAGGAACAAATTTTTTAATAAGCTCTGCCAATTCGGTCTCAGCAATAGTCGGTGCTCCATAGCTTGTTCCAAGGAGTGCTGCATCCTGAATAGCGGCTATCACTCTTTCATCAGCATGACCCAGGATCATTGGTCCCCATGACCCGACAAAATCGATGTATTCGTTGTTGTCGATATCGGTGATTTTGGATCCTTTTGCCTTTTTTATGAAAACCGGATCGCCATGAACACTTTTAAAAGCCCTTACAGGTGAGTTTACACCCCCCGGAATGCTTTCCAGTGCACGTTTGAATTCAATTATACTGTTACTGATATTCATGTCTTTCTGGTGGAATATGATACTTCCTATTTTTGCAGCCACTCTGCCATGTCTCTTGCGTGATATGTAAGGATAATATCGGCACCGGCTCTTTTTATCGATGTAAGGATTTCATTGACAATACGTTTCTCGTCTATCCAGCCATTTTTCGCGGCAGCCTTTACCATTGAAAATTCACCGCTCACATTATAGGCAGCAATAGGAATATTAAATTCATCTTTTGCCCGGCGGATAATATCGAGATAACTTAAAGCCGGTTTTACCATAATGATATCTGCTCCTTCTTCAATATCGAGAGCGATTTCGCGCATGGCTTCGTTGCCGTTTGCCGGATTCATCTGATATGAAGCGCGGTTGCCAAACTTCGGAGCGCTTTCTGCCGCTTCGCGGAAAGGTCCGTAAAAAGCTGATGCATATTTTGCCGAATAAGCCAGGATGGGGAGATCAGAAAATCCATCATGATCGAGGGCCTGCCGTATTCTGCCAACGCGACCGTCCATCATATCGCTCGGAGCTACCATATCAACCCCAACACGGGCAAAAGATAATGCCTGCAGGGCAAGTGTTTCAAGAGTGAGATCATTATCAACCTCTCCATTCACTATTGTGCCGCAATGTCCGTGAGTTGTATATTCACAGTTGCAGATATCTGCAATCAGAAATATGTCATTTATTTCCTTTTTTATTGCTTTGATTGCCCGTTGAACAATAGAATCATCGCTTGTGGCGACCATACCTGTTTCATCTTTCTTTTCAGGTATTCCGAAAAACAGAAACGCCTTGATCCCTTTGTCTGAAAGCTTTTTACATTCTTCAACAATATTATCGACCGACATCTGGTAGTTACCGGGCATTGAGTTAATAGGATTTTTAACGCCTGTGCCGGGGCAGACAAACAAAGGCATAATAAAATCGTCGAGAGAGATCGCGGTTTCCGTGACCATCTTCCTCAAAACAGGATTTCTCCTGAGTCTTCTTAAACGTGTAACCGGGAATGACATAGATTTAGTTTTTAATTTTATAATAATAATTCAGAATTTCCTTAGCAAGTCCTTCATAGGTTGAAGTTGCGGCAGTTATCATACAATTTAATCCGTATTTCTTTGCGGCACTCTCGGTAACTTTGCCGATACATGCAAATCTTAGCTGCGGGTCCAGGTGCCGGGGCCCGAGTGTTTCGGCGAAATTTCTGACTCCTGACGGACTGGTGAATAAAACAAGATCGTACCTATTGTTTTTTACCAGATCAATGGGACTGTTGTCTGAAATATCAGATTTTACAGTTCTATAGACATTGATCCGGGTGGCATTCGCAATTTCAGAAAGTGATAACTGAGCAGTATCGGGGGCAAGATTGCCAAGCGGTAATAACACATTGCAATTATGCACCAATTTTTTCTCAATAAGTTCATTTATAAGGCTTTCAGCAGTACCTCCACTTCCTGTAAAGTCAGCATTTCTGCCGTAATTCTTCAGCTCAAGTGCAGTCTTTGGACCAACAACGCCAATTTTAATTCCCTGAGGAATTGCAGTCAGACCGATTGTATCGGCTAATAAATGATGAAAATACTTTACGCCATTCGCACTTGTAAAGATGATCCATTGATATTTTTCAAGTTGCATGAAGACTGACTGAATTTCAGTGGTGTTATCAGATCCGGTAAATCTGGTCATTGGAAAATCGATCATTATTGCACCCAATGGCTCGAAAATATTCCTTATTTCAGACGCTTTTACGGCACTGACAGTTGAGATAAAAATTTTCCCCTGAAGTCTCATATTTTATTTAAGAATCTGATTTTCTGTATCAACTCCTTTGCGCCCCTATCAAGAAATTTTTTTGCCAGCACGAGAGCTGTTTTCTCAGCCATTCCTATCTCCCCTTCTGCATATTCTTTCATCACCACCGAACCGTCTATATCGGCGACAACCCCTGACATTTTAAATTTCTTCCCGTCAGATTCTGAAAAACAACCTATTGGAACCTGACATCCTCCTTCAAGAGCAGTCAGGAACACTCTTTCGGCCATCACAGCTGTGAAAGTGGGCATATGGTTAATTTCCGATACCAGTGATTCTGATCCCGGATCATTTTTCCTTATTTCAATTGCTATTGCTCCCTGACTTACAGCCGGAGCCATAATATCAGGATCGAGCATTTCAGAAATTTTATCCTGCAGACCCAACCGCTGCAATCCTGCAGCTGCCATTATCATGGCGGTACAATATCCTTCTTCCATTTTTTTGATGCGGGTGTCAACGTTACCGCGAATGTCAATAGTCCTTAGATTGCCGTTAAAACTAAGAAGCTGTGCTCTTCGCCGCAGACTTGAAGTGGCAATGATATCTGTTTCATCAAGTTCATTAAGTTTTTTCCCGGTTATGCTCACAAGGGCATCACGAACTTCACCACGCTTCAAGACTCCGGCAATAAATAATCCTTCAGGCAATTCAGTCGGCATATCCTTCAGGCTGTGAACAGCCAGGTCTGCTTCGTTCCGAAGAAGTGAATTTTCAAGCTCGCGGGTAAAAAGGCCTATGTCGCCGATTTTTGAGAGTGCAACATCGAGTATCTTATCGCCTCTGGTTTTAATGATAACTATTTCAAAAACTTTATCAGGAAAGCGCTTTTCAAGTTCCTCTTTTACTTTATATGACTGATAGAGACCTAGTTTGCTGCCCCTGGTTGCAATCCTTACCGGCTTATTAGTCATTTCTGATGGGTTCAAATAAGTCATTTATTACCTTTATATACTCAGCCTTTGTGCCGTTTCCGGTGACTTCTTTTAGTTTTTTGATAAATATCTGGGCATATTTTTCTGAAATATGCTCTGAATATTGTTCAATCAATTCCCGTTCCTTGATTTTCCTTACCTTAATAAAACCCTCAAGCTCAGTTTGCTGGATTGTTTTTAAATTTTCCTTGATATAAAGAATCGTCGGTGTAAGGCTCTGAATATCCATCCATTCCATAAATTCATCCTTGACCTCTGATATTATTGCCATACTATGTTCTACAGCGGATTTTCTCCGTTCGACATTTTTAGTAACCACAGCTTTCAGATCATCAACACCATAATAATGTACATTTTCAATCTCGCTTACGCTTCCGGCAATGTTCGATGGAACTGACAGATCGATATAAACCTGGGTCCTGTGTTCCCTGCTCGTCATTGCCCTTGCAGCCATTTCCCTGGTGATAAGATGTTCCTTCGATGATGTGGCAGTAATTATAAGATCACATTGAGAAATCGTTGATTCGATTGCCGACAGTTCTATCGCGGTTCCCGAATATTTTGCACCAAGTTCAGCAGCCTTTGAGAAGGTTCTGTTTGCAATGAAGAAAGCAGGATTGTTTTTCTTCAGCATATTCTGCAGAATAAGATCGCCAGTCTGCCCTGCGCCTATGACCATAATAACCCGTTGCTGGAGATCGGGAAAGATCTCATTACAAAGCTCCACAGCTGCATAGCTGACTGATGCTGCACCGCGGCTGATGTGAGTTTCCGTGCGCACCCTCTTGCCTGCTTCAATTGCCTTGATAAATAACCTTGAAATAATACAATCGGTCAATTTGTTGTTCTGTGCAAAACGAAATGCTTCTTTTACCTGGCCGAGTATCTGTTCTTCACCCAATATCATCGACTCTATGCCCGATGATACTTTAAACAATTGTTCAACCGCATTTCCCATGGTAAAGAAATAAAGATCCTCAGGATTATAGCCGGTGATTTTTTTGAATGTAATTAACTCATTTGTGATAAGGCGAAAGACTTCATCTTCCTTCTCCATCTGCGTACTAAAATATATTTCAGTACGGTTGCATGTCGATAAAATTACGATACCTTCAATCTGGAGTTTGTCTCTTATAAGATCAACAAAAGTTATTTTCTCTTTATCATCAAATGCATATAATTCTCTTCTGCTCACCGGAGCTGATTTGTGACTAATACCAAGGATAGCTAGCATAGAATTTTCAGTTTGGCCGGTAATATATTAGCCCAATTTTGAATTAAATTGGAATTTTTGCCAAAACGACTGAAAAAAGAGAATAATCGGGCTTATTTAAAACGAATATGGATAATATGATTGTTGTCCTGGGAGGTATACTGAATACTGAAATTATAATAGTCGCATATTTTTTTTACGATAGCCAGGCCCAATCCAAGCGATTCGGGTTTGTTTGATGATTTAGTGAACCGTTTAAACAGATCTTCCGGATTGATATCCAGCTTCTTGCCTGTGTTTCTTATCATCAGTGTATCTGCTTCGGTAACTATCTCAATTTTGCCTGAAGGAAGATTATGATAAATTGAATTTTTCAAAAGGTTTAGCAGCAATATATTTATAAGGCTCGAATCAGCCATTATGTTAATCTGATCTTTGTAATCCTTCTTAAGTGTGATGTTTTTTGACTGCATAATATCCTCAAAATTATCGAGAAGGCAATTTATGTTATCAGCTATACTGACCACCGCTTTATCGGGGAACTGGTTATTATCAATCTTGGAAAGTAAAATCAGCGATTTGTTGAGAGTCGACAGCCGGCTGGTGCTGGTTTGGAGGGATTGTATCAGGTCTGCCTGTGATTTATCAAGGGTTTCACTTTGTTGCAGCAAATCTATCCTCGATTTGATAATAGCCAGCGGGTTTTGAATCTCATGAGATATATTCTCTATAAACTCCTTAAGATTCTGATAATCCTTCCTTATGCGTTCATTCATCTTTTCAAAAACACTGTTCAGCTGATTAAATTCTGTTATTTCCGATTCGATAAATGTAATATTCCTGGTTTCGGAAATGCTGTAATCCTTTATTACATTAATGGTCTTAAAGAAGCTTGACCATATCCGTGAAAAGAAATAATTATTCAGGCCAATTATGAAAAACAGAAGAATCAGTGAAAGGCCAAGGATAACCAGGGCAACATATTCAACAAGCTCGTCGGAGACCATAAGGGATTTAGAAATTGAAATGCGGAAAGGTTTATTATTCAGGAGAGTTTCATAGCTTATTATACGGTAAGCCTGGTAACTACCCGAAATCTTATCGAAAACCAATGTGTCGCGGAAAACGAAGCTCGAATTTTTAATAGCACTGACTGGTACAATCGCGAAATGAACAGGCAGGTATAAGTCTGAGGAATCATTTTCTGAAACATTATTCATAGGAGGATTCATAATTATCTGGTGCATCTCGGTGATCAGTTCCTTTCTGACCTCACGATTCATCAGATACCTGAAGGAAAAGTAGAATATTATCCCGCCCGCGAAAAGCACAAACAGGGCGATGGTCAGAAAATATAATGTGGTTTTAGTAAGTAGTTTCAAATTTCAACAAATTTATATCCAACGCCGTAGATGGTCTTCATATAATGGCCCACACCTGCTTTTGCCAGCTTCCTTCGCAGGTTTTTGATATGGGCGTAGACAAAGTCGAAGGAATCTGTGGAATCCATGTAATCACCCCAAAGGTGTTCAGCAATCGATTCTTTTGAAAGTACTTTGTCTTTATTTGTTACCAGGAAAAGTAGCAGTTCGAACTCCTTCCTTGTAAAGTCCTTCAATTTCCCCTTAATATAAACCTCGTGTTCGTCGGTTTTTATTTCCAGATCATTAATGATAATTGACTGCCGCCCCTTGAAGATTACACGCCGTGACAGCGATTTGATCCTGGCATTCAGTTCAGCCAGATGAAAGGGTTTTACAAGGTAATCATCAGCACCTGTGTTAAGTCCCAAGATACGGTCGTCAAGTGTTTCACGGGCAGAGGTTATGATTATGCCTCCTTTAAAATCAGATTCTTTTAATTTCCTGATGATCTGAATTCCGTTACCATCAGGCAGGTTGAGATCCACCAGTATAATATCGTATTCATAAAGTGAGATCTTATCGGTTGCCGTATCGAAAGTAAGCGCATATTCACACAGATGGCCCTCACTTTTAAGAAATGTCACAATTGATTCGGAAAGTTCCGGTTCGTCTTCAACAATTAAAATCTTCATTGATACCAGCTTATTAAGCAAAAGAATTCGCAAAGTTAAGGAATCGATATCATATTGTTCATCTGTTTTTTGCTAGTTAGCCTGGAACCAGATGTCAAAGAGCAGATTATTATTTAACTCGTAGCATTTTGCAAGATCAAGGATTTCCAGATCATGCCTGCTTTGCTTTTTGTAAATCTGAGCTCTGTCAAGGTATAATTCAATGTCGTAAGGATCTATCTTTATAACTTCATTGATGAGCTTAAGAGCCTTGTCCATATTGCCTTTCTTATAATATTGAAAGCTTTTATCTTTTTTATAAAATGCCGAGTTAGTCACCGTGAAATTAAATCCGGCCACATATTTTTTATCAAGGGCAAGGTCATCAAATCTGGTCGGAGACCACAATCCAGAACTTTTTTCGAATGCGCTTATTACTAAATCTTCGTAGAATGCTTGTGGCTCATTTAAAATATTAATGCTGTCAATCTGACCTGTTTTCGTAATTATAAAGCTGACAAAGACATTTCCATCGGAATAACCTCCGGGTCCTGAATTATAAGGAATGCGCATGTTTTGAATGAAGAATTTTGAAGCCTCTTCGCCATTGATCATGGCCTTATCAAAATTGACTTTTTCAAAGCTGGCCTTTTCAATTGTTTGAATTTTATCCAGACGGGCAGCACTGCACCGGAGGAGCATGATCAGGCATATTATTCCAATAAGCGTTCTCATTGCAAAGTCACTTCCAGGAATCAACACCTAAACAGAAATTTAGTTTAGGTTATTTTGTCATTACAAAAATATGAATCTCACAGAAATGAGAAATAATCCGGATTTCTCCCGCTGCAGGGTTTGATAATTTTTGTCGATGTTAAAATATCTAATGCCTGCGGCCTTTTTTCATTTGATGCATCTTACAGAGTACCCGGACCTTTTATCACTCTGGGCAGCGCCAAGGATAGCCGCTTCAAATGATATAAAATAGAAATAGAATTCAGTCGATGTCCAGTATTCTGCCGTTTGACCAATCATTTCAAATGGTCCGCTTAAAACTCTGTCCCCTCCGGGTAAAGAAGCAAATTTTACTTCGTCAGAAGCAAATTCGTTTGGAGCATACCAGTGTGCAGTCCCAGTTTCCTTTAACTTGCCTCCTGCTACGCTGTTACCTAAAAGGAATGATCCCAGTGTATTCCAGTCCGATTGTGTGGGGACCCGCCAGCCCGTCGGGCAGATATTTCTCGAGTCTGTGACTGCATAAAAATTATATAATGCTCCATAGTCACTTTTATATTGAGTTTCATTATTGGCATACCAGCAATATGCTCCTGTGGTCAATCCGGACCATTGGGTGTTATCGGTCACATATAATACAGGATCTCCATTGCTGTAGTGAATAGCTTTCAGATTTTCCGTCATCCAGTTTTGAGTGCCGATGGCAATTGTTTTGTAAGAATTCCCATCAATATCACTGATTGAGGCATAATTAATATCAGCTGGAGGCGTATCTTTTTTACAGCCAGATAATACTAAAACAAAAATGGCGGGAATAATTACCCGGAAAGTGTTTTTCATTGCAGACTATTTTTGAATTTCACATGCAAAATAACAGGCTAAAAATACATTTTATTTTGCTAATAGTCTGGCTGAATTAATCCTCTTTCTTTATAAGGTTCATCGATGTCGTTCCATCGCTCCATACCGCATTGCCTGCAATCTTCTGCTTATCAATGATTTTTAAAGAGACCAGAACAATTGTTCCATCAATGTTGGACTCGTAAATAATTGAGTCATTTCTGACTTTTATCCAGTTGGATGGGTATCTGCTGGTCGCTTTGGTAAACGTCATAAAGGCAGAATCCTTTTTCAGGTCTAAAATACCATAGGTATAACCTTCAGGTGCATCCGGTGCTTCAAAGCTCCAGCTTCCGATGGTGGCCTGTTTTACCTGGGCATTAGACGAAAGAGTACCTACTTAATCTGAGATTCTTTAGAATGATCATTTTTGTAACCGGCAGTTCATAAACAAATTAAGACATTGGAGGGGAATTGCATCAATGAACAGTTATTTTTTTGTTCACGGAAACGTCCCCTATCCATATCCGTCCTTTACTCTGAAACAACTGATCATGGGTAACGCCAAAACTCAGACCCGGAAATTCAAAAGATGCGATATACTCACCAGGATTTACAGGAGCGTTTATTGAATAGCTGATTGTAAATTGCCGTGAATCACCGGATTTTAGTGCTGATAACCATTCAGATTTCCAGCTATTCCATGGTGATGGGGTCTCGGGCTGAATCTGGCTGGAAAAAACTTCCTCGTGATTAACATTTCTAATACTTAAACCATTAGTGAAATAATGGAAGAGATTCGGGCCTGTCTTTTCCACGTCAATTATCAGAAGGTCCGTTATATCGGCATTGGTAACAGTAAACTTAAAAGTCAGCTGAGTTCCTGCGATATCAACAGAATTTATTGAAGCAGATAATCCGGAATGCAGGAGACCATGAGCTTCTAATGCAGAAATTATCCTTGGATCATTTCTGGGATCTGCTGGCTGATCATCAAAAGTCATGTGCTCAATCCTGAGGGTAAAGTCAGGATAGAATGAAGAAAATGATGAAATATAAGGACCAATCGGAAGAGAAGAAGAAGTTGGCGGCCAGAAGGTACCCTGGTAGATTTCCTTTCCATCAGCCAATACTGAAAAGACAGAAGACCTTTCAGTAAAGGTTTGAGCATGACTGGTCTTCAGGTAAATAATATGCGTTGACGAATCATAAAGTTCACAATCACTATACTTGAATTCAAGTCCTGCATCTGATTTGAAGAAATAATCATCACCTGAATTATTAAAATTTTTCTTGCAGGAAATCAACAACAGGATGAGCACAGCTCCGGTAATAAGATACTTTTTCATGGTTAGAGGTTGTTGGTCAGTAGTTTATAGGCAACAATTATCATGCCAGTTTGTTAATGACTACTCAGGCCTTTAGAGTTTGAAAAACGCAAAGAGTGCAAAGTTGAACGGGATACACATTTATTTAGTAATGCTTTATTACCAGTCTGTCAAAGATGATCAGAAATTGCACAGGTTGGTAGAAGGAGATTCCTCACTTCGTTCGGAATGACAGAATCAAATTGCGGGGATGAGGGAAGAAGTGGCGATTCGCAGCAGAATTAATATAACCAATTAGTGTCGCGAATCGCCACTTCTTCCCTCCACAACTTAGCAAACATTGTCATTCCGAACGAAGTGAGGAATCTCCTGCTGCTGACCAGTAATTCTAATTACTTCAGGTAATTAATTCTGATAATTCCAATCTAAATTAAAGATGTGTATAAAGGATAGTCCCCCGGGGGAAGGTGTCGCGGAGTTTCCTAAATGACAATGCATATAATTTGAATATATTCCGTTAAGCCTAAGGTTTTGTAGCTTTTATAACCTCAAAACAGTCCGGAGAAGACTTTATGAAGATGCAACACAGTCGCTGACAAGTGCATATTTTAATGTCAGACAATAATTCACCTGATACTACGCTATATACCAGTACCTTTGAAAATGATAGTATTTCTTGAAACAAGGTGGAAATTTATTATTCTGGTAGTTGTTGTATGTCAGCTACTTAATACTTATTGCTCCAAACAGCTCTATACTAAGACCTCATTTCAGAATACCAGGAGCACCGGTGAAAACAAAAAACTGAAGAATTTTATAGACACCGGGACTGAAAAAAAGTTAAATACCAAAAGCACCAGCGCTGATGAAATAATCAATACCGCAAAAAAATATATTGGGGTGCGTCATTGCATTGGTGGTACAACAATGAAATGCATTGATTGCTCCGGATTACTGGTGACTGTTTTCGCGAAACACGGCATATTCCTGCCCCATAACGCGGAAGAACAGGCCAGGTACGGAAAAATAATAACAGAAACTGATAAACTCAAAAAGGGCGATCTTGTCTTTTTCATAAGATCATACGAAACGAATCATTTCATAACCCATTCGGGCATTTACCTGGGTGACAATAAATTCATCCACACTTCTTCAAAAAAAGGGGTAACCATCACTTCGTTAAGTGATCCCTGGTGGAAGGAAAGGTATATTTTCGGAACAAGAGTGCTGGAATAATTATCAGGATCCTGAACCGGCAGACGCAAAGTCTGATTAGCTATCGTGCCGGACCGGGATTAAAATTAAAACAAGCCAATATTTTCCGGAAAATATCAGTATTATCATAGATACCCGTAAATTTTTCAGCACCGGGACCATAAGAATATACAGGCACCATCACAGCAGTGTGATTTGTAGTTGAAAAATTCAGTTTAACCTTGTGATTCTGCATATCACCACCTGTAATTGTGACACCGCCTGTTTCATGATCTGCTGTAATTACTACCAGAGTGTGGCCGTCATTTTTAGCAAAATCGAGCGCTATGCCAACGGCTTTATCAAAATCGAGGGTTTCATCGACAAGAGTATCACCGGAATTTTCATGGCCCGCCCAATCAATCTGGGATCCTTCGATCATCAGGAAAAAGCCCTTTGGATTCTTACTGAGTATTCCGATTGCTTTGCCTGATGAAGCCGCAAGCATATCTCCTCTTCCATTAAGACGAAACGGATTGTCAAAAGTGGCAGTCAATCCGGCAATCTTCAATGAAGAGGAATTAAGAACCGCACTCAATGAAGTGTCCACCTCATAACCTCTGAATTTCAGACTGTCAAGAAGGTTTAATTTATCTTTTCTCCTTACAAAATGGTCAATTCCACCACCGATAAATACATCTATTCCTGTTTTTAGAAAATCCAGAGCTATATCCTCATAATTATCCCTGTTTGGCTGGTGGGCGATAAAAGCTGCCGGAGTGGCACTCGTAATTGCAGAGGTAGCAACCAGACCTGTCGCCAGACCATTCTCTTCTGCGATTTCAAGGATAGATTTAACCCGCTTTCCCAGTGAATCGAGGCCGATCACTCCATTTTTAGTTTTAGAGCCTGTTGCCAGAGCAGTACCTGCAGCAGCTGAATCAGTTATATAGTTGTCAGATGAAAATGTCTTCTGCAAACCCACATAATTACATCTTTCAATATTCAGCGGATGATCTGAGACCGTCATGGCAGCATAGACATCAGGGAGTCCCATCCCATCGCCGATCATCAGGATTACATTTTTTATTTTCGGATTGGAATTACCATCAGGTTTTATTGTTGAATAACATGATACTAAAGAAGTTCCCAGGATGATCAGAACAAATAAATTTATAAGTTTCTTCATTGGATCACTTTTAATTTATGCAAAAGTTATTTGAAGGCAAGTTAACGAAATGGAATAATAGAAAAAAGGCTTAGATTGAAGCCGTTTTCATTAAGTCCCCCAATTAGGGGTCCCGATAGCTATCGGGATAGGGGGTTGATAAAGTCACATTTGCGGGATTTATGGGTAAAAATTTGAGAGAGAACTTTTGAGATACCCTCAGGTTAGAGTTCCTCAATCAGTTGGCGGATGGGGGGCCGTGTAAGATAGAGCTGCATTCAACGATTCAGAGAATCCTGTCGCTTTTCTTCAGCTTTTAATGGTGTATTCATCCAAAATCTTCCTGAATTGTCAGAGATTGAAATACAGTTCTGTTCAAGGGGCATAGGCTGTATAAAACAATTATTCTGAAGTTCCAGCGGCTTATTATATTCCTGCACAAAAAGTTCCCTGAACTGACGAAATTCAAGATCTCTTCGTTTGTTAAGGAGATTGCCATTAATGTCTTTCAGGTTTTTATAATTAATTTTACAGGAATCACGGAGAGTATTGTATTTGAATTTGTCATCTCTCACCGTTATGTATAAGGTGTCGCCGCCAACCTGAACACTGGTGATCTTCGCTTTTCTTTTGCCAATAGTCATGTCGAAATTTCCCATTCTGCTTCCCGAAACCGGATCGATCTTCCTGTTGAAAAAAGATAAAATTGTCATATCGGGGCGACGACCAGAATAAGGGCCTCCCTCCTGCTTCCATTCTGCTCTCAAGACTTTAAAGAAATTTCTGTCATTCGCATCAGGTACAGTAAATGAATTGTTGAAAGAAATATATTTAAGACACATCCTGGAATTAACTGCTGGCTCATGCCCATATTCAGTCTCAATACTGAAAATCTCCTTGTTCTTTTTTTCTGAATTTAAAAATGAAGCTGAGTACTCAAGCCTGTGTATCGAATAATCATCGGGCTGAATGAATATTGCGCCTTTTGCCAAGATTGTATCACCTGTGATCTGTCGTTTTGCGGTGAAGTCAATCTTATATAATAATGTACTCCCTTCATAAACTCCGACTGGTGTTGAAAACCTGTGATTTGTGAGAAAATTCTGCGCCAGAATATCAATAAACGAGAAAGATCTTTTATTAAAATTTCTGATTGCATCGTGAACCAGTAATATAAAAAGTTCATTACCGTATTGATCACCAACAACTGCATGGGGTATTCTTTTAAACCACATATCAGAATGATCCGTTTCAGGAAGGTCATAATACGGAGTCATACTCATCCGTGTGAAATCCATATTCTTTTTGAAATCGAGTAATCTGTACCTGTTTGAATCTGATTCATAGGCAAAGCCCTTATCCAGAGTCTGAATGATCGCCTCGTTCAGGTTAAGATAATTGACGCTGTCTTTCTGATAATCACGGTAATAGGATACATAACTAAATGGATTGACCGGATAATTCTTTTTGATATTTATGAGAGCTCTGCCAATTATAGTTTGCGGGCTGAGTCTTCTTTTTCTGGCAGTTACCCTGACCTCATTCAGACTATATATATAGGGTACAAGCTTTATATTGTTCATTCCTGCTTTTTTTAGAACGCTGAAAGACATTGAAAGCCTGTGAAATCCTATACAGGAAACGATCAGGCTGTCAGTTTGAAATCCGGGATCGTTTAATATTCTGAAATCACCTTCAGCATTTGAAATAGACCCCAACCTGAGAGTTTTTAAGACGTACTGTAGCGTATGGTACTGGTTCTGATGTTTTAGAATCAATAACTTTCCCTCTGATATAATCGGGCTGCTGACAATAAATTACGGGATGAATAATCGAGAATAGTAAACCAATAAAGATTAAGTGTCGTAACATATCTTGTCCAATTTAAGTTGTGTCTCGTCGCGGAATTGTGTTACACTTATTGGGTGATGTAATTTGTTTCAGGGTTCTGGTCGATTTTTTACTTGCAAAAAGTGTACCACCATTTCATGAATAGGCATGATCTCCAAACCTTATCATTGGTTTTTCAGGGATAACCGGGCGTTTTTTAAAAAGGACGGGGAATTTTTAGTCTTTTTTCACTTATAGATGAAGCCCGGAAATATCCGAGTGCACCATTACTCATGTTGGTCGGAGGAGATCCGGGAGCAGGTTGATATGCTCCTCCGTCGTTTTTAAATTGTTGTATAAGTATTTTGTAAAACTCATAAGCATTTCGGGTAAGTGAGGATAAAGCGACATAAACAGAATCTCCCTCCATGTAAATCGGATATTCAATATTTCGCGGCGTTTCGCCCTGACTGATATTCAATCCGTTAACATAAGGCTGAAGAAATTCATCAGAAAGGATTGAAAACTGCCAGAGCGTGTTTGAATAGGTCCTTGATCCAACCTCATCATTAAGCTGAATTAAATAATAATTTTTAATACCCTGAGGTTCTGAGAAGTACAGAAGAGGCACAAAGCTTTCTGCATTATCTTTTTCTAATACCTTTCTGACAAAACCTATAGAATCAATATCAGGAACCGGGGGCATGAAGGCGCTGGCACCATATTCTTTGCCTTCTGAAATGACCTTAAGTGAATATGTCCTGCCGGGTATGCCAATCAGGTGTTGCGTTTTATAAAATCCCCGGTCATATGTAAAGGAATTAGGATCGGTTAAAAAGATAGTGTCGATTACATTATGGTTTGAATCATAAACAACCTTATATGATCCCAGGAAGTAATCCCAGGTATAATCATGGATATCGAAATCGACAGGAACAAGGGTATCTGACTGGTTCACATTATCTGAAATAATAAGCTCAGCATTCTTTACCGGTGCCGGAGTATTATCATTACCCGGTATTCCGAAACTGCCGGTATGACTTTCCGTAAGACGAATATAGTACGGTCCTCGTTTGTTTGTTATTAAACCTTCAACAACAAGTCTTGGCTCAATTTCATCACGCCGGAGGTCAAAATCCTCAACACAACCATAAAACAATACAAGCAACAGGGAAAGGGCAAATGTTTTTCTCATTTTAGAAACTGAAATTGTATGATAAATAGGGTGTTATCCCATACAGATACATTTTATAAGCTCTTGATATATCGAGAGCGTAATCATCCTGCCGGATAAACAGAGAGAATATGTTCTTACGGCCGTACAGGTTATATATTCCAAAATTCCATTCCGGTTTCCGGTTCCTGAGCTGCTTTTTAGGGTTTTTATAAGTGAAAGAAATATCAAGCCTGTGATAAGGAGGAAGTTTATAGCCATTCCGGCTTGTATAATAATTGAATGATGCTCCATAATACAGGAATGAACCTTCCGGTATTGTTATATATCCGCCTGATGTGAATTTAAATGTCGCTCCTGCATCCCAGGCATTTGACAATTTATATATAAGAACCACGGAGAGATTATGTCTTTTGTCATAGGATGCCGGATAGGGATTATTATTATTGATCCCATCTATCTGCTTTGTGGTTTTGGAGAGAGTATAACTGATCCAGCCTGTAATTTTGCCATATTTCTTTTCTATAAAGAATTCAGCACCATATGACTGCCCTTTCCCCTTCAAAACCTGTATCTCGACATGAGGATTTAAAAATAAGTCAGCATTATCTTTATAGTCTATTATATTTCCTATACTCCTGAAATAGAACTCAGTGGAAATCTCATATTTATTATCTGAAAAGACTTTATAGTACCCGGCAGAATACTGGTTTGAATATTGCGGCTTTATATATTTGTTTACAGGAAGCCAGACATCGGTAGGAAGCCCGACTGAAGAATTACTTAATAAGTGCTGATATTGTTTCACATATGTGTATGATATCTTGACAGAGCTATTATTGTCAATTAAATATCTTAAATCGAATCTGGGTTCCAGTCCGTTATAATATTTTATTAATTCATTGTTGCCATAATGGATCGAATCAATAATTGCCAGTTCAGGGGAATAAGAATAAACTGTGCTTTCTCCCAGCAAAAAGAACATTGAATATCTTAAACCATAGCTCAGACTAATTTTGTCATTGATTTTTTGTTCGTTTGAAATATAAAGAGCGCTTTCAATTGATTTTTGACTATCCAGTTCAAAAGGTTTTGTCAATGAGCCAGAATCGCGAGGCTCTATTTTTCCCGGGAAATATTTATGATTTTCTATTGAAGCTCCAAATTTAAGATGGTTTGAAGGGTTCATGAAATAGTCAAAATCTGATTTAAGATCAACTTCCTGCAGGCTGGAGGACCATTTAAAGTGTCTTGAATCATCTTTGAGTATATAGGAATAATCATATTTGCTGTACACGATCATTGTGTTGGAAAAAATTCTGGAATTAAATACATGGTTCCATCTGGCTGTTCCCGTCAGGTTTCCCCAATCCATGCTGCTGTTCTTATCAATCGAGTAATAAAAGAAATGATCCCTTCCCGCGTATGCAGAAAGGTATAAGTGATCATTCTTTATTTTGTAGTTGACTTTTGCATTTAAATCATAAAAGTTAATTTCATTATGATTGTCAAAATCGCGCAGACTGCGTAATCCGATTACTTGTCCCAACGATCCCAAAGAATTTGCGGTTAATCCTGCATAACTGTATCTTCCGCTGATTATAAAAGAAGCCTGATCTTTTTTAAGAGGGCCCTCAAGAGATAATCTGCCGGCAATTA
This sequence comes from uncultured Bacteroidales bacterium, assembly GCA_963791065.1. Lineage (GTDB taxonomy): Bacteria > Bacteroidota > Bacteroidia > Bacteroidales > VadinHA17 > LD21. The sequence goes on from CAWBQN010000025.1 coordinate 120,640, forward strand.
ATCCGATACCACCATTGCCGGTTAATTTTTGATTGTTCCCTTCTTTCATCCTGATATCAATTATTGATGATAATCTACCTCCGTACTGGGCAGGAAATGCAGTCTTATAGATTTTTACGCTGCTGATGGCATCGGGATTAAAAGTCGAGAAGAATCCTAATGCATGGGATGGATTATAGATAGGAGCATCATCGAGTAAAAATAAGTTCTGATCGAATGACCCTCCTCTGACAGATAGATTTGTAGTGCCTTCATTTGCGGTTTGAATTCCCGGAAGCAATTGAAGGTTTTTTATCAGATCAATCTCCCCGACGGCTGATGGTGCTAATTTAATTGTCTTTAGATTTAAGGAATGGCTGCCCATCTGGTCATTAAAAACGATGTTGTTTTCTTTTGCTTCTACAATCACTTCATTAAGAGCAGTTATTTCAGATTTAAGCCCAACATCAATAGTAGTGTCGCCCGAAAGATTTATTTGATATGAATTTGTTTTATAACCGATAAAGGAGAATGAAATATTATATGTACCGTCAGGAAGTGTAAGTGAATAAAATCCATAATTGTTTGAGGAGGATCCTGCGTTTTTGCCTTCAGCCAGGATTGTGGCTCCAATAAGATGTTCTCCAGTTTCCAGATCACGGACTGTTCCAAATATTGTGTGTTTTTGTGCTGACAGTAAGAAATTTGTCAAAAGGAAACAGCAGGTTAACGCAAGAGGTTTATTCATGTATTGCAAAGTAGTGCAATTTTTTATGTTCAAAACGGATTAAACGGGGTTATTAGTATGCACTTAATTCTAAATATAAAATCATACTTATTTAATTAGAAGCTCAGATGAAGCAAAATCATGGCGCGACCTATTTCTTTAAATCTCTTTTTCTGACATTATAAATTAATTCCTGATAACCAATTTTACCATCCTGCGAAATAGCTTCGACAACCACCTCCATCTCACCGGGTGTGTCAGCGTTGTAAAAAGATGCGGAAGCCTTGCCTGAGCTATCAGCTGTAACTTTGGGCTCCCAATGGATAAGTGCACGCAAGTCTGGTTTATACCAGTCACTGGCTTGCAGGTTTTCGTATTTTGGGGCATAGAATTCACGAGGCGCTGAAAAAACCGGAACAGCAGCCTGAATTATGCCATCTGGTTTTATCGCTCCATAAATTCCTCTGCCACCATATGTGTATATTGCTATGATATCCCCATGACGTGGTGCATCCGATGGCATCGCTTCAGGATTGAATTCCAGGAAGATGCGTGCAAAATTTTTAGCATTTTTGATGATTTCAAAACTACTGACTTCACCTGGTGGAATATTAGGAATCTGAGAATACTCATTAATATTGACTATAATTCCGTCGATCACAACGAGAGTAGGCTCTGAGCTTCTTACCTGAGCCCACAGATAACCAGCTTCATTATATCCTAAATATCTATGCATAATAATATCCGGATATTTAGCCTGAATGACACTATACAATCCAAAGGACCATTTTTCTTCTTTTTTTTGAATTTCTTCCCCACTGATTACCTTATCCGGTTTGCCAATTTCTGACAATACCTTTTTTCTGTTTGGAGTCATTTTGTAGGCTTCAACTTTAACTTCACCCAAGAGAATCCCACCTGATAACCGATATGTATCTTCCACTTTCTTCCGGTCGACGTTTTTTTCTACAAGTTTATGTATAACACTGTCAACTTTCCCGATAGAAATAATATGATTAAAAACAACTACCGGGGATTCTTTTTTATCCAAAACAATGGTATAATTCTTTTTTTTACCAGCATTATTGGCACTTTGAATCAATACATTAAGATTTTGCCCATATTCATCATTTATATTGAAATTAAATCTGCCTGAGCTGTCAGTTGTTTGCATCCGGACAGATTTGTGGTTGACCAAATGTCATCATAGTCAATTCTGCTCTCTTTTTCTTCTGAAAAAATATTCCGCCTACAGTTCCTGAAACGGTAAGATTTGTCTCGGGTTGAAAACTGATCTTATCTACAGGTTTTGTATATAAGTACTTTCGCCAGCCCTGGGTAAGCAATAGTGCATCCAAATCGTTAAAGCTGTTATCATCTTCATTGAAATAAAATCCGGGGTTTTCTATCTCGCCTCTTAAATCAGAGCTTAAAAGAAAATATGATAATATATTCTGACGCATATTCTGTATTTTCCCCATTTCCTCTTTGTTCAACACCAGTAATGATAAATTGGCGTTTACCGGTTCCCCATTATTATTTGTCGTCTTAATATTCAGGCTGAGTCAATTCACGCTGAGCGTAGGAATCCTTATCAGAAGAAATGGCAATATTTATTCTGCTTTCCCGTCTTTCATTAAAATAAAGCCTTTCAGCTACAGGGCGCATCAGGTTATCCATCATTGTAAAGGCAATAATACCTTCAGGAAGGCTATCAGCCGGCAAATAAAACCTGAGTACTCCTTCCTGCAATTTCCCTTTTATGTCATAGTAAAGAAGTCCTCTGCAAGTGGCCATTAAAGAAATACTATCATTTTTTAAATAGTTTGAAGAAGCAGTAAAAAGTATTTCATTCCCATTCTTGACAACAGACAACACATTTCCCTGAAGAGCAACCTCCGGCAAGGGATAAGTACCGGGTATTTTTCCATCTGATTGTGATTTTAATCTGGCATTATAAGTTGAATTTTTATCCGCATTGATCAACCTAAAGCTCCCCATGCCTGATTGGTTGCTTTTAAATGAGGTGATCACCTCCCCTTTCCCGTTTATTATATCTCCTTCCACTCGTATCCCTTTACCATTATAGTCCACAGCCTTAAAGCCTACCGTACTCTTTAATCCGTTAACCAGTTCTCCGCTTTCGGGGAAAAATTGCAGATCAAGATGATCTTCATTCAAAGCAACTGTTTTTGTATAACTCTCAAGGTTTTTAGTCTGCATTTTCAGCGTAACAAACTGACTATTCCCCGGCACTGTATAATCTAACAGGTACTTATTATCATCATTTTTTTCGATTGATAATGTATCTTTCTTATCGTCGATAGTTAAATAAAGCAGGAGTGCTTTTCTGTGGAGGCTATCTATCGCTAAAGGGTCTAAAGATGCTGTAAGCCTGCTTTCGTTATATCCCTTTTCTGTCAATGTAATGTTGCTGATTGGATCAGCTTTCACTTTTGCCTGAGGGGCAAACAACTGAACGTATTCGTGAAAGTAAGAATCAGAACCAAAATTTTTATTCCACGAGGTGTATGCCCGGATTAAATAGCTGCCTTCAGAATAGCTTTGATTCAGATCAAAAAATCCATTTCCAATACCGTTATCTAATTTTATAAGTTTCTTCTCTAAAATCTTCTCACCCGGATCTATCAACTCCACGTACAATACTCTGCTTAATTTGGTGAGAATATGGTCGCTGGCACTGGTAACTATAGCCTTAAACCATATGGTTTTATCTGTTGTATAAACCTTGCCGTCAAGTTGCAGGTAAATTTTTTCAGGTTCATACCCAAAGGAATATATCTGATTGTTTTGTGAATGGGCAGGAAAGTTTAAAATTACGCACAACGATATGGCTGATAGAGAAATCCGGGTTAGCTGCTTAAAATGAGTATAGACATTGACAGAATAAATAAAGAGAACCATGTTATTATAGATTGATCAGGTTGAACTTTAAGAGCTTAGGTAATCTGGTCAGGTTTTTGCCGGTTAATAGTAAACATTAATTGCAACAAATTCTATACCAATAAAGTATGAATACTATTTGAATCAGAGACAAATTAGTTCAATAGTTATTCATGAGTAAGGTCCGCATGCGACAGGCAGGCATGACACCTCGAGCGTAGGCTTGCAACAATTATGTTTCTGTCTAAATCCTGGTAAAGCTCATTTCTGTGTGTTTTTTACTTTTGGAAATTGTTGATCCTTCCGGAAGGGTCTCATCTGATATAATATTCAATATTTCACCTTTTGCAGTTAATGAGTAAACAGTGGTCCTTTTATATTCCTGTTTTGAACCATGTATATCTGAAATAAGTGTCTCACTGATTGTAAAGGTTTGTTTACCTGAACTCAAAGTACTTATTGTTGTAAGGATACCAGATTTCAATATATTTTGAGTTTCACTCCCAATTGTATAATTGAAGGAACTAGCTTCAGGGTTCTTATCTTTTATCTCACTGGTCCTGATAATATTTATATTATTACCTTTTTGGGTAATTACTAATCTTGAAGAAATAATACCCGGAGGTGTAATGCTTTTAGAAAAGTCCAGTATCCATGTACCAGAAAAATCATCGAGGATCCGGGAGTGAATGTCAAAAATCCGGTTATCACTGTTCCACATAGATTGAGTACATATCCAATTCCCATCTGATTGCCGTTTGAAAAAGTTAGTAAACTTCCCATTATCTATGAATTCCTCACCCGTTTGTTTTATTTTTCCCTGGAGAGAATATTTACCTATAACATAGGCAAAATCGCCATAGACTTTAAAATCGAGAAAACTAAAGCTTTCAGCAGGACTGAAATAATTAAAGTAGGATAATAACCATTTTCTTAGATTTTCTTTACCGGAAAAGTATGGTTGATTTGCCGGATAATAACATATATCATCACTCCCGCATGATAAAATTCGTTCAACGTCAGCTGAATTTATGGCTTCTGTGTAATTTTCAAACCAGGTCCGGATTGCCTTAACATCAGCACGCCAGGCCATGAGATGAGAGTATTGCCTGTTCCTCTGACAAGCTCCAAGGAGAACAACAATTAATAAAATTGTAATTATGAATGATTTATTGAATGCTTTCATTGATTTTTGATTTTAAGTTAATACAATAGCACAACTATTTGTTGAACCAATAGTCGAAGAAATCAAATTGATATTAACTTAAAACCGGATCTTCGTCAGATTCCCTTTTAGAGAAGTGATTATAAAAGCCGGGAGGTTTAATAATCGTTCTTGAAAATTCAATTTTTTCGGATATTGCAATAATCTGATCAAGTAATCTTGTCCGGATCAATTCTTTATAATAGTTATTAAAGAAATTGAACTTAGAGCAATTTAATATAGGTATCCAACTATTGATTGTTGGTGATTGAGGAGTATTAATGTAAACAAATGAAGTTGTACCGAAAGGAGTTAGTCCGGAATGATATGCAGAATCGTAAGGCTTCATTAATCCATTTAAGCAATTATAAGTAACCAGAATTAATAAAACTAACGAAACAGAACGTCTTAAATAACTGATTTTATGCCTTTTTTGCGGAAACATATGTCAAATATACCGAATCTTTGATTACAATATTTTGTTGTTTTGGTGCTTTATAAAGGGCTTTAGTTATTCAGACTTGTCTTGAAATATAAAGGCATTTGTCTGAACCATTGATTAATAGCATTAGCTTAATCTGATTTTATTCCAGAGTAATCTTATATATCGAATTCATACCCAGGGAATATCCTGACTTATCCGAAGGAAAGGAAGCAATTGAGCTAAAATTAATATCATCCTCCATTTTCCAGGTCAGCCCACCATCAGAAGTACTATATATTGCAGAGGTCCAGGTGCCCCAATCTCCTCCAGTATAGTGACCTGTTCCGATTGCAATTCCATTGAGTATATCGGCAAAATGTATAAAATATATTTCTCTTGGCGAGTTTGTCAAAACATTCCATGTGTTACCCCCATCTACTGTTTTTACTATTTCCTTTTGCCCGGCAGCATACCCAATGTCTCCATTTGCGAAGCAAAAATCGTAGATATGTCCATCTGAATTATTATTGGATTTTGACCAGCTATTACCCTGATCATTTGTCTTAAAAATATTTCCGGATAATCCTGCCGCAAAGCCGGTTTGTGAATTAATAAACAGGATTTTAGTCATCAGACAATTAACATTAAATTCAAATTTCTTCCATGTAATTCCTCCGCTTGTTGTTTTTAACTGGAGCCCAAGGCCCACAGCAAATCCAATATTCTCGTTTATGAAGAAAACAGAATTAAGTTCCGACCATTCGTAGGGTACAGTTTGTTTGTTCCACGATGTTCCACCGTCTGTTGTTTTAAATACTATACTTCCCGGAACAATGCAGCCTGTCCCGCTACAGGATGACTGGCCACCAACAACATAACCAATATTTTTATCAACGAAATAAATTGATTTCAGAAGTAAGTCGGTCAGGCTTTTTGATTGCCAATTTCTGCCATTATCTGTTGTTTTAAAGACTTTACCCAAATAATTAACTGCGTAACCATTATTACTATCGACAAATTGGACATAACTGACTGATTCATTTAAGTCAGAGGCAAATTGCTCATAATTATAGCTCAAGGGGTGAATCTTATCACTTTTTGTGCAGGCAAACAATAAGATCTGCAAAAAAAGAAGTGCCAGTAACCGGTTAAATTTCTTCATGGTTTTTAGTTTAGGTCTTGTTAATTCAATAACAGCAAAAATTATTCCAATTGATGATCTGATTGGTTAGTTTTTTTTAGGAATCAACTTGTTGTAGAAAATACCGGTTGGAAGCACAGCTTTATCGCATCGATGAAGTTGTCTTACGGTTCCAGGTCCTGATAACCGGACACGCAGATTTTAATTAATTAAAAATATATATTTATTGGTTTTGTCTCACTTGCCTTTGGCAATAGGTTCACTTACCTCCCTGTCCAAAGTATCATTTTTGAATTCTTTTTTTCTATTTCCATAAATGATAGTTTTAATAATTACCAGATAACATTATTGTTATATAATATGTTTATTCCAGACTAATCATTTTAATATTTGACCTTGCGATCTATGACTCAGATTGCCGCTTTGGAGAAAGTTATTATCTGGCTTCTAAAACCATAACAATGATTCAAATCAATTGTCAGTATATCACCGTTTAATTTATAATAATGATTTGCAGGGGGGGACGTACACAAATAATGCTCCTTTATATTGAATTGTCATGCTATCTCCCGAAATGCTGTAATAATAATGGTCTTTTGGAATACCGACGGTTTTATAAAAATCAGATTCTGTTCTGAATTCAACTGTATCAATTAAATCTGTAGATATCCAGGTACCGAGAAGATTTTTATAAGTGCTGGAATTCTTTTCACAATTTGAAATCAATAAAGCAGAAACGACACTTACTATGATCAGGAAAGATTTACGCTTAATTGATTTTTTCATCTGTCAGCGAGTTATTCTGAGTTGTAACAATTTCTATGCCAAATGCTTTCGGTAACTGGTCAGACATTAAATTATTAAACCTGACTGCGCGGCGGTTGAGGGAGTAAGCGTTGCACAATGCAGCATCGGGCCACCGTCATGTTGCTTTAGCCGGAATCCGCTAGCTGGCGGACCCGGTGCAAGCTTGCCTACAGGCAGTGCAGTGAGGGTATGTGTGATGTATTGTGCTATTTTAATATCCTGGTAGTCAGGATTTCTTATTCATCAAGAATTTCCACCCGTTGTCATCGAAAAACTGAAATAAATTCATATGTCTTACTTTAAAGTATTTACAGACAGCAGGTATCTTTGAATCGCTTTTTTCACTTTCTGCACTTACCAGAACAAAATCAGATGAATTACCAAACATGTTTACTGATTCCATCTTTTCAATAACAAGAGAGATTATCCATGGATCAGCTTCATCTTTTTTGGCTCGCGGATCAATTAATCTAGGAAAAGTAGCAAGTATTTGGAGAGCAAGTTGTCCTTGTTTATTAGTTATTGGATAGAAGGAACTTTTATATTTAGAAATTAATTTTCCAATGTCGTCTTTTGGCCCGGAAGATGTAACTATCTCATCATAAACCATATCGTGGGAATATATTCTCTTTTGCTGAAATAGCTCCTCAATATACAGCCAAAGATCAGGAAAGACTTTTTTAGGATAAAACCTGTTAACAGTTATAAGTGCACTACTGTCTATGAAGTATATATTATCTTCAGACCTCATGTAATAATGAAGAGACGTTTAGATCAAGCGTACTAGAAGCCTTAGTATAGGAAATTTGATTATTGTAAAGTGCTTCGACAACCATATTGAAAAAAGTCTCACCTCTTGTCGCTTTGCTTTTTATTAAGGGTTTTACGAATCCACTTTTCTTTTTTTCCTTTTTATACGTGGATTTTATTTTATCAAGGAGATTGTAAAAGATCAAATCAGAAATCTTCTGCTCCTCTTTTAATCTTCTTAGGTAGGCTTCCCTGCTTATTTTAAGTTTTGTGGCAAATTCTGATATTTCTTTTAAATCATTAGTTTGCTCGATAAGAAAGTCTGGGGCTAAAAATTTACCGGCAAGCAGGTTACATTCCCATTCTTCCTTTTGCCTTTCAGTTGCCTTTTCGTACAAACAAATTCCTGATTGATGGCGGATTATGTGAGCAAGCTCATGAAAGATTGTAAAAATTCTACCTGTATAACTGTGATTAGAATTAGTCACAATTGCATAAGGATATTTATCAGTAACAGAGAAGCCATGGACTTCCTCCATGGGCATTGAAAACTGAAAGACTAAGATTCCAAATCGATTTTCGACCGCATTTCTCCATTTTTTATAAGCTTCAGATTCTGTATGCCAATTCATTTGATCATCAATGCTGATGTCCAGTAAATCGCGCAGGCTATCATTTATATTTGCAAGGGGATAATCTTTCCGTGTTAAATTGTCTATCCATTCATATCTACTTTTCCAGTAAGTTTCTCCTTGGAGCTCAAATGCTGTTTCAGTAAAATATGTTACATCCCTGATTACGTCAAGAATTCTTTTTGATAATTTACTGTCAGCTGGACTTAAGTTTCTGTAATCTTTAGGCTTAGAAATTTTTTTTGGCACAGTGGGTAGAAGGAAAACTGCTAGTTGTCTTTTATATGAGTTAGCAATTACTTTAAGTTTACCAAGTGGAATATTTTTGCCTTCTTTTTCCCAAAGTTTATACCGTTCAGTTCCGATATCAACCTTGTCAGCAATTTCAACAGGGTCAAAACCGGCCTCTTCTCTAGCCCAGCGAAGGATTTGTGGATTTATATTTATTTCTACTCTGTTCATTAATTACAAATTAACAAATTTTTGTCAAGACAATTGATGCCATTTTAGAAGTTATTATTTATTAAGCAGGAAGTCAGCGCATTGCACATTACGGCTAGGCTGTTTATTTGAGTTGCCGTCCACAAACTGGCAGAAGCGTCGGCCGTCAGCCCTATTGACTTTGTCTCGGCATTTTATTAGTGGACTATATATTTTTCTCATAGACTTTCGGGTCCGTTATGAAGTTGTTTGGGCTGGCGAAAACAATTCAACAAACAGTCCAACTTAGTAACTCGGCGTTTGCTAATCAATGTAAGTAGAAACTCTTAATAGGTATCAAGTTTTGTTTTCACTTCGAGATATTTTTCAAAGTGACCTCCAAACATTCCACTTTTATAAGTAACCATTCTGACTTTTGAGATTCACCTTCAAAAAATTCATGAAATAGGGAGTCTTCTTTTCTATAATTTAAGTCAATTCTCCACTTAAATTGTCCATAAGGAGCTCTATCATAACCAGTTAGATATAGATAATTTAAGCCTAAAGATATTCAAATATATCAAAAACGTCATTAAACTCCTGATCTAGTGGAATATATTCATTGAAATAAGGTCGAATTACTTGATTGATATATGTACTTAAAGGTGTTTTATAATTTTTATTTAAAATCTCATTTACTAATTCTGGTTTTAATAAGAACGCATTAATTTTTCTTATCAAAGGCAGTCTTTCAGAATTTTTGGCTTTCACGATCTGAAACTTTTATTTGGAAAATAGCATTTAAAAGATCGAATTTTTTGGCTTTTATTGCAGAAAGTCCACAGGCATAAAATAATAATAGAGAAGGGTAGTAATGTAAATCTTGGAATACGTCAAAACCAACTCTTTGTTGATCAGGTACTGGGCTAGAAATTCGTGAAAGAAGTTCTTGAAATATCATAATATGTTCAGGGCGGCTCCAAAATGCTTCTTTCTAAAACTAGTTTCAATAAAGTGTCTACAGAAGATTCGTACTTCTTTATTTGAGGCATTATATGAATTTTGGCAGGCTTTAGATCAAATTTTTCGAATTGCTTAATATTATTAATTGCATTCTTTCTTTCGGTGACAAACAAGTCATAAAGAAGGATTTTACTTTCTTCTAACAATATATTTTTAAGTCTTGCTGATGGCTATCTCTAGCACTTAAAGGATATCTATCATTAATTGATTCAAGTGCCTCTACTTTTTCCAATATTTCACTAAAGAAGGAATCAGCATCTTTTATTTCTATGACTTGCCCTTTTCGTCTATAAGCAAATTCTTTAAGTTCCGCTTCACAAATATCTTTATATGCCCAATAGCTACTAAATCGAAAGTTTTGACTTTGTTTAAGAATATTAATTAATCCAACATCCCATTTTGCTGACCAACCACATGAAATAATGCCGTAGTCATTTATAACATGTAATAGGTAATCATGCATTTTCTGATCGTACTTAGCTAATTCCTTTTTGGTGTTAAGGAATCGGTTATCTAAATAGTCTCCATTAATTTTAATTAATGTAAAAGCATTATGTTCTAACGGCATTGTACCATCAATATCTTCAGCATGACGGATTACAGTTGGTTCAATTCCAGCAGATTGCAGCGCATATTCTAATAGCTTATCAAAGTTGGTAGTTATAATTAATTTAATATATCCCTTTTTTACCAAATTGGCAATTGAGATATGAGCGGATGTGGGCGAATTGAGACTCTTGTCCCCGATCTTCTAGGGTAGGCTCAAAATAAGGCTTTAACAGATTAATTCTTTCTGAAGGCGTTGCAACTAATTTGGAAAGAATATTTGAATAATCTGGCTCCTTACTATATTTATTTTTAAACCAAGTTATTGGATCAGGCTTACATTCTTCCCTTTTAAGCACTGCTAATTTATTAATTAGATCTAATACAATATCCCAACTTGTTGGGATTCCAGACGGCCGAGAAATTCCTGATCCTAGCAAAAGAGCGTAGATTCCCTTATTAGAAAAGATTGAAAAAGAAATGGGAGTGATTAAGTTATTCATTTTATTAACTTTAGTCTGAATTTATATACCAAATATCCGACAAATTAGCAATGATAGTAAGTATACTACTTGTCAGAAAAGAGTGTACATTAAGTCAGAGGCAAGAAAGAGAGGCATAAGGTAACTACTACTGGAAGGTTGTGAAATTCCTTATTTGTTTTTGTCTCTATTGAAGTGTCTTGTCTATCTGGCAGTCAATTGATTCAACATAAAGGTTTGGCAATAATGGAGGTCGTGTTACCTGACTGAAGCACCGGGCAGGGTCGTATGTTAGCTGGTAAGTTGTCACGATGCAAGGAGGGTATGGCGCACTTTTTGTATGTTGACTATAGTAATTTTATTGAGCATTACGAGTGTCGCGGTACAAGTCTGATTAGCTGTGAATTTATCCCCGGTTAACAATGGTTTGTGGCATGCGTAGTTGCGATAAAGCTCGTTGAAGCCGAGAAATTTGTCAATGTGTAGTAGATATTCGATTGGAGTAAATGCGCCAGGCCGTTCCGGTGCAAAAGCCATAACGAATTGTTTTTGGGCCTGTAGAAAAGCAAAAACCGTGGACAAGCTTATTACCCCAACCGTCCGAGTTAGTAGCTGGCATTTCAATTTAATCAATAATTATCCTGTTTCTTCTGATTTTTTTGATTTTTCTATTTCATGAAGTAGAATAACACACTCAGCATAATCGATTTTTGTTTTGTTAATTTTGGTATAAATGATCATCTGATTAACTGCGCTAAAATTTTTAACAGAATTAAAAATATCAGGACTTTTATCTGTGATTCAGAATGAATCGGCAGCTTCATCAATGATGTTGTGATCAATCACTAAATCACTTTTTGTCATATACTTTTTTGAAATATCAGTTACAAAAGGAAGTTCTCTTAAAAGCAACTCCAATAAGTAATCTTTCGGATCAACTCGGTCAAACAGTATAAGTCTTTATCTTTTGTGATAGACCCAACAACACCTGAAAGTCCTTAATTGGTTTTAAATTTGTTGAACATGGTATTAAGTTTAGTATCGTCGTATAGTTTCTCCTCATCACTTTGGGTCTTTATAAAAAATACATATGGTATTATTAAAAATGTCAATTCTTTCCTTAAAATTAGATCAGACTGACTTATTGACTTATCAATTGATTTAAACGAAATCTATTAAAATGCTTAATAAACTCTTTTAACAAGTCGTATATAATTATGTTTCTAAATGTTTTAGGGTCAATATCAGCATAAAGATCGAGGATATTAATATATTTTTCGATACTTTCATATGTAAATTTGTCGATAGGATTTTTACTTGTTTGTCCTTTTAGATCAAGGTAAATAAATTGGGCGGCGAAATTCTTGGAGTGATTTATGTGCCCATTTATAATAATTTCCATCTTGCGCAAACAGTGGGATAGCTGTTAATACATCTCTTAGGAAATCAGATTCTGAAAATTGCAGATTTACGCAGAAATTTTTACTCTTGAATTAAATCGAGAATTTCATCTTTTTCTGTGAATTTAATTTTTTGTCTTTAAATAAAGAACTGCTAAATGTCTTAATACAAAATGAAAGTTATCAATTTCTAAGTTTGAATACTTATTATGAATATATGAATCCCCTTTTGTTAAGTCATGTGATTCAAAATTAGCATCATATACTTGTCTGTAAAACAAGTATTTTTTGAAGGGGATTGTTTGTTTATGCTGAAATGCGGTGAAAAGAAGAGAAACTAATAGAGGATTTGTGAGAAACTCTAAATGTTCTCCATATTAGGATCTTCTAATTTCTTAATTAATAAACCAGAAATTTGACCTTGTTTATCGTATTTCTTAAAAGTTCAAAATGCTTCTTTCTTTTTTAATGGCTCAATTCTAAACTCCTTGAAAATCTCCAAACTTGACAATGCAGATTCTGGTCTTGAAGTAAGCAGATACTTATTCTTTGGGGCTTTATTTATGAAATTTTGTATATCATGGTTACGGCTTTTTCTCTGCAAAAGGTATTTCATCGTAGCCATCTAGTATGATAAGAAACCCTCCATCATATAGAAGTTTGAACAGAAAAGTTCAGTTTGAAATCCTTTGAAATTGTAATAACAAGACTGAACTGAATCAAGGAATGACAATAAA
>CAWBQN010000026.1:0-65334 GCA_963791065.1 uncultured Bacteroidales bacterium
TATTTTATTTTTAAACAGAAGCTATCTTTTTACTCTTATTTCTTCTCTTGTATATTTCTCACTAATATCTGATAGTATCACCTTCTCCCCTTCTTTTAATCCTTCAAGAACTTCCACATAATCAAAATTTGAATCTCCAAACAAAATTTTGGTCCTGTAAGCTTTATTTCCTCTCACGACATACATCTCTTTATATCCCCGATCCTTATAATAAGGCCCGTTCGGAAGCCGGAGAACTTTATCCTTTTTTGAAATGATAACCCTGATTTCAAGCTGCTGCGCCGGACGCAAGTTTGAGATATCTCCTTTATCGATCCGTATTATACATTCCATCATTCCCTGGGTGATGGCAGGCATGATATTTTCGATTGTTCCGTTTAAGTCTTTATCCTGGTTTCTGACGTCAACCTCCTGTCCTGAAACTACCCTTCCTGCCCAGGCATTGCTGATAGTTCCTTTAAGTTTATAGCTTGAAATATCTGCGACCCTTGCGATCTGCTGACCTTCTGATACCGAAGCCCCGGGTTGATCAATCACCCAGCTAAGATCACCTTGAAAGGGTGCTTTTACATAAGCCTGGTCAACAAGATCTTTTGCTTTTATGATCTTATTTTTCTGTATATTGATTTCAGTCTCCAGTTCCCTTATTCCGTTATTTTTGGCATTTACCTGATTATTGAAAATGTATTGAGCCTGGCTGTTCTCGAGTTGCTCTATATCCCATGCCGTTTTTGCTTTTTTTACATTAGAAGCAGGACTGCCTCCCATTTTATTAAGTGTGACCTCCCCTTCATACTCAAGCCTTGCATTTTCAACTTTAATTTCTTTAATCTTTCGGCTGAATTCAAAATCCTCCCTGAGCTGTTGTAATTCAATCTTAAGTTTATCAATACGAATATTTTCAAGAGCCAGTTCATTTGTAAGCATGTTCAGATCATTCTCCGCCAGCTTATTATTAAGGATCAGAAGGGTATCTTTCGGAAATACCTTATCACCAGGATTTTTAATGATTCTTACAATATTGCTCTTGAATGGTGAAGTAATAATCTCCTCATACGCCGGTATCACATTACCTGAACCCTGAACTGTGATCTGGATATCGCCTTTGTCAGAAATGCCAGTTGAAACCTGGGAAATACTTACAGAAGGAACAAAAACACTTTTAAGGAAAAGAATGATTAAAAGCGGAACAGCTATTATTATTGAAACAACACCGATCTGTCTGATAAGTAATTTTCTCTTGTGTTCTTTTGAAACCGGACGATCCATAAATTAGTGCAGATTTTGTATCGGTTATGAGATACAAGACTTATGCCACTAATATAATGTTCATATTATTAAATATTTAGAAATAGTATGTAATGAATTAGTGTACCAGAATGAGACAGGTGCGGACATATTTATTATAACCCTAAACACAAAAGATACAACGGTTGTACACAAGGTAGCACAAAGGTTTTATGTAAGGCCACGCCATGGCGTGGCCCTACAATAACGTTTATAGAGACTGTAGGGACATGCCATGGCATGTCCCTGCTAATACAGAATAAAATTTTATTTATATGAATCAATATGCACATTCTTCACCGACCTTCCTGAAGGATCATTCAGGTTTTTAAATGATGCATCCCAGGCAATAGCTTCAGGAGTGCTGCAGGCCACTGATGGTACTGATGGGACACATAATGCAGCAGAATCTGAAGGGAAATGCTCTGTAAAAATACATCTGTAGAAATATTCTTCCTTCGACATTGGCGGATTTATCGGGAATCGATATTTTGCATTTGCAAGCTGATCGTCAGTCACTTCATGTGAAGTAAGTTCTTTCAGCGAATCGATCCAGTTATAACCGACTCCATCTGAGAACTGTTCTTTTTGTCGCCATGCCACACTGGCAGGCAGGTAATCCTCGAAAGCTTTTCTGAGAACCCATTTTTCAATACGATCCTTGTTTATCATCTTATCTTTAGGATTCAGACGCATCGCAACATCCATAAACTCTTTATCCAGGAAGGGTACACGGCCTTCCACACCCCATGCAGCCAGAGATTTGTTTGCACGAAGGCAATCATATAAATGAAGTTTGCTGAGTTTCCTTACAGTTTCTTCGTGAAGAGCTTCGGGAGAAGGAGCCTTGTGGAAATAGAGATAACCTCCGAATATTTCATCGGCTCCTTCACCTGACAGGACCATCTTTACTCCCATTGATTTTATAACCCTTGCCAGAAGATACATCGGAGTGGATGCCCTTATTGTCGTAACATCATATGTTTCAATGTGATATATCACATCCCTTAATGCATCAAGTCCCTCCTGAACAGTAAAATTAATTTCATGATGGATCGTTCCGATATGTTTGGCGACCTTTCGGGCGGCGGCAAGATCTGGAGAACCCTCAAGCCCGACAGCAAATGAGTGTAATTGTGGCCACCAGGCCTCACTTTTGTCCTCCGATTCAATTCTCTTTGGTGCAAATTTCTTGGCTATAGCTGAGACCACTGATGAATCAAGCCCTCCCGAAAGCAGAACTCCATATGGCACATCTGACATTAACTGGCGGTGAACTGATGCCTCTAGCGCCAGTCTTAGATCTTCAATGCTTGTGCTGTTATTTTCAACTGCCGAGTATTTTTCCCAATCACGTTTATACCATCTTGTCATAACACCATCCTTGCTGTAGAGGTAATGACCTGGCAAAAATTCCTCTATTTTATTGCAGACTCCCTCAAGGGCTTTAAGTTCAGATGCTACATAAAAGTTACCAAACTGATCCCATCCAACGTATAAAGGAACTATTCCTATATGATCACGGGCAATAAAATAGCAGTCTTTGACCCTGTCATATAATGCGAAAGCGAATATCCCATTTAATTCTTCGATGAAAGCAGGACCCTTATCCCTGTAAAGCGGGAGGATCACTTCGCAATCGGAATGAGTCTGAAATTCGTAAGTCTTTTCATATCGTTTCCTGATCTCCTGATGATTATAGATCTCACCGTTTACTGCAAGTATAAGGTTGCAATCCTTACTGTACAATGGTTGTTTGCCCGACTGAGGATCAACTATGGATAACCTTTCATGAGCAAGGATAGCTTTCTCGCAATAAAATATACCGGACCAGTCAGGACCACGATGTCTTACTTTTTTCGACATTTTCAGAACAGTCGATCTTAATTCCATATGATTGACTTTCAGATCAAATACTCCTATAATTCCACACATATAAATCAGTTTATCAGTTTAATTTCTTTTTAGACTAAAAGGTACAAAGCTAACATTTATTTCAATTCATAAAATCATTTTGTTATTTAATTTAATCAAATCAAGATAATATTTAAGCAAATATATAGATTAAGTGAATGAAATATACATATCAGCTTTATTTAATAAATATTATTAATATGACAAAAGTCATATTAAGTCTTTCTTTAACATTTATTAATATAATTGAGCTTCATAGTTTTATTGAAGTCTGCAAAATCCTGATAATTTTGTTCCTGAATTTAAATCAATCACAAAATGAAAAATTTATTAGCGTCTATCTCCTTAATATTTTGTTTATTACAATTATCTGAGGGTCAAAAAATAAGCGAATGGCGACCGGAAAACAGAACCGGGGTATCTGCCGAAACCGGATTGCTTAAATCGTGGCCTGAAGCGGGTCCTTCTTTGCTGTGGTTCAACCAGGATCTGGCTCCGGGCTTTTCATCGGTAACATTTGGGCAAAACTCAATATTTTTAACCGGAATGATTGGAAAAAACGATGTATTATTTGCATTAGATACTGTTGGAAAAATCAAATGGCAGGTACCCTATGGACGTTCCTGGAAAGGAGCCACTCCTGAAAGCAGATGTACTCCCACTGTCGAAGGGAACAGCGTTTATGTATCCAGCGGATCGGGTGATCTGGCTTGTGTTGACGCAAATACCGGTAAAATTATCTGGTCGGTCAAAGCCAGTGAAACATACAAAGGAACCTTTGAACAATGGGGCATTGCCGAATCACTTCTCATAGATGGAAATAAACTTTATTTCACGCCGGGCGGACCATTGACTATGACTATCGCTCTGGATAAAAAGACAGGTACTTTAATCTGGAAATCTGCAAGCCTTAAGGATTCTCCCGCGTACGTTTCTCCTATCCTTATAAATTTCAAGGGAAAGAGATTAATAATTAATGTTTCAAGCAGCTATATTTTTGCAGTTGATCCTTCAAATGGGAATATAGTATGGAAAATAAAGCATCTTGACATTAACCCCGCAAAAGCTGAAGTAATAAAATGCGTTACCCCTCTTTATTCCGATGGGAAAATTTATGTCACCGGGGGTTATGATCATGGAGCCGTAATGCTCAGTTTAACGGATGGCGGTAATAATGCAACAGTAGCATGGACAGATAATGTTCTGGACGTTCATCACGGGGGTGTGGTACTTGTTAAAGGTAATATCTACGGGTCAAACTGGTTGAACAATAACGATGGAAACTGGTGTTGCATAGATTGGAATACTGGTAAGAAAAAATATGAAGAGCACTGGAAATGCAAAGGCTCGATCATTTCTGCTGAAGATATGCTATATATCTATGATGAACGATCAGGTTTTGTGGGTCTGGTTAAGGCAAATCCTGATAAATTCGATTTAGTAAGCAGCTTTAAAATATCCAAAGGATCAGGACCATACTGGGCACATCCTGTCATACATAATAAAAAGCTTTATATCAGGCATGGAAAGGTTCTGATGGTGTATAATATAAAAAGCGTCTGACAGAATTATATTAAAAAGTGTAATTCTGCGTTTTATTTAATCTGGTGAGTGAAAATTCCTGAAGGAGCCTATGTTCCCTGATAAAAGAAACATAATCTACATATTTCTGACTATTTTAGTATTTGGAGCAGTATTCCTTTGGTGGATCTTTAAGAATCAACCTCTGCCGGTCTCCGAAAGAATTCCCGGCATGGACGAACGTCCAAAAATGGCAGTCCGTCCAGATACAGTGAATATCGGAGAATTTTTTGATACTCTCTCGGCGATGGATGCAATTGTGCCCGGTGACTGGCCACGTTTCAGGGGCACTGATTTTGATAATATTAATAAAGATACAACTCCGCTATCCGAGAATTGGGACACTTCCGGACCTTCAATACTCTGGAGAGCAACTCTTGGTGAAGGATATGCCGGACCGGCAGTACATAACGGCAGAGTATACCTTCTCGATTATAATGAAAGAAAAAAGGCTGATGTGCTGAGATGTTTTTCACTTTCATCGGGAAAAGAACTCTGGAGGCGGTGGTATTATGTTGATCTGAAACGAAATCACGGGTACTCAAGAACGATTCCTGCAGTTACCGACAAATATCTCGTTACAATCGGACCACGATCTCATGTAATGTGTGTTGATCCATACAGCGGAAAAATGCTGTGGTCAATTGATCTCGAAAAAGAGTTTGGTATCCCGGGGACAGAGAAAGGAAGAATTACTCCCGACTTTTATACGGGACAATGTCCTATGATCGATAATGATATAGCTGTTCTTGCACCTGGCGGGAAAGCTCTGATGATAGGTGTGGATTGTGCTTCAGGAAAAATAATCTGGGAAACACCTAATCCTGATTCTTTGCGAATGTCGCACAACTCTATAATGCCGATGACAATTCTTGGAAAAAGAATGTATGTATATAATGCAGTTGGAGGAGTCTGTGGAGTATCTGCAGAGAAACCTGATATAGGCAAGCTAATGTGGGTTACTACAGACTGGAGCCCGGCCACAACTGCTGCCTCACCAATCTTTCTTGGAAATGACGAAATTGCTGTTTTTGGAAGCTATGGAGCCGGAGGTGCAAGAATCGTTATAAGTAGTGCAGCATCGGGGTATTCTGCCATCGTCAGGGAACAGCACAAAGCTACAAATGGACTCGCCAGCGATCAACAAACTCCCGTAATCATCGGAAATTATATCTGGAGTGTTCTTCCTGAAAATGCCGGAGCACTGAAAAAGCAGCTTGTCTGCTATAAAAAGACAGACCTTTTAACAGCAGTGTGGTCGAGCGGCAAAGAATACAGGTTTGGACGCGGACTGGGACCATATATTGTGAGCGGTGATAAATTATATCTTCTGGATGATGACGGAAATCTTTACTTTTATAAGATTCAGGATAACAAAGCCACATTGTTGGCGAGTCATAAAATATTGAAAGGGATTGAGGCATGGGGTCCGATGGCTATAGCCGGTAAGTACCTCATTATGAGAGATTCACGAAATTTGCTTTGTTTGAATATTGGTAAATGAACCGAAAATGAAAAAGAATCTGATAACAATTTTATCTGTGTTGGTTATACTCGCTTTCATGGGGTATATAGTATTTGATTCCGTTAAGCCGTCTCTGGCTGCTAAAAGTGAACCTGTGACAGTGGAATCTCACGAGATATCTGATGCCTGGGAGATCTCAAATGTTTTCAAGGTAAGTGAAGGTTCTCTTAAAGCAGTAACAGTGACTCCAAATGGAGAAATATATCTTGGAGGAACTTCATTCCTGTCGTGTTATGACAAGGATTTGAATCTCGTGTGGAAAAAGAAAACCAAATCGCCTGTAACATCGCTTTCAAACTATGGCGACACTATTTATGCATCAACATCAAGTATGATATATGTTTTGAATTTCGCTGGCAGAATATTAAATGAATGGGGACCTTTTGAAGACAGCTCTCTCATTACATCTTTAAGCTCAAACCGGAAATATGTTGCAGTTGCCGATGCCGGAAATAAAATGGTCTTTATTCTGGATAAAGGTGGCGAGGTTAAAAAAATGATAGGTCAGAATAAAAAAGAATTTGTTATCCCAAGTCCTTATTTTGATGTAGCCCTCGATAACGATGATAATCTTTTTGTTGCAAATACAGGGAAACACCGCATTGAAACACGGACAATTGATGGTGCGGTAAAAACCTATTTTGGAGAAGCCGGGACTGCTCCGGGATTATTCTGCGGGTGTTGTGCTCCTCCTCATTTCGCAATCATTCCTGACGGATTTGTGACTGCTGAGAAAGGAATTAACAGGATCAAGATCCTGAACAAAAAGGGTGAATTCGTTGAGTATGTCAATTCAAAAAATAGCTTTGTTAAATCCGTCCCTCTGGATGTGGCTTCCAGTGATGGTAAAACTATTTATGCTGCCAATCCGGCTGACTCGAGACTATATATATTTAAAAGAAAATAAATATGAAGGATTCAAAACTTTATTTATAAAACCTTTGTGATCCTTAGCGCAAACCTTTGAGCACCTTTGTGGTAAAAAAAATATTCAACCACAAAGGAACACAAAGTAATTCACAAAGGAACACGATGGGAAAATGTACAACAAGCAACAAGTAACCAGTAACAAGCAACATATTTTATGACCAGAAATGAATTATTAAAAAGACTCGGCAGATATATACTGCTTCTGCTGATTGCTATAATTGCCATTTCGCTCGGAAAGAAAGTTGTGGGAACGAACGATTGCACAACCTGTGCCGGTAAGGGAATTTGCAACGGCAAAACAGACTGTAATAAGTACTAAACAGACCATTCATGAAGGCCGGCAAAAATAAATATCAGTCAAGACGCGATTTTGTGAAAGCTGCAGGGAAGGTGATTGTGGCGGTACCCCTGATAATAATCCCGGCATTTCTTGCAAAAAAAACCTCGGCTTCGGGTTATGTCTGGCAGATCGATCCGTTCAAATGCACTCAATGCGGTCAGTGCAAAACCAATTGCGTCCTTACTCCTTCTGCCTCAAAATGTGTCCACGCGTTCAGAATGTGTGGTTATTGCGATCTTTGCGGAGGCTATCTCCGTCAGGGAGTGAAAACTATAAGTACAGGCGCGGAAAACCAGCTATGTCCGACCGGAGCAATTACCCGAAAATTCGTAGAGGAACCGTATTTTGAATATACCATCAATGAAAAGCTATGTGACGGTTGCGCTAAATGTGTCAAGGGATGCGGCGATTTCGGGAACGGATCACTTTATATGCAGATCCGGCATGACAGGTGCCTGAACTGCAATGAATGTTCAATTGCACGAACCTGCCCTTCGAATGCAATTTCAAGAATTCCTGCCAGGATTGCATATTTACCTAAAGACGCACCCAAAAAATAAAAAATAAATTCAGTAACCGCAAAGTACGCAAAGCGAAATCAAAAAAGAACTTACACAGAGAGACACAGAGAAGCACAGAGTTACACAGAGAAAAAACACGAAACGAAAAACGATTGATGAAGAAAGCCTTACCATATATATTATTTGTACTGCTTTTATGCTGGCATGTGGTTCTCTTTGCCCAGGACAGGTTTCCCAGGCCTGAATTTGAATCAGGTCATATCTATCCCACCAACCAGATGCCTGTTCCGAGAGCCCGGTTGCTGGAGTATCTTGATGTTGTAGTATTGATTGGTGCGTTGATAATAACAACCTGGCTTGCATTGAAAAAGCGTTCAAGACAGGGCCTGATATGGATGTCGGTATTTTCCGTGGCATATTTCGGTTTTTACAGACAAGGCTGCATCTGTTCGGTAGGTTCGGTTCAGAATGTATCGCTGGCATTGTTTAATACCGGCTACTCTATTCCGGTTACCGCTCTTCTTTTCTTTATTATTCCACTCCTCTTCGCTCTTGCTTACGGACGTGTATTTTGCGCGGGAGTTTGTCCGCTTGGTGCTATTCAGGAATTAACCGGTTTAAAACCCGTCAAACTGCCAAAACCAGTGGAAGTGATCCTTGCATTTGTACCATTTATTTATCTCGGGATTGCAATATTGTTCTCAGCCACAAACAGTCAGTTCATGATCTGCAAATATGATCCTTTTATTGGTATATTCAGACTTGATGCCCCCTATACTATGATAATATTTGGAGCCTTGCTGCTTCTGGCAGGAATATTTGTCAACAGGCCATATTGCAGATATCTGTGTCCCTACGGAGTCCTTCTCAATATCTTTTCACGGTTTGCAGGGAAACATCTGACAATAACACCAGCTGAATGCACGAATTGCCGGCTTTGTGAGGAAGCCTGTCCCTATGATGCCATCCTCCCTGCTGATACTGATCAGACCAGGGAAGAACCTGAGAGATCAAGAAAAAGGTTTATTCTCTACTTTATTCTTGTGCCAGTCTTTGCATTCAGCGGGGCATTTTTACTTTATAACCTAGCTCCTGCCTTGTCAGGTGCTAATAGTACTGTCAGACTGGCAAGGGAGATCAGAAGTGAGAAAAAAACCGGAATTGAAACTACCCTGAAAGATGTTGTGGCATTCAAAGAATCGGGCAAAACAGAATCGGAACTATTTAAAGATGAAGAATTAATAATTAATCGATACATAAAAGGCTCACCCTGGGCAGGTGCATTTCTTGGAATTTCATTCGGTATAGGAATGATCTCATTGACAATAAGAAGTAAGAGAAGCGAATATAAGCCACACCAGGGGAAGTGTTATAGTTGCGGTAGATGTTTTAAATATTGTCCAATTCAAGTGAAAGTTTAAAATGAAGATTGCTTTAAATGAAAAAGATATCCGGGTTCTGAAAATTGTCAGTCAGATTGCAGGAGGATTTGCGCTTATCGTTGCTCTGACCATGATCTTCGCTCTGATCCAGTTAAAAACTGTGAATCCATTGGATAATCCGGTTTTGCTTTCGGTGAAGGAGCAGTATGACAAGGATCCGTCAGATGCTGCAAAAGCAGCACAGGTCAGAGCCATGGATCTGATGGCCCGGAAAGCCTATTTCAGTTCAAGGTGGCAGGTTGAAGCCGGTTCATACCTTCTGATTGCAGGAGTTATTGTATTCATAATATGTCAGAGGCTTATTACAGAAAATGAGAAACTCAATCCGGTGCTCACTGATTCAAAACCCAGCTCCATATTGAATCGCGAGAGGAACAGAAAATATCTCATTTCTTCAGTCACTGTGGTTTTTATATTAGCTGTGGCAGCATCTTTTTTTCTCCGGGCGGATCTTCCCGATATATCGGGCAATTCTTCACGAACAGCTAAGAGTGAAGTTGGAGGAGACAACAAAGCTTCTAAACCTGATAAAACAAACTGGCCATTTTTCCGTGGACAGGATAGTCGTGGTATTGCAGGCGGCTCAGGTTATCCGACCGAATGGAATGGAGAATCGGGAAAAAATATTGAATGGAAACTGGAGGTGCCAGGGAAAGGGAAGAGTTCTCCTGTTATCTGGGGTGATAGGATTTTTATTACAGGTGTGAAGGATAAAGTTTGTGAAATATATTGCATCGATAAGAATAGTGGAAAAATTTTGTGGACTGGCTCTGCGTCCAATGTTCCTGGAGAACCTGCTGTACCACCAAAGACAGATGCCGAAGCTGGTCTGGCTGTATCAACAGCAGCTTCAAATGGCAAAGTTGTGTGTGCTGTTTTTGCAAATGGCAACCTGGCCTGCTTTGATTTGGATGGAAAACAGATCTGGGCAAAAAATATAGGGGTACCTGAAACCAGTTACGGTTACTCATCATCACTGCTCATATATAAAGATATTCTGATCGTCCAATTCGATAGCAATTCCAAAATATCACTTAATGGATTTGACCTCGGAACCGGTGATCAGAAATGGGAAACTCCCCGGCAGGGACGTGCAGTATGGTCATCCCCGGTACTCGGGTATTTTAACGGAAAAACTCAGGTAATAATAAACGGTAATCCTTTCGTCAGTGGTTATGATCCGGTAACAGGAACCGAACTCTGGGAAATAGAATGTATGAGCGGTGATGTTGCGCCATCAGTAGCAGTTAATAGTACCCTTGCATATGCTGTAACTGATTATGCAAAGCTGGCAGCAATTAAACCCGGTAACGGAGTCTCGATTGCCTGGGAAGACAATACATATACTCCTGATGTTTCGAGCCCTGTTGCTACAGATAAGTTCTTATTCTTATCTACAGGAAATGGAGACGTTGCCTGCTACAATGCATTGAAAGGAGATACAGTATGGACTCATTATTTCCAGGATCCATTCTATGCCTCACCAATAATAGCAGATGAAATGGTTTACCTGCTTGACAGAGCTGGTATCATGCATATAGTCAAAGCAGAAGATAAATTCACTCATATCGGTGATTCTCCTCTTGGTGAGAGCGCCGATTGCTCTCCTGCCTTTTCTGACAAGAAAATTTATATCAGGGGAACGAAAAACCTCTATTGTATTTCGAAGAATTGAAAACAGATAAATCAAACATATTGTCCAGCGCCTGTGAATGCGAAAAGAATCCGCAGGTAGATATATCTAAAGTAATAGATGAGGTTCTGGCTATTACGGGCAGTGAATCTGAGAATGTTATATTGATACTCCAGGAGGTTCAGAAAAGGCTTAACTGGCTGCCCTCAGAGGCTCTTAAATATATATGTAAAGTAACTGATATCACACCCGAACAAATATCGGGAGTTTCAACATTTTATACCCAGTTCCGTCATCTCCCTGTTGGCGAGCATACAATCAAAATATGCGCAGGAACAGCATGTCATGTAAAAGGCAGTCCGTTGATATCCGATGCGTTTAAAAGAGTTCTGAAAATTGATGATTCAAAAAATGCTTCTCCTGATAATCTTTTTTCAATTGAGGAGGTAGCTTGTTTGGGCTGCTGCACACTGGCTCCGGTTGTTCAGATTGACGGCAAGACATATGGTCATGTGAAAACAACACAAGTTGATGAAATAATTTATGATTTTCTGCATCAGGGTAAAATGAGTACCATGATTCAGGAACAAGAAGCCAGCCAGGAAGCAGATGCTGAGATCAGGGTAGGAATCGGTTCATGCTGTGTTGCCGGAGGAAGTAAGGAAATCGTGTCTGAAATTTTTGAAATTAAACAAAGATATAATCTCAATATCAGATTAAAACAGGTCGGATGTGTCGGCGTTTGCAACCAGACTCCTTTAATGGAGATTGTTACAAAAGATGAGATCCATTCCAGGTATACAAAAGTGTCTAAAGCAAGGGTGGAAGAGATTCTTCTGAAACATGTTAAGCCCAGGAAATTGAATAAAATGATCAGGTACAAAATAAATGACCTGGTCGATACATTTCTATCTGAAGACAAGCTTACCGGGCAGGTGAATCTGCCTGTTGAACAAAGAGAGAAATATCTTGATAACTTCCTGAACCACCAGGTTCATCTTGCCACTAAAAACAATGGTATGCTTTCTCCGGAATCCTACAATGAATATTGTTTGTCAGGGGGTTATGATGCATTAAAAAAATGTCTTAAGGACTCTGATCGGGGATCGATAATTAAAATTATAACAGAGAGCGGCCTTCGGGGTCGCGGAGGGGCAGGCTTTCCGACAGGTAAAAAATGGGATATTTCAGCAAATTCAAACGGTGACACAAAATATGTAGTTTGTAACGGTGACGAAGGTGATCCCGGGGCGTTCATGGACAGAATGCTTCTTGAATCATTTCCTTACCGCGTTATAGAAGGAATGGTCATTGCAGGTTATGCGACAGGAGCCGGCGAAGGGATATTTTATATCAGGGCAGAGTATCCGTTAGCTGTAACGAGGGTAAGGATAGCACTGAAAGCTTGTTATGAAAACGGAATTCTCGGAAAAAATATTTTTGGCACTTCATTTTCGTTTGACATTAATATTTTTGAGGGTGCCGGTGCTTTTGTTTGCGGAGAGGAAACCGCGCTGATCGCTTCTCTTGAAGGTAAGCGTGGAACCCCGCATATCAGGCCTCCCTACCCTGCCGTAAAAGGATATAAGAACAAACCTACGCTCGTTAATAATGTTGAGACCCTTTCACTTGTTCCATGGATAATCAATAATGGTGCAGCTCCATTTGCATCAATAGGAACTGAAAAAAGCAAGGGGACAAAAGTATTTGCTCTTGCAGGGAAAATTTCAAAAGGTGGTCTGATCGAAGTGCCCATGGGAACAACAATCCGGCAAATAGTTGAGAATATCGGAGACGGTGTTGCTGATGGTAAAACTTTTAAAGCCATTCAGATCGGTGGTCCCTCAGGTGGTTGTATTCCTGCAAGTCTTGCGGATATTGCAATTGACTATGAAGAACTTACAAGGATGGGTGCAATGATGGGCTCAGGTGGAATGGTAGTACTTGACAACACTGACTGTATGGTCGATATGGCAAAATACTTCCTTACTTTTACTCATAAACAGTCGTGCGGGAAATGTACCTTTTGCAGAATTGGTACAAAACAGATGCTCAATATTATTAGTTCATTGTCAGAGGGTAATGCCACTTTAGATGATATTGATGAGCTTGAGAGACTATGCAAATTCGTTAAGGAAGGCAGCTTATGCGGCCTTGGAAAAACATCCCCCAATCCGGTACTTACAGGTTTGAAATATTTCAGGGAGGAATATGAGGAACATACAAAAGGGATCTGCAGGGCAAACAAATGCCAGGCTCTCATCAAATATCAAATAAATGATGATTGTACAGGCTGCACAAAATGTTCGCAGGATTGTCCTGTAAAAGCAATTCCGTTTAAACCTTATGAAAAACATGAGATAGATCAGCTAATATGCACTAAATGTGATAACTGTAGAACTGTTTGTCCTGAAAAGGCTATTGAAATAGTAAATATTAATGCTTAGAATTAAAATAGACAATATTGATTTTGAAGCCGCTGAAGGTTTAACCATCATGGATGTTGCCAGAGATGCCGGAATACATATTCCTTCCCTGTGCTTTTCAGACAGATTACCACACTATTCTTCATGTATGGTTTGCATGGTAAAAGATAAAAGAACAGGCAATTTTTTACCCTCATGTTCTGCGTTGGTACAGGATGGCATGGACATTGAATCTACCTCTGAAGATGTAATAACCATAAGAAAAAAATCAGTGGAACTTCTATTGTCTGAGCATCGGGCCGAATGTGAGGCACAATGTAAAGTTGTTTGTCCGGAAGGATATGATATTCCTTTGATGAACAGGTTTTTAAGTGCTGATGATTTGGATGGTGCCGTCAATCTTTCTATAAGTCAGACAAAATTTTCAGTATTAAAATGCTTTGATTGCAAGGGATATTGTGAGAATGCCTGCCGGAGAAAAAAAGTTGATACTCCTGTATCAATCCGTAATATGCAAATGTTTGTCTACGGACAAATCAATAAGGACGATGCATCGCCTGCCCATGAGCTTCCACCGCAAAAAGCACTAAAACGCTTTTCGTCACGTATTGGCACAATTGAGCAATATGAACTGAAAGAATGGCTTAAAGAATGCAAAAATGACCTTAGTCGTTTCAGGGAGATTACAAATTTTGAATCTGCAGCCCGGGAGTCTGAGAGTTGCATGCATTGTGATTGCCGCGCTGGTGTGGATTGTAAACTGCGACTCATGGCCGATGAATTAGCTGTCAAAGATCCGAAAAGGAAACTGATTAATGCTCCTATTCAAAAGAAGATTAATATTAAAACAGGACTTATCTTTGAGAACGCAAAATGCATTAAATGCGGTCTTTGTGTGAGACTCTGTGAGGAATTAAAGGAAGAACCGGCACTTTGCTTTATAAACCGGGGATTTGTCAGTATAATCTCAGAGCCTCTTACTGAGGACTTTGAAAATATACTGAGGACCAGAAGTATAGAGGTTGTTGAGATATGCCCGACAGGTGCTTTAAGTTTGCGAACACCGACTGCTAGCGCGGATTTATAATGAAGAAAATGCAAAAAAAATATATTTCGACAATCATCTTTTCCATAGTTTGTTATTTATCAGCATTTGCCCAAACTGTAAGCAACGACTGGCCATTATTCAGAGGAAAGGCAGATCTGGCAGGAAAGACAGAATCGGCATTTCCTCTGTCACCCAGGCTTCTGTGGAGCATCAAAACAGGTGCAACGACGAAATCTTCGCCGGTGATTAGTGAAGGAACCGTCTATTTTGGAAATGATAAAGGGTCTCTTATAGCGGTCAGCTCCGACGGAAAGATAAAATGGAAATATGAAGCAGGAAGTTCAATTGATGCCGCACCAATGGTATTTGGAAATAAGGTGGTATTTGGAAACAGCGATGGAATCCTCAGAGCAATTGACAAATTTTCCGGCAACGCAATATGGTCATATACTACTGATAATCAGATTGCCGGCTCCGCTAATGTATGGACTGAAGGCAACAGGTCAGGAATTGTAACAGGAAGCTATGATTATTACCTTCATTGTGTAGATCCTCACACAGGCAAATCTCTCTGGAAGGTAGAGACTGAAAACTATATTAACGGGACCCCTGCAATACTGAACGGGAAAATAGTGTTCGGAGGTTGTGACGGGATGTTAAGAGTTGTGGATCCTCTGACAGGTAAGGAAAATGATACCATTAATATAGGTGTATATATTGCCTCCTCTCCCGCCCTTTCGGGCAATCTGGCGTATTTCGGGGATTATGACGGTACAATATATTGTGTTAACATCAAGACCAGGAAGATCATCTGGAAGATTCAGGGAACCGGAGAAGGAGGCTCGATAATGTCAATTCCGGCAATCGGAAATAATTCTGTTGTAATAGGCAGTGAGGATAGGTATCTTTATTGTTATAACTCTGCCGATGGTAAGTTGTTATGGAAATTTCGGACAAACGGAAGAATAGTAAGTTCTGTTGTAATATCATCAACGCAGGTTCTCTTTACAGGAATGGATGGATTCATCTATATACTAAGGCTGTCCGACGGGAAAAAGCTTTGGAGCTTCAACGCAGGTACCCCTGTAAGCAGCTCTCCGGCGGTGGTTGACGGGAAGTTTTATATTCTGACAGAAGATGGCAGATTAATGGCATTTGGGAGTTAAATTCTCTTTGGCCTCTCATACCTCATCTGTGCCATGATTATATTCCAATTAACTATCATCATGAGTAACTTGAAGTGTAACAGACATAGCCATCGTTGGTACTTCATTTTGCGAATATGATGTATGCCAAATACTGATTTCCATATCTTGAAGATCAACTCGATTTGCCAGCGCATCCTGTAAAGAGAAGATATAACCTCATCCGGTAACACCTCTTTGGTCACATTGGTAATGAAGAGATTGAACCGGGCTAGAAACTTATATTCTTCACTGGTTTTATAACCTTTTTTCTTATGTAGTTTGTGGATTTTTCTCATACTCTCCTCATAGATATCATCAGGCATAAGTTCTATTACCAACCGAACAGGTATCTTTTCTTCGGAATCCAATAAATACATCCTTGTAGATCCTCGATAGCTTGCCTCTCTTCATCTGATTATAGACAGCTTTAAAATCAAGTTTTTTATAGGTCCCCACAACTCATCTCAAAAACATTTGTTTTGGCTCCTAGCCTGGAGATAAAGAAGGCTTCCTTTTTTAAGATATTGATAAAAGAATTGAAAGCATAATACCCAAGATCCCTTATGACCAGATCGCCTTTTTTGACATTGTCCAAGAGCTCCAAAGCATCTTTGACATCTGGTCTGTTGGAAGCTGTAATATCTAGATCTGTGACATGGCCACTTTTTAAATCAAACTCAAATTGCAGACATGCTCCTGCAGCTAGAACCACTACCCCCAGAACCAGGAAAATAATCTTTGTATTCTTCCGGAAGGTTAAACCGCGTTCCGTCCTTAATAGTAACCCTCTTAAATGAACTAAGCCATCCCGCATCAATCTGATGATCTAATTCTACCGACAGTTGCTTTTCAATCAAACTCTTTAAGAACCCAAGAGTATGCTCATTAAATTTTTTGTCGATCCCTTGTTTAGTAACCCCAATATCATGTTCTGACCTTGCTTCAATGGAAAGCTGGTTCAGGCTTTTGGAGTTGCCTGAACTCATGTCATACATCAATAAATCAAAGAACACTGCCCCCTGCCCCCTTCTCCCAGGTGAGAAGGGGGAACAAGGGAATCCCCCCTGGGTAGAGGGATTTAGGGAGAGGCAAAGAGAAGAGGTCCTCAGAGGAATATTAAATAACATGAAAATAGTCTATCTCATCACAGGTTCGGGAGGTTCATTTTATTGCGGCAATTGTTATCGTGATATGATCTACCTCAGGGCTATCCGAAAGGTCCCGGGGATTAGCGCTTCCGCTATACCATTGTATCTTCCTCCTGATGGTCCGGATAACGAAACAGGCATGGATAAAAATGTCTTTTTCGGTGCGATATCGATGTATCTGAGAGAAAAAGTCCCGTTCCTCAAAAATATGCCGGTATTTCTGGAGAAAATGTTTGATTCCGCACCAATGCTTAAGATGGCCTCTCAGAGAGCCGGTACAACCAGGACAGAGGGTCTTGAAGAAATGACTCTTAATATGATAAAAGGCGAAAATGCATTTCCTGAAAAGGAACTGAATCGGCTGGTGGATTATCTGACAAAAGACGGAAAACCTGATATCATTCATCTCTCTAATGCCCTTATAATCGGCCTGGCACGACAGATCAAGAAGAAGCTTGATGTAAAAATTGTTTGCTCTCTTCTTAATGAAGACGACTGGATAGACGAAATGGCAGAACCTTACCAGTCGGGAGCATGGAATCTGATATCTATTGAAGCATCGAATGTTGATGCGTTCCTTACCCCCAGTAATTATTATAAAGAGCTGTTCATTTCAAAAACAGGAATTTCCGGAGCCAATTTTCACGTTATCCCACTTGGATTTGATCCGGCTGGTCAGATAAATTCTGAAAAGAGAGATAATTATCCCTCTGTAGGATATTTCTGCAGAATAAGCTCTCAGAACGGTTTTGACAAGCTTGTAGATGCTTTTATTGAGATGAAAACAGCTGATTATCTCCCGGGACTGACCCTTCACGTTTCTGGCGGGTACACTGGTGATGATAAACCTTTTATTGCTCAGCAGATAAAGAAAATAAAATCAAGTGGCCTGAAATCTTTTGTAAGAATATATCCGGAATTTCATGGTAACAGCAAACAGGAGTTTTTCAGGAATATAGATGTGATGAGTGTGCCAGTCAGAAAGCATGATGGTTACGGTTTATACATCCTTGAAGCAAATGCTGCAGGAGTACCGGTTGTCCAGCCTGCTACAGGAGCATTTCCGGAAATCATTTCAAGGACCTCGGGAGGATTAACTTATTCACCTGATACCGTATCGGAACTTTCAGCAAACCTGCTGAAAATACTGAAAGATAATGAATTACGTATTCAGCTGGGAAAACAGGGAAAAAATAAGGTTCTTTCTGAACTATCACTTGAGAAAATGTCAGAAAGCTTATCCAAAGTTTATAATTCTTTACCACAAAGGAACACGAAGTAAACGTAACAGAGTGACATACATATACCAAAAGTAAATGCTCTCAATTAAAAATATTTCGAAATCCTTTATTCAGCGCGGTTTAGTTCTCGATAATCTTTGCCTTGAGGTGGCCGAGGGAGAGACTATTGCCATAATGGGTCCATCGGGTTCGGGGAAAACAACCCTTATGAATATCATAGGGTTGCTTGATAAGCCCGATTCAGGTGAAATATCCTTCAGAGGTGCAGCAATAGCGGGATTTTCAGAGGATGAATCGGCGGATTACAGGAACAAAAATATTGGTTTTGTATTTCAGGACCATCATCTTCTGCCATATCTTACCGTTTCGGAAAATATATACCTCCCGCTTCTGGCTTCAAAGCATTCAAAGGAAGACCTTTCTGCCAGTCAGGACTATTTGGAGGAACTGATGGAAAAGACCGGCATTTCTGATCTGAAAGACAAATATCCCTTCAGGATATCAGGCGGAGAATCTCAAAGGGTTGCGCTTGTCAGGGCACTGGCAAACAAACCTTCAATCATTCTTGCAGATGAACCAACAGGTTCGCTTGATGCAAGAAATGCGGAAAATTTGGGCGAGCTCCTTATACGAACGAGTGTAGATTTTGGCAAAACAATCATTCTCGCCACTCATTCAATCAACCTTGCTAAAAAGATGTCAAAAATATTGTACCTGAAGGAAGGTATCCTTAAAGTCTCAACAGAATAGCAGAATAGAATTACTATCATGCTAAGCATAAAGTTAGCTATACAATCAATTAAATTCTATAAAAATCAGGTTGTAAACCAGGTTCTTATCATCGTATTGCTGACAGCCGTAATAACCGGTTCGCTGCTGACGGGAAGTTCTGTCAAGGAGAGCCTGATAAGGACCGCTTCGCAACGCCTTGGCAACGCTGACATTGTGATTAGTACAGGAAACAGATATTTTAGTCGTGACCTTGGTTTAAGAATGCATGAAAAATCAGGTATTTCAAGCACAGGATTGCTGGAAACCAAAGGTTACTGTCAGGTACTGAATAGTCAGAAGGGATCATTCAACACAAATATTTACGGTATCACTGAAGATTTTTTTGGTTTCCAGGGATTTGATACAATAAATCTGAGGCCGGGAGAAATTATTATTAACAGCAAGCTGGCCGGAATACTCGGAGCTAAGGTGGGTGACGACATTATGATACGTTACAAAGAGATAAGCTACATACCCTCTGATGCTCCTTTTGCCCCTTCAAAAGATGAAAGTAAATCGATTGTAATGAAGATCGGACGTATTCTGCCACCTGATCAGGTTGGCAGCTTTTCATTGTCAATCAGTCAGATCACACCTTCAAATATTTTTGTGAATCTCTCCGATCTGGAAGATAATCCGGATAATTCACTGAAGATTAACCGGCTGCTTATAAAGCAAATAAGTTCAAATTCGCTGAAGAAAGTATCGCAGGAATTGAAAAGCTCATTGAGGCTTTCCGATATAGGACTAAAGTTAAGAAAGGTGTCAAAGACCGGTGAATATGAACTTATATCTGACAGGATATTTATAGATAGATCAATTATTAATGAGATCAATAAGATTCTCCCGAATTCCTCGCCTGTCATTACTTACCTTGGAAACAAGTTTGTCGCTGGCTCTGAATTTACTCCGTATTCATTTGTTTCAGCTTTACCTGCAGCACTTTATCCTGAAATCCCCGGTGATAACGGAATGATAATAAACAGGTGGATGGCAGAAGATCTTTCAGTTGGTGAAGGCGATACAATTCAAATGTACTGGTATTCTCCTGATTCCCTGAAAAAGCTTGTTGAAAGAAACAGCAGGTTCATTGTAAAGAAAGTTGTTGACATGAAAGGTATCTGGTCGGATTCACTGCTGATGCCTGAATTTCCAGGGATCTCAGGAAAAGAATCTTGTTCAGACTGGGATGCTGGCGTAATGATAAAAACCGATGAAATACGGAATAAGGATGAGCAATACTGGAAAAGATACAAAGGTACACCGAAAGCCTTTATAGCTTATGAAAAAGGCAGGGAATTATGGGGTAATAATTTTGGACCTGCTACCGCGCTGCGCTATCCAGCAGGAATGACCGCCATGCAGATCACCGATAAGCTTGAAGGATCGCTTGATCCTGCGGATATGGGTTTTATTATCACCGATCTGGCTGATGAATCGGTTAAAGCAGCAAATACAGGTGTGGATTTCGGTTCTCTTTTTTTAAGCCTTGGATTCTTTCTCATTGTGGCTTCACTGGTCTTGTTGTCTTTTGCTGCCTCTTCATATTTCTATGCCAAAAGAGATCATATAAATACATTATTTGCCCTCGGCTTTAAAAACAGTCAGATTTTGCGACTGTTGTTCATGGAAAGCGGATTGATTGCTCTGACTGGCTGTTTTGCCGGGGCATTCGCCGGATACCTGGTAACTTTAGCAATTGCAGGTGCTCTCAATTCAGTATGGAAGGGAGCCGTCCAGACAGATACGATTGGCGCTTTCTTTAACTTACTGCCAATTTGTTATGGCTTTCTCTTGACATTTCTTACGATAATGACCCTCATGTTTATTAAGATAAAGCGATATCTCAACCGACTGACCACAGGTCGAATGGAGAAATATACAATTCCCTCAGCAACTCATAATGCCACCCTGGTGTCAGTTTCAGCAATCATAACAGTTTCACTGTTTATAATGGCGTCAAAATTCAGCAGCCAGCGAATGCTATTTTCTTTTTCCGCCGGTGCCATGCTTCTGGTTACACTTATGCTTTCATGGAGACAGTATTTTATCAGCAGGACTGTTAACGCCCGGATTTCAATTAAGAACAGAAAGCAACTGTCACATTTATTCTATTCATTCAACCCTTCAGTTGCAATCACTCCTATTCTATTTATCGCTGCCGGCATTTTTACGGTCTTTATAACTGGAGCCAACAGAATGAATTTCAGTGAAAAGCAGATGAACAGGTCGGGAGGTACCGGCGGATATTTGCTTTGGTGTGAAAGCTCAATTCCTGTAATGGCAGATCCTAATACCGTACCGGGAAGGAAAACTCTTGGATTCGACAGTGATCAGCTTTCCGGAATGAGCTTTGTCCTCCTAAAAAGATCTGCGGGCAACGATGCAAGCTGCCTTAACCTTAATCATATAATGTCACCTCCTATCCTTGGAGTTGATCCTGAGGTGTTCATAAAAAATAAATCATTCTCATTTGCAGGTTCCGTTGCAGGGAAAAAGCAAGGCAATCCCTGGGATTACCTGAATCTTCCGCCGGTGCATAATA
Organism: uncultured Bacteroidales bacterium; assembly: GCA_963791065.1. Taxonomy (GTDB): domain Bacteria; phylum Bacteroidota; class Bacteroidia; order Bacteroidales; family VadinHA17; genus LD21. The sequence continues at coordinate 21,540 of CAWBQN010000026.1, forward strand.
CTATATATGGAATTGCAGATCAGACGGTTCTTGAGTGGGGACTAAAGATAAAAACAGGAGATACATTAGTTATGAGAGCCGAAAATGGTCAGCTACTGAAAATAATTATTGCAGCAGGTCTGCAATCTTCTGTATTTCAGGGTAATGTATTGATTGCCATGCGCAATTTCACAATATTCTACCCTTCCGTGCCGGGAAGTCAGGTGATGCTCGTAGATGGTGACAGGTCATTGATCGATATATACAAAAACTCTCTTGCTGAACGATTGGAGAATTATGGAGTGGATATCGAAAAAACATCTGATCGCCTTGCTTCATTTTACCAGGTTACCAATACCTATCTTTCAGTATTTGGAATATTCGGCGCTCTTGGAATGGTGATAGGTATCGCCGGACTTGGATTTGTTCTGCTGAGAAATTATAACCAGCGAAAACAAGAATTTGCCCTGCTTCTTGCCACAGGGTTTCGTATAAAACAGATACAACAAATGATTCTCAGTGATCAGGTTCTGATACTCTTTGCCGGGGTATCATCCGGCATCATTTCTGCTCTTGCTGCAACTTCGGTTTCGATACAAAGCAGCCCGGGCATACCATGGCTGTTTCTGATCATCATGATACTGGCAATTCTTGCAACAGGCATAGTTGCCTTGTTATTGTCGGTACGGTCTGTGACAAGGACTTCCTTAATATCAAGCTTAAAGAATGAATAGTGATGATCAATTTTTCCCCACCCCGACAAGATACTTCTGAGTTCTGAAAATAATCATGCCATCAGTGATCGCAGGTGCTGTCATACAGATATCATTCATTGGAATTTCTGCGAGAAGCTTAAAAGTATCACCATCCTGCACTATATAAATTGTGCCCTCTTCATCAACAATATAAATTCTCCCATCCGACGCAACCGGTGATGCTATAAAACTTTTTGTATTTCCGAGCTTTGCATTATAGATTTCTTTTCCTGTAAGAGGGTCGAGACAAATCAATACCCCATTCCAGTTAACATTATAAAGATGATTTTTATACAGAAGCAACGTATGCATATACGATCCGCCTCGTGGCAGGCTCCATTTTATATATTCATTGGATGTTTCTGTTTCCTTCAGAGTAATATCTCCGGCAGCATTTGTCTTAACCGCTATTATGGGAGAATATCGCCCGTGTGCGCTGTTAAAGTATATCAGGTCATTTCCTATAATTGGCGTCGGTATCTGAATATCTCCGCCACCTGACATTTTCCAGACTTCTTTTCCTGTTTCAAAGTCATATCCGCCTCTATTTTTATATCCGTTAAGTGCAACATAGGTCTTGCCGGCGTTAGTATAGATATTCGGAGTACACCATCCGGGATACTCATCACGTTGTGTTTTCCAGAGCTCTTTTCCTGTTTTAACGTTGTAGGCTGCAACAAAAGAGTTCTCAAGAACATCGCACTGAACAATCAGCACACCTTTATATATAACAGGAGAACTGGCAAACTCCCATTCTGCTGATTTTACTGCAAAGAAAACGGACCGCAGCAGTCCGAAGTTTTTCTGCCATACAAGATTGCCTTTCATGTCATAGCAAAAAAGGCCTTCAGACCCGAAGAAAGCAACGACATATTTGCCATCAGTGGCTACTGAGGTGTTTGCATGGGTTGATTTTGGATGACGTTTCATTCTGGGTATTCCTTTAAATGAGGTTCTCTCCCAAAGGGTCTTCCCGGTATTTTTATCAATACAAAATACTTTCCATTCGTGCACTGATGAGTCTTTTACCGGAGTAATGTCGCCATATATACCGGGCTTGAATCCTGAGTTATCAGCCTGACCGATAGCACTGGTAATGAATATTTTATTATCCCATATCACCGGGCTGGATAGTCCGAGACCAGGTATTTCCCTCTTCCACCTTACATTGATCATGTTGAGTATGTCGAAGGATTCGGGAAGGTTTGCATTATCCAGGACGCCGGAAGAGAATTTCCCCCGATAAGAGGTCCATTGCCTGTCAGGATTAGTCTGACCGGATATCTCAATTACCGAAAAACCTAAAAATGAGAATAATAATATAAATGCCGGGTACTTTTTCATGATTAATTATGTAAAGAATGATTAATTGTTTTTGCCTACGGCGACAAGATATTTCTGAGTCCGGAAGAATATCATACCATCAGTAATCGCCGGAGCTGTTAAGCATACGTCATTCAGAGGTATTTCAGCGAGTTTCATAAAGGTTGAACCATCCTTAATAATATAAACTGTTCCATGTTCGTCAACTATGTACAGTTTTCCATCTGATGCTACCGGCGAAGCAATAAAGCTTTGCGTATTTCCAAGTTTTGCATTGTAGAGCACTTTACCAGAAACTGCTTCATAACAGTTTACAGTACCATTCCAGTTGATGTTATAAAGATGGTCTCTGTAAACCAGTAAGGTATGAATATATGAACCTCCGCGGGGGATACTCCATTTCACATATTCATTCAGGATGCCCGTTGGCTTCAGCGTGAGATCACCCACAGCGTTTGTTTTAATGGCATATATTGGTGAAGAAGGACCATGTGCACTGTTGAAAAATATGAGGCCATTATCAATTACCGGGGTTGGGATCGGAACATCGCCGCCTCCCGACATCCACCATATAACCCTTCCTGTTTCAAAATCATATCCGCCCCGGTACTTATATCCGTTCACAGCGATTCGTGTTTTATCCCCGTCTTTATAGATATTTGGTGTACACCAGCCTGGATATTCGTCCCTTTTTGTCTTCCATAATTCTTTTCCGGATTTCAGGTCATATGCAGCAAGAAATGAATTTTCAAGCACATCACACTGAATTATCAGTACCCCGTTGTATATTATCGGGGAACTGGCAAACTCCCACTCTGCAGCAACATAATCGTAAGCAACGGATTTGAGAACACCAAAATTCTTTTTCCAGATAAGCTTCCCATCGTAATCATAACAATATAATCCTTCTGACCCGAAAAAAGCAACAGCATAATTCCCGTCAGTTGTCATTGAGGCATTGGCATGAGTCGACTTGGGATGACGCCGGATTTTTGGAACTCCTGTGTATGCTGTCCGTTCCCATATGGTCTTTCCAGAGTTTTTATCAATACAGAAGACCTTCCAGTCATGAACCGAACTGTCGGGAACAGGCATTCCATCTCCATAGACACCTGTCTTTATTCCCTGATTGTCCGATTTGCTGACAGAGGTAGTGAGGAATAATTTGTCTCCCCAGATAACGGGGCTTGAAAGACCTAATCCGGGAATCCCGGTTTTCCACCTCACATTGATCATTTTATTAATGTCGAAGGATTCGGGAAGGTTAGCATTATCCAGGACGCCGGAAGAGAATTTCCCCCGATAAGAGGTCCATTGCCTGTCAGGATTAACCTGACATGATGCATCATTAATTACAACGGCTAATAAAAATGAAATAAGTATGAGGACCAGATTTTTATTCATAGGTTCAGGTGTAAAGACTCTCAAATAAACTATTTACCGGGACTTTTAATATTATATTATTTTTGGGAGGGCAGACTGCCGTTGTTCATCCATAAAGTTACCCGGCCCATTCTGTCAAACGGAGGATAGGCATGCATATCTCCTGTTACAAAATCCATTAATCCGTCATTATTAAAGTCAGCCATTTCAAGTGATAATATGTGAGTAGGAGTGTTAGCAATATCATGAACCACATACTGCATATTCCCTGTGTTCTCCAGCCAGATAAAACTTTGAGATTCAGGCTTATCCCACAAGTTAAATGCGCTTACGCAAAATATGTCCAGATCGCCATCATTATCTATATCAACCGGCCGTGCATTATAAGCTCCTATGAAATTGCAGATCCTGTGGAATTCAAACTTAAGGTTACCCTTGTTTTCAAGCCATTGAACTCCATGCCAGGGTTTACCTCTGGGCGGTATGTAATCAAATGCATCTCCGTTAGTATATAGTATATCGTCATCACCATCTTTATCAAGATCGCAGATATAAATCCCGCTGGAACCAAAGTCTTCATTATCAGAGCCCCATATCAGCTTTGATGTAAAATTCCCTTTCCCGTCATTAATAAAACCATAAATCTCCTCCCACTCCTGGCTGACAAGTGAAATTATGTCGAGATCACCATCTTTATCAATATCGACAGGAATGACATTAATAGGACCTGAGAGATTCTGCAGGACATGGCTTTTGAATTGCCAGTTTCCCAGGTTCTCAAGCCATTGTGTTTCACCATCATCATATCCGAATTGTGCGAGTGCAAGATCAAGATCTCCATCCTTATCAAAATCCCCTGCCCTGACATCGGAAACACGGGCCGTCTTTTCGATAGCTACATGTTTTTTAAAGTGATTCTTCCCATCATTTTCGAGAATAACAACTGAGCCTATTTTATCATTACTTGGAAATATCAGTCCCAGAACTGCAACCAGGATATCGTTATCACCATCCTTGTCAAAATCAATTACCTGAACATGAGCCGGGGCATTCAGGCTATCTGCAATGACTGTTTCTGTGAATACGCCGGCCGGATATTGTCTTATCCAGTTAACCGAGTTACTTCTGCAATCACAAACGATTATGTCCATTAAACCGTCTTTATCAAGGTCGGCTGCTTCAACATTCGATATCATAGGAGCTTCAGTAAACTTCTGACCTACAGGCATCGGGTTTAGAAAATCAATTTTTGCTCCCACAGTGTTGGCTTTGAGCTCTACAGATTCCTTGTTTTTTGCACCTGATTTATTTATAATCCGGTTTATGACTTCCCTCCGGGTCATACCTTTTTGTTTGGCCTGGTAACTGATCAACAGATACGGGATTCCAATAATAAGAAATAACACTATAACTAATAAAATAAGGTTTTTCAGACCCTTTTTACGATTTCCCGGAGAAGGTTTATTTTTTGCCATAAGCTGTATTTAGTATTTAGGGAGAAGAAAATATTAACTTCAAAAATAATCTAAATGTGCTTTATGACAGCATCGTATTGAAATAAATTAATTATTATTGAAAATTGAAGAATTCTCTTTTCTGAGTTGTGAAAATCAGAATATTTTATGTTATTGTTCTAATATGAAAGTTACCGGAAGGCATTTTCTTAATCTCTTAATAATCTTTGGGTTTGGACTGGTTGCAGCTTTGATATGTCAGTCATTCACAGAAAGACCAACCAGCCGCCATATTCATATAAGAAGTTTCCGGTATGGAAAGGATCCGTATGTAATAAAATGCAACAGGGGTGATACGCTAATTCTGACCTTTTCAACTGATGACACCGGGCATTCGTTTTTTCTTCAGGAATTTGATAAAGATGTTAAGATCACTCCCTCCAGTGATGAAGTAGCAGTTTTCAAGACAAGTGATCCTTCTGCTCAACCTCTTCTTGAAAAAGAAGTTACAATTGTAGCCAGGCATCCTGGTATTAATAACTATATAGTATCGAAAAGCAATTACCGCTGTCATGTATGGTGTGGTCCCATGCATGCTTTTGAACAGGGCAAGCTTATAATATTACCCAATACTTTGCTTGTCTTCAGTCTGGGCAGTCTCTTCGGAATATTATTTATCTGGCTGGTATCTGTATTCAGAAATGCAGCTCCGGAAACAAGCAGCAATGATGAGAAAGCCGGCTACAAAGATTTACTAAAAAAATCAGGTTTCTTAAAAGGAGTTGCAACGTCAAGATATACACAGGCAACGCTTACCATTATTACTATGGTAATGATTTATATAGTAATTCTGACATCGGTTTTTGGTACCAAAGTTTCAGGCAGGAACCTCGGAGTGCTTTTAATGTGGGCGGTCTGGTTATTTGCCCTGGTAGCAATTATTACCCCATTTTTTGGAAGATTCTGGTGTACGATCTGTCCTTTGCCTTTTTTCGGAGATCTGATTCAGCGTAAATCATTCTTTAATCCTCTGAAAGGAAAAACCAGAAGCTATAACAATAAATTTTCAGGTCTCTTCCTCAAATGGCCCGATTGGTTAAAAAATGACTGGTTGAGATTGCTGGTCTTTCTGGTTCTTGCAACTTTTTCCACAACACTTGTTGCAACTCCATTTATATCTGGCATCACAGTGCTGATGTTAATGATTGTACCTACAATAATGTCGGGGATCTGGGAACTGAGAGCATTCTGCCGGTACGTGTGTCCGGTGAGTGTTTTTGTGGCACCTTTTTCGAGGGTGAGTACTTTATCTCTCCGGAATAAGTCACAGGAAGTATGCAATCAGTGCAAACCGCATTATTGCGAGAATGGTAATACAAACGGCTGGGCATGCCCTTATGGATTGAATGTCGGTGAGATTAAAGAAAATACGGACTGCGGCCTTTGTCTCGAATGTATACGAAGCTGCTCATATAATAATGTCTCACTTTTTGCACGACCGTTTGCATCTGAGATTGGAACCCGTAATCTGAGTGAGGCATGGATGTCAATGGCAACGTTTACAATATCAATCATTTATAGTATATTATATCTTGGACCCTGGCCCGTGGTTCGCGATTATGTGAATATACTTGACAAGCATAACTGGGGTTTATTCGGAATATATTCACTGTTAATGTGGACCTCAGTACTGATCATCATTCCAGGAATTATATATTTTCTTTCCCGGCTTGGCCTCATGCTGGCAGGAATTAAGGTTGGTGCAAAGGAACTATTTCTGGAATACGCGGGATCTCTTCTTCCTTTTGCTATGATGAACTGGATAGCTTTTGTGATACCGATGCTCTTTGTAAATGTCACCTTCATAAAGCAATCTATATCTGATCCTTTTGGCTGGGGATGGGATTTCTTTGGTACGGCTAATACTCCCTGGCATCAGTTCCTGCCGCAGTTTGTTCCATGGTTTCAGGCATTTGCAGTATTAACTGGATTATACCTTAGTTTAAGGAATATAAGAAGGTCCGGAAAATTTTTGGATTTGAATCAGACTCAGGTTTTAAAGATCAGCTTACCAATCAGTTTGTTTCTATCGGGAGTGGCTGCAGCAATGCTTTTCTTCTTTACAAACTAATTACTGCGTAGAAATTAATATTTGGGTCCTCCCCAGCCTTCCTTCATGGGAGAAGGAGAATCTAAACCTTTCACCCTTTAGGTGAAATCTACCCTTTATAGATATCTTTAATTTAGATGGAATTATCAGAATTAATTACCTGAAGTAATTAGAATTACTGGTCATCAGCAGGAGATTCCTCACTTCGTTCGGAATGACAATGTTTGCTTAGTTTCGGAGAGAAGAAGTGGCGATTCGCGACACCAATTGGCATAAAAATTCTGTTGCGAATCGCCACTTCTTCCCTCAATCTCCATCATATGACTCTGTCATTCCGAACGAAGTGAGGAATCTCCTTCTCCCAATCTATGCAATTTCTGATCATCTCTGATAGACTTGTAATAAAGATTTACTAAATAAATGTGTATAAAGGTAGGGGTAAAATGAAAGGGGGGGAAACTCATGACTGAAACAAATACAATCTGTTACTTGATTTAGAAGCATTACAGGGCTGGAAGGTTTGCGGTTACTTAAAATTTGATTTTATAATTAACCGATATAATGTTAATGTCAGACATATGAGGCTGATAATCCCTCTGAAAAATATACTCGATCTCAACTGAATGCCGCTTCGTAATTTTGAGTTCTGCCCCTGCAGAAAACCGGTTTTTGCCTGCTGTTCCGGAGTTCTCTGAAAACATAGGCAGGAAAGTTTCTGCATATACATAAGGATCAATAGGGAAAGTGGGAGTCTTATAGATGGCTTTTAATTTTATTATGCCGGTATAATCAGGGTAGTTATCGTTACTGTCCTTAATATAAGTCTTCATCCTGGTCTGAAATCTAAACCGGCTTGAAAAACTAAAATTCCCTGCCGGAAGGATTCCTTTTACATCAAAGAACAGCTTATGCTGGAAGAAGTAAGAATTGTTATCCTCCAGGTTCTTATTAAGCCGGTACGTCACGGCTATTGTAAGGTATTTCCTGATGCTGTATCCCACTCCGCCTTCGAGAAAAGCCTCTTCAATTTTAGCCGCGTTATTAAATGTCCGGATATCAGTGGAAAGATTGACTTCCAGTTTTTTGGATAATTTATATTCTGCTGAAATCCCGTACCAGATCCCAAAATCTTTTTTCTGGGAAGAAGCAACCAGTGTTATAAAAAAGGAAAGCAGAATAACAAATAGCTTTCTAATCATCATCATCATCGTCTCTGCCATTTTTATAATTGTCATTCAGGCCGATAGTATTTACCATGAGGACCGCTAACGTCGTAAAAGATCTGAAGTGTACACGTATCTTTCAGGAAATCAATCTTACCTATCTCGACCCTTTTGATTGTCTTAATTCCAGTGCGATCCTGCAGATCATTCAGCAATTCCTGATTATTTTCCGGCTTGATCAGATCAATTTTTTCATAGATAATGATTTTTGATAATTCATGCTTCTGCAGCCATATTTTCTCCATACAAAAAGTGATGGCAATTATCACAAAGTTTGTAAATAGAACCTCCGCAACACTGGTCTTGGTGTCAGCAAGTGCGTTTATGATCGAGACGCCGATTATCAGAAACAAGTAGGTCATCTCTTTAATGGGAATTGAACTTGTCCTGTAGCGGATAATGCCGAAGATTGCGAACAGACCTAATGCAAACCCTATCTGAAGCTTCACACTAGCCAGAAGATAACATAAACTGAAGATAAGGCTGGAGATCAGAATATAGGTAAACAGATAATCTTTCCGTTTAGTTGTTGAATAGTACAACCACCTCACCAGTATCAAGACTACGGCCATGTTCAGGGTAAAACGTCCAAGGAGTTCAAGAAAACTCGGGATATCTATAATTTCTATGCCTGCCAAATTTATCTTGTCAGGTTCGAGCAGATCTAGTGTATTCATTTTCAATCTTATTTATTAAAAGCAAATCAGGCTTTAATATGTTCTTCCGGGGCATATCCCTTATAAATGTGCTGCCGATGCAATATTTGCTGAAACTGCAAGGCTGAATGCCAGCTTCCCGCATGATCTTATATACTGGTGTCTGACAATTATGAATTTCTCTTTTTAATTCAGCAATTGCTAAAAAGGGTAATTGGGAATTATTGCCTTCAGGACTTGTGAAACTCAGGTTGTAATCAAGTGTGATCCGCTCCTTTGCCTCCAGTCCGACCAGTGTGATCCTGGTGAATTCATTGATCAGTACAGGCATTAGACCTGTTAAACTGAAATTTAGATATTCTCTTATAAATGCTGTTGCATTCCGGTCAGGTGAATTGGGACTTAATTTGTTTTCAATGCGCCATTTAATGGTTCTGTGCTTGTTTGTCCTTTTTTTTATCTCAAGAAATGAAACGCCGGTCGATTCATACCATCTGTATCTGATTTTGTACCTGTTAAGCTTGCCTCTTACCTGCTGGTTGTAAAATAAAAGCTCAGGGGTGTCAAGGTAAGTAGTATAATACGGAAAAGCCCTCAGTGTACCAATGTCAAGTACCTTATAGTTTTCTGATAAATGATTAAGTAAAACTGCCAGTTTCATAGTTGAAAATACATATTTTGTCTCAATCCTGTTCATTAAGGTAACCCCTTCCATTTCACTTAAGCCTATCGGACTTAAAAGAGCTCAAAACCGTTTGAATCTCAGAAGTGTACATAATTCAGAATGTTGTATATACATAAGTCTTTTTAGACTTTATCTTCTTGTTTGGATCATAAACTGTTTTTTCAGTCCTTAATCCGTTTTCATATTTGTACTCAGATGATTCCTTCAGTCTGCCGGAAGCATCAAATTCCTGTTCTTTAATCTTGTTATTATCTGAATCATACTCGTATTTGAAATGCTTATTCACTTTACCCTGCTTATAGGTAATATTTTCAGTGATATTGCCTTTTCTATCATAGTATGTTTCAGATTCCTTATATTGTTTATTGACAAGCATATCATATTTCTCTTCTGAAACTACCAGGCTTTTAATATTGCCGGTTGAATTGGCTTTCTGACCCTCTGCTGACAAGGTACCACCTAATATCAGGATAATTAATACTGTTGTCTTAAGTGTTTTCATTTTGTAAAATTAATTGGTGATTAAAAGCATATAGATCGGGTAAAAAGGTTAAAAGTCGTGTTTCCAAATGTACATTTACTTCAAGTCAGTAAAAAATATTTTTAGCGAATAATTGAACCGGTTCACAGTTATGACCTTTTATATGTTAAAAACCCTCATTTACTGAATATTATTTTGTTAATCAGGTGATAAGGGATTTTATCCTGAATCCTTCATCCGGCATGTAATCATCGTTTGTGAGAAAAAAAATATAAAACTGACCATTTGAACAACAAAGTCAGACCGATTGTTATCTTTGCATCTTTTTATTGAAATGAATAGTACAGGAACAGGTTCTGCAAGGAACGAGAAAGTGCAAATGATAATCGAAGCCTCACAAAGGCGGTTTGGATTATATGGAATTGAGAAGACCTCGATGCGCGAAATAGCCGATGATCTCAAATTATCGAAAGCATCATTATATTACTATTTTCCCGACAAAGAAAGTCTGTATAAAGCTGTTGTTGAGAAAGAGCAGGCTGAGTTTATAGCTAAGATATCCGAAAGGATTTTCAGTATAAAGCAACCGGAACAATTGCTCCTGGAATATGCCAATACACGTCTCTCGTATTTTCGTTCTCTCCTGAATCTGAGCAGACTTAGGTTAGATACCTATTCAGGTCTTAAGCCCGGGTTTCTTGCCGCCAGCCAGATCTTCAAGGAAAAAGAAAAAGAGATAATAAAAAAGATTTTTAAAAAAGGGATAGCCAGCGGCATTTTCTTTATAAAAGATACCGATCAGATGGCTACCCTGTATCTCGACCTGCTAAGGGGATTAAGGATTACGCTGATCAATGAAAAGGAGACCCTTTTCATAGAACAGCCAGAATACGATCTGCTCCTTGAAAAAACCATTTCTTTTACGAATTTTTTCATAAAAGGGCTAAAGTGTAAATAACTATATACATCATTAATTAACGATATAATTAAATTCAGAACTTTTGTATGAAAGAAGAAACAAAGAAAAACCGCCTCAGGATCTACATTCCGCTTGCTATAGTTATTCTGATTGTTTTGGCAGGCGCATGGTACTGGTATAGAGATTATTCCATGTATATTACCACTGATGATGCACATGTTGATGCTGACAACATCAGTGTCGGATCAAAGATATTAGGAAGAATATCCTCGGTTTATGCTAAAGAAGGGGATCTTGTTAAGCAGGGGGTTCTCCTTGCTGACCTTGACAGTACGGATTTATTTGCCCAGAGAACGCAGACCTCAGCGCTAATGGCACAGTCGCAGGCTAACCTTGTACAATCAGAAGTTAAATTCAGTTCTGATCAGAAGAGTATCAGAGTGCTCGAGATAAATCTGGAAAGAGCCAATGAAGATATGAACAGGGCAAAAAATCAATCTGAGGGAGGCGTAATAACTGCTGAACAATTTGACCATATAAAGAAAGCTTATGAGACAGCTTCGGCCCAGCTGGATGCGGCCAAAGCTCAACTACTCGTATCGAAATCAATGATCTCAAGCGCATCTGCATCAGTCGAGACTGCAAAGGCGCAGGTAAAGGTACTTGATACACAGCTTAAGAATACGAGGCTCTACGCGCCAGCCGACGGGATCGTAGCAAAAAGGTGGTTACTTCCCGGCGATGTTGTTCAGCCGGGTCAGTCAGTTTTTACTCTTACCCTGAGTAGAAATCTATGGGTCGTAGCTTATATTGAAGAGACAAATATTTCAGAAATTCATCCGGGACAAAATGTGAAGTTTACTATTGATGCCTTTCCCGATGTACAATTCAGTGGTAAAGTATTTCTGCTAGGTTCCAGTACGGCATCAGTTTTCTCATTGATCCCGGCAAATAATGCTGCAGGCAATTTTACAAAAGTGACGCAACGGATACCTGTCAGGATATCTATTGATAGCGCAGATAATAATAAGGAAATATCCTCATTCAACATTTTATCAGGAATGTCAGTTGTTGTAAAGATCATTAAAAAATAAGATGGAAAGAAGAAGAACACCATCTCACCGTATCAGGTACTTTGTCAGGAACAGTAATTCATCGTTTCATCCCAAACATTTGTCATACAAATGGTTCCTGCTTGCAAATGTTATGCTTGGAACCTTTATGGCAGTTCTTGACGCTACTATTGTAAATGTAGGGCTGCCAAAAATCATGGCATCATTCGGAGTAGGGCTTGATAAAATTGAATGGGTCGTTACAGCATATATGCTTGCGATGGCGGTCGCCCTTCCTACTTCCGGCTGGCTCGCTGATAAATTTGGTTACAAGCGTCTGTACTTCATCGGATTATTCCTTTTCACGTTAGGATCAATGTTATGCGGAAGGTCATCGGATGAAAACATGCTTATCGCTTCAAGAGTCATTCAGGGTTTTGGAGCCGGGACAATACAACCGCTCGGCATGGCGATTATTTCAAGGGAATTTCCTCCTCATCAGAGGGGAATAGCTCTTGGATTCTGGGGTATTTCTGCTGCCGCATCAGTCTCATTCGGACCGATAATCGGAGGTTTTCTGATAGACCGTTTCAGCTGGCCTCTGATTTTTGATGTGAATATACCGATAGGGATCTTAGCCATGTTGTTTACAATTATCATCCAAAGTGAGTATATAAACAGAAGTGTAAGAAAATTTGATCTTATCGGATTCATTTCCGTTACTATATTTCTGCCTCTTACGCTCTACGTTCTTTCCCAGGGCAATGCAGCTACCAATTCTCAAGGATGGCATGCCCCTTTTATACTGGCTTTCGGAGCTATTGCCTTAATTGCGTTTGCTGTTTTTATAACTGCAGAATTAACTGTAAAGGAACCGCTTCTCGATCTGAGGCTCTTAAATAATCATAATTTCGGTATAGCTAATATTATCCTGTTAATATTCAGTCTCGGTATGTTTGGAAGTACATTCCTTTTACCAATTTATCTTCAGAATTCTTTGGGCTATACAGCTCTGCAGGCAGGTTCAGTTTTTTTGCCTGTAGGTATAATACAGGGAACAATTGCACCCATCTCCGGCAGGATATCGGATAAGCTGAATCCAAAGCTTCCGTTGTTTATAGGTGTGGTACTTTTTGCCTTTAGCTTCTGGCTCAACTCAAAATTGTCATGGCTTACCGAGCTGAATTTCATTATGTTATCATTATATCTGAGGGGAGTGGCTATGGGCCTGATGTTCACTGCTCTGACAACTGTCTCTCTGTCTGAGATACCTCGTGAAAAGATGGCTCAGGCATCAGCTATAACCAACTCAATCAGGCAACTTGGCGGAAGTCTGGGCGTGGCCCTTCTTGCCACCTTGTTGACTACCAGGGTCAATTTTCATGCACAGGTTTTTGGCGGTGCAGTAAAACCCGGTTCTGAGATCTATAAACAGACGACAGCTAAAATAAAATATTACTTACAGGATGAAGCTGGCAGTTCGCCAGTCAGTTCTACGATGCAAAGTCAGGCTTTGCTTTTTTCAAATCTTAGCAAACAAGCTTATATACAAGGTATTGACGACGATTTTCTTCTTGCAGGCATTATAACCCTTATAGGAGGTATCCCGATAATATTCCTGCATACTAAAAAATTAAAAAATAAAAATCTTCCTGCACATGAATAGTCAAACAAGCAAAAAATCAATTTTTCTCATCTTCTCACTGGTAATAATTTTTAACAGCACCTTTTTTGGACAGAATGCGACTGATAAAGACAAACCCTCCGGTGATTCCTTATCGCTTAAGAGTGTCATTCAACAGGTTATATCATCTTATCCTACGGTCAGGGTTGCGGAAGAGTCTATAAGGAATGCGGATTCTAAAATTGCATTAGCGAAAACAGGCTATAATCCTGTTGTGGATTTGGAAGCCAGCTTTGCTGACCTTGCGCCGGTTACAAAGCTTTCTTTTCCCGACCTTGGAACTTTTCAACTTTACCCCCAGTACAACTATTCCGCTTCACTTAATGTGAATCAGCTTGTATATGATTTTGGCAGAACCCGCCAGAATGTGGCGCTTGAAAATGAAAACAAAGCAATTGGCGAACAGAGCCTTGAGCAGGTTAAACAGAAGTTGTCTCTTTATACCGTAAATAATTTTTATGCTCTGCTTTTTCTACAGGCTGCTATAAAAATTAAGGATGAACAGCTTGCAACACTCAATGAGCATCTTCAGTACGTTGAAAAAGTACTGGCTACAGGTTCCGCTACAGAGTACCAGGTTCTTTCTACAAAAGTCAGGATTTCAACTGTTGAGAGTCAGAAAGTTGACCTGGAGGCTTCCCTGAAGTCGCAACAGGCAACTCTTAACTCGTTGCTAGGTAAAGATCAGGTGAATATTCCTGTTGTAAGAAACGAAGTCGATATTGAGCCTCCTGTAATTCCTTCCGATTCAGTCCTCTCCTATGCATTTCATAATCGTGACGAGGTAAAAATAAATCAAAAGAGAACATCGCTTGCCGAGCTGAAATTTGGAATGACAAAGTTGCAGAATAAACCGTTTTTAAACCTTGAAGCATCTGGTGGAGCCAAAAACGGATATATCCCTGACCTGGCTAAATTTACTCCGAACTATGTAGTAGGAATTGGACTCAAAGTTCCAATATTTGACGGGATGAAAAAAGAGTACAACCTTGCCCAGGCTCAATCAGCAATAACTTCGTTATCATTTGAATCGGATCTTACAAAAAGAAACATATCAAACGAGGTTTATGAATCAGAGGCATTAATGTTCGCAGCGCAAAAGAAAGTCAGCCAGTCAGAGCTTCAATTGAAGCAGGCTTTGAAGGCGTATTCTCTGGCTGAGACCAGCTTTAAATCAGGAATGATAACAAACCTCGATCTGCTGGATGCAAATACTTCCGTGTCGGAAAGCAGCTTAATGCTTCTTAAAGCAAGAATAGACTATGCTGCAAGCATTTATAAACTCAAAGCAGCGCTTGGTCAAAGGATTTATTAGTCCGATTATTTAGTATCATTTGATCGGCCGAAGCTTGGAGCCTGCCATTTAAAAGGCCCTTTGCCATTAGGAACTCTTGAATACGATAATTCTAATGTTTGCCCCGGATATATAATTTTATCCGTGTTTGTACCATCGGGCCTGGTCAGTAAAACTTCTTCACCGAGGGATGAAAGCTTAAAGTTTGCATGCAATCCGGTCTGGGTAGTGTCTTTATCAGCCCATACAATAACATATCCATTTGCTCCGATAGATGTACCCTGAGGTATTTTCCATTTCAGAAGATCCTTCTTACTGTCTGATAGAAAATAACCCGACAGATCAATGTCAACATTGGCAAGGTTGTATAATTCGATCCAGTCATCATATTCCCCATCCTGATCAGTAACCGTTGTTATGTTTACCGGCATCAGCTCGTTGATTACTATATTTCCTGGTACCGTTTCATAAGTTTTTTTACATGAGTACAATACAATAAGGATCAGAAGGATATAGTAGTATACTATTTTTTTCAACATGATCTATTTGCTAATTTTAAAGTCAGATTTTGCATCTGGTGAGTCCAAGGTTCAGGGAAGACTTTGAACCTGAAACAACCAGGGCTGCTCCAAGTGCTGATCCATTTGCAATTTCAGATGTATATACAAATTTCGAGGGGAACGCTTTTGTAATCAGATTCAGGAAGAGCGCATTACCTGAAAAACCGCCGGTTATGTAAATGTTTTCAGTATCATCATTTGCAGGGAGAACAAGATTGATTGCTTCTAATAACAGATCGCCTAATTCATTCATTAACTGATGATAAGCTTCCTCAAAAGTATTGAACTCATAAAGGTCTATATATTCCTTCAGCTCGCGGGAATAGGGACCGGTCTGAAAGAAAATTTTTTTACCTCCGTATTTCAGCTTTAATGAAGAGGACAACTGATCGTCGGCTTTGATTTTTTTATAGTAATCGTCTGGCTTTCTGAAATGATCACATACGTGTTTTAGTGCAGTTTCGTGCATATGCCCGATAAACAGCCTTGAAGATTTTACAGGTTGCCTGGTTATGCTCATATAACAGAGGCAATCTTTATCAAGCTGATCTGCCGTTAATTTCTCCTTATTAAAAGGATTCATATTGATGCACCATGTTCCGGTGGATATCAGGAAAAACATACCCTGGCTGCCGGCGAAATATGGAGCAAGAGAGGCAGAACTATCGTGAATTCCTATTCCAATCTGAATTTTTTTTCCGTCGATTTCCACTTCATTCAAAGTATCAACAGGCACAGGATCAGGCAGGTTCAATCCATAGTATTTGGTCCAGGGATGATAATTCATATTATCAAAATCCCACAAAGCAGTATGACATCCGATGGAAGTGTGTTCGGAATATATCTTTCCTGTTACCAGGTATGAGAGATATTGTGGAAAATGAAGGATATGCTTTATTTTAGAATAGACGTCCGGCCGTGTTGACTTAAGCCACAGGGGCTGGATCCCGGAGTTAAGCATACCTAGGGCTGGCGAAGCTGTCCGCCTGCAGAACTCATCTCGTCCGCCGTTTCTCTTGTACAGACTTTCAGAGATCTTATCTTCTACAGGTTTGAGATAATTATAAAGTGGAGTAAGTCTTTTGCCATTCTCATCGAGATAAACCAGTGTAGCTCCGTAAGTTGTAAAGTTAACAGCCTTAAGGTCATACACGTTTGAATGAACCAGGCTGGTCAGCGAATCCTTAATCCAACTCTCAATATGTTCAATATCATCACATTCAAAGCCATCATCATCCAGAATTTCAGCAAAATGCTCCTCAATTTCTGAGACAATCTTAAAGTCTTCATTAAAAAGAATTATCTTTTTATTAGTTTTTCCAATATCATAAATTGCAATAACCGTCTCTTTCATTTTACCCCCCAATCGGGGATGTTGAAATATTTCCAATTTAACCGCAAAGGTCGCAAAGATTTTACGCAAAGGACGCAAAGAACTGATTTATAATATCTTGACTTTGCGCACTTTGCGCATCCTTAGCGTGCTTTGCAGTTAATGGATTTTGACATTTCAACACCCCACTTTAGAAAATTCTTATCAATATACTTATTTTACTTTGTCTGAATTAATCATCTTTTCAAAAGCACTTCTTTCTCGTACTTTACAATATCATCGATATAGTCCTGCCCGGCCGGAACTTTATTCTTCATACAATAGTAATCATATACAGCGCCAAAAGGTTTAGTTTTCAGCAGTTCAAGGTAGCCGAGCCTCTCAAAATTCCTTCCCTCCTCTTCAAACTTAACAAGTTTTTCATGAGGTTCAAGAAGTGCATACATAAATGCCATCTGAGCGGATCGTGTTCCAATTACATATGCGCCAATACGATTGAGACTGGCATCGAAAAAATCCAAACCGACATTTACCCTTCCCAGGGCTTTTGCCCTGACTATTTCCTGAGTAATAAGCAACAGTTCTTCATTGAAGGTGAGAACATGATCACTATCCCAGCGCACACCACGTGTCAGGTGCAGCAACAACTCATCAACATACTGAAGGATAGATGATACCTTATCACCTACCTGCTCAGTGGGATGAAAATGACCATTATCCAGGGTAATCATAATATTGTTTCTGACAGCGTAGCCAAGATAGAAGTCGTGAGATCCTACAACCATAGATTCAGATCCGATGCCGAACAATTTGCTCTCAACTGAATCCTTCAGCTGTTCTTTGGGATATTTAACCGAAAAGATCTCATCAAGAGATTTCTTCAATAGTTTCCGCAGAGTATTCCTGTCAACCGGGGAATCCTTCATACCGTCAGGGATCCAGATATTATGAACTGCCGGGGTTCCGAGTTGTTTTCCCATTTCAGCTCCGATTGCCCTGCAACGTTTTGTATGTTCAACCCAGAATTTCCTGATTTTCTCATTTTTACTTGAAAGAGTAAAGCCTTCGTCAGCCAGGGGATGTGAGAAACAGGTACAGTTGAAATCAAGTCCAATGCCGCGTTGCTTAGCCCAGTCGATCCATCCCTGAAAATGTTTTGGCTCGATCTGATCGCGATCAATCAGTTTTCCACCAAATTCACCATAAATTGCATGCAGATTTAATCTCTGTTTGCCTGGAAGAAGCGACATAACCTTATCAAGATCAGATCTCATCTGTTCTATTGTTCTTGCTTTGCCAGGGAAATTTCCGGTAGCCTGAATACCTCCACCTCCAAGGACTGAGCCGGGTTTTTCAAAACCACCAACATCATCTGTCTGCCAGCAATGCAAGCTGATAATTATCTTATCCATTTCAGAAATTACTCTGTCGGTGTCAACTCCCAGTTCGGCATATTGTTCCTTTGCCAGCTGATATGCTTTTTCGATGATCTCCTTTTTCATATTCGAGATTATTAAAACTACTTATTACTACTTATTAAGACTTTATACTTTTACTACCTTATTCTCTTTCTTTTCTTGCCATTGTTACCGCTTAGGCGGGACAAATTAAAATTTATTAGATGTATGGTTTTTCCTTTGTGTTCCTTTGTGATGTACTTTGTGGTTCTATGTTTTAAATTTTACCACAAAGGCACTCAATCCCGAGTACTCGGGATCACAAAGGCCACAAAGGACTTTTTCAACATCCCCACCGTTCAACGGAGGGGGCTTTACTCCATATAAAAAACCTGTTCCAGAGGAATTGTAACCGGAGAACTATCTTCATTTATCTCCATAATATCTGCCATATACTTCCACCACTTCTTAACAGTTTCGGTATTCCCGAGATCCTGAGAAGAACTTTCACCCGATTGTTCCTGATAGGCAAAAAGAGTATTGGTCTCCTCATCAAGGAATATTGAATAGTTCCCGATACCTTCATTTTTCAAAAGCCGCACAAGTTCGGGCCATATATCGCTATGCCGTTTCTTGTACTCCTCCCTGAAACCCGGAAGCATTTTCATTTTAAAGCCAAATCTCTTTGTTTCCATATTATCTAGCCCAATTTTACAACAAAGGTGGAAAGAATAAGGATCATAATACCCACAGACAATACAATCAGAGTTTTCCTTTTAGCCCCTTTCCATTCATTCAGGAAGATTCCCCATATATTGCTTATCGCGATGTTAAGTGCCATCAATATACTCCACCCAAAAACGGCCATTCCCTGCGGAAGCTTACTTGATCCCATTCCGAAAAAATGAAACTGCAGGAACCACAGGAATCCTGCCAGGAAGGTAAAGAAGAGATTATTCAGCAGAACACTGCCAGAGACAGAAAAATAATCCCGGTAGGTTTTATTTTTGATATTCAGGAACCCGCAGTAAACCAGGTTAGTAATAAAGCCTCCCAGGAGAATAAAAATGAGAGTGGGATTTTTTTGAAATAGCGGATTCGTACCATGAGCCAATGCCACAGCTTCTATGGGTTTACCCGATTCAAAACCGAAGTTAAAACACGCGCTCATCACACCTGCGAAGACGGCAATAAAAATTCCTTTCTTCAAAGCAAATTCCTTGACCGCTGCTCTCTTCTCTTCCTCAGTCATTTCCCTTCCCTTAAGTGCGCCTGCATATCCAATGACTGCAATTCCGACGACCGTAATAGACACCCCGATAATTGTTAATATCCCTGCTGTGGACGAAAAAAGATTGTCCCCGGCAATTACAGGAGGAATTAAAGTTCCGAATGCAGCACATAACCCCAGCGCAATACTCTGCCCCAAAGCAACTCCCAGGAATCGTATACTTAATCCGAACGTTAATCCGCCGAAACCCCACAGAGCACCAAAAAACATAGCCATAAGCTTGGCCCTGGAAGGTGCTTCGTGAATTATTGAAAAGAGTTCTCCTCTTGGAACAAAAATAAATGCAAACAAAACAGGTGCTATCAGCCATGCTGCAACTCCCTGAGTTATCCAGTACGATTCCCAGGCCCAGGACTTTACTTTCTTAAACGGTACATAAAAACTTGCGGCGCCAATGCTGCCCAGAGCAATAAGTAAGATACCGGTAAATGGATTCATTAAAAATATTTAATAAGAGTGATCTGCAATTTATAAACTTTCAGCCATGAAAAAGACATTTCAGATATTTTTTTATTATGACAATTTTTTATATCCTTGATATTAATTACCAATCCTTCTGAAATCATGAAATCAATCAGGCTCACGCTTATTTTACTATCCCTTTTCGGAGTTGCTGCTGCCCAGGATCTGTCATTAAAAGACCTGACAGTGGAGCATAAGATAAATCCTGTCGGGATCGGTAATAAACAGCCACGATTCTCCTGGAAGATTACCGCTACCGGGAATAATATATTTCAAACCGGATATTTTTTGAAAGTTGCGACGGACAATAAATTTTCAAATATTGTCTGGCAATCGGGAAAGATTATTTCCGAAGAATCTGTACTTCAACCCTATCTCGGCCCTGACCTTCAGTCATCACAGAGATATTTCTGGCAGGTAAAAATATGGGATAACAGTGGAAAAGAATCTAAATGGTCTGAAACAGCCTATTGGGAAATGGGCTTGCTCTCACAATCTGAGTGGAAGGCAAAATGGATTGAACTGGCAAACGATACTGCCAGATATTCCCCTTCACCGTATTTCAGAAAAGAATTCCCGGTAACCCGGAAAATTGCAGCTGCAAGAATATATGTAACGTCTCATGGCTTTTATGAACTACAGCTGAACGGTAAAAAGGTCGGAGACCAGGTGCTTACTCCGGGGTGGACCTCTTATAGCAAAAGACTTCAGTATCAGGTATATGATGTAACTAATCTGCTCATAAACGGTAATAATGCAGTTGGTGCGGTACTTGGCGATGGCTGGTACCGGGGAACATTGGCCTGGGGAGATAACTGGGCAGTTTATGGAAAAAGGTCCGGCCTCCTCTTTCAGTTGAAGATCACCTATACGGATGGTTCCTCATCTCTCATTGTAAGCGATGAATCATGGAAAGTTTCCCTCAATGGACCTGTCAGAATGAATGATATTTATAACGGGGAGACATTCGACGCAACGAAAATACTTACCGGATGGGATAAACCGGGGTATGATGATAAAAACTGGCTGGCTGTTAATACGGGAGATTACAATAACATCAACCTGATAGCTTCTGAAGGTTCACCGGTAAGAAAAATTCAGGAAATAAAGCCAGTAAGAATATTCAGGACTCCTAAAGGAGATCTCGTTGCTGATATGGGTCAGAACATGGTTGGCTGGATACGGCTCAGGGTTTCGGGTGATAAAGGAACTGTTGTCACTTTAAGGCACGCAGAAGTACTGGATAAATACGGTGAATTTTATACTACAAACCTTCGTGCAGCAAAATGCCAGCTCACTTATACTCTTGCCGGTACAGGCGAAGAAATCTATGAACCCATGTTTACTTTTATGGGATTCAGATTTGTCGAAGTCACCGGATTTCCAGGTGAACTTAAACCTGATGATCTTACAGGTGTGGTCGTTCATTCAGATATGCCTGTTACGGGAAAGTTTGAGTGCTCCAATCCACTTGTCAATCAGCTGCAGCATAACATACAATGGGGTCAAAAGGGCAATTTTGTTGATGTTCCGACTGATTGTCCGCAGAGGGACGAGCGTCTTGGCTGGACCGGAGATGCCCAGGCATTCTGCAGAACAGCAGCATTTAACATGGATGTATCATCATTTTTTACAAAGTGGTTAAAGGATGTTGCAGCTGACCAGAAACCCGGGGGGGAGGTGCCTGATGTTATACCCGACATCCTGAACAGACAGGATGCTGTAACTGTGCAGCCATCAGCTGGCTGGGGCGATGTTTCAGTTATTGCGCCATGGACCATGTACACGGTATACGGTGATAAAAATTTTCTTGAAAATCAATATAAAAGCATGAAATCATGGGTCGAGTACATAAGAAAAAAGGCCGGAGACAGCTATATATGGAAAGACGGTAGCAAATACGGAGACTGGTTATTCTATCATCCGCCCGTTAATAATCACACTGAACATGATGGTTATACTGATCACGATTTTATTGCAACGGCATTTTATGCATATTCAACAAGTATCCTTGCAGAAGCCGCAACGGCTCTGGGTAAGACCGATGATGCACAAATGTACTCGGACCTTTTCAACAAAATCAAAGAAGTCTTTATAAATGAATATGTCACAGACGCCGGCAGAGTCGGTACAAATTCGCAGACATCGTATGTACTTGCTCTGAAGTTCAAACTTTTACCTGAACTTCTTCGCAGCAAAGCTGCCGGATTTCTTGCAAAGGATATAAGAGAGAGAGGCAATCACCTCTCGACTGGTTTTCTGGGCACACCCTACCTGTGCTTTATATTATCCGATAATGGATATACTGACCTTGCTTATGACCTGTTGCTGCAGGAAGAATACCCCTCGTGGCTGTATCCGGTAACTATGGGTGCCACTACGATATGGGAAAGATGGGACGGAGAAAAGACCGACAGCACTTTCCAGGACCCGGGGATGAATTCCTTTAACCATTATGCCTATGGCGCAATCGGTGATTGGATGTATAGAGTATCAGCAGGTGTTGAGACGATGGGACCGGGATATAAGCATATCATTATTCAGCCGCATCCGTCTCAGAAACTTACGTATTCCAAAGCTTCTTTTGAAAGCTCATATGGTACTATTGCTTCAGGCTGGGAAAGAAAAGACGGGAAAATAATCGTGAAAGTGAAAATACCTGCTAATACGACGGCTACAATTTTATTGCCAGTGTCGGATCAGAATAAAGTAACTGAAAATGGTAAGGTACTTTCAGCGAACCCTTATCTGAAAGATATAAAATTCTCTGACAATAAACTTTCACTGCAAACGGGTTCAGGTGAGTATAGTTTTGAAATAACAGATTAATTAATTGTAGAGACGCCCATTCCTATTATTATACTTGGACGCTGTGAATCTTTTTTAATATATCTATTACCTCAAAATTCGGACGGATTTTATCAGCGAATCCCAGGTATCGTTTCGCTCCGCCACATTTAACTGATTCGGCACTGAAAGCCAGGGATTCTCCAGATCGGACTTTTTGAAGCTGACAAATAATGCAGCTCCATTTCCCGGATGGTGAGACAACTGTTGCATTCCCCGGATCGTCTGTATAATAGAATGTTATCGGAAGAAAAGCATTGTTAAAATACTTCTTCCATTTCTCAATAAAACGATCTCTGATTTCAACATTCATAAGTTGATTCTATTAATAATATTTTTTAACCGCAAAGAACGCAAAGCTCACATTTAATAAAACTTTCGCTTATCAAACTGCAAAGAACGCAAAGTTAAAGCCAAATCTCTTAACCCTTTGCGAACTTTGTACAAAATCTTTGCGAACTCTGCGGTTAATGGATTTCGTTTTATATTTTTAAGGCCTTTAAAGATAATCAGGTATATCCTAATATAAATGAGTTTTTTCAATAATCATATTGGTGAATTTGCCGCCCTTCTAACTGCATTTTTCTGGACTATTACATCACTTTCATTTGAATCGGCAAGCAACAGGATCGGCTCGGTAGCTGTTAATGTTCTCCGGCTTGTCATTGGCCTGGCCTTCCTGAGTATATATACGCTTATTCGCCGGGGCTTGTTACTGCCTGTTGATGCCTCTTCAGAAAACTGGATATGGCTGTCATTGTCGGGACTGGTCGGATTTGTATTCGGAGATCTTTTTCTTTTTAAATCATATACTGTGATTGGCTCGAGGTTCTCAATGCTGATCATGACCCTGGTCCCTCCCATAACTGCGTTCTTCAGCTTCATCATTCTGGGGGAACGGCTTACACTGTTCCATTATCTGGGTATGGCTCTGACCTTTATCGGAATCGCAATGGCAATTTTCAGTCGTCCCTCTAAAGGAGAAAAGCTTTCGTTGAAACTCGCACCAAGGGGAATCCTGTATGCCTTCGGCGGTGCGGTCGGACAGGCGCTTGGACTTGTTCTGAGCAAGTTTGGAATGAAGAATTACGATCCGTTTGCCGCTACCCAGATAAGGATCATCGCAGGAGTGATCGGATATTCTCTCCTGGTTACAATTTTGTCAAGATGGATATATGTAAAAAAGGCAACCGGGAATAAATCAGCTATGATACAAACCAGTGTGGGAGCATTTTTTGGACCTTTTCTGGGTGTATCATTTTCACTTATAGCGGTCAAATATACGGAGGCTGGAATTGCATCAACGATCATGGCCCTGGTTCCGGTTTTCATAATACTCCCGGCTGTTATATTATATAAGCAGAAAGTTACGGTTCCTGAAGTATTGGGAGCAATAGTGAGTGTTGCGGGCGTTGCCTTATTTTTTCTTTAGTTCAACTACAGAAAGCTATGAACTCAGAAGAGCTTAAAAACCGCGGTATCGAAAATGAATTTATCTATTCAACCTCCAGGAGCAGCGGCCCGGGCGGACAAAACGTCAATAAGGTCAGCACAAAGGTTGAGTTACGGTTTAACCTTTTTTTATCACCTGGTTTTTCTGAACACGAAAAAGAGATACTATTTAAAAAATTTAAGAACAGGATCAATAAGCAAAGTGAAATTATACTTGTCTCACAATCAGAGAGAACGCAGTTAAAGAATAAGCTGGCTGTAACTGAAAAGTTCTACGATCTTGTTTCAAAGGCGCTTACCACGCAAAAAAAGCGCACTTCGACCCGGCCCACATTGTCATCAAAAATCAGGCGACTCGAAGGAAAGCGCATCAGGGGAATAATTAAAAAGATGCGAAAAAACTCGGGGGAGTCAGCAGATTAGACTTCAGGAACATAATTTAGGAGGCTGTCTCAAAAGTTCTCTGTGAAACTCAGTGGTCTCAGTGTAAGTTCTTAATTATTTGTTACACAGAGTGACACAGAGAAATCAGTACTTCAATTTATGCTTTTAAGACACCCTCCTAAAGGTTACTTCCGGAAGCTTTTACTAAACATCTTTGAGTTTCCATTTTCCTCTCCTGAAAACCAGCCAGGCAATAATTGTCATCAGAGATTCAGCTACTACGATGGCGATAAATACTCCTTCTTCCCTGAACCCTGCTTTTATTGCCAGCAGCCATGCAAGGGAAATTTCAATAACCCAGAACGCCAAAATATTTATTTTTAAGGGAGTGGATGTGTCACCGGCACCATTGAAAGAATTCACCAGGACCATTCCAAGTCCATATGCTACAAAACCGATGCTTAAGATCCGAAGGCCAAGTACACCCGTTTTTATTACGTTCTCGTTCTCAATGAAAATCCGTATGAATGTTTCAGGAAAAAGGAATAGGATCAAGCCTATAATGCCAAGTAAGATCATGTTTATCCAACCAGTCACCCAGACAGCTCTTTCCGCCCTGTCAGGTTTTTTTGCTCCAAGATTCTGACCGACAAGTGTTGAAGCAGCATTACTTATCCCCCATGAAGGCAATAATGTAAATCCTATGATCCTGATTGCGATTGTATAACCGGCAACCACTTCACTGCCATAGATTGAAAGAATTCGTACCAGGGCTATCCAGCTTGTTGTCCCGATAAGGTTCTGACCTATACTGCCAAATGATAGTTTTAACAGCTTTAGCATTATTTTGAAGTTTACTGAAAGGTGCTTTATTGAAAGCCGTATCCGTTTCTTCCCGAAAAACAGAAGATAGAACTGGACAAGTACCGCAGTTCCTCTTCCAACGTTGGTAGCAATAGCAGCTCCGGTAACTCCCATATGGGGAAATGGCCCGATTCCAAAGATCAGGCACGGATCAAGAATTATATTGATTATATTTCCGATCCACAGTACCTTCATTGCTACAGCTGCATCACCGGCACTTCTGAATATGGCATTAATAATAAAAAGCATCATTATGACTATATTGCCACCAAGCATTATCATGGTGTAGCCCGACATATTATCAATAATTAGCTTTGAGGCACCCATCATCTCAAGAAGTTTTTTCGAGAATAATGCTCCGGGTAATCCTATCAGAACTGAAACAACTATGCCGGTCAGAATAGCCTGAATGGCTGTGACAGATGCCGCGTCAGGATTCTTTTCACCTATCCTCCGGGAAACCATTGACGTAGTGGCTGTACCCAGACCAATAGCAATTGCATATATTACTGTTACAATCGATTCCGTCAGACCGACAGTTGCGACTGCATTAGCTCCGAGTTTGGATACAAAATATATATCAACTATAACGAAAACAGATTCCATTACCATTTCAAGAACGGCAGGTATTGAAAGCAGCAGGATTGCGCGGCTCAGTTTGCCTTCAGTAAAATCCTGTTCTGATCCTGATACTGCCTCAGCGACATCCCTGAAAAAGGATTTTAATCTGCTCCCAATTATACTATGTGTATTTTCAGAATTCATAAGCAATATTCAGATGACCGGTAATTGAATCGTAATCCCTTTCAAAAAAGCCTCGCAGTTTAAATATCTTACTTAAAGAAAGTGAAGTTTAAAAAAACTCAAAATTATCAAAAAGGATCACAAAATACATCATGTTCAATTTGTGAAGTTCATGAACAGCTTAAGTAAGAATAATCCGGAAATTCGAAAGAAAGTTGATTCAAATCAAACATTTTTCTACTTTTCTCGTTAAAGGACAATTAATTTGGATGTCGATTCCTGGTTATGGAAAGTCAGTAAAATAAGTTATTGAAGCTGATATTATTTAGGAAGGATAATTTTATAAGCTTTCGCAAAAGAATCGAGATGTAGAAATGAGAAGGCTTTAAAGCAAATATGATGATAGTTTTACTTAGATTCGAAAAATTTATATCAAAAAAGTACCAGATTGAATTTAATTACTGTCATGAATTCAAATCGACTTATAATATTATTAATCAGTTATTTAGACTAAGAGGAGACCAGGCTGAAAATATCGATTGTTAATAAAATGCTAATAGTGTTAATATTTCTGGCGGTCGAATGATACTTTGTATTTATAGATTATATATTTTCGTGACTAATTATTTTAAATAAACAGTATTAATTTAAAAAATCAAATTAAAAGAAAAGGTGAAAATTTTCATCATCCGTTATGAACGCTAACAATAATGAGGCTACGACTCTCCACGGAGAGAGTCGCCTCGTGGGTTGCTCTTCTGATGAAGAGCCTGGCGCGAAAACCACGATTTTTTCGCAAAACGAAATCCCAATTCCGTTAGTTAGCAACCGAAGTTCGGAGTTCATGCACCGCTACTTCCCCCTAACGACTATCGATTCCTGGAATGATTGGAAATGGCAACTTCGGAATGCATTCACAAGCATTGAAGACCTAAAGAAAATCATGAAATTATCCGAAAAGGAGATTCTGGCTATTAATAATCTAAAGGGCCGCCTTCCGCTCAGGATCACTCCCTATTTTGCTTCATTGATCTACAACAGCAGACCCTCTGACCCTTTGCGGCGGAATGTAATCCCTGTTGTTGAGGAATTGCTTGAAACAAGTAGTGAACAGTCTGATCCTCTGCACGAAAAGTCATTCTCCCCGGTTAAAGGAATTGTTCATAGATACCCCGACAGGGTATTATTTACAGTAACCCAGGTATGTTCGAATTATTGCAGGTATTGTACGCGTTCACATTCAGTCGGAAGGCTTGATAAGCTCGGAAGACAGGATTTTGAAAGAGCATTTAATTATATCGCCACTCATAAGGAAGTGCGTGATGTATTGATAAGCGGTGGAGATCCGCTGACATTAAGTGATGAAACTCTCGATTATATCCTTTCAAATATCCGAAGTATCGAGCATGTTGAGATAATAAGAATCGGAACCAGGATTCCTGTAGTACTTCCACAGAGAGTTACTGATAATTTGATAAGCATTCTAAGAAAATATCACCCGTTGTTCATCAGCCTGCATTTTTCTCATCCCGATGAGATAACGAGTGAATGTGCTAAGGCCTGTAACAAACTGGCTGATGGCGGATTTCCGCTTGGAAGTCAGACAGTTCTGCTTAAAGGTATAAATGATAATGTTCCTGTGATGACGGAACTCATGCACCGTTTGCTGAAGATCAGGGTAAGACCCTATTATCTTTATCAATGTGATTTGATACCAGGATCAGGTCATTTCAGAACTACCGTCAAAAAAGGTCTTGAAATAATAAAAGGGCTCAGAGGCTTCACGAGCGGTTATGCTGTACCTACATTTGTTATTGATGCTCCCGGTGGCGGCGGTAAGATACCATTGCTTCCAAACTATGTTGTAGAGCACAATGACGAACGGATAGTGTTGCGTAACTACAAAGGTGCTTTGTGCGAATATCCTGAAAAATAGGGCTTATAGATGAAAGTTGGCTTGACGTATGATCTTCGGTCATGGTATATTGACCGTGGATATTCCATGGATGAAACTGCCGAATTCGACAAGCAGGAAACAGTCGATGCAATAGAAAATTCACTGAGACAGATGGGGCATGAGCCTGAACCTGTAGGCAATACATTTCAACTTATTGAAGCTCTTGCAGCAGGTAAAAGGTGGGATATTGTATTTAATATAGCCGAAGGTTTGTATGGTGATGGCAGAGAGTCTGTTGTGCCTGCTATACTTGACCAGTACAAAATACCATACGTCTTCAGTGGTCCCGTAATTATGGGTTTGTCGCTTAATAAGCATCTGGCCAAATTAGTGGCTGCATCGGCAGGAGTTCCTGTCAGTCCCGGATGTCTGATAACCGAATTTAAAGATCTCGACAAATGCAATCTTAATTATCCTCTCTTCGTTAAACCGGTATCAGAGGGAACAGGTAAGGGAATTACTGAAAATAGTCTGGTACGTTCCTCAGAAGAATTGTCTAAAATGGTCAAATGGATCCTTTCAGAATTCCATCAGCCTGCCCTGGTTGAAGAGTATTTACCGGGACGGGAATTCACGGTCGGATTGGTCGGATATGGTGATGAAGCAGTTGTGATTGGCGGAATGGAAGTAATATGTGCCAATAATCTGCCATATTCGGTTGAAGTAAAAGAGAATTATCAGGATTACTGCAAGTACAAACCTCTTGATGGTGATATTATTGGTGAATGCAAGGATGTCGCCCTGGGCGCATGGAAAGCATTAGATGCAGTTGATGCAGGAAGAGTTGATCTGAAAGCAGACCGCAATGGAAAAATATGCTTCATCGAAGCAAATCCCCTTGCCGGCCTTAACCCCATTCATTCCGATCTGCCTATTTTAGCACGAATGTATGGTACAGAATACCAGACATTACTCGAAATGATCATGGAGTCAGCCATCAAAAGGATGAAGCGGTAATAATACTTAAATTAAAATTAAAGTTCAGAGCACAGGAGCTATGCAGAGATGTTGTATTATCTATAATGAACCGCGGCAGGATGCTTTAGCTGATGAACTCGATGTATTGGACCAGGTGGCACATATTGAAAAACACCTGGTTGATCTTGGAATATCGGTCTATAGAAAAGGTATCACGGAGAGGTTTATGTTTGAGATTGGAGAACTGGTCAAAGAAAAGCCGGACTTCGTTTTTAACCTGGTTGAATCAATAAATAATAAAGGGGAACTTATATATTTTGTTCCTGCCCTGCTGAATTTATACTCTATCCCATACTCAGGTAATTCCCTTGAATCGATATTCCTGACAACAAATAAAACTATCTGCAGTAAAAGCCTGAAGCAGGCAGGAATTAATAATCCGCAATTATACCTGCCTTCTCAGTTTAAATCGCTGACAGCAGGAAAAAAGTATATTGTGAAGCCAATATGGGAAGACGGTTCTCTTGGAATTACAAGTGAATCAGTTTTTGAATGCAAACCAGGGTTTGAGGAACGATTAAAAGGACTTGATGATTCACACTGGTTTATTGAAGATTATATTGACGGAAGAGAGTTCAATATAAGTGTTCTTGCAGGGAAGGATGGTCCTGAAGTTATGCCTCCCGCTGAAATAGTTTTTGTGAATTATGATGAAAACAGGCCAAGGATCATCGATTTTAAGGCAAAGTGGGAGATAGAGAGCTTCGAGTACATAAATACAGTCCGCGAATTTCCCGGAAATAAACTTAATTCGAAGCTGGCAGCAAATCTTAAAAATGCAGCCCTCTCCTGCTGGCATTTATTTGGACTTAAAGGGTATGTAAGAGTCGATGTCAGAACCGACAGTGAGGATAATGTATATGTGATAGAGATAAACGGTAATCCATGTATTTCGCCTGACGGTGGATTTGTAGCTGCTACCAGAGAAGCAGGATATCCGTTTACCGAAGTCCTGACACGGATCATCACGGATTTGAACAAGTGATTATTTTACTTGTTTTTCTTATTTTCCAATTTTAATGAAAGGTTTATATACAGTTCTGTTGCTGGTGATGTCAAATACTTTTATGACTGTTGCATGGTATGGACATCTGAAACTCCGGACCATGAGTCGGTTTGAGAACATTAGCTTGTTTGCCGTAATTTTAATGAGTTGGGGAATAGCTTTTTTTGAGTACTCCCTTCAGGTTCCGGCGAACAGGATTGGCTTCAAAGCAAATGGCGGTCCATTCTCACTCATCGAGTTAAAGGTTATCCAGGAAGTGATATCAATAATGGTCTTTACGGGATTTACACTCATTGTCTTCAAAAACGAACATTTCAGGTTAAATCACGTGATCGGATTCATATTTCTGATACTGGCAGTATATTTTATTTTTAAGAAGTAACTTTTATTTAATCAGATTGGCATTATAATACTGAGGTAAACCGGTCACTTCTTCTCCCAGCCATCCGGGTTTTTCAAAATATTCATCATCTGAAGTAAGCTCGATTTCAGCAATTATCAGACCTTCGTTCTTATCATGAAAAACATCGATCTCGAAAGTATGTTTCCCGGAGGGTACCAGGTATCGTGTTTTGACCACCTTTCCCGGAATTCCAATTGACATCATTTCCTCTGCGTCCGTGACCGGGATCTGAACTTGCCATTCATTTCTGGTAATTGAGTTTTCTACGGGTCTCGATTTAATAGTAAGATATGCTATTGAGTCGGCTATCCGGAGTCGTATGGTTTTATCGGGATCAATAGTAAGGTAAGACTGTACAATTTTTATCTCCCTTACTGCCAGATGTCTGAATTCTCCTTTAACAAGGAATTTACGTTCCGTTTCAGTTGCCATTTTTGCCATAAAGTTAGAGTTTTTTCGTTTTCTGACCGCAAAGCACGCAAAGAAGGCGCAAAGCACGTGAAGTCAGACTATTGCATACCTTTGCGACCTTTGCGTGAAACTTTGCGACCTTTGCGGTTAATGGATTTCTTTAAATTCCTTACTTTTATCTTTGTTTTTTACTTTTATCTTTTACCAATGGATGTTAAGATTGAACCAACCTGGAAGATGAAGCTTCAGGAAGAATTTGAGAAAGAATATTTCACAAGACTTACCGCATACATAAAGGAAGAATACAGACTAAAGACAATTTATCCCCCCGGAAGCCTGATCTTTAATGCTTTCAACCTCTGCCCCTTCCAGAATGTGAAAGCGGTTATAATCGGTCAGGATCCTTACCACGGACCAGGACAGGCACATGGTCTATGTTTTTCCGTCAGAGAGGGCATTGATTTTCCTCCGAGCCTGATCAATATCTTTAAAGAAATAGAATCCGATCTGGGTGTTCAAAAGGGGAAAAGCGGGAATCTGGAGAGGTGGGCAGCTCAGGGGGTATTGCTTCTGAACGCAACACTAACCGTAAGAGCCCATCAAGCCGGGTCGCACCAGAAAAAAGGATGGGAAGAATTTACCGACAGGGTAATTACTATCCTTAACGGTGAGAAAAAGAACGTTGTTTTTTTCCTTTGGGGAGCCTATGCACAAAAAAAAGGTGAAGCTATTGACCGGTCAAAACATCTGGTACTGGAATCTGTTCACCCCTCTCCTCTTTCTGCTTCAAGAGGCTTCTTTGGGAATAAGCATTTCAGCAAATGCAATGAATATTTGTTGGCAAATGGAATTGAACCGATAAACTGGCAGTAATTAAATCCATTAACCGCAAAGAACGCAAAGAATAGCAAAGTACGCAAAGTTGAAATCTTGATAATAAAATCTTTGCGACCTTTGCAAAAATTTTGCGATCTCTGCGGTTAAAAAAAGCTTTAAACCGATCATTTGTTATCTAATTTGTCCAATGCTTTTTTTATGGTATCCTCAAGTTCACTATACTCTTCGAAGCCGACAGACAGCCTTATCATTCCCGGTTCGGGATATTTAGTTCCCCACACAGCTTCAACAGGCATGAGTATAGTATGAGGATCACCCAGTGTGGGAATAAGCTTGATCTTACCGGAAACCAGACTTATGAATTTATCCCTCCTGCTCCTCTTCTCGTCCCTGTCCTTCCCGTCAAAATTAAAGGTTATCATGCCTCCAAAGCCTTTTCCCCGGAACAGCTTATCTGCAACTTTGTGGGTGTTGTGACTTTTTAGTCCCGGATACCATACCTCTTTGATTGAAGGTATCCCGACAAGGTATTCAGCTAACCTGAATGCATTCTCGCATTGACGCGAAAACCTGAGTTCAAAAGATTGAATCTGGGTCTGCAACCTGTATGCATCGTCGGGAGATAACATATGTCCCACGAATTTTCTATACTCGATTGCAGATTTCATTATTTCTTCATCATTTCCGCAAATTACTCCTGCTGAAAGGTTTCCATGACCAGAGAAATATTTTGTCACACTGTGAATTACTATATCTGCTTCCTCTTTTAAGGGCATATATAGAAATGGTGTAGCAAATGTGTTATCAATTATGACCCTGGTTCCCTTTTTCTTTGCTATACTGATTATCTCCGATACATCAGCTACGATCAGCATCGGATTTGATATTGTCTCAATATAGACGAATTCAGGTTTTAATGCAGATAAAACATCTTCAAATTTTGTAAGGTCATAGTTCCCATTGTCAGGCGTAAAATATTGAATGTCGAGACCTCGTCTGTTCTTCAGGACCGACTCTATAAATGAAATTGTACCTCCATAGATTTCGGTAAAAAATAACCATGGTCTGGTATCTTTTCCGCGTTGAAAGACTGATAGAGCAGTATCAATTGCCGACATTCCCGACTGTGTGAGCAGGGCCCATTTACAACCTTCGAGACGCATTATTTCCTCTTCTGCAGAAACAACAGTAGGATTCCTGTAACGCGAATAAATATACATATCAGGTTCACGAAAGTGATCAGTCTCTTTTTTGAAAGCGTCTGCTGTTGTTTGTGCGTCATATAGTTCAAAACCTGCGTCCCTGTAAACCGGCATCCTGGAACTGTTAACTTCTTTTCTTTTCATTTCTCTCAGAATTTAGTTGTTGGTCAATCAATTTATAAATATTCAATGGATTGAAATCTATATAAAAAAGTATCCGGTCAAAAAGTTCACCAATTAAAAACAAGGATACTATAAAAAGATCCGGATACGAAATATCTGAAACCATGCTGATGCCTGAAACGATGAGAAAAGCTATCCGCAGGAATCTCAGACCAAAATTCTGTTTATATACCTGATTAACTGACAGTCTGTAGAAAGATGATATCAGTTTAATTAAAGCCGTAAAAAGAAATGGAAGCGTACTGTCACTAAAAAATGAAATTATCAGCAATGCAGATATGAAAGTCTGTCCGCTATGCAGAACGACCGGAAAGCGTTTGTCTGCAGAGACATATACATTATCTATCAGAAGCAGGAATGCCATACCTATAATTGACGAAACGATGATAAGACCCGGAATGTGAAACATAACAGTCAGTGCAGAGACTGTGGCAAACGCTAAAAAAGCTGCTATCTCACGGCTTAAAGCCGAGTGACTCAGATTGGCAACTGATCTCCATGCCCTTGTTTTTTGTCCAAGGTGGTAAAAGGAGACCGCTCCGGTAAGCATAAGGACCGGAAGGAAAATCATTGCCGGGGGAAATACTCCTTTTATGAAAGACGAAGAAATTGCTGAAACTGAGAGTGTCGCCAGATAACTAAATGCGATCAGGCTCCATTCATCTGATATGTTAGTACCAGGATTTGAGGGAACCTTATCAACAGGTCCATAAATATTTTCAGGAATGATTTTTAAAGTGGTGCTGTCAGATTTCGCTGTAAACTCAATTGCCGGATTCAGTTCCTTATCGGGGAACCAGGAATATACCAGACCGGGATCATGTTCAGTGAATTCACCAAATCTTAAAGCACCCGTCGGACAGCCCGAAGAACATGCAGGCTGACGACCCTCAATCAGCAAGGAATAGCAAAGGTTACATTTAATTATGCTCCTTGTTTCAGAATCATATTTTGGTGCATCATAGGGGCAGTTCCATTGGCAGTACCTGCATCCTATGCATCTGGTTTCGTCGAGTATTATTGCTCCGGTAACAGGTTCGCGGCTGTAAGCTGATGTCGGGCAGCCATCCATGCAGGCAGCTGATTCACAATGGTTACAGGCCAGGGAAAGATGAAGCAGCGGAAATCCGGGTTCAGCTTGCGAATTATAAGTATAAATATTCCTAGGATGGCCTTTCCATCCGTTCTCAAGAATACAGGCTGCATTACAGGCGTTACAGTTAACGCATCTTGTATGATCAAAAATAAAGCCTTTGCGCATAACTATTCAACTCTTTCAATTTCAACCCTGTTATCATGAAATGCGGCGCCATATCCAATATCGGTTTCCACACCGGCAACCAGTTTATTGCCACCGCCCTGTTCATTTAACCATATCCCGTTTGGCAAGACTACCAGTCCTTTTGGAACTCTTGCAGAAATTTCAGCTCTGCTTACAAGTTCTCCTGTCTGGTTGAATATCCTTATTGTCTGACCGGTTTGTATATTTCGCTTCCCGGCATCAGCTGAAGATATTTTAACATGCGGTTCAGTGCAGGTCTCCCTGATTATTTTCAGATTACCAAATTGTGAATGGATGCGGCTACCGGCATTTGGTGTAATGAATACCAACGGGAATTTTTTTTCATCCTGAGAAGGAATTATTGCACAGTAATCAGGTAATGGAGATATTCCCCATTTCTCCGATGCAACTTCGGAATATATTTCTATTTTTCCTGAAGGTGTCTCAAATTTCAGGTCTTCCCAGGCAATTTGTTGCAGGCCGGGAGCCAGAACCGGAGACTCTCTAAGCTGGCTCATGTTTATTGCCGGATATCCACTGATCCGTTTTTCAAGCCATTTCTCAATGTTCTGTTTCCAGGCTGTGGAATAAGATCGCTGCCCGGATCGAGGTTCAGCTTCTTAGCCAGGTGAAAGTAAATTTCACTTTCCGGCATGACTTCTCCGGGTGAGTGAATCACTTTAGGCTTAAACTGCACGTATGGAGACCAGTATGAACCTATAATATCAGATTGCTCAAACATATCCTTTGCTGGCAGAATAATATCAGCAAGAGTTGCGGTATCAGTCATGAATTGTTCAATGACTACTATAAACTTCAGCTTTGAGAAGGCATTTCTTATGGCATTTGTATCAGGCGACTGCAGAAGTGGATTTCCTCTTTCAACCCAGGCAGCTTTGAGCTCAGGGTCGCTGGCATTCAGCATATCAGAGCCCAGTTTTGCCATGGAGATTGATCGCCGGAATGGTATATCCTTTTCAGGATCAGGATAATATGATAGCGGCTCTTTAATGTCATCGAAGACATAGCTCTGGAGGTTTGCATAGTTAAAGCCTGAACCAGGTTTCCCAATATTTCCCGTCAGCACTGATAGCAACAGGATCGCTCGTATGGTCTGGCCACCGTTCTGATGGCGCTGTAATCCATATCCGGGCAGGATGGTCATTGGTCCGTTCTGTCCTATCAAACAGGCCAGCTCATTGATATTTTCTGCGGGAATACCTGTAATTAATTCAGCCACAGCCGGAGAAATATGGAGTGACTGTTTTAATTCATTATATCCCTTTACATTTCTTGCAATGAATTCATGATCAATCAGGTCATTGTCAATGAGCGACTTAGCTAATGCAAGTGCCAGCGCCCCATCTGTTCCGGGTTTAGGGCTTAACAGAATATCTGCTTTATCTGCTGTAGGTGTCCTTAAGGGATCAATAACTATGATCCTGCACCCTTTTTCCCTGGCTGCAGCAATAAAAGAAATCTCCTGAATATTGGTTTCAGCGGGATTTTTGCCCCAGATAATGATCGTCTTTGCATTGACCAGATCCCATGGAACATTATGCTTCACTGAACCCAATGTAAGTCTTACAGCTTCAAGTCCTGCAGGCCAGCAAAGGTTGCCGTAGGTAATTGTCGTACCTCCGAATGCTTTCCAGAATGTATTTCCAATTTCATTTGTAAGACCTGACATTCCGCTGCCTCTGTACCAGAGTATGCTGTGAGGTCCCCATTTTTCTTTTATAAGAGAGAGCTCATTTGCTATAATATCAAGAGCCTTTTCACTACTGATTTCTTCAAATTGTCCTGATGAATTTTTTCGCAAAGGATGAATGATCCTTTCAGGTGAATATGTTCTTTCGATATATGATAATCCTTTGATACATGGTCCTTCGGGAGTTGCCAGGTTCCCCGAATAGGGAAGTATCCTTCTGATCCGGTTGTTCTCAACCTGCACTCTGAATGTACATGTGCTATAGCAGTTTCTCGGACAAGCAGTTACGAATTCTTCCATTATTCAATTGATAATGGCAAATGTATCAATATAACAATTAATATGAAAGCGGTAAAAAATTTCCCGCCGATGCCGCAGACTTGCCTTCCGGCACGCAGGTTTATGCAGATTGTGGAAACTATTTTAATACAAGTGGTTCTTCGAGAATAACATTACTTATAGTAAGCTCCCTATTTGGCACGCTGGAAATATATACTTCATAAGTAATCCTGTCCCGACCGATATATTGCATATAGGTATAACTTACAGCACCAGTGGAGAATGTCACAGGGGAGCCGCCTATATTTATTTTTGCGGTGATTTCCGCCTTCGGATATGCTTTTTTATAACGGAAATAGTCAGATACTGATCCGCTGGGGATATTCCCTATAGTATCAACATCTTCGGGCTTTTCTGAAGTACTTACGATCACCTCCCCGAATGTCATGTCCGATATGTTTCTGATTCTTACATCTGTCGGACCTTCCGGTGAAAATTCCTTCTTTTTACAGCTGAATATTGTTAAAAGCAAAAGCGAAACTATAATAATCTTTTTCATGATCAGACAGGTTTACTACTTAATCTGACCGGAAATATAGCAAATTTGCTGCAAGAAGATCAGATATTAACCAAACTATTGACAGGCACCCATCCTTT
Organism: uncultured Bacteroidales bacterium; assembly: GCA_963791065.1. Lineage (GTDB taxonomy): Bacteria > Bacteroidota > Bacteroidia > Bacteroidales > VadinHA17 > LD21. The sequence goes on from CAWBQN010000026.1 coordinate 58,778, forward strand.
ATTTCCATCAGAAAGCCTTATTTCGAGCCACTCTCCGACTTTATCATCGATTGTAACTTTGGTGCCTTCATGTAAGACAAACAGATCCTTACCACTGGTATCAGGAGAACTTTTTCCGTTAACTAACGGGCTGGTTATTATTGCTTTATGACTATCATAAACCAATGCATTATTCCTCAGGGTAAAAGCTAAGGAAGTTATGGAAAGAACCATAAACAATATTGCGAACCAGAATCCTATCACTTTATAACGATACCTGGGGGAATAGATGTACAACGACACTAACAAAAGGCAGAGAACAAAAGAAATTATACTGATTTTTGCCCACGTGTTAGTCGACAGGAACAGTGAAACAAAATTGTACCATTTTATGAAAAATAGTTCGGGAATTTCCTGAAAACGATCTACGGTCAGGGTTTTTGCTACCTGGAGATTATAATTAATATCCTCATCAGCAGGTTTAAGCAGATAAGCTCTTTCGTAAAACAAGATCGCGTAAGGAATATTATTAAGCTTGAAATAAGCATTCCCGAGGTTATAGTCGAGGTTTGCCGACCGGTATCCGGTATTATAAATATCTGTCCATACCTGAACTGCCTCTTTGTAACTGCCAGCTGTAAAATATGTAACGCCCTGATAGAATTTGTCCTTATTTGTATTCTGCGAATCTGCCTTCCAGTTCAATAGCAAGAGTAAAATCAGAATTAGTGTATATGTTTTTGCCGATCTCATGTTCTATCCTATTATGTTTTCAACCGACTTGATAAATTGTGACGCGCCTTCATATACTGATGCAGCCTCCGTGTCGGATGATGCAGGGGCATATCTCGCAAATTCGCATGTATCAAGAATGTCAGAAAGACTCTTGATCTGGTCTTCTTCAATTCCACACTCCTGCAGTGAAGCAAAGGCATTAGTTCTTGTGAGATCCGACACCGGAATATTCAGCTTATCGCTCAGATAACCCCATAACGCTTTTAGAATCTCATCGTAGAATTGATCTTTCTCATCATTTTTCAGACATACTGATGCCCCATGAAGTCTCTTTATGGCAACCTTGCCTGCTTTTCTGTTTCTGACAAGAGATACGTCTGAATTGCGTCTTATATGCTCTCTCCTGACAAACAGTACCAGAAGAAATGCTAAAAGTGAGAATCCGTAAGCACTATAAAACACCTGCGATGACACTAAAACATCTCCTGTTATTTCAAGATTTCCCGGATCAGATTTTAAAAACCTTATATCTTTCCCAAGATATTTTACATCTTCCTTTGATACTCCTCCATAAACGGTAGCGCCCGTATTCTGTCCGCTTACTTTACGGGCAGTGATATGATACTCCTGTGAAGTCAGTTTTTCATATTTGCCGGTTGCGATATTGAAATACGAGTATGTGATGGGCGGAATAGTAAAATCACCATCATGCCTCGGGATCATTACGTACTCAAAGCTTTTTTGTCCGGTTGTTCCATTTGGTCCGTTCTTAAGATCATCCGTAATTTTAGGATCATAGACTTCAATATCGGGAGGCAGCTTAAGCACCGGAGCAGATGCTATCTTCAGGTTACCGTTACCCGATATTGTCACCTTTAGATTTATAGCATCATTAACATCCACAGCCTCCTTGTTCAGCGTGGCTTTAAGGTCGAGTTTTCCAACAATTCCTGAAAAATCTGCAGGCTGAACTCCCGGCAGCGGCTTAACTTTAATCCTGACCGGCCGGCTTGCAGCAGCTTTAGGTACTGTCTGATATGAGGAGAAGAAATCACCAAAAAACGGATCGGACTCCCTTCTGGTTTTTTGTTGAACAAGAACCGATATCTGAACGGGATCAATGGTGATTTCGCCAGTGACCTGCGGATACAGAAGGAACTGCTGAATTACACCTGATCCATATATTGTCCCATTTACATTTTCCTGCCTGAGAGAATTAAGCGGAGGTGTCTCAATATCAGATCGAAGAAAACTATCAAATGCCGGATCCTTTACTTCATTAATCCCTGCGATGTTCAGACGGGAATAGATCTTTACGGTGGCGACAATAGGTTCCCCCAGATAGACTTCCTTCCGGTTAACTGAGAGATTTACGAAGAAATCATTTCCCGCGGATTCTACTTCCGAGTCGTTTGAAGTGTTATTATTTCCTGATGGGGCATTTTGTTTTTGTGAAGTGGACCCGATTACTTCTATGTGCATAGAGTCGGATGCATATGTTTTATTCTTAAGAGTAAATTCAGCCGGAGGAATGACATATTTTCCTTCCTTGACGGCCTGAAGATAATAGACATAAGAATAGGAAGTCGAATTTGATACTTTTCCGTTTATTATCTGGGTATTGGAACTGTAAGATGTCTGAGGACCCATCAGCTTATAGAATCCGTTGAATGATGGAGCTGAAAAATCCCCTCCCCCGGCATTAACGGTCCACATTATAGTAAATTGCTGGCCTGCATTCACAACCGCAGGATACTCGGCTTTAACGAAAACGTCCTGTGCGGAAACGCTCAATGAAATAAAGAATATTAACTGATATAATAATAGTTTTTTCATTTTACTTTATGCGAATTACCAGTTTATCCTTGATCTTACTTTTGCCTTGGCCGCTTTCTCGAGCTTTACCTTTTGCTCCACGTTTTTTTCATCATTTGCCAGAGCATTCAGCAGCCGCTGGGCATCATCCTTTGAGATTTCCTGCTGCTTTGGCTGTTGCTTCTGATCCTGATTCTTATTCTGATCTTTTTGCTGATCCTTGTTTTTATCGTTCTGATCCTTTTTATCCTGCTTCTGATTCTTATTTTTGTCCTTGTTCTGATCCTGCTTATTCTTTTCCTGCTGCTGTTTTTGCTGTTGCTCCTGTTGCTTCTTCAATAAATCCTGAGCATATGAGAGATTGTATTTTGCTTCCATATTATCGGGACGGAGCTTAAGTGAGTTTTCATAGGCATCAATACTTTCCTGAAGTTTATTCGCCTTAAGCAAAGAGTTACCCAGATTGTACAGCCCTGATGATTTCTTATTATTGTTATCAGTCTGGTTTGCATTCTCAACAAATTGTTTGCCTGCCTCATCAAACTTGTTCTGTCTATACAGTGCGTCACCCACATTAAATACAGCATCGGGAGAAAGCTTATTTTCATCAGCAGCTTTCCTGTAGGAAATCTCTGAATCTACGAATTTACTTTTCCCGTACTCCTTATTGCCTTTCCGGATATATTTCTTATACGCCTGGCCGTTCAGAGAAACAGAAACAAGCATAAATATACAAAGTAAAAGACTTTTGAATATAGACCTGTTCTTCATTATTTGATTAACTACCGACATATCACTTAATGTGCCAGATTAAACTTTAAATTTAAATAACCGTATGTTTGCCAGTCTCCTGTTTTTTCTTTCCATGATAATAAAATCGCCCAGAAGCATCAGTAGTGTTATAGCTGCAAATATCTGGAACTGATCATTATACTCAGTGAACATGGTACTTTCAAGATCTTGTTTTTTCATTTTTTTAATTGCGCTGAATATCTCATCCAGACCTACGTTTGAATTGTTTGCCCTTACATAATTACCATTTGTACTCAGGGCAATTTTCTTCAGGATATCTTCATCTAGCTTCGTTATAACAGTATTGCCATCAGCATCTTTCAGATAATCACGCTTACCATTATTCATTATAGGTATGGGAACTCCTTCCGTTGATCCTATTCCCACTGTATGTATTACGATTCCTGCTTTTGCTGCTTCTTCAGCTTCTTTGACGGGGTCATCTTCATGATTTTCTCCATCTGTGATTATTATCATAGCTTTACTTTTGCCCTCACCCGGACTGAAAGATCTCATTCCAAGGCTTATTGCAGCTCCAATCGCTGTTCCCTGTTTTGGTACCATATTAGGACTTATCGTTGAGAGGAACATTTTTGCAGAGACATAATCTGTAGTGATCGGGATCTGGACATAGGCATCACCTGCGAATATAATCAACCCAATTTTATCATTATCAAGGTCATCAACCAGGCGGGAAATAGCCTGTTTTGCCCTGGTGAGCCTGTCAGGCTGGATATCTTCGGCAAGCATGGAGTTGCTGACATCCAATGCAATTATCACCTCAACCCCCTGTTTTTTTACATCCTCGATCTTCGATCCAAACTGTGGTCTGGAAAGCATTATTATTCCTGCAGTAAGAGCGGTTAATTGCAGTAAGAATTTTACAGACGGACGAACTCTCGACATTTCAGGAACAAGCCTGCTGACGAGGTTTCCATCACCCAGGCGTTTAAGCGCATTCCTTTTCCTTATTAAATTAATAATATATAAAGCTACAATTACCGGAAGCAGTAGCAACAGGTATAAGTAAACCGGATTTGCAAACCTGAACAATTGCATTTTATCTCCTTGTTTAAGTAAGATTTTTATATACAGTGTTCCTGGCTATTATCTCAATAGCCAGCAGACAAAACGCTATTAAAGCAAGTACCAGATATTCTTCTTCCTTCCTGCTGAACTGTCTGACATCAATTTTGGATTTCTCAAGTTTATCAATTTCTTTATAGACCTGAGTAAGCTTATCATTATCAGTTGCCCTGAAGTATTTACCACCCGTTGTCTGGGCAATCTCCTTCAGAATATCCTCATCAATTTCAACAGGCATATCCTCATATTGTATACCAAAAGCTGTCTGAACAGGATACGGAGCAGTTCCCTGTGTGCCAACACCTATTGTATAAACCCTTATTCCAAAGGTTTTTGCAATTCCTGCTGCGGTAATAGGTGCAATCTCGCCCCTGTTGTTTACACCATCAGTGAGGAGGATAATCACTTTACTTTTTACTTTGGAATCTTTTAGTCTGTTGACAGCGGTTGCCAGACCCATACCGATTGCAGTTCCATCCTCAATCATTCCGCTCTGGATCTCGTGAAGCAGATTTATCAATACGGCATGATCGGTTGTTATAGGGCATTGTGTAAATGCTTCCCCGCTGAAAACAACAAGTCCGATCCTGTCGTAGGGACGCCCGGAAATAAACTCAGTAGCAATATTTTTTGCAGCTTCCAGCCTGTCAGGCTTAAAATCACGGGCAAGCATGCTTCCGGAAATATCCTGTGCAAGCACTATATCAATACCTTCAGTTGAAACATCCTGAAATTTGTCAGTCTTCTGCGGCCGGGCAAGAACCAGAATCAGAAGAGTAATGGCAATTGTCCGAAGGGCAAAGAGAATATGCCGGAGGTAGTGCCTGAATGTTTTTCCTGATCCGGCAAAAGCCTGCAGGCCAGGCATTCTAAGTGAAGCCGTTACCTTTTGCTGCTTCAGTACATAAAAGGCTATCATTGCCGGCACTAAAATCAGCAAGTACAGAAAAAACGGCTCAGCAAATTTTATCCCGTTCATACAACTTCCTCCTGTATACTAATTTTTTCTTCAACTGAATTTTCAGCCAATTTCAATCTCCCTGGTCGCTTGGACAAAATTCCAGGAGTTTTGAAAATGTGATTCATTTTCTGTCGGTACAGGAACATATTTTGCGAATTTTACCAGATCGGCTCCGTGTAAGTACAGCTTTGAGTTCGTCATATGCGCCATTTTTTTTGAAACCGGTTTTAACCAATGCCTCAAGTGTCTCAGCAGTAGTAAGCTCAAGTGAGAATACCCTGAATCTGTTTTCCAGATACTGGCGCAGTATATCAGTCAGCACAGTATAATACCTTTTTAATTTCTCCCTTCTGCCAGAGTTCTTCATTTTTAAGTTTTTCCAGCTCCCTGAATGCAATAACATGAGCGGATTCAGGAGGAATGTAAGGCGTTTCAATGGATGCGGATTTTTTAAATTTGCGTAAAAACCTGATAGCGGCCCAGCTTAAGATTCCAGCCAGCGCTGCAATAAGAAGCCACGGAAGTACTTCTCCAAATGTCAGCGGAGCTTTGTAGGGTTCTATTATATCAAAAATTTTTGAAGTAGTATCAGCCGGTGCAATTTTAACCCTCATTACTTCAAGCGGAGTATAATCAGAATAATACCTCTTGAGCCCACCCTGATTTTTAGCTTCCGCAAAAACCGGTGGAGCCTTGTATCGTCCGGAATCAAATGAAGTAACAAGGTATTTTTGAATTACCTTGATTCTCCCGTCTTTAATGGCTGAACTGTCCACTTTGGGGCCCGAAAGGATTTCTATGTTTTTGCACAAAGTATCTCTGAGGACTGGAAGAGCAAGTCTTAAGTTAGCAGGCTTATCAATTGTGATTGTATATTTAATCTGATCACCGATATATATTTTAGTGGAATCAAACGCGGTGGTTAATTTTAACATCCCGAGCAATTAAGGGGGAAACTATTGTGACAGACAGTAATATTAAAAACAAATACTTCTTCATTGGTACTATCTTTTCTCAAACAACATTATCAAGTGGCTTCACATAATACGATACGGTCTTATTTCAGCAGAATCCACTCCACATCTTTTGAACGTATTTTTAATCATTTCCATATGGCTTATCCAATGTTTTTCATAAAGATGGCCTTGTGATAAATACACAGTAAATTAACGAAGAACATCATCAACAT
>CAWBQN010000027.1:0-243332 GCA_963791065.1 uncultured Bacteroidales bacterium
TTTGATTATTTTAATTTTATTAAACGCCTCTTTGCCCGACGCCTCACACCTCACCTGACATCGTACTTTGCGAACATGACAAATGATACAAAAAATACAATTGCTGTATAAATAAGGAGCAGCGCCATCTGGATTCCACCGTTAAAAAAAAACCGGGTCTCAAACGGGATAACTTCTTTTCGGTGTAAACCGGAACTTCGTCGAGATTGACTTTTAGCCTCGTTGTGGAATAATCCTCCCAGGGATTGAACCAGTGGGGACTGTTCGGATCTTTGGCATCAAAAGCCTTAAACCAGGCCAAGTAAACTGCGATGGGTAGGTTTGGAGACCATCCCAGTTGTTCTTAAATCTCCGGAACCCCCCGTTGAGCTGATGTTCTCATTGCCTATTTCAAAAATGAACATAGGTGATATTTGAGTCAGTTTGCTTGTCTTTTCATATTGCGTAAACTGGGAGTTGTACCAGTTATCTTTTATCTTCTTCTCTCCCAGCATAAATTCCATCTGCATTTCCGCTCTGATTTTGTGAGCGGGCATAAAGGGCTTGCTGCTGTTGCTCTGACCATTTACCATCAGGAAAACCTGCCTCGATCGTTTTACGGTGTTTTCTGAATTCTTCGAAATATATTCCGTTGACTCAACCGGAAAAAGCTTATTGGATAATAGCAGCGTAGTATGGAGGATTACAAATAAAAATACAAGCCATATCATTAACCCTATCAGCAATGAAGTATTGGGACGATAACTAAGCACAGAGGTAAGAAGACCCATCGCGCTCATACAGGCGATAAGTATGAAAGGACAAAAACATAAATCCAAGTATTTCAACAAAACTGTAGCTGACGTGATCATAATCGAACCTGAAAAAAGCAGTATTAAAATGCTCAGGATTATACCCACAACGAGAAACATCGAAAGGACTATTACAGTCGCCCAGTAACTTGCCGGGAAGCATTAATCCCCTCTGGATACCGGATTAGACAAACCCAGCGCCAGAGTATGCAACTGTTTCTCACCTGATATAGCATCAAATGTAAAAATGAAAGCAAGAAAACTGAATAACAGAACAATTATAAATTCCCAGTTCACGTTTTTAGAGGGCAATATAAAAGGATTACTGTTGCCTTTCGAAATATTAAAGCCATAAACATTAAAAGCCGAATAAATAATAGTATTAGGAATGTATTCTTCCTGGCACGATGCAATAAATGCCGAATTGCGCGGAGTAAAAGGAAACGCATTCATATTCTGGGCGAAACGTGAAGCATTACCGGCAACATTTTTCATGTTTTCCCGAATTTTTGCCATCCCCTGTTCATAAGTACTTTTCTGTTCTTTAAACTCAATAATATAAGACACTGATGAAGTACTAAACATAAACAGGGTGAGTAGCAGGGCAAAAATAAAGCGCAGACTGTACAAATGATCCTGTAGTTCCCGTAAGATTATTGTTTTCAGCATATTCTGCAGTTTAAATTATCGTATATCGTATTTTATAAATGATCTGTAGGTTATCCATATCAACAAAGTACAGGCTGGGATCAGACCCGCAAATATCCAGAGCTGATCCGATAGACCATCAATAATTCCTCTTTCATTATAATTGAACCGTGGTAAGCCAGCTGTGGAAATATAGCCCAGCGAAGAGACATCGAAGGTGGATTCAGGTTTTGCTCTTGCTCTCCATTCTGTTTGCATTTTCTCAGCTTCTTCCTGAGTTTTGGGTATCTCCGATTCCTTATGAATGGTAAAGTAACTGTAGGATGAAAATATCTTATTTTCCTTATAATAATTAAAAAACTGCTCTCGATAATTCCTGGCTTTATCCATGAAATCGATATGACTTTCCATATCTGATTTGCAAAATGATGCCGAAACATATTTGAAAATTTCAGAAGGAGACAGACATGAGAGATATTTTACCATTTTTTGCTGGTGATACAACTTTTGTAAATAAGCCTCCTGTATATGCCAGTTCTTTGCAGCTAAATCGAGCTGTATCGGTGCAACTTTTTCATTCATCAGCCGCTGAAAATTCATCTGATCAAGTGGCGTAAATAACATCAGCTATTATCCAGTGCACAAATTACAGTTATGACTATGCAACCCGGTTTCATTCTCAACCTGTTTCCATACTTCACCATATTTTGTCCAAAACTCATTTTCCGAATCACCCATATTCAACTTTACAATACTATAGCTTTCACTTTTTACCAGATTCTTTCCAAGGTATGACATGGCATTGGGCAAAAGAAACAGTAAAAAGCACCATATAAACAGGTTAATAATCAAACTGGAGGAAGACGTTTTGACTTTACTTGAAATATAACTTCCAAGGAAGATAAAAAACGAAAGATAGAGCAGGCTGAATAAAAATAGTATCAGGATCCTGGCATAATCGTCAAGCGACAGATGAACGAAAGGAGAGATCCAGAGAATGATGAATACCAGCATATAACATATCAGTAATAAAGGAATGAACGTCAGCAAAATCCCCCCTGCTTTTCCCAGAAAGAAATCAGAACGTTTTACCTGATTGCTTAACAATACTCTTAAAGTACCCTTTTCCTTTTCTCTTGAAAAAATATCATATGATAGAAATACACCTATCAAGGAAAGTATGATAGCAAGAATATTTACAAAATCGAGACTGACGAACCGGTTCAGGAACTGGTTCTCGTACATGGTGGTAATTCCTGTAGCAAAAGTAGGTACCTCACTGTTGCTGAGATTCACCAGGCTGCCCACCTGCTCACTTATTCCTTTGCAAAAAATGTTTAAGGGACTTGGTTTAATTACTTCAACAGGCTGTATTTGTGCATAAACCTGAGCCTTAGTAAATATCTCATCAGCATTTTTTACATCGCGTTGATATTTTGCTACCCTGCTTTCATAAACTTTTGTTCCGGTATATACAGTATAAGGTACCAGGAACAAACAAAGAAGAAAGCCTACAACAAAACGGGCGGACGTGAAATTGTCAAGAAAATCTTTTTTTGCAATGTGCCAAATCATGTTTTTAGTTTTAATTAATTACCTGTGTTTGTATTCGGTATTCGGTAGTCATTATTCGGTAGTCGGTAGGCAAGATCATATTTTTAATTTTAATTAGTTACCTATGGTTTGTATTCGATATTCGGTATTCGGTTGTTCGGTATTCGGTTTGCCGCTTATAGGTGGCGTTACACGATATTACCGATTACCGAATTACTAATTTACCGATCACCGATTACTGATTACCTTTTTCATCTCACATCATATCTGTTAAACCTGATTACAGTAATACCGAACAACAAAAATGAATAAGCTAACATAAGAAAGACGCCCGGCTTAGCGTAAGTCAACCTCAGTGAAACTGGCATCATCTTTTCGGTAAAAACAGGAATTTCCCCGGGTTTTACTTTTAACCGGCTTGTGGAACAATCCTCGTATGGATTGTACCAATGAGGACTATTCGGATCATTTGCATCGATTGCTTTGAACCAGGTTAAAAAACCTGATTGAAAAGTATGAAAGTCGTTCCAGTTCTTCTGAAACCTCGGATACCCGTTACCTGTAATTGCCTCGCTGATGAGTCCGAATAAAGAGATGGGCGAAATATATGTAAACCTGGTTGCGTTTTTATATTGTTCAAACTGCATAGTGTACCATTCATCTTTTATTTGTTTTTCTGCATTCAACAGGTTCGTCTGATTTTTCGCTCTGAGTTCATGCTGCGGATAAAAAGGATTTTCTCCGTTCATGCTCCAGCTTCCCTCCGGTGCAGCTTTATTGATGGCATCCTGTGCCGTTTTTATCTCAGTCTCTATTGTTTCTGAATTTTTTATCCGGAAGAGGTTTTCAGCAGAGAAGACCGCAAGATTCGGAGAAAAAATAAGGAACATCAGCCACAAGCCAAGACATAACAACAGACTGACATTAGCTGATCGGGATACTACTGAACAAAATATTCCAAGCGCTGCAATACATGCAATGAATAAAATCTCAACAGCACAAAGATACCAATCTCCATGTACAAGTGTAGATATCGAACCTGATAGTCCCTGAAAGAAGGAGAATGATCAAGGCAACTATAATTCCAGGCAAAATCATTAAAAAGCTGCTTATTATTATACTCAGATACTTTCCCAGCAACAATAACGATCGCGGGACACTATTTGAAAGGATCAATGATAATGTCTGTGATTGTTTTTCTCCTGAAACAGAATCGAATGAAAGAAGTAAAATGGCAAAGCTTAGTATAAGGGATACAATGAAATACCAGTTCAATTCCTGCGAAAGTGTCAGATACGGATTCCCCGACCGCCGGCTGACAGAGTAACCGAAAACGTTGAATGCATTAAATTGTATCGTATTAGGGATATACTGCGACTTTGAATCATCAATGAAACCATTTTTTAAGGGTGGTAAAATGTAATTTTGCACTTCAACTGCAATAGTTGTTACATTTCTGTCACTTGTATTGAATAAGCCCTGTTTGTGGCTTGCCATTTAAAAGCTCTTCTCTTGCTTTCCCGGAATATGTTTCATAGTCATGAAGTGCTGGACCGGAATTGAAAGATATATGCAATGCTGCCAAGGATAAATAATACAGAATATTATAACAAAAATAAGCTGTAAGCGAAGGCTGAAGATATGTTGCCTGATTTCGTGCAGAATTATTGTTTTTATCATGGTTTAAATCTTATAGTTTTTCTCCGAAATATCGGACATCGTATCTGATAAAAGAGAGAAATGAAAACCAGAACAGGATAATGCCAATTCCCAACAGTACTCCAATATAAATTAGCGAATTGCTGATATCTGTCAATACATTTAAACTCTGGTATTCGAATTGAGGTAAGCCAGAAATATCAATGGGTTTCCATTCAAACACATTGCTGTTTGGGTTACTTTTTGTGAGGTACTTCCAGTCTCCATGAAATTTAGTGTTGAATTCGCTAAGTGTTTTACAAAGTCCATTTGACCTGTAATTAATCAATTCATCTGCGGTCATGAACGATCCCGGATTCATCTGAGTAAAGTAGGAAAATGATCCGAACAGGTTATTTTTTAAATAGTAATCGATCAACGATTCCCGGTAGTTCCTGGTTTGTTCCAGAAAGTTGTTATGACTTTCATAATTGGTGCTGCATAATGCTGATGCCGACTCTTTGAAAATTTCAGACGGCGAAAGAAATGAAAGATATTCAGCCAGCTTTTGTTGTTTTTCAAGTTCATGCAGATACTCGTTCCCTGAAAGGCCACTTTTTGTCGGCATATTGAATACGTAGAGGTTCACAATACTCGTTTATTCTTCTTTCTCTTTCCATAAAGCTTTTCGTAGCTTCGCCAATCAGCATGAATCCATCCTCTCCTCCCCAGCAATAAGAAATCATATCCCAGTCGGGTTGCTGTTGTTTTTTAGAGAACTCTTGCGATTTATCCTGGAATTCTTTTTCTATCGCATTTATTTCGTATTCGAGATTCTCTGAAGAGCCGACACTGATGAAACTTTTAGCTGAATAGCCTGGCGAGGTTGGGAATGACGAAAAGAAGAACTACCCACACGATCAGGCAAATTACAATGCTTGTGGCAGAATGCTTAACCCGGGATGATACAAAAAGACCAATGATCATGAATAGAATCAGAAAGACTATGCTGAAAAGTATCATTACACCTATTCTTATCCATTCTGATGCCGTGAAAGATATTTCTGAATGCAAGCAATATCACCAGCAGGCAGAGTCCAAAGCTGAAAATCAGCATGGGAACCAGTGTCAGAAAAGTTCCTAAAAGCTTACCCATCAGAATTGCTGAGCGGCTTACCGTGTTTGCCAGCATCATTTTCAGGGTACCTGATTCGCGTTCGCCTGTACATATATCATATGTGAACAGAAAAGCCATGAGCGACATGATGATAACAAGTACCGAAATGAAATCGAAGGTGAAGAAACGGTTCAGGAAAGGATTGTCCCTGCTCTCCGCTTTTCCTTTGGTTAACATGGGTTTATCTCCGAACAGCACTTTTACCCTGTTGCCTACGTTGTAGCTAATTCCCCTGGCAAAAATGCTCAGGGAGGTTGGTTTCTTGATGATCACCGGTCTATAAGCTGAATACGCTTTGGCTTTATTCTCTTCATCAGCCTTCGCTTTTTCGATCGCATAAACATGCATCTTGCTTTTATAATCGTTGATGCTTATAACAATAGAGAACGGGATAAGCAGAAGGCACAACACAAAACCCATGATAAACCTTGGCGTAACGATGTTATTTAACCATTCTTTTGATGCAATCCGGAGGATCATTGTTCATTTTTTAAGATTTCTCAATTACCATTTCCTGCATATAGTTCATGTAAATCTTTTCAAGGTCGTCTTCGAGAAATTCTTCCCGGGTGCGTACCATCACAAGTCGGCCTTCTTTCATGATCCCTACCCGGTCAGCGATGTTCTTGGCACGGAAAATATCGTGTGTGCACATAAAAATGGATTTACCCTGCCGTTTCAGGTTCACCAGAATTTGTAACAGCTCTGCTGCCGCTTTGGGATCGAGACCGGCGGTAGGCTCATCTAACAGGATATTGGGTGCATCCTTAATTATTGCAATAGTTAATCCCACTTTCTGGCGCATCCCTTTCGAAAAGGTTTTGACCTTTTTCTCGAATGCTTCTTCCTGCAGCCCGACTTCACGCATGTGCATGTAATAGTCTTCTTTTGTGAGGTTTGGTTTTCCTCCCAGCTTGGCAAAAAAGTCGAGATTCTGCCGGGCAGTAAAGTTCCCGTACAGCATTACATTCTCACTCACATATGAGACATATTTCTTCGACTCCAGCGGCTCTCTGGTCACGTCGATACCGTTTATCAGAGCCTTGCCTCCGGTTGGTTCAATAAAGTTCAGGAACAGATTAATAGTAGTGGTTTTCCCCGCTCCATTAGCTCCCAGCAGGAAAAAAATCTCACCTTCCTTTATTTCCAGGTTCAGTGCATCCAGCGCTAATTCCTGATCCTCATAACGTTTTGTCAAATCGATTGCCTGTAGCATAATATTTAGTTTAAAGTTTAAAGTTTAAAGTCTGGATCATTTTTTCCATATTTATCTCTTGCTTAGCCTTATTCCAAATACCACAATCCCCATTAGCACCCCAACTAAGAGCAGGATCAGCAAGATTGTGCCAAAAATCGGAGTCCTCGCTTCCACCTGGATCCGAACCGTTTTGTCTTCGGTCTCAACTGTCCGGTTATTGGCACTGGCCTGAGTTTTGATTTTCACTTCCTGGGCTCCGACATTCACATCATCAGGAGGAAGAATACTGAGTATCACTTCGTGTTCTTTCCCGGGAGCCAGCGTGGCGATCACATCAGGAACAATAATTGTCTTCCAGTTAAGCGGGTTTTCAGTTGTGATCTTGATATTATCGAGCACCCTGGTTCCATCATTCATCACCGTGATTTTCATTGAAAGACTGTCGCCGGTTTTAATCTCATGATAAAGTGACGGAGCTCTTACAGTAATTCGTCCAACACCCTTCGGGATAAGCTCCAGCTTGATTTTTCCCGCCTGAATCTGATCAATTTCTTTCTGAGTCATAATGCGTCTTTCGCCCAGCTTTTCGTATTCTGTATCGTTCAGAACAAGCACATAGAAGTCGAGTGCATTGTCAATTTTTATTTCATTGTCTTCGCGGTCGGGTAAATAAGCTTTCAGGGCAAGTTTACGGATATTCACCCCCTGGTTGAATTTAAGCTGTGAAAGACGGGCATTATTGTCCGCATCAAAGAAATCGTAAGATACCTGTCGCGGCAGATTAACAACCATAAATCTGTAAACATCATCAGATGAAGAGAAACGTTCCAGGCTAAGATCGTAAGATGCTGATGTTCCCAGATCAGTTTCCTGTGCAAACTGCGATGAATTGATGGCGACCATGTTGGCGGATGCATCTTTTTCAAGATAAATATTTTTTAAATCCTTTTTCCCGTTGTAGTTCAACACCACCTGTACACTTTCAGCGTCGCGCAACAGGTTGAAATCAGCAGTTGCGATTGCCCCGTTATCGATATAGGGTATTCTGATTTCATAGGGAGATCCTATGATTGTATTGTCTGCTATATTGTTTATAGATACAAAGACGTTATATACCTTGGCTGTCCGCATTTCCGGTGTGAAAACATCAAAATGCTGTTCGAACTGTTTCAGGTAATCCTGGTTTCCTTCTGTTGAACTGCGCAGGGTAAGCTTAACCCTTTTTTCAGTCTTATTATTCTGATATTTCACAGCCTTTTCGATAATAATATACGATTGTTGTGAAATCAGTTTCAGTATGAGCTTCTGGTAATCAACCTCTTTCGACAAGGACTCATTTTTAGAATTATTGAACTCAGCCAGGGATATGGCTTTCTGATCATATAGTTCCTTATCATTGTCGTATTTCTGTTTGGCAATTTCGTATGCAGCACGGGCCTTTTTCAGGTCGAGGGCAATACCTGCCTGGTCTTCCTGTGTGTGTGCGGAAACAAAGAGGAAAAATGACGATAAGATTAAGAGTATTCTTTTCATAATATATTTTTTAAACAGAGGTATTGTATTCGGTATTCGGTAATCGGTATTCGGTATTCATAACATTTTATCTTGATACCTTTCACTTCGCTTTTCACCACATAACTCACATTATTCTCAAAATCCCACATTGTCTTCCGTTTTAAATTGTTCACTGAAAGCTGGTATCCGATAAACGCATCAAGATAATCTAACTGAATAGTTGCGAGTCTCTCCTGTTCAATTGTAAGATCCTGGTTTGAGATATCGCCATTTTCAAAACGCATCTGGCTGATTCTGTAGGTTTGCCTGGCCAGGTCGAGGTTTTTCTGATGAATTATCATTTGTTCTGAAGATTCGTTTACTGACCGGATTATTTCCCGGACTTCCCTTCGTATCGTTACTTCAAGATTTTCCTTGGCAAGTTCTTTCGACTGGAGATTGAACTTTGCCTGTTTCACTTTCGAAGAACCTCTTCCCCAGTCATAAATAGGTACTGATAAAGTAAGAGCAACACCCCTGTTAGGCGGACGGTTTCGTATATTGTCAATTGACGATCTGAATAATTGTGAAGTTGTTCCGGCGCCAAGCGTACTAATGCCTGTTAAATCGTAATATGCTGAAATATTTCCCTGGAATTCACGTACCCGTTTGGCCCTGTCAACTTCAATTTTCATCAGGTTTATATCCATCTCCGTTTCCTTAATTTCAAGCCTGTTCTTCAATGCTTCAGAAGTAGCTTTCTGTTCATCGATCAGGACAGGCTTATATTCAAGGTTAGTTATAATGCCTATTTTATGGTCGAGGTCCAGGCCTATCAATTGTTTAAACTGGTCCTCATCGTTTTGCATCTGGTTAATTGCTTTAAGATAAGCAGCTTTATTCTGTGCGACTGAAACCTCAGCACTCATCACATCGCCCTGAGCCATACGTCCGCCCTCCGATTTTAACCTGGCAATACGGAAGGATTCTTCGGAGTTTCTGAGTTTCTCCAGGGCTATCTCAACTTGTTTTTTACTGCGGTATAAGGCATAAAATTCCTGGGTAACATCATATACAATGTCCATTTGTGCGCGGGTATAGAAATGTTCTGACTTCTGATAGTTATACTCTGCCTCACGTAAATTCTCCCGCAACTTGTTTTTAGTAAATATCGGCTGGGTAAAAAATAGCGATAACTCGCTGTTAAATATGTCAGTTTTTAATGTACTGTTATCACTTGCGATCAGTGTAGTAAAATTCCGGCGAAATGGATTTGCGGACAGGGAAAGATTCCCTCCTGTTGGTAAAACATAAGTAAAACTTAAGTTGCCACCCACCTGGAGTGATCCGTTAGAATTATAAACCGGCAATCCGTTAGCCTGTTCTATTTCTGTCACCGATTCAGCCCATATCGGGGTATTTAAGTTCAGATCGAGCCGCGGTTTGAACATTGCTTTATAATAGCTAAAGTAATATTGCATAGCTTGCTTATCTGTCTCAAATGAATGTGCCGAATAACTTTTGCCCAATGCAATTTCAATAGCTCCGGAACAGGACAGGTAGAGTGTATCCTGGGAAAATATTTTCTCAGATATAAGGACCACTGCAAATGTCAGAATAAGAGAACTATTTCGGAATAGATTCCTTAATGGCATAAAACCTTGTTTTAAAATGGGTTATCAATACTTATGCCAAAGAAGTATATACTACTAATATACAGTGTATTATAACAATGATTCTATTGCACTTACCAAGAATTAATGGGTAATATGCATAAACTATGTGTAATAGATTACCCATGTCCGTTTTAATTAATTTGTGAAAGAAATTTTAATTGGTTACATTTGATTATCACTGATAAATCCGAGATGCTTTTCAGACAAAATAAAAGTGGCTTCACCCTGGATTTTAACAGGTTTCTGTCTGAAATGAATGAGTCGTTTTCTATAATTACTGACCTGGAACAGCTTAAGGACAATTTTTCATCCAGATTAAAGGAATTGCTGAAAACCGCTCATATCTATATATTGATGCTAAATCCTGATTTGAACAGGTATATAACTGTAGAAAACATTACTACACATTCCAATCGCGACGAATTCTATATTTCTACACTTCTGATAAATTAATCTTTTGGCTTTCCGTAAATAAAACTTTCCTTAATCTAAGTCAGAATCCGCAGGTAGTTTCATTTTTTACCAAACGGGAACAGGAACTGCTGGTACAGAAATGTTTGTCGCTAATCTATCCGCTTATTGTTATGAATCAGGTTCGTGGCATAGTCTGTATTGGCTGCAAAGAAAACAATGTTCCTTTTGACAATAGTGAGCTGAAATATTTAAAAATATTTCTCGATCAGGCGGGTTTTGCCTTTGAGAATGCACTGCTTTACCAGGAACAGAAAGAGCGAACAAAGAGAATGTACAGGGCCGACCGTTTAGCTACTCTTGGAGAGCTATCTGCAGGCGCTGCGCATGAAATCCGGAATCCTTTGACATCTATTCGCAGTTCTATTCAGTTTTTGAAAAGAAAGCTGAATGATCCGGGTGATATAGAGATGGCTAATGATCTGATCTCAGAGGTCGACCGTATAAATGAGATTATCGAAGGAATGTTATCCTTTGCCAAGCCCCAGCCTTTGAAGAAGGAGAACACCCTCTTAAAAACTATTCTGTTGCAAACAATTCAATTAGTATCAAACACTGCGCGAAAAAAGGAAATTGAAATATCCCTCAATTATCAGGCTGAAAGGGAAGATATTTTTGGAGATCCCGGTCAATTGAAACAATTATTTCTGAATATAATAATGAATTCGATTCAGGCGATTGAAACATTACCCGGCAAGGTTGAAATTAATGTTGTTTTCTCTAAGGGCGAAAATAAATATACACCGATGTATTTGATAGAGATTACTGATAATGGCGAAGGAATATCAAATGAGAACATCGATAAGATTTTTGATCCTTTTTATACCACTAAAAACGAAGGTACCGGTCTGGGATTATCTATTTCCTATGGTATTATAAGTCAGCATGGCGGAGATATTGAATTTTTCAGCAAACCGGGTTCAGGAACAAAAGTGAAGATCAGAATTCCATTGAACTGATAAATAACATGAAGTTAATCAGACACATAACCTTAGTATTTCATGAAGAATCCGAGGGTATTAATTGTTGATGACGAGGAAAAAATAAGAAAGGTACTCACCCGGCTTCTCGAAGACGAAGATTATTCTGTTAAATCAGTTGAAAACGGTCAAAAAGCCATTGCAGTATCAGCTTTGTATAAGCCCGACATAATTTTAATGGATCAAAACATGCCAGGACTAAATGGGATTGACGCGCTGGTAACCATCAAGGAAAAGTATCCCTCCATAACCGTCATTATAATTACTGCTCATGGTGAAGTCTCACTTGCCGTAGATTCTATAAAGAAAGGCGCTTATGATTATCTCGAAAAGCCTTTCGACAACGATAAACTCCTTTTATTAATAAAACGTGCAACGGACCACCAACGGCTTACTGTTGAAATATCAGATCTGAAACGCAAGCTTACGGAACATAAATCATTCGAATCTATTATAAGTTCGAATGATAAAATGAAAAAGGTAATTGAACAGGCCAAATGTGTTGCCAATACTGATACCACCGTGCTCATTCAGGGTGAAAGCGGCGTGGGAAAAGAAGTAATTGCCAATGCCATACATCAGTCAAGCCAGCGAAATAAGGGACCTTTCGTCGCAGTAAACTGTGGCGCTATTCCATTAAGTCTGATAGAGAGTGAATTGTTTGGTCACGAAAAAGGATCATTTACAGATGCGAAAGAAACAAAGATCGGAAAATTTGAACAGGCTAAAGGCGGAACATTGTTTCTCGATGAACTTGGAGAATTGCCGCTCGATGCACAGGTAAAATTATTACGTGTTCTGGAAGATAAAAAAATAACAAGGATCGGAGGCATAAAGCCAGTCTCTGTTGATGTAAGGATTCTCTCGGCAACAAACAAGAACCTGGAAGAAAGGGTTCAGAAAGGCAGTTTCCGACTCGATCTTTATTACCGCCTGAATATCTTTCCGATTCAAATACCGCCTTTGCGTGAAAGGAAAGAAGATATCCCCCTTTTTATCGAGTATTTCATAAACAGGTATAATTCTGAATTAGGTCTTCATATAAAAAATATGTCTAAACAGGCTGTTGACCAGTTACAGAATTATAGCTGGCCAGGGAATATCAGGGATCTGCAGAATGCCATACAGAGCGCTATGATTCTGTGCAGGGAAGGAACAATAACAAGCGAATTTTTGCCCATGAGAATTAAAGGTTATCCGATAATTGACGGCACTAAGCTTGAATTTGATTCCGGTTTGGATGAAAACCTGAAATCCCTTAATTCAAAACTTGAAAAAGAACTGATCATTGAAGCATTAAGTAAGTGCAATTATAACCGCACTGAAACTGCCAACCTTTTAAAAATAAGCAGAAAAACATTGTTTAATAAAATGAAACATTACAATTTGTAATGATTCAGACAATATTAAGGCGGTCATATAAAAAAGAGATCAGAATATTTATCTAATCTCTTGATTATCAGGAGTGATTCCGGTGCGACTCGAACGCACGACCCACAGCTTAGAAGGCTGTTGCTCTATCCAACTGAGCTACGGAACCAATATTTCAAATAAGATAAAACTCCAATTCTGTTGCTCTATCCTCCCGATAGCTATCGGGATGAGCTACGGAACCAATATTTCAAATAAGATAAAACTCCAATTCTGTTGCTCTATCCTCCCGATAGCTATCGGGATGAGCTACGGAACCAATATTTCAAATAAGATAAAACTCCAATTCTGTTGCTCTATCCTCCCGATAGCTATCGGGATGAGCTACGGAACCAATATTTCAAATAAGATAAAACTCCAATTCTGTTGCTCTATCCTCCCGATAGCTATCGGGATGAGCTACGGAACCAATATTTCAAATAAGATAAAACTCCAATTCTGTTGCTCTATCCTCCCGATAGCTATCGGGATGAGCTACGGAACCGTTTTCAGGCAGCAAAAATACATTTTTTTTCAACTTTTACAATCTGAATTTCTAAAAGACATCAGCAAACGCAGTTTATGGAACAGATCAGATTGCCTTCATATAGTTCACAAGTCCCTTTTTATCAATTATCTGTTTTAGCTTTTCAGGCAGGGGTTCAAAATGAAACGTGGCCGATCCGATAATGATTTTCCCATTGTCAAAATCAATATTTACCTGATCACCAGGCTTGTAAGCTTCCACTGCTTCTCTGTGAACTATCAGTAACAACCCCTGATTAATGGAAGAACGATAAAATATCCTGTTAACCGATTTTACAATTATCGCTTTTATTCCAATATGAGAAAGTCCGACAGAAGGGTGCTCTCGCGAACTCCCGCATCCAAAATTATCCCCGGCAATAATAATATCATCCTCTTTTACATTTTTGCTGAACCCCGGGTCAAAATCTGCAAGAAGAAGAGGCGCAATAGCGTCAGGATCTGTGCTCAACACACTATATGTATGTTTACCTGAAAACATCTGATCAGTATTCAGGTTATCAACATCAGAATAATTCCATACCGGACCGACCCTCCTGTTCTCCCCGGGTTTTATTACAATTGTTTTGCTTTGAACGTTTTTACCGGGGAACTTTTCTTTACCCGGTTTCTTTCTGGGATCAGTTATTACTCCTGTAAGGGATGAATGAGCCACAGTTGCAGGTGAAGAAAGATAGATCTGTGCTTCTGTGTTTCCCATTCTTCCAAGGAAATTGCGATTGGCTGTGGAGATTACCACATGCCCGTTTGCAGGGATACCTTGTCCCGTACCCAGGCAGGGCCCGCATGAAGGGGTAAGTACATTGGCGCCTGATTCAATAAAGATCTTTATTAAGCCCTCCTGAATTGCCTGATGGAATATCTTTCTTGAAGCGGGTATGACATGAAGCTGAAATCCATCCTTAACACTTTTGCCTTTTAAGATACCTGCAGCAATTCTCAGATCTTCTATCCTCCCATTTGTACAGGTTCCGATCAGTCCCTCATGAACGACTGTTCCCGCCACATCACTCAGGGATTTAATGTTATCGACATTATGCGGAGCTGCAACGACAGGGAATATTTCATTCAGATCAATTTTAATCTCCCTTGCATATTTTGCTCCTTTATCGGCCCAGACTCCTTTGGTCTCGTCTCCAAAAAAACCATCCAGCATCTCATCTGCAGGAAATACGGCATTTTTGGCACCCATCTCTGAAGCAAGGTTTGCAATAGTCATCCTGTCAGAAATAGTGAGGGTTTTAACTCCGTCTCCGTGATACTCGATGGACATATAGTTTGCTCCATCAGACCCTATAATTCCGATGATCCATAATGCCAGATCCTTGGCGTAAACATTTTGCTTTAATTTGCCTTTCAGTGAAATCTTAAAGGATTCCGGGACCCTGAACCATGTTTCACCTCTCTTCCATATGCCTGCTGATTCAGTCCGGTCAATGCCTGCAGCCATAGCATTAAACGCTCCGGCTGTGGATGTATGACTGTCACTCCCGACTATCAGCATACCGGGTCTTGCATGATATGACATTATCTGGTGGCAGATCCCTTTTCCTGCATCATAGAACTTTTTTATCCCATATTTTGCTGCTATATCCCTGATTTCCTGGTATTGTGTTGCCATTTTTGCATCAGCTGGCGGTGCATTATGATCGAGTACTACCACCATTTGCTCAGGATCAGCAAGAGTACTCCCTCCCATTTTCTGAAAGGTCTTATAAATACTCGATGTATTGTCATGAGTAAGAATAATATCAGGACGGGCGAAAACTATAGCGCCTGCAGGAGCTTTGAAGATCTTTTCGGCAAATGTCTGCGGATTCATGATCATACTGTTAAATGGTAAATTCCAAAATACCTAAAGACACAAAGGTACAACGGTATAACGGCTTAACGGCAAAAATATTTAAGTATTATCTGCCGAGCAAGCCACCCCTCCGGTAAACCTCAAGCTGAACTTCCGAAAAAGGTTCTGCCAGGGTGGATTTTTTATTTCTCAGGTTCTCAATGCGGCCTGTCATGAAATCGACTCTGATGGAGTCACCATTTATTAAATCGAGGCTGTTCAGTTCTGTGCATTTCATTACAGGGAAAGCCGCATTTATAGCGTTTCTCTCGTAGATGGCACCAAATGATTCCGCAATTATTGCCTGAACGCCAAGAGCAGCAAAACAATCTACCGCTTGTTGCCGTGAGCTTCCGCAGCCAAAATTTTTCCCTGAAACAATCATATCCCCGGGTCGTGCCTTTTTTGAAAAGTCTTCGAATCCTTTCAGATTGTCAAAGGTATACTGACCCATCTCGCTGATACTGGTAATTGCAAGATATCTGTTATGATAAATCATATCTGTATCGATATTATCCTTTGGAATGAGCCAGATCCGTCCTTCAATAGCAGTGAGTCTTTCAGACTGTGTGTTTTGAGGATGTTTTTTTTCAGCTTGTCTGCAGCTTTTTCCGGTTTTGTGAATAAGCAGGGTATCTCAGGTATATTATCTGGTGTTGTTAAACATCCTGCAACGGCCGATGCAGCAACAACTTCAGGTGATGCGAGGTATACGCTGCCCTTGCCCTGTTTACCCGGGAAATTCCTGTTCCCGGTGCTCACTGTAACTTCGCCCGTACCGTTCTGTCCTACCTGACCTGCTGCGCAACCTGCGCAGCCTGCATTTGAAACCAGTGCACCGGCCTTTTTAAAGATATCGATCAGCCCCTCGTCAAGACAAGCCTTCCATATCTCATCAGTGGCAGGAACGATCTTCAGCACTACTCCCGGGGCCACCTTCCTGTTCCTTAGGATTTCTGCAGCTTTTTTCATGTCATTCATTCGTCCGTTCGTACAGCTTCCAATGAATGCCGAATCGATCTTTATTCCTGATACTTCTGAAATATTTACGGTATCATGGGGTTCTCCGGGACGTGAGACCATCGGCTTAAATCCGGCGACATCAATTGTAAAGGTTTTTTCATAATGTGCACCGGGATCCGCAAACAAAGGTTCAAACTGTCTTCCTCTCCTCTTTGAACAATAATCAATTATATCTTTTGTCGGCGGGAAAAGGATGATTATGGCGCCCATCTCGGTTGCCATGGAGGATATCGTCATCCGGTCATCAAGGTCGAGGTTGTCCACACAGGGGCCGTATAGCTCGATTGAATATCCCAGGAGTGAGTTTGCACCGAAAATATTAAGCATATTCAGTACAATATCCTTGGCAGTTACATTTTCAGGACGACGTCCTTCAAAAATAATTTTTACCGATGCTGGTATTTTAAACCATACTTTACCGTTATGCCAGGCTGAAGCAATATCCATATCACCCATTCCCTGTCCGAAAGCACCGATTGCTCCCAGAATATTGGCATGAGAATCGGTAGATACTATTGTGGAACCCGGATAAGCCAATCCCTTATCGATAAGGATATGGGTTCCTATTCCTGCATCGATATCGTATACTTTTATGTCATTCTCCCGCGCGAAAAGCCTGCATAGTTGCTGATTTACTGCATATTTCTGATCCGATCCTGTGGGATTACAATCAAATGTGAAAAATGTTTTATCGGGATCCTTTACATCTAAACCGAAATCGTTCAGGTGTCTTACAACGTTTGCGCCTCCAAAATCGCGTGCAACCCGCGCATCAATTTCAATATCAAGAATTTCTCCCGGGTGAACTGTTTTATTTTTTGAATGTGCAGCCAGTATTTTTTCCAGCAAAGTCATTGCCATTTTTAAAAATTTAGGTTATGTGAACTGATTACAGCAATTTCTGCAGCACTATTTGAATTGTGCCCTGAAATCACGCGGCGATATACCTTCTGTCTTCCGGAACTGCTTGTTGAAATTGGATATGCTTGCAAAGCCGCATTCCATCGCTATATCATGGACAGGATATTCTGTTTCCCTCAGCAGATAACAAGCTTTGTTTGTCCTGACACGATTAAGATATTCAATAAAGCCTGCCCCGCAATGTTTCTTAAAATATCTGCTGAAAGCAAAAGGACTCATCTTTGCAATTTTAGCAATTTTCTCGAGTGGTATAGGCCTGAAGTAATTCTCTCTTATATATGTATAAACATCGGACATTCTTTTATTGCCTCTTTCGTCATAAGCAAGTTTGTAATTTTCCGAACAAAGGTAAGCTCTTTTATCAGAGGAACACAAAATTTTAATGATATTGAAAAAGTCTATCATCTTATCAATACCCTTGTTATTGATCATCTGTATAAGGAATCTTTCAGCATTCCTGGAATCTTCAACAGAAAAGACAATCCCTCTGTCGGCTTGCATAAGCAATTCTTTTAAAGAATGCAGTTCATGTTGCGACAATAATGCCTCACCAATTGAATCAAGCTTAAAATTTACAATTATGCCGTGGTTTTCAGGAAGAGTATTGTTTTGCCTGTAGTAATTCCAGCAATGCGGTATATTGCCGCCAATCAGCACCATGTCATATTGATCAAACAATTCTACGCTATCCCCCACAATCCTTGTCCCGTTGCTCTTAATATTCAATACGAGTTCATATTCCGGATGAAAGTGCCATAATCCGTCTGTATCATTAATATAGGCAGCCCGGAAACCACCACCATCATCAAATAATATTTTTTCGAGTTCGGCAACCATGGTAAAAACCACCAGTTTTGATCAGATACTATAAAATTAAACAATATTTTGGCAATAAGGAACTTCTGCATCTGATAAATATTTTTTAAGTTTAATTTGATTTAATCATTTTTTTGTATAAATTTGTTTCCAAGCTCATACTATTGGTATTAAGAGGAGTTGAGCAAGGGTAGGGAGTGAAAATCAACAGGATTGTATTGCAGACATTGACTTTCACATCAGGGACCTGAGGTATAGCGCCAGCTAACTATGGTTCCATCCTTTTATCAGACAGTAGACACGGGAATTATCTCATTAATAAAGCCCGCTCCTGATTTTCGCAACCTCCCTTCCTCCTCTTATTTTTTTTGTCGTTTTATAAGATTCCACAGAGTAAATCCAAAAATCCTTCTAATTTCACATTCCCTCAGCCTCAATATCTGTAGCTTCTGATTTATGAATTCGAATGTTCTTCATTATTAGTTTGTTAATACATTATTTGTTTAAGTTAAGAATACTGAACAAACGAACAACGGATTACGAATTAGACTATCTTTGCATTCTTTCAGCAAATGGGGTAACTGAATATATTTTATAAATATCCCGTATTATATAGAACTATGAAGACCTATATCAGACGGAGGGAAAAGAACAATCAACTTGTAGTAATGTATGGAGGCTGGGGAACGGACGAAAACGTCTTCACCCCACTATGCAATGATGAGTTTGATTTTATTCTTTTTTATAATTATTCAGCAGATGAAGCCCTTGTTCTTCCTGAGATGAAGACATATGAAAAAATCACTCTGATAGGCTGGTCACTGGGTGTATGGGCTGCCGAATATCTGTCACCAAGGACCGGAATTAAGCCTGACGTTACAATTGCCGTAAATGGTACACCCGTTCCCGCTGATGATATGTTTGGAATTCCGCTGAACATTTTTGAGGGAACATTAAACAACATTACCGAAGAAAACATTGATAAATTCTATTTCCGGATGTTCGGCGATAAAAAATCATATCAGACAAACATCAGCAGGGTTCCTCACCGGACACTCAAATCTCTCCACGACGAGCTGAGATGGCTGTATAACCGTATAATGGAACAAAAAGAGCCGGGCTTCAGATGGGACTATGCTGTTACAAGTGAAATTGACCGTGTTTTTCCTTCAAAGAATCTTGAAGGCTATTGGGAAAAAGAGAAAGAGACAAAGAATATCGTTCTAAAACTCCCTCACTATCTTTTCAGTGAATGGGACTCCCTCACCGATTTCATAAGCTTTGTCGAAAACTACCACTCCAAATAAACAAAGTGGGGCTGTTGAAAAGTCCCAATTTAACCGCAAAGCACGCTAAGGAGACGCAAAGCGCGCAAAGTCAAGGTACTAAAATCCTGTGTCCTAAAATCGGTTAAAGGTCCTTTATCAAAATGTTGGCATCGGATTTTTTAATGAGCCTGTCGAATTTTTCAAGAATTGAAACTATTTTCTCATAGTCTTTATTCCTTATAACCATTATCTGTTCGATACCTTTTTTGTCGAGTTGTGAATATATATAACTAATAGTTAATCTGTTTACATCCGTAGCTGGTTGATATAAACGTTCTTTCTCCTCATTTTCATGAATGATCGAGACCAGATTGGCATTGCTCAGATCCTGAAGTATATCACGTACGAGCCTTACAGGGATTTTAAGATTTACCGCTATGTATTCTGCGCTTATAGGTTTTTCTCCCAGAATAAAATTACGGATTATCATGTGCATAATCATTAGTATAAGAGCACGCTTCTGATAGTTGCTGATATTCAAAGCTTCCGACTCCATTTCATATCGTGAGATATTCTGATTCGCAAAGGATATTTCTGCTCCTAAAAGTACAACGCTCCAGCTACTCTGTAGCCAGATTATAAATAAAGGCAGCAGAGAGAAACTGCCATAGATCTTATTTAATTTCAATATCCCGAACTGCAGGTCGACATACAGCCAAAAAACAACCTGAAAAATTGTTCCCGCAATTATTCCGGAAATTAACGCAGGTACAAATTTGACCTTTGCATTTGGCATTACTATGAATAAAATTGTCATGGTAATCCAGCTAAGAAAATATGGAGAAAATTTTATAAGGAAACTAATCACAGGTTTAAATACGTTAAGGATTGGAGCCGTAGCCATATAGCCGGGTAGTTCCGTACTGATGAAAAGTGTAATGCTGCTGGAAAGGAAAATAAAAATCGGAGCAATCAGCATTATTGTAAGATAATCAGTAAACTTTCGGTACCATGGCCTGGAAGATCTGATCTGCCAGATATGATTGAATGAACTTTCAATATGATTGAGCAATGACATAACTGACCAGAAGAGTATTATTATTCCAATACCTGCTATGATACCTCCCTTTGCTTCATCGATTGCCTTCATTACCTGAGGTAAGAACTTGTCCAGGATTTCTTGATATGACTGAAACTTATTGATTATAGATTGTTCCAGGACCTGTTCAAATCCGAATCCTTTTGCTATAGCAAATGCTATTGCCGCAATTGGAATAACAGAGAGAAGAGAATAAAATGTCAATGCTGAGGCCCTTAACTGGACTTTATCATTGGAAAAGCCTTTTGCTGCAAGGATCAATATTCTCAATTGCTTGAATATGAATGTCTTGCTTCTTGACAACTCTAAAAGTGGAGTATGCCAGATTACGTCATTCAGTCTCTTTATCTGATTGAGCACCCAGGTAACAGGATTTTCCATAATGTTATATTTGCATTAATATCAGTAAGTTATTTGAAAAAGATACTCACAGGTTCAAATATACGAAATACCTGTTGGTGTGAAATCTGATAGAGTCAAAATAATTGTTATTTTCACTTTTAAAAACGTTGGTAAAATGAAGGTTGAGATACTTGAATTTGTTGAAGGAGCCCGAAAAGCTAAAGGTGTTGCAGTAATTATTGATGTGTTCAGGGCATTCTCAGTCGCCTGCTATGCTATCGATGCCGGAGCTGCCCGGATCATAGCCACGGCTGATGTTTCGGAGGCATTTCAGCTTAAGAACAGGTACAAAAACTCCGTTCTTGTTGGTGAAAGAGATGAAAAAAAAATTGATGGCTTCGATTTTGGTAACAGTCCGACAGAAATTATTAAAGCCGACCTGTCCGGTAAAACTGTAATTCATACGACAACAGCCGGCACCCAGGGACTGATTAATGCCACCAGGTCTGATACGGTACTGACAGGCAGCTTTGTTAATGCCGGAGCGATAGTGAAATATATTAAATCTATTGATCCTGGTTATGTCTCACTTGTGGCAATGGGATACAGGGCTAACGTTTCTGCTGAGGAGGACCTGATCTGTGCTGAAATGATTGCTGCAAACCTTAAAGATGGAAGCTTTATTCCCGGGAATAGGATCTCTGATCTTCAAAACAGTTCCGGATCACGATTTTTCAACCCAGTTAACATCGAATTCTCACCTCCTACCGATTTTTTTCTCTGTACAATGGTAAACAAGTTCGGTTTTGTCTTAAAAGCTATCAGAAGATTTGATGGTAATGTGGATCTCATGAGAATTGATATGGAATAAGGTCATAATCAACGAAATATTCATGTGCATTTATAGGTTTAATCAGCACGAAGAAGCCTGGTTAAGTTTTTAAGTACCTTTCTTCGGAGCGCAACAAGAGTTCTTCGGTTTAAAAAGAACCTAAAAAACTGGAATAATGTTTTTTCGGTTGTGTATCTCCCGGTAGGTGCAAAACATGCTCATTTTATAGAAACCAAACAATAAAAGAGAAATATTGCTCGAATCGAGCCTGATCTCCATCCTTTCACGGTATTTGATGAATATGGCAGCCAGTATCCGGGTAGATCCGAAATACTTAAGTTTATTATAATATCTGAGGATCGTAACTGTTTCGGAGAACGATCTTTTATCAGTCACTTTATCATAAAGCTTACTAAGATTCTCAATTCCCAGTTTGGTCTTGATAAGAAATTCCCTGTTAGACTCGAGTCCTTCGTGCATCAGACCATTATCAATATGAAGTACATTAATTCCTGCCTTTTTTAACTGGTAGCCCAGAAGTGTATCTTCATGACCATACTGTTTCAATTCTTCGTTAAAACGGATCTTTGAGAAGACTGATTTTTCAATCATAACATTAAATGTTGAAAAACCTGCATGCGGGTGCTTATTTCTTTCAGCTGCACTTTTCTGCTCCCTCCATTTCCCATATTTCCACCTTAGTAATTTGTCGGGATCACCGGGAGGGCTATCGTGATACAAAGTTCCTCCGCATATTACCCGTGATGTTTTCATATATGGCAGCCACTTCAGGATATATGCTTCAGCCGTTCCCGGCAGCATAACATCAGCATCAATGAAAATCAGGAAATCGCCTCGTGCCTCAAGAGCCAGCTTGTTTCTGATCGCAGCGCGTCCGATATTTTTCTCAGATGAGATTACTTTTACATTTTCAGTTTCAAGAGAACGGTATTTTTCGTGATACTCAGCCGAAGATCCATCATCACCAATGACAATTTCAAAAAACTCAGGGACCTTACCCATAGCATCTTTCATGCTATGAACAAGTGCAATAATATCATAATCAAATACCGGAATCAGCAAAGAAATCTTCATGTTGGTTAATGGTTGTGATTTCAAAAGTACAACATATTTTCTTAATATTTCTCTTACAAACTTTGGCAAAGAAATTGCATTGTATAATTTTGCACTGGTTTTTAAAAATCATGAAGATAAATGAGAAAGGTAATTTTATATATTTTTCTTTCGCTAACTCCGTCGCTTTTATCAGGTCAGTTAAAGAGTGGGTATGAGATTGGAATATCTATACCTGACCTGGCTGACTCCACTGTTTACCTGGCTTACCATCTGGGTGACAAACAGTATATACAGGATACTATTAAACTCGACAAATCAGGTCATGGAGTTGTTGCAGGCAGTGAGGTACTTCCTCAGGGTATTTATATGATTGTCTTACCGGGCCGCAAATATTTTGAACTTTTAATGTCTGCAGATCAGCATTTTTCAGTGAGTTGCACTTTCAGTGATTATTTCAATACCCTTAAATTCACAGGGTCGGACGAAAATTCTGCTTTTGTTGATTACCAGAAAAACTGGATTTCCATGCAGCAGCGTGCACAGTCAATTTCTAAAAGGATTCAAAATAACAGGCAAAACAACGATTCATTGAAAATTCTCGGATCACTTCAAAAGATTCAGGAAGACAAAATGAAATTATATTTGAAAAGTGTCATCAAAGCAAATGAAGGAAAATTTCTGGCGACACTGGTAAAGGCAATGCTGCCGGTTGATGTCCCTGATTTTTCTGTAGTTGGATTCGCAAATCCCGACTCGGTAAAATGGATCAGGAATTATACTTATAACAAGGATCACTTCTTTGATAACATTGACCTTACTGATGAGAGGCTTCTGCGCACACCTATTTTATATACAAGGCTCAACGCCTTTTTCACCAGCGTTCTGATTCAGATGCCTGATACCATAAACAAGGAAATCGACAAGCTTATTAAAAAATGCAGCGTCAACCATAAAGTATTTCAGTTTGTCTCAGTTTTTCTGTTTAACCATTTCAGGGAGAGCGAGATCATGGGTCAGGATGCAGTGATGGTCAAGCTTGCAGATGATATTTATCTTTCCGGTAAAGCTGACTGGGTAAGTAAAGAGTTTAAAGATGATCTCAGGAAACAGATAGACCTTATAAGACCAAATCTGATCGGTAAAAAAGCCGAAAACATAGTGATGGATTCATTCAAGGGAATTTTTGTGTCTCTATACGACGTTGAAAAAGATTTTACTATTCTCTACTTCTGGGAACCCGATTGCGGCCACTGCAAGGAGGCTACTCCCAAACTAAAAGCCTTCTACGATAAACCAAAAGATTACAGCCTCGAGGTATTTGCAGTCTGCACAACATCAGACAAGTCAAAATGGACAAAGTATATAGAGGATAATAAACTCACGTGGATCAATGGATGGGACCCGAAGAGAGGCTCACATTATGATTATTATTATAATGTTCAATCTACACCTACCGTTTACATTCTGGACAAAAACAAGAAAATAATTGCCAAGAAGCTGGCTGTCGAAGAAATTGGTCCGTTCATTGATAATTACAGAAAGTTTTTTAAGTAGCCCTTTTTACCTTTCTGTTCAGGTACGAAATCAATTCATATATGGAGCTGAACTCCCCGGTATCGTTACTTGTCAGGAGTTGCCAACCGGTTTTGCTGTCTGATGGGATTATTATGTAAGGAAATGATTTTTCTTTTGAAAGAGTAAAGCCTGCCCTGTTGATTGCCTTTTCGGTCCAATACCTCTTGTTGCCCTCTCCTTCTATATATATACTGCCCAGGGGATCGCTCCTGAATGAAAATGATCCGTCCTGAGAATTGAACAGCACAGTTGATGAATTAAAAAGATGGTCAAAAGATCCGGCAATCATCAGATCTTCAGGCGCACCTTCGATTAGCCCGTTATCGAGTATAAGCCATATTTTATCTGACTGACTAATTGCTGTCTGAAGATCGTGAGTCGAAAATATCACCGTTTTCCCATTATTACCTGATAGCTTATGTAAAAGGTGGAAAATATCATATTTGGCGGCTACATCTAAGAATGCGGTGGGCTCATCCATTATCATGGTACCGGTATCCTGGGCTAAGATCCTGGCAATCATTGTCTTTTGGCGTTCACCATCGGACAGCTCAGAAACAAACTTATTGCTTAAGCTTTGTATTGAGGTCATTTCAAGTGCATTTGCTATAGCCACCTGGTCCTTCGGCTCAATTCTTCCAATCCAGTTAGTATGAGGGAACCTGCCGAGAGCAACCAGATCATAGACTCGCATATTACTGACTTTAACGATCTCTGTGGAAATATACCCTACTTTCTGAGCCAGTTCAATTCTGGTGAAATCCTTAATATTGTTACCCTCATAATATATTTCCCCTCCGAGAGGTTGCTGTAATCCGGTGAGTGTTCTCAATAGTGTGCTCTTTCCAATTCCGTTGCGTCCGATGACTGCGATCATCTCTCCACTGAATGCCCGTGCTGAAAGTGGTGGAAGAAGAATATTCTTATTTTTTCCCGAGACGTACCCAATCTCAAGTGAATCGACTGATAATATTTCCTTTCTGGTTATTTTCATCAGAACTGTCCTGAATATTTCCGGTTGCGCAAGATTACCCATATGACCACGGGAATTCCAATCAGTGATGTGACGGCATTTACGGGCAGAACACTCTCCGATCCTGGCAGCTGAGATATAATATCGCTAAGCAACATAACTGCCCCACCCATCAGAATTGTGCCCGGAATTAATACTTTGTGATCGGAAGTTTTAAATATTATCCTTACAATATGAGGAACTGCTATACCTATAAAACCAATGGGTCCGCAAAATGCAGTGACGCTTCCTGCAAGTATGCTGGTACATATAAATACGACCCCCCTGGCAAACCTGACATTGAGCCCGATACTTCCCGCATAGTTCTCCCCCAGCAACAGCGCATTTAATATTTTAGAGGAGAATATGCTCATAATTACTCCTGCTGAAACACTGATAAGAAGAACATTAAGCTGATTTTCCGAAAGATTTCCCAGGCTTCCCATTGTCCATATCACGTACGCTTTCAGCATTGTTTCGTTGCTGAAATACTGCATAATTGTAACAATAGCAGAGATCCCGCTCGAGAGCATAATCCCAAGGATAAGGATGGTCATAATATCTTTTACCCTTGACGATATTATCATTATTAAAAGCATTACTGCACCAGCTCCCGTCCAGGCGGCAGTTGCAAGGATCCAGTTTCCTAAGCCGTTAAGACTGTCAGGACTGATACTGGCAGAAAAGCCCAGGATAACAAAAGCAACACCAAGGCTGGCTCCCGAACTGATTCCAAGTACATAAGGTCCCGCCATAGGGTTCCTGAAAACAGTCTGCATCTGCAGCCCGCTCAGTGATAGGGCCACTCCTACCGTCAGAGCTGTTATTGCCTTGGGTAACCTGAATTTCAGAATAATAGTCTCAAAATTGCTGTTCGTATGGGTGAAAATAGCTTTAAGTACTTCGGATGGTCTTATGCTTACTGAACCCAGGAATATATCAAGAAGCAGAAGAACGATAACCAGCAGAAACAAACCGGGGAAAATGAGCCTGGCATTTTTTGCTGAAGGAACCCCGGCAGTTAATTCTTTTTGTACTCTCAAGAGATCTGTTTTAATAAATTTTCCTGTAAAAGGTCAGTTCATGATCACTGAACAATTCAGGATGAAAAATAGTAGCTAAATCTTTAAGGAGAAGATGAGGGTAGAGACTTCCGCTTTCCCAAAAATCATTTCCTCCTTTGACTGTTATGCGTTTATTATTATTATACAGGCTGTCATTTTTGAAACAGGGAAAATCGCTCAGCCGTTGATCAACATAGGTAATCTCATTCCTTGAATTGACGCTCCCGATATTCAGCCAGACATCTGCTTTCATTGCACGTAAATAGACATTCTCCAGGCCATATGGCATTGATACAGATGATTCAGTGTCTTTCCAGAGATAATCTCCTCCGGCATCCTCAATAAGCTTACTTATGAATGAATTACCTGGTGAAATATACCAGGTGTCTTTAAAAGGCAATCCCAGCATAACCTTTGGCCTGGTTGTAATGCTGTTGTTCACAAGCGATTTCAGTTTTTCATATTCTGCAACCTCAGAGTTAAAAATGCTGTCGGCTGAATTTTCCCTGCAAAACAAAGCCCCAAATAATTTGATCCATTCAGCTCTGCCAAGCGGATCAGTCTCAAGGTAATCAGCATTAATGATAACCTTAGTGCCCAGCTCTTTTAATTTTCCAACATAACCTGCTGATTCACTTCCTATTCCATATATCATTATCAGATCAGGTTTGATTTTGAGGATTAGCTCTTTATTGAGATTCGCCTCATAACCGACATCCATTATTAAGCCTTTATCAACTCTTGAATTCAGAGCAGGTGAATAGATGAAATCTGTACCTGATACACCCGCAATTGTATTCTCCTCATGCAGGGCAGAAATCATAGCAAGATGGGTCGTTGACATACAGACTATTTTTTTCAGTGGAACAAAAATTACATCTGAAGAATCTGCGCCTTCAGGTAATTTTTCCCCTCTTTTAAGAAGGTAATAAACCTGGCTCACATTTATTGCTCCCTGCCAGGGATTGATTATTTTTATTTCTGTCCATCCCGGCTTTTTTTCAAGCGAGAATCGTTGTGCACTCACAATTTCATTTCCAGCTTCCGGCTGTGTACCGGAATTCTTTCTTTCACTGTTCCTGCAGGCAGAAATAGTAAATAATACTACAATGATCAATATCGATTTCAGAACATTCAATGTTTTCTGTACCCGGATGAAGTTATTTAAATCAATTAGCAGTGGTATTGATTCTCAGTTTAAAGTACATCGATCCGGGAATAATACCAACTTGCTGATTGGAGATAACTTTTCCGGTCTGATCATAAAATATCAGATAACCAGGATGCTCAAAATCAACTGCATCCGTAACAAGAATTTCGTTATTTAACGGATTAATTCCCAGCTGGTAAAAATTCTGTCCCGGCTGAGGTATAATAATCGGAGCAGACGGCAGGTCTGCGGAGTTAATAGATAGCCGCCTGACGCCATTATCGAGATAATAAAGATTCTCCCCGAGTCCATCAGACTTAAGGCATGTCGGTGAAGCCTCCTTTGTTGGAAAAGTAAATGTTTTTTCAACCAGATTTGTGCTGGTATTAATTTTCACCAGTTCAGCATTGTTTTGTCTCAAATAGCCTCCATTACAAAGGACCCAAAGCATACCATATTTGTCGAAGGCCATACTCTCAGGTTCCTTACCTACTACAACTGAGTCAAGGACTTTATCGTTCAGGGTATTAACTACCATAACTTCATTTCCCCCAGCCCAGTTCAAAATAAATGCTTTATTCCCGGCAACAGCTATTGCCTCTGATGTTCTCCTAAGGTTAATATAGCCTGATATAGAGCTGGTAGTGAGGTTTATAACTGCAAGTGAGTCAGAATACAGGCTTGAGACATACGCTTTATTATCATTCACAAAGCAAATATTACGCGGTGAAATCAGTCTGGTTATTGTTCCTTTTGACACAAGTGTTGCCTGGTCCGCAATTTCAATTTTTCCTGAATTATTGACAATAATATAAGCTTTGTCTCCTTTTATAGCCATTGCATTTGGAACATCTCCCAATGGCCTGCCGTTGGCCTTGTAGAAAAGGTCATTATAGATCTTTGCAGAATCATATGAATAAAAAGAGATTGAGCCATTTCCGGCCAGGTAATTTCCTTCGTTGACAACAAAAACACCTCCTCCGAGAGAGTAATTGGATGTAGGTAGCGGTGTTAATTTGGTGCATGAGTAAACTAACAGAAGGGAAATGACAACTTTTATTAAATTTTTCATTTTAAATCTATTTAATTATTTGAACTAAAATCTTTAAGGAGTATGACCGTCCGGGAAGAGGATAGTATGCAATTGACTGATAATCAATATTAAAAATATTATCAATATTAATATTTAAATCTATAAGCGAGGCTTTCACAGGCATCTTAATTCCAGTCGTAAAGTTATTAATCAAGTAACCCGGAAGATAATTTGAATTGTCTGCCATAATATATCGTACCCCGGTGAAGCTGGCAAGCCATGAAGCATAGATTTTCCCAAAGCCAAAGCGGAACGAAGCGTTAGCCTGATTTTCAGGTATATACATTAGCTGTTCCCGATCCGAACCTGCGCTTGTTGCCCTTGTATATGTGTAAAATGCTTTGAGAGTTGCATTCATATGATCAAGAATATATTCCAAAGATACCGTAGATTCCGCTCCAGCCGAGAGTGCAGCAGTGATATTATCAGGAGTCCAGTAGGAGTATTCACCCTTATGCCATAATATCATATCTTTTATATTATAACGGAAAACAGATAAATCATATTTTAAATGTAACGGATCTGAAATTCTCTGGTCCATTTCAAAGGATGCCTCGTAAATAAAAGCATATTCATTTTTAAGATCAGGATTGCCGCCCGGCAACCAGAACAGATCATTCATAGACGGAATCCTGGAGTTCCTCGAAATATTTGCTTTAAGATAATATTCCCTTCCGACTATTAATCTGAATTGCATTCCTGCTGAAAAATCAGGAAAAAGTAATGTACTCTTATCCAGGATCTCACGTAGCAGGATCGTTGTGCCAAACCTTTCGCTTTTTCTGTCAACTGACACAGTAAGAGAAGCAGTATTCCTGGTTTTCCTGCCGTCATAGTTATTTGATTTAATCAGGCAGGACTGTTCATCCAATGCAATATTGAACTTTGAGTTTTCTGAAAGCGGTTTTTCAAGGCTGGCTTTGAGCGTCAAAATTTCCGAAAGGTTCCTCGAGTCAATCGATGCCTGTGGGTTAAGATAATTCAGGTTTGTAAGCATCCATGCACCCGTGACCGAATAATCTGTACTTCCTTTCTTTGAGTCATAATTCAGCATGGTCCTCACTGATTCGTCAAACTGTTTTTCACCTGAATTGGGAGCAGTCAGAAGCGATGCAGGCAGATTTCTGGCTGAGTTTTCATACCATACTCTTGCTGAAGTAACGTTATTATGGTTTTGAAAATATACCTCCTGCACAAAACCATTTTGCTTTACCTGATTATTAGTGCGGGTCTGCCAAACAGGCTCAGTTCCTTCAACAGAGTTAAGATACCTGAAGTTATTTTCCGCGTTTTGAAAATATCCTTTTGTAATTGTCTGGAATCTGTAGTTCCCGGTTTTTACCTTTATTAATCCCGAGTATTGGCCAAAACTTCCTGCTGAAGAATTTACTGAAATCAGGGTTTCCTTTTTCCAGTCAGGTTTAGTCTTAAGGTTAATAGTACCTCCTATTCCTCCATTATTTAAAGGCATTGAAGCACCTCCGAAGCAGATCTGGATATTATCGATCAGCCCCACCGGTATAAGAGCAAAATCTGACTGCCCCAGCATAGGACTATTTATGTTAATGCCATTCCAGTCTAACAGAGTATGATTTGCTGCTGTACCTCTGAAGGAAGGAGTAGCTGTCCCTCCCATTCCATAGCTTTTAATGAAAATGCCCGTATTTTCAGACAACAGGTCAGACAGGTTTCTGTTATTATAATTCACAAGCTGGGAAGAGTCGAATGTTGTTATATTGTAGCCGGGAGGATCAGGATTTAGCCTTTTCCCACTGATGACCACCTCTTTTATTTTAACTGTATCATTTTCAATTGAGAGTTGGCCATAAAGAGGAAATGAAATTAAGGAAACCATGATTAACAGGGCAATGTGAAACCGATGGTCTTTAAAGATAATTAATTTCCCAGCCACTTTTCAAGATGCTTTAGGTCTGTTTAAAAATCAACCCGGTAGTCCGATATCCGCAGCTGATCAGGAATTTTAAGTGGGGAATCAATGAATGATCCGGCGCTTTTCTTCCCGAAAGCTTTGAATATTAGATTTTTATGGCAGGTCTTCTGACTTATCCCGGATTTATGAAGCCTTCCCATCCGCCAGCATGCGGACAGTGGCAGGTAGTTCACAAAACCATCATCCCGCTTAAGGCGGGATCGGGCATCACAGCAGCGGGTACTGTTGCGGATTCAAACCGCATTCCCTTTTCATTACAACGATTTTATTTCATTGTAACACCAAAACGGAACAAATATAAACGATTTTTTTTATAAAGCCACAAATTGAAATTGATCAGATATCAACAGTTGTTAACAATAATACAGGGCCTGTTCATGACCATGCCTTACATTAAATATTTTAATATCTCTTCCCCTATTCCTATTTTGTATCCTGTAGATATGAATACAATATTTCCATACTTATCAGCAACAACCAC
The DNA here is from genome assembly GCA_963791065.1 of uncultured Bacteroidales bacterium. GTDB lineage: Bacteria > Bacteroidota > Bacteroidia > Bacteroidales > VadinHA17 > LD21. The sequence goes on from CAWBQN010000027.1 coordinate 31,131, forward strand.
AACAGGCAGACTTATCTCAGCTGACAGGTTGAATTTAAGACTGTTTTTTAAGACTGTCAGCTTATCATCCCTTCCAAAGAACGTATTAACCGGCATTCCTTTCACACTTACCTTATCAAAGTCCGGAGCATCTGACAGGAAAATAAATTTTCCTCCCCACCTGTCAAATTCAGGTTTAAGATCAGGAAGATCATTAAAAATATGTTTGGTTGGCTCTTTTTCCGGATCAATCCATAAAATTACCATTCCCCTGTCTGGTGAACATGCCTGTGAAGTTTTACTGACACGATAAAGAGAATTTATTTTGTTGAGGTCAATTTTGCCCAGGATCTTTTTAGCAGAGACCTCCTTCCTGATTTTTACATCAATTGTTTTATGCTCATTTTCCCGAAGATCAAAGAATGAAATATTAGCTAGTATCTTACTGTCGCTTAGTCTGTTACCAGTGACCAGCATGTAATGGCCCGGAGAGAGTTGAAGTTCATCCTTAAAATCGGATATTTTCCGGTTGTAATCGTACTCCAGCGTGTTATAGCGGCCGTCATCAAATCTTGCGATTGTGAAGTGAATATAATATTCGGGCACAGGTCTTTTATCGTTTGATTGGAGTTTAATAAAACCCTTTTTCAGATCGGGCTGTTTCTGATCTGAAAAATATACATCTGTCCATTTATTATTCATGAAATACTGAGGAACATTACTACCTGGTTCAAGACGTGATGGTATTCCAAGACTTCGGCATATTGCTACAAAACAAATTGCCCTTGAAGCTTTATCGGAGACTTTGAGAGTATTAACACCTACCGGTGTAAGCGGAGTCTGATAATAATTCTCTTCATCGTCAATTCTGATACTATCATTCAGATACCGGATTATAATTGAAGGATCATCTGACGCCGTCTGAACCAGAAGAGAAGGCAGCATAGTCCGGAAGTACTTTCTCCATGGCACCAGGAGTTCGTTTGCGACCCTTGGGTTAATAACGTACTCCAGAAAGAACTTGCTTTCGGAGTCAGTATGAAAATCAATATTCCTGATTTGATCTGAAAGAACTTTTTCCCGGGTATCACGAAGATCTTTATCGGGAAGGATCTCAAGCAATGATATTGCATACGGAAGCAGGGAATCTGGTGTTGCTGTAAGGAAGGAGCTGATCTCTTTATAATTGCCCATGCTCCGCGCAACTATATTCCCGGCTCTGGCGGTATCAATCTTAAGTTTCAGGGCAAGAGCCTGTGCTCCGGAGGCATGCATCCAGGAATTGATATATTTCTGACGTACAATATTTTCCTGGTTAATTCTTACTGAATTCTGATCAATAAGTTCCTGAGAAGGGCCCGGAAGAGGTGAACGAACAACAGGAACATTAAGATCAAGGTCAATACTTCCCTTTTCAGGCGCTTTCGGACCAAGCTTCAGAACTAAAGTGTCAGTCTCAGCTACTGATATCTTCTTAAAATCATATTCATCGGCTTTATGAGCCCATATCAGTAAATCCCCTAAACCTGTTTCAAACTGGCTGATTCCATATTCATTTGTCGGAACAACTGCGAGAGGATAAAACTCAGCATAGTTATATAGCTGATACTCGACAATGGCATCTTTTATGGGAGTGTTGTTTCTATCGGTGACCTTCACATAAATTTTCTTTGTAACGGCATATTTTCCCAGATTGTTAACATCAGTATAATCATCAAACCTGTTAATTGTATTCTCATTGCCGGTGAATGATCCAAATGACTTTGTATGGACCAGCATAGCTCTGCGTGCTGGTTCTGTGAACCATCCACGATCGAGGACCGGCTCAGGTTCACAGGCACCCATATAGTGCCATTCACCTTTTGACCATATTTCAACCCAGGCATGGTTATCATCGGTGTGTGCCCAGCGTGGAGTATATACCTGCCGGGAGGGAATTCCAACCGTTCGAAGGGCAGCGACCGTAAAAGTTGATTCTTCACCGCATCTTCCCCGCGCTGAAAGAATTGTACTCATGGGGGCGGAAGTCCTGATATCAGAAGCCTGATAGCTGACCTTTTCATGGCACCAATGGTTTATTTCAAGGGCAGCTTCCTCTAAATCTTTCCCCTTAATCCTGTTCATGAGTTCCTGATAATAGGCAATCCTGAAGGAGTCGAGGTTCTCATTGTTTACCCTGATAGGGAGGACATAGTGCAGAAAAATCTCTTCAGGTATCTCTTTGCCCCAGGCTGATTCCTTTCGTGCGAGTAACGATTTATCCGCATTGGCAAGAAAAAAGTTTCCATTATAATCAGCCAGATCACTCAATGGCATGAATGCGTAAAGAAATTTAAGCGCTTCTGCCTGTTCAACTGAGATGTTTTGTCTGAAAACTGTGAATAGAGCTGAATCTCTTTTTACAGCGAGCAGCTTTCTCTGGCTGAAAGCTTTTTCAGTGATGGCCCGGTATTCATTGTTTGTAATCAGATGGCCGCGGTTGCAGGACGCGAAAAACATTATTGCTAAAAACAGTGAGGAGACAGGTCTTGCTAAAAACAGTGTAGAGACAAGTCTCAGACCTGTCTCTACTATTTTAAGGCATATTTTCATATCAGCAACAGTTCTAAATTGTGCCGCAGGAACTTCTTACAATAAGTTCGGGTGATATATTTACCTGCCGTTTAAATTTTCCTTTGCCTGAATTTTTCACTTCGGACCATATCATATTTGCAACCTTTGTGGAAATTCCTGAAAGCGGTTTCCGAAGACAAGTAACCGGTGAAAACATAAGATCAAATCCTGTGCCTTCTTCCATAGAAATTACGGCTATATCCTGAGGTACTCTCAGTTTCTTTTTCCTGAATAACGTCATAATCGGATATACCAGGCTTGCGTTCATTATCAGCATAACATCGGCCCGGTAGGGAGGACGAAGATACTGTTCGAATTTTGTTGAATCAATGTCATCGCCGGCCACCCTTTTATCGAGTTCTATTACAACAGGTTTTTCGATTCCCGGTTTCTGTCCAATTATATCAATAATATCCTGAATCGCACCCGACTCAGAGCGGCATGATCTATGGTCAGCAACTATGATTATGTTCTTGTATCCAAGTTTGTCCAGATGGTTCACGACAAGTTGCGCCCCGGCAGCGGTATCTGTGCTGACAGTATTCAGACGCAAAGTTCTGGAGGGCTTTTCCAGAAGCACAAATGGATAGTCAGTTGTTCTTAGTGCCCTGATTGTAGCTTCATCAGCCGCATCGCCCAGAAGTATGAGCCCGCTGTAAAATTTCTTGAATGCTCCTATAAGACGGTCGTATCGCTGATCATCCGGATCTTTAGTCACAATTGAGAATCCCACGCCAATACTTGAAAATGCTTTCTGAAGAAAAGGGGTTATCTGAATAACGAACGGATCGTTGATTGAAGGTACTATCATCCCCAGCACCCCGGGCTTCTCCTCAACAGGAGAAATTTCATTCTTCTCCTTCATTGATTCGTAATAACCCATCTGACGGGCGAGCATCAAAACTTTTTCCTGGGTATCCTTTCTGATACCTTGCTGATCAGCCTTATTGTTAAGGACAAGTGATACTAAAGTACCTGAAACCCCAAGCCGTGCAGCTAAATCTTTGTTTTTAAATTTTTTTCCCATTTCCCCATTAATTGAGAGAATTAAATTTAGTACTTTTTTTGAATCAGAGAAATAAATTAATGAATTTTAACTTTTAAAGACAATTATACTGTCCATCAGAAGAGAATTGTCCCATCTGACTTAGTACTTACTTCCTCAGCAATAGGGTATAAAGGATAAAGTAAAGACGCCCAATTTGGGCGTCTCTACATACATTAGATTGAAAATACTATCTTTTAGGAGGATTTATGCCTCTCTGCTTTGCAGCTACTTCAAGCCGCTGCTGCCATTTTGACTTCTTAAGCGGTTTCTTTTTATTCGCCTCCAGCGTCGCCAGGACAGCGTTTGAATCAATAAACCTTTTTGAAATCATGTTCTGGGCGTATGTTAGCATATTGGCTAGAAAATAATAATAAGTCAGACCTGCCGAAAAGTTATTAAGTATGAGCATGAACATTATAGGCATCATATACATCATAAGCTTCATCCCCGGCTGATCGGAACCCGGCGAGGAACCGGTCATCTTCATTGTCATCAGTGTAGAGGCTGTCATAAGAAGCGTGAACAGGCTGACATGATTACCATACATTGGTATCATAAACGGAAGCTTTAGAATAGAATCATAGGTTGAAAGGTCGGTGGCCCATAGGAAATGAGCCTGCCGTAATTCTATTGATACAGGAAAAAACCTGAACATGGCAAAGAGAATAGGCATCTGCAGCAGCATCGGCAGACAGCCGCCCATCGGATTCACCCCTGCCCTTTTATACAGATCCATGGTGGCCTGTTGTTTTTTCATCGCATCTTCCTTCTTTGGAAACTTCTTTCCAAGCTCCTCGACCATAGGTTTCAGGACCTGCATTTTTGCCTGTGACTGATACGATTTAAAAGTCAGCGGAAACAGGACAACTTTTATAATGATGGTCAGAATAAGAATAATTAAACCATAATTACTTATAAAACGGTTTAGCCAGTTAAAAATGGGAATAATTGCAAACCTGTTAATCCACCCTATAATATTTTTGCCAAGGAAAACAAGTTTATCGAGTTCAAGACCCTCTTTTCTAAGAATTGTAAAGCTGTTTGGCCCATAGTACAATTTTATGGCTATAGAATTTGCAGAAGCCGGATTATAAGGTACTCCCAACTCAGAGGTGTAATATCTTGTATACTTAGGAGATGCTAATGTCCGTGTTGATGACAAGGAGCCATTTAAAAAGTAATCATTAGTAACTATGACCGATGAAAAAAACTGATCCTGAAATGCAACCCAGCTCAGTTTGGTCGTTACATCAACTTTTTCTAATTCCTTACTTTGGCTCCGCTTTAAATAAATGACGTCGTCCTGATAGTATTTATATGTAACGGTGGAATAAGTCTCTTCATTTTGCCTTCCTTTTTCTTGTTGTGGTATATACATTTTCCAGTCCAGGGTAATGTTGTTTTGATTTGAAGCTAAAATGTCCTCCATAGATTTGAAGGTAACATTAAAGTCAACCATGTATTTATCGGGTGCAAGGGTGTACCTGTATTCAATGTACTTATCCTCACCAGCTAACAATCGAAGAACAACACTTTGAGGCTGGGAACTTACGACATAAGATTTTTGCTCCGATACTGGTTTGAAATAGAGGTTGTTAGTCTGAACAGCTTTGTTATCACTTGTAAAAAAATTAAATCCAAATACAGTTGAGTCACCTGAAAATAAAATTAGCGGCTTAGAGTCAAATGTCTTATAATTTTTTATTCTGGCGGAATATACTCTTCCACCCTTAAGTGAAATTGTTAGTTCAATTTTATTGTTTTCAAGAGTAATAAAGCCATTTTCACCAGTCGCAGAAGCTGCAAATGCTCCGTACTGGCTTATATCTGTCTTAGTTTCCGCAGGCCTGGATATTGGATTCACTACGGCAGCCGGCTGCAAACCTAAAGAATCAGATTTCTGTTTCTCAGGTGTATTTCCAAGCTTGCCGTTGATCTCATTTATTTTTGCCAGTACATCCGGCTGATTTGGTTTGAACCTGAGTGCATTTATATATTCCGTTCGTGCAGTTTCCAGATCACCTTTAGCATAATCAGATTCAGCCACCACAACAGCCTTCTCATAGGCTTTATTCATCTTATTGCTGTTATATATGCTGAACCCTATAAAGATCAGAAAAATCAGTATAAGGCCTGTTATTGTATTTCTATCCATTCTTCAGGGTGAGTTATTAATATTGATTTAAAAATTAATATTGATTTAGTAAAATTTCTCCGGCTGTTGAATTATCTGTCGCGTTACTAACCGATACAGGCTTTGATAAAACTAACAAATAAGGGATGAGGGTTGATAACTGTACTGCTGTATTCAGGATGAAACTGGACCCCGATGAACCATTTATGTCCAGGTATTTCAATGATCTCAACAAGCCCCGACTCAGGGTTAATCCCGACAGGAGTCATTCCCTGGTTCTTAAATTCGTCGAAATATTTATTATTGAATTCATACCGGTGACGGTGCCTTTCTACAATTTCTGTTTTCTTATAGGCCTCGAAAGTCTTGGAGTTCCTGTCAATTATACATTTATACCCTCCCAACCTCATCGTGCCGCCTTTATCAATAATGCTTTTTTGTTCTTCCATTAAATCGATAACCGGATATTTAGTTTTATGATTTATTTCTGTTGAATGTGCACCTTCCAGGTTTAAAACATTCCTTGCAAATTCAATTACAGCGCATTGCATCCCCAGGCAGATACCAAAAAACGGAATATTGTTTTCCCGTGCGTATTTAGCGGTCAATATTTTCCCCTCAATTCCCCGTGATCCAAAACCCGGGGCAACCAGGATACCATTAAAACCGCTCAGCCTGTCGGTAACATTGTTTTCAGTAATCTCTTCAGAGTGTATATATTCGACATCAATCTCACATTCATTCATTGCTCCGCTGTGGACGAACGATTCAGCAATGGATTTGTACGCGTCAGGCAATTCCACATATTTCCCTACCAGCCCTACTTTTATTGAATTTACCGGATTCTTTAATTTTTTCAGAAATTCCCTCCATTCAGTCAGCGGGGGTTCACTCTCGACCGGAAGTGCCATTTTTCTCAGGACTGTACGGTCAAGACCCTGTTCGAGCATCTTAATTGGGACTTCGTAAATAGTTGAAACATCAACCGATTCAATAACTGCATTCTCTTCGACGTTACAGAACAGAGCTACTTTCTTCTTTATGTCTTCATTGAGGTGCCTCTCAGTCCTGAGAACTAATATATCGGGCTGTATTCCTGTTTCAAGAAGCTCCTTTACAGAATGTTGTGTTGGTTTGGTCTTCGATTCACCGGTTGAGGAGAGATATGGGACAAGAGTCAAATGGATCACGATGCAATTATGAGTTCCGAGTTCCCATTTCAGCTGACGGACAGATTCAATGTACGGGAGCGATTCAATATCACCGACGGTACCACCGATTTCAGTGATCACTATATCATACTTGTCTCCGGAGCCGACCAATTTTATCCTTCTTTTAATTTCATCAGTTATATGAGGGATGACCTGGACAGTTTTTCCAAGATAGTCTCCTTTTCGTTCCTTGTTAATCACAGCCTGATATATCCTGCCTGTTGTAACGTTATTCGCCTGACTTGTCGGTACATTTAGAAATCTTTCATAATGTCCAAGGTCAAGATCCGTTTCAGCACCGTCAAGAGTAACATAACATTCTCCATGTTCATAGGGATTAAGGGTCCCCGGATCAACATTTATGTAGGGATCGAGTTTTTGTATGGTGACGGAATAGCCTCTTGCCTGCAGCAGCTTTGCCAGGGAAGATGAAATAATGCCTTTTCCCAGGGAAGAGGTTACTCCCCCTGTAACGAATACGTACTTAACGTCTGCCAAATCAATAAAAGTTTATTTGTTTACTAAAAGATATCATTATAATTAATCGTCAAGGCCTGACTGGTCTATCATCTTGACTTTTTCTTCAAGTGTTTTAATAAGTTTCTTTGCATTGTCTATTTTCTCTTCAACTTCTTTGATCATGGTATCTGCATTTGTCGATTTTGCAAAGAAGCCAATATTATTCTCCCACAAAACTATATCGCCCTCAAGCTGTTTGATCTTTGTAAAAAATTTATCCCTTTCATTACGCACTTTCCTTGATGCTTTCGGATTGGCTTTAAGGTTATCCAGCTTGGTTTTATATTTAAGTATGCTCTTATCCTCGTCGCCGATTTTCAGCTTATCAAACTCTTTATTGATAGCGGCCCTGTATTTATTTGTTATCTCAGTTTTAAGATTAAATGGGACAAAACCAATCTCGGTCCATTTCCTCTGCAGCTCTTTCAGTCGTTCGAATGCAGCCTGAACATCAGTGCCGGGATCAAATTTTTCCAGTTCATCAATAATAGCAAGTTTTGCCTTTAAATTATCTTCATATGAAGTATCAAGCGCAGCAAAAAATTCTGTTTTCCTGTTGAAAAAATGATCACAGGCTTTGCGGAAGCGTTTCCAGCATCTTTCTGATTGTTTTCTTGGTACCGGACCAATTTCTTTCCATTCTCTCTGCAGTTTAATGAGAGCATCGGAGGTTGCTTTCCAGTCGGTGCTTTCCTGAAGAGCCTCAGCCTGCATACACAATTCTGTCTTCAGTTGAAGGTTATTCAGCTGGAGCTCTTTATTATCAGCATAGAACCCTCTTTTCTTCTCAAAGAAAGTATCGCATGCTTCCCTGAATCTCTGGTATACTTTATTATTCTGTTTCTTTGGAGCAAATCCTATTGTCCGCCACATTTTCTGAAGCTCAACAACTTTATCGGCCCTCTCATCAAATTCCTTGAAGTTTTTAATTTCAAGCATGTTGATGGCATCCACTTCTTCGCACAGCGCTATCTTAGCGTCAAGGTTCTTCTTTTGTTCGTCCTTCTGCTTTTCAAAGTACTCGTGATGTCTCTTGTTGATCTGAGAAGTCGCCTCTTTAAACCTTTCCCATATTTCATTTTTTGATTCCTGTGGTACGGGGCCTATCTCACGCCATTGATTATGAAAGTCCTGCAACGATCTGAATGCATTGACAGGATTAGGTTCGAGTAACAGTTCTTCAGCCTTTTCGCACAAAAGGACTTTAGCTTCAAGGTTCTTTTTCAGATCAAGGTCCCTTAATTCCTTGTTGATCTTAATATAATCGTAGAATATTTCTACATAATGGTGATAATTCTCCCAGAGGTCCTTGAGGGAGGTCTGGGGAACAACTCCGATTGAATGCCATTCATTCTGAAGGGATCTGAAGTCATGAAAAGTTTTATTTATTGACTCCTCCCTGTTTACCAGATCTTTGATTTTATCAATAATATCGTATTTCTTCTTAAGGTTCTCATATTTTTCGGCTTCCTGAATCTTATTATAGTCAGTTTTCTTCTCTTTGTATTTTTCAAGCATGTGTTTTACACGCGCATCATCAGGGTCAACCCATTGCCTGTAGTCTTCGATCTTGCCGCCTTCAGCCAGAAATTTTGCTTTTCTTTCCTCTGATTCACTTTTTAATTTCTTATAAAACAGGATCTTTATCCGTTCTACATCTTCCCTGATCTCAACCGCAGGCCGGTTTTCAATAATCAGACCCAGAGTCTCAACAAGTTCATGTTTGGAGTATCCTGAATAATCAACCTCAGGAAGTTCAATATCCTCAAATGAATGAGTATCCTCATGAGCCGGTTCTGCTTTGTCAGTGGCTGGTTTAGAATCTTCAACAGGTTTATGTACCTCATTTTCAATGACTATCTCTGGAGGCTCTTCTTTCTTTTCAGCTTCCTCCAAAGAGTCAGGTTCTTGCGCGTTGTCCGCTTGTGTGGCATCCTCAGTTCCAGGGGCTTTTTCATCTACCCCGGATTGTTCATTAAGAACAGAGTCATCCGGATTTTTCTTGGTCATAATCAATCCTTTTATTGTTCAGCTCATTATCAGTAATTTTCACCACGGCAATCCATGGGAATTTAAGACTACGAAAGTATTGAAATATTTAATAAAACTCAAAGTTTTGATATAATAAATGTGAGAATCAGATATTAAGACCTTCTGATCATGATGCAGGGAAAGCAATATATTTTATCGATGGAAGATTAATTCTATATTTGACAGATAATTCAGGATCTCGTAATTCCGGGTACATTAACTTAATTAATTGATATATGCATAACTATGAAATTCTAATTTTTGTTGCGGCTATGGCTGTTCTGGCTATCAGGCTATATCAGAGATATGTGAAGAAAACTAAAGGCACTCAGGGATTTGATTCAAGGTCAGCAACTGGCACCTCCTTCCCATCCTCTGCAAAAGATGATGATTACGAGCCTTATTCAAAAAAATAAAAAGGATTCATCTCCTGTTTTTTGAAAGCATGTACCGGAATGGGTTGACTAACTTTTGAAGAAGCCTTGTATTCTCTGTAATAATTTCGGCTATACCCTGCATATTCTGAGTAAACTCAAGATTTGTTCCATATAATGTTGTGAGTCCCTGAGGAAGCTCAATTTCAATGACATATGCATCAACTGAGGGAACCAGCGATTTGGATTTTACTATACCCCGCACCATTCCATATTCAAGATAAGGGTATCCGCTGAGTTTGATATTAACCAGCATGCCGGTTTTTACTTTACCTGATCTTTCCATCTTCAGATTTATCCTGCCAAGATAATTTCCGGCTTCCAGAGGTACAATACTGACTACCGGCTCATCTTTTACCACAGACTGGTTTGCACTCCAGAACTTGGTGAATGAGACAATGCCATCAATAGGTGAAATAAGGAGATAAGTGTTTTCCCATAAGTTTATCTGAGCATTCAGATTCAAAAATGATTCGCGCAAAACAGAAACATATTTGTCCTTCTCCTCCACCTGAGTAATCCGGTTATCCTGAAGAAGCTGGCGTTTTTCAGCAAGTTCGATTGATTTTGAAGAGTGATCCAGGCGTGCCTGCTGCAATTCAATATTTACCATCAACAATGCCTGGTGCGATTTTTCAAGCTCACTTTCCGGTATCACCCTTCCAGCATAAAGCGCGGAATCACGATTATATTTTTTGGTTTCGATCCGCTGATTTTCAGAATACCACTTTTCCTTAACGCTCAGTTTATTGATAAATTCCTGAATTCCATTTATCTCATCTGTAAGTGAAGCTATTTTGTTGCCATAAAAATCATTGATTTGATAATTATTCAGATCAGACAGGTCCTTCAGAAAAGTTCCATAAAACCCCTGAAGTTCACCAAGCTCAGAAAACATTGGAAGCGATCTGTAAGACAGCAGCTCAGGATTCCTGATAGTGTCAATGGTCTGTTTCAGCAATTCGATTTCATGAATTGAAGCAGTAGTTTCCATTAATGCAACCAACTGACCGGCATGTACTTGTTCTCTTTCTTTTACAAATATTGATTTTATATGACCTGTAACTTTAGTCACGAGTGTTACTGGTGGATTTGTGGTAGTAATTTCAACGGGAGCAGGGATAACATCGGGATACTTTATTAGCCATGCAAAGAGAATAAAAAGGACAAATATCAGAAGTATTATCGTAGTGCCCCAACGAAGGATTCTTCTGGGTGGTCTGCCCATAATTTCTCTTACAGGGTCAGAATATAATATTTCAGGTCTCTGGTTTTTCATTTGCGATCTCAACTGCCTAATTCAAGTTGATTTTTAACAAGGTTATAATAGGCACCCTTTTTCCCAATAAGTGAATCATGAGTGCCGGTCTCAATTATTCTGCCGCTGTCAAGAACAACTATTTTATCGGCGTCTCTCACTGTGCTTAGCCTGTGTGCAACCACTATCACTGTTTTGCCTTCAAAAAATTCAGCCAGATTTTCAACAATTACTTTTTCATTATTGGCGTCGAGTGAATTAGTAGCTTCATCAAAAATAATTATATCCGGGTTTTTATAGATCACCCTTGCAATTAGCAACCTTTGCTTCTGACCTTCACTCAGTCCATGGCCATTTGCTCCTATTTTGGTATTATATCCAAGCGGAAGAGACTCAATAGATCCTTTTATGTTGGCAATATCCGCTGCTTTTATAAGTCGTTCTTCATCAATTTCTTCACTTCCGGGTGCAATATTTGCGGCAATAGTGTCGGGAAATAAAAAGCCATCCTGCATTACAGCGCCCACTTTTTCCCGCCATATTTTGAGACTGATATTTGATAAGCGCAGGTCGCCTATAAGTATTTCACCTGAGACAGGATGGTAGAAACCCAAAAGCATCTTCAAAAGTGTTGTTTTGCCGCTTCCGCTGGTCCCAACAATTGCCGTTATTTTGTTTTCCTCAATGAAGAGGTCGATATCTTTAAGTGCATATGCCGAACGCGGCCCTTCATACTGGTAAGAAAGACCATTAAAATAGATGTCCTTTTTTTCGGGAAGTTTCCGTACCTTAACTTCCGGATCAGGTTCCTCCTCCTCAAGATTATGAACCTCGGCAAGCCTGTCAAGGCTCATTTTTGCATCCTGTGACATGCGAAAAAAGCCAATTATCTGACTTACCGGCACATTCAGCTGACCTATAATAAATTGGACCGCAAGCATAGTACCCAATGTCATATCAGCCTTGAGAACTGCAGTAGCGGCAACAATTGTAATCAGTACATTGGTCACCTCATTTATAAGGGTTGCTCCGGCAGACTGATATTGAACGATGCTCAATCCCTTTACCTTCAGTCCAAACAATATGGCCTGAAGCTTCTCCCAGTCCCATCGCATGCTTAATTCACTTTGAGTCAGTTTGATCTCCTGCATTCCGTTAACAATATTTATTAATTTGTTACCCGAAACTGACATTTGCTTAAAACGCTGATGATCAAGTCTGGCTCTCGACTTCATAAAAAGTGATACCCATAATATATATAATACCGACCCGGTAAGAAATAACGCAAGAATTTTGATATTGAACACTGCGAGTACAATGCCGAAAACTACAAGGTTGAAAAATGAAAACAGTATATTCAGACTTGCTGAAGTAAGAAACTCTTCTATTCTGTTATTATCCTCAATACGCTGAAGGATATCCCCGGTGAGCTTTGTATCAAAAAATGCAACCGGCAATGACATCAGTTTCTGAAGGAATCCTGAAATGACGGCCACATTAACCCGTGTTCCGATATGAAGCAACAACCAGCCTCTTATGAATTCAACCGACATTCTGCCGAAAACCAGGGCCAGCTGGGCAAAGAGGATCAGGTAAATAAAACCTATATCATTATTATTCAAACCAATATCGATGATTGCACGGGTAAGAAAAGGTATCAAAAGTTGTATGCAACTTCCCAGCAACAGGCCCAGTACAAGCTGATAAAGATATTTCCGGTACAAACGGAAATATTTAAACAGAAATTTAAATCCGTTTGCCTTTTCCTTTTCACTCTCATTCTCGAAAAGCGATGGTGTTGGTTCAATGATTAATACAAGCCCCGATGGCTTACCGTCGACAACAGTAGATGTCCAGCATTTGACAAATTCATCACGGCTGAATTTTACCAGTCCCACTGCCGGATCGGCGGCCCATATTTTATCATTTTGAATTTTATATACTACGATGAAATGTTTCTGTCTCCAGTGTACGATACATGGCAGAGGAACATTCTCAGTCATTATTTCAAAAGGAATTTTCACACCTATTGTTCTGAATCCCAACGAATCCGCAGCTTCTGAAAGTCCAAGAAAAGAGACTCCTTCACGGGTTATGTAACATTTTTTGCGGAGAGATTCAAGCGTAAAATTCATTTTGTAAAATCCTGCTACCATTTTTAGGCAGGCAGGTCCGCAATCCATTGCATCTGGCTGTTTTACAAAAGGGAAAGACATCTGAGGTTTCCGGAAATTTATTTATAGACAGAGTAAAGATATTTATTTTTGGTCAGGATAATCCCATCTGACATATAAAATAGGAACCTGATACACCATAAGAAGAGTTTTGGATTTTGGAAATACTATATTTGCCTATTGATAGTACTAACCACAACGGGTTGTTTAAAAGAATTTCTGATATTAATATAATTGATGGTGTACGCAATCAGGATGATAAGGTCCTGAATTGGCTTTATGACAACTATTTTCAATCTGTTAAAAATCATGTTCTCAGTAATAGCGGCTCCGAGGAAGATGTTTCAGATGTATTTCAGGATACCATAATCGTACTTTATAATCAGATAACCGGGGATGATCTGAATCTAACAACCGATCTGAAAGGGTATTTTTTCGGAATAGCCCGCAATGTCTGGAGTTCTCAACTCAGGAAAAAACAAAAAACCGTCGAACTCGATATTGATCCTCCTGATGAGGAAGAACCGGAGGAACAATCTGATCCGGCTCTGGAACGTATAATCAGCAGGGCATTTCAAAAACTAAAACCCGATCAGCAAATGGTACTTAATTTATTTTCAGATGGTCAGACCTATGAAGAGATAGCAATAAAAATGAGTCTGAAAAATGAGGTTTATGCCCGGAGAAAAAAATATCTGTGTAAGGAAGCTCTCCTGGAGCTGGTTAAGGAAGATCCTGAATATCAGGAATATATTCGTCTCCAGAAATAAAATCCGGCATATACCAGGAGAATAGTAAATATTGAGATTGAAATTATCTTCAGTTTATTTGAATGATACAGGGGAGCATTGTTACCATAAACTACCAGAGCGGACCAAAAGTACGGGTGAGACCGTAGCTGATCAGAATTCTTTAAAAATTCCATTCTGGCTTTCTTTAAAGAAACACTCTTTGAATATCCTTTTTTAAGGTTATTATAGAACATCTCAACAATCTGTGTCCCTGATTTATCTTCAATCTCCCACATCGACATAACAACTGACTGGCTCCCCGAATAAATAAAGCCGCGGGCAAGACTTAAAATGCCCTCACCTGAGGATAACAATCCGGTACCAGTATTGCACGAACTTAGAACAACCATTTTTGCTTTAAGAGGGATACCATAAATCTCGAATGTTTTGAGATAACCATCTTCCGGGGAATCATCATCCTGGCTGAAAATCAATGTTGAATGCATAGGCTCCCTGTCATTGAGAAGGGTATGCATTGCCAGATGTATTATATCATATTTCCCTGATTCCTTCTTAAAAACTGATTCTTTTGCTGCGCTGTTCTCATATAAAATCCCATTGGTCAGATCAGTTACATACTTTGCCTCCTGTCGTGCAAACGGCAGATCATTCAGCTTTCCAGATCCTCCCTGTCTTGACATTATAGCTGACTGGATATCAATTGGTCTGGGGTAATCGGGAGCAAATGCTATCAGCTTGTTAGTTGTGCTGTTATCTTTCTTTTCTGATTCTGCCGTAAATGTTGCCGAATAGGTATAGGAAATATCAAAAATGTTCATAAGATAATTAAGGTCCCTGTACATAAGGCTTTTCTGTGAACCTGGAGAAGCTGGAAGAGTTTCGAATGGAATATATGAAAGAATATTATCTGGTGATATACATATCTTATCAGAAATCAGGAAAGGTTTTACAGGCTCAACCAGGGATTTATACAATCTGTAACCGACCTCCTGAAATTCTTTAAAATTCAGAGAAGAATTATCATTTGGTGAGGGCATCGCCAATAAGTCTCTGAATTTTCGCACATCTTTAAAAAATAATGAATCGACCGGAAGTACAATTAACTGCTGGTTTTTTCTGTTTGCAACAAAAGTATATAGCAGGCTATCAGACAATATATAGTTCACATAATTCACATTATTTCCAAGGATCTTTGGAATATCCTTAAGCTCAGCCACATGAGTATTGTATTTGATCGAATAATAGACAGGATATTCTTTTTCAAAAACCAAAATCAATGAATCCCTTGACCTTATAGCGTCCAGAAGGTTTTCTTTCAGCTTATTGATCAAAACAGGGTTAGTTTTCTCCATAGCGGCCTCATCATACAATCGTGCATTAAACAGACTTATGTCCCCTTGCAGCTTCTTCTCATAATCGCCTATCCCGGAAGGAATATTAAGTTGAGTTGCCTGTAATTCTCTGGTGGAGGTCAGCAAACCTGCAACCTTGCTTTTTTCAGAATACTCGAACGCTTTTTCCAGATAAACTCTATCGTGTGTCTTATTGAAAAGCAGGTTGAAATCGCGAATTGCATTAAGATAGGAATCCCGGTACCGGTCACCCAGAATCAGCCTGCTGTCATCCTCACTTATATTTATCCTTACTTTTTCAAGGAGCGAAACTATTAATTCAGAGGTATTTGATGCAGCTAAAAGGGATTTTTGGTCCCGCGATTTATTATAGATATCCCATAATATCCTGTATTTTGTATTTAGTATCCTAAAAGATAGTCTGTCGGGTTTTATTTTATCTATTGAGGGATTAATATAGTTTTCCGTGATTTTTGCCGGCTGGTCAGGTATAAGAAGAGACTGAATTGTTTCAAGTGCGTTTAATAGTTCCCCGTCATCATCCTGTGACAGGGAATAACCAATAAGAACACGGGCCTTAAGAGAGATATCCTGGTCATTAACCTGAAGGTATTCAATGCACTTTTTGAAACATGCGAGAGACTTTTTATTATCAATTTTGTAATCACGAAGGTAGTTGGCATAATTGAGAAGAACCTCTATATAGCTGCGATTAGATAATCCATATCTGATTTTTGCCCGCGCCAGAGCATCTTTGAGTAACACCTCACCCTGCTGTGCTTTACCATTGTCGGCCAAAAAGAGTGAGTAACTATTAATTATATTGTATGCCATAGGTGAATTATTGGCAATTGCGATAGCAATTACCTTTTTATAATATTCCTCTGATTCAGCCGTCAATCCAAGAGCGCCGTATGTTATTGCTAAACTATTTATAAGGTTTATTGAGTTGTCGCTGGTACTTAAGTTAAATTGCTTATAAACCGATTCTGCTTTATCCAGATATATCTTAGCCTTCGAGAAATCTGCAAGCCTTGTATAACACCCTCCGAGGTTTCCATAAAGACCTGCTATTATCTCGGGTGAAACTTTTCCAGGTTTGACTTCTGCAATAGCCAACCCATTGTTAGAATAAATCAATACATTTTCATACTCCTGCAATTCCAGGAATGCCGCACTGAGACTAAGGTAAATTCCTGCTAGAACAGGACTGGATTCTCCATTTATTTTTTTCTCGATATCGAGGGATTTGAATGAATACTCTTTATGCTTTTTAAAATCGCCAAGACTAAAGTATGCTGACCCCAGATTATAAAGGGCTTTGGCATAACGTTCGTCGTATTCACCGTTTTTCATTTTAAGTGCTATGCAAAGATCGAGGTACCTGATTGATTCATTATAATCCTTTTTAATAAGATTGTAGATCCCTATGATATAATATGATTCTGATAATAATGTATCTGCAATACTATTGGCCCTGATTTTCAGGATTAATTTTTCAACAATAGGGCCGCAATTTGCCGTATCTCCATTTTTGAGCTGACGCAGAAGCGATTCATTGATCTTTTCAATCTCCTTTTCAGCTTTCTCAATTGTACCTGATTTTATATAGCCAAATGAGTCATGGTCAACAGATAGGACGCAAATAATTCCCGTGCCAGAAACCTGGGATGACCGGATAATCGCGGAAGAAAGAAACAAACAAATCAAACCAAATCGGGAAATTTGCTTATTAAAATTCATGAAATGACTGCATAGTTTAGAGATACCCCATTTATGTATTCCGGCCAAAGATAATAAATCCAAATCAAAATCATTATTTTGTTAAAAAATCAAGGTCTGTAATTATCTGATTATGTGTATATAAAAAAATATTTCAAAAATAATTGATTTTTTCGTGTCACAAATCGATATCATCCGACATGTATGAGTGTAGAAATTAAAATTAAGAATTACCCTGACTAATAAAAAAAGCTATGAAAACCCTGAATTCAAAATTAATGAGTGACATTTTTGCAGAATTTGAACTTTCCAATGAAGAGATGATTTGTGTTCGTGGCGGAGAAAGTGATCCGATAATAAAACCGGTTCAGCCTCCGATAATAATCTGAAAGCATTTATCTCTGTTTTAGAGAAAACAGATTTTTTGTTGTCTTATACTG
The DNA here is from genome assembly GCA_963791065.1 of uncultured Bacteroidales bacterium. Taxonomy (GTDB): domain Bacteria; phylum Bacteroidota; class Bacteroidia; order Bacteroidales; family VadinHA17; genus LD21. Next base: position 48,798 of record CAWBQN010000027.1, read on the forward strand.
TAAGTTATTTATTGTAAGAATCATCTTATAATATAATAAGTAATCAGAATTGCTTCTTTGAAGCGTTGTTTATAGAGCTATACTACTGATATTGTGCAGGTTATTTGATTGCACTGAAGTGGTGAATATTTAGGATTAATTTGTAACGATATAATATATATTATCTATGAAAACAATTGATTTTTCATATTTCATCGAGAGGTATAATGCCGGAGAGATGAGTGATACAGAAATACAATGGTTCCGAAAGGAGCTTCTGGGAAATGATAAGCTCCGGGAGGAAGTCAATCTAAGGAAGCGAACTGATGAGATTCTGAAGCGGCAGAATGTTATGGCATTACGCAATAAGCTCTCAGCAATTGAAAATCAGAGAAAAGAGGTTAATGAACCTGTAAAAAACTCAAAAAAGGCAGCTTTCATAAGATATGCAGCCGTTATAGCGGGAATCGTTCTTATTGGGAGTATCACGTTGTACTCAGGGAAAAATCTGAACAGTGAGAAGATCATGAAACACTATTATAAAACGTATGAGCCTCCTACCAGCCAAAGGTCGGCTCTTGCCGGAACAGATGCTGAGTTCACCCTGGCGTTGGAGTTCTATAATACGCATGATTATCAGAATGCAGCCATTCTCTTCAGCCGTATGCTTGAAAAGAAGCCAAATGATATGCAGACAGCCCTGTTAAAAGGAGTATCAAATTTCGAGGAGAAGAAATATCCCGAAGCTAAACAGTCATTCGGAAAAGTAATTGATGACAAGAACAACCTTTATATTGATCAGGCTCAGTGGTATCTGGCTTTGTGTTACCTCAATACCAATGAAACGGACAGGGCAAAACAGCTTTTCAGAATAATTGGAAACGAGGGTGGCATATATAAAAAGGATGCTAAAAAGATAATAAGAGGACTAAAGTAAATAGTTGAAGGAAATCAATTTATTTAAAATTCATCACACGTCAGAAACTCACCGGGAATAGCCAGGATAATAGTCAACAATATGGATTCATCGAACAAAATGATAAGTTGTCCAACAGTTTTAACAGGGATCTCTCATGAAATGAGAACGCATATGAATGCAATCGTTGCATTCTCGTTTCTCATGAAAGATAATTGTTGCAACAATTCAGACCGCGATGAGTTTAGCAGTCAGATTTTAATTGCATGTGAACAGTTGATTGGTTTGTTTGATAGCTTTCTTGATTCAGCCATAATTGATACGGGTAATTCAAAGGCTGATTCAAAAATTTGCAGGCTCGATACTTTTCTTGATGACCTTCTTTCTGAATTCAGGGAAGAACTAAAAAAAGAAGGTCATAAGGATATTGAGCTGGTAACCGAGATCCAATTCTCAAATTCTGCAGAGGTTAATATTGATAAGAACAAGATTTACAGGGTAATTCGAAGTCTGTTCCAGAATTCAATAAAAAACACTAAGTCAGGGTATATCAAAATTGGATACTTTCTAAGGGACGATAAAGTAAACTTCTATGTTCTCGACTCCGGCCAGGGGTATTTCAAATGTAAGGAATTCATTCAGACAGAGGATTTAAATGAATCGCTGATACTTCACAATGATACCTATACAGCTATCAATATAACCCTTGCCAAAAAATTAATTGAGATGCTCGGCGGAACTATTTTCGTTGAATGCAACGGACTGACAGGAACAGGAGTCTATTTCTCTGTTCCGGCCAAGTTAGTAGTCAGCTCTGACATTAATATTAATAAATATTTAAATACCATGATCGCGATCTGATATAAGCTAATGTCATTATTTCTTGATGTCTGAATTCAATCAGCAAAAGAGCAAATGGCTGTTTCACCAATAGACAGCCATTTTTTTTTATTTCGTTAATTCAACAATCTTGGCTTCAGTCCGTCTGTTTAGTTTTCTGCCTTCGGAAGTGATATTATCTCCAAGAGGTGAAGTATTTCCATAGCCTTTGTATTTTAGTCTGTCAGAAGAAATCCCCTTCTTAATAAGATAGTTAACGACTGACAAAGCTCTCTTTTCTGATAAGGTCTGATTATACTCGACCGAACCGGTCGAATCAGTATAACCTCCGATTTCCATGACCAGATTCTTATTATCTGAAAGCAGGTTAGCCAGGTTATCCAACTCTGCCATTGATTCCTGCTTTAACTGCCAGGAGTCAATTTCAAAAAACACATTTGACAGTTGCATCTTCTCTCCCACTTTTGTGGGATTCAGAACTATCCTTTTTATATATGGTTGTGAGGCACTATGCTTTCCCTCAAACATAAAGTTTTCAGAATAAAAAAGATATCCTGGTTTGCTGACATTTATGCCATAATTATAGCCTGAAGGCAGACACACCAGAAAATTTCCGGTTTCATCAGTCGAATTTTTAAAGATAGCCTTGCCGGTAGACAGATTGATCAGCTCATAATCTGCCTTTAATAATTTGCCGGTCTCCTTATCGTACACTTTGCCTTTCATATAAGAGACAGGATTAGGTCTGGCAGATTCATACAGGTCAAAAGAGAATATATCTTTTCCGTTAGACTTATCCCTGACAGATGAATAATAGGCTTTCTGACCAATTGATTCTATTATCAGGCCCATTTCATCGTTCCAGGTGTTAATAGGATAACCAAGATTCTTAGGCTCACTCCATGTACTGTCGTCTTTCAGCCTTGTCACATAAAGATCAAACCCTCCCATTCCTACCCTTCCGTCGGATGCAAAATAGAGTGTTTTCCCGTCGAAGTGAATAAAAGGTGACATTTCATCTCCATCGGTATTAATCAAGCTTCCCATGTTCACGGGTTCTATCCACTGATTCTTCTCATTCAATCTTGTATACCAGATATCTTTACCGCCAAATCCTCCGGGTCTGCTGCTCGAAAAGAAAAGCGTTCTCCCATCCGCGCTCACAGATGGTGTCGACTCCCAGTGTTTGGTATTGACGGGAGCGCCCAGATTTGATGGTTCTGACCATTTGCCATTGCTGAAAGCTGAAAAATAAATATCACAGTTTCCTATTCCGCCCGGCCGGTTACAGGCGGTAAAGAACATGTAGCTTCCGTCAGAGGAAAGCGTTTGGGCTCCTTCATTCTGATCAGTATTCAACGGTGCTCCTGCATTGTATGCTTTCTGCCAGGCCTTGTTCTCAAAATGACTTACATAAAAATCCTCCTGGACAATTCCCGTGAACCCCGGATTATTAGTAATATTTGGCTGCCGTGTAAACATAAGTGTCATTCCATCAGCAGTTATGGAAGGCCAGTATTCGTCATCATTCGTATTTATCCCGGGACCCACGCTTACCGGACTGAAAGGAACCGGTTTCTTCATCTCTTTAATGGCAAATTCACAGTTTATAATGCTTTTAACAGCTACGGCTTTATTCTTTGCTGACATCCCTGGCTGTGCCTCATATACATTGAAATGAATCAGCGCATCAGCGTAATTTCCTGACATCATTTCAGCGTTTGCCAGGTTGAAAAAAACAGGCTTAAAAAAAAGAGAATCAAGCTTTACCGCTGATCTATAGTTTAATGCAGCTTCACTATACCGGTTTTGCTTTTCCAGCAGTTCTCCCAGCATAATATATGCTTCATAGAAAGTTTTATCAATAGAGATTGCTGCCCTGAAATCATTTTCAGCTTTTATGAAATCGAGGTAGTCATAAGATGAGACTCCTTCTTTATAAATTTTAAGAGCTCTGTTTGAGTTTGTATGCAAGTTCTGGGCAAATCCTGGCAAGGAAAAAAAACAGCAGATCGTTGATATTAATATAGTATGAAAGTACCTCATTGCTGAATCATGGAATATGCATGTATTTGTGAACCTGTAGTGAAATTTTCCATACCGGATTTTTCTTGATATAACTTACTATCTCAGGTATTATATAATCAAATCTGCTCCATTCAGGCTGAAGATATAATCTGCATTTATTGTTAACCATTCCACGATATTTTTCTGCCCATTCAAAATCGCTTTTATCCTGTACAATAACTTTAAGCTCATCAGCAATATTACAGATCTTAGAGTCAGGCGGCATGTTTTTTTTCGGTGAAAGACAAATCCAGTCCCAGGTCCCACTCAATGGGTAACCTCCGGAAGTCTCTATAAAAGTACTGATATTTTTGCTTTTTAAACAGTCGCAAAGCAAATCAAGTTTCCACATCAGCGGTTCCCCGCCTGTTACGACGACAGAATCTGCACCTGAGTCAATAACATGGTCTATGATTGTTGTTGTTTTAACCATGGGGTGCATATCAGGATTCCAGGCAAAACGTGAATCACACCAGCTGCATCCGATATCGCATCCTCCCAGTCTTATAAAATATGCTGCTTTGCCGGTATGAAATCCTTCCCCCTGCAAAGAAAAAAACTCTTCCACAACCGGCAGTAATAATCCGTCTGATATTATCCTGGACTTTGATTTCACGTTGTTAATACTTCAAGTCTAATTATTTGTACCGAAAAGTAAGCCATATTCGGAAGAACGTGCTGTTTTTACCCATTTTTCAGGAATAACTTTCCAGTTATTCAAAGGAACAGGGCTTATAGATTTCTTAGCTTCGATCGATTTCAGGATGAAATACCGTAAATCGCGATCAGTAGATGAAATTAGCCTCTTTCTTAGTTCATCTTTTGGTATACCTGCACCTTCCGTAAAATGGCCTCCGCCACCGTTACCACGATAAGAGTTAACTGCAACTTTATATGTTTTATTATGTTCAAAAGGTCTACCATCAGTAAATCCTTTTATTGTAATTCTTGATCCTTCCGGTTTGCTGACATCAACAGTATATTCTATACCAGCTGCCGAATCAAAATTGTACGATTGGTTTTTAAACCAGGCTTTGCCATTTGTAATAGTTGGTTTTCCATCTTTTCCGGTACGCAGTTTAAGCAACATATCTGCTGGCCCTCTCATCGTATTATACCATTCCGAATATGAGTACTCAAGATATTTCTTTACCTCGTCACCTGTCAGTGTCATGGTGTAAAGCATGTTTTCAAACCTGTAAAGCTTGAACATATCTCCGACTGTGACCGGTCCTTTATTAATCTGAACATCAAATGACAACGGTGCGGCAAAAGAAATATCTGCACCTGTTGTTTCCAGCTGGATCGTATGGATCATGTCGACAAATGCAGAGGAACCGAAATAGGCATCCCTTGATGATATTGTCGTGGATATATTCCCAATTTCCCTGTTCACATACTCATTGATAGTATTATATTGAGGCGTGAACCTGGCCATGAATCCCGAATCTGGCTTGTAATCAGCTACATTGAGTATCTTACCGCTCATTTGGAGATGTTTCTTTCCAATAAGTGTCCTGTGCGAAAAGATGATATCAGCTTCTGCCAGCTTTTCTGATCTGCTGCCTCCATTTAATATCAAAACAGTGTCTCCTGCTGAATTAACAAATTTTTCATTTGTCACCTTATGGTCATGACCGTTAAAAATAATGTCAAATCCGGGGACATTATAAGCGACAGCGGCAGAGCCATTTTCATTCAGATTATCAGTAGCTTCTGTTTTACTCTCATTTCTGTTCCACCCCGAATGAAATAATCCGATTACAATGTCCGGCTTTTCATCCAGCAGAACAGGCATCCATTTTCGTGCAGTTTCGACCATATCCCGGAATTCAATTCCCTTGTAAAGTTCCTGCGGTAACCAGTTTGGTATTGCAGGTGTAACAAGTCCTAAAACAGCAATTTTAATACCATCTTTTACAACGATCTGGTAAGGCTTAAAATATGGTTTGCCTGTTTTTATATCAACTGCATTGGCAGCGAGCAAGGGGAAGTTATATTCCTTAACCAGTCTGTCATAAACCGAGTGACCTGTTTCCACATCATGATTGCCTGCAGTAACCGCATCATATCCCATATAATTCATCACATCAGCTACAAAATGAACAGAAGCAGTATCAATAAAATTATAATAATATACTTCCGGCTGTCCCTGCAGATTGTCTCCGTCATCGAGAAGAACTGTTATCCCTTTTTCCTTTCTTGCCTGCCTGATATAATCGTATGATGAAGCCATCGAAAAATCAATCTTCTTTTTTTCAATGAAATCGTAAGGAAGTATTACTCCGTGAACATCGGTGGTTTCTATGATCCGGATACTCTTTTTCCCGGGTCCGGAACAAGAGACCAGAAGTAATATGGCAAGTAATTTAGCTGTCAGGTATAAAGTTGATCTTCTCTTCATTTTTATAATAATTTGAATGCCCAAACTTATGAAAGATTAATCATTTCTAATTATTATGATACATGTTATTGATCATTTAGGGACTATAAGCATATATTTGCCTATAAAATCTATATATGGTAATTACAGGACTGGAATCTATCTTAAACGATTTTCCGGAAAAACTCAAAGGAAAAAGGATAGGGATCTTATGTCATGCTTCAAGTATCACAAGGGATTTCAGACACATCTCCGAGATATTCTTCCGGAGGAAAGACTGCAAATTAGCCGCACTTTTCGGTCCTCAGCACGGAATTCATGGACAGACTCAGGATAATATGATCGAATGGCAGAGTCAGCGACATCCGGTATTTGATATTCCTCTTTTCAGTTTATATGGGACGAATCGTAAACCCACACCCGAAATGCTCAATGGCATAGACATCTTATTAATTGATCTTCAGGATGTTGGAGCACGGCTATATACTTATATCTGGACTGTCAAGCTCTGCATGGAAGCATGTACTGAAGCAGGGATCCCGGTATGGTTACTTGACAGGCCAAATCCAATTTCGCGCATTGCCTGTGATGGTCCGGTACTGAAAAAAGAATATTTTACATTTGTTGGTGGTGCATCAATACCGTTATGTCATCGCATGACAATAGGAGAAATGGCTTTGTGGATCAGGGACAAGTACTTCCCTGACTGCAACCTGAATGTGGTTACTATGCAAAACTGGCATAGGTCTTCATTATTCAGTGAAACAGGCCTGCCCTGGGTTTTGCCATCACCAAATATTCCAACCCTTCAATCAGCCATGGTCTATCCCGGAACTGTACTTATTGAGGCATTAAATCTTTCCGAAGGAAGAGGCACAACAATACCATTTGAACTTTTTGGTGCTCCCTTCATTGACTCTGAAAAATTAAAAAAGAATCTTGATTCGCGGCAGATTGACGGATGTGTATTCAGGCCACATGATTTCATCCCTACATTCCATAAATTTACCGGGGAACTTTGTTATGGATTGCAGATACATGTTACCGATACCAGTGTTTTCAGGCCAGTCGGAACAGTCATCGAAATTTTTGATGCTATTATTGAGACAACTGATTATGAGGCGCTTAAATTCAAGATGCCACCATATGAATATGAATACAATCTGATGCCGTTTGATATTTTATCGGGTGATGCGGGAATGAGGGAAACATTAATTTCCCGGAAAAATATCAGGGCTGAAAAGGAAAGATGGGCTCATGAAATAGATGAATTCAAAAAAGAATTCCGAAAAATTGCACTTTACCCTGAGTAGGTTAAAAGACTCCCCGATCACTGACTATTTTTTGGAAGATTCTTTACCAGCTTATCAATCAGATTTTGTGAAAGAATTGGTTTAATAACATAATCATTAAATCCGGAACTGAGAATTTTCTCTTTATCACCCAAAAGTCCATATGCTGTCTGAGCAATGACAACAATGTCCTTTCGTGCCTCCCTGATCTTATTTAGAGCCGTATATCCATCCATTACAGGAAGCTGAATATCCATCAGAATAATATCAATATCGGATTATTCAGGGCCAAATTCACAGCTTCCTGTCCGTCACCGGCATTCAGGATAATAACACCTGCTTTTTCAAGTATTTTATTCAGATATAATCTGCTTGACAAGTCATCCTCAACAATCAAAATTTTCTTCCCTTTCAAAAATTCATTTTCCATATATAGTCATTATTATTCAAAAAGTCCATCATCCCTTAGCAAAAGCAATATTGCGGAATGTGGAACTACTATATATTTTTCTTTATTGAATTCAATTTCAATGGCGCTGTTCTGAAGATACACAGCCTGATCTCCCTCTTTTGGCTGAAGAGGAACATATTTTGGTTCATCAGAACTGTTTTTCCAGGGTTCATCATTATCATTAACCGAAGGAATAGGATAACCGGGACCTACTTTAACAACAAAGCCGATCTGAACCTTTTCATTTTCATTTACACCGGGAGGAAGCAGCAAGCCACTTTTTGTCTTTGACTGAGGGACTTTAGGTTTAATAAGAATCCTGTCGCCAATGACAATCAGTTTACTCAGATCCTTTTCATCTAATAATACACTCATATCTCATTTCAATTATTAACAAAAGTATTATTTTTTATTCTTTTTCCCGCTGATACCGCAGATTTTCGCAGATGAATCAAATCTGATCAGTGGAAGGATTAAGTAATATTACGGAATTTAATATTCAATATTATACAAACAATTTACAGATTTGAATCCACGTAAAAGTATTAATTTTCTGCAATGGATTCTGATACATATAAAACAATTAAGTCTCCAGCTGAAGGTGTTTATAAAGAAAAAGGAAGCAGGTTTGTTTCTATTGCTATTCCCATTATCAGATCAGGAAGAAATCAAACCGATAATTGATAAAATCAGAAAGGAACATCATGAAGCAAGGCATCACTGTTATGCCTATATGATCGGACATGAAAGAAATATCTGGAGAGTAAATGATGACGGAGAGCCTTCGGGTACCGCAGGAAGGCCAATTCTGGGCCAGATAAATTCAATCGGTTTGACAAATATACTAATTATTGTAAGCAGATATTTTGGAGGAACATTATTAGGTGTCAGCGGATTAATAAATGCATACAGATCTGCTGCAGCTATCTGCAATTCAGAATGCTGAAATAATTGAAAAAACGTTGAAGGAGTATTATGAAATAACTTATCCCTATATTTCCATGAATGATGTTATGAGAATACTAAAGGAAGAAAATGTTGGGCAATCTGATCAATTATTTGATCTTGAATGCCGTATACTTAATAAATTCAGGGTATCAGCTAAAGAGAGAGTTCTCAGCCGTCTTTCAAGGATAGATGGTTTGAAATCAGATATATGGAACCCATTGAGGAATACATAAGTCCGAAATCACAAGTCGGAAGTAAGATTGGACTTCCAGCTTGGACTTTTTTATATAGTTTTTAATTAATTATCAACATTAAATCGGATGTTAAGACAATTCTTGACTAAATTTGATACCGGACAAAACTGAGCATTTAATGTGCCATATTAATGAAAAACAGAAGCTTAGTATCAATAGATGATTTTTCAACAGAAGAGATCCTGAGGATTCTTGATCTGACTGAAGAATTCGAAAAAGAACCCACACAAAAATTACTTGAAGGGAAAAGTTATAGCACCTTATTCTTTGAACCTTCGACCCGTACCAGATTAAGTTTTGAAAGTGCTATAAGCAGATTAGGAGGTAAGATTGTGGGATTTTCTGATTCTTCGAGTTCAAGTGTTTCAAAAGGAGAAACATTGAATGATACAATCCGGATGGTAAACAGCTATTGCGATCTTATAGTAATGAGGCATCCTATTGAGGGAAGTGCAAGATTTGCCAGTGAAATTGCTTCTGTTCCGGTCATAAATGCAGGCGATGGAGCAAATCAGCATCCGACTCAGACACTCCTTGATCTGTACTCAATCCGCAAAACACAGGGGACCCTTGATAATCTGAATATTTTTATGGTTGGTGATCTTAAATATGGAAGGACCGTTCATTCTCTTATGATGGCAATGTCGAGATGGAATACAACTTTCAATTTTATTTCGCCTGAAGAGCTTAAAATGCCTGATGAATTTAAGCTGTACCTTGATAATCTTGGTCTTAAATACTATGAGCACAATGATTTTACAGATATTATCTCCAAAGCTGATATTATTTATATGACCAGGGTACAGAAGGAGAGATTTTCGGATCCTATAGAATATGAGAAAGTGAAAAATGTGTATGTTCTCAGAAACTCGATGTTAAAGAACACAAAGCCTAATATGAGGATACTTCATCCGCTCCCAAGGGTAAATGAGATACATCAGGATGTAGACAGTAATCCAAAGGCTTATTATTTTGAGCAGGCGCTGAACGGAGTTTATACGCGTCAGGCAATAGTATGTTCACTTTTAGGAATTAAATAAGGAAATCAGGAGCGATGAAGGAACCAAAACAAATGAGTGTCAGTGCCATCCAGAACGGGACAGTTATTGACCATGTGCCGGCAAGGAATCTTTTTAAGGTAATCCAGATCCTTGGTCTCGACCGTATTGATAACCAGATAACTTTCGGAACAAACCTTGAAAGCAAAAAGCTTGGAAGAAAAGCAATCATAAAGATCTCCGGCGTTTTTTTTGAGGATGAAGACATAAACAGAATTGCCCTGGTCGCACCCGATGCCAAATTGAATATCATCAAAGACTATGAGGTTGTTGAGAAAAAAGTTGTTGTGGTGCCTGACTATATAGTAGGGATAGCAAAGTGTATGAATCCGAAATGCATCACAAACTTCGAATCAGTTACAACACGATTCAAGGTTGTTTCAAAAAAGAATGTATCGCTGAAATGCCATTACTGTGAAAAAATAACAAACCAGGAAAATATGCAGATAATATAGAGGTCCACCATTTTCTCCGTGTTTTTTGCCGCCCAACAGGGTGGCAGGGGGGCCTACCTCAATCTGTCATACGATTTTACCAGCTGATCATCTTTCCTTATACCCCTTAGAGCCAAAATCGCCAGGATTAATAATATAAAAGGTATTGCCATTTTTATACCGGGTATGAATTCACTGCTGTATTTCGATAAGATGAAGTATATATAGAAAATTGACCCAAGAATAAGTGCTAACAGTAATCCGATCAAAAATTTTACCAGCAAGAGCTGAACATTCCTTTTTTTGAAAAGAAAAATTGTTATCAGTGATACAACAGGAACAAGAACGATAAGTATGGAGAGCGGCAGGAGACTTTCTATCATAATGATACCCTGCCCGTTCGTATCCCTGAATATCCCATTAAAGGTAACATTAATCACGAATCCTGTATTTTCAGTGAAAACTAACAAGCTTCCTTTTAGTAATAACAGTGAGATTAAAACTATAAGTGACAGGTAAACTGACTGAATGCGCTGGATCATTTTATCAATTATTTGGCTTGCCAAATTTACTTCCTTTTAATTAAAATCGGAATACCGGAATGTAAATGAGTCATTTTATGAATATTTAACATTATTTTAGATTTGATGCCTGTATTGAAAATGATAATTTACATACATTTGTGCGATCGTTTGATCCAATATTGAATTGCATCTGACTATTACACACAAAATCAATATTTTATAGCAATATTTAAAGTCAATTCGCAGTAAATTAATTATCTAATTATAGATAAAATAATGAATAAAAAACTTCGACTGGTCATAACCTCTCTTCTGATAATTTTGCTTATTGGAATAGTACTTTATCCAAAATATAAACCTTTCCTGGTAAAAAAAATTAAAGGAGAGGGTATTGCCGGATCGCCATTGAGACAGGCTCAGCAAAACTAAATGCCATAGGTTATGTAGTTATTCCAACGCATTTAAGCGAACTTATCAAACAGACAGGAACATTGAGACCTGATGAAGAAGTTGATCTCTCCTTTGAGACCTCAGGAAAAATCGTGCAGATTAATTTTACAGAAGGAACCCGTGTAAAAAAGGGAGATCTCCTTGCAAAAGTAAATGACCTGCCACTTCAGGCTCAGCTTGAAAAGCTCGAAGCCCAATTAAGAATGGCAGAGGCAAAAGAGTTCAGGCAGCGAAGCCTGCTTAATAAAGATGCAATAAGTCAGGAAAGTTACGATCAGGTCCAGACTGATGTTCAGACTATAAAGGCAGATATTAATCTTATCAAGGCAAATATTTCGCAGACTGAACTGCGGGCTCCTTTTGATGGAATTATTGGATTAAGATATGTGAGTGAAGGAAGTTTTACAACGATGTCGACTAAAATCGCAAGACTTACTAAAATAAGCCCTTTGAAGATGGAATTCGCTATATCTCAAAAGTATGCTTCAGAAATAAAGATTGGTTACCCTATAACATTTACCATAGAAGGTTTTTCAAAGACTTTTAATGCCTCAGTTTATGCAATAGAACCAAAAATTGATCTGGAGACCAGGACTATTGTACTTCGCGCAATGTATCAAAATAAAAATGAAGAACTGAAACCCGGAATATCTGCCGGAATAACCCTGGAGTTATCTAATATAGATAACGCAGTTGCCATTCCCACTGAAGCTCTGATCCCGGAAATGGAAGGAGTGAAAGTCTTTATCTACAAAAATGGAAAAGCCCAATCGGTTAGAGTAAATCTAGGACTGAGAACAGAAGCACTGGTTCAGATTACTGAAGGGCTTAATTTTGGAGATACACTGATCACTTCCGGAATTATGCAGCTAAGGCAAAACCTTCCAATAATTCTCGATACAGTGATTGTTAAAAATTAACCTGAATTATCAGTATGAGTCTTTCGTCAGTAAGTATAAACAGACCAGTCCTTTCTACAGTTTTTGCTATTGTTATTCTGCTTTTCGGAGTTGTGGGCCTTACTTTTTTAGGAATTCGTGAATTCCCGAGTGTTGATCCTCCAATCATTTCCGTTGATACACAATACCCCGGTGCAAACTCCGATGTTATTGAAACCCAGATAACTGAACCGCTTGAACAGTCGATAAACGGTATTCAGGGTATCAGGTCACTTACAAGTGTCAGCCACCAGGGAGGAAGCCATGTTACTGTTGAATTTGAGCTAACAGTCGATATGGAGACTGCAGCTAATGATGTTCGCGACAAGGTATCACAAGCTATGAGAATGCTTCCGCGTGATTGTGACCCTCCTGTTGTTGCAAAAGCAGATGCTGATGCCAACCCTATTCTTCAGATTACTGTTGAAAGCGATAAAAGATCTCTCCTGGAACTGTCAGAAATAGCGGAACTAACCTTAAAGGAACAATTACAGACCATCTCAGGAGTAAGCGCTGTTGGCATCTGGGGACAAAAACGCTATGCCATGAGGATGTATCTCGATCCCGTTAAGCTTGCCGGATATCAGATTACCCCTCTCGATGTCAGAAATGCAATTTTGCGCGAAAATGTGGAACTGCCATCAGGAAGCATTGAAGGAAACACAACAGAACTTACAATCAGGACCCTTGGGTTAATGTCAACTCCTAAAGAGTTCGATGATCTTATAATCAAACAGACCGGTGATCAGATAGTCCGTTTTAAAGATATAGGCAGGGCGGAACTTGGATCTGAAGATATTCGTGGTATACTCAAAATGGATGGCGTCCCTATGGTCAGCGATGTCATTATACCCCAGCCGGGTTCGAATCAGATAGACATAGTTGATGAAGTATACAGGCGGCTTGAATACATCAAAAAAGACCTTCCTGAAGACGTTAAAGTCAGAGTAGCATTTGACAATACCCAGTTCATAAGGAATTCTATCAAGGAAGTAAAAGACACCATTTATATAGCATTCGCACTGGTTGTTATAATTATTTACTTCTTCTTAAGAAGCTGGCGCGCAACTCTTATACCCATTCTGGTCATACCTGTATCACTTATCGGTGCATTCTTCATCATGTATCTGGCAGGCTATTCAATCAATGTCCTGACCCTGCTTGCTATTGTTCTTGCAATAGGGATTGTGGTTGACGATGCTATAGTCGTAATGGAGAACATATATGTAAAGGTTGAAAACGGAGTGCCTCCCATTCAGGCAGGTCTTGAAGGATCAAAAGAAATTTACTTCGCAATTATTGCTACGACCATTACTCTTATTGCAGTCTTTTTCCCGATAGTGTTCCTCCAGGGAATAACCGGAAGACTTTTTCGCGAGTTTGCCATTGTTATGGCTGGAGCTGTAGGTATTTCAGCATTTCTTGCCCTCTCTCTTACACCTATGGTCTCAACAAAAATGTTGCGCCATGAAACAAAGCATAGCTGGTTCTACAGGAAAACGGATAAATTTTTTAACAGACTGAATGACGGCTACAAAAATATGCTTGAATCATTTCTAAATCATCGAAAGGTAACTTTCCTGATCCTTTTTGTGGCTTTAGTACTGATTTACTTTCTCTGGAAAAATATTCCGGCTGAAATGGCGCCGCTCGAGGATAGATCCCAGATTTCAGTCAACACTATTGCCCAGGAAGGATCTACATATGAGTTTAATCTTGATTATATTGACGATATATCTAAAACAATAACCGATCTGGTCCCTGAACGCGATGGTATTCTTTCAATGGTGAGAGGTGGTGGTGGATTTGTAAGAGTTACCCTGGTTAATCCCAAGGACAGAGACCGAACACAGCAGCAAATCGCCGATCAGATAGGTATTGAATTACGGAAAAAGACCAAAGCAAGATCTATGGTCATGCAGCAATCTACTTTTGGAGGAAGACGTGCCGGCTTGCCTATTCAGTATGTGCTTCAGGCCACGTCAATTGACAAACTCAGGGAAGTACTACCGGCATATATGTCAAAAGTAATGGATGATCCTATGTTTCAGATGGCTGATGTAAATCTTAAATTCACCAAACCAGAACTCAGGATACATATCAACAGGGAAAAAGCAAGTACCCTTGGAGTGTCAACACAAAATATCGGTCAGACATTGCAGCTTGCTCTGAGCGGACAAAGGTTTGGATATTTCTTTATGAATGGCAAACAATATCAGATACTCGGCGATCTGGCAAGAAACGATCGCAATAAACCATTGGATCTTAAATCATTATATGTAAGGAATGATCATGGAAGTATGATCCAGTTTGATAATCTGGTAAGTCTTACGGAAGAGACTGCTCCTCCTCAGCTGAACAGGTATAACAGATTCGTATCAGCGACTATCTCTGCCGGTCTGGCAAAAGGAAAAACGATAAGTGAAGGACTCGATGAGATGGATAAAATATCAAAACAGGTTCTCGATGAAACATTCAGAACTGCTCTTGCCGGCGACTCAAAAGATTTTAAGGAGAGCTCATCAAGTCTTATGTTCGCATTTATGCTGGCCATCATCCTGATCTTCCTTGTTCTCGCGGCCCAGTTCGAGAGTTTTAAAGATCCATTTATTGTTATGATGACCGTACCGCTTGCTCTTACCGGTGCCCTGCTGTTCATGTGGTATTTTAATGTCACCATGAATATATTCAGCCAGATCGGTATTATCATGCTGATCGGCCTGGTGACGAAAAACGGGATCTTGATAGTAGAGTTCGCTAACCAGAGAAAGCTGACCGGGATGTGCAAAATGGATGCAATTAAATATGCTGCAGCTTCACGGTTCAGGCCTATTCTGATGACCAGTCTGGCTACAATCCTGGGGATTATGCCACTGGCACTCGGATTGGGCGAAGGTGCACAGAGCCGTGTTTCAATGGGTATTGCAGTTGTCGGAGGAATGGTATTTTCAACATTCCTTACTCTGTTTGTTGTTCCGGCTATCTATTCATTCATATCAAGCGAAACAAAAAAAATTGAAAATGAAGCTCCTCTATCGTAGTTTGCTTATTCTCTCATCAATGTCATTTATACCGGCACATGGACAAAATGTGTATGGTCTTAAAGATTGCATCTCAACAGGTTTGGAAAGAAATTTTTCAATTCTTATAGCAAAAAACGATGAAACGATCTCAAAAAATAATTATACCCTCGGAAACGCAGGTTTATTGCCTACTATTAATTTAAATGGAACTCAATCAGGGACTTTAGATAATTCCACACAAAAGAATACTGATGGCTCCCTGATTACTTCAAACGGTGTATTCAATACAGTTACAGTAGGTTCAGCAGTACTTGGGATGAATATTTTTAGCGGATTCAAAGCAGTGACCACATATAAAAAGCTGGGAGAGCTTAATCAGGTAGGACAACTGAATACTCAGCTTACTATTGAAAATTTTGTATCGGACATTGTTTCAGGATATTACAATTACATCCTTCAGGTACAGCTGATGAATAATCTTCAATATGCCCTCGTACTCTCAAGGGAAAGGCTAAGGATCGACGAAGATCGCTACCTGCTTGGCTCGGGCTCAAAACTCGAAGTTTTACAGTCGCGGGTATATGTTAACTCCGATAGCTCAAATCTTTCAAGACAAAATGAAGTTGTCAGATCAGCTCAGATAAGGATTAATCAGATGATGGCTCTGGAAAATCTCGGCAATGAATTCTCAACAAGGGACACTTCTATTGATGTAAATCCCAATCTCCTTTATGAGAAGCTGCTTGAGGCGACTCTTGTAAGTAATACTAATCTTCTCATAGCTGCCAGGAACAAAACGATCTCTGAATATGATTATAAGCTGATTGTCTCAAGGTCTTACCCGTATCTTAATTTTTCCGGAGGCTACAGTTATAATCTCAATACATTTACTCAAAGTTCCATCAAAAATCAGACAATCAACGGAGTTAATTACGGCTTCACGCTTGGAGTTAACCTGTTTGATGGCAATAATCAGCGAAGAAGCATTCATAACTCCGCTATTGACAGGAACAGTAAAGATCTGGCATATCGTGAAGTTGAACAGGCCATAAGAGCTGATTTGCTTACCATTTACAGCGCATATAATAACAACCTCCGGCTTATAACCCTCGAAGATCAGAACTATCAGACTGCAAAAGAAAATCTCGACATCGCACTGGAGAGATACAAACTTGGAAGTCTGTCGGGTATTGATCTGCGTGAGGTGCAGAAAAGTCTTCTTGACGCAAGGGAGAGATTGATATCAGCACATTATCAGACTAAACTTGCTGAGGTTTCGCTGCAGCTGATTTCCGGTAAAATAATGGAATACTATAGGTAGTAAGGTATCCCTCTACTTCGTCTATCCGTTATACACATCCTTAATTTATATTGGAATTATCAGAATTAATTACCTTATGAAATTAGAATTACTGGTCATCAGCAGGAGATTCCTCACTTCGTTCGGAATGACAATGTTTGTTAAGTTGTGGAGGGAAGAAGTGAGGGATCTCCTGCTCTCAGCCTGTTAGGCTTCTGATCATCTCTGACAGACTTGTAATAAAGCAATTCTAAATAAATGTGTGTGTATAACGAGAAGCTTAGTTCTTAATAGCGGTATTACTCATGCGGATTTTGTTATGTATTGTATTAAATTTGAGCCTAAAATTTAAAAATGCAAAAGAAAACTGAACTTATAACAAATAAAGACGGATCCATCTTTCATCTTAATCTGCTCCCGGGTGATATCTCCAATAAAATAATTATTGTTGGTGATCCTGGCCGTGTCGAAATGCTGGGATCATTGATGCAGGATATCAGGGTTAAAAAAGAAAACAGGGAATTCCATACCATTACCGGGTCATTTGAAAATACCGAGATTACCATTATATCATCCGGGATTGGAACAGACAATATCGATATTCTGGTCAATGAGCTTGATGCCCTGGCAAATATCGATTTAAGCACCGGTATCAGCAAGGAAGAGCCTGTTTCACTGACATTTATCAGATTGGGGACATCGGGTGGTTTGAGAACTGATGTACCGGCAGGATCATGCGTTCTTACCGAGACAGCTATAGGCTTTGACGGACTTTTGCATTTTTATGAAGGCTATGACTGGATCCTTGATACCGGATTATGTGATACGCTGGTTGAATATCTTGAATGGCCCGACACTCTCTCCTACCCTTATGCGGTAAATGCAGACAAAGAGCTTATCGAATTGTTTCAAAATGAGAATTTCAAAAAAGGGATCACTATATCGGCTCCCGGATTCTATGCTCCGCAGGGCCGGAGGCTTAGGCTTGAAACGTTTGACAATGAAATAAACAATAAACTGGCGGAGTTTTCGTACAGGGGCAGAACAATAAGCAATTATGAAATGGAGAGCTCTGCAATATATGGCCTATCAGCATTGCTTGGGCACAAAGCTCTTACAATCTGTCTGGTTATCGGTAACCGGGTGACCGGGGAATTTGTGCAGGATTATAAGCCATTAATGAGTGAGCTGGCGCTCAAAGTATTTCATCTTATCTGAACCACCTGATAGGATACTTGGATTCGGTCCAAATTTGAATATATTTGTATAACTAACAAGTCAATATAAAAAATATGCCTGAAATCAATTCTAAAAAGAATGTAAAAGATGAGGAAATAGACCTCCTGGAACTGTTCAGAAGAATAGGGGTAACAATAAACCGATGGGCCCAAGCCCTGGGAAGAGCGTTCCTGATATCTTTTGTGTTTCTGTTAAGACGATGGTTGCCCCTTGGGTTAAGTATTGCTGCAGGTATTGGGGTATCTTATATGAAGAAGTCTACATCTGCCTCTTTTTTCACCTCGGATCTTGTATTCAGGAATAACCTGGTTCTTATGGAAAAAGAGAAGATGAGAGATAATTTAAGTACTACAGCTGAATTTATCTCAAAAATCAACAAACTTCATACATTTTGTATGGATAATAATTCAGGTTCATTATCGGAAGCTTTGTCTATGACATCTGAATCTGTTAAAAACATTTCTGATATAAGCGCATATTGGATAATTGATCTGAACAGGGATGGGGTTCCTGATTTTGTTGACTACAAAGGCACCCAAAATGTTTATGATACAATAAACATAAGGATGCAGGACCGGATGGATATAAGGGTAATCATCCATTCCCCGCAGGACCTGAATAAAATACGCGATGGTATTATAAATTTTATAAATAGTGATACATTGTTTCAGCAAAGAAACATGCTGCGGTTGAATCAAAATAAGGAAATGCTGACAAGACTTGATTATGATATCCGGCAACTTGATAGTTTACAAAAAGTCAAATATTTTGAAGAGACCCGGAACATGAAACCGAAAAGTGGCGGACAGATTGTTTTCATGCAGGAACAAAAAACACAACTGGTTTATGACGATATTTATAAACTTTATGACAAAAAACAGAACCTTGAATCTCAGAATGATTTATATAAAGGTGTTGTGACCGTAATCAGTGACTTTTCCTTACCTATAAGGAGAGTCAATGGAGTCATGTACTATGGAATAAGAACGATCCCAATATTCTTTTTCCTGACATTAATAGTATTGATTGTTTTCGCGAACAGGAAAAATCTATATGAAACCTTTAAAAAGTACTAAAAAAAAAGAGGCTGTCCGGTGAGACAGCCTCTTTTTTTAAGTGTATTTGAACTCAGTCTAATATTTTATCAGTCGCAATTTCAGAAGTTGGAATGCCAGCCGTATTTGCATTCAGCAGAAGGAACGAAAACAGTGCAAAAAAGGAAACACCGGCTAGTCTGTTTAGCATTGTTTCGAATGCAAATGAGATTAAGACAATAAGAATAAACATCAGGTAAATAAGATTACCTTCCTTTATAGCGATGTAAAACATCATTCCAAAAACAGATAAAAAAAGCATAAGGCCAATAAATCCATTTTCAAGCAATACCTCAAGATATTGATTATGAGCATTTAAGTTAATTGGTATTTCCGGATTGCTATTTTCCGTCTTTTTATACTCCTTATTCAGCTCATCCTGAATATCACCGGTGCCAACTCCAAATATAAAATTATGACGTACAATGTTAAGTGATGACTTCCAGATCTCAAATCTTCCCTCCTTTGAGATTATTGTGCTCAGCTGTTTATTTTGATCTTCAGCGAAATAATAACTAAAACGCGGGTTTGATTTTAAAACAGGTACCAGAATGAATAGAAAGAACATAAAAATCAGAATTAGTAGACCAGCTATCTTTACTAAATTTTTGACTCTGTATTTATAGAGGAAATACACAGGCAATGCAATAAATGCAGCCAGAATTTCAGCTCTTGATGATAGCAGATAGAGCGATATTATTAAACAAATGCTTACTGCAAGCCATAGTAATCTAAATATCTTTTTAATTGATCTGTTGTAAAATGACTCGGTTGATATGAAAAATGAAAAAATTACAAACATAGATAAATAAGAAGGATGCTGTAAAAAAGCAAATTCAGTTCCGTAAAAATAATTCAGCCAGGTTTCAACCGGGGGATGAGGGTTAAAGCTCCATATACCATTTTGCAGGTTAAGTGAACGGAAAAGAGCATATCCCAGGCAGATAAACAGATACAATAAAGTGCCAAGAGCAAAAACCCGAAGCAGCGTATAGAGTTTTTTTCGTATCAGTTCACCCGGAGAAAGCAGAACCAGAGGGAAGAGCAAAAGAGAAATTCGTAATGTAATATTTCTCCATCCGGCTTCGGTATTATCAGAATAGACCATTCCTGCCACCTGCCATATATAGAATAAATTGAAAAGTACAAATAGTATTTTATAATTAAGTGAAATATGTTTCAGGTCCTCAGCTAGCTGCCTTATGGCAAGGAGCCAAAAAACAAACCACAGGACCATGAAGGGTGGCAAATACCAATGGTAGATTGGCATTATGAGCATGATTATTAAAGCAGCATAATAGGTAATTGACCCTTTAATAAGAGCATCACGTTTAAAAAACTTAGCTGAAAAAATTGTCATGGCTGTTTACTCCCAATTATCGGGATGTAATAATATGATAACCTTTTTCCCGGGTTTTATGGTGTCGAGATTTACCATACTCATGTTCCACCTTTTGCCATTTACGAAATTACAATCAGCCCAGAAATAGTCCTGATCCAGCAAACCTCCTTCATATTCAAAATTGTAGCTTGGCAGGCTATCCTTTTCAATTTTTATTGTCTTAAAACCTTTTGTGATATATTCGTAGTTCCACCCATTATCCGGATACTCATACCAGAAATATGCGTTATAATAGTGATATATATAACAATATTGAGATCCATGATAAGTTGTTCCAACAATGTCTAAATTATTCCCTCTGAGAAAGGCTAATTCATCTTTGAGATACTGTTTTGAGGAGAGCCCGTAAATTAACTGAATGGTAACAAGATCATTATGAAAGCCGATTTCCTGACCAAAATCATCCTGAATTTTTTTCAGGTAAGAAATTATATTATTGTTTCTTGTGAATGTTGTACCGTTAAACACAGAATAATAGGTATTCGTAGGCAATACAAAGTATGTGGATCTTATTCCATACTTCTTTTCTCTGTATGCAAACTTAACAGCTGCGTTAATGTTGTCATCCATGTCATACCGCATTGCAATAATGACCTTGTCAGTGGAATGAGTCTTTTTGAAATCTTTTAATTGAACAATAAGAAAGTGATCCGATGTTGAAATATAATTGAGAAATTCATCATAGTGCTGATAACTAAAATACGAGTCCTTTACCCTTTCTCCATTATCAATGGAGATCTTATCTGATATCTGAATAGTCCTGTCTTTCTGAGGATATATTATTTCTTCTGACTTCTTACAACCTGTAAAAGCCATAAGAATTGTTAAAACCAAAATTGATCTTTTAGCCAATAATAATATTTTAACATCTGCAGGAATACAATTCATCCAATTTCTCATCTGATTAAATCTACTTTACAATTATAATAATTAGTGCAGATATCCGATCAGGAATATGATAAATGTCAAATGCTTTAATATGATTGATTTATAAGTCATTACCTGGTATCATGTTTTATTAACGAAGTTTTAATCAATATTTCACAGATAGTATCAATTTGTGAAGCTGTTATTTCCGGATAGATAGGAAGTGAAAGTACCTCTTTCGATATATCTGTTGCTATTGGAAAATCTTCGTATTTATGTTTTTTATAATTATATGCTTCAAGAAAAGGTACTGGTGCCGGGTAATGTATTCCCGATGCAATTCCGCTAAAGCTGAGAGCCTCAATAAGCTCATGCCTTCGCTTACTCCGGATAACAAAAAGATGGAATACATGCATTCTGTTTTGTGGTACAGATGGAAGAATCAGAGCGTCAATATCTTTTAATTTAGATTTGTAGTATTTGGCAGCAATAATGCGGTTGTCATTCCAGTTGTTCAGATGATTCAATTTGACACTCAGGATTGAAGCCTGAATACTGTCTAAACGACTGTTTCTGCCAATAATAAAATGAGCATGACGGGTTTTTAATTGCCCATGATTAGAAATTTTTCTGACCGTATCAGCTAATTCCTGATTGTCAGTGACTACCGCTCCCCCGTCACCGAATGCACCAAGGTTTTTGCTTGGGAAGAAACTGAATGCTGAGGCAATTCCAAATGTCCCAACTTTCTTTCCAAAATACTCTGCTCCATGTGCCTGTGCACAATCTTCTATAATAAACAAATTAAACTTTCTACCAATTGCTATAATTTCATTCATATCTGCCGGACAACCATATAGATGAACCGGAATTATTGCCTTTGTCTTTTTTGTAATTTTTTCCTCGATTTTGCCCGCATCGATTGTACAGGTATCCGTCTTAATATCAACAAAAACCGGTTGTGCTCCGACATTGTTAACAGCCTCTGCCGTTGCAATCCAGGTAAATGCAGGTACAATTACTTCATCCCCTGATCCGATATTTAACGATTTCAGGATCAGTTCAAGCGCATCGGTCCCGTTCCCACACCCAACGCACGAATCTATGCCCAGATATTTTGCGAAAGCATTCTCAAATTCCGTAACTGTTTTTCCCCTGACAAAAGTTCCTTCTGCAATACAATCGTTTATTGCTCTGTCGATCTCCTCTTTTATTCCAAGGTACTGTGCTCCAAGGTCAACTAAAGGAATAATAGTGGTCTGATTCATTTCAAATTCTTTTTAGCTGCAGTATAAATTTTATCAATTATCTCAACAGTTTTTAATCCTTCAAAACCGTTTGTGCCGATTATGCCCTGATTTACCAAAACTTCAATTACATTCTCATATACCTTATCATGATTGGACATTGAACCTACATATTGTCCATAATTATTTGGAGGATTCCCCTCCGGCAGGTCCACAATTTTAAAATCCCTGATATTCTGATATTCAAGCTCATTTAAGTACTGGCCGCCGATTTTTACTGTACCTGATTCTCCAAATACGGTCAGGGATCCTTCCATATTCTTTTGGAAGCTATTCACATTATAGTTAATTGTACCGATTATACCGTTATAGAATTCAAGTAAAACAACTCCGGTATCCTCAAATTCTATTATCTGATCATGCATATAGTTTTTGGTTATTGCTTCCACATATTTGATATCGCCGAAAAGAAAATAAAGCAGGTCGATAAAATGACTGAATTGGGTATAAAGGGTTCCCCCATCAAGCTTCCTGGTTCCTTTCCAGTCTGACTGTTTATAATAATCAGCATTCCGGTTCCAGAAACAATTTAACTGGACACTGAAAATTTTGCCAAGCCGGTTCTCATCCAGGGCATCCTTTAGCGCCTTTACCGGTGGATTATAACGGTTTTGCTTTACTATGAAAAGCCTTCTGTTTGCCCTGTCGGCTTCCTTAATCATCTCGCCGCAATCAAATACAGTGATGGCCATTGGCTTCTCGCATAAAACATGATACCCCCTTCGGAATACTTTTATCGACTGTTCTGCATGAAGGCCATTCGGGGAACAAATTGATACTACATCCAGCTCCTTTTCATTAAGGAGCAGATCATCAATATTATAATAGATTTTTGATTTGTATTTCTTTCCAAGTTCATCTGCCCGTGATTTATTTATATCACAAACAGCTGTCAGCGTTGCTAAACGCGAAATTTGTTCGGCATGTCTCACCGCAATTCTTCCACAACCGACAATCGAAAAATTCAGCTTATTCATTCCTGATTTATTAATTACTAGTATGATTCAGTTCCTTCTCAATTATTTCCAGAATTAACCTGCATCTGTTCTCAACGGTATGCGATTCCAGCGTCCTCTTTTGACCGGCAATGGCTATATCTCTTTCGTTTTTCATCATTCTCAAGGAGCCATTTTGCTTTCTGAATGCAATCATCTGTACTTTCAAAAACAACAATTTCTTTATCAATATCAAAAAGGTCGCCAAGATTTGATTTATTATCGGTCAATAAACAGCTCCCCACTCCTGTCACTTCAAATAATCTCATATTTCCTGCGTAAGATCCTGCAACTCCTATATGCTTATTTAAAACTATTTTTGATCTTCTGAACAGGTTATACATATCTATACCAAAGACAGATGGAAGACTTTTCTTTAATAAGCTGCGCGAATAGTTTTTTACAGGCTTGGTCCCATATTGAAGTAAAGGGACATAATCCCTGAACCTCTCCATCCCGCATTTCTTAAAAACCTCATTTATAAAATAAATTGATTGTTTTGCTCTGATTTTGTACTGTTTTTCAAGGTTGACGTACAATGCAATATCAACCTTTTCGTCAATAAGAGATTCAACTAACCGGATCCGTTCAGCGTGGTAATCAGCTCCTGCTGAGAGTGAACCGGAAAATAGAAGATTATTCTGCGGGTTGCTGATGCTTTCATCAATCCTTTTAATCAGGTCAGTATCGAACCCATGATAGACAAGGTAGGTACGGATCCCGTTGTTTTCCATCTCTTTTTTTAATCCCGGAGTGCAGGTTATTAAGAAGTTAACCTTTTTCAGCCGCTCAATGATTTTAGGACTGAATGGCGAACAATGATAAGCAACTATAAGCTTTATGCTCTTTACTTTTTTCCTGATTTCATCAAGCCATGCCGGGTCGGTAAAGTTCAGATCTTCAATATTCAATATTTCAGGTTGAAAGCTTTTAACCTGCTCAAACAGAATTGCTTTCTTATCGGCATTTTTACCGCAAAATTCTGTCTTCCACTTGTTTTGCAGATTTGAATCATTTGCTATAGCACATTTGACAACAGTTCCTAACCTGTTGAAAGTCCTTGAGTACGATCCGGCAAATTCAGTTGTATCCTGCATAAGTAAATTATAATGATCATTGTAGGATAATCTTCCGGTATCACCGAACCGATTATAAAATGATCCAAGATATCCCGGATACATTGAACTTATAGTGAACATTTTAAAATTCATATATCATAAAATATATTTTTTCTTACCCGGAACGATGTACATCACTTTTTGACAAAATATTAAACCGGTTTTAAAAGCCTTCTTTCATAACCAACTACAATGAACAATATTAACGTGATTATCACCAGATAACAAACCACTTCTATAAACACATAAACCCGCAGAAAATCAAGGAATGGAAAACTTTTGAAAAGAATCAATGAAAGGATCGATAAGAAATAAAACACTTGCCAGATACTCAGCAATTTAATTTTATTCATCGAAATAAAAACAGCGCTAAAGGACGCACTAATAAAATTCAGTGCATATGACCACACTAATATCCGGGAA
The DNA here is from genome assembly GCA_963791065.1 of uncultured Bacteroidales bacterium. Lineage (GTDB taxonomy): Bacteria > Bacteroidota > Bacteroidia > Bacteroidales > VadinHA17 > LD21. Next base: position 74,100 of record CAWBQN010000027.1, read on the forward strand.
ATCGTGCCTGAAAAGGCCCACGTTTTTCCAAAGATCAATTTAAATAATTCTACGCCAAAAAAAGTTATACCTAATATTTCAACTAATCCTATAGCAGATACAATACCAAGAATAAGCAATAAATCTTTTTTTAAACTCTTATTTACCTTGAATTTTTCCGAGATGCTCTGGAGCAGAACGTTTGAAATAGAGGTGGAAATAAGCGCCAAAGGTATTGACAACAACAGTTTTGACAAATCAAAAAAGCCCGTCAGCTCTGATGAAAAAAACTTATTTAAGAATATGGCAGGTAAGAGGAAACTACAGGTACTCATGAAACTCGGTATAATATTATACCTTGGGAATTCCGAATATTTAAGCGTGACATACTTCAGTTTTCCCGGACTATAAAGACTCAAAGAAAAACCTCTTCTGCGTGCCTGGTATATTCCCGAACTAATGTTTGCTATATGTCCGATCAGGTCGCCAAAAATAATGCCATGAGCATTTTTTGCAAATTTAAACAGAACCTGTGCAAATCCCTCAAATCCCCTTCTTACAAATTTATTGACCGAAATAGGCAGAAATCCTTTTTTTCTTACCAGCCAGTTATTGATGATTTGATAAAAGCTATAAAAGAAAACCCCCAATGGGACAAAATACAGATAGATAGAAAATTTTTCCGACAGATTAAAGAAATGCAGAATTTTGTTTTTCCAGATTAATATTACAAAAATCAATAATATATTAAAAAGTGTATTGATAAATATTGATAAGAATAAGATGTTAGCTGCCTCCTTATCTTTTCGTGGTAAAATAATTGCCAGATCATATTTAAAGCAGGAAATAATTGACAGGATCCCCACAAGACTCAGATATACAGAATAAGCTCCAAATATATCCGGAGTATAATATCTCCTCAAAATCGGCTGGAGCACAATTGGAATCAATTGGGCCAGAGCTGTTCCTGATATAAGAATTGAGGTATTCTTAAGTAATTCTGATTTTTTTAGAGACTGAAAAAGCTCTTCCCTGGTCATTAATAATTAATATAATTGAAGATCAGAATTTTAGAATATGTAGTTTAGAGCAGGAGCTGGTTAACAAATAATCCCTCCGTAAGGCCTTATATGCTTTATAATGAATCACTTAACTATTACTTTTTCGTTTATAAAGAATCTTAATATAAAATGAGCAAGTCTTTTCTTAAAACTTTCGGCATGATTTATCTTTTGCCATTGCCTGTTATTCAATCCAAATGATTCAATATGTGTAATATATCGGGTATAAATCTCAAGCAGTGTATTTTTTACCGAAACAAGACCATAAATGGAATAAGTATTCCAGGTATTTTCATTTTCTTTTCGCAGGGAAGAGAAATGATATATTATTAAAAGCTGATCATCAACAAAAAACTCATCATTAATTTTTCTGAAAGTATAGTTAGCTGCATTCCAATATGCCGTATTAATGCCAATATTGTCAATTATCTTAACCCCTTCATATTTTTCAACCCATGAATCAAGAAATATCTGATCAGAAAAAAACTTTAATGGGTAACCGGGTTTGCCCGGATACCAGCTTCTGCATTCGTTTGTCCATTCTGTTAAACATTTGAGACCCGCCTCAGATCTCCTGAAAAGGTTAACCCCAATAACATAATTTCCATAATGTTTTACAAATAATTTAAAGACGGGCTTAAACCTGTGTTTGGTTATACCAATAGATGAATCTCCAAATTCTTCATAAAGAGCATCCAGTGAATTGAAAAGATATACATCTGCGTCGAGATACAGTAATACATCGATGCCAGAATATGTTTCAAGCAAATATGAGCATAGGTTTGGAGTGGCCGAAAAGAAATATTGCTTCTTATCAGGGTATTTATCCGCGGATGTATTAAAATATGAGTTGTATTTTTCCGACGAGATAAGCTTCAGATTACTTTCATGAAGGTTATCAAGATAATTGTATGACTGCTCGTCAAAAGTAAGTACAAAGAACTCAAAATCGCTATGGAATTTTTTTATTGAATAGAATAATGCCAGGCCCCTTGGCAGATAGTTAAAATCAAAATATGTACAGATATATTTCTTTTGGGGCATGAGTTTTTTCCTATGTCTGAAGGTCAAATTTTCTTCAGGATATCAATCAATGCTTCTATTACTGCATCCTGAGCCTGTTCATTTAATGACGGATACATAGGTAAAGAAAATATTTCATCAGCAAGCATTTCAGTAACAGGCAAATCTCCATTTTTATAGCCAAGATCAGCGAATCCCTTCATCGTATGTATTGGCCAGGGATAACTGATATTGACAAAAATCTCTCTTTTTTTAAGCTCTTCTATAATTAAGTCTCTTTCCGGATGTCGGACTACATATAAATAATAGGCATGCTTTCTGTTCTTACTCTCGAGGGGAAGAATAAGGGAAGTTCCTGCCAGGTAATCATTATATCGTTGGGCAAGATATCTTCTTCGTTCAATATAATTATCTATATGCTTGAGCTTTTTTAACAGAATCGAAGCATGAAGTTCGTCCAGTCTTGAATTATATCCCTGTTCATTGGAATAGTAGATTTTTTCCATTCCATAGAATCTAAGTCTTCTCAGTTTTTCAGCCAGTTGCTGATTTTGAGTAATGACCATGCCACCGTCGCCGTAACCGCCAAGTATTTTTGTAGGATAGAAGGAAAATGCAGCAAGATCAGACATAGAACCTGCTTTCTTTCCTTCAAACCCGGCTCCATGTGCTTGTGCACAATCTTCCATCACAAATAGATTATGCCTCCTGGCAATAAGGTTAATACTTTCCATATCAGCGCACTGGCCGAACAGATGAACCGGTAATATGCATTTTGTCTTTACTGAAATTACCTCCTCTATTTTCGCAGCATCGATAAGAAATGTTCCGGGTTCAACATCCACAAAAACTGCCTTTGCACCTGTAGCCGTTATAGCTGACACCGTCGGGACTGCAGTATTTGATACCGTGATCACTTCATCGCCATTCCCTATATTCAGAGCTTTTAGTCCGAGAAACAGCGCGTCAGTGCCATTATCAACTCCCACACCAAACCTTACTCCGCAATAAGAAGAAAAAGATTCTTCAAAGTTTTTAACCTTTTCGCCAAGTATCAGGTAACCCGACTTCAGTACGTCTTCAATAGCCTGTTGAATTTCTTCTTTCTCAGCTTCATATTCATCCAAATAATCCCAAACTTTAATTTTCATCTCCGGCTTTTATAAACTACTGTTTCTCAATAATTCAATGGATTCTGCATCTTTAATCAATGCTGTTGAAAACATTGAGGAATCGCCCCGTTCAACCGAGTCGAAAAAGCTTTGCAGAAAATTCATGAAGCAATTTGATCTTTCAGTTTTTATCAATCTTGAGGAATTATTCATTTTCAGCAGCACCTCATTTTCAATGTCATTTTTTGGAGTAAACACGCTATTTATCTCAATATAGAAATTCTTGCCAAAAATGTTCAACCTGTTGATATATTCTGAATTAAACCCAAAGTTACCGGTCATTGACCGTCCATTACTGTATTGTGCCAGGACAGTGAAGGAGGTTTCAACCTCATGCCTTAAACCGGAATCATTGATTAAACACCTTAATTTTTGAGGTGATTCATTGAAGATAATTCTTCCCACTGATACTGCATACGGTCCAAGGTCATTCAAAGCTCCACCGCCCAGTTTCTTTTTGTACCTGAAGTTTTCAGGATCCAAAGGAGGAAATGAAAAGTTAACGGTCAGGTTCAAAGGGTATAAATCCTCGTTCCTCATCAAATCATTTATTTTACTTATCTGCGGGTGAAAGGGATATACTATTGCTTCAGCTATTCCAAGTTTCTGTTTTTTAGCAAGTCCGACAAGCTCAACGGATCTGTCGAGACTCAGGAATGCAGGCTTATCTACTATGACATGCATGCCTCTCTTTAACGCTTTCTCTGTCCATGTGGCATGGGCGGAATTTACCGTTGAGATATAAGCTATTTCAGCTGTACTCCTCTCGATAGCTTCCTCATAAGAATTGAATATCTCGCCTGTGGGATGAAAAGGTTCTATTATTTCTTCTTTCTGCAGGGTAAATTTTGCTATATCTACTGCTGTAAGGCTTTTAATTTCATGAATAAACGGAAGGATCCTGCGTTTTAATACATTTGAATAACCTATAAACAAGATTCTCATTTACTGAGATTTAGAGTAAACTAATAGCCGCTATAAGACTTCGTGATTCTACATTCATCAGGCCAAACCGCAGTAGTTTCATTATTTGAGCAAGTGTAAGCCAGTTAAAATTATCAGGAATCTCACCAATTGCGTCTTCATCTGACCTGATAATCATATTCAGGTTCTGAAAATGGTAAAACCGGCCGCCTTCTTCTGATTGAATAGTAGATAATAATACTTTTTTCGGATTCGGTTTGTCAAAGAATTCAAGAAATGGTGGTCTTTCAGAACTATTTAATCTTTGCAGGTAGTTCGAACATGAAACAGTCGGAGCAAGATCAATAATATCAAAACTTCCCGGCTCAACCTTTGCCTGAACCAGAAAATGCATAACGCCGTTAATTTTCCTGGTTATAAAACCAATAAGTCCAAGGTTGATTTCTTTAATTAAAGGCTGGGTCCATTCGAATACTTCACGATTGCCTGCCTGAGCTTTTACGGCAATAACACTAAAAAACCTGTCAGAATCATGTTTTATTGAGCGCTCGTTAAAACTCCAATCCACCACATTGCATAATGGGATCCTTGTAACACTTAGTTCATATTTTGTACGCATTGCTGTAACCCAGCCAAGTACCTGATCGAATGATAAAAATGAATTATCTGTACAAATTACGGACTCGAAAATATCTTTTGCCTGTGTGGCACAATTCTTTAAAAAATCGAGATAAAATGGACTTTCATTATAATGATCAGGAACATAGTCAATATTAATAAATGGAATAGTAGCCAATACTGAGCGTGAATCCATATTAACTATATTGTCCATTTTTAATGCTGACTTGATCTGACCAAGCGTCAGCCAGATAAAATCTTCTTCAACAGGAATGCTATCGTGCACTTCGACAATCATATTCCTGTTTCTCTTTTTAAGGAAACGTCCGCCTTGTTCGGTCTGCAGCTGATCAATCAATACTCTGGATTTTGAACTACCGGTAAAATATTCCAGATACCTTGGCAATTTACCATTATGGACTTTTGTATAGTTGCTCCTTGTAGCCTGTACAGTCGGAGATAATTGAACAAGATTAATATTTCCGGGTTCCATCTTTGCCTGCATCAGGAAATAGCGGATCCCATTAAATTTTTTCGTAATAATTCCAAGAATGCCAATCTCCGGCTGGATAATAATTGGCTGCTCCCACTTTTGCCTGGGACCAAAATTGGTATTTACATTAATTCCTTCTATTGAAAAAAACTTTCCGGATGAATGCCTCAGATTTTTTGTTTCCTGTTCAAAATACCAGTTGTCAAGTGAATCAAAAGGGATTTCTTCAACAATAAATTTATCATTCCTCGATTTACTGTCAAACCAGGAGAAGAATCCATTTAAATCCTGAAACTCATTTTCAAGGGTAAGTAATGAATGAAGGAATTCAAGTCCTTTAATATCGGGATATATCATTGCTTTAAGTTGACCGACTTCATATAGTCATTTAGATTCCTAATTGATTTTTTCATATCATAATTGGTACTTGCCAGAACAAGACATACTGCATCAGCAGAAAAATCAAATAATTCAATAAAGATCATCCGGGGTATATAAAGTCCTTTTACAGGATCGTCCATTTTAAACTCGACACTGTTTACGCCGTCAAATAGCTTAATGATGAAGCTGCCTGAAATGGCTATAACTAACTGATCAGTATCAGTATGAGCATGTCCTCCCCTGTCAGAAATGATATGATGCATATAAAATATTCGCTTTACTTCAAAGGGTATGTCAATATTGGACTCGACAGAGGTAAGAATTCCTCTGTTGTCATGCACAGATGCCAGGTTTTTCCAGCTTAAATCCTTTATTGATGACATTTTTCTATATAAATTGACCGCTTAATTTTTCCAGGTAAGCTTCTTTAACTTGAAAAATATCCTTGGTAAAGAGATTTAATGTTGAAGTTCTCAAAACCGTTCTTATTTGTAAGGATGGGAATTATCGCAAGGGTGAAAACTTGACAGAATAATTGACAGAATATATCAACCAACTCTTTTTAGTTTTGATACAATACAATCAATTACTCTGTCGAGATCGCTGTCAGAAAGATTACTTCCCGAAGGCAGACATAACCCATTAATAAAGAGATTATATGAAACATCGTTAATGTAAGATGGGCATGATAAAAAAACTGGCTGAATATGCAAAGGTTTCCAGAGTGGTCTTGATTCAATATTTTCCTTTTCCAGTCCAAGGCGGATATCTTCTCTGGTTATCCCGTCAGTAAGGTCTGAATTAACAGTTATGGTTGTCAGCCACCTGTTCGATTTAAATTTAGCATCAGGTTCTTTATTGAAATTCTATTCCTTCAATGCCGGATAAAGCTTCAACATATCTGGAAAAGATTTTTCTCCGGCTGGACACCCGTGACTCCAATACTTCAAGCTGACCAAGTCCAATACCCGCAAGGATGTTGCTCAAACGATAGTTATAACCGATCTGTGAATGTTGATAATGAACAGCTTTATCAGCGGCTTGAGTCGACAAAAAGCGGGCATGATCTACATAGTCTTTATTATTTGAAACAAGTGCACCGCCACCTGCAGTCGTAATTATTTTATTACCATTGAAAGACAGTATACTAATGTCACCAAAAGATCCGCACTTTTTACCATTGTATTCACTACCAATAGCTTCAGCAGCATCTTCTATAACCGGTATCTTATGTCGTGATGCAATGGCAAGAATCTCATCAATTTTTGCCGGCATTCCATAAAGATGGACTAAAATAATTGCTTTAGGCTTCTTCCCTGTTTTAACTCTGTCATTAATCGCTTCTTCCAGCAGCACAGGGTCCATATTCCATGTTGACGGTTCACTATCTATAAAAACCGGAGTTGCACCGAGGTAGACAATAGGATTTGCAGAGGCAGCGAAAGTAAATGAAGAACAAAGAACCTCATCACCCGGTTTTACTCCTAATACAATCAAGGCGAGATGTATCGCTGAAGTCCCTGATGACAGGGCAGCACAACTCTTTACTGACAGATAACCAGCAAGTTCTTTTTCAAATTTATCAACATTCGGCCCTAAAGGTGCAATCCAGTTTGTAGCAAAAGCCTCATCAATATATTTCATTTCCCCGCCACTCATATGCGGAGATGAAAGCCAGATTTTTTGATTCATTATTATCGATATTTAATCTAATAGAAATAGTGTCTTATTTAACAATAAAATGACAGGTCACATTTGTCCAACTATCCAAATTTGATACTATCTACTCAATAACGTATATTCAATAAAGTTATAAGTTTTCTTGCATTTTTTTGAAATTCAATCATAAATGAGTGTTGTGCTCATTCCAAATCCCCTCCAAATCATATTTTATAAAATTAGGATAAATTTTAATATAAAATCTACTCAGTGAACTTGTTTCAGTCGGCGAAATTATCATTCTGACCTTTAATACAGTGATAAATAAAACATTACTATAAAGCGCTATAGCCGCCATCTACTACCAGTTCAGAACCAGTTATCCAGCGTGATGCCCCCGATAAAAGGTATACTGCTGCCAATGCAACATCATCGGGTTCTCCCAGCCCCATAGGATGCATCTTCAACACTTTTTCCCGTGCTTCATCTGTCAGATTGGAAAGCAACTCTTCAGTCATCTTTGTTTTGCAAACAGCAGGTAATATTGAATTAACCCTTATTCCGTATTGGGCAAGCTCAAGAGCCATTGCTTTTACACCGGCGATTAATGCACCCTTCGAACTGCAATAACCAATTTTCCCAGGTTGTCCAAGAACGCCCATAACCGATGCGATGAAAACAAGGGATGCATTTTTTGATAAAGATTTTCGCTTGAGTAAAACTTTACATATCTCAAATCCGGCAATTACGTTTATATTGAACAGAGATTGATAGTGTTTGGGCTTCATCATATTAATTGGCAAGGTCAATTCAACACCTGCAGAGTGTATAAATCCGTCTAATTTGTCCATAATCCTTAATAACTCCTGCCAATAATGTTTCATAGGAGTCAAAATCTGAAAGGTCAGCTTCAATTAAGCTATGTTTACCAGGCAGCATTTCACCTAATGTTTGCATTAGCCTTGTCTTATCTCGTCCTGTTATGATAAGAGTTGCCCCTGAATTACTGCATCTGATTGCGCATTGCCTCCCCAAACCGGAAGAGGCTCCGGTAATTAAGATTTTCTTCCCGTTCAGGGTGAATGGATTTTGAAGAAGTGCCTCCATTGTCAGATATACTTTATTGGTAAAACTTCACAATTATCTAACTTAATAAAAACAGATCCCCATGATAATCCTACTCCGAATCCTGAGAGAATCAGGTTCTTTTGTCCCGAATCCAGAAAGCTTCTCTTTGTCGAGATTGTAAGAGGAATACTTGCAGAACTTGTATTCCCGAATTCGTTTAAAGAAATTGGATATTTACCAACAGGGATTTTTAACTTTCTTGCCAGAAAATCGATAATAAATTTATTTGCCTGGTGAAAAAAGAAATAGTCGATACTATCTAATGAAGTACCTGCAAACTCCAAAACAGCTCTGATGTCTTTTGGAATTTCCCGGATAGTAAAATTAAAGATCTCAGGACCATCCATATACAAGTGTTCAAGGGAACGTCTGCTGGAATCAGTGTCCTCTGAAACTCTCAGTGTATCTAAGGAAGATTGTTGCCTGTAACCGCCTCCTTTTATTATAAGCGATCCGGCTCCTGATCCATCTGTATTTAATGAACTGTATATTGGAGTGTCCTGTCGTAGTGATTTCGATAAGCGTTGCAGAACCTGCATCTCCAAACAGAATTGAGCTGGATCTATCCAATGAAGATACGCATTTTGTAATTGTATCTCCAACCAATAGAAGGACCTTTTTAATGGAAGATTGATTTATGAGGCCAAATGCCAGGGTAAGTCCGTAAACATAACCTGAACAACCAAGATTTATATCAAATGCTATTGTGCCTTTGCTCAGCGATAATCTATCCTGAAGAAGGCATGCCGTAGCCGGCAGACGGTAATCGGGCGTCTGGGAAACAAAAATAAGTGCCCCTACCTCCATTGGGTTTACATAAAGCTTTCGCAGCAGATCCGCAGCAGCTTCATAGCACAAATCAGATGTGCAAACACCAGATGGTGCAACATGGCGGCGGCTTACCCCAATCATGTCAATAGTTTTGAGTAAGTCATCGTGCCCAAAGACGTTCTGCCCTGATTCAATGTTCTCAACGACCTGTTCAGGAACACAGACAGAAATCCCTGCTATTTTTACATTCTCATGTTTAAGCAGCCCCATATTTATTATTCAAGACGATCTGCTCCAATCAGATTTATCAGATCAGATGCATTATGTATATTCTTAATGTCTGTGGCTTTCACCTGTTTGTCAAAATTTTCATCAATAAAGGCTATAATCGAGAGTGTAGTCAGGGATGTTAGATGAATCTCACTTGTTTCATTAATTTCAATATCATCGAGCATTAGTGCATCTTTCAATTCCGAAAAAAAATCTGATTTCTTCATTTATATTAATTTTAAATTCTAAATTTCTATGATAACAGCTCCCCATGAATAACCTACTCCAAATCCGGCAAGAAGAATTTTATCTCCGGTTTTAATCAACCCTTTTTGCTTTGCTGAAGCCAGTGCGATAGGAATTGAGGCTGATACTGTATTTCCGGTTTCTTCCATATCTATAAAGAACTTTTGTTCAGGAATTTTTAACTTCTTCCTAAGGTATTCAAGAATGAACTTATTAGCCTGATGAAAAATAACAAAATCAATTTCGTCAAGTGTCATATTGTTACGAACCAGAGTTTCAGAGACAAGAGGAGGAATATTTTTGATAGTAAAATTAAATATTTCAGGTCCGTTCATATAAAGATAATTGGGATTTATTAAATTCTGGTCGTCTGTAAACAAAAGATTTTCAGGTTCCATCTGCCGGTTTCTCATTCCCCCGTTATGGATAATCAGGTTATCCTTACCACGCTCCGTCGGTGCCAAGAACAAATTCGCCGATATGTTCACCCTGGTTGCGTTCTATAATAACAGCCGCTGCACCATCACCAAAAATACTTCTGTTCGCTTTATCTTTTTTATGAATATGTTTACTATAAGTTTCCGACATAACAAGTAAAATACAATCAGATGTTCCTGAAGCTATTAATCCTTTAGAAAGAGCAAGACCGAAAATAAATCCTGAACATCCAAGATTGAAGTCAAGGGCTCCAATACTAGTCCGGAGTCCAAGTCTTTCCTGCAAAATACAGGCAGAAGTCGGTAAAAAATAGTCCGGACTTTGAGTACATAACAATATAAAATCTATCCTGCTTTTTTGTTCGTTGGTCAGAATTAGTTGGCTGGCTTTTACCGCCATATCCAATGCAGTTTCATTCTCCTCTGTCAGATGCCTGATTGAAATTCCAATTTTTTCTCCGATTTTTCCTGCTGACCATTCCGGAAACTCCGCAGAAAGTTCATCATTTGAAAGAGTCTTTACTGGCAGATAAATGCCTATATCTGTGAGCCTGGCTCCCATATTTTACTTTTTCATTAATTTTGATGGTATTCCAAAGTGTTTTTTGCCGTCAGTAATTCTTCGGGTTAAAAGACTGCATGCTCCAAGCATATTCCAATTTCCTATCGATACACCCTGTAAAACACAAGAATTAACTCCAAAAAAATTGGCATCTGAAATTGTCACATCTCCTGAAATTTGGGTATTAGGATTAAATACATTGAAATTACCGATTTTGACATCGTGTCCCAGTGATACGCGTGTATTGAAGATATTAAAATTCCCGATTGTTATATCACATGTCATTATAAAACCTTCCGTGATAATATTCCCTATTCCTATTTTGTTTCGGCCTTCATTCAATTTCAATTGTGGATGAATGATATTAGGGTAGATGAGCAATTTATTTGTAAGTATCTGACTAATCGATTTAATATTCCCGGGATTTGCTATTGCAATTACTACATTCAGAGGCGATTTGGTCAAATTAAGTTCATCAACCTTTCCCAGGACCTCCAGATCACCGATTTTTGTCCCTGCTGATATACCGTCGTCATAAAAGCCGACTTTATTAAATTTTCTGGTCATCCCTGTTAATTAAGTCTATTAAAGTACTTATCTCGCGGCCAAAGCCACCGGCACCTACAATTGCGATATCTTCTGCCATAATCGGTTTTCAGTTTTTGCCATTAAATGCATCGGTAGTTGTGTACCCCTTTTTAGAGATACCCTTTCTCAGAAATACATTTATTATTGTTAAGGATAATATCTTTAAATCAAGGGAAAATGACAAATTATCGATATACCAGACATCTAATTTGAATTTATCCTGAAAGGAAATAATATTTCTTCCATTTACCTGGGCCCAGCCCGTAATGCCCGGTTTGACCGTATGTCTTTTCCTCTGCTCAGCATTGTACAGATTCAGGTATTCGACCAGCAGAGGCCGTGGACCGACCAGACTTAAATTTCCTTTTAATACATTAAAAAACTGTGGAATCTCATCCATGCTTGTTCTTCTCAAAAACATGCCAAAATCAGTAATCCTTTCTTTATCCGGAAGTAAAACCCCGTCAGGGTTGCGCAAATCGTTCATTGTTCTGAATTTGTACAATTTGAACAGCTTTTCGTCTTTTCCTGGTCTTGTCTGGCAGAATAATACAGGGGTTCCCAGTTTTAAATATACCAGCAGCCCAACCAGAATGATAACAGGTGACAGGATAAGTATTATAGCCAGCGAAATTATAAAATCGAGCAGAGGTTTGATTACAGATACATACATAAAACAGCATAAATTATGCCATCAGTTTTTCATTAATTATTGAAAAAGCTTTCTCTGTTGTACAATTTTCCAATAAATATTTATATCCATTCTCTCCCATTTCCCGCCTTAATTCATTGTTTTGATATAGTTTGTCAAAGTTAAGCTTATAAGAATCCATATCACCTGAAATACACCATAACCCGCTACCTGATTGCTCTATTATATTGCGCAGGTCAGTATTCCTGTCTGTAGCTGCCAGTACAGGTAACCTGGCTTCCCAGTAAGACAATATCCTGGAGGGGATATTCGGTATACTGAACTTTTCACTCAGATTTACCAGACCAATATCACAAATCTTTGTTAGTTCCTTATATTGCTTTTGAGGTAATCTTTCCTTTATAACTACATTGAGAAGCCGGTTTTTTGAAACAAGATCTGTTATTCTTCGTTTTTCAGATCCCTCCCCTATTAATTAAGAAAACCACATTGTGCGATAATGCATGTTTTCCCTGGCCAGTTCCAGAATAAAATCAATGTTTTGCGGTTTACCCATATTGCCTCCATAAACGAGCAATAAATTTATTTTCAAGGCCAAGTTCTCTTTTTATTTTAATGTCAGGCTGACTAAATTCCGTTACATTTTTCCAGTTCGGCAGAAGATGTATCTTATTCTCATTAACCTCAGGATTATGATTCTTTAAATACTCAATATTGCCGGGTGACATACAGCCGATATAGTCGGCTATGGCATAAAGATCCTTTTCTTCTTTTCTGAAATAATTGATTAAGACAGGATTTTTGAGAATACCCAGGTCAATTGCATTCTGGGGAAAGATATCCCGCAGAATAAGATATACTTTTGATCTGAATCTGACTTTTAACTTTTTAACGGTACTCCTGTAGGTAATTGGAGGAGTTGAAACAATAACTGCATCAAAATCAACTCCATGAAAATATTTTTTAATTCCTTTGATGACCTGATATGGCAATAATATATTTGCTATTCCTTTTTTTATGAGTGAAGTATTAAACAATTCCAATGTTCTTACTCTCAGCACTTTTGGAACTTCCTTCTACTTTAAACGAAGTTTTATCAGGACCACTTGCAACGGCTACATATACATCATGGCCCTTATTAGCAAATTCCTGAGCCAGATCGGTATACATCGAAGAATTCTCATTAATGTCCGGATAAGCAATCATTAAGAAAAGAACATTCATTTAAAGTCTGTCAGAAATCAAATTACAAGCTAAAATCAGTTTATTGTTCCAATGGAGCTTTCTTTTGAATGTAATTCATGAAGAAAGGAAGGAGTACAAAGTAGCCCATTACAGGTGGATCGAACGGACTCCCGGCACTAAAAAATGAAAAGAAAAAGGTTATAAAGAAAAATATCGTAAGAATAAAATATTCCCGCAAGTACTTTATATAGTAATAAAAGATTTTGTATATAAAGAAAATATAGATGATTAAGCCCATAATCCCCGAGTATAATATAACAGACAGAAAAGGATTATGAGGGTAATCACTCGCTTTTTTATCATTCAAAAAACGATATCCGAACCAGTTTAAAAAATTAAATCCGCCGCCAAATAACTTTTGTTTCAAATTATATTCTCTTGTAAATATTTGTAAGGCAAAATGCCAACGGATTAATCGATCTCTCAAAAATCTGTTCGCGATTGTATCTGTAAGCAACTCATTCTTATAAGGATAATAAGTTGAATCTTCAGAAATAAACTTTGCCGCCCAGCGTCGGACAGGGTCTTGATCTGGTTGGGTAACTAATAAATTAATCAGTATAGGCGGAAGATTTGAAATCAGACTTACCGAATGCATATCCATAAATGAAGAATACGTAACTTGTTTTTGTCGAAACAATTGAAAGTCATTACTTTTAAGAGTATAATCTTCGCTTTTTAAGTTCTTTGAGTCAGACGAAAGATGATTTCCCCGGTGTACTGCCTTATATTCCGGATATGCAAAAATTATGAATCCTTTCAATGATTCAAAGCTACTAACTCCATTTTTTGTCCAATAGAGATAAACAGGAGGCACTCCAGTTTTAGCACTGAAATCTATTTGAATTTTTTGCCAGGTTCCTCTTTTATTTAAGTCATAATACTTGACCTTGTTTCCGGTTATATCGCCTTCTGTAGAAATGTAAGCAGAGGATCCATCAAAATCCGCTGAAGCATAGCAGTAGACTGAAGCAGAATAAAAGTTATCATGCGTTGTAATAAACTCACCCTTATATAAGCTGGAGACATCCGTATATGAATGGGCATTGCCGTCCCAAAGTGATGCATTACATGTACTATCCATCTTATAGCCGATTGAATTTGGAGGAACGATTTCCACGTTCTTCCCTGCCAGCGGATATTCAGGCGAACTGGTTCGTGATCCCCAGCCACTGTCAGGATCAGTAGGAATTGCCCTGACAATCTTTATTTCCGGGCTCGCAAATATGACATTACCCTGTAAATTATAAAAGTCAGTTGCCATATTCTTTGACCAGATCAAATAGACAGGAGAAATTTGTCCGGATGTCCTGAAACATATTTTTAGCTTTTGCCACACTCCTTTTTTCTTAAGATCATATTCCTTAAAAACCCTCCCTGAAATTCCATTCCCTGCTGATATGCGGGCCCATGATCCATTAAAGTCCTTTGAAACGTAACAATATACGGAAGCATAATAAAACTCGTCTATGGACCTGAGTGTATCTCTATTAAATAAATTCGTGATATTTATTATTGAGTAAGCATTGTCCCCCATTCTTGATACCTCAGATTTATTATCCATTTTATAACCAACTGAGTTTCCGGGTAGTATCTCTTGATTTATGCCGGAAAAAGGACTAACAATTTTATTTGATTGATCTCCCCAATATGAATTTAGTATAAGTGAATTAGGATCCTCATTCCATACAACCCTTGCAAAATAATCGTAATCAGCCTCTGAGAAAATTCCATAGCGAAGTAATAGAACAGAAGATAAGTTTCTATACCTGATAATTGATATTCCCAGTGAGTTAAGTACATTTCTTTTCATTTTTAAAGGAACAATGAATACAAATCCAAGTATTAAAAAAGTCAGGATCATAAAGGAACTTGTGAACCATTTGGAATTTTGTCCTGTAATTTTAATCGTCTCATTCCATTTTATAAAACTAAATATTTGAATAAAGAGCAACACTATTATTATACTGCCCAAAATTATAGCTCCTCTTCTTGAACCAGACAAGACTATTGTGGCTGAAAAAATGATCAGGATCAGGGTTAGTGATCCCTTTTTAATATCTGATAATGGCACAATAAATATGTGCAAAACACAAATCAAGCCATATAAGACAGGTATCAGGATAAAATTATAATCAGTAGATAATGGTAAGATGAATGAAGTCCAGGTATGTTTATTAATTGAGAGAGGATTGCTATCAGGAATGTCACCTAATATCTTATACAAAATGAGGATAGAAATTATTAAAGCAAAAACAATTATTAACCGAAGTAATTTTTTTATAAATAAATTAAATTCACTTATTGTCTTAATATAAAATGTCATAAAATAGAACAGGGAAATTAATAGAATAGAACTGATCGTATCTTTAAACACAACCAGATAAAGTTTATTTGAAAGAACAAAAGAAACCAGCAGTATACCTAAAAGAAGGATGGATAATTTAAAAATTTTTATAAACTCACTGAACGTAATTAAAATAGAGTTTTTATTGTTGATAATAGTGTAAATTACCAAACAAGAGAATAGCAGGAGAAACGGGAACTTTAAAAATGGAAGTGTTGCTCTGAATAAATATAATAGAATAACGACAGCTGTGCTTTCTATTTCAATACTTCTTCGCAATATTATACTTTGATTATTTTTCATTCGGATTTCCTGATTCATCCTTTGGAGAATGGTAAACGCCTATCGACCAGGCGAATCAATATATACAGATAGACAACGTTTACGCAAAACAAAGGTAATAGCAAGTATGGAAATAAGTAAGCCAGCCAAACCAGTCCTAATATGGACAGGTTAACCAGCAACGAATAATAAACTGTTTTTTTATGACTGAACCCTAATTGTACTACTCTTTGATAGGCGTGTTTCTTATGGGCATTTGATAGATTTTCATGATTTCGCCATCTTCGGAAAAGAGTGATTGTTGCATCGAACCAAAAGAGTGAAGTCAGCATTAACCAGATAATAATGGACGATTCTTCAGTATTCTGATAATAAACTGCAAAAATCGCAATCGTAAATCCGAACAGTGTACTTCCTGAATCGCCCATAAATATTTTTGCCGGCTGCCAGTTCCAGACTAAAAAACCTGCCGTAACAGTTGCCAGTAATACCGGGGGTACAATACCATATATTAAAAAGAATGCAACACAAATAAAGATTACCTCCACACTCAGATATCCATCTATACCGTCAAGAAAATTAAACAGGTTCGTGAACCAAACAACACCTACTACAGCCAGAATGCTAAACAGAAAGGAGAAGGATATGTGTGCAAATCCTATATCAATGATATTAATACCACCAAGCAAATAGACAGCTAATGTGGCCGATACAGTCTGAATTAATAATCTGACCTTTGGGGATACTGTAAATACATCATCAAGAAGCCCGACTACAGATACTGGCAATCCGCATAGTAAGGCAAAGTACAAGGAAGTATTAATATCTTTTCTTAAAAAAACAATAGTTATAGCCAAAAACCAGAGAATCGCAATTGCAATGCCACCACCCCTTGGTGTTGGTATGATATGAGAACTTCGTTCATTCGGAAGATCCAGAATAGTTTTCTTTCGTGCATACCAACGGTAGAAATAAACGCATATTACGGATATAAAAAAAATTAAAATGTACCAGAGACTTACCTTCATATTACAATATGAGATTCTAACGAGTACCGGGTTTAAATGCCATCAAAGTCTTTTGCATCCCTGCAGTTGCTGTCAATGGCATAGTCGCAATACCAAGAACATGCTTAATTTTTTGATTCGACACAATGTACGAGTCTGTTAGTTTCCTGAGTCGCTCAGTATTCAGAGGGAGGTGAAGCAGATCTCCTGACCATGCGACCAAATTGATTACGACAGCCGGAATTTTCCAGATCTTTATATTTCGACCTTGTGATTTTGCTATAAGCTTTATTAATTCATTGGTTGACAATGTCTCATCATCGGCAATATTATAAATGCCCGGTTCGATTTCGTTTTCAATTATCTGGCGGACTATAAAAGTAAGATTATCGATTGAACAAAACGAACGCTTATTGTCAAAAGCTCCCAGTGGCCAAGGGAGTCCTTTTTGTTGCAGATTAAACAAGAGATTCAGATTGCCTTTATTACCTGGTCCATGGATCATGCAAGGTCGAAGAATATATACCTTCTTCCATTCATTTATTTTGCCATTTTCAGTTTCATTTTTCTTCCATCTCTCCAGTTCATTTAAAATATAATTTTCTGCGTCTAGTTTAGATCTCCCGTAAGGAGTTTTTGGAGAAGGAAGTGTGTCTTCAGTAAGTTGGTTGCGGATAACTGTATCAGCAACTGCTTTAACTGAACTGAAAAATATAAATTTTTCAGCTGAAGATTTCAAAAAATGTTTAAATATCTTTTGAGTCAGGCCGACATTAATATCAAAGTACTGTTGTTCTGATGAATTGTTTTCAGTATCATGTGCTTTTCCGGCAAGATGCACTATTGTATTCTGTTCAGTACTTTCGTTAAGTGCGGCCCATTCAAAGTGTCGTGAGACCGAATTGTTCTGAACTATGTCAACACCCTGGAGGATATTATCTTGCAGTTCCTTTATCAGGTTTGAGCCAACAAAACCTGTATATCCGGTAATAAGGATGGTCTTCATCAATTACTTTTTACTAAATATGATGCTATTGAGGAGGCCATTTCTTGATTAATTCTACTTCGTTTGAAATGATTTATAAAATCTAAACGTTTAATTCTCTTGTATTTATATCCTTTAAGTTTTCTAACGCAATCATCCACATCACATGGCTTCACCAAAATCACATTTTCAACATATTTTCTTATAAATTCTGCAGAATAACCTCCAACCCCGGCTATAATAGGCTTGTCAATAGATCCGAGCTCAAATATCTTAGATGGAAGTACTTTTTTTAGGGCGTCATAATCATTTAAATGAATTAAATAAAAATCAGCATCAGCATATTCTTTCAGGAGCAATGCACGACTAACAGGGTTATTTATTTGCACATTTGAACAATCTAATTCTTTTAACCTGTTAACTAGTTTGTCTTTGGCACCTCCGTCTCCAATTATTTTAAACTCATACTTATTTTCAAAATATTTGGCTAATTCAGGAACAAATTTGTGCAGCCCCTGTCCTTCTCCTATGTTTCCTGCATAGAGAATAAGTTTAGGTTCTCTTCCAGGATTTGAATTTGAAACAGCATTTAAGAAATCATCATCAATGCCATTTGTAAAAGAAGTTATATTAGCATTTTTATAAATATTGAAATATTCCGAAAAACCATGAGAAATCAAATTAAGATGAGATGCATAAGAAAAGGTTCTATGCTCAATGTACTTTAGAATTGGCAGGTAAATCCACTTTACCGGATTCTTTTCGAACAAGTCTTTCATGCTGTCATAAAAAATATCTCTTACATCAATATAAAGAGGTATCCCTGATCTCCTGGCAATCGAATAACCAAGATATGCGGTAAACAATCGGGAACTTGAAGCAAAAACTAAATCATATTTTACTTTTTTCGTTTTCTTTCTGGTTTCAAAATAAAACTTAGCAAATGATCTGATCTGATCAATCAGGCCGCTGTTATGAGTAGGAATTTTTATCCTGTGTATGTAAAGATTTTTATCATTTTCAAATGAGTCAGCCACTTGCAGATAGGTCTTATATCTATTTGGAATCGTCGTAAAAACGTCTACGTCAGCAATTCCCAATGTCTTAGTGGCCAATTCTTTAGCCAGCGGAGTATTTCTAAATGAACCTGCACACAGATCTGGCTCAAAATAAAAGCTCAGATATAAGATCTTTTTCATTGATTAAAAATCTCCAGCAATTGATCAACTATTCTTTTGCTCGTTAATCCGTCCCATAGCTCCGGAATACCCCCTTTTTTCCATTCTCCTTTAAAGAGCCTGTCCATCGACGGCTTTATCGATTGTGGATCGGTTCCCAGTAAAACATTTGTTCCAATAGTTATTGTTTCCGGACGTTCGGTATTGTCGCGCAAAGTCATACAGGGTATACCCATAACAGTAGTTTCCTCTGTAATTCCACCAGAATCAGTTATTACTGCCTTACAATTCTCAACCAGATAATTAAATTCTAAATAACCAAGAGGTTCGGTCATGTACAGTTGAGGGTGTGATATTCCAATTTTCTTTATAATCTTTGCGGTACGAGGATGTACTGGAAATACCAAAGGCAGACCGTGAGAATGCAAGATTATTTCATCGAGCAGGGCCCGGAGCTTAGCTTCCTCATCTACATTTCCCGGACGATGCAAAGTAATTACAATATATTTATCTTTTTCTAGCGATAAATCATCCCAAACAGTTGGCTTCCTAAACCGGTTACGGTGCTTTAGAAGGGTATCTATCATAGTATTGCCTACAAAAAAAACACGGTCCTTCGGGATCCCGGATCGATAGAGATTTTCATTAGCTGCAAGTGTAGTGGTAAAAAAATAGTTAGTAATGCTATCAGTAACCATTCTATTGATCTCTTCAGGCATAGACCAATCACCGCTTCTGATACCAGCCTCGACATGAACCACTTTTACCAGAAGCTTTTGTGCACTTATCGAACAGGCCATTGTTGATGTCACATCACCGACTACCAGGCATACATCAGATCTTTCCGCCAGTAACAGTCTCTCATACCCAATCATTATAGCAGCTGTTTGTTCAGCTTGTGTACCTCCACCTGCTGCCAGATTAAAATGCGGCTTTGGTATCCCAAGATCTGTGAAGAAACTTTCACTCATATTTTTATCATAATGCTGTCCTGTATGAATGAGCCTGTATTGAAGATTTTTTCCCCTTGATTGGGCGATATGTATTGCGTCAATAATAGGAGCTAATTTCATAAAATTCGGACGGGCTCCTGCAATGAGATCTATTTTCATCTTAGTTATTCTCTTTTACTATTAAACGATCTTTAAGGTCCTGACAAAAAGGCTATTTAGTTCATTGAAACTTATTTGAAATCTCCAATTTTTATCCTTGTAAATAGCTCTTTATCAAAAACGATCTCATAAACCCACGATTTCTGTAATTTGTTAAACTCAGGAGCATAATAATATTCACATTTGTTTATGCCAACCAGGCCGCCAAAACTAATTTCTACTAAATCATCAATGTATAAAACTTGATTTTTCAGATATGCTTTTCGCTGAGGATGAATATGTAAACGGGCTGTCGCAGTTCTTTTTGACTTTGAAAGCGGGTTGAAGGGTACTGTTTTAAACTTTTTTATTACGTCTGTGATAATTATCTGATTATAGGAAGCCTCAATCTCTCTGACCAGAGTTGAATTAAATTTTCGGTAACCTGAATGGGATGCTATAATTTTCCCATTTTCATCAACATTTGTCTTAATCGTTGCCCTGCTTCCTACGCGATGGCTTGCCCACATATAGCTCGAATCTATATCGCTGATTGTTACCGTATTATGTGATTTAGTCCCCCGTTCCAAAAGACGACGCTTTCCGTGATCGTAAGTTGAAGTGCCCGTATCAACGATAAAAGGATTACCCCTGACATAAAGTTCAAAGGTAAACGTATCGGCATGGGCATGACCTGCCTGGTAACGAGGTCCTATTTCACCAAGATCAAATAAACATTCATAATCATCACTAAAAAATTTCCGGAACCCTGAATTTGATAATATCAGAGAAAGAGAATTTTCACGATCCGGTATTCCTAACCTCCCTGCATACTTATTTAATTGATCAGTCGTTGGTGCAATCCCAAATGCAGAATCGTTTAATAGCGGGATTTCTCCACTTGAAAAGGTCACTGCATTAAGCCAATTAATCATTTTTGAGGCCTTTATAACTAATAATGTAAGCAGAGATTCCTGGTCAGGGAATACCTTATTGTTCTTAAGCAGATTTACGCTATCGAGTAGTCTGTCTGTTAATATCTGATGATACATTGGACTTAATTCAAAATGTGCACCATCCTGAAGTATCTGCTCCTCTAATTCTTTTTCTAATAATTGTTTAGCGAGGGTCCAAATTTGGTTATCGCGGAAATAGAATGCTCCAAAGAGTAAGGAATATCCATTTTCTAACAAATGATTGCCCAAAAGATGAAATTCGAGATTCTTACGCAGGATTCCGTATTGCGCATACAGGGATGCGTTAATTGTATCAATTGTGTTGGAATATTCTAAATTTTGCTCCATTAAGGCAGCCGGATAGGCTGAGATGAATTTTATCCAGTTAATTGAACGCAAAGAAATTGGGTAGGATTCTAATCCGGTTGTATTCTCTTGCAGGTTATCGATAAAATTTTTAATCAACCGCAACCCTGTTTCAGGCTCCATTCTTTTTTGCAAAAGATAATCCATATAATTCAGGTTATAAGCCCAAAGTTTACCATAGTTCTCCACCTTCCAGTTGATTTCGGAATCTGACTTAGCCGAAATAACAGAGTCATTTGAAAATGTAACTGTCTGATTGAGAAAAGTAAAACTAAAATTATTGAATGAATCAGCTTTTAATATAATTGGTTCAAGGGCTAAAGGATAACCTGTTTTTGGAATTAAAAGATTTGGCTTATATCGGGTAACCGTTCTAAAAATACGACGAATCCGGTACCATATCTGGTAACGGATTTGAATAAATTTAAGATTTTTAAGTGTATAAAAATACTCGATCAACGATTATGCGTATATTTAATTTCTACCCATTTTCCCTCTTTTAAGGATTGGATTGCTGCAAACGTTGCTCCGGTAGTATTTACAATTTCTTCAAACGGGATAATAGGTACTCCGGTCTTTACCGACTCGACGAATAATCTGAATTGTTCTTTATGCCCTTTATCCAGACGGGTTTTCATTTTAGAAAATCCTTTCGTTCCGTAGCCAGTCAAAACACGCCAGTTATCAATTATGAGGGTTTTTTCCTGTCCAAAAACTTCAACCCTTTCCTTGTAATAGGATTTACTTCCATTTGAAAAATAGTTAATCACCGCATTCGTTCCATTTTCATATTTTAGAAGGATAGTTGCATTGTCAGTATTCTCCAATGGATTGGTCCCGATACTATTCATACATACCGCTTTTACCATGCTCCCTGAGAGGTATGTACACAAATCGATGTAGTGACAAGCTTCTCCAATGATTCTGCCTCCTCCGATTTCTACATCATGAACCCATGAGTTGAAGGGAATAAAACCTGCATTCATAGTAGCCACTATATTTATAGGACCTTCACCTATGAGTCGTTTCATTTTCTGAGCAAGAGGAGCAAAACGTCGATTGAAACCGACTACCAGTTGAGAGTTTCCGGTTTTATTTTTTGCCATGATAATTTGTTCCAGTTCCTCTTCGGTCAAACAAAGAGGCTTTTCAACAAATACATTCTTATTTGCATCCAGCGCCTCAATAATCATTTTAGCATGCAGGTTATGTCGTGTTGTGATTAAAACGGAATCTAAATCTTTATCATTCAAAATCTCGTGATAATCAGAAGTTGCATTCGAAATGTTTCCCTTTCTTGCCTGTATTTTAGCTGAGAGCCCGCTTGCACTGGCAATATACTTCATGTTTGCACCAGCGCTTTTCATTGCCGGAATAATAGTTGCGGATGTAAAGTTCCCCGCACCAATAATTCCAAATATACCTTTCTTCTTTTCGAAAGTTTGATTGTTAATGCATAAAACTTTCAATGCTTTTGAATGACCTGGATAGATCAGAATTGACGCTATTGAACCATGTTTACGCATATTACCATAAATCTTCTCAAAATCTTCAAGGTTAACTCTTTCTGTAATAAGAGACCCCACATTTAGTTTTTGAGAAGAAATGGCATTAAGAATAGTTTCAAAATTTCTTTTCTCGGTCCATCTTACAAAACTTATAGGATAATCCTGTCCTTTCTGTTCATAGTTTTCATCATAGCGGCCAGGGCCATAAGAACATGAGACCTGAAATGTTAATTCCTTTTCATAGAAGTCAGATCGAAGAATATCCAAACCAATTACACCCACTAAAATAATCCGTCCACGTTTTCGGCACATGGCAGCTGCCTGATGGATAATTTCATCGCTTTTATCAGATGCGGTAATAATTACTCCATCTGCACCTGACTCATTAGATGCTTGTTTTACGAACTTTACCGGATCATTGCCCCCTGATGGATTGAATGCTAATATATCTTTTGCCAAAGCCAGATCTACCTTGGACTGGTCATAATCATAGCCAATAACCTGGCACCCGTTTGCCTTTAGCAGCTCTGCAGTTATTAAACCTATCAGTCCTAATCCTACGACAACTATTGTCTCCCCAAAAGTGGGATTGCATAATCGGATGCTTTCGAGCCCGACAGCCCCAATAACAGTAAATGTAGCATCTTCATTACTAACGGCCTCAGGAATTTTTGCGACCAGATTCTCGGGAACGCACACAAACTCAGAATGATTACCATTTGAAGCTACCCTATCACCGACACATATCCCCTTTACTCCTTTACCGACCTCTTCTACTATCCCAACATTGCAGTAACCTAAGGGAAGCGGCTGATTTAATTTATTAAATACAGCTTCAAGCGTAGGAATTATTCCATCGGTTTTCATTTTATCGAGAACCTGGATCACCCGGTCTGGTTGTTGACGTGCCTTCTCTATGAGGCTTGCTTTTCCAAATTCAACAAGCATTCGTTCAGTTCCTAATGACACCAGACTATGTGTAGTTCTAATCAGAACGGATCCATTCTTTACTTTAGGTGCGGGGACTTCTTCTAAAATTGTCTTGCCATTATTAATATCCTGGATTATTTGTTTCATAAATTATCTAAAGTTAGAATTGATAATTGATTCTTTCTCAATATGATTAGGATAGTTAATCAAAACAGCCTTATATTTTCCCTTAAACACAAATAAGCTTCCTGCAGCCGCACCAATAATACTATAATTACGGATAAGCTTTGCGATATCTTCAAGTGTTCCAGCTCCGCCAAGAACTGTAATTGGCAAACTGATTGAATCTCTTATCTTGTCAATAATATTAAAATCGTAGCCTTTCATTACTCCGTCATTATCTATTGAATTAATGATTATTTCACCAGCCCCCAGAGATTCAAAGAGTATGGCGCATTCAACCGGATCTTTTCCTGTATTTTTTCCGGCATTATGAGTCCAGACTTCATATTTGCTTCCAAAACTCTTCTTTTTGACATCCAATACGATGATAACGCTCTGATTTCCTACACGTTCGGCGACCTGAGATATAAAATCAGGATTTTCCAGAGCAATAGAACTGATTGCAATTTTTTCGACTCCAAGGCTAAAAATACGAAGTGCCTGTTCTATAGATTTTATACCTCCCCCATAACAAAGCGGCATACGACACTCAACTGCCAGATTTTCAATCATCTTATAATCCGGTTCCAACTTTTTAGTTGTAGCGTCAATATCCACAACCATCAACTCATCAACTTCCTTTTCATTAAATATCTTGACTGCATTTATCGGGTCACCAACGTATTTTGGATTAGAAAATCTGATTGTTTTAACAAGCCCTTTATTGTGGACAAGTAAACACGGTATAATACGGGGATAGAGCATATTTAAAGATTCGCAAAATTGTTGAGCAACTGTATACCATTTTCATGACTCTTTTCAGGATGAAACTGGACACCAAATATATTACCATTATTTACTACACAGGAAAAGTGTACTCCATATTCTGTTTCCGCTATTTCATTAAGCGGATCATGACATTCGAAATAGTATGAATGAAGAAAATAGAACCTGGAACCATCAATGATGTTATCCAGCAGTTTATTTTCTTTTACTGCTTTAATAGTGTTCCACCCCATATGAGGTAACCGTGGTTTACGGTCTATAAGGGAAGCATCAAATTTTTTTACTTTTCCGTTGATCCACCCTAAACCAGGCATTATTCCTTCCTCACTTGACTCTGACAACATCTGCATTCCAACACAGATCCCCAATACGGGAATTTTATTTACCAGTACCAATTTATCAAGGGATTCTCTCATCCCGGAATCCTGAAGCATTTTCATAGCATGGTCAAAAGCTCCAACTCCGGGCAGGATTAGTTTTTTTGTATCCTTAAGTTCCTCTCTTTTGGATGCAACAGTAAAAGGTACATTAAGCCTTTTGTACACATTTACGAAAGCATTGATATTCCCGAGGCCATAGTTGATTATAGTTATCACCTTTTACCTCCCATCACCAGTCCAAGTTTACGCATTATATTAGCGCCAAACTGATAAATATTTTCCTGTGATTTATAGTCTTTGTAAGTTTTTTTCGGAGCATCCATGTAGCTTTGCAATTCATTGACTGTGATACCCAATTTAGTCGCAATATATTCGAAATCCTGACTTATTGATTCTTTATCATAAGCAGGGGTAGTTAATTTCTCAAGTGCCTCATCTCTTGTCATTTGACCAGTAAGAATTAAACTCGAATATTGAACCTTTCTGGTATCATATCCAAATTTTTCAGGAAGCCAATATGATTCATAAAACTTTGTAAACCGTGATTCAAAATGCTTTTGCGGGTATTTTTGCCAGCCAAATTTCTCAACCAGCAATTGCATTGCTTCCTCTTTATTGTACGGTATATAATCTAATGGCCGAATCACTTTTATGCCTTTAAAATACGGGAGAAAAACCTTATGCCAAAGGATACTTGTTACTATGTAACTTTTTAGGGGCCGCTGGCCAAATTTTGAATGAATATCTTTTAATTGTCGTGAATCAGACTGATAGTACATCCATTCAATTGGATTGCGGATACATTCAGTAGAATAATTACCCCCGGTTAAAATATATTTTACTTTGTATCGATAGGCAAAATCATACATAGTCGCAAAGAATGCATGATCCTGTGGTACATCGATATGAGGTACTCCGGATTTGAAATAAGCCAGTTGCAGATCCTTCATTTCTTCCCAGTTGACCACATGAGTATACAAATCGAGGCCTAACTTATCAACTAATCGTTCTATATTATTAACTGCAATCTGAGAATTCCATCCTGCATCAACATGGAACACGAGAGGCCGTAATCCGAATTTTTCTTTAACTATGTACGTTAAATAAGAGCTGTCGATACCACCGCTCATTCCCATGATACAATCGAATTCTTTCCCTTGTCCTTCCTTTTTTATCTTGTCGATAATAACTGTTAGAGCTGCTTCTGCAGTCTTGTCAGTATGCCACTTCGGAAGAATGTCGTTGTAAAAAGTACGACAATGATCACAGACTCCATGTTCATCAAAAATAATCTTGGAGTCTGATGTATCCATGACACAATTACTGCATATCTGATAAATTCTGGTATTCATTCTCCAGATCAGGTTTTAAGTTAAATACTAAAGTTTTGGTCAAGCCAAATTTGTTGACAAAGCATGGAGAATAAAAGATAGGAATTATCTGATTTTCCGGAATATTGCATCCTTAAAATTTTTTCAAATTCTTCAGGTTTAAAGATGCCTTGTTTCCTTATATGCTCAGGATCAAAATACCGGCCAAGAATATCATTCCTTTTTTTAAACCAGGATCTTATAGGTAAAGCAAATCCGGCCTTTTGTCTGTAGATTACCTCTTTAGGCAGGTAGGGCTCCATTGCTTTTTTTAATATGTATTTTTGTTCATTTCCTTTAAGCTTCATATTAATTGGAATGGAGTTCATGAGTTGGACCATCTCAAGGTCAAGAAAAGGTACTCTTGATTCAACTCCAGCCATCATACTCATTTTATCGCCATAAGCTAAATTCAGAGAAAGTAAATCAAATTTCTGATCAGCTAATAACAATGCTTCCAGAGGATCCTCAAAATTATGTTCTTCAAATAACTGAAACAGACTAATTCCTGGAGATATAGATTTATTATCTAAAAAGAGATTGCTAATGTTTTCAGGACTACTCCACATAAAATAACCTGGGAACCTTTCATTTTTAGGAAGCCGTGAAGCAACTGCCAGTCTTTTCAGTCGTCTTATCAGCGCATTGAATTTACCAGGTACTGATGAAGGCAGAATTGAGTCGGCTAATGAAAGGATCTTCCTGGTTGCAATTGACATATTCTGTAATGACCTCTCAGCAAGATGTCTTCGGTATCCGCATAAATATTCGTCTGCCCCCTGTCCCGACAGCAATACTTTTACTCCGTCTTTCCTGGCACTTTCGCATATTAAAAAAGTACTGATCGCTGCCGGATCAGAAATACCATCCTCCAGAAATGGCATCAATGAAGGAAGCAATGAAACGAATTCCGGTTTTGCATCAAACACCTGTAAATTAAGATTGAGTTGTTTTGCAATTATTTTAGCATAATATAAGTCACTGCTTTGTTTATCATAGAAACTGTCTTTCTTATTAAAAGAAATAGTATAAGCTGTTTTAATATTTCCACCTCTCTTTACTGCTTCATAAGCAATTGAAGAAGAATCAATTCCGCCACTTAGCATTATTGAGACCGGAACATCAGAAATTAGTTGACGATCGACAGAAGAAGAAAAGGTCTCTCTGAAAGTATCGATCATATCAAGTTCGGACGAGAATAAAATAGGATCAGAAAGATTAGAGAACAAAGCTGTTTTCGAAATCTGCTTTCCATAACGGTACACATAATATATTCCAGGTTCTACTTTAAAGATCTCTTCATACATTGTGAATGGTTCCGGAACAAACATAAAGAGAAGCTGATCTGCAAGTGACTGTTGCCGCAATCGAACCTTTAAGTGTGATAATGCCAATAATCCCTTCAGTTCAGAACAAAAAAACATACTGCCGTCCTGTTCAATGTAATATAAAGGTTTTATGCCAATTGGATCTCTTAATACATGCAATGATCTGTCAACTTTATCATAAATCGCAAAAGCAAATATGCCATTTAGTTTTGAAAAAAAAGTGTATCCTTCCCTGCTAAAACCTTCAAGTATAAGTTCGGTATCGGAAGTTGAATGCCATTTAATTTCACCAAACTTATCCTCCAATTTTCTTTTAAGGTCAATATAATTATATATTTCTCCATTATATACTATTATATATCGGCCGGTAGAGTCCACCATCGGCTGATGACCTGCTGAGGTAAGATCAATTATTGACAACCTTACATGGCCAAGTTGTCCATCACAAGCTTCAGAAAAATAAAGACCCCTGTCATCTGGACCACGGTGTCTTATTGCTTCAAGTGAACGTTCTATATTAAACTTTTCACCACCGGCTGAACTTATGGCTAATATTCCGCACATACATTTCTATTTTTCAACATTGCGTAAGAATTCAACATTTTTACATACCTATCTATTATAAACCTAAAACCTTTATAAATTCCTCAGGGTTAGTAAAATAGGCACTGTATTTTTTTAATTGATCATCATCATACTCCCACCATTTGCTTTCCAGCAATTTTATGATTGTCAACTCATCAAATCTTTTTCTAATTTCCCGGGCCGGACTACCTGCAACTATAGAATAGGGTTCAACATCTTTAGTGACAACACTTCCCATTCCTATTACAGCTCCGGTGCCAATATGAACTCCCTGCCTGATTAATGCATACTGTCCTATCCACACATCATGTCCAATATTTGTCTTTTTTACTGCCATCAGTTTATGAGTCGAAAACTTGGTTTTTACACTATCTCTGCCTTCATAAAAGACCGGGGACATGGAAACCCAGTTCATCGGGTGCATCGACCCACCAATTATTACATTATTTGCAATAGAGCAGAATGAGCCTATCTCACAATTAACAATCTCACAATCATACCCGCAAAAAGAATGGTTTCCTAAGACAATATTCACAATGTTACATCCGGATTCTACTTTAGCAGTCCTGGCAATCTGACTGTTTTTAATTGCACTGCCGCGGATTTTTTTTAAGATTTTCGAGATGTAATATTTTGGGCCGACCATATAATTATATTAATTAAAAATGTTCATCTGAATAAACTCATCTTCTAAAAATGATCTGGCATTTTTAAGAGTTTTTTATTAGTCGCCGCCGTTCGCAAAGGGCTGATATAGTAATGAGGATATCTTGGCATAATCTAAAATATTTCTTGCAAGTTCAAATGAATCAATACGTTTGTTTTCCAGAACTGCTTTATCTGATGAAACATTTTTGAGTACTTCAACCAGATCTTCCTTACTTTTTATATAAAAAACAGAATTCTTTAATAAAAACTTATGACTTTCATGAGGGTAAAGTGCAGCAGCACAGCCAGAACATAAAGCATTTTGCATTGTTGCTGACTGACTTCCCAGTTGAACATATAAATCACCGGCACAAAGATAATCCTGAAGCAATTTACTGTTTAACCATCCCAGGTAATTTATTCGATTGTCAACATTGATCAAAGGGATTATTGATTTTAATACTTCATCTGGCATTGAGCCTATTATAACTAATTTAAGGTTTTGATCAGGCACAAGCCTGAATGCCTGTACCATTTCAAGTGTCCGTTTTCTTCCGCCCAGCTTCCCGGTATGAATTACAAGAATCTGATCATCGTTGATGTTTAATTCAGATCTTATCTTCTTTCTGATTTCTTCCCTTGTCTTTGCTTCTGGTATGCAGCCTCCTAAAGGGAAAAAATGAAGCTTGCCTGAGGGTACTCCATACACATTTTTCAGAAAGACAGATGTCTCATATGTTATATACAGTACTTTTTCAATATAAGGAAGGCAGGCTTGGAGAATGCGCCGGTAAAAAATTCTGTGAAGAATATGTTTTGACAATAGATTTTTGCCCGAATTTTGTGAATCTTCGTGACTGTCAACAAGAAACCTGACGCGGGGATTTTTCTTAATATATTTTGTTACTTCAATTAAAGCATAAGCAGCTGCACCATGAAACAAGATTATATCCGGAGAAAATTCAGAAATGTAACGGAACAAATCCGGATAGGCTCTGATTTTTTTCGAGATAAAGAAACTTAAGAAACGTTTATAAGGAAGTCTGGTTACCAGTATTCCGTCTTCATTTATATATGTTCCCGGTTTTGTATAGCCCAGCGAAATATTATTAATATATACTTCCGTTGATGCAATTATTCTGACATCATGTCCGTCCTTTTTATTTTGTCGGGGAATTACATTTTCCTGGTAATTTGCATTATCAACATAAAAACAGGAAAGCATCAGGTGCAATATCTTCATAGTTTTTCTAATCTTTTCAATTCTTCAATTATTAATTGTTTAATCCTGGATGCTTATGACTTATAATTATATCATCATAAACACTTATTATACTATTGGAGACTGATTCTTCACTAAACTGTTTATAACAACCTGCAATCAAAGATTTAGAATTATAGGTCATGTAATTCATATACATGAAAAACATTGCTTCAAATAATGCATCCTCATCATTTCGGTTAATGATAAGGCCATTTTCTTTATTAACAATATCCACCGGGCCGCCGCAATCGGTTGCTATAACCGGTATACCGCTTGCCAATGCTTCAGCATAAACCACTCCAAATGTTTCATACTCAGACGGTAAAACAAAACAAGCTGACTCTCTGTATAGTTCTGGCAACTCGCTATTCTTAACATGCCCCCGGAGAAATATTTTGCTTTCCATATTCTTGTTCTTCACCATTTTAAAAAGATCCTTGAATAACGGTCCGTCGCCTACAATTATTAAAGTTACGTCATCTTTCAAATCACAAAGCCGTTTGAAAGCTGATATGACAAGGTCAAATCTTTTATTGGGCAATAAGTAACCTACGCTTATAAACTGTTTTTTTTTATTCTTATGAATTTGATTTTCTCCGGCAAAATAATATTGAGGTATAATATTGGGTATTAATAATATATTTTTTGCTCCAAGGCTCCTCATATCCTTTGCCAGGTTTGTGCTAACGGCAATTAATCTGTCACAGACTTCGTATGCTTTTAATACCCTTTTTTTATGCCGGATATTTTTGCTGCGTGCAAGCATTAGGGAACTGTGTTCAGTGATAACCAGTGGGATATTATATTTTTTCTTGATCATTGCACCAATGATCCCTGCACCACCAAAATGAGAATGTAACAAATCTGGTGTTCCAAATTCCTTCCGGATATGTCTGTACGCGGTTACTCCTAATACATTGTATAACCACTGGCCAATTCGCGGTAAAAATCTGCCCCATGGAAAGGCTATAAACCACACAGGGATGTGATTGATAATTGATTTATGAATACCGTACCGTCTTAACCGGAGTATTGATCTGATATCCACGACCATTACTCCTATTTCGATGCCCTTATTCTTTAATGATTCAGCCTGATTTTTAACGAAAATATTTGCCGAGCTATTTTGATCGGGATACCCATTAACAATAAAAAGTACCTTAGTCATTTTTTGAAAATATCATTTTCATTAAATATTTACCTGGCTTTTTTCATAGCTCCTTGCTTCCGGAATATAATTCAAACTCGATATGCCTGCATAATATACTATTAGTTGATATGGAGTAAATAAAAAAGGTCTTTGCAGAAAAGACAACAAAAATAATAACAAATACACAAGCATCAGAAATTTGTTATCACCATAAATGAATAAATACATTCCAATAACTAATAGTAATCCCAAATAGCCATTTTCAATCAGGAAAAACTTAAAACCCTGGCCTAATAACAATTTTGGATTTTTTGCTAAAAATCCGGTTCCTTCACCAAGTATTGATTCCGGTGAGGTGATATATCTCCTAAAGAAAATATTTACATCTTTTGATGTCCTCGTATTAAGCGATGTTTCAGTGGAACCTAATCTGCTTGAAATGTTTGTCTTAAATGCAGGCATTTCTTTTACAAGATTATATGTTATAAACACCAGGGCCGCAATTGATATACTGTAGATAATTAATAATTTCGGCTTTCTGATAAAGTATAATGATAATCCGACAAAAGTCAGTATAAAAAATGCAAGAGAAAATGTAAAAAATGCACCTGCTAGTATAATTATATTTCGTTTATCCCTAAAGTTATATTTATTCGCAAATAAAATAAAGGCGGACAAAGTGCCTAAGGTACCAGGCTCATCAAAAACAGAATAGAATCTGTTTAGTGGTGTTTTTGCCTGTATAAAAAAGTAATAGTTCTCTAAAACGAGCGTTTGACCTTTCCCCTTCCAATCACCATATTGCATATTATAACCAAAAGGTAAATGAAACAAGTACTGATTAATCAACCAGAGAGGTAAAGAAATCGCTATAATTATTGATAAAATTGTTGTAATCTTATATATGATACTGATTTTTTCCTCTGAACTCAGGTAATATAACAGGTAAAAAATTATAATGGTTACCAGTGAACTTGTCCTGAAATCTTGAAGTGACTGAAACACTATAAAGAATAGAAGAAGCAAACAGGTGAAAACGAATAATCCAATATTAACCGGCTTTGCATTTGTTATTCTTGTAAACAGAAGAATAAAAGATAATAAAAAACAAATGAACAAGAGAGGAAACCAGAAATTCCACACCGGCCAGGGTAGATTCTGAATGAATACCATTAGCACGAACAGGTTCACAATTAACGTAGATCGATTTACCTTCATCGTTTGTACCGAATTATTTTCCCAATGAACGATGTAAAAAATTTTTAATCGAGGTCATTCCAGGTTTAGTTCCTATGATTTTAAACCAGGGAAAAACCGGAATTAATAAGTAATAAATATAGAGTAAACCCCACCAGGGAGTTAATTTAAGAGATTCCTTTAAGAATCTTCGTGCTATTGTGGAATGGCCCAGGTAGGCTTGATTGCGACTTTCAATAAAATAAATCCTGGAAATTACTACATTTTTTATTTGCCCTAAACGACGTGGTTCCCGTTGCACAGCCGCCTCTACTGTTGCCACATAGCCTTTTAATGCCGAAATCCTGTCTTCCCCACCTGTAGCACTTGCAGAGTGCACCCGATAATATGCCAATGGTTTTGGAACATATGCAATAGGATAAACAGCTGCGATCCTGAGCCACATATCCCAATCCTCACGATTTCGCATATTTGAATTTTCATTAAATAATCCAATATTAGCAAACACACTCTTTTCAACTATCGGAGTGGGTGATGGAATAAAGCACGACTTAAAAAGAGGCTCCAGAATGTCACCTTCATAGTGACGTTGAACTTCGCTGTATTTATATAAATTTGTTCTTTTCTTACTATCAAAAGCAATTGCATCGGAATAGACCCATTTTAATTTAGATTTCTCGAGCAACCCGACCTCAAGGTAAAGCTTATCAGGTGCCCATAAATCATCAGAATCTATGAATGCGACATATTTACCCTTTCCTTCCTTAATTCCGATGTTTCGAGCTGATGCCTGTCCCCCATTTAATTTACTAATACATTTAACCCGATTCATGAAACATTCAACTACTTCGACTGTATTATCAGTAGATCCATCATTAACTACAATTATTTCATAATCCTTAAAACTTTGGGAAAGGATACTATCCAGAGTTTCGCTTATCCACTCAGAAGCATTATAAGCTGGGATTATTACACTTACCAGGGGAGATTCATTCATGACAATCTTAAATCCTTAAATAATTGTTTAAAACGTATTTGATAGGTATGTTCTGCAAGCGCTCTTTTTCGTCCTGCCTGTCTGATTTTTTCTCCCTGATCAGGATGCCCTAAGAAATATTTAGCTTTGTCTAATAATTCATATTGATTTCTATACACAACTACCTCTTTATCTGGTTCAAACATTTCGGCAAGTTCATCTGTAAATCCTGTAAAATACAGAGCCCCACTCATTGGTGCCTCAAACTCCCTTAAATGCAGATGCTGCAATATTGGCTTGCTTGGGTCATGATTTTCATATACTTCAAGAAATCCTAAACTTATCTGGCTCCGGCTATACAATTCAATTTGTTCAGAATCGGAGACTGGTAAATGCATATTATGAGGGAAGTGGAAAGAGAGCGCTCGTTTCGAATCAAAATCTGAGAGTTTAGCTGATGCTGAGTTTTGCTGTTGCAAATCAAGTGCAAAAAAGGTATTCCATATTAGTAAGTTTCTCTTCATGAACGTCCGCCATTCTGGCTTACCCTTATAGGTCCATCCAGGACCAAATGCGTGAACATCGATATTGTTTTCCAATAAATGATTGATGTACCAGTAACGTCTGGAATAATTTGCACCCACAAAAGAAGCTTGAAGTGTCCGGGCAACGTTCACTGGTTTGAAGTAAGTCGGATTTGATGCCATTGGCCACCAAAAAGGATTTGCCCCAATTTTTAAAAATTTCTCACGGGCATCTTTTTCTGAATGCAGATTGTAATCAAAATGAGAAGAGATTTGCTTCACCAAATGAAATTGATGAATATTATTACATGAAAAATTACACGTAGGTACACCACAATTTCTAATCTCATCAATAACGTATAAATCGACCATTCCATCCATTAAGTAAGCAAAGAAAAGAGAAAATGGTACTTTGGCATGTTCTTTCAGAAATGTATCTAATAATTTCCGGCTAAAGTTAGTCCTTAAAGAAGCATCCTTTTTGTTCATTGCTAATCGACCTTCATTAGCCGGGAAATATATAACCTCATGTCCCATTTCAACCAGAGACTCATAAAAATTCAGGTACCAGGTCTTGTTTCCAGGAATTACAGTATTTGTAGAACTCTCTATAACAAGGAAAATACGCACTACTTATGTATTATCAAATCTTAAACTGTGTTTTGATGAATTGCAGTAAGAATACTCTGCATTAATTAAATTTCTAAGTAACTGTAATTATTTTTTTAAGTTCAAAAATTCCACACCCGTACTTACATCCAAAATTCTGTGAAATTGACTCTTCAGATAAAATTGCATCCTCAAATAAATCTCCACTGTCATTAATATAATGGAAATGTTCAATTTTAAATTTATTCTGAAGGATTTGCAGGACATAACTTATACTAAATACTCTGTGTGCGTTAAATTCAATTCTTTGGCTTCCAATAGGAATCGATAAGTAAAATTTCCCATTTGGTTTTAACATTATATGAATATTATTAATTGCTTTAATATGGCCATTGACATCAATAGGATCTCCATATCTACCTAAACCAAAATGTTCGATTGCATGTAAAGATGAAATTGAATCGCAACATTCTATCATATTTTGCGGTAATTTCATAAGGTCTGATTTGGTGAATATGATGTTTTTTATTGGTAAATTTTGCGGTCTTACATCAAAAACTTCGATTTCTCGAAATACTGCGACATGAGCAACAAAACCATCAATTCGGGATCCGATATCTATATGCCTGATAGGCTTATCAGCATATATTTTTCGTGCAATCAGTAAATCCTGATGAAAATAGTGACCTGTCATAGTCCCGCTTTCGCTATAACGTTCATCTAGAATTGGATAACAATTGCCAAATACGAAGGCGTCACTATTTTTCATTTGTTTTTTCAGCAAGTGATAATCTTTGAAGTAGAAGCCTATTCCGCGAAAAAGACTAATAAATTTGTAAGGGTTAAAACCTATCAGATTTAAGACAAATGCAATCTTTGTTATGGTTTTATTCATATAATCAGCTATCAAAATATGGATGATTCAATTTGGTCAATTAAATCGGTCAGGAATTGACTTATGCAAAATTCAAAAAGCACTATTTTCAGGAAAATCTAAACTTTTTTCTTATAAGATGGATAATAGAGTTCAACTCATATCTAAATGACTTGGAAAGCAAATACAAAAACATTATGTAAGTAAATACTATGATTGCCCCGGTACTAAAAAAAGCAACCCAACTTTTTATAGAAATTAATTTAATATAAATAAATATTATTATAACACTGATCAGTATAACAATAGCTATTTCTTTTTTCATTTTCCTTATTGTCAGTGAGTCATATTTAATATAAGTCAACGCTTTATAAGGAAAATACCAGGCCGAAAAAGCAATTAGTGATAAAGCCTGACCCATTACTAATCCAATTAAACCAAAATATTTTACTCCCAGATATAAAGCTAAGACTGTAATAATGCTTTGTATGAAATTCATTTTGCTGCTTTCTTTTATATTTCCTAAAGCAAAAAAAACATTTGAAGAAATACTTGATAATACTGATAGAACTATTCCAACACAAATTGCTACATTTATAGGGTGTCCTGCAAAGAATTTTACTCCGACCCAAAGAGTAATAAATGATTTATTCATAATAATAAAACCTGTAAATAATAACCCTAAGATCCAGAGTAGAATGGTAAATAGTCGCGAAGTATTAATTCTGACTTTATCATATTCTCCACTTCCCCACGCGTTGGTTATAGCTGGGAGCATTGCGGTCAGTGGCCTTTCAATAAACATTTTAGATAACTCAGGACCTCTTTTAGTTAAATTCAATACCGGTGCTATCTCTGCTCCTATATAACGAACAACCAGGAAAGCATCAAGTTGTGTGGAAATTACTTTTCCTAGTCTGCCAAGAATATTATAACCTGTTAGTTTAGCAAAAACGAATATTCCATTAATTGAAAAACGAAATTTTAGTGATTCCTGAACATATCTCCAAAATATATAAAATACGTTCCCAATGATTAATATCAGAGCACTAACTATTTGACTTGACGGAATTGCGTACAGGCCAAAACCTTTGGTTAGCAGAAGCACATTTATAATCAGCGATGTAATTGTAGCAACGACGTATATTAAGCCAATACCAATACTACTCAACATCCCCTGGTTGAAACTCGTAAAGCCATAAGAAAAAATCATTAATGAACTACCGATAACGGCTAATTTAAATGCATTCTTTAATACATGAATATTAGTTTGATCTTTGATAAGAATTAAATGAAATATATTTTCTGTAAATAAGAGACCCAAAATCAAGATTAAGAGACTAACAATGAATGACAATAAAGTTCCACTTCCTAACAAGTCATTTAACTTTTGTGTTTCACCCGCTCCAAAAGCCCGTCCGACTTGTTGACTCAGAACATCTGAAATGCCCGGATCAGCTATTGTTAACCATGCTATAATATTTCCTGTAGCGAGCCATGCACCATAAATTTCCAATGGAATATATTTTAAATATAAGGGCACTAACAATATTCCACTTATCATACTAATAATAATAGCATAATAATGAAAAAATATGTTCCACTTAGTCGCTAATCTCCTTGATCGATTTGAAGAGAATCTTCTCATCTTTGACTACATAATTTAAGACATTGTTAATTGATAATTTTCAATATTTAATTTATCAAAATGTCGACATTGAAAGAATTATATTATGCCGAAACAAAGATTTTAAATTACTTCTTATACAATGCATCAATGAATAATTGTACTTCAATTTTCATGATCTTTTTCCTAAACCTGTCTCTCAGTTTGTTTGTAAATTTATATTTATAGATCAATCCTCTTATCAGGAAGATCAGGCTCTTAAATAATATTTTTGAAGAGAACTTGGGTTTGCCAATCTCGTGAAAAGTACGTTTACGAACTTCTTTTGTAATTCTTGAATCAAAAAAAAATGTCCAATACCAAAGAGCGGCATGATCATTTGCGGCTTTTCTATCCCTATATAGTTCAGATATATTTTTTAAATCAACATTATTTAATACTCCTATCGCTACCAAATCCAGAAAACCAGAATTCCAACCAGGAACAAACCATAGTGATCTTTTACTTTCGTCAATATTTCTTCCACGTAAAACACAAACTTTTTCAGAGCTTACAATCTTTCCTCCTAATAAAATTAATGAGTAAGGTATATAAACCGGATACATTAAAGTTCTCTGATCAAATGTAAGCCAATCTTGAGTTTCACACCATTCCATAGATTTTTTAAATGCTTCTTTCAACATTGGAGTCATACGATAAGTATTATTTCCAATGAATATGGCATTCCACTTATAATCACTCCATTCTACACATTTTATTGCATTATCAGTCGCTCTTTCAAGATCATTTTCAACTGATATTTTAGAGGAATTGTCATAGAAAATCACTCCGTCCATATGTTTTGTTAGTAATAAATCAGCATTTTCTTCAAGGATAGTATTTACCCTGAATTCAATGCTATCGGGTAAAAACAAATCATCATCTCCATGTAAAAATGCAATATCCCCCTCGCCGGTAAATTCATTAATCGCTTTATACCAACTAATTACCGGAGGCAAAGTTTTTTCCCTGTGGACTGATTTTATTACCCAGCCACTACCTTCTAAATTAAATTCCTTTATGAGTTTATCTACAGCATCCTTATTATCAGGGAAATTATTAACAACGTAGCAATTATAATCGGCCTTAATTAAAGGTAAATTGACTTTTATCAGACTATAAAGTACTGCACTTAAGGAATTTAATCTCTTATATGTTGGGATATAAACATTTATTACCATTAATGAATTAAATAGAATTTTAATAGAATTGAATAAATTTTGAATTAAAGTACTCCTAATAAATCTCGTATTCCTTCAATTGGAGACGTACCAGGACGCCAGTTAATCAATCTTGTTGCTTTTGAATTATCTGCAATAAAAACTAATTGATCATTCTCTCTAAAGGGAAGCTCTATATACTTCATTTCAATTCCAAGTTCTGTATTGAGCAGACTAAAGAGCTCAAGCAAAGAAAGACTATTTGCCATGCCTCCGCCAACATTAAAGAATTGTCCTTTGACAAGTTCAATACTACTGACTGTTTCAAAATATAGATTTACAACATCTTTGGCATTTAATACATCACGAACCTGTTTCCCATTGCCTGAAATTGTAAACTTTTCAAAAGCTTTTCCACGTTTAATCTCCAACGCTTTTTCTATAAACCAGCCTACCCAGCCTTGATCATATGTCGAATGCTGATTACCTCCATACATCGAGGAGTGACGAAAAACTACCGTGCGAATTCCAAACATATTATGATAATCAAGAAGAAACTGATCTGCTGCTCCCTTTGAACATCCATATGGAGTTTTGAAATCAAGTTTCAATGACTCATCAAAACCATCCGGAAATTCTTTGCAAACATAACGAGACTCCATTTCTTCATAGGTCAGATATTCCAAATCTCCATAAACTTTGTTTGTCGAAGAAAAAAGAATAATACTCTCAGAGGAATATTTACGAACAGCTTCCAGCAGGTTATGAGTGCCCAAGGTATTAGTTTCAAAATCTAATCTTGGATTTTGAATAGAAGTTGTCATTGCAACCTGACCAGCTAAATGAAATATAACATCGGGCCTGATTTCCTTTACCGCTGTCTCCACATCATTAGAATTGCGAATATCAGACGGATAATATCTAAAACTGCCTTTATCTTTAAGCCATTCGAGATTCCTGGAACTTCCAATACGGTTTAAATTGTCAAATATAATAAGCTCTTCACCTCTTTTTAAAACCTCTGCAGCAAGATTAGATCCTATAAAGCCACACCCTCCGGTAATAAAATATTTCATATTTATGGAATAACGATTATTTAATACTAGTATGAATTGATTAAGGTAAGTTTTAAACCTTCGATTAAAGAAAAAAATGGTTTCCAGCCCAATGCACATAAAGCAGAATTATCTGTATTGGAATTGAGCATTTCATTTTCCCGGTAAGGGAGGGCGCCAAAATTCAGGATTGAGCTGCTATGAGTTAATTCCTTTAGCAAAATCATTAATTCCTTAATACTAATCAATTCCTCAGAACAAACATTATATGAACAATAACGGTCAGAGATTAAAGCTTGTTTTTCGATGACTTTTAAGTACGCATTAACCACATCTTCAATGTAAACAAAGTTTCGTTTTTGCTCCCCTGATGTGAGATCAATTTGAAGTTCATTATTTTTTAATTTATTGATCATAGTTGTTATAAAATTAGCTGAACTTGCTCCGCTGCCATAAAAATGTTCTAATTGCATATTAATTACATTAATTGCATTCTTTCTAATGTATAGCCATTCCTGAAATTGACGCTTAGTTAAGGCATATGTACTTACAAATCGATCCAGGACAGTATCGGTATTTATAAACAACTGACATCCATGATTTATTGACATGTTAAGTAAGGTAAAAGGGGAATGAAGATTGGCATCAAACATTTGAATAAAATCTTCGTTATTTTTGCCATAAAAGGTAGCAGTATGCACAACTATGTCAATGTGCTGTTCAGTAAATATTGCTTCCGGAATACCCTGATATGCTGAATATATTTTATTGGAATTATCCGATCTGATCTTTTCCGGGTAGTATTCAAGTCCAATAATGTTATTTTGAACTGAAAGAGCTTTTGCTAATTTGGAACCAAGAAACCCATTGATGCCAGTTATAAGGATCGTATTCATTCAATATTCAATATTTAACTTCAACATATCACTCCCATCTATCACTAAATATCTGACTTTCTGGTAATCCATTTGTTATTAGAAATTTTTTGAATGCATCTATCATTTGAGGTGGACCAGAAAGAAAATAGTCCTGGGATATGCTATTTTCCTTAAGAATACTTTTTATATCAATAACACCATCTATGTCCTCATAGAAATAGGTGATGCATTTAGATGAATTACATAAACGTGACAGCTCCTCGTTATAAATGTTATACTCCTTTGAGCGGAAACCAAAGTAAAATTTGGGATTTTTATATTCGTTAAACGACGAATGTGTAAAGAGCGACAGAAAAGGGGTTATTCCTGTTCCGCCTGCAATAAATACCGTATTGGTTTTATTATGATCCTGTGTAAAAAGATTTCCATACGGCAACTTTAACCAAACTTCGGAACCCATATGTAGTAATTGTTCCATTTGATTGGTAAACCGACCCTTAACAGAATAGGTTATTTCAAGAGTATTATCGTTTGGACTGGAGCGTATTGAAAAACATCTTGATTCTGGCCACTGGCCAGTTCCATCGTATGAATCAATAGCCAGATGCAGGAACTGTCCGGGGTGATATCTGTATTTCCCATTCAAAGATCTGAACCCAACAGAATATATCTCACGAAAAGGATTAACAATTGAGATTACTTCTGAACGGTATTTTTTAACCAGCATTAAAAAAAAATTAATCCAGACTATTTAAAAATCTTTCTAATATCTCCCCGGCATAATTGAACATTTCAGATGATAATCCGGGATATGTTCCAAGGAAGAAAGTATTCCTCATAATATAATCTGTATTTGATAAATTATCGGCCAAACGAAAGTTACGATGCATAAATCCAGGTTGTTTTGTCAGGTTCCCTCCAAAGAGATTTCTGGTTTCGATCAGATTAGAATTAAAATACTGAGTTATCGTTTCCCTGTTAAATGGTATATTTTCCTTTAGTGTAACTATGAATGCAAACCATGCCGGATCGGATCCTTGTGTTGCTTCGGGGAGAATAAAAAAATCGGGATATTTTGAAAATATCCTGATCCATTCCCTGTAATTGGATCTCCTTTTTTCACAGAATTCGGGGAGCTTATCAATCTGGGCTGATCCGATAGATGCCTGGATGTCTGTCATCTTAAGGTTGTAACCAACTTCTGAGTATACATATTTATGATCAAAACCTACCGGAAGATTTCCGAATTGCTGGGTGAATCGCTTGCCACACGTATTATTCTCCCCTCCGGCACAATAACAATCACGTCCCCAGTCACGAAATGACCTGACAATTTGAGTTAATTGGAGATCATTAGTACAGACAGCGCCACCTTCCCCTGTAGTGATATGATGAGCCGGATAAAAAGATAGGGTAGAAATATGTCCAAAGGAACCGGTCCTCTTTCCCTTGTAGCTGCTTCCGAAGGCGTCGCAATTATCTTCAATGATCCATAGATCGTGTTCTTCTGCAAATTGAAGCACTGAATCAACATTGAAAGGATTACCCAAGGTATGTGCAATAAAGATACAACGCGTTTTTTCCGAAATTGCCTTTTGCATCATATCTATATCAATATTATAGGTCGGAATATTTACGTCAACAAAAACAGGGATCATACCATATTGAATAATAGGTGCAACAGTAGATGGGAAACCTGCTGCAACTGTAATCACTTCATCCCCGGGTTTAATGCGCCTATCTCCCAGCTTTTCGGAAGTCAATGCTGCAAATGCTAATAAATTGGCAGATGATCCTGAATTGGTCAGTAAAACATTTTCTATTCCTATAGATTCAGAAATTTTTTCTGCAAAGGACTCAGAATATCTTCCTTCTGTAAGCCAAAAATCGAGTGAAGCTTCTACTGCATTAACTAATTCCTGATGATCAAACACTCTTCCCGCATAATTTACTTTGGATTTACCCGGAAGAAAATCAAATTTTGGAAACCTTGCTTTGTGATATTCAATTGTTTTGAGAATTATTTCTTTTCTTATTTCCTTATAATCATTCATAGTTAACAAATTAGTCATAACTTTCTATAAGACTCAAAATATTGATCAATCTGACTGAGAGTAATATTCCTCATATCAGAATTTTTAAAATATTCCTTGTACCAATAAACTATTGCTTTCAGTGAAGTTTCAAGATCCCATTTTGGATACCATCCAAGTAGATTCTTTGCCTTGGAACAGTCCAATTTCAAATAACTGGCTTCGTGTAGCTGAATATCCTTATCTAACTCATAACATACACCCTCACCCCAATATTCGCAAATCTTATTTGAAATCCACTCCACATTTTTTGATTCACTGTCATCAGGACCGAAATTCCAACCTTCGGCAAATTCTGTTCCTTGAGAGGAGAGCTTTTCACATAGATTAAGATAGCCAGAAAGTGGTTCTAACACATGTTGCCATGGTCTGACAGCATAGGGGCTTCTGATTTTTAATTTTTCTCCCCTGGTAATTGAACGTATAAAATCCGGAATAAGACGGCCTTCAGCCCAGTCACCC
Source organism: uncultured Bacteroidales bacterium (assembly GCA_963791065.1). Classification (GTDB taxonomy): domain Bacteria; phylum Bacteroidota; class Bacteroidia; order Bacteroidales; family VadinHA17; genus LD21. The sequence goes on from CAWBQN010000027.1 coordinate 117,126, forward strand.
CCGCCGATAACATTTCCAGCACGTGCAGAAGCCAGCATAACGCCATGATTCTTACTTTCTTTTGAGTTAAAAAACGAATTCCTGAATGAAGAAGTAACAAGTTCAGAACAACCTTTGCTGTTTGAGTAGGGATCATACCCTCCCATTGGTTCATTTTCGCGATAACCCCAAAGCCATTCTTTATTCTCATAACATTTATCAGATGTAACGTTAAGAACAACTTTCCTGTCAGTCTCCTGTCGTATCACATCTAATAGATTCACTGTACCCATGACATTAACTTCATAAGTCTCGCGCGGGTTATTGTATGATTCCCTTACAAGTGGCTGAGCAGCCATATGAATTACGACTTCAGGCCTGACCTTCTTCAACGTTTTTTGGAGCAATTTGTAATCACGGATATCGCCAATAGTTGATGTGACAATCTTATCAATATTAGCCAGTTCATATAGACTTGGATCTGTGGGCGGATTTAAGGAATAACCATAAACATCTGCGCCAAGCCAGGTGAGCAAAATTGACAACCATGAACCTTTAAACCCGGTATGACCAGTGATTAAAACTTTACGTCCATTATAAAAGTCATTAAATAATGATCGTTTTACCATTTTATCCATGGTGCTTTATTTTTTTCAATGAGACCCTCCATAAGTACTTTATCGCGTTGAGTATCCATAGGCTTCCAGAACCCATGATGTTTATATGTGAATAATTGACCAGTACGTGCAAGATTTTCAAGAGGTTCTTGTTCGAATACAGTAGTATCATCAACAATGTAATTGAAAACTTCGGGCTGACAAACAAAGAATCCTCCATTGACCCATGAACCATCCCCTTTCGGTTTTTCCTGGAAACTACTAACCATGTTGGTATTGTCAATATTTAATGCCCCGAATCGTCCTTCCGGCAGAACCGAAGTCATCGTAATGAGTTTTCCATGGGCCTTATGAAATTCCACCAAGCTCATTTAAATTAATATCTGCAACACCATCTCCATAAGTAACCATGAATGGTTCGTTACCTACATATTTTTGTACCCTTTTTATTCTTCCACCCGTCATCGTGTCCATACCTGTATCAATTAATGTCACTTTCCATGGTTCAGCATTACTATTATGATTTACAATGGTATTGGATGTCATATCAATAGTCATGTCGGCCATATGAAGATAATAATGAGCAAAATATTCTTTGATCATATATCCTTTGTAGCCGCAAAGAATGATAAACTCATTATAACCATAATATGAATAAATTTTCATGATATGCCACAGAATAGGTTTTCCCCCAATTTCAATCATCGGTTTTGGTTTAAGAGTAGTTTCTTCCGATAACCTTGAACCAAGACCGCCGGCGAGGATGAGAACTTTCATATAGATTCTGTATTAGTTATTTGAGCCAATTTAGCTTTTGTTTTTACCAATCAGATCGGCTTTACCAATACTGCTGTACAAATTGGCAGAGTGAGGATTTAATCAATTAATAGATACAAATTTAACAAAAAGGAATTCAAGTGTTTGAAAAATAATCAGCTACCGGCTTTTCTGTAATTATGATAGATAAGCTTAATCACATTGGATGGCATCATCCTGATTATCCCAACACAAACTGAATATATATAAATGTAAAAAGGAGCATTCAGAACTTTATTTATTTTAAACCTGACTTTAATATAATTGAAACCAAATTTTAACCCCGATCTGCGTTTATAGAAGTTTTTATCACGCCTGAATAGTAACAGATATTCAGGTATGTTTGCAAACAATGCTCCGCTTTTTAAACAGTTGCTCCAAAAAACGTAATCTTCTAATCTTAATGTATCAATTGGGTAGTATCCGGCATTTTCAATCATTGTTCGTCTGAAAATAACGGAGGGATGAGCCAGCGGTGACCTCTTCATGAAGAACTTTTTTATGTCCTTATGTGACAGCGGCAACTTTTGATAAGATAAAAGATTTTCGGATTCATCTATTTCCTGATACCACGAGCCCACACACGTGATAGCCTGATTATTTAAAAGAAAATTTCTTTGGATTTCAAATCGCTCCGGCATTGAAATATCGTCAGCATCCATTCTGGCTATGAGTTTATATCCCGGATTTACAAGAACTATTTTCAGCAAATAATTCAGAGCTTTAGCAAGACCTCCGTTGATCTTAATTCTGAATAATTTTATTCTGGCATCATTTATTCCGGAAATATATTCATCGATTTCCGATAGAACGGGACCATCAAAACAAATAAAAAAATCGAAGTGAGAATAAGTCTGATCAAGAATACTCTGTACAGATTTCTTAAAATAGTTCAGTTTATCAAACTGATGAACCGACATAATTACTGCAAGATCAGTGTCCAAAAGACAAAAGCTAAAAAGAAATTGTTAAAAGGTAATTCATTATGCAGATTTATATAAATCGAAGTACTGCATTGCCATTCGTGAGGCAGTATAGTGATTTAAATATCGAGTATATGCCAGCTCAGCTTTCTTTTTACCATTTTCCAATGAAATCTGTAAAGCATCGGACAATGATGTCAGATCATCGAGCTCAAAGAAGGTAACCTCCTCGGTATTAAACAGTTCGTTAAATACTTTTAGATTCGAACAAATAATGGGAATCATCTGCTGGGCTGCTTCAACCAGTGCCAGGCCAAATCCTTCTGATCTTGATGGCATTATAAAGAAATCAAAATGCCCGAAATAGTTCACTGCATTTTCCATAAAACCAGTGAAGAGACACCGATCTGAAATTTTTAATTTTTCAGCAAGACGCAGCAGATCCGGAAGTTCTTTTCCTTCCCCTATAATTACAAGAGCGAGTCTCCTGTCACCTGCTATAAGATGCAGTGCCTGCTCGATTCCTTTTCTTTTAGTCAGTATGGCAGCACTGCCAAGAACTTTTAGTCCCCTGGTATGGAAGTTTTGCATTGCCCCGATAACGTTTTCATCAGGTGCAAAGGATCTATCTGTCTCTGTAATTCCGTTATATATCACTTCCAGCTTAGGCAAGGAATACCACTTTCCATAGTATTCTCTCATTGTTTTTGAGACACAGACCAATCTGTTCGCCCGCTTCCATAATAGCAGCCATATTAGCCCGAAAAAGACAGAGACAAATCTGTTATACGAATATTTTAGATCCTCAAAAACGAAATTATGGATAGTGGAAATGTGAATTCTGATTTTCTTACGGTTCAGGTATGCAAAAAGATCAGGACGGATTCCGTTAGTGTGAATAATGTCGTAATCATTAAAACAGAATTTATGCCGATCGAGCCATACAACCGGGAACTGCCATCTTTACATTCTCATCGGTTTTTCTATCAAGATGAAAAACTGTTATTGAAAGGTTTTCAGAGCTGGATAAAGAACACACGAGGTTCTGAATTGCCTTTACCGGTCCAAGTTGTCCGATACGTGGCAAAATTATTGCAACTCTTATTTTCTGTTCAGCTTTCAGTGTTATGTATTTAGCATCAATGATTCGACAAGCTCCATCATTTTCCGGGGACGGGTGAAGATAACGAATGTAAATTTCTGCTCCGTATATAGATCAAATGAAATAGCACAGGATAAACAAAAAGAAACAGAATTACATCAAGACGATTCAGGAAATTGGAAAAGATCAATAAAGATACTGCAGTAGAGAGAAGCGAAATGGTTTCAAGCCGGCAGGCACTCCATTTCCTTAAGATCAGAAAACAAAGAAGGATAAACAAAAACAGGAAAATAAACAAAAGGATCATGCCACTCCAGCCCAGTAAATAAAAACCAACCATATAAAAACTTCCGGCAATCAGGTTAGGTGTAATAAGATAACAGGAAGGCTGCAACAATTTCAGAGGCTTCTCGAGCCTAATTGTAAAGCTTTCAGGAATAATACAATAGAATAAGAACCTTTTAATGTCCCCGTTTTTCAATTTCACATCTCTCCTGTCGATGTTCTCCTGAAGATTAGCCAGCGGCGAAGACAAATAAAGATATGTTGCATAATGATTATAGCTGATTCCTGAATTCTTAAATACATCACTTGCTCCCAAATCATTCAGGACAAAGGTTTTAGTCAGATTGCTTCGTGCATTGCCGTAAATGCCAAACAAGAAAGAAAACAGAGGGAGGCATATGATAATAGCTATCAGAGCCAATAAGCTGATTCTCTTTCTATACAGCAATAAAAGAAAAGATGAAGAGGTAAGTATCCATATTATTGTTGATCTCCTGAAAATTACTACCTGGATAGCAAGAATTATTATAAAGTATATTATAAACCGTTTCTTCTTTGTATCAAGATATGAATGCAGGAGAAATACCGAGAAAAAAATGCTCAGGGTATTAAAAATGGGATCGATAACGGGCATACCGAATTCCCGGTAATTATGTGATCTGTCAATCACAGGCAGATAACCCATGAAGAGTATATTAATCGATCCTAAAAGAATTATTATTGTAAATATGATGTCGTTCCATGAAAGGTTCAAGCCATTGTGGTTAATATACTCTTCCTTTTTCTTCATGAGAACATATCCGGCTGACAGAGATAAAACAAAAGTAACAGTTAAGAAGAGGATGAGGCTTTTCGATAATTCAGGATATATTTTACTCCATCCAAATGAATATATCACTATTGCCAGGGAGAATGCGATGCAGTAGAGATAAAACGGATTTACTATAAAACCAAGATCTACCTTCTTTTTAAGCAATCGCAACACTAATTATCGATTTTATCCATTCTGACAGTTCAAGGCCGGAAAAGTATTTATTTACCGGGAATGAAGTTACTTCTTTGACCCAGGAGACATCAATCTCAGGCTTCTTCTCATCAATTACGTGAATCTGCTCTGAATTATAAAAGCACTCATCACATATATTTGAATTTGTAGTAATTATTTTTCTCCCGTTTGCCAGAGCTTCAATTACCCGATGCGTATAGCCTGATTGCATGAGATAAGGAATATCCAGAACCACATTAGAATTTAATAAATGATACTGCATCGTAGTATATTCAAGACTTTCAGGTATAATATACTCTCTATTCGATAAACCTTCAACAGCTTCAAAGTTAAGGAGGTAATTATTTATCCATGGACTTTTGAAACCGGACCCGTCCAATAATTTGTATAAAAAACGGTTATGGAAAAATATTTTAGCTGCGGGCCAGAGCCTGATATAAAATTTAATATGGCTTATATCAGGAAGGCTGCTGATTTTCTCGATCAGGGCTAACCTCTCCGGGTTGAACTTACCAATGAAGGTCAGATCATGTTCATTCTCCAGGCTTACAGTATTAGCGCTTTTCAAATAAAAATTAGGCTTGTACTCAATATGATATTTAATCGAATCTTTGGGATCAAATGTAAGAGCTTTATTAAAAAGCTTTAACTCATTTATCCAATTATACTTTGAGAAACAATCCCATAAATAGAGCACTGAGTGCAACTCCGGATTGATGCTTTTCAGTTTTCTAATCAAAAATGGACAAATAATATGGGCATTGATAGAAAACAGAATATCAAATTTCAGATTATTAATTTTTTTCAGCTCCTGTCTGAGATACCTGATATCTGGCGAAAAAACAAAATAGTATAGCTTTCTTAGAAATTTAAATTTTGAATACGTCGCATGATAATCAAGTAGCAGCGTTTTATTTTCAAACCATACAACTTCAAAGTCTGATTCTTCAAGTACAGATTTAATTATTTTTTCAAGACCATAAAACCTGGGTGTAATTAATAATACCCTCATTATCAGAGTCAGAATGGCTTTTTACACCGAATATTTATTATAAATCATCCGGATGCCTTCGTCCAGGCTGACCTTTTCTTTCCAGCCCAGCTTATTGATCTTTGATACATCAAGCAATTTGCGGTAGGTGCCGTCCGGCTTGGAATCATCCCAGCTTAGCTGGCCTTTAAATCCTACAATTATTTTGACCAGCATGGCAAGATCCTTAATCGTCAGATCACGACCGGTCCCGATATTAATGTGGGTATTTATTATTTTAGGATCTGGCTGAGGGCTGAGGGCTGAGTGCTGAGGGGAATGACCTGTGAGATCCTTAAAATCTACCTTTTCCATCAAAAAAACGCACGCATCTGCCAGGTCATCTACATAAAGGAACTCACGGTATGGACTTCCCGTTCCCCATAATGTGATTGTTACGGGTTGTTGGGTGTCGGGTGAGTACCGGATTCCATATTTGCTGAGCTTTTCAATAAGCTCATTTTCAGTTGAATCACCATTTACACCTTCTAAAGGATATTTATTAAAATCTATGCGAATAGCTTTCCAGTCATTGTTTTCGAGACATTTGCCAAGGTGCATTTTCCTGATCAATGCCGGAAGAACATGTGAAGTTTCAAGATTGTAATTATCATTCGGACCATAGAGGTTGGTTGGCATTACCGAGATAAAATTCGTACCGTATTGTATGTTGTACGATTCACACAACTTAATGCCTGCAATTTTTGCAATTGCATATGGTTCATTTGTATATTCCAGCTCGCCGGTAAGTAAATATTCTTCTTTTATTGGTTGCGGACAATTTCCAGGATAAATACATGAACTCCCGAGAAATAATAATTTTTTGACCCCATGGAAATAACTCTGATGGATAATGTTACTTTCTATCATCAGGTTTTCGTACAGGAACTGAGCCCGGTAGGTATTATTCGCCATAATGCCGCCGACTTTGGCAGCCGCAAGAAGAACGTATTCAGGCTTCTCTTTTTCAAAGAATTCATAAACAATATTCTGGTTAGTCAGATCATAAGGAGGGTAAGGACTGTATACAAAGTTGGTATATCCCCGCGCAGTAAGACTTCTTCCTATTGCACTGCCTACCAGTCCGTTGTGACCTGCTATATATATCTTTCCGTTTTTCTCCATTTTAAGAAATTAAGAAATTGTAGTTTAAACAAAATCAATTGACTCTGGCTTCCTGAAGCCCTTTGCCCTGTGTCCTTTGCCCTGAGCCCTGTGCCCTGAGCCCTGTGCCCTGAGCCCTGTGCCCTGCGCCCTGAGCTCTGTGCATCTTATTCAATGCGTTTCTTTGCCTTTTCAAAATCTGAATTGACCATGATCCGAACAAGTTCATTAAAAGTGGTTTTCGGCTTCCATCCAAGTTTATCAAATGCCTTAGACGGATCACCTTTAAGCAGATCCACTTCGGTAGGTCTGAAATAGCGCCGATCTATGCCGACAACTACTTTCCCTGATGATTTTAGTTTCCCGGTTTCATTTACGCCTTTCCCCTGCCAGATAATTTCTTCTCCCAGTACTTTAAAGGTCTCTTCAACAAATTCACGAATTGAGTGTGTTTCGTTTGTTGCTATAACAAAGTCATCAGGCTCATCTGCCTGAAGTATGCGCCACATAGCTTCAACATACTCAGGAGCATAACCCCAGTCTCGTTTCGAATCGAGATTTCCCAGGAATAATTTATCCTGTTGCCCAAGAATTATTTTAGATGCTGCGACAGTTATCTTTCGTGTGACAAAAGTCTTACCCCGACGCTCACTTTCATGATTAAAAAGGATCCCGTTGGAAGCAAAGACATTATAGGCTTCACGATAGTTAATTACAATCCAGTAAGCATATAATTTAGCCGCTGCATAAGGACTCCTTGGGTAAAATGAGGTATTTTCTGTCTGGGGTATCTGCTGAGCCTTGCCAAAGAGTTCAGATGTGGAAGCCTGGTAAAAACGCGTATTCAGTCCGGTCTCTTTAATAGCATCAAGGAAACGGAGAGTTCCTATTCCATCAACCTCAGCAGTATATTCAGGTACTTCAAATGACACCTGGACATGAGATTGTGCTCCCAGGTTATATATTTCCGTTGGCTGAATTTTTTCTACAAGCCTGTTCAGATTACTCGAGTCAGTCAGATCTCCGTAATGCAGAAAGAATATTTTATTTATGAAATCCGGATTATTATAGATATGGTCTATCCTGAATGTATTAAAAGAACTTGACCGTCTTATAATTCCATGGACCGTATATCCTTTATCTATTAATAACTCTGTAAGGTAAGAGCCATCCTGACCTGTAATGCCTGAGATTAATGCAATTTTATTCATTTACTCCATTATTAAGTGAATGATTCAGAGAAATTAAATCCAGTAATCTTTTATCCTGATTTTTATTCTTATAGCGTTCGGAATGTCTTCCTCACTGACAAGGATCAGGTAACCTCCTCCACCTGCACCGGAGAGTTTCCAGGACAGGGCCTTATTTTTGTGATTATCAATGATGTTAGCGATCTTGCCATTCATCATTTTCGGGAACATTCTTACCTGGGAGTCAAATGAGGCACTGAATCCTGCAGTAAAATTTTTAATATCTTTTTTTTTCAGTCCGTCCCAGGCTAACTCAGCCGCAGCTGCAAGCCGTCTTACATTATCCTCAGAGATATTGGTATTTTCAAGGACAATAAAATCAGCAGGTCGTGGCCACAAAGTAACCATATACAGTCTTTCCTCAAGCCACTTAATTACTGAAAGATCTGAAATAGTTTCAAACTTCGAGGGCCAGTATTTTGCACTTTCATAGAAAAACCTGTTAATACCGGGCATTGTTATGCCTATTGAGTCCTGCGAGCCGCTTACGTCCTTTGTTCCGGGGTCATTATCGTACCTGAAAAGAATTTTGGCAAGTTTCTCGGGATTCTCCATGGGGAGATTATCATTCCACAATTCAATTGCTTTTTTCCTTGTCGAAGTAGCCATTCCTGAACGTTCATTGAATTCAATTATCGGCTCGATTGAAGCAGTTATTGCCCAACCCGGACTGAACCTTGAGACATATGGCTGGTCTATCCATGTACCGGCAAGGTCAATTCTATAAGGAATAGGAGTTTCTTTTCGTAATGATGTTGTCGATCGCACTGGTAAATTGGCATAGGGAATTCTTTTTAAAACCTTATATTCTATCCCCATACTTTCACATATCTGTTCTTTGTCGGGCGTATGACCATCTTCATTCACTATAAAAATGTCAGGATCAAGGGTTCTCATATCATCGAGAAAGTCGAGGATCCCGCTTCCTGAATTAATTTTGACTTTATGAACACATGTCAGGGCCTCAAGCATATAAAGTCTTTCTTCTTCAGAATTAATTGTATTCCGGCCCTTCAGCTCACTTATAGTCTTATCAGATCCCAGTCCAACATAGAGATCTCCAAACTGAGCAGCCTCATTTAAAAATGCAACATGACCCGAATGAAGTATATCAAAACATCCGCTGACAAAGACCTTTTTTGGTTTCATCAAATGCTCAATAGGTTTTTAAATATAATTTTATAACAAACAAGGGCTGGAATCTGTTGTTCCGGAACCATTTCAGGCAGTTACCGGTCTATCAGCTCAAATTTACTTTTATATCCTGGCACTATCTCCTGCATCTCTTCAATAACCATAATTTCAGACATCTTGCTAAGGGAGAGTAGTATCTTATCAATCTTCGTATTTATCGTTTCAAAATCTGAATCAGCAACCTGAGCAATGCTGATTTTTGGATGGTGGGTAGGAATCATAGGTTCATCTGCGGAAAACAGTTCTTCATAGAGCTTTTCGCCTGGCCGTAATCCAATGTATTTAATTTTGATATCCTTATGAGGCTCCAGTCCCGACAATCGTATCAGGTTAATGGCAACATCCAGAACTTTCACAGGCACTCCCATATCAAAAACATATATCTCACCGCCATTGCCCATGAATCCGGCTTCGAGGACCAGCTGGCAGGCTTCAGGTATAGTCATGAAAAAGCGGGTTATTTCAGGGTCAGTAATTGTTACCGGTCCACCGTCAGCAATCTGCTTATTGAAAAGAGGAATAACTGATCCGTTTGATCCGAGAACATTACCGAAACGGGTTGTAATAAACTGTGTTTCAATTCCTTCTCGTCGTGATAGTGCATGAACAAGTAATTCACAGATCTTCTTGGTTGCACCCATAACATTAGTCGGATTTACAGCTTTATCGGAAGATATCATTACAAATTTTTCAGCTTTATATTTGATTGCCAGCTCTGATATGATTTTCGTTCCGCCAACATTAACCCTGAAAGCCTCATGAGGATGAATTTCCATTATCGGCACATGTTTATAAGCTGCAGCATGAAAAACAACTTCAGGCTTGTACTTTCTGAAGATTTGTTCCATATATTCACGACGTGTGACATCACCTATGATTATTCTGAATTTGCTGCCGTCAATTTTATTTTTAAATTCTTCTCCCAGATAAAATGATGGAGTTTCGGCCTGATCAACAAGTATAAGCTGTTTTGTATTAAAACGGATTAATTGCCGTGCTATTTCTGACCCTATTGATCCTGCGCCGCCTGTTACCAGGATAGTCTTTCCAATCAGTCCGCTCTGTATCTTTTCAAGATCAAGAGTAATTGGATCTCTGCCAAGAAGATCTTCAAATTTAACTTTTTTAAGGTTTTTAACTTCCAATTGACCGTTCATCCATGTATCAAACGATGGTGTATCGAGTATTTCACATCCGAACTGGATCATCGATTCGATCACTTCCTTCTTCTTGGCCGCGGCAATGTTATTTATGGCTATTATAAAAACCTTGATATCGGCACTTTCAATATATGCCTTTGTCAGAACCTGCCTCGAGAATACCTGGTACCCGTCGACTTTTTTCCCCTGGATCTTTTTATCATCATCTATAAAACCCTTGAGCCTGTACAAATATTTCGGGTCGCCTTCGATCAGTCTTTTTACGAGAATACCCATTTCACCAGATCCGTAAATCAGTACATTTTTACTATCATGGGTCGAGGATGTGGCAAATTCATAGAATATTTTTACAAATACCCTGAAAAAGAAAAGAAGTATCGTAACAGCACCAGTGTGAATAAGCAGAATCGATAACGGGATATTAAATACCGGATCCAAACCAAAATTCCTGCTCATCAGAGTAATAAGAAACAATACTACTAGCGCAGTAATGTCTGAAAAAATAATTCTGTAAGTATCTCTTATTGTGGTATGACGGATCATACCTATGTACGATTTGAAAGCTAAAATTGATAGTGCGTACACTGCTAAAACCAGGAATGATTGCCGAAAAACAGTCGAAATATTGATTATCTGGAATTCAAAATTGAATCTCAGAATATAAGCGATCAGGAATGAGAAAAAGACAATAGTGATATCAAGAAGAAAAACCAGCCATCGCGGCAGAGAATAATTCTTAAAAACCCTTATTACCTTTTCTTTAAATGATTCTATCATATCAGTTCAGAAGTAATTCCAAATAATCTCAAGTATTCAACATTTATTAATGCTATCGCACCGTCAGTCACATAACTGAAACAAGTATATGTCTGACTATATGTTTTATCCAATACATGTTGTAACAAACGTTACAAATTTTTCCAATACCATTTCACAGCCTCTTTAAGGCCTTCCTCGACATTAAACGCCGGTGAATAGTATAAAAGTCTTTTAGCTTTCTCGATTGAAGCGAGTGAATGTTGTATATCACCAGCTCTTACAGGTCCGTAAACTGGTTCAATTGTCAAAATATCCCGGTCATATTCGGCAGCCAGGTTCCGTATAAAGAAGAATAACTGATTAAGAGAAGTCCTTTCGCCATGGGCAACATTATATATCTGGTTCAGTGCAGCCCGGTTCTCTGCAACAGCTGCGAGATGATTTGCCTGAACCACATTGTCAATATAGGTAAAATCGCGCGAAACAGATCCGTCACCGTTAATAACCGGTACTTCGTGCTTCATCAGCAGCTTCATGAACTTTGGTATAACAGCTGCATAGGCTCCGTCGGGGTCCTGACGCCGGCCGAACACATTGAAATATCTCAAACCGACCACATCAATACCGTATATAGTTGCAAAATTGTCCGCAAAGAGTTCATCTGCATATTTTGTAATTGCGTAAGGTGATAATGGAGATCCTATTTTATCTTCAACCTTAGGCAGACCGGGATGATCTCCGTAAGTAGATGAGCTGGCAGCGTAAATAAACCTTGTTATTCCTGATTCTTTTGCAGCAAAAAGCATTTTCACGAAGCCACCGATGTTCACATCAGTCGATGTCATTGGATCCTTAATTGACCGCGGAACCGATCCCAGAGCTGCATGATGAAAGACTAAATCGACGTTTTCTGATGCCTTCAGGCAATCAGCATAGTTCCTGATATCACCTTCTATTAGTTTAAACCGCGGATTGTCGTTAAAAGCTTCGATGTTTTCCCTTTTGCCGGTCGAAAAATTATCAAGACACACAACTGAATTTCCCGAACTTAAGAAGGAATCCACAAGATTTGATCCGATAAATCCTGCTCCGCCTGTAACCAACACTCTCCTATCCTTCAAGATACGTTCCATCAGCATTTTAAAAAGACAATATTACTAATTTTAACAGAATTTAACGTTACAAATGTTGGGCTTTTTCAAACATCAGAAGTATTTCATTTAAAATAAAGTCGGCAGCTTTCCCGTCACCATAAAATCCGGGATATTCAAGCTCGGTATGTAAATTCAAAAAGGTCAGAAACTCATTCCTTATGGCTTGCGGATCAGCACCAACAAGTTTTGCAGTTCCATTATTCACAAGTTCGATCCATTCCGTTTCATTTCTTAGAACTATGCATGGCTTTTTAAAGAAATGTGATTCTTTCTGAACACCTCCTGAATCAGTCACAATCATGATGCAGTTCTTCTCAAGAAGGATCATTTCCAGAAATGAAACTGGAGGAATGATCTTTAAACAAGCGCAATTAATGAGGTCCTCATAGAAGTCTTTCAGCTTGGTTTTCAATGATACTATCGTTCTTGGATGTAATGGCATTACAAACGAAATATTCTTTTCCTCAGCAAGCTCCTTAAGAGTAACAAGAATATCTTCAAGCCGGGCTATGTCATCCGTATTACTATCCCGGTGGATTGTCACGAGAACATAATTATTTCTTTCAAGCGACAATTTTTCGAAAAACCCAGCCTTCTTATTTTCAGCCAATGCAGCAAAAAATAAGGTATTGTCATACATTATATCACCTGTCAGGTAGATCTTGGGATTGCTGATGGTAAACGGAGGACTGTTCTCGGGTCTGAACCCTTCATGCATCAGGTTTTTAAAAGCAGCATTTGTTGGGGCGAAGAGCAGTGTCGATGAATGATCACTCATTATCCTGTTCAGTTCCTCAGGCATAGATTTATTAAATGATCTGAGTCCGGCTTCTATATGAACCACCGGATAGCGAAGCTTGGAAGCGGCTATAGCTCCAGCGAGCGTTGAGTTAGTATCGCCATACAAAATCACACAATCGGGTTTCTCCTTAAGCAGGACATCTTCAATACCTGTTATCATCATGGAAGTTTGCCGGCCATGCCCTGCCGATCCGACTCCAAGATTATAATGGGGTTTATGTATCTCAAGCTCGTCGAAAAAGACATCAGACATCTCTTTATCGTAATGCTGACCTGTATGAACTATAATTTCAGTAATATCATCTTCCCGACGGTTCCGGATCGCTCTGCTTATTGCAGAAGCTTTAATAATTTGAGGTCTTGCTCCTACAATATTAATTAGTTTTACCTGAGGCATTAAAACATTTTATTTACAGGCTCCAAAGATAAAAAAAGAATCGCTTTAACAAAGTATTAAAAAACAGGAAGGGCATCTAAATGTGCAGAAGCCCTTCCTTATTGTATGTGGAGGCATAATATTTACTTGGCGTAATTTACTGACCGTGTTTCGCGGATTACAGTGATCTTAATTTGTCCCGGATAGGTCATTTCATTCTGAATTTTCCTGGCAATTTCAAAGGAGAGACCTTCTGCTTCCTTATCCGTCACTTTTTCAGCACCCACAATAACGCGGAGTTCTCTTCCTGCCTGTATAGCATAAGTTTTCATTACACCCGGGTACTGAAGAGCCAGTGATTCAAGTTCTTTAAGCCTTTTAATATACGATTCTACCACTTCGCGCCTTGCACCCGGACGTGCGCCGGAAATAGCATCGCAGACCTGTACGATCGGGGCAATCAGGGTTGTCATTTCCGTTTCATCATGATGAGAACCAATTGCATTGCAGATTTCGGGTTTTTCCTTGTATTTCTCAGCCATTTTCATGCCTAAAATTGCGTGAGGCAATTCGGGTTCATCATCCGGTACCTTGCCAATATCGTGAAGCAGTCCGGCCCTCTTGGCAAGTTTGGCATTAAGCCCGAGTTCCGCTGCCATAATTGAGCACAGATTAGCTACCTCACGGGAATGCATCAGGAGATTCTGGCCATATGACGACCGGTATTTCATCTTTCCTATTAATCTGATGAGCTCGGGATGTAACCCGTGAATTCCCAGATCAATAGTAGTTCTTTTACCCACTTCGAGAATTTCTTCTTCAACCTGTTTCCTGGTCTTTTCAACCATTTCTTCAATTCTGGCCGGATGAATTCTGCCATCTGTAACCAGCTGGTGAAGGGCCAGTCGGGCGACCTCTCTTCTTATCGGATCAAATGCGGACAGGACAATTGCTTCGGGTGTATCGTCGACAATTATCTCCACTCCGGTGGCAGCTTCAAGCGCACGGATATTACGTCCTTCGCGGCCAATGATCCTGCCTTTCATCTCGTCTGACTCAATATGAAAAACTGTGACGGCATTTTCAATGGCATTCTCGGCTGCAACTCTTTGAATTGTCTGAACCACAATCCTTTTAGCTTCTTTGTTGGCGGTCATTTTTGCTTCATCAAGGATCTCATTTACATACGACATTGCACCTGTTTTTGCTTCCTCTTTAAGGGATTCTATCAGGTGGTTCTTAGCGTCTTCTGCCGAAAACCCTGAAATTGCTTCAAGTTGTTCAACCTGTTGTCTGTGCAGGCGTTCCAGCTCTTCTGATTTCTTATCCACAAGTTCAAGCTGGGATGTAAGGTTATCACGAATCGCATCAGCTTCATTCTTCTTACGTTGTGTCTCTTCAAGCTTCTGGGATAGAGTTAATTCTTTCTGTTTTACTCTTCCTTCTGCCTGACTTATCCTGTTGTTCTTTTCATTTATTACTTTTTCATGTTCTGTTTTTAGCTGAAGGAATCTCTCCTTTGCCTGAAGGATTTTCTCTTTTCTTATTACTTCGGCTTCAGCTTCAGCTTCGCTGACAATCTTTTGACTTTTATTCTTCAGCGCTATTTGCCATACGAAGTAAGAAGCTCCAAAACCCAGGACAAGGGCTGAAATACAGAAGACAATCAGCAGCCCGTTACTCAATGTTCCTATTATTAATGTCATCATAAGTTATATTAGTTATATATATGTAAATAAAAAACCCGCAAAGTTCCTTCAGCTTTTATAAAACCCCATGTCTGAATGGCTGGAGCTACTAATCCAGTTTGAACGTCCACTGTTCCCGGAGGAAACCCGACGAATCGGGATGAGGCCTGTTCTACCTGAACTAAGAGTCGCTCCAAAGTTTTAACTGTTGAGTTTCAAAAATGAATGAAGAAACAATGCGGGCAATTTTAATATTCTATTTGAAAGAACGCTGTTACTCTTTTGTTTCAAGAACTGCATCAATTTTTTGTATCAGTTCTTTCAGGGCATCGGGAAGATAATCCTTTTCAAGTTTATCTTCTTCCTCTGTGAGCTTAATCACATACTGGAGGGAAGCCATCGCTAAAAAATCCTGCACATCTTTATCGATGTACCTCTGCTTATACTGCAGCACCTTTTCATTTATCATCCTGGCTGCCTTCCTGATCTTCTCCTCATTGTCCCGTTCGACCTTCAATGGATAATATCTGTCCGCCACATTAACCCGTATTGATAGCTTATCATCCATTCCTATATCTTATCTGTTCAAAAGAGCAACACATCTGTCAATTTCCCGCATCAGTTCGGTTATTTTTTTCTTCGCGTCCAAAGCGTGTTCACCTTCACCCAACAATGCTCCTGATAATTTAATCCGTTCGTATTTAATTTCCAATTCTTTTAATTTTTCTTCCCGCTCATCAATAATGCCCTTCAGAACTTCGTTACCTCTTTTAAGATCAGCCACTTCATTCTTCAAATGCTGATACCGATCCAATAATTCGTCCAGTTTTCTGTTTAGTACTATTAATTCTTCGTAACCCTGACCGGACATGTTAAAATCTTTAGTACAAAATTAACATTGTTAATGATATTTTCAAAAAATTGATTGAAATAGTTTGGCCTGACAAACCAGAAGTATAGCTTTACACCCCGGTATATCTAATATTTAAACATGATGATCCTGATACGATTTTATATTATTAGTTTATTGTTATACAGTACTTTAAATGATATTCCTAAAGACAGATCGATATTCATTTCGCCATTAAGGATCCCTCAGTTATTGTCGGCTAACTTCGGTGAGCTAAGGATAGACCATTTTCATTCTGGTCTGGATATTAAGACACAGGGTGCTACGGGAAAGGAAGTCGTCGCTGCTGCTGATGGATATATTTACCGTATAAGCATTACGCCGGGAGGTTTCGGGAATGCAATTTATATAAGACACCCTTCAGGATATGCCACAGTTTACGGACACCTCGAAAGATTCACAGCTAAGATTGAAGATTATGTCAAAGCACAGCAATACGCTAAAAAAAGCTTCCAGATAACATTGTTTCCCGCGAGAGATGAATTTCCGGTTAAACAGGGTGAATTGATAGCATACTCGGGGAATTCCGGAGCGTCAGGAGGTCCCCATCTTCACTTTGAGATAAGAAAATCAGATTCGGAACGACCAGTTAACCCTCTGCTTTTTCAGTTCGACATGGTCGATAACATAAAGCCGGTAATCGAAAAACTGGCAATATACCCTATTAACCATAATACTTTAATAAACGATCATAATGCTGTCAGGAAAATCAGCGTTTCAGGGAGCCATGGCGTATACTCAATCCCCGGAGACGCGGAGATCTCAATAAGCGGACTTGCCGGATTCGGGGTAAAAGCTTACGATATGCTGAATGACAGTCCCAACAGATGCGCAGTATACTCGATTGAACTGTTAATTGACAGCACCTCATTATTCAAATATGTCATGGACGGCTTCTCATTCGATGAGTCGAGATATGTGAACAGTCATATTGATTATGAGACGTATATGAAGGAAAACACATATTTAGAACGAACGTTCGTACTTCCCGGTGACAAACTGAGTCTGTACAGAGACGTCATAAACAGGGGATTATATAATTTCAACGATGAAAAATTACATCATGCTGAAATAATTGTGACCGATGTAAACAATAACAGATCAGTGCTCTCATTTAAAATAAAGGCCCAATCAGATAAGACTCAGCCACATGCAGAGCTCAGCGACACTACTGTCAAAATAATGCCGTATAACAAGCTCAATAATTTCTCTGCAGAGAATATTGCAGTGAGTATTCCGGCAGGTGCATTATACGATACGCTCCATTTTTCCTACAAAAAAGTTAAGGGTACTGCCGGAATGCTCTCCGATCTGCATTTCGTACACAACATCTATACACCTGTCGAAAAGGCTTTTTCATTGTCGATAAGACCCACCTTGATCCCTGCCGGCAGACAATCAAAAATGCTTATTGTTCGCCTGGGTGAGGATGGGAAAAAAACCGCTGTGAACAGTTACTGGTCTGATGGATATCTTTCGGGGGAAGTTCTGTCATTTGGCAGGTATTTTGTAGGGATTGATACAATTGCACCGGTAATTTCGGCTATAGGACAGGTTGCCGGGGCAGATCTCAGAGGAAAGAGGGAAATCAAAATTAAGATCACCGATGAACTATCGGGAATCAGATCGTACGAACCTGTTCTGGACGGTAACTGGGCATTGTTCGAATATGATCAGAAGAGCGATATGCTGGTTTACAGGTTCGATGAGACAAGGATCACAAGAGGTTCAAAACACAACCTTTCACTGAAAGTAACTGACAATAAAGACAACTTTAGCATATATAAATGCAGTTTCACCTGGTAGAATTTGAGGTTCTCTGTGGCTCTCTGTACTACTCAGTGGAATTCTGTGTAACAAAAAAACTCAAGAACTGTCACAGAGTATACAGAGTCCGATAGCTATGGGATCACAGAGTTGCACAGAGCTGCGTTGAAGTAGGACCTGAATTTTCTTTGCGAACTTTGCAAATTCTTTGCGAACTTTGCGGTTAAAGGATTTCATATTTAAGAAACCTGAAAATCCATCTCAATCCAAATCTGCTAATTATCATATCGCATCCGATACAGAAATCGGGAAAATTGACTATCTTTGACCCCTTGTACAACATTTTAGTCTAAAGGTTGTTATTAAAGTAAGTTCTGGTCTATATTTTTTGTACCTCAGTTAAGATCGTTCTGAAAGGAGTTCGATTCAGGATAAGCTGAGGATAGCATCTTAACACTTCAACTTCACAATAGATTAAAATGAATAACGCCTGGAGCGTTTACCACAATGCAATTATAAAGTAAACACTCACTGCAAATTAATTTTTAATAATCATTTGAACAGTATATTATCATGCAAGAAAAAAAACAAACAGTTTTTAAAACACCGGACATATCGAGAATGCAGGAAGTAGTCATCAATCCAAGAACCAAGCTTTACATAGCAGTTGGGGCGGATCCGGAAGAAGCAAGAAGCCGGTACTGGGCAAGACAGGATGCAAAAGGCAAGGTACTGTTAACACCTAAAAAGGTTTCAGCGAGTTAGTCGCATAAAACATTTTCCCTACTTTTTAGCTAGTATATTTTAGCCGGGTAGACACCCTGGTTGATCATTGTATTGATACTCTCAACAACAAATGGTTTGTCCTCTCTGTATGTTACCCCGAACCATCTGTCATTGCTCATCAGTATCTTGATTGTTATTTCGCCGTTCTTTACAAATTTATCAATCGACGTAGGAATATCAAGTTCTGCCTTCAGATCCATCCCGCTTCTGTTAATGAAGCTTCTGAACTCTTCACCAAGGAAATTGAAGCACGAGGGCTTGAATCCCCAAAGGTTCATCGATACTACCTCATTGCCTGTAAACTTCTGGAATTTACCGTCAGATATCGGAGCTTTAGCACCATCTGGTGTCTTTTCGATCTGTCGTGTTTCCACAATGTTTTTCAGAAGTCCGTCAGTTCCGACGTTGCACACGCCCCTGTTAACATGTCCATGATCCGACAGGGTGTTTCCCATCTTATAACCAACAATACAATAGCAATTTTCATCCTTATCGCTGACCAGGAAATCATGGAGTATTTTAAATGATTTCACACCATAATAATCATCGGCATTGATCACACCAAATGGTTCCCTGATCTTTGCCGCAGTAACAAGGATTGCATGACTGGTTCCCCACGGTTTTTGTCTTTCAGGGGATACTTTCACACCTTCCGGCAGATTCGTTATCTCCTGGAACACATAGTCAACCTCAATTTTCCCTTTGAGCTTGTTCACAAAACGTTCCTTAACCTGTTCCTCTATATCGCGTCGGATCACAAAAACAATCTTGCCAAATCCGGCACGTATTGCATCATAAATTGAATAATCAATTATTGTTTCGCCGGAAGGACCTACTTCATCGAGTTGCTTATTTCCACCATAGCGCGTACCCATTCCTGCGGCCAGAACTAATAGAGTTGGTTTCATAAGGTATAGTTTTTTGTTCGGTACAATTATACAGAAAAATTCACTACTTTTAAAATTATTTAAAATGAACACCTGAAAATCTCAGACTGTTTAATTCAGTGCGCTTGAAAATCAATTTATTTACCCCTGCCCCATGGGGAGTAAATTGATTTTCTTCGCTCCCCTTGGGGACGGGGTAAACGAAGAAAATCAATCAGCATTTAACTATGGATTTCAGACTCGAAATATGTGTTGACAGTGTTGAATCCGCCATTGACGCTCAGAAAGCCGGAGCAATGCGAGTAGAGCTATGCAATAACCTGCCTGAAGGAGGAACAACGCCGGGCCTGGGAACAATTGTCACGGCGAGGAATAACATTAAAATAGGATTGCATGTAATTATCAGACCCAGGGGAGGAGATTTCCTATACTCCTCTCTTGAATATGATATAATGAAAAGAGAAATAATTTCATGCGGAGAATCGGGCGTGGATGGAGTTGTACTTGGGATACTGACCAGTCCGGGTAATATTGATGTTGAGCGAACTGCCAGACTCATTGAGCTTGCAAGGCCGATGTCAGCAACTTTTCACAGAGCATTTGATATGTGCAGCGATCCGGAAAAGGGACTTGAAGATGTGATCGCAGCCGGAGCCGATAGACTTCTCACATCGGGTCAGAAAAATAAAGCGGAGGAAGGTCTGGAATTAATAGGTAAGCTTATCCGGCAGGCAGGAAAAAGGATAATTATTATGCCCGGATCAGGCTTGAATGAATCGAATATTATACATATTGCCAGGGTAACAGGGGCAATAGAATTTCATCTTACCGGCAGAAAAGTCATTGAGAGTGAGATGATATTTCACAGACATAATATATCAATGGGCGGGACCTCGGGGTTATCAGAATTCTCAAGGAAAGTTGCTGACCCTGATATGATAAAACGAATTGTGACCATCCTGAAAGAAATCTGATTATTCTGATAGCAGGAGAGTGTCTCAAAAGTTACTTTTACCCCCAAGCCCCCCAAGGGGGGATGTGAAACTATCTGATATTCAGCAAGTCCCCCCTGGGGGATATAGGGGTAAATATTTCAGAGAGAACTTCTGAGACACCCTCCTACAAATTTAATTCAGGTGCAGCAAAGAATAACTTGCCTGAGATAAAGAATTTTGGAGTTTAATATAAACCTGATATCTTTGGAACCTTTGATTCAGGTCTTCATTCCAGTTATAAATATTTCAAACTGTCATAATTAATTCATTCAATCAATATGAAAAAAGTATTTTCTTTATTTATGGTACTGCTGCTGTCAGGTTTGGTATCGGAAGAGATAACAAATGCCTGCACGAATTTTCTTGTCACGAAAGGCGCTTCTGTAAAAGGATCGACAATGATAACATACTCCGCTGACTCCCATCAGTTGTACGGAGAGTTATATTACTGGCCGGCAATGGATTATCCCCAGGGCACACTGGTCGATGTTATCGAATGGGACACACGCAGGTACATGGGAAAAATTCTTCAGGCGGCCCACACCTATTCAGTTGTCGGGAACATGAATGAGCATCAGCTCGCCATCGGTGAAACCACATATGGAGGCATTGAAACTCTGGTTGATACAGCTGCTATTGTCGACTATGGCAGTCTGATATATCTTACACTGCAGCGAGCCAAAAATGCCAGGGAAGCTATTAAAGTTATGTCTGACCTGGTTTCTGAATACGGATATGCCAGTGAAGGCGAATCTTTTTCAATATCAGATCCGAATGAAGCGTGGATCCTTGAAATTATTGGCAAAGGGCCGAACAACAAAGGTGCAGTATGGGTCGCCCGTCGGATCCCTGACGGATATGTTTCAGGTCATGCAAACCAGGCCAGGATCC
The DNA here is from genome assembly GCA_963791065.1 of uncultured Bacteroidales bacterium. Taxonomy (GTDB): domain Bacteria; phylum Bacteroidota; class Bacteroidia; order Bacteroidales; family VadinHA17; genus LD21. The sequence goes on from CAWBQN010000027.1 coordinate 138,606, forward strand.
AGACCTTCCCGTTGTCAACGGGTAAAAAGAACAGCATTGCAATTACATCAAAGGAACTCAGCAGGGTTTCAGATCCGATAGTTGAATGTGTTTATGCTTACGATGTGATAGATTTTGCAAGAAGCAAGAATTTATTTAAAGGAAAGGATGCTGAATTCAGTTTTTCCGATACTTACAATCCCATAACTTTTGCAGGAGCCCGCTTTTGCGACGCCCGTGTATGGTCATTCTTCAAATCGGTAAACAGCGATATGTACCAGTATTTCAATTACATATCAGGACAAGATCTGAGCAGGCGCATGCCACTCTGGATCAAGCCTGACCATAAGATCTCTAATTATGATTTGATGAATTTCATGAGAGATCATCTTGAAGGAACACCTCTTGATATGAGAAAAGATATAGGAGCCGGTCCATTTGGCCTCCCCTATCGCTGGCGTCCGCTTGACTGGTCAGCAGACACGGCCAAAAATGCTCCCGTGTATTGCAATGAAAGGACTGTTGCCACTCAGCAGACAGGCTTCGTATTTGTTGCCGAATCGCGCAACTGGCTGCCTGATCCGTTAGGCGGTATATTCTGGTTTGGAGTTGATGATGCAGCTACAACTGTATTCACTCCCATGTATTGCGGAATAACCACGATCCCTGAGTGCTTCAAAGTCGGAAACGGCGACATGCTGACTTATTCCCCGACCTCGGCGTTCTGGTTGTTTAACATGGTTGCCAACTTCTGCTACACACGCTACGATCTCATGAGCTCCGATGCACAGAAAGTACAGAAAATGCTCGAAACCATGTATATATCTAAAACAGATTCTGTTGATGCAGAAGCACTTAAACTGTCTGCCACTGATATTAATCATGCCCGGTCATTCCTTACAAATTATTCCGGACTGATGGCACAGAATACTTTTAAACAGTGGAAAACCTTAAGTGAATACCTACTGGTGAAATATATTGATGGCAATATCAAAAAAGAAAAAGACGGGAAGTTTGAAAGGAATAAGTGGGGAAATCCTGTAATGCCTCTACAGCCAGGCTATTCAGAAGCCTGGAAGAAATCGGTTGTTCTGGAAACAGGTGATAAACTTCTTGAACCTCCGGCCAAAAAGAAGGAATAAGATAAGGTTGAGGTCCAGGTCGAAGCTAAGTCTGAGATTTTGCTTAGGCCCTTAACCTTAACCTTAACCATGACCCGGGATCGTATAAAAACTTTTAATTACAGTTTGCGTATTATCAAAATTTTATTCGTAAGTTTGCGACCGGATTTTTGAAACCAAACTGAGAATACAAAATACATTGCGCGATGAATTTAATGAATGTTATTGAGAAAGAATTTGCGGTAAAAAATGAATTTCCGAAGTTCGTAGCAGGTGACACAGTTACCGTCCATTATAAGATCAAAGAAGGAAATAAGGAGAGGATACAGCAGTACCGTGGCGTGGTTATACAGAGAAGCGGTGAAAAACATACAGAGACTTTTACTGTGAGAAAGATGTCAGGCAACATAGGTGTTGAAAGAATATTTCCTGTTGCATCACCCTTTATAGACAAGATAGAAGTCAATAAACACGGGAAAGTGCGCAGAGCAAGAATATTCTATCTTCGTGACCTGACGGGTAAAAAAGCAAGGATCCGCGAAAAGAAATTTTAAAAGAGACTATAATTTATTTGAAAGGCTGTTCGTAATGAATGGCCTTTTTTGTTCTATGAAACTCACCCCCCTGTCCCCCTCTCTAATTCTTAGAGAGGGGGTGTAACCCATTGTATATTAGATGGTTTCCCACTTTTTGCGAAGTTGAGAGGGGGATTAAAAGTACGGAGCGACTACCGGTTTACTGAATGTACCAGTTACCTTTACATTTACCTTCAGCACATCAGCAGGCTTGATTTTGATTCCAAGTGCAGACGCTTGCGCAGACAGCTTATCAATCAGCGAATTAACGGAGCTTCCAAGTTCTGACCGGGGTAATTCGGTCTTAACTAGGTAGTTCAGGGTCTGGTCAAGTCCCTGATCGCCGCTAATATTCATCTTCAGATTACCTGTACGCACATCAAACGGGCTCACGTAGACCCTCCCATCAGCTATTCTAAAGCTTACATTAATATCCTTGAAGGTATTGCTGTACTTGTCACCTAATTTAAGAAACTCCTTCATCCTGTCGAACGATTTGGATTCAAGCAGAGTTATTTCGTCGGACTTAATATTTCCGGATCCGTTAATTGAATTAATGACAGGCATCATATCATGTCCAAGAAGACTGGTGTAACTCAGTTTTGCATTTATTTTACCATCTATCGCTTTGGCAGCAGGCGCAAGCTTCTTCACAGTATTGAAAGTATTAAAAGCATCTATTACACCGATGTTCTTCATATCAAAATCGGCATTCATAACCGGTTTAAGAGTGTCGCGTGTATCATAATCGGCGTTCATGGCTATTGTGCCATTAAGAATGTTCATGCCTGCTTCCCTGATGCTAAGGATCCCATTTCGTATGATCATATGTCCTTTCACATTCCGGGCTTCAATGTTATCATAGCTGAAGACGCCTATCTGAGCGTCAAAATCAATATCAATATTTTTGGGCACTTTTATTAATGTCAGAGTGGAGGAGTTTTCCATAACAGGAGCCGCGGCTGTTGAAGAGGCTTGAGAGGGTGCCGGATTATTCTTAGTCACAACTTTGGTAGTGTTTTTTACGGCAGGCGCTCCGGAAGCCATCTTTGAGATTATCTCAGATACATCGACAAGTTTGGAACGCACAGTCAGGTTACCCTTTATTGTTTTCTTACTGAAAACATAGGTAATGTAATTTTCAATTCTGCCGCTCAATGTAAAATCACTCTTCCCTCCCACATTAATGTTTGTATTCGATATTGTTGCATAGGCCGGTGTAAACCCGAATCCGGCTTCACTGATTTTTACTTCAGGATATCCTGCCATTGCAACCACCATATTTTTAATTCCCAAAGTCCCCGAAGCTTTAAAACTATCATAATTCCCTTTCTTTATCATCGACATTTTTCCCGCCATCATTACCGACATATCGATTATACCCGACAGGTTAATGCTATCCTTCGGAATTGCTTTCATGAGGGCTGAGAGATCCAATCTTCCGATCATCGAAACGTTAAAATCAGGGTCACTTATGGGTGTTTTAAGGGCAAGGGTCATATCAAAGGGGCTTCCAGCAAGTTCCATATGAAAATGATCGACATTTACAATGGTTTTGTCGGGTGCCTTGCCATTAACGAAAATGTCAGATTTGAAATTAATGTTCTTTATCTGCTCCGGTAACGCAGGGTAGCTTACTACTCCATTGGTTGCTGATATTGCAAGTGTCACATCGGGCAGGGTACTGTCTGCATCGCTGTAGGTTCCCCTGGCTGAGCCCGATAATGTAAATTCACCGCTTGCCTTCAGATCTTTATAGTCTTGCATATATACTGCCGGGATTAAAGAAAGAAGCGTTTTAAAAGAGGTCTGCGCAGTTCCGAATTTAATATCCGTCTTTATGTCTTTTCCCGGAAAGGCAACAGTACCGGTAAAATTTAATTTGAGATCATTTATTGATAAATAATTCTCGCGGAAAGTAAAACTCCATTTATCCAGATTGGCCTGCATGTCGATCCTGGAATCCAGGACCACCTTATTCAGATACTTTGTATCATCCATAATAAAGGTAAATTCTCCTGCATTTATTGCCATCTGCAAATCTGATTCACTTGCGGTCATATCGCCTTTCAGGTTAAAATTGACATCCTTAAGATAGACCTTCATTGCTGAACTCTCATCTATATAGGCTATGGAACTGTTCAGTACTGAAACTTTTTTCAGGAGTATTTTAATACCCGATGATGCTGGTTCAGGCTGCTTAACCGGCGCAGCAGCGTGGGTAGTATCTTTCACAACATCCCAGTTTGCCTTTAATTCTTTTTTTACAATAGCGTTTACAACAGCTTTGTCTATAATGATTGATTTTACCTCGTAGCCCGATTTTTTGAACAGGCTGGAAAGGTTTAATACAAGAACACAGGATTTGAATGCTGCCAGCGTATCTCCCTGATATTTACCTACCCTTACAGCTGAAACACCATTAAGTGAAAAGGATAGATTCGGGAAATCCCTGAAAAATCCAAGATTATAGCTATCAAATCTCACAGTTGCAGACACTGATTCATTAATAAACTGCTCAACTTTGGTCCTGATTTGCTTTTTAAAAATTACAGGAATGGTGAAAAGCATAATAAGTATCAAAAGAATAATTCCAAAAAATATTTTAACGATCCAGACTGCTGTCTTTTTCATCCATATATGTTTATAATTGATTATAAGTAAAACACAAATTGCATATTTTCTGTTTTGACGCTAAACCTGTGTCCGCAATTTCAGGGGATAAACACTGAATTATTTACTCATAACGGAGCTGAAAAAAGCTTTCATTTCAGCGGCATAATAAATGCCATATTTAGCGAAAGTGGCCCTGGTAACCTCATCGGGTTTCCAGTCAAAAAATGCATGACTGGCACCTCCCGCCTGAACATATTCCACCCTCTGACCGGCTTTTACCAGGGCATCAACATATGCCTTCACAGCGTCATCCTTTATAAGCGGATCATTTGTGCCCCGCAAAAAGTATTGAGGTACTGCTCTTTCGGAGGCATTTGGTATATTACTCAAAGGTGCAATGGCATCTTTCCATGATTCGTCGGCCGAAGGATCATCGGAATAGGTATTCAGCAGGGTACCTCCGAATACACCATAGCTTGGAGCAGCAGCTTTTATTGATGCCATCATCTCTGACCGTAGCTGACTCACACTTTTGTTCCCGGGTATGTAGGATGGCATGAATTCAAAAACTCCTTTTGTTTTTCCAAAACCACCTTCACCTATCTTATTTGTCATTGTTGCAGCCAGGGCCGACAGGTGTCCTCCTGCACTATCCCCGGTGAGTCCGATGCGTGAGGCATCTCCGCCGTATTCAGCAGCATGTTCCATTATATGGGCTATGGCGCCGAAGACATCGCCCACTATATCGGCCATAGAATTATTTTTGGCATCGCCGTCGAGTTTTCCTGCCCACCGGTAATCGATGCTGAATACCACGAACTTGCCTCCCTTTGTCAGTTCCCGTGCGAGTCCGCGCATTATATCTTCCGTATTGGTAGTCCATCCGCCGCCATGAATGATTATAATGCAGGGAAGGTTTTTCGCACCCTTCGGAGAAAATACATCATATTTCAGTGGCTTGACACCGGGCTTTGCGTATATAACATTCTGTGTCACATTAATGTGTGCGACAGCCGATTCTTCTATAAAGGAGGCACCTAAATGTTTTTCATGATCTATTATAACCTTCCATGTAGGAGTCATCGATTCAAAATACATCTGACCCCATCTGCCTTTATCAGAATAATAAACAGCATCAACTACATATCCTGGATCTGGTTTTGCTGTTATGGTAACAACAGTCCCGGCAGGGTATTTGCCATCTGCAGGCAATGCAGGCTCGAGTTTAAATGTACCATTTACCGGTTTATCGGCAATGACATTGACGGATTGGGCCAGAGAGCATCCTGTTTCTGCGAGGAATGCAATTGAAACGCATACACATAATTTTAATAATGACTTTTCCATAGTAGAGTATTTGTGGTATGAATAAGAACTTCAAATCTACCAAACTTTGACTAAATTTAAGTATGATTTTTTTCCAAAGATTGCTATATTTGCGTCCGCAGTAACAATACGACCTGTAGCTAAATTGTCAGCCAGCCGGCGTATGGCTGCGGACCAGAAGATAACAAACAGGACCTGTAGCTTAATTGGATAGAGCATCTGGCTACGGACCAGAAGGTTGGGGGTTCGAGTCCCTTCAGGTTCACTTTTATTAAAGGCAATTAAATTATAAATCAATTAGTTGCCTTTATTTATTGATATATTTTCATCAACAATTCGACACAGAAATTAAAGACTGGACTTTTCAAGGCTTAATCCTGGCGTGAATATATTTGTTATATTTAATTGCCGGTGCTATCTGCCCAATATTCTGTAGCCAAGGGATGCCTGAAAATACTTATTTTTCCAGGTTTCAGTATACTGTGCCCCTGTAGTGGCAGTATTTAATCCTAAAATATACCTTATTGTCAGGTTAACTCTGAAAGGGAGATTTGCTTCAACACCGAAGGCAAGACCAAGATCATACTTATAATAATAGGCCATGACATCAGTTTTTTGATTATTCACGAGATCTTTCTGCTTAGCTCTTACCAGGTAGCTAAACTGAGGGCCGGCATGAATATTAAAAAATGAAACAGGCTGAAATTTTATCAATATCGGCAAATCGATATAGGTCAGATTATAATTGGCATCATAAAACTGATTCTTCCAATGTGAACCTTTACCTGACACCATTAACTCAGGCTGAATGGCAAGGAAGTCCAGAAGAAAATAATTACAGTAAGCACCAGCATTAATCCCGATGATACTTTTAAAATCAACATTATTAGGGGTACTGCTGGTCTGAGTGGCATAATTGAGCCCGGCCTTGACACCTGCACCAAATTTTGGCTGGGACTTTTTGAAATGTCTGGGTTGTGCACTGGAAGTCGGGCATAATTCCTGCATGGACTTTTTGAATTTTCCGGGTTGTGCATTTGCAGATGATAAAGTGAAGATTAACGAAGTTATGAAAAGAAGAAAAGCCTGTTTTTTCATCTCATTATAATTAGATAGTAAACTTTTGTCTGTTAAAACTACCTATTAAATTGTCTTTTTCAAAATTATTCCGGACCGGGACCAGAAAGTTGGGGGTCAGGGTTCCAACAGGCTCATTTTTTCTAAACGCAATTACATTGAATTTCAGTTGATTGCGTTTTCTTCATGAGATCGACTTTCCTTCGTGAGAGATATTTGATCTTATTGTTAATCTTATCAGACCTGTCTTCATTGAATCTGCTTTGAAAGAATAAACTCAGACTTTGTAGTTTGTTGATTCGCTCTTCTATGGAAGAGATCCTGCAGTCCAGCAATTTATATCGTAAATAACCACAAATGCTGATTGATAATAATTCAATTGTTTTCAATTTGCTTTATTTTTTTAATTTGTACTGACATAAAATGCAATTCAGGGTCTGATTTAAACAGGTAACAGGTTCATTGCTCCATGTTTACGAAGGAATTAAAATAAAGTTACACTTTTACGTAAAAACTACTTCACTCTAATGCAGACTGATTAAGCCTGATCAGGCGCTTTTCAGATATTTTAATTTCAATCAAACCAGATTAAAAATCCAGACATTTTATAGTTAAGAGTTTCTTAAACTATAGTTAATCTATTGTTAATGAGTGATATCTGGCATTTAATTTGTACTTGCTGAATACTAAAATAATTAATAATAATTATAGCTATGAAAGAAAAGACTTGGACATATGCAGGTACAATAATAATTGTCGTCCTGCTAATAGCTACCTCTGTTGCGTTCATCTCCAATGCAAAGAATAAACGCAATTATAAAGAGGAAAAGCTCCGGAATGAAACTATATCGTCGCAGAACCTACAGGTTTCTCAGGACCTTGATAAAGTAAAGAGTGAGATGGCTTCATTAGAAACTAAAAAGGAGTCAGAAGATAAAGCAATAGCTGAGACAGAATCAAGGTTGATAAAAACCGAAAGCAGGATTGCTTATTTATCAAAGGAAAACAGTTCGTTGCTGAAAGACAGGGTTGAACTGGTGCAATTGCAGAAATCAAAAAGTGATCTTGATAAAGTATATGAAGATCTGAAGCTGAAACAGGAGACTGCATCATCAAGGATCAAAGATCTCGAGAATTCAGCTATCCTGCTCGATGCACAGAAGAAGGAACTTTCAGGGAACCTGGCAGATGCAGAGAAGTACAGGACAGATAATATAGAAATTTATGGATCAAGGGGGAATAAGAACGATAAGATCACTTTCCTTGCCCGAAGAACAAGAAAGTTGAATCTCAGTTTTGATGTTCCTCAAAATCTTACTGAAGCAATAAGTTTTAAAATTATTACTCCTTCTGGTACTATAATTTCTCCGGAAGATAAATCAATATCCTGGCTGGTTAAACCCGATTCAGGCAACCTGACTGCCAGTTTGTCCTCTTTTCCCGGCGAATTTGATGCTTCACGAAAAGTAGCATTGACATATACTCCAAAAGAAAAACTTAAAAAAGGAGTGTACCTGATACAAATTTTCAGTAACAACAAAAATATCGGTAACTGCAGATTAAAGCTCAGATAGCAATTCCCGATTCAATAAAACTAAATAAACTTCAATTAATTAAAATATCATGTTATGAAAACAAAATTATTTTTAACGGTAATTCTGGTAGCAATCTTTAGTGTCTTAAGTACATTATTTGTGTACTCAAATGTCGGCTCAAAGAAAACTCTGACTGACCAGAAAGATGCAACAATTGAGAAAACAGCCCCGGTTGTTTTGACTTCGAACCAGGCTCCTGAAGGACCTGTAGACCTCACTTATGCTGCTGAACAAACTGTTCATGCAGTTGTACACGTCAGGGTAAGATCGACTGTCGCCGCTAATGACGATTCTGACAATCCGTTCTTTCAGTTTTTCAATGATAACAATATCCCCCAACACCCAAGAAAAGTTACGGGTTTCGGATCGGGTGTCATAATCACGCCGGATGGATATATTGTCACCAATAATCATGTAATTGATGGAGCAGATTCGATTCAGGTGACTCTAAACAATAATAAATCTTATACTGCAACGGTAGTAGGCAGGGATCCTGATTCAGATATTGCATTAATTAAAATTAAAGCAGAAAACCTGCCGGTAGTAAAATTTGGTGATTCTGATAACCTGAAGCTGGGAGAATGGGTACTGGCCGTAGGCAACCCCTTTAACCTTACTTCTACAGTTACGGCAGGAATTGTGAGTGCAAAAGGAAGAAGTCTTGACCTGGACGGCGGCTATAAACTGGAATCATTTATTCAGACAGACGCAGCCCTTAATATGGGGAACAGCGGAGGAGCTCTGGTAAACGCTAAAGGTGAGCTGGTCGGGATCACATCCGCAATAATCTCCCCTACCGGAACTTATTCGGGTAATTCCTTTGCTATCCCTATAAATATTGTCAAGAAAGTAGTAGGTGATCTAAGACAGTATGGAAGGGCACAGAGGCCTGTAATGGGAATAAAGATCCGCGAGATTACATCTGATCTTGCCAGTAAAGAAAAACTGGATAATGTAACTGGTGTATATGTGGAATCTGTTAATCAGGGCGGTGCAGCTGAAGAAGCCGGAATTAAAGCAAAAGATGTTATCGTAAAAATCGATAATACAAATATAGGGTCCCCATCTGATCTTCAGGAGACCGTAGCAGAGCATCACCCTGGTGATAAAATAAACGTCACCTATTTCAGGGACGGCAAGGAGGCTTCCGCAACAGTCAAGCTCAAAAACGTGGAAGGTACAACTGCAGTTGTTCTCGAAAGTAAGGGGGAAACTGTTTTTGGCTCTAAACTTATTCCTGTAACATCGCAGGATAAACAAAAATATGAAATTGATTCCGGGACAAAAGTCACTAGTGTGGGAGACGGAAAACTAAAAGATATCGGGATTAAAGACGGAACAATAATCTCTACAATTAATGGCAAAAAGGTAAATAATGCTTCTGATATAAGGGAAGCAACCTCCGATGGTGAATTCCTCTCTTCAATTGATGGGATACAACCTGGCGGAACATATTTCAGTTATCATTTTAGAAATTAATAAATAATGTGTTTGATTAGTTGGGATTAGTCACGGAGCACCATCAGTCTTCATAGAAAATAAATTCGAAGATAGATGGTGCTCTGATTTATTACTCAGCCAGGGATGTTTGAGAATCAGCTTGTGAGTATCTTCTGAATTGACAATTTTTCATTCTCACTTAATGAATTCATCTCATTTATTGCATGCTGTATTTTCGTTTTAAAGTTCCAGCACGTCATCTGTCTGAGAGATAACCGTCGTGCAAACTCATAGGTAGAAAGATCATCTTTCCCTTTGCAAACATTATATGCAATATAGAAAGCTTTGCTCACCGGAAATTTGCAATTATGAAAAATGGTGCCAGCTGCGGCCGACTCTTCTGTCTTACATTTTGTGCATCGCCGGGAATGTGGCTTTTTACCCTCACAAAAGTTTGAATTTCCGCATTTCCGGCATTCAAATCCCCTGCTCCATTTTAAATCAGCAAGAAATTCCAGGCACTTCTCATCACTTTGAAACAGTTCATCCAGTTGTTCAGAAGATAATTCTTTATTAAAAATCGCATTCATTATCAACACCTTTGGCGGCAAAGATAAAAAAATAAAGAGTGATATCAAAGAGATTTAGGTGATACTATTGCGATTTATTAATTTATTTATATATCTTTGCATCGATATATGTATATAATTAAATTTTTATGGACCAGAATTGCAACAATTTACCAAAGCCAAAATCAGTCAAAGAGTTCTTTAAATCGTGGTATTTCTGGAAACCTTTCCTTGGTATAACAATCGGAGGATTAGGCGGATTTCTTTTTTTCTATTTTGTGGGATGTAAATCGGGTACATGTGCAATAACCAGTAATCCGGTCAGCAGTATTTTGATGGGGAGTTTTTTAGGTTTTTTTATAACCAGTTCTCCATGTCTCAGATGCTCAAAACCAACAAACGAAAATGAACTATGAATAATTATATTACGATACAAAATTCATAATTATTAATAATTAAAATGAAGAAGAAAATGAAAATGGCATTCTCTATGTCAACATTATTGAAGTTATTTTTTATAACCAGTATTACTGCAGGAAATCCTGTTAACACCATAAAGGAAGGTGATAATAAGGTAACCATTGTCTATCTGACAAATGACACTTTCAAACAGATGATTTATAACTACGAAAAGAATAAAGAATGGAAATACGAAGGCACAAAACCGGCGATAATCGATTTTTATGCAAACTGGTGCCCTCCCTGCCGTCAGTTATCTCCTTTGGTTGAAGAGATTGCCAGGGAATATGCCGGAAAAATAATCGTATACAAAATAGATACTGACAAAGAAAGAGCACTTAGTCAGCAGCTTGGAATTTCCGGATTACCAACATTACTTTTTATTCCGCTAAATGGTAAACCGCAGGCTTCAATGGGATTTATTCCAAAAGAAACAATTATTAAAACGATCAATAACGTTTTAATGATCAAATAAAATCACAACAGAATATTAACTTTAAACCAAATTAGAAATCATGAAAAGTTTAATTAAAAAGAAAGAAACCCGAAAAAATACAAAAGTGGCCCAATGTTGCGCTAAAACTTCAAAAACTATTGTCGGCTGCCACGATTAACTTAAGACAAGTGATCAATGATATTCTGCTTAAAACTTAAACTTATTCAATCACCCCGCAAAAAGGCACAATTTTTAAATTAAAAAATATCCGAATGAAAAAGAATGTTGGTACAACTGACAAAGTGATCAGGATACTGATTGCTGTCATCTTGGTTGTGTTGTTTTTTACTCACGTAATTTCAGGTGCTCTGGGCATAATCCTTCTGGTACTGGCAGCAGTATTAGTTGCCACAAGTCTGATTAGTTTATGTCCGATCTGGCTGGCACTTGGTATCAATACCAAAGGAAAGGAATAAAATTAAGAGTACTACCAATCCTCTGAAAAGAACTGGAGATCCCTCACTTCGTTCGGGATTGAACGAAGTGAGGGATCTCCAGGATGTTTCACAAAATTTATAATAGTAAGCCCTTCAGGACTTGATATCAGGGAGTTATTCCAACTCCGAGCTGGCGCCAGTGGTTATTAATAAATCGGATCTAATTATGGCTGCATGAATGAGAGCTGCCATCCTGGTGATGTGTCTCATGCTGGTGGCAACTGCTGCCGCTGTCTTCAACTAATCCCGAGAGATATAGTTTTACTACCTCAGTGGCATCTCCTGAGCAGCCGCGGATAACTTCTATTCCGCTATTATTCAATACGTTAATAGCGCCGCCACCAATACCGCCGGCAAGCATTACCGAAACGCCATCTGTGGCAAGTACTGATGCTATATCAGACTTGCAACCGCACCCCTGAGGTGATTCAACACTCTTTATTTCAACTATTTCATTTTTATCTGATATTGTAAATACTCCATACGATTCACAATGTCCAAAATGACCATCAATCTGGTTTTCTCTTGTTACCGGAACTGCAATTTTCATCATTAATAATTTGTTTGTTATAGATTATCTTATTTCAATTTAATTTTATAAGTTCATTTTCTCCATAAAGTGAGCATTTTTTACATTTAGTATGGTTCCCCGAACCCTCAATCAGTTTAAAACATTTCCGGCAACGGTACCATTCTTTATCCATTTCATAATTTCCTCCTTCAATCTCAATCGCCTTGCCTTCAATAAATGCTTTTGCAACCTGTTCTAATGCACTGTTATAAATACGTGTAAACGTGGGACGTGATACATTCATCTGTACAGCTGCCTGATCCTGCGGAAGTTTGTCGTAATTAACTAATCTTATGCTTTCGTACTCCTCAAATTTCAAAACAACAGGATCAATCTTGCACATTGGCATTCCATATGGCTTAAAACCTTCCATTTTTGGCGGGTTACAAATTCTTCTGCATTTCTGTGGACGTGCCATTTGTCAAAATAAAATCCATTGCAAAGATAATGAACCTACGTTCATAATCAAAATAAATTCAGCTTTTTTACCTGAGTAGTTTTCTTTGAGTCCCTAAAAACCCGGTTATGCCTTTTTTGTTCTATTTTCTCCTCTCCAGCATTAGTTCCAAATTTAACTTACTCTTTTGAGGTTATCAGTTCAGCTATTTTTTCAAAAGAGTCCATCACCTGTTTGTTTGTTTGATTGAAGACACTTAATCCTTTTTCAGCAGCTTCTCCTACCTCTGAAACCAGAGGTATCTGGCCGAGTAACATTGTATCGAACTCTATTGCCATTTTATGTCCTCCTCCTTTCCCGAAAATATAATATTTTTCATCAGGATGTTGCTCAGGGGTAAACCACGACATGTTTTCAATGATTCCAAGGACGGGAACTTTCAGATCAGGATTGGTAAACATTGAAGTAGCCTTTCGGGCATCATTGAGTGCTATCTCCTGTGGAGTAGTCACAATAATTGCCCCTGTAAGATTCAGTTTCTGAACCGTTGTAAGTTGAATATCTCCTGTTCCGGGAGGGAAATCAACCAACATATAATCAATATCCCCCCATTCAGTGTTTTCGAAAAGTTGGGTTATAGCATTAGCTGCCATTGGTCCCCTCCAAATCAGCGATTGGTTACGTTCAATAAAAAAGCCGATAGACATGATCTTCACGCCAAATTTCTCTATAGGAAACATCATCTGCTTATCCCCAAATACTGTAACATCAGGTCTGGCATCTTCGATACCGAACATCCTTGGTATTGACGGGCCATAAATATCTGCATCCACAAGAGCTGTTTTATATCCGTTTCGAGCCATTGTAATTGCAAGGTTTGCAGCAACTGTTGATTTGCCGACACCTCCTTTACCTGATGCTATCACAATAATGTTTTTAACCCCTTCCATCGGGATTTTTTTAAATAAATTACTCACATCTTCTGATTTATTATTTTGTTCCATATGATTTTTATTTTTTTTCTGATATTATTATTAGGATTAAATTCTGTTATGCTTTTCCCCTGAACCATAGCTTCTGCCATATCCATGTCATTGCGACCCTTATATTTTTTCTCAGAATCATATTCAATTCCGAGCTTATCCAATAAAGGTTCAACTGCTACCTGGTGTGTTTGCAAGCCAATGTCCCAGGGATTGTAACCCAGAAGGAGTCCGGCCAGTTCTTCATATGTTAAAACCGGGATTAATCAGGAATTCTTTTTAGCGTTTTTTATATATGAAGAATTATAAACCACAAGGCTATTTATTTTTACTTTCAGGAATTCCGCAATAACATTGCATTTAACCATCAGGAGAAAAAATATCCGGTTATCGTTTAAAGGAATCAGCTCTTCCAGGTTACCCTGTCCTTTGGAGATAATAAGATCAGCTTTCTGAAAATATTCTTTGAACTTTCTGCTCGATTTTTCAGGCACAGTAGAAGGTGCATCGAATCCGTTAGATATTACATTGGCAACACTGGGCATCCCGACATATTCTGCATCTTCCATTGTAGCATCGTTTATTACAGGCGCTCCCCTCACTGCGAAAGTGAGGCCGGGGTGGTTAATAGTCCGGATAAAGAGCTTGTCGAAAACAATCTCTCCTGCATTAACTCCAAGGTAAAGGATTGCATTAGCGTTTTTTATTTTAGCTCTTAATTGCTCTGAGTGGTCAATGGCAAATTCAGAAAGAAGCGATTTGCCGATTGTTGCCTGCAGATCGAATTTGTCACTTGCCGCGAAATCGATTATGTTTCCTGCAATTGCAAGCCTCAATGCAGTGATGAAATGATCACCTGATTGTTGCACTAAATGTTCCAGTTCAGGTAACATGCTTAAAGCCTGATTGTTATTCTCTATTTTTACATTCTTGTAAGGATCAGGATTATGAGTATATCTTCTTAAGATGTGATGAAGCTCCCGCGAGAAGAGCGGTGCAGAAAAATCATCACGTTTACTTTGATATAAGTTAATCATATCGAGAGTGAAACGGCTTTTTGCATCATCTGAAATATTTTCTTTCTCAAGTAACTTTTCAAATGCCCTGGTGAAACAAAAAAAGCAGCGGTGATCAGATATCATATTTCGCTACACGTTTTTTCATTATAATTAATTTTTAAAATTATTTTCCTGAATCGTTTTAATTCCGCTTTTAAGGCGTCTCTCTTTCTCTTTTCCTCCGCCGGACTTAGAACAGGAATAGCAATTCAGTGTTAAGCGGAGTGTACTTAATAGTTTACAGCGGACAGCCTAAAGCAAACCAGCTGACATTAAAAACAAAATATAGCGAAAGTGCAACAACATAAGGTGTAAAAACTGTTTTTCTTTTTTTGTCGGCTGCAATCAATATGATGATAATAAAAACACTGACTAAAACCGCAATAGTATTTGTGTAAACCTGTCTTAAACCCAACCAGTATGCCAGTGTTCTTCCAAATGTTGGCGGAATGAATTGCAAAAAAAGACAAATCATGTAACGCATATGAGCTGCAATATTACCCTTATGCACTTTAATGATTGCAAGCACATAAAAAATTATAATAGAGATAGCTTGTGTGAACGATACAAACAATGCTTTAAGGCTTTGTGCTGAAGATAAATTTCTTTCAAGTCCTTCATAATATTGTTGCCTCATTACTCCAAAAAAAGTAAGTATAACCAGAGGGACTAAAAAATAAGTAACCCTTCCTAAAATTTTATGCGCTCTATATTTTTTATATCGGATCAGTATGGGCTGGGCTATTAAAATAAGTGTCCAAATCATTAAACTGATTGCATGAATATGAATGGTTGCAGTTACTGACTTAAAGCCAGGGAATAAGGAGAAGTAAGGGTAATAAAAACCCAGGGCAATGAAAAGAATCAAAATCAAAAAATAATTCCCGATATTTTTATAATACTTTTCCATCAAACATTTATCGTGAATAAAATTTCAGTTCCTCATTGCATTAGCTCAATATTCAAGAGTAAGATTTATTCCTTCACATTCCACTTTCAACTTCTTTATATCCTGCAGGTATCTGAAACATGCTTGCAGGCAAATCGCGAGACTCTGCTTTTACAAGTATTTCTGTAGTAGAGGATCTTTTCGTATGTATTTCCATTTTTGTCATAAATCCTTCACAGCCCATTTGCTTAAGTTGATTTGCTACATCGGCAGAGTACATGGCCATCCCTTTGGAATTAAACTTGTCAAATAGCTCTTTTACAGTGGCCTGCATCGGAACATTGTTACTTCTCCACATATCTAAGGTATCTACATCTGAATATATGCTGCCGACGCTTTTCTTAGAAATAATTCTTGCATGTACACTATTAAAGCCTAAGATTTTTTCTTCCCCGATTTTTGTTGCAGTAGACTTTATTTTCTCACCGGTATTGAAATCATTGTCAGTAAAATGATTAATACTATAGGTCTTTGTGGCATCATCGATTGAGATGCTTTCATTGGGCTTATCTGAATGTCCAATAATTATCATTGGCCCTGAACTTTTTCCCTTCATCGCAGAATTTTCCACATCCATTTCCACACGCATACTACCGTTTGAAGAAACATACATTTTCATAACAGTTTTAATGGTCATGTCTTTCCCAACTGTTGTAGAATTGTATTCATAATACATATCCTTGCCCGAACCGGAAGGTGCGGATGCGGAAATATTTGAAGCACTGTCTTTGTCCGTACCTGCCGTCGTAGTGCCTGAGAATACAAACGAAAAAACTGCTAAAAGAATAATTCCAGAAAATAATTTTAAATGTTGCATATAGCTATTTTTTAAGAATAAAATAATCTCACTTGTTTCTTTTATTCCAGTCTTACTTTATCAGTTTAATAAAATGTCGCTGGGTTGGGTTTATCCGCCCGGTAAATAAACATTAACATCGCTTTTAAGTTCAATGTGTTAACAAGGGGTGAGAAACGCAAACGGCGTTCCTCTGTTTTCGCCACCTACTTTCCGGGGCAGCATCAATTAGTATCTTATGGCCGTTCAACGTTAACTTAAATCAATAAAAAAGTTGTCCTGATTCAACCTGTAAGTTGTTTAGCGAAACTCCCAATTGCTTTATTTATGAGCTATTGAGCAGTATTTTTGTATCGTAAATATAAATATTAAAAATCATGTTGTACACAAATTTAAAACACCTCGAATCAGCAGCTGATCATAAGAAAGCAATCAGCGAAAATGAAAATGTAATGGTAATCTGCGGCCGCATGGGTCCAATGTGTATTCCAGTTTATGGCATAGCTGAAGAACTTGAAGATGAATACAAGCATGTAAAGTTCTATGATATGGAGTTTGACAACCCTGAATCATCTGTAATCAGGAGCATACCTGAAGTTCGCGGTTTTATGGGTATTCCATTTACAATTTATTACAGAAACGGCAAAGTGGTAAAAGCTACTTCAAGCATCCAGACCAAAGATCAGGTAAAAGCAATACTGAATAAAGAGTTCTCATCAGCAGTAAATGCCTGAAATAACCAGCTGATATGCAAACCACATTAATCGTAACAGGTGTAATAATCTTAACTCTCTCCGCATTATACCTGCTGGCCCGGTCAAAAATGAAAAATATTCCGGTTGTTGCTGATAATGATAAGATACTGACATTGACTGATAAAAACTTTCAGCACCAGACAAAAAACAAATTGGTACTTGTCGATTTCTGGGCAAGCTGGTGCGCACCATGCAGAATGATGGCGCCTGTTTTGAATGAAGTCGCTGATGAACTGGCTGGTAATTCACATGTGGGGAAGGTAAACATAGAACAATTTCAGTCACTGGCTCAAAAATTCCAGGTACGAAGCATACCCACTATAATACTCTTCAAAAATGGAAAAGAGATAAATCGCTTCGTAGGTATAAAATCCAAAGATTTTCTTATAAAACAAATTAACGCTGCCTAAAAAATCGTGAATGCAAAAAATCCTTAAAATTCTGGTCAGCAAAAGATTTATAATATTGGCAATTTCCGGCACTGCACTTTTTCTGGCTATATCACGACTCAATATATCTCTCTGGTATATTTTACTCGCAGGGATCGTCCTTGGTGTGATCTTCGGTAAAGTATTCTGCAGATGGGTCTGCCCGATGGGACTCATTATGGAACTTATAATGAGTATGAGTCCCGATGGGAAATTCCGGCAAATGTATCAATACCATAAGATAGGATGTCCGATAGCATGGATTTCAGGATGGTTGAACCGGTACTCTCTCTTTAAAATAAAACTTAACACCGACAGCTGTAAAAACTGCGGAATTTGTGACAAGAAATGTTACATAGTGGCAATGGAGCCATCGAAATTCAGTTTATATAAACCGAAAGGGATCAGGCCTGGCGACAGTTACACCTTTTCTAAATGTCTGGAATGTGTTGCATCCTGTCCGAATGGCAGTTTAAAATATAAAATGTGATAATATGAAAGGAAATTTCGAAACAATTATAAATGATTCCCGACCGGTAATCGTTGATTTTCATGCATTATGGTGCAGTCCGTGCAAAATACAGTCTCCGATTTTGAAAGAGGTCGCAACTGAACTTGGAGAAAGTGTGAAGATTATAAAAATCGATGTCGATCAGAATAATGAAATTGCGGGCAGATATAATGTTCAGAGTGTTCCTACTCTGATAATCTTTAAAAATGGCA
Source organism: uncultured Bacteroidales bacterium (assembly GCA_963791065.1). Taxonomy (GTDB): domain Bacteria; phylum Bacteroidota; class Bacteroidia; order Bacteroidales; family VadinHA17; genus LD21. The sequence continues at coordinate 156,956 of CAWBQN010000027.1, forward strand.
AACTGATATGGAGACAGTCGGGAGTAGTCAGCAAAAGCCAGTTAAAGAGTGTTTTAATTCAGAATGTTTAAACAATATTTCCAGGTCGCAGACATTGTCGCTCGAAAATCAATTTATTTACCCCATCCCCAGAGTAAATTGATTTTGATTTCGTCGAGCTCCTCTTCGCTTCGACAGTTCTTCGCTTTCCTCTGGCGAAGCCAAACTCAATTAGCTAGCAGATAATAGAAAATATATGACAAATAATAAGTACCACTGGTACGACGGATGGTTTTATGATACAATTATTGCACCGAACCAGGATAAATTGTTCGATCAGATAAAAGATCTGGTGACTCCGCAATCAACAATAATTGATGTAGGATGCGGAACAGGCAGGCTGGAATTTGCTCTCGCCGGTAAGTGCAGATCTCTTTTAGGGATAGACCTGTCGAAAAGGAATATTGACAGGGCGAACCGATCATTACTCAAACATCCCGATCCGAAAATATCTTTTCAGCACAGCAACATTAGTGAAATATTAAATTCAAATAATGAAAAATTTGAATTCGCTATATTAACATATGTTATTCACGAGGTTAATGAAGAAGAAAGGATAGATCTTCTTAAGGTGATATCACTGTTAGCTGATAAAATAATTATAGGCGATTATCTGGTTCCCGGACCTGACGGATTTGGAGGATTTTTAAGTGAAGCAATTGAGTTTATTGCAGGCAGAGAGCATTATAGAAACTATAAAAGCTATATGGCTAACGGAGGTATTCATTATCTGGCAAAAGAATCCGGCTTGAAAATAATAACTGAGATATCCAATTCACTATTAACAAATCATATCGTTATTTTGGAAAAATAAAATACCTTTACTCTGATCCTCATTTACAGAGAAAAACAAATTATTATGAATGTCACTATTTTGGTACTGGGTTTTTTGTTTGGTGCAGCCCTGCAATATGCAAAGCTGAACAGGTACAATGTAATAAGCGGAATGGCAACACTTGAAAACTATGCTGTCGCCAAAGCCATAGCAACCGCAATTGGAGTTGGAGCAATAATAATTGCAATTGAAATAGGACTGGGATTTGCTTCTTATCATATAAAACCAATTTTGCTTGGTGGTATAGCGATAGGGGGAATTATTTTTGGCATCGGCATGGCAATCTTAGGCTACTGCCCGGGAACACTGCCGGTTTCCCTCGGGGAAGGTTCAGTTGATGCACTCATTGGGATAACTGGCGGTCTGGCCGGAGGTTTTATATATACCATAATATCACCATCTGTTCAAAGCATTTTAGGTCCTGATCTTGGCAGTATTTCATTGTACACTCTCATTGGCCAGCATCATTTCATTTTCTACCTTATTGATATTATTCTTGGTGCGTCATTTGTGTGGTCAGCTTTTTGGCTTAATAAGAAAGAGAAAGCTAACGATTTGAAATGGCTGTATTCAGGTATTGGGTTGGCGATTTTAAATGCAATTGTATTTCTTACTGTCGGAACAAATCGTATAATCGGCGCTTCCACGGCATACCCATATGTAGCTGATTTAATTACAGGAACAACACAAAATAGCTACTTTCCAAAAGTCCAGGGGCCCGGTCAATGGGAAGTATTGTTTTTAACCGGTGCATTTGTCTCAGGCATAGTAATTTCACTTTTCAGAAAAGAATTCAAAATAACTTTAATTCACAGTAACTGGGAAAAATATAAAGGTAAATCCGTTTCAAAAAGGATAATCTGGTCATTTATTGGCGGATTCATTCTTATAATTGGCGCCAGATGGCTGGAGGCTGCACCAGTGGTCATATTCTGTCAGGAGGGATGCAACTCGCTGTGAGCAGTATGATATTTGCTGCATTTGTTTTCGCAGGATTACTTCTTACAGGCAAATATTTTTATAAGCATAAAAATTAATTTACTTCTGATCAAGAAAAGGGATTGATGAATTCTCATTAATTCACTTTTACTTTTATCCAGTCGTTTACAATCAGACTGCAAAAGGCAAAATATAATAAACTGCTTCCGGTAACAATAAGCGGCAGGCTGTGTAAACCCGGCAAACCCACTGATAAAATTATACAGGCAGACACTATATCCGCTATTATTGCCCATAGCAAGTATTTCCCTATAGCATGTTCATAAAACCTTGTTGGAGTACGGACAACAAAAATATTGAGAATACTGGCAAAAAACAGTGAAGCAAATCCATAAGAGTGCAACTGATCAATGTCAATAAGATTAAAATATTTCTTTCCTACAAACAGCCATACCAATGCTTCTGCAATCAATAATATTCCCAAAAGAAAGCCTTTTTTTACCAAAGGTTTAATATTCCAGCTTTCAGGTTTTTTTGACCAGCTGACGATGTCAGTGGATAATGTCAGTGTCACAAAATCAATTATAAATAACAGCAGTACCATATCAAAAGCACTCACTACAAAGCTTCCGGTAATAAAGTAAGCAGCACATACGAATACAACTGTGTATAATGTTTTTGAGATTTTGGCTACTACCCAATTTGTAATCCGATGATGTATAGTGCGACCAACAGTTATCAGATTAATAATGCTCTCCAATCCCTCCTGCAGTAAAATTACACTGGCAGCCTGTTTAGCTGCATCGGTAGCCGACTTAACAGCAATGCCCACTTCAGCCTGCTTTAAGGCAGGGGCATCATTAACCCCATCACCTGTCATACCTGTTATCTCCTGATGTTGTTGTAATGTTTTTACGATTGTAAATTTATCTTCCGGCAACACTTCCGCAAATCCTTCATGAGCAATAATAATGGAATGATTATCACTCCCCGCTCCATGTTCCCGCAGCAAGCCGGCAGCAACAATATCATCCCCCACTCCTACCTGTGTAGCTATCTCTTTAGCGATTGGCAGCGCATCACCGGTAAGCATTTTTACTGTTACTCCCAATTCCTTAATCTCTTTAATCATCTTTGCAGAATCAGATAACGGAGGGTCAACAAGTGCCACAATGCCAGCCATTGTTGTTACATTATCTTTCTGAATAGCAACAGCCATTGTTTTAAATCCTTTTGCTGCCCAGGTATCAACTGTTATGTCAAGTTTTGATTGTTGAAGGTTGCATAATCCTTTGATAGTATTATATGCACCCTTCATTACCTTAAACTGTTTGCCGTCTTTTTGCACCATAGCTTCTGTTCTTTTGACAGCAGCTGAAAAAGGAGTGAATGAGGTTTGCCGGTAACCTGAAGTATCTGTTTTATTATCCGCCGCCTTTTGCAGAAAAGCCATATCAATAGGATCGTTGTTAGCAGCTACGGAGGCCAGCACACCCATAGCGCAAAATATCGTCAATTGTAAAATTTTCAGCTGCCACAATATCCTGAATTGACAATTTATTTTGTGTAATAGTTCCGGTTTTGTCAATGCACAAGGTGGTGAGTGTTGCAGCATCTTCTGTAGCGCTTAAACGGCTAACCAGAATACCTTTGGCAGCTAACTGCTGTGAACCTTTTGCCATACTTACCGTAAACATGGCAGGCATTGCCACAGGAACAGCGGTTACCAATAAAATCAGTACCAAAGGAAGCATGGATATAATGGTTTCCCCACGCAGTAAAGAAAGAGAGATAGTGATACCGACAAATACCAGCACAAGTGCAAATAATATCTTTACTACATTGGCTACTACTTCTTCCATGTGCAGGTGTGGTTTTGCCATTTGAACCAACCGGATTGTTTTGCCGAAAAAAGTATTAACACCTGTTGCTGTTACAACTGCATTGCATTCACCATTTTTAATTACAGATCCGGAGAACAAAATATCACCTTCTTTTTTGCGATGAGCATTGATTCGCCTGTAAGGGCAGATTGATCGGCATCGGCTGTGCCATCGATTATTTTAGCATCAGCAGTAATAAAATCTCCGGTCCTGATACGTATAATATCACCGGGAACCAATTGGTTACCGCTCACCTGTTGCCATTCAGAGTTTCGCAGGACACGTACAATCACCTGTAAACTTTGCTTTAAAGCCTGCACCGTCCTTGCAGCTTTGCTCTCCTCTATAAAGCCTATAATGGCATTGAACAACATCAACCCACCAATTATATAAACATCAACATACTTATGAAGCAAAAATGATAACACAATGGTAATCTCCAGCATAATGGCCGGAAGTCCCCAAAAGTGCTTCAGAAACAGCAGAACCATTGATTGCTTTTTCTCCGGCGACTTCATTAAGACCATAAGTGGATTGCCGTTGTTTTACTTCTTCAGTCTGAAAGACCTTTCTCAGCTTGTACTTTAAAATCAGATAATACATCTGCAATCGGTCTTGTTTCAAATAGTTTGGCTTGATTGGACATAGGGCTTTTTCACAAATTGTACTAATGTATAACAAATTCAATTGAAAAATACTAAACTTAACGGATAAACATTTTAGAATATATGCCGAAATCAGATAAATACAATAAAAGCTGAACAGCAACTGTTCAGCTTTTTCCTCACAATAGTGAAGAACTATTTTGAAGCACAATCAATACAAACCTTCTTATCTCCTTTTATCCTGCCATATTCCATCACAGTCATCTCACCGCATTCTTCGCATACAAAACCATCAAAACTGTCCTTTTTTGGTTCAAGTTTATATTCGAATATGGATGAAATATTCAGGAGCTTATCATCAGGAGCATTCATAACACCGGACACAAGCGGGTCAACTATTTCTGCCGGAACTGTGCTTGCCGGTTTGCCAAGCATACGATAGTCAGTAAAAAATGCTGTTTTTTTGTTGTTAAGCATTGCTTCCGCTTTAGGGGTTACTCTCACTGCCCTGCTGGTAGCTTTGTCAACTACGGTAACTGCCCATTTTCCTTTATGTGTTTTCTTAAGGTTTCCCTTGCCAAATGTAGTTCCCATTATAACCTGCAAACCATCGCCATAACAAGTGGCGCAATGGTCATCGCCCAGATCGACAAAAGCAACAATCTGTCCGTCTTTTGCACGTTCAATTCCGAGTTTATTCATTGCAGCAGCGCCAACACGTAAGCCCATTGGCATTGCAGGACATTTATGCCCGTGAAATTTTTGCCCGAATTCGAGCCAGTCTTTTGGATCAATCATGATTTTAAATATTAAAGTGAATATTATAAGAATTTATTTTAACAGAACATCAATAACCAATTTAGCTGCTATCAGCAGCAATACAACAGCATATATAATCTTGACCTGCCTTGATTTGGCTTTTGAAGACAGATATCTTGCACCAAACTGGGAACCAATGATCACGGATACAATTAAAATAATAGTAAGTGTCCAATTCATGTGTCCTTGTGCCATGTGTCCGAAATAACCTGAGAAGGAAGAGAAAGTGACAACAAAGGCTGTTGTTGCAGCAGCTTCTTTTGTCTTATATCCCATCCACATTAAGATCGGAGCAATAATGAAACCACCGCCAATACCTAACATACCTCCCACAAAACCAGCGAAAATCCCGACAAAAAGACCAATGACAGCCCGTCTTTTAAATGACATCATAGAATCGGGTTCTGCATTGCCTGAAACCATTAAGGTTCTGACGGCAGCAACTACAACCATACGCAGCAAAGAATATTTTCAATGTTCCTACCGGTACATATTGAGCAAACCAGGAACCCACAGGTGAAGCAATACCGCAGCAACTGCCATTACAGCTCCGCCCTTCCAGTCAATAAGCTTCTTGCGGGCAAAAGGGATAAGGGCAAACAAGGTATTTAATCCGTTGAGCAGAAGTCCGAGAGGGATTGCCACCTCTTTCATATCGAAGCCAAACCAGTTGATAACCGGAACATAAACCATTCCGCCACCAAGTCCGAGCATGGCAAAAATGAAGGAAGCAATCGTAATAATCAGAAACACAATAAAGTATGCCATAATTTTAAGTTGTTTAAGAACTAAAAAGTGAAAAGCACCTGCAAAGCAAACCATTCTGCATTCTTAGCTGGTTCATTATTTATCGGAGATAATTCTCCCGGTATAAAATATCCGAATGCTCCTGTCAATTGCCAGTGTTTCAGAACCTGATACCTGATAAAAGCATCGAATTCATCACCTAAATGATGCTTCCCCGGTTCTAACTTCATGGTATTCAAAAGTGTTACATCATCAGGAACAGGGATATAAAACCGGTTGTATTTCATTTCAACCCACATATCTTTAACAGGGAACAATTCCAATACGATTTCGCGGTCATCGAGGTTTGACCAGGTTAGAAGATTCATCCTCCCATAGTACATATCGCTGGCTCCATAGGCCGGGTCGAAAGTGTGAATTTCAGCATCAGTTTTTTTACCTCCTGAAGCATAACTCTCCCTTATACTGATGATGGGTTTTGACGGTATATTATGGAATTGATATCCGGCTTTGGCAAACCAGCCGTAAGCATTTATCCTTTTACCGCTCTCGCTGCCAAATTCCTTAACTGCTGTCAGATCAAAACAAAATGATAAAAATCGTTATTAAAAATTCTTATACCCGTCCAATTCCTGCTAAATTCAAGAGTGTTGATATAATCTGCCGAACCTTCAGTTTTTAAGACATAAGAAAGGTTCAATGTTCATTACCTTAGGAATACCAAGATGTGAGTACATTCCTCCACCCCAAAACTCGGTCCGGGTAAATGGAATGGAAATTTTTTCAGGATCATGGATTTTAGTTCCTCCTGCAAAGACATCGATAAAATTTTCGCCCTTTTTATAAGAAACTTTCAATGCATCCCATGTCCAACGCCCTGTGTTTCCCCATTCGCCCGGACCAAATATCCTTGTATCGCCATAAAATATTTTTTGCCTGCCAAGCTTGAAGTGATAAATCTTTTAATAGCTGGTCATATTCAACATAAGCATCATAAATCTCAAAAAACTCCTCATTGGGGTTCATGGTATAATAAGGTGTTTGAGTACCTGCCTTACGAATTTTAAATAGATCGGGGTATTTACTATTACGCAATGACCAGCCGAAAGCACGTGCATCCTGCAAATGAAATGCAATGGTTAATTTTTTAGATGGATTAAAAGTCAGACCTGTAATGACCCTTTGATAAAGGATCTTATCATTGAGTTTTCCAATAGCTGAGGGACTATCATCACCATAGTTTTTGGCATTCATGCCATTCCACAACTCGAAGCGGTAACGTACCGACAAATCAAATTTAATTTTGAGTGCTGTCGGATTGGGCATTGACTTTTACCAGACCAATGAGCAGAATTATTATTGAAATAGCTTTTTTCATATTATATAAGTAAGTACTTACATTGTTATAGACGAAAAAAATTACTTCTTCAGGATTTTAAGCATTAACTGCATCATCCTGTTGCAATAATTATCAGTATGAAACTCGCCCCCGCTGAGGATCAATTCGATATTAAGTGAAACCGGAATGCCCATATAAAGCATTGCAAGATTTTCAACAGGCATACTTATCGTCCCATGTTCCGGCAGTCAATTCCATCAAGAATAATTTTGCTTACAAGCTCCTTCTGACTATTGAATATCTTCTGAAGCTGGCTTTTCAGTGCTGCATCGTTATTGTGAGATGCTTCAGAAAATATAAGCATAGTAATTCCTTTATTATGCTGTGAGATATTCAATTGTGGCACAAATAAATTTTTTCAAGCGGGTTTCCGGATCTTCCTCAGAGTCAGAAACGTTCCGCAATTGCCCAATAAAGTCATTCTGAACATCATTTATAATGGAAAGAATGATATCTTGTTTAGTTGGAAAATGACGAAATATAGAACCTTCACTCATACCAATCCGTTTTGCCAGGTTATGTGTAGAGAGGTTTTTCAAACCATCGGTATAAATAATATCAAGGACAGCCTGTTTTATTTCCTCTTGTCTGATGTCAGTTGTTTTGCGTGTCATTGTATGTAAGTATTTACTTACAAAGATAATTGGTTATTTATAAATCACAATTATTTTAGATGTTATTTTTTTATTTATAGAAAGAGTTTTTTATAACAGATTGTTTATCATGGTTTTATCTTTTCAAACAATCCGATCAATTTAGTTCTGTAAATCTCAGTGATCTGTGATTCATGTTCTCCTATCGGTTTTACAGGAATTAAATCCATTACTTCCTGTGGGTTAAACCTGATTTGAACATCAGGTTTAATGAAGCAATCAGGGTATCATTTATCGAATCGTTACTTTCTTTTTCAGACAGACCATTTTTTGCCCGATCTCTGCCAGCTCCTTCCACTGGAACCAGAAATATGTTGGCAGCATGGCAGACATGATAGCATAGCTTTCAAGTTTTTCTTCAGAAACCTCAAAAGTATTTCCCATAAGATTTAGAAGATCGAGAACCATTGTTTTTCATTCCTGTAAAATTCAGATGAAAAACATACCGGGTTATAACCTTCATTAATATATGATGTTGCATTTGGTATTAACCTGGCAATGTTTTTAGTCTGGTTCAGTTTTGATGATATTTTCGCAATAGTGATTTTGGGGGCAAGAGATATCACTATCGTATTGCTGTTAATGCTACCCTTTATAAGCTCAAGGGTATCCATTACAACAGGAGGATGCAGGGAAATAAAAACAATATCCTGCGAGGCTGCAACGGATGCATTATCAATCTGAATATCAGGAAATGATTTTTTCAGATTACCGGAGACATCCTGGTTAGGGTCAGTAACAACAATTTTACTGAATTGTGCATTTTTATTTTTAAATGCCTGCAGAAGAATTCTGGTCACTCTTCCGCCACCGATAAAACCAATTGACTGTTTTCATAATGATATATTTTGGATAAATGATTAACTAACACTTTTTACTTTTCTGATTACTGTTTACTGATTACTATTGTCCCCCTTCCCTCGGCTTCAACTGACACATGCAGGAACCTGATAACCTTTCTTCAATATTTGTTTTAAGCGGCAACCCGTCACGCTCCCAGTCAACAATTCCACCTGCCATATTAGCAATTTTTATAAATCCTTTATCTTTAAGCAAAACCACTGCTTCTTTACTTCTTAATCCGACAGTATCAGCAAATATGAGATACTTATCCTGTGGCAATTCTGATAATTTCTGCTCCAGTTTGCTTAATGGGATAAACAATATTTCAGGAACATCAAAATTTTTAAAATTATTTAAATACTCCTCTCTGACATCAACAATTACAGCTCCTTTTCCGCATAACTCGAATGCTTCACGGGGTGAAACATTTAATATTCCACTGCTTACAAAGCCATAATTATCGAAAAGACCACTCATTTAAATCGGTTTTACTCCTTTCTGTTGCAACACCTTTAACTAACTCTTCCTCGGGGAAGAATCCGACATGCCTGAAATATTCCTTTCCGGTTTCGTCAAGAAAAACCTGGGTTGGGATTGCCTCAATGCCATATTTTACACCATAAGGTTTGCCTGCTTCAGTCCATACATCATGGAAATCAATTTTTACCTCTTTACCATATTTTGTTTCAATTGATTTCATAACAGATTGCATTTGCTGGCATGGGATGCACCTTACAGATCACCTAGACTCAGATAAAAGTTACTCTTGTATTTTTTTTCTAGAATCAAACTTGTCATGATTTGTCTTAGTATGAAGATACCTTACCGGTTAGTTTTTCAGCTGCTTTATCTCAGGCCGTAATGTTTGTCAATCTTTGACCAGCTAGCCTGCAGCACCAATTCAATGCTTTTTAAAATGATAATCAAATCAGTGTATCATCAGCCTGCAATTGAAGTTAATCTTGCATCAAGTTTTGATCGAGTATTTAAAGTTATTCATAATTTATCGGTATATATCTGCTTAAAAAATCATATTAAATAAATATCCTACAATCATTATTCCGAATCCCACTACACCAATAAATGTGAAAATCAACGGTAGCTTCAGTACTTTACGCAGGATTATCATTTCGGGCAGAGATAAGCCAATAACCGCCATCATAAAAGCAAGGGAGGTTCCCAGCGATGCTCCTTTTTCAATAAGCACTGAAACAATCGGTACTATTCCCGCCGCATTAGAATATAACGGGATGCCAATTAATATTGATAACGGAACCGAATACCATGCAGATTTGCCCATCAAAGCCACCATAAAATCTTGCGGGACATAACCATGTGCACCTGCTCCGACAGCAATACCTAAGGCTACATAAATCCATACTTTACCGACAATATCCTTTATTGCATCATAACCAAGACTGACTCTGCTACCGAATGTTATTTTTTCTTCTTCCTCATTCTTGTTACCCAGATGTGTCTCATAGACCCATGGTTCCACCCATTTTTCGAGTTTGAGCAAACCAATTATCCATCCTGCAATAATTGCTATAACCAAACCTGTTCCCACATATATTGCTGCCACCTTCCATCCGAACATTCCATATAAAAGAACAACAGCAACTTCATTGATCATTGGAGAGGAAATAAGAAAAGAAAATGTGACTCCCAATGGGACCCCGGCTTCAACAAACCCAAGGAACAAGGGGATTGCCGAGCATGAACAAAATGGAGTGACAATACCGAGTGCTGCTGCCATTATATTTCCCGTAAATGTTTTCTTCCCTTCAAGTGCCTTTCTTGTTCGTTCAGGCGTGAAATATGTCCTGATGATTCCAACAAAGAAAATAATAAGTGTAAGCAACATCATGACTTTAGGGAATTCAAAAACAAAGAAACGTACTGCTTCAGTCAGATGTGCCCCTTTAGTCATTCCGAAAACAGAATCAATTAACCAGTCAGATAAGGGCTGGAGGTAATGATATATTATGTACCAGACAGGTAATAATACTACAGGTAACCAGATATTTGTTTTAATGTTTTTCATTTCTATAAGAATTGATATTTCGTCATACTACGAAATAAATATGTACAAATTTTTTATAAGTAAATCCTGAAAATGTAATAAAGACCAACAACGATGAAGACTACGGCAATGACTCTTCTGAACCAGAGTTCAAATATTTTTATCTTATTATAAAGGCCACCCAATCCTGATACAGTATAAGCCAGCACCCATGCAAAAATGATTACCGGGATTCCTGTTGCAACAGCAAATATAACTGGCAGATATAGTCCTGATGCACTTGATACGGTTAAGGGAACAAGCATTCCGAAATACAATACTCCACTGTAAGGGCAAAAAGCAAGAGCAAAAACCATCCCCAGCAATACTGCATCAATAAACCTCCACGACTTTCTCTTTTCCATCTTTTCTGAGAGTCTTCCTAAGCCGGGGAAATTTATCCTTATAATATCAAGCATGAATATTCCAATTAACAATAACAATGGTCCGATGATTTTCTCACCGTACCGCTGGAAGAACCCTGAGAATTTAAACTGATCTGCTCCAAGAAAAATAATTAGTGGAATTACTGTATAGGTAACTGCTCTTCCAAGAGTATAAAACAATCCATTGAAAAATACTCTGTTGCGGTTTTCCAGATCTTTGCTGATAAATCCGACTGCTGTAATATTTGTTGCCAATGGACATGGACTGATAGCTGTCATCAGGCCAAGTAATAAGGCTGTAACCCATGGCATGGAACTACTATCAAGAAGATTTGTAAGAAAATCCATTAGTGAAATATTGTGTTGGCTTGTCCAAAAAGATCATTCACGTTATTAATCAGGTTACTTGGTGCTTGGTGCTTGGTGCTTGGTGCTTGGTGCTGGTTGCTTGGTGCTTGGTGCTGGTTGCTTGGTACTTGTTGCCTGGTACGATAGTACCTTACTAACAAGCAACTAGCTACCTAGCACACCAGCACCAGCCCCAGAATTATTTAATCAGAGGATCTATCTTCGATTTCATAACCTCAGTAAATTTTTGAGGCTGTGAAAAGCATAAAGAAAACCTTCATTCGTAATATTGATCTTCTGGTCACCTTTTACAATCAGGAGTGTCTGACTGTTTACACCCAGTTTTTCTCCCATTGCTTTTCCGGTTGCTTCTTCAAGATTTAAAGCAGTAAAACTTATCTTCCCGCTTTTAACCTGATCAGCATAAAGCATTTCGACATTTTTTCTGGCTTCCGCTTCCACTGTTTTGCAGGTTACACACGTATCGTCATGTGAAAGTAATAAACCTCAACATCGCCATTCTTTGAAACTGAAGCAGGTTTCTGGTTTGTCTGGGCGTTACATGAAATACCAACCAGAGCTGATCAATACAATACTAATTAAAAAGAATTTTCTCATGGGGTTAGTTATTGTTTGGTTAGAAATTGTTTTATTTCATCAACTGATGGTATACGTCCTTTTGATACAACTTTTTCGTTTACAACCAGGGCGGGAGTTGTCATGATGTTGAATTTCATGATTTCGACAATGTCTTCAACTTTTGTAATGTGGGCATCAATCCCATTATCATTTACCACTTTACGGGTAATTTCCTCAAGGGTTTTGCATTTTGAACAGCCTGTTCCTAATATTTTTATTTCCATTATACGATTATTTATTATTTCCTGTTAAAAAATGTGCCAAGCAACTCTTTGGCTTCTGACCAGCCGGTCTTATTTATACAATATTTAATATATGGTGGATTTATTTCTCCCTGTATCAAACCGGCTTCTTTTAATTCCTTGAGATGCTGGGAAAGTGTTGAACGCGCAATGGGAAGTTCTTCTGCCATATCACCGCTATAACAACATTTATCAGTATTCTTCACCAGGAAGTCCATTATAAACACTCTTACCGGATGTCCCAGCGCTTTTGAGTATCTGGCTATCTTTTCCTGCTTATCGGTATAGACCTTCTCTTTTACTTCCATTTCATTTAGTGTTTCGTCTAATTACGAAACAAATGTAAAAATATTTTTATAACAAACAATAAAATAATTTAATTTTAATCTGAAAAGCTTAATCTCTGAAGTATACTGTATTTTTGTAATATAACCCTTTGATCACCATGAGCATCTGTACTCATTTAACCGAAGCGCTAACCCAATTAAATTCTTTACTGCAAATAGTCTGATTGTACAATTAAATTCTTGTGAAATGGAAAACCAAATCTGTTTTAAGGAAAATCGCCTGAACTGCCATGCAAAGTCAGTTCTTATAATTATTGTTCTCTTCTTCTTTTTTTATGATGCGGATTGTCAGAAACCCGATGTCCCACCACCTGATACAACTGGCGGCTCATATGAAAACACTTTCAGCACTTCACGGATCGGCATGGCACAGTCGGTGATGACCACACCCCGGAGCGAATTTCACTTTGTGGTACAGCATCGCTTCAATGATATAAGTAGCGGAGCCCGTGACTTTTTTGGAATAGATTTCGCCCTCACAAGGATCGGTTTTGAATACGGTATAACCGACTGGTTGTCAGCAGGCATAGGAAGAAGTTTGTCAGTTAAAACTTATGATCTTGAGCTTAAAGCCTCTATTCTTAAACAAAATAAAAGCAACATTCCGGTATCTTTATCGTACTATATTTCAGTTCTTAATAACAACTTGCCTAACTATTTCCCTGAAGGACACACTTCATTTGGCTCGCGGCTAAGCTATGTAAACCAGATTTTTGTTGCCAGAAACCAGGGTATTTTCTCATTTCAGGTATCACCTTTATGGTTACATACCGCGTACGATGTAAGAACCGGAGGTGCATTGGATCTCTTTGCAGTTGATCTTGACGGAAGGATAAGACTGGCTGAAAAGTTCGGTTTGATAGCTGAATATATTCCAATTTTTCCAAAACATATTCAAATTCTTACAAATGAACCTTTTACAAAAACCTTTCCTCTTACCCTGGGTCTCGACATTAATACCGGAGGTCATCAGTTCCAGGTACTTTTCAGCAATGCCCAGGGTACAAATGAAAATATGGTACTAACCAATACTGCCGGTAAATGGTCAAAGGGTCATATTTTCATTGGTTTTAATCTTACAAGAGTATTTCACGCTAATATGGATTGAAAAGGTTCCTGTACTTTACATTTTTTCTTGCTTAAAATTTAGTATCCGGGCAGCATTATCGTGATAAAGCTTTTGTAATACTTTACCGGAAAGTCCGAATCCATTCAGTGCCCAATGATAATCGAATAAGGCGATCTCATAAAAATGCTCATCTGTGGATTCCAATATCCGGAATGTAATTCTGTACATAGAAGTATCAGGGCCCATATCTGTGCCATAGAGCAACCGGTCCTGATACTTTTCATAAAAGGTATTCATATAACGGGGGATTGTTGCCGATTCGGCATACCGTGCTGAGATGTCTGCATAGAGATTTGGGTATTTCTCCAGAAGCTCACCCAGTTTATTGATATCGTGGTTAAGATTTGCAAAATGGCATGCTATAAAAGTGGTTCGTGGGTTGTTTTTCACGGCATTTTCAAGCGACAGGATCAAGGCATCAAATCCAATGATCCCTTGTCTGGTCATATCGACTTTCCATTTCTCTGCATTCATCAGTCCGTCGTTTGTCGAATCCATTTTCTCATACATCCATATTGGGTCAGCAACATGGATATTAACCGGCATATGTAATTCAGCACATTTTTCAAATAAGGGTTTCATCCTCGGATCATCAAAGTGCATTCCGATAGCCTGTACAGGTTCAGAGTAATATAAGCCGAATCCTTTGTCTCCTTCTTCACCGACACCCCGGGCTCCCATCCTGTAGCATCTTTCGAGTTCCTTTACAGCAGCAGGTCCAAAACCTGGTTTGTCATATCCGGTGTAATCAAAACCACACCAGATCTCAAATCTTTTTCCGTATCTGCCGTACAGATGAACTATTGAATCAAATTTAGTTCCGGTGGCACAGGACAGAATGATTGTTTTTTCAATCCCGCATTCGTCCATACTCTTAACCCATTTCGCTATTCCATCGCCGGTTTTTGCATAATCGTGCGAATGCATATCGATAACAGGATAAGCCGCCCTGTCGATATGTGTCACAGGAATTTTATAGATTGAGACCGGACGATAGTTCTTCAGTAAGATGTTATTTGCATCCTGGGCAGAAGCGGGAAAATATAGCCACACTTTATCGTGCATCGTGTACAGACGGTATTTATTTCCATCAGGTACTAAAATCGGGCTTGAATGATCTCCTTCAACGATAGGATTTTTCGGGTATTTTACCCAGTGTATCATATCGGTTGACATGGCAACGCCAGATGTCCAGATTGAAGTTGCTCCCGGCGTTGCCCATCCGGCATTGGTCGAGCCATGATAATACATATAATATTTCCCTCTGAATTTTACAACCTGATTACAGGCCACTGCACCTGAATCGTAAGGTTCCGGCCCTCTTTTCAAAATTGGCTCATCCTGAACATTGGTCCATATTTTCAGGTCTTGTGATGTAGCGAGCCATATTGCGTCATCGTTTCGTTCATAAATAAGGTACCATTTACCGTTTTCGATCACCACCGAAGGAGTACCATATGGCCCATGAATAGTGTCTCCGGCAACAGTCCGGATCTGAAGGTCTCCCTCCTCTTTCCAGTTAAGTCCGTCAGGTGAAGTCAGCATATGTGCCACATCATTTTTCCCTTCGGCGAACATGTAATACCGGCCCTCATGCTTTATTACGAACATGTCCTCGGTCCACTTGGCGCTGAAGATCGGGTTTTGAGGATACCTGGTCCAGCTTATACCGTCTGTTGAAGTAGCATAACCAAGGGATTTCGGATCATTGTCGCCGCCAACATAACCTGTGTACCACATCTTGAAAATGCCGTCTTCGAACAGTATATAACCCCTCTCACGGATATGCTTATCCCATGTTTCTGTATTGGTCCCGCTGAATACAGGATTGCTTTTATAAGGTACAAAATCAACCATTTCCTTTGGAAAATCAGCGTCAGTACCTGTTTTTGCCTCTTTAGCCTGACTTTGTTTACATGACGGTAAAACCAGACTTATTAGCAGCGGAAAGATATAATACAATTTATTCATTATCTGATATTTAGATATCTCTATTAACTTCTTTGACGGATTGTTTGTGAATTTTTGTCTCTGTCCTGTCTACAAAACCATCCCCCATCCTTTTTCATACTCACGGTTCCATAAGGCCATAGCTTTTGTATCATTTAGGATATGTCCGTTGGCAGGATCAATATCCAGCGAATGACCAACTCTCTGGGCAATATTTCCAAGCTGAACCAGCAAGCGTGCTTTTATAACCGGATTCGATATCTGAATTGAGCTTTTCTCCGGTCTTTATTGCATTCAGGAAATTCCTGATATGAGGAATATCAAGAGCATCCCCTGGTCCGACCTGATTCAAGGCATTGGCCGACATTGTATCCTTCACTTCTTTATAAGATTTCCTTTCAGATCATAAACCTTATAAGCATTGCCGCCTCCTATCATAAGGCTGCCTTTTTCCCCATAGAATACCACCCCTACTGAGTCACCCTCAACAGGCTTCCCGTTACAGCTTCTTCCCTCCCATGTAATTGTGACATTTTCCGGGAAATCCATACTTATGACCTGTGTATCGGGAGTCTCCCAATCATCTTTGAATTGATATCTGCCACCATTGGAGCTGACACGTACCGGATAATTTAATCCCATACCCCAGCGCAGCAGATCGACCATATGGGTACCGTTATTAAGAGCTTCTCCGGTACCCCAGTGCCAGAACCAGTGCCAGTTATAATGCACAACAGTTGTCTTTGAATTCCTTTCTTGGAGCCGGTCCCTGCCATAATTCCCAGTTCAGCCATTCCGGTACCGGTGCTATCTTTCCGATACCAATCGACCCTCTTGTATTTGCATACCAGCTTTTGCCAAGATAGACCCGTCCGATTGCTCCGGATTTCAGTTCATTGATAGCCATAATTAACATTATTCCAGGATCGTCGCTGGTTTCCCATCTGAACCTTTTTCCCATATTTTTTTGCAGCTTGTGTAAGTATTTCCCCTTCATGAGGGTTATGACTGCAGGGTTTTTCCACATACACATTTTTTCCGGCTTTCAATGCCAGAAGCGCAGCCGGGGCATGCCAGTGATCGGGAGCAGCAATTACAACCGCATCCAGATCTTTATCCTCAAGAGATTTACGGATATCGGCAAAGCCTTTCGGTTTATAACCCCCAAGCTCCTGAACCCTGGCAACCGTTTTGTCAACAACACTTGAGTCCACATCGCAAATATGTATCACAGAACAGTCCGGCTGACGGGTAAAATTCTCAGCATGTGAAAATCCCCTTGAATTAGCTCCCATGATACAAACATTTACACGGTCGCCTGAACCTATTATCTTCTTATAACTTTTAGCGCTGAAAAGCGGTAGGATTCCACCGGCATATAAAGCTGCCGAGCCGGTAATGGTTCTTTTTATAAAAATCCTTCTTGTGTTGGTGTTACTTTTCATATGGTATAAATTTTAGGTTAATATCTATATGTAAGATAGCCCAAATTAAACTTATATATTTCTTCATGATGCTAGCTATTCACTTTGACTGATATACAATTTTACCGCCGACGATGGTCTTTGCTATCTTCATCCTGAAATCATCCATTGTAAACAGAATTATATCGGCCCGCTTTCCGGGTTCCAGTTTTCCACGGTCGTTTAAATTATGAAGCCGGGCAGGATTTGTTGAAGCCATCTGAATTGCTTCTGCCAGGTCACATCCCGTTACTTTCATAATATGTCCGACTCCTTTAGCCAACGGCGAAGCTGAACCGTAAAGCACACCATTTTCTCCTGATACACAGACCTTTCCTTCGGAACTTTTCACAATTGTCTCCCCGGTTTCTATTTTATATTCACCGGGAGGCAATCCTCCAAAACTGGTTATATCTGATATAAGTATAATATTATCGGGCCCTTTCACTTTGTAAAAAACGCGGATCATCTCCGGCGGAAGGTGGAAGCCATCACAGATAATGCTTATCATCAGACGGTCGTCAGCCAGCTGGGGCCATATAGGATTCAAATGCCTTTTTATTATTTTGGCACATCCGTTGCCCAGATGTGTTGCCAACACTGCTCCAATATCGATCGCCTGTTTTATCATCTCTGCTGAACCGTTATGATGTCCTAATGCGACTACAATATTCTTTTCCCTGCACTTTTTAATAAAATTAAGGGCGCCATCAATCTCCGGGGCAAGGGTAATAAGGAGTATCTTTTCCCCGGCAGCTTTGTATAATTCAAGAAATTCATTCCAGTCAGGATTACGGACATACTCTTTGGGATGTGCTCCACGGTAGCCATCTACCGGTGATATATAAGGACCCTCGAGGTGAAACCCGGGTATCGAACCCATAAAGGAAGGACTATCTTTCGCTCTTTTCAGAATGGCAATATTCTTTAACAACAGCTCCCGGCTATTTGTGGTCAGTGCGGGGAAATATGTTGTTACGCCTTCCTTCCATAGGGCTTCAGTTACTTTCATAACATCAGCGACACTAAGCGCCTCTTCTTTTGCCGTCTTTTTATTCTTTCCTTCAAGTGAAAATGATATCGATGAATATCCGTTAACCTGGATATCGATCAGCCCGGGAGCGATAAAGAAATGCCTGTCCTTTTCTGAAAGCTTATTTATTCGTTCTGCACTGAGAATTTTACCATCGGCAATTTCCACGGAAACAGGTGAGGAATCCAGGTAATTTATGCCCTCAACTTTTACTTTTACTCTGTTCATTGTAGTTTGAAAGGCAAAAGATATTTAAAAAAAAACTGATCTGAAGTTATTTTATGAATTATAAATAAGCTTTTGAAAGAAAATGCTGAACTAAAAAAGCCCCGGGAATGGTCCCGGGACTCTTCATCCTTATTTACTAACTATTGAAAAAACTGAATATTAGTATCCGGCATTCTGACCAATGTCCAAAGCATCTGCAACAGGGATGGGGAATAAATAACAATTTTCATTAAAGTCAGGATTAGGTACTCCTTCCTCGTCAACGGTTACTTCCTGCAACAATTTTTTTCTGAAAACATCGAATATCCGATCGTTCTCAAAACAGAGTTCCAGGTCTCTTTCCCTGATCACTTTTGCATCAAACTCTGTTTGCGACATTGCCATCGTTGCCCTTGGCTCCGTACCGGTCATTAAACCGGTTGTTCCGTCAGTATTAGCCCTGTCAATAATGAGGTTGATACGATCTACTGCTAATTGAGTTGGTCCGGTGCCCGCCATATTGGCTGCTTCGGCATATATCAGCAGAACATCCGGAAACCTGTATATAGGGGCATATTGTCTGGAGATGTTAAGTTGCTCTTCCAATGTAATCATGGGCCACAGATATTTTTGGATATAAGGAGTTCCGTCAATGGAGTTTTTGTAATTTATGATTGGCCCCATAGGGTCGGTGGTAATATCAGATGGAAAATCCATCAAAATATGAGCTGCGTTTTCGGGGCTGGTCAGGATACTCTTCTGCCCAGCGCGGTTTAACAGCTCCTGCCACTCCATCCGCCCCACTCTGAAGGGGCCATGGCTATTCCATCTACATTTGGATCATCATCGGTGGTTTGAAATGCCCAGATAATTTCCAGATTATTTTTATTGCTGGATTTGAAAACATCATCAAATTTTGGAAGAAGTTGATATGGGCCATGAAGAATTATGTCATCCGCCAAGATCCCTCGCTTTGGCATAGTACGTCTGTTTCATTTAAGGGATTCGTTGCCCTCGTTATATACATTTTTGCCAATAATGTTTTTGCTAACCATATGTTCGGTCTGGCAGGACGGGAGGCATCATAGTCTTCCAGATGAGCAATTGCAAATGTTAAATCAGTCTCGCAAGGAATCATATATAGCTGCAATCTCAAGACGTGATGCAGGTGTTAACGGGGTACTGATAGGATCAGGAGTATTTTCCGTTATAAATGGAACTTTACCCCACAATCTGACCAGAGTAAAATAATTAAAGGATCTGAGGAATTTTGCCTGGGCAATTACATTGTTGATTACCTCGGGGTCATTTGAACCTAAACTCTTACGTTTTACAACCGCTTTCAGAACTGCATTTATATCATTAATTGCTCTATAATGTATTTGCCAATAATCTGCATTATAATTAGCGCCATAAGCCAGGTCCACATTTGTATATTGTCCATCCGGAAATGCTCCGTATACATTTTCATAACCTGACCATGTGTCATATAAGTTGTTCATCGAGGCAGCAAAGGCTGCTTCGCACTGGGCAGGGGTAGTATAAAAATTGTCAGGGGTTGACAGTCCTTTAGGGCTCTCGTTAAGTTTCTGACATGATGCCCCAAATATCAGGAGCAATACTATACTGCCCTTCAATAAAATATTAGAATATATATTTTTCATATTATTAGAAAGTTAGATTGATTCCTAAAGTTATTGTCCTTACAGTAGGGTAATTACTTAAGTCTATCCCTCTCACCGCATCGGTACTGACATTAAACGAGCTTACCTCGGGATCATATCCTGTATACCTGGTTAACGTGAGTATGTTAGTAGCGGTAACAAAGGCCCTGAGACTGGTTAAGCCTATTTTACTTACAAGCGATTGAGGCAAATTATATCCCAGGGTTATGTTTTTCAGTCGTGCATACGATCCGTCTTCTACATATCTGCTTAACCGGTTAGGCGACTTCCCTAAGCTTACTTTCGATGTTACACCCAGAAGTTCATCTCTCCTTGTTATCTGATCGGTAAATGCCGGCACATCCGTATTTTGATTATCAATCGTCCATCGGTTATTTAAAGCCGTACTGGTACCCTTGCTGGGGTTTTCGATTTGAATTCTTGTAGCATTAAATATGTCGTTACCCTTGCATCCCTGAATAAGGATTGAAAGGGTAAAGTTTTTATACGAGATGTTATTGTTCCATCCAAAGACAAATTTTGGTGAGGAATTTCCAATTGTTGTCACATCTCCGGCTTCAGTAATCTTGCCATCCCCATTTACATCCAGATATTTTTGATCGCCGGGTAACTGTCCAAATGCAAGGGCTTCCGCACGCTCACTCTCTGCCCATGTTCCTTCAACTATATAACCGCGCATCTGCCCCATAGGTTGTCCTTCCTGTAAATACATAAGGGAGTTAGAAGCTGCATTGTAGATCTGGTATCCACCGCCTGTGCTTGTTTTAAGGCCCATTGGCAGTGAGTTCACTAATCTCAGCACTTTGCTTCTATTCATTGAAATATTAATGCTGGTGTTCCATTTGAAAGTGCCGGCAACAGGATCGCCTCCCACTGTAATTTCAAGACCCTTGTTCCCGACTGAACCAACGTTTGCAAGTATTTGAGCACTTGGTGCACCTGTATAAAAAGGAACTGGTTTGTTTAAAAGCAAATCAGAGGTAGTCTTTTTGTAAACATCAACAGTAGCGGTCAGCCTGCCCTTAAAAAAGCTCATATCAATACCTAAATCTGTTTGAGCGGTAGTTTCCCACTTTAAATCCACGTTTGCTGCACTTATTATCCCATAACCGGTATCTGTAGTACCGGTACCATTATAAGGATAGTTCAGACCCGATCCGATTTTGGCCAAGGAGCCATAAGGAGCGATTGCCTGATTACCTGTTTTTCCCCAGCTGCCTCTGAACTTTAAGTCAGTAAAAATGCTTAGGTTTTTAATAAATTCTTCTTCGGATGCCCTCCAGGCCAGTGAAGCGGAAGGGAAGTAGCCCCATTTATTTTTTTCACCAAAAACCGAAGATCCATCTGCCCGGTAACTTACTGTGAGCAGGTATTTGTCGGCATAACTGTAATTAGCCCGGCCAAGCAATGAGTTAATGATCCTTCTTGAATCATAAGAAGTCCTGTAATTTGTCTGGCTTGCCCCGCCAATATCATAAACCCCTGTAATATCTGAGGAAAAGCCCTGAGCCTGTAAATCCGAACCATAGCTTACAGATGATTGCTGTTCAGCTACTCCTGTCAGGGTTATATGATGTCTTGGTGTTTATATTTCTGTCATAGGTAAGGATATTGGAATTCTGATAATAAAGACTTTTATCGTCAGTTAAATTACCGATACCATTCACCGGTCTGCCATTTTTTGTCAGTGAGTTATAGTACATTCTCTTGTCAGAATTATAAATTCCTGCTGCACCTGTAATCTTAAATGTAAGTCCCTCTGTAATCTTAAATTCGAGGAAAGAATTAAGATTAGAGGTTGTGGTGCTAAGTTCATTAAAAGACCCCATAGCTGTAGCAATTGGATTCCAAACGTCCCTGTCTCCGTACGCGATCGGGGGTTTACTGTAATTACCAAGGGCATCAAACACTGGTGTGCATGGGTCAAACCTGAGAACTGAATTGACAGCCTGTGATAAAATATCAACATACCTGACTCCTTCACCGGAAGGAGGTATATTACCTTTATCCTTAATTACATTCATATAAAGGGCTGCCTTTAACCACTTATTAACCTTTATATCGAGATTAGATCTAAGAGTGTAGCGTTTGAACTGGGTATTTATTATCAAGCCTTGCTGATCAAAATAGCCACCGGCAATAAAGTATCTTATAGCATCTGTTCCACCCTTTACAGAAATTTGATGCATTTGCAATGAAGCATTACGAAAAAGCTGATCCTGCCAGTCAGTGCCACCTGTTTTGTCTAATGCAGCAATCTGAGCATCAGTAAATGGAAGAAGCGGATCGCCATATAAGTTTTGAGTTGCCTTCCAGGTATTTTGCATTCTGGCATATTCGGGGCCATTAAGCAGATCAATTTTTTTCACAATAGACTGAACACCATAACTATAGCTATAATCAACAATAGGGGCGCCGATCTTACCGCTTTTAGTAGTAACAAGGATCACTCCGTTAGCACCCTTGGATCCATAGATAGCAGTAGCGGAAGCATCTTTCAGGACTTCTATGGATTCGACCTCATTGGGGTTTAACGAACTAAGGTCGCCTCCCTGAAAACCATCGATTACCACAAGAGCATTATTTCCCCCGGTAATTGAATTTCCTCCGCGAATCCTTATAGTTGCAACTCCCCCCGGAGCACCATCATTATTTGTAACTACCACGCCGGCTGCATGGCCCTGCAAAGCTTCATCCGAACGAATAGAAGGCAACTGACAAGATCAGCTCCTTTCACGGAACTGACAGATCCGGTAACGTCGCTCTTTCTCTGGGTTCCATAGCCTACAACAACAACCTCGTCAAGATTTTGAATATTGGGCACTAAACTGACGTTGATGACTGATTTTCCCGCCACTGGAATTTTGACTGTGGCATATCCGACAAAGGAAAATACCAGAGTTGAGTTATTATCCAATACATCAATAGAATATTTACCATTTATATCGGAGATAACACCTTTGTTGGTACCCAGCTAAAGAGATATTTACACCAATTAAAGGCTCATCCGTTGTGGCATCTGTAATGGTACCGGTTACCGGGGCAGCTTGATTGATTGATTCTGTAAGTGCAAAAACAATTAAATTATCCATCACTACATATGACAAATCAGTGCCTTCCAATGCTTTGTCTAAAACTGAGGACACACTGGCTTCATTCATGTCCAGATTAACGGCCCGGGTCACATCGACCTGATCTGTCTTGTAAAAGATTTTGTAATCGCTTTGGTTCTCAATAGCCTCAATTACATTTAAAAGGGTTTGAGTTTCATTATTCAGCTTGATTATGCTGGATTGTCCATACCCTGTGGCAAAACTCTCCAGCGTGGCAAGAATAAGGAAGACAGTCATTAGTTTCATAATCAGTAAGGTTTTTTGCAGGTATTTTTTTTTGAGAAATACACCCAAAAACAAATTTTTTTTCATAGATTTGGTGGTTTTAATTTTAGTAAATACCCATGTTACAACTCTCAGAGATTCATGGGATTGATTAATTTAGAATTGCCGGAAGATGTATCAGCATTTTCCGGTTTTTCATTTCTGGTTAACTTAAGTTTTGTTTCTTTTCACAGGCAATAGGTTTTAAGGTTTCTACTTTTTTCTTTGTATTCTGGAAATAATAATCGTATCCTTTTCAACTTTGTAGACGATGGGTGTGGTTATTTTTATAGCTTCAAGCACCTGATAAACTGTTTCATTATGTACAAATTTGCCACTATAGCGTTCTGTCTTTAACTCCGTATTGTCAATTTTGATCCTTACATTAAACCATCTTTCCATCTTTATTGCAAGATCCTCAAAGGACTCGCCGTTAAAAACAAGCAACTGGTCCTTCCAGCTTACCAGGCTTTCAGGATCTACTTTCCTTACCGTAATCGAATTTAAGGGAGAAGCTGTCTGATCCGGCATTATCCTGTTCTGTAAAGTAGCCATTTCATTTGGTTTGATGATAATGGCCTTCTTATCTCCATGTATTTCTTCCACTTTAACCTCTCCCCTTACAACAGTGGTTTGTGTTTTTTCATCACCCGGATAACATTTGACATTAAAGGCAGTACCTAAAACATTTACTTTTACATCACGGGTATTTACCACAAATGTTTTTCCATGCTTTCTTAACAACATCAAAAAAAGCCTCGCCTTCCAGCGTTACATCCCTTGAGGTCTCTCCGAACATAACAGGATACCTGAGTTTGCTGGCAGAATTAATCCACACATGTGAACCATCTGAAAGAATAATCTGTGCTTTTTCTCCCAGGGGGACTATGATTTCATTATAAGCAAGTTCCCTGACCTGAATGTTGTGACTGCGAAACACATTCCAGAGTGAAGATAATCCAACAACCAGCAGGCTCACTGCTGCTATCTTGAACCATATAGAATTGAGAAAAGAAATCGTCCGGACTGATTTTGGCTCCTCATCATTTATAAACTTCATCAGCTTTGATAAAGACTCGTTTTTGTCTACAATTATCTCGCTTTTTCTGGTATTCATGAGGGTTTTAAGAACATTCACTGCTGTATCGAACGCCTCTTTTTTCTCGGGATGAACAGCGATCCATTCATTCCATTTCTGAGTTGATTCCGGATTTGTACCTTCGACGAATTCACGGAAGGATTCACTCAGAATCAGTTCTCCCAAATCATTAAAATCAGTAGTTTTCAATTCTTCAACGAATTATTATTATTTCCGGTGTTTATCTGTATCACGGAGATATTAATTATTTATACTCAGTTGAATGAATGTTTTTTTATTATGGAGCAGATTGACAAGATCAACACCTAATTACGCATCAGCTGCAGACCCCTGCTGATCAGATTTCTGACAGATTGCACGTGCATATCCATTATCTGTGCTATTGTTTCAAATTCCATTTCTTCAAAGTAACGCAGATAAATTGCATGCCGCTGGCGGGGTGTCAACTGGTTCAGCAACTGGATGATCTTCTCCCGGGTTTCTTTTTCATCCTGTCTTGATATCATGAAATCCTCCGCAGTGTATTCAACTATAAACAACTCCTCAATATCCTGATCAATGGGAAGAGTTTCTCTCTTTAGTTCAAGGATATCAATTATATGATGGCGTAATGATTTGAAAAGATACGGCTTTAAGTCATGTACCGGTTTCAGATTGTTGCGGTTTTTCCAGAGCCTGAGGAATAAATTCTGAATACAATCGTTGATCAGTTCGGGATCGCGAGTAAGCTTCATGCCATAGCGGAACAAATTGTCATGGCTGGCAAGAAATATTTCTGAGAATGCATGCTTATCGCCTTGAATAAATAATGACCACCAATGAGATTGATTCATTTAGCAAACAACAGTTAGCCAGATTTACGAATTCAGGGTTACGGTTAATATTCAGTTTAAACAAATTTAAGAAATTTACTTCACTGTATCCTCAATGATTAGCTTAAAACATAAATAGAATGGGAACACCATATCTGCAGGACTGCAATCGTTCCCTCCTGAGTGCAGAAGCGCTTGAAGCTTTTGGAGAGCTCATAATCATCTGACAGCCTCATAAATCCATAGTCTGTGAGATGTTATCCGTCAACTCTTGAAAAAGTGATTTTATATCATACTTTTCCTTTGATGATATAAAATTAATATTTAAGTTTGTCTTATTAAAATCGTTTTTTTTGAAACAATAAAATATTACGATTACTTATTATTTAAATTATTTTCAAATATATGAAAGAAAATATCACTTTTAATTCTTCACAAAAATTTATTTTAGTCGCTTTGCGATTATTGATCGGATGGAATTTTTTGTATGAAGGTATTTCAAAGTTACTCATTCCCGACTGGTCATCGGCAGGATTTTTAGGTGAATCAAAATGGATCATGAAAGGTTTTGCCGCCTGGATTGTTTCACATGCAGGAGTATTGAATGCAGTGGATTTCCTGAATACCTGGGGACTTGATTGCAATTGGACTCGGACTGATCATTGGCCTGTTTACCAGGGCGGCAGCAATCAGCGGGACATTTCTTCTCCTGCTGTATTATATGAATAATCCTCCGCTGATCGGTCTGGAATACACACTCCCTTCGGAAGGCAGTTACCTGATAGTAAGCAAAACCCTTATTGAGGCTGCAGCAATATTTGCACTTGCTCGTATTCCCGGCAGGATCATTTGCGGGATTGGACGGTATAAGACGGAGGATTTATATTCATAATCATAAAAAAGAGGTATAATATTATGGCAAAAGAGAAAGAACCTATACAGAATCCCGAAGATAATAAGGAACGGGAGCCAAAACTTCTATCAAACGAAGGACATTATTAAAGGCATCTGGCCGGCACTTCCGGTACTTGGTTTTTTCAGCTTTGAGGTATTAAAGAAATGGGAGCTATGAGCAACATAAAAAAAACAAGCTAATCGAAGAACTCGGATTGCAAAACCTGCAGGCTCCCGGTTACTGTAAAAATCTGTCATCTGCAAAAAAAAGTGAAGTACTGCGGATCGGGATGATAGGTTTCGGCAGCAGGGCACAACAACTGGCAAACGGTTTGGGTTTTATGCATCCTTCAGATACCGAAAATAAAGAAGAAAGACGGATCATTGGCCGACTGGCTCGAACAGGAAAATCTCAATGTTGCCATTACTGGTATCTGCGATGTGTTTGACCTGCATGCTGAAGATGGATTGGCAACCGCACAAAATAGAAACAAGAGCCGGAGGGAATGCAATGTCGCTTCCTGTGAAACGATACCTTCATTATCAGGAAATGCTTGCCGATAAAGATATCGATGCTGTAATTATTGCCACTCCTGATCATCACCATGCCCATATTACTGCAGAAGCTGTAGAGGCGGGAAAACATGTATACTGTGAGAAAAGCATTGCCCTTACCGAAGAAGAACTTAAGCAGAGTCTATAACGCTGTGAAAAACAGCAACAGGGTATTTCAGCTTGGTCATCAGATAACACAAAATGTTGTTTTTCAACAGGCTAAAGAGATAATAGCCAAAGATATACTTGGCAAGATCACATTAGTGGAAACAACAACTAACCGGAATTCGGCAAGCGGCGCCTGGATAAGACATCTTGATGAAAACGGAAACCCGAAACCGGGTGATGAAAAATCAATTGACTGGCTCCAGTGGCTGGGAAACAGACCATATGTGCCTTTCAGTATTGACAGGTATTACAGCTGGGTTAAATGGTTCGATTATGACCTGGGTATGATTGGTCAGCTCTTTACACATGAATTTGATGCGGT
Source organism: uncultured Bacteroidales bacterium (assembly GCA_963791065.1). Classification (GTDB taxonomy): domain Bacteria; phylum Bacteroidota; class Bacteroidia; order Bacteroidales; family VadinHA17; genus LD21. The sequence continues at coordinate 184,436 of CAWBQN010000027.1, forward strand.
AAATCAACTGCTAAGGATTGGGATCCCGCACATCAGCATCTTCTTCAGGAGGCATATATTACTGGAAGGATAACCGTGAGATCCCCGATGTACTCCATTGCGTTTTCGAATATCCTGAAAAGAATCTCAGCCTTATTTACAGTGCAGATCTTGCCTGCAGTCGCGACAGAGGACGTGTTTTTATGGGACATGATGCCTCCATGGAACTTGGAGAGTCTTTAAGCATCAAAGCTGACTATGATTCAACACGTTACAAGAAACAAATCGAGTCAGGACTCATTGATACTTCCGCTCCGATGATTGCTATTCAACCCGGATCAGGCAAAGTCGATGCCGTCAGTTCAGCAACTGCAAAATACTATGCATCACGTGGACTGACCACAACAAACATTAACGGACATCTTGTTGATGTTACACATCTTCACCTGAGAGAATGGATAAATTGTATACGTCACGGTGGTACAACCAGCGCAAATATCGATCGCGCTTTTGAAGAAGGAGTGACATGTCTGATGGCACAGAAATCATATCTGGAAAAGAGACAGGTCCGATGGGATCCTGTTAACAAGAAGATCGTATAATGAATGAGATCCTCATAAACGCTTTCTATTATTTTTTCCGGTACTCATTTTTACCGTTGGCTTTTATGCCATTGGTCAGTCTCCTTTTACTTTTACAGAAAATGATCAGGGTATTGAACTCTTTGAAAATGGACAGCCTGTATATTTTTACCAGCAGAAACCCAAATCGATAGATAACAGGTATATCTGCAACAATTACCTGCATCCGTTATTTTCAATCGACGGGGATACGCTGACGGAAGAATTCCCCGTTGGATCACCCCTATCACAGGGGTATTTACTGGGCATGGCATCAGATCTATATTGGCAATCAAAAGCGTGGGTGACGGATGGATAATGGAGAATATCTCACAGGAAGTCACTCAAATTCATTCAGAGATACAGAATAACATGGCCCGGCTCGACCTTGAAGTTGAATGGAAGTCATCGCTATATCAGGAAGGAAAACCTTTTATAAGTGAAAATACCACTATATGGGTGCATCCGTTGAAAGGAGGAATCCGGCTGATTGATTTTGAGATCAGGCTGAAATCACTTGTTCCGGGCATAAGTATCGGCGGATCGGATGATGAGAAAGGATATGGAGGTTTCTGTGCTACGAATAAAACTGCCTGATAACCTGATATTTACCTCGTCAACCGGAGCTGTAATCCCCAATACTTTGCAGATAAAAGCTGGCCCCTGGATGGATTTTTCAGGGTCTATTCGGAAAAACCGATAAAATAAGCGGACTCACAATTCTATGCCATCCAAGCACTCCAAACTGGCCCGAACCATGGATATTAAGAGAGGTGAACCAGCATGCAGAATATTGTATTTCCGGGCAGGCAGAGAGTCGGCATGCGGATGGACAAACCGTTATTTTAAGATACCGGATTATAGTTCATAATGGATCTGCCGGTAAGATTGATATTGAAGAGCCTTCAGGAAGATTATAACAAATATTCTTATCCATATTCCGGTCCACAGATCAAATAATTATTCCTGACATTTCCCGGAAAAGGATTTTGGTGCAGATACATTCTCGAAAATTGCCGTTGATGAATGAATCCATTCACCTTTTAACCATTGTATCAGCTCCGACTTATCATCAGGCACATCCACTACAAGCTGTTCTCCGTATAATTCTTCCTAAAACGAACAAAATCAAAATTTTTGCTTCTGCTGTTCCCGGGGCAACAACAGGTCCGATCTGAAAGTAATTTCTTCCTTTTCTTCCCAGTGAAAATGAAGTTATTCTTCCATTTTGCCTTATGCAGAAGGCTTTATCAGAATTCTCTTTATAAAGGGAACTAAGAAGATAAGTTCTTTCGGCTCCGAATACCGAATAATCCAGCAAAGAAATCTCAGGAATATCAGATGGTTGTATAGATTCAGGTTTCACCGTATTTTCTTTTCCCTGATAGATTTAATTCAGATGATTTTACCATCCTGTGAATCAGATATTCATTATTGAATCCAATTTTTTCATAGACTGGTTGTCCCGGCAGGGGTTGCATCAAGTTTAACCGATTTGCATGATTTCAGCAGATCAAGCAGATGAAGAGACCAATGTTTTGGCAATACCCTTCCCCGGTAGTCTTTGTCGACCAGTACCATTCCTATCCAGGCAACTGAATTTGAGTAATTCATTGCTGTTGCGGTTCCGACGATTCTATTTTCACTTTCTGCTACAAGGCAATGGTTTTGCGGACCATTGATTAACCTTTTCCAGTCCATTTCCGTCTGGTTCCAATGTTCTGCATCTGAAAGCAGCATGCATTTTCCGATGTCATCAAAATGCATCTGTCTTATCGCGATTGTCTTATTTTCAGACATGTTTAAAAAATAATGAATATCATTTCAATGGCTGGGATCAACCGGTTTAGTAAAATCTATTTCCCCGGACAATTTCATTTATCCTGAACAAGGATATCGCCCATTGGATACCATCCATCTTCTGTTGCACCACTGATGGCCAATTTTATTCTTGGTTCAAATGAGACCGGAGAAACAATACCAATTTCCAGTTGATATGTTCCGACCGGAATATCAAACGGAATAAACAGAGTTTCATCATGAACAATATCTCCGGGCAGCCATGTAAGTAAATTGGCATTGAAGGCAGTACCAGTGTTCTTTGAGAATTTTTCAGTCTGAGAGCAAATTTATATTCTTTATAAATCGGTGCTACACCAACATTTTCCCACAACGAAGTAAATGACAATTGTCCCTGGCGGGTTACACTGGAAGGATATTCAAACTTGCGCAGTACGAAACCGGTAACCCATTTTATTCAGCCATGTATCAACCAGCGGACTCCATACCTTTGGTACTCCGGAACTTTTAGCATTGAAAGAAGAAATATGCCATTTAAGGGCTTCCCCAAAGATGTAATTAACTGTTTTCTCATCATATTTCAGTTTATCGAGCCATTGCAGAAACGTATAGCATATTTCCATGGTGACCGGCGCTTTTTTCCATGCTTCTCCCATTCCGCTCTTTACAATATCTTTCGGATAAATATCGGTCATATGGCTCCAGCCCTGTTTTGGCCAGAGGTCGGTCGTCATATCGCCCAGACAATCTAACCGATATCCAAGGTGCCGGGTCTGGGTTCCGTTGCCATTGCATCTGCCATCAGGCCACGATGCGGCAATTGAAGTGCCGTTTACCAGTATTCCCGGGTCAGGGAGCATCACCATTTAGCGGTTGAAAAGTAAGTGTGGTTTTTTTAAAGTTATCCAGATAACAGTTTATCAATGCCACACGGGTTTGATCAGTATAGCAAGATGACTTCCTTCACCTTCACCCCAAAATCCTGCCAGGGAAATGTCAAGAGATTCCAGATCGGGATGTCCGTCATAACGCTCCCCCAATGCCCTGATCATCCCTCCGAAATATTGAATATACCTGGGATCTTCAGGGTCAATTTTCCATTTATCTATTTTTTGCGGTATCTCTTTCCCTACCATTTTTCTGTACCAATCAGGCACATCTAGCTTTATCGCCATAAGGCGGAATCCGAAGCATCAATGTTTGTCCGCGCTCTGCTGCTGTTCTGAGTGCCTTATCGATCATAGGCCAGTTATACTGTCCGGGTTCAGGTTCCAGATAACGCCAGTAAACCCTGAAATAGGCAATACTTGTCTGCGGGTAGTTCTTATTGGTAAGGTCGCCGTCAAAATCCTGATATACGATCGGGAATCCTTCAGTCCAACCGTTCCCTTCATTTAATTCATCTCCGTTAAAACGTTGAAATGTAGTGAATCCAATACCCGGATTGTTAAGAACATCATGAATTTCTGCGGGTTTGACAACCAGTGTAACCGGTTTTTCCTGTGCTGAAAGAATAAGATGTCCGGTCAATTCAAATAATAAATAAACAGAAATGCATTTTTCTTATCATAGGTCATGTGTGTTAACGTACACAAGTTAATTAAATGCTTTGGATTCATTCAAATTTTTAATTTAATTATTAATCAATTAATATATAGATAATTGAAAAACTATACTATAGCACACTTTATATATAATGTATTTATTATTGTTTACGTTCACATAAATAGTCTATTTTTGCATTCAATAATAAATTTATGGTTTCAAAAATAAGATTAGTTGATATTGCCAAAAAAGCCAATGTTTCGCTGGGTACGGTTGATCGTGTCGTTAATAACAGAGGGAATGTTGCCCCGGAGACTGAAAAGAAGATCCGCAGGATTTTGGAGGAATTTGACTATCAGACCAATCTGATGGCAAGTTCCCTCTCTTCCAAAAAAAGGCCGGTCTTCACTGTTCTTGTTCCAAAACCACAGGGAGAGGATTACTGGTATAAAATCCTTTCCGGTATAGAAAAGACAGAAAAGGCTGTAATGCAGTTCGGTGTCAAAATAACAAAATTACTATATGATCAGGATGACAATATCCAATTCGCCAGTCTGGCTTCTCAGATATTGAAGACACCATGTGACGGGGTATTGCTGGCCCCTCTGTTTCATAAGGAGGCAAAAGGATTAGTTAATGATCTGGAAAAAGGAAGTATGCCTTATGTTGTGATCGACTCTCCTGTTGAAGGGTCACATGCCGCTTTGTTCAATCAGTCAGGATTATTTTCAAAGCGGAGTGCTGGCGGCAAAACTTATTGATTATGGTTTGGATAAAAATGATGAGCTTCTGTCAATTAGTAATCTCATGTATGCTGATTATTTTGAACATGTCAGGGAACGGTTAAATGGCCTTAAATATTTTTTTGAAACACTGACCACGAAAAAACGGACCATTCATTTTCTTGAAATTGTTAATCCGAAATTTGAAAAACTTGCAGTACTGTTAAAGGAAGAACTTTTGCGAGTTTCCGAAAATCAAGGGAATTTTCATTGATAACTCTAAAGCTCACTGGGTTGGAAGGATACTGGAAGAGAACAACATATCTGAAATAAAACTGATTGGTTTTGATTTAATTGAGCAGAATATAAGGTATCTGCAAAATGGCATCATTGATTTCATTCTTTTTGATTATGCAGAGAATCAGGGTGAACAGGGTCTGCAAATCCTGTTCGATCATGTAGTTATGAAGAAAACAGTAGTCAAAAAAATAAAAATGCCGATCTATATAATAACGAAAGAAAATCTGGAAGGTTTTCTGCCGGATCATTCTGACTTCAGTCCTTTAAATGTGGGCTAAATCTCAACCTTGGCAGTATCATTGTACTGCTATTGAAAAAGCCTAAATCCATTAACATCAAAGGTCGCAAAGGTCTTACGCAAAGGTCGCAAAGAGGACCGAGCATAAAGAGATGGCCCCATCGGCTATTTTGGCGGAGTTACCAGACTACAGCGGTTGCATTTCGACTTTGCGTGCTTTGCAATAGCTTTGCGTACTTTGCGGTTAAAGGGGCTAATTTAACCATTGCATCAGGTAATCCTTTCGTTTATCTGCTGATTTGTTAAAGACTATATTTAGCTGATCATCTGCTCCAGCCATATGAAAAGCCTGCCTGATAGTTCCGGAATCTTTATTGCTCCCCTCATCATCAATTATTTTACCCATGTTGTCCGTGGGATTGAACATTAGCAGTCTCCGGGGTGCAAGGCTGCCGGCAAGATCCTTCAGATCATACGCGGAAAGAGAGCCTGGCACTGCACTATGGATAAGTCCGGGTTTATAAAAACGATTCATTACAATAGACCGGTAAGATGATAATGGTTCAATAAGGGCAACCGTGAGATAGTTGTATCAAATGCAGCAGCATGTTGCAATACAGGTGTCATTTCCTGCAAAGCAATGCCATAAACTATGTTTACCTTATGGATTTTTTCCAACAGATGGCTCAGTCTTACAACATCAGCTGCCCTGATCCCGACAATGCTTCTGCCGACAAGCATAGAGGCAAACCAGATATTATATGATATGCCATCAATATATGAATCGCCCTGAAAATTACCGGGTCCTATTTCTCCAATTCCAATCAGGTCAGGAGATAATACCGTAAAACCCAATCTGACAAACCATTCCATTTCACCGCCCGGGAAAGCTTCAGCCGACTTGCCTGAAGGATGAAGATAAATCAATCCCCTGCCATTTGGTTTGTCAGGTACCATCAACAGGTATGGAATAGATATAACCTGAACCACCCAGTTCAAAATACTTCTCAATAGCATAACCATCTCTTCTTATACGTCCTGTAAATACAGGTTCCTGACATTCAGACGGGTCCTGATACCCCGAAAGCTGTCCTGGCAGAATTTATTGCTGACTTAAGATGAGTTTTAAGATCCATGCCCGGAAGCATCCAGAATTTCAAGCTGTATTTCTGATTCTTTCCGGTTAATACTGAAAACAGTTTCAGCTTTATAAGCAGCCGAGTCACGAGCGGAAGTTATTACACGCAGCTCATCATCATTTAACAGGTCAATTTCTTCATCTTTTGAGGATCCCGGATTATCCAGATACTTCCGGAAAAATGCATACATAGCTTCACGGTTCTTTCTGGTTGACTCGTGAGGTGCATCATCTTCAACCATACTGAAATTGTCTGCTTTGCCGTATGCATTAAAAACAACCGAAACTTCTTTTGCAGTTTCTCGTGCTCCCTGGATACTGAAAAAATCCCTGGTCGTAGTTATGATCATTGTGGGTTTAGGCGCTCTTACTTCCAGAAGATCAGCATGATCAATTCCTCTTTCAATCTCATTAAACAGATTTTGTTCTGCATCCTGTGGTCCAATGGACTGAAGCAACCTGGTGAAACTGGTAATATAGCCTTCGGGTGCAGCAGCTTTAATACGATCATCAAAGGCAGCGATATATGCAGATTGAGTACCGCCGCCGGAACGACCTGTTATGCCTATTCTGTCAGGATCAACCTCTTTCCTGGAGAGAAGAAAGTCAACAGCCCTTATACCGTCCCAAATCATATATTTTGCATAAGAACTGCCTGAAATAAGAACCTGAGCACCCGGGTAAGAGTGTTCATCTGTAGGACCATTTGACAAAAGATTTCCCGGAACCTGAATCATTATATTCTTTGCGTTCTCCCTGGCCAACCGGATCAAAAGCAAAAACAATAAATCCTTTTTTTACCAGGTTCAGGATAATATGCTGATAAACTTTGTTCCTGTAACCTTCTGTTGTATGACCACTACAGTATAAAATGGCAGGAGCTTTATCTGTATTTATTCCCGATGGAATATAAAGAGAAGAGGTTACAAAGAAACCTGGCTGTGACTCATATACGATCTGCTCAACCCTGAAACCATCCTTTTTAACAATTCTGATAGTTTTTGCATTTAAAGGAGTTCGTGAAGGAAACGGACCAACTATACCGGAGAGGATACTGCGTACATTTTTTTGCCTTTCCTGCCAGCCTGACAATGTGTGAATACCTGCTACAACAGAGGCTCTTTTATTGAGAAGATCACATGATTGCCGTTCAAGATAATAATATAATGAATTGCCTGCATCAGCATATTCAAGCCAGCCATTCTCAGCGGTTTTTATAACATTCAGATCCTCCTGTGCCTCCGCAACTTCATTTGCAAGGCACATTGATAACAGCACATGAAAAGGATTTGCATGGGAACCCGTTTCGTTTTGCCAATAAGATCCCTTCTGGTGAAATTTTTGTCGGGCATCATTCTGTATAACTTTTCGTTGAGTATGTTAACGTACACAAATTAACTAATAAATCGCATACTGGTCAAATTTTAAAAATTTTTTTATATAATTAATATATAAGTTATTATGAAAGAAATAAAATTTAAATTAATAAAATCATTGTATTATTGTTTACGTTCACATTAATTATTTATTTTTACATTTATATTGATAATATTAAAGGATGAAGACTAAAGCATATGTACGGTCAGGCATTTTATGTTGCTTTTTAACAGCGCTTCCGTTATTTCAATCTTGTTCTCAGTTAAATAAACCGGAGAGCTCAGTTATGCATTGGAAAAAGATTGGAGCAGGCGGAGGCGGCGCCATTTTGCTCCGGCTATCAGCCCTCATAATTCAAACTATGCCTATTTAGCCTGTGATATGACCGGGTCATATGTTACATATGACGGAGGAAAATCGTGGAGAATGTTTTCATTGCATGGACCTGTCAGTTACTTTGTTTTCGATCCTCTTGATTCCAATATAGTATATGCAAATTCCATTGCCCTCTTCAGAAGTACTGATCACGGAAACACCTGGAAGATAGTATATCCGGCTCCTTCAGATATTAAAGGAATTTTATCAAAAGGAGACCATGGTGAGGAGTCATTAGTAACTAATGACAGTACTCTCAGGAATGTACTGGCATTGGCAGTGGACCCTGAAAATTCAATGAACCTGCATGCAGCAATCTCCATCGATAATATAGTTGGTTATTACTTCTCCGACGATCAGGGAGGGCATTGGACCAGGGAAAAGGATCTTGAAAACGGGGTGAAAAACATTTTTATTGATCCTTCTTCTCCTAAAGAGAACCGGACACTGTACATTACTGGAAAAAACTCAATAACAGTCAGGGAAAAAGGAACCTGGAAAACTTATGCCGGTCCTGTGAATGTTGGCACACTCAGCGGATTTGCAGGTGGGTTTGATAAGTTGCATAACAAATATATCATTTATGCAATTTCAGGCAAATCCTATTCTCAACCTGACAATGAACTTTCAGGTATTTATTATAGTGATGACGGCGGAAAAACCTGGTTAAACCGGCAGGATGACCTGCTCAGACTACGAAAGGATAATGATGATATTCCTGAATGGCGCTGTATAGCTACCAGCGCTTCTCATCCTGAAGTTGTATACGTTTCCTATAATGGTTTGAAAGAGCACAACGATACAACATGCATTGGTGTGGCTAAAAGTGAAGATTATCGGAAAAACATGGAAACTGGTCTGGAAGGACCGTTTGACCAAAGAAGGTGATCTTAGTTCGCCAAATTATAAAGGAGGCTGGATTGATGAACGCTTTGGCCCCTCCTGGGGAGAGAATCCTTTTGTCAATTGCCGTTTCCCAGGTTAATCCGGATATATGTTTTACGACGGATTTTGGAAGGACGATTAAAACATCGGATGGAGGAAATACATGGGAACAGGTATATACTAAAAAGAAAGATGGAGCAGGCTGGATCTCCAGGGGACTTGACGTTACTACCGGATACAGGATAGTTTTTGATCCGTTTGATATAAGCCATCTGTTTGATGCAAACACCGATATCGGTTTGATGGAGAGCAAAGACGGAGGAGAAAGCTGGATAAGCGCCACAAAGGACAATGGCGTACCAAAGAACTGGGTAAATACCACTTACTGGCTGACATTCGATCCTGAAGTGAAAGGAAGAGCCTGGGCCGTCATGAGCGGAGTTCATGATTTACCACGACCTAAAATGTGGAGGAGAAATGGAACAGCAAACTATGAAGGAGGCATACTGGTCACAGAAAATAGCGGAAAATCGTGGCAGCCGGTTAGCAAGCGATATTGGGGAAGCAGCATTTACTCATATTCTCATCGATCCTGAAAGTAGGAAAGAAACAAGAACCATATACGCATGTGCATTCGGAAAAGGAGTATACAAATCAGTGGACGGAGGTAAAACCTGGACACTTAAAAACAAAGGAATTTCAGGAACGGGCCCTTTGACCTGGCAAATTGTCCAAACCAAAAGAACCGGGACACTGTTCTTAATTGTTTGCAGACGCAGTGATGACGGTAGTATTGGTGACGAAAATGATGGGGCCATTTATCGTTCCGATGACGGAGCTGAATCGTGGGTAAAATTAATGCTCCCACAGGGCACCAATGCTCCGGTCAGTTTGGTGATCGATAAGCAAGATAATAACAGGGTTCTGCTTTCAGCCTGGGGACGACTTTCAAAAGGTCAATTCTCTCCTGACACCGGCGGAGGAATTTTTCTTTCAACTGACAATTGCAAGACCTGGAAACAGGTCCTCGGGAAAGATCAACATATACATGATATAACTTATGATCCCCGCAATAATACATATTATGCCTGCGGCTTTAACAGCTCGGCATACCGTTCAGAGGACAGGGGTGAAACACTGGACACGCATCAGGGGCTATAATTTCAAGTGGGGACAGAGGGTGGATCCTGATCCAAGAGACCCGGATAAAATATTTGTTATAACCTTCGGCGGTGGTGTCTGGCATGGTCCTGCAAATGGTGATGATAATGCTTCAGAAGATATTGTAAAGTAATAATTCAGAATACCGGATATCTTCAGCATTTTTAGCTTGTTGTATATTCACTACATTAACTAAGATAACCACCGCTCAAGGTTTTCAGCCACAAAAGCATCATCATTCAACTCAGGGTATGCATGCATACACCCGGTCAATTTCTTCTTTCTGGCCAGGTGACAGAACTTCATTCTTATCTAATGTCCATAATCCTTCCAGTAATCCCTGCCGACGAAGTACTTCGTGAAGCCCTGTAATGCAGCCTGCAAAATTGTTGGCTGAATCGAAAAATGCCGCATTGCAGTCGGTTATACTGGCTGAAAGTGAAAGAAGTTCCTGTATATCACCCTGATAATCTGATTTATGAATAGTCTCCAAGCAGTTTCACTGCTGTACGGGTCCACACTGCCCAATGACCCAGCAACCACCTGCAATTCTTTTTCTGATCATCCTTATCCCCCACTTTAATCACGGAATTCGGTTAAAAGATCAACCAGAATATTGTCATCATTGCCTGTATAAAGTGCTATCTGATCTGCTCTTCCCGATTCAGCCACTCCCCTCACCACATCAATTGTCCGGTATCTGTTAAAAGGTGCAATTTTAATGGCGATTACATTTTCAATACTTGCGAATGATCTCCAGAAATCAACGTCAAGAACTCTTCCGCCTACTGCCGGCTGCAAATAGAAACCAATTACCGGCAGTATCTCTGCAATGGTTTTGCAATGTTCCAATACTTCCCTGTTGGAGGAATCTTTGAATGCTGCCAGACTTAACAATACAGCGTGATATTTATTTTTCAGGGCCAGATGAGCTTCCTGAACAGCCTGATCTGTCCTGCCAATTACTCCTGCTATCCTGAAAACAGGTTTATTTGAATTTAGTAGTAAACCGGTCAAATTCTTCCTTTGCAATTTCCAGAATAGGCCGATACAAATCAATTCTCAGGAAGCCGTATAGCAAACTGTGTAGTATGAACGCCAACAGCCACACCTCCTGCCCCGGCATCGAGATAATAACGTAGCAGCGCCCGCTGACTCCTGACATCCAGCTTACGATATTTGTTAAGAGCAAGAGGAAGCGCTGGAATGACAACTCCCTTATGTAGGGCACGGGTAAACATCTTTGGGTATTTCGGAATAATGCATATGACAGATCTGAGTTAGTATTTTCCATCACGAACTTCAAAATGGGTAGGCTTTACCCAAAATTTTACCTTCATCTTTTATCCAGCCGGCTATCCATTGAATTACCTGTCCGACAGCGAACCTCAGGATTTCCAAGCAAATTATATACCTGTGTTGAATTACTCAGTAGTGCTGTAGTCGGCTTCCTTCCCTGTAAAATGAACCTCAGTACCAAGGAGCGTGCCGAAATTAATGGCAACTTCTCTTACCGATATATTTCCGGACCGGTCAGATTCAGCACCCGTAGCAGGGCTTGATGCCAATTCCAATCGATCTGAGCACCAAATCATTCACATCACCCTGCCAGATGACATTGAAATATCCCATATCCAGATCCACAGGCTGTTTGTTCTTCACTTTTAAGTGCAATATCGACAAGAACTCCGTATCGCAATTCAACGGAATAATTCAGCCTGATCAGTGAAACAGGTGTTTTGTATTTTTTACTGCCATATTCGAACATTCTCTCTCTTCCAAGACATGACTGGGCATATTCTCCCTCAGGAACAGGCATATCCGTTTCGACTGAGCCTCCCGATGCCACAGGAACGAGCGGATAAACGCAACCTGTGGAAAAAGCAACAATTCTTGATTCGCTGAAATGTTCTGCGACAAGCGCAGGCAAAAATGAATTCACTGCCCAGGTAAGAGACAGATTGTCAAGTGAACCAAATTTCATTCCTGCCAGAAAATAAACATTTCTCACCTCCGGCAGGCTTTTTATGAAATCCAGATCCAGCAGATCCCCATGAATAGTCTCAATACCATGCTCTTCTGAATCTTTTGCCTTTGTTCCTCAGATTCAAAAAGAGAAACTCCGATTATCTTTTTCTTTACCCGGGCTTTATCACAGGCTCTTTTTGCCATGTAGGCAAGTGAAGGGCCGATCTTCCCCCCGATTCCTAAAAACATAATATCTCCGTCAAGTCGTGAAAACATTTCGGTCACTTTGTCTCCGGGACGTGAAAGCAGCTCCTCAAGCTGCTCTTCGTTGCTGATCTTATCAGGATATATATTCATACTGTATTCCTCCAGTTTTGAATGATGTTTTTATAAATTATAACAGCCTTTTTAATTTTTGAAATATAGCAGAACTCATCTGTCTGGTGTGCCAGCTCGGGCTGACCCGGACCGAGAATGATGGTTGGGATGTTCCCGTAATATTTCTGGAGTACCGAGCCATCTGTCAGATAGGCCAGTGCCAGTGGCAGCGGCGCATTTATCTCTTCCTTAGTGCAGATCTCGTAAACCAGCTTCACAAATGGATCTTTTTCAGGAGTATGAACAGGCTGCAGGTCAACAAGTTTTTCCAGCTCTATTTCCTTACCCAGAACAAGTCCCAATTTTTGAAATATATCTTTATGGTCAACTGCGGTAGTTGTACGGATGTCGATAGTAAATTCAGCACGATCCGCAACCGAATTAATATTCTGGCCCCCATTGATTTTTCCTACATTAATTGTAGGGAACCCGAGCAGAATATCTTCTTCGGGCGCTGATCTTCATCTTCTCAATTTTTGTAATGGCCCGGGCGGCTTTATAAATGGCATTGACACCGAGCTCAGGCATAGATGAATGTGCTGTTTTCCCCGTAGCGACAGCATTCATGTAAATTGCCCCTTTATGACTTATTGCCGGGACATTGCCTGTTGGTTCACCGACAATTATTGCGCTCGCTTTTCCCGGAAGCTTATTATTTTCAGCCAGTTGCTGTATTCCCTGACATCCCAGTTCTTCTGCTGCAGTGAGAATGAGCCTGATTCCGTCTTTTGGGATCTGGCCTGCCGGAATTTCAATGAAGCACAGATCATTGCTGCCAGTGCAGATTTCATATCACTCGAGCCGCGACCATAAATTCTGTCTCCTGACAATCTCGCTGATGACCGGGTCGTGTTCCCATTTCTTGTCACCCAACGGTACTGTGTCAAAATGACCTGAAAAGATCAACGGCCTGCACGAGCCGGTAACTCCTTTCTCTGCAATCAGATGTTTCCTTCCTTCTCCAAAATCAAAGAATTCAACAACAAATCCGTTTTCTGCAAGAATTCCGCCGGTGAATTCAGCAATCTGCGCTTCATTGCCCGGAGGATTGATGGTATTAAATGAAATCAGTTTTTTCGTTAAGGATATGACATCCATATAATTCTTCCCTGTCAGTTTCAAAATTAATATGATAGAGCTACCTCTGAACATGAAAATCGTAAAATTAAGACAAAAAAAGACGAAAACAAATATTACGAAACATTATGCAACTAAAAAAGATCTATTTCGAAACATTCAAATTGATTATATTTGTAATACCTGGATTTATTCAATTTAACCCTGCCTTCCGGCAGCAACTTAAGCTTTGTGGATGAATGAGATACTGCATAAAAAAGTTTCCCCTCCTTTTGAAGCTAATCTTTATACACATCTTTAATTTAGTTTGACCATCGCTCGTTTTAGTGTATTATGTTTGTTTCCGAGTATTTACCGACTTCGTTATATGATCGGGGAGGCTGGCGCTTGGGATGACAGGCGAATCGCCTCTTCTCCCCCTCCTGTACCCAAATTACCGTGTTATCCCGAGTTTTTATTTAAAAAATTTGCACATCCGGTATAATGACAACTAAAGATGTTTTATAGAATTACGATCTAGCTTTTTCTTTTGAAAGATATACAATATAAAAAAGGCCGTAGGCCTTATATATTTTAACATCAACAAAATTTATCAAGCTCCGTAGGTTTTACTGCTCCAACACCTGAATTACTAATTGAAAATCCACCATAACCATCCTGCCAATAGAAGTTGCTGTAATGTATTCCCTTAGTTTTTATCCACTTAGATGAACTCTTTTTGACCTCTTCTGCCAGATCAGCCGGAGCCATGGTCTTCGGAAGTGTGCATAGAATGTGAATATGGTCAGAGGTTCCACCTATTTGTAAAGGGATTGATTTATAATTCTTAAGAATTCCTCCAAGATAAGAGTATAACTCATTTTCAATGTCTTCCTTTATAAACCTTACATTGTCCTTTGTATGAAAAACAATGTGAACATAGATTTGAACAAATGATTGTGGCATAATTATTTCATTTTACCAAATTTACGAAATCTTGTTCAAAGTATAGAAGATAGTTTGGTGTCTTTGGCTAGTTTCGCATATAAAACATTGCAGATGTAGCGGGGTTAGCAACATTTCTCTGGCTTTGTGTTTTTAATTCATGATTAACGAAGCCGGAGAAATTCATTCCAATATTTTTAGCCCAAGCTTGTGCTTTTAGGTTATTGATTAAATCTCCTGTTGAGTGACGTTTTCCTTCTTTTCTTTTGATACCATTTTGGTCGTGGTAACAATCTTAAGGTTAGATGCTTTAAGGGATCTGTAAGCTGCCAGATGAAGCAGTGCATAGATAGCAGATATAAAAGCAGGAACACTTTCTGCTGATTCTGGATTTCTTACCTGAGCTTGTCCGCATCCCAACAATGTTTTTTCTTCACGGAAGTTTACTTCAATTTCCCACCTCCATAGATAATCCTGAAGAAGCTTTTCAATACTAAGATTATTATCTGTACAAATAAGATAAGCCGGTTCACGGTAAAGTATTTTTGATGTTTTGGTAAGTCTATATCCTAATGGCCTTATTACAACTAATTGTAAATTGTGTTTTTGCCAGCAGATCGCCATCGAATATTTTTAATTATTTTAACATTGAACTTATGTACTTTCCCTGCGGCCCAGGCATTTACTTCTTGCCAAGGGTATTGGTCAGACTGTCTGACTTCTTCTGGTGTTGGTAATCTGTCACCATAAACACGTTTTCTTCCTAAATCTGGTTGTTTTTCAGGGGTCACATACAGTTTTGTGTCTTTTCTAATTCGTCCGATCAAGGTGACACGTTCAGGTAAATTTTTTAAAACTTCATTATTTGTGTAACTTCCATCAACGCTAATAATAACTTGCTTTTCCTTAACACCTTGTTTGTCCAGCTCACTGCGAAGAAGTTTAATTCGTTCGCTTCCTTGTTTGCTTAATTTTAATTTGCGTTGTTGCTCTCTATAATTTTTCCAATCCTGTTCACCATCTGATTTACGTGGCTTTTTTACTGTTGGACAGTGATGAAAATCGATTGGGATGGCTCTGGACTGACAGCATCCCTGATGATCAGGAAGCGACATTGAGATTTGCAGAAACCGTTGTCCCCAAATAAAATTTGTTTGAAAGCGTGGCCCCAATGGATCTCTGCGCCATGCTGTACCAGGAATATGTCATACCTGTTTTTTTCAATATCGTATCATCCATATGTGCAACTATCATTTGTTGTTGCTCCAATTCCTGCAATACCCCTGAGCGGGCTACATCAAAAAGTTTGGAGACATCAACACGGTTCTGACTAAACAATCGATAAGCAGATGACCAGTCAATAAACTGTTGTCCACTAGCGGTTAACATGCCTGTAAGTGTATGCCTGCCCATGCAGGTAAGAGCACCAAAGGCAAGATCACGACCTGTTTTCCAGGCACTTTCCTGATTAAAAGCATCAAAACATTGATTAATAAGAAAATCAAACTCATCAATTAAAGATCCGTCTGAGGTTTTTTTTTCTCGGAACCTAAACTTGATTCATCTCGTTTGAGAATTAATTTGTGTTTGTCTTCAATTAACCATTCAACTACTTCTCCACGCTCAAACTCCATGGCTTGAGCAATTGCGGAAGGAAAATTGATGTACCACTGTTCGCTTTTAGCTCTTTTAATAAGCTGAATTTTTGTAGGAAATCCCATAGTATAATATATTAACTAGTTATATAACTAGATACAAATATAAAACAAAAAAAGCAATCAGGGCATATCTAATCGCTGTTTTTTACAAAAATTTAGTATGTTTATCTAGTTAAATGCCAAACTAAAGTGCAGGGCGTTGCCCTGCTTTAAATTATTATGCCCCTAACGGGGCTAATAAATACAATACCACAATTTAAATAAGCAACATGATAAATGTTGTCATTAGCAGCGCCAGCGAGGGATCTCCTTCTTAAAAAGGCAGGATACTAAGAAGAGCTGATTGGCTTTCCCTTTCGATTCCCCCCGGGGAAAAAGCACGAATAATCTTCCGGCAGTATTTTGCCTCAACTGCCAGACAAACAGATTACTACCCAGGCCCTTATTTGCTATGGCCCATGTTTTACCACTTTTTGTCGATTTGTAGACTCCCCGATCAAACACGCTTACATATAATGTCCGCGATTGCGCCGGTGATTATGAATCCATAAGAATATTTGTGAAGACTGAGTTTCCAGGAATATCTTCAGTTTTAATCATTTCCTTATTTATGTCTTATATTAAATAACGAATTGTAATATTAACGTTAAAGTATGAAATTTAATGAAATCATAAATTTGAAATTCGGAATACTTTCATAAATTTGCTTACCTGGGTTCCGCGTCAGGTACTCAGGAAAAACCTGAAGTCTATTCTTCAATTACGGTCCCGGATAATAATAAGCTAATTATCACAATCATGAACAACAAAAATAAAAGAAACTTTCTGCAGCTCATTCTGCTTTTTACAGCTTTTCAATTTATCCATATCAGCTGCATGGCACAGTACCGGCCAGCTCTGTTTTTCAGGGAAGACTGGAAAGAGATCCCTGCAGCCACACCGGTGACCCAGGAACATGTGTCAAATAAAAATCTTACTTTAAAGCTCTACGGTCCTGGCTGTGACAGTATAAAAAAGAGCCATCACGACAAACCTGCCGATGATCCTTATTACATCTGGTCAGGTACATGTACAGGTAACTGGGCCGTGGCTCTGAAAAACAATAGTTATTACGCTGATTTAAGTGAATATTCCAAAGTTTTATGGAGATCAAAACAAAGCGGACTACGAAACCTGTTTATTATTCTCAAGCTTGCTGATGGAAAATGGCTTATCAGCGACAAGTGCGACGGTCAATCCAGTGACTGGCGAATACGCGAGTTTAACCTGGCAGATATCACGTGGTACGAACTCGATATCTCTTCAGTAATTGAAGGCGCTCCCGTAAGCCATCCCGATCTTACTCATGTGGACGAGATAGGCTTCACTGATCTTATGCGTGGAGGTCAAAGCCTGGCCTGCTCCCGGCTTGACTGGATTGAAGTATACGGGAAATCCGTTCCCAGAAAAAAATGATGAATAAAGTATAATATTTTAAAAATTATGAATAACATTCCGGAAAATTCAGAAATGAACTTAAGAATTCTTCTATTCCTGGTTATCGGTATATTTTCTATAAGCAGCCTGCCGGGACAGGTTCAGATGTATAACAAACCGCTGACACTGCCAGCGTATGGCGTCAGGGAACCCGAAATAATGCCTGACTGGCGTGCATACCACTACCCTTATACCATGCTCGACCGGTTAACCAATATTAAAGGCAGCAGAACTTATAACGCTATATACCTCGAAAATGAATATGTGAAAGCCGTGGTACTTCCCGAAATCGGGGGCCGGCTGCATGAAGCACAGGATAAAACTAACGGGTATGAATTCCTTTATAATCAGACAGTTATTAAACCTGCACTGATCGGAATTACCGGCGCATGGATATCCGGAGGTATTGAATGGAACTTTCCAATCGCACACAGGCAGTCAGGTTTCAGGGACACCGATTGGAAATTAGTTTCAAATTCCGACAGCTCAAAAACCGCATGGGTAGGTGAATTCGATAAGATTACCGGTATGCGCTGGTCGGTTGGGATTACAGTGCATCCGGGTAGAAACTGGGTGGAAACTAAAGTCAGGCTGTACAATTGTACACCTTTTATGCAGCGATTTCAGTACTGGGCCACCAGCGCAGTGCGTGTCACTCCTGATTATCAGGCAGTAATTCCAGGCGAGATAATGACCGGTCACGGAAAACATGAGTTCTACCACTGGCCGGTTAACAATGGCGTAAATATCAGTTACTGGAAAAATACACCTCCGGCCGCCAGTTATTTTGCAGTGGATTCCAAGTCTGATTATTTTGGAGGATACAGTCCCGAAGAAAAGGGCGGCATGGTTCACGTAGCTGATCATCAGATAGTTCGCGGTAAGAAACTATGGACCTGGGGAACCGCACCTGCCGGGCGATTATGGGAAAAATTATTGACAGATGGAGATCTGCCATATTTTGAACCTCAGGCCGGAGCATATTCCGATAACCAGCCAAGTTTATTCTGGATCATGCCCGGTGAAACAAAGATATTTTCACACTTCTGGTTCCCTGTACGTGACATTGGCGTATTTGATTATGCCAATCTTGAAGGCGCATTAAAGCTTGATGTAAAAGATGGCTAAGATATTGTTTGGATGGTCACCCACAGGTAAAAACAAAAACGCGGAGATCGTCCTTACATATGATAAAAAGGAGTTTTTCAGGAAAAGGGTCGATACCGATCCGGGCCATCCGTATATAGGTGAGACTACTCTTCCTTCCCCGGGCAATTTATACAACATTACCATGGACGTATTGTCGTCAGCCGGCGATACACTTCTTGTTTACAGGCATGAAAAACCCGTCAATCCTCCCCTTCCCAGACCTTTGCCCCCTCCATTACCTCCTGAGAGTATGACCTCGCAGGATGAATTGTTCATAACCGGTGATGCACTGAACAGGTATAAAGAAATCACAAAGGCGAAAGCATATTATAATGAAGCTGTTAAAAGAGATTCCGGCGATGTACGATGTAATACAGCGCTTGGAATAATGGCGCTCAAGGATGGTTTATTCAACCAGGCAAATAAATATTTCGACAGAGCTATTCAGCGCGACGAAACCAGTTATGAGGCCCTGTATTATAAAGGTCTGACACAGTGTCATATGGGCGATCTTACCGGCGCGGAGAACAGCCTGAACCGGGCCTCCTATTCTCAAACATTTTATGCTCCCTCACATCTTGAACTCGCTCAGATTAATGCCTGCAAGGGTCAGATCCAAATGGCTCTCGATCATATTGAGAGAAGTCTCCGTAGTAACGGTGACAACTCCGGAGCAATGGATGTAAAAGCATTAATTTATTATAAACTTAATAATTATGATGAAGCAATCAGGTTATCAAAGACAAATCTGTTAACAGATCCGCTTGATCATTTTGCACAAGCAATATTATATCTTTCTGATTATAAAATAAAACCTGAAGAACCACAAACAGGCTTACAGTATAAAAGGTTAATGGACCTGACACGAGCCGATTTTGATAATCACATTGAACTGGCTATCAGGTTTGCACGAAGCGGTTGTTACCGGGAAGCAGTACAGGTACTTGAATTTTTAACAAAAGACAGTAAGGGAAAAGCTGTTTCGCCGCTTGTATATTATTATATAGGCTATTACCTTACTCTGACCGGAGATAATAAAGGTGCCGGAGAATCTTATAAAAATGCCTCCCTTGCAGTTCCTGAATATTGCTTTCCCAACAGGCTCGAAGATCTGGAGGTTCTCGAACATGCGCTTTTATTTAATCATGATGATTCGCAGGCACTCTACCTTGCCGGAAACCTTCTGTTCAGCCATTCGAGGTCAGACGAAGCCATAGATCATTGGGAGAAAGCAGTGGCGTTAAGTACTTCTAATGCAGTTGCATTCAGGAATCTTGGCTTTGCTTATGCCGAAAAAGGTGAACTTCTAAAAGCAAAAACTGCCTATTTATCTGCATTAAAGGCCGATCCATCAGCCGGAAAAGTGATCGTTGAACTTGGATCGCTGAATAATAAAATGAAAATTCCCTACCCCGAACAAATTGATCTGTTTGAAAAAAACGACAGGATAGTGTCTGTCTATAATCAGGCAGCTGGCCAGCTTATCGGATTGTACGTTTCCTCAGGAAGATATCAGGATGCTCTTAAATGGCTTACCTCGGTACATTTCAATTCGTGGGAGGGCCAGTATGGCATCCATCAGTTCTGGGAACTAAGCAATATCAAACAAGGAGATCTTGAATTTGAAAAAGCGCATTATGAAAAAGCTCTGTCCTATTACAGGCAGTCGCTCACTTATCCCGATAATCTTGAAGTCGCCGAACAGCCAAATACAATTCATGCGAGGAATAATTACAAAATTGGAATGGCACTGCTGAAAACCGGTAAGAAGACTGAAGCTCTGGATTATTTTAAAAAGGCAATTGCTGATACAGTAAATGAAGGCAATGCTTTTCAGTACTACCGCGGGAAGGCTCTTGATGCTATCGGTGAAAAAGAAAAAGCTCTGGCGGTTTATTCAGGAATGTTATCTTCATTGGATAATATAAAAACAGAAGGATCAAATGACTATGAAAAGGCAGTTAACGTCTTCTGCAGGGCGCTCGCCCTTGAAGGGCTTGGAAAAGCAAAAGAAGCGGCAGAACAATACAGATCTGCAGTGGAAATGTATCCGCTGGTGGAGATAAGCGCCTTCAGACCTCCAAGATCGGACTTATAATAAAAAAGATGAAAATGTATGATCAGGATCAATACTCAAATTAAACCTGAAGAACTGACAAAAAAGCTGGAGAAGTTCTGGACCGTCTCAGCAGAAAAGATCAGATTAATTCAAGAGGATTATGATGATTCAAACGGTGCGCCGGTCTTCACAGTGAATGGGAAATACACTTCAAGGGGCTGGACAGAATGGACCCGGGGGTTTCAGTTCGGATCAGCTATTTTGCAGTTTGATGCTACTCGTGATTCATATTTCCTTGACTCAGGCAAAAAGGAAATATTGGAGAGAATGGCTCACCACATCAGTCATATGGGTGTTCATGATCACGGTTTTAATAATATAAGCACTTATGGCAACCTGCTCAGGCTGATGAATGAAGGCATTATCCCTTTCAACGCCTGGGAGAAATCCTACTATGAACTGGCGCTTAGGATTTCGGGAGCTGTGCAGGCTAACCGGTGGACTAAGATAAGGGATGGAGGATTCATTTATTCATTTAACGGACCACATTCCCTGTTTGTCGATACTCTCCGGTCAATCCGGATACTTATGATAAGCCATCTCCTCGGTCATTCGCTAAAAACCGAGAACGATGCCACTGTCAGTCTTTTAGAACGGGCTGTTGAACATATTAAATGCACTGCACGATATTCCATTTATTATGGTGAAGGACGCGACCAATATGATACAAGGGGAAGAACAGCTCATGAGGCATTATTTAATACCATTGACGGGAGTTACCGCTGTCCGAATTCACAACAGGGATATTCGGGCTTCACAACATGGACCCGCGGACTGGCATGGGCAATGCTGGGTTTTTCGGAACAGCTTGAGTTGGTAGACAATTTAAGGATTGCTCACAAAGACAAACAAGATCTGCAGGACATAATGTTGAAAGCCGCCAGAGCCACCTGTGACTTTTATGTGGAAAACACACCATCCGACGGAATTCCTTATTGGGATACTGGTGCGCCTGATTTGCATAATCTGGGCGACTATCTCAACAGACCCGCGGACCCGTTTAACGAGTTCGAACCGGTTGATAGTTCGGCTGCCTCTATTGCTGCGCAAGGTCTGTTGCGCCTTGGTAATTATCTGAGGCTGAAAGGGAAATTAAAAGAAGCGGATCGTATACTGGCAGTCAGGACTTACTGTACTGGATACTCTTTTCGGTGACCCTTACCTGAACAGGAACCCTCTTCACCAGGGATTGATACTTCATTCAATTTACCATCGTCCGAACGGATGGGACAATATCCCGGATGGAAGAAAAAGTCCCTGCTGCGAATCATCAATGTGGGGTGATTACCATGCACGTGAAGCTGCCCTGTACCTGCAAAGGATAATAAATAAGGAAAAATATTATACATTTTTTACAGGATTAATTTAATAGTTATGGCTTCGGTAATTAAAGACCTTTCACGGCTCTGCCTGCATACCATGACCACACGGCCCTGGAAAATAGAAGAATGTATCAGGAATTATGCCGCGGCAGGCATTCATGGAATCACAATATGGCGTAATGTCCTTGAAAATAAAGACCTGAAGGCTGTTAAAATACTGCTCGATGACTCCGGGATGAATGTTGTCTCTCTTTGCAGGGGAGGATTTTTCGCCTCGGTAAGCGAAATGAAAAGGCAGTCGGCAATCGATGATAATCTGCATGCCATTGAACAGGCTGCAGCTGTCGGGGCACCTTTAATCGTACTGGTCTGCGGGTCAGATAAGGACCAATCTCTGGAAAAATCGCGCGATCAGATCATGGACAGCATAATACGGATACTGCCGTTTGCTGAAAAGGCAGGTATCAGGCTCGCAATTGAGCCGCTTCATCCCATGTATGCGGGTGACCGTTCCGCTGTTAATACCATAAAACAGGCTAACGATATGGCAGCTCAGATTAATTCCGGATGGGTGGGAGTTGCTGTTGATGTGTATCATCTCTGGTGGGATCCTGAACTAAAACAGGAGATCAGCAGGTGTGCGGATAATAATCATCTTTTTGCCTTTCATGTATGCGACTGGAAGGTTCCGACAGTCGATTTTCTCAATGACAGAGGTTTAATGGGAGAAGGATGCATCGATATCCCGGGTATCAGGTCATGGATGGAATCTAGTGGTTTCACTGGGTATAACGAAGTTGAGATCTTCTCCGATATATACTGGGCACAGGATCAACATAAATACCTCGAAAAAATTATTGACGCTTATCTGACAAAAACATAAAGATATGAGTGATAATCAAGTAATTCACAGGGTAGGGATCATCATGAACGGCGTTACCGGCAGGATGGGAACAAATCAACATCTGATGAGGTCCATAGTTGAGATCATCAAACAGGGTGGCGTTAAGATCAGTCCTGCTGAACTCATTATGCCCGATCCGATCCTGGTGGGACGAGACAAAATTAAACTGCAAAAACTCTCCCTGCAATCGGGTATCGGGAAATGGACCACCGATCTGGAAGAAGCACTGAAAAACCCTGATTATCAAGTCTACTTTGACGCACAAACCACTGGCAGAAGGGTTGAGGCGATAAAAAGGGCAGTAATGGCAGGTAAACATATTTATGCTGAAAAGCCTGTCGCTTCATCCACACATGAAGCTCTTGAACTGTACCGGGTTTGTGAAGAAGCCGGAGTAAAACATGGTGTTGTCCAGGACAAGCTCTGGCTGCCGGGATTAATTAAGCTCAAAAGGCTCATGGAGAACGGATTCTTTGGGAAGATACTGTCGGTGCGAGGCGAATTCGGTTACTGGGTATTTGAAGGTTTTAATGTTCCGGCACAGAGGCCAAGCTGGAATTACAGGAAGGAGGATGAGGGCGGAATAATACTTGACATGCTCTGCCACTGGCGCTATGTTCTGGATAATCTTTTTGGGAATGTGAAAGGAGTTTTCTGTATAGGGGCCACACATATTCCTGAAAGAGTTGATGAACAGGGGAAAGTGTACAAATGTACTGCTGATGATGCAGCCTATGCGACATTTGAGCTTGAAGGGGGGATCATTGCTCACTTCAATTCCTCATGGGTCACACGCGTACGACGCGACGACCTGCTTACCATTCAGGTAGACGGAACAAAGGGTTCGGCGGTGGCAGGGTTGCGTGAATGCTGGACCCAGCATTACGGAAACACTCCCAGACCAACATGGAACCCCGACATACCGCAATCAATAGATTTCTATGACGGGTGGCTTAAAGTACCTGAACAGGAAGTATTTGACAATGCCTTTAAAGCTGAATGGGAGCTCTTCTTAAAACACGTTGTGAAAAACGATCCCTTTCCCTGGAATCTGAAAGAAGGCGCAAAAGGAGTTCAACTTGCAGAAAAAGGAATTGAAAGCTGGACAAAACGGACCTGGATTGAAATACCTGACCTATGAAAAGAGTAGCTCTGATAACCGGCGGAACACGCGGCATTGGCCTTGGGATTGCAAAGGAACTTGCCCTGGCACAATTTGATCTGGCGATTAATGGCATACGTGATGAAGACAGTATTGGAACGGCGCTGAAGGAATTAAAATCAAATGGATCCGATGTTATTTATGTACAGGGAGACATTTCCGTTACAAAGGACCGCCAGCGACTGGTCGATAAAACCTTAGAACATTTCGGGAAACTGAACATACTCGTTAATAATGCAGGAATTGCCCCTTCCGAACGCAGAGACATTCTTGAAGCCTCTGAAATGAGTTACGATCGTGTAATGAATACAAACCTGAAGGGTCCTTATTTTCTTACTCAACTGGTAGCAAACCAGCTTATCAGGCAGAAGAAAAATGATAATACGGGTTTTTACTGCATAATAAATATATCTTCGGTTTCCGCAACAATAGCTTCGGTAGACCGGGGCGAATACTGCATATCTAAAGCCGGTATTTCCATGGCTACCAGATTATGGGCCGCAAGGCTGGGTGAATTTGATATACCGGTTTATGAAATTCAGCCCGGGGTAATCCGGACAGATATGACGGCCGGCGTGAAAGAAAAATACGACAAACTTTTCGGACAGGGAATGGCTATTCAGAAACGATGGGGAACACCTGAGGATGTAGGGAAAATTGCCGCAGCAATGGCAACAGGAGTAATACCATATTCTACTGGACAGGTTGTAATGGTGGATGGCGGGATGTCGATTCTCAGATTATAAGGCTTTATATCTTAATGCCGCCTCTAAAAAATAGTAATCGGCGTACACCAGGGGAACGTCAATTTCAACACCATGCGGGATATTTCCCACACAGTGATTAAGAATAAAATATTTATCCCCGGAAACACCCATATATGCCGGAGATGCCAGGGACCTGAGTATTTTTACCGCGGTATCTCTGAACAGGTGTCCATAAGCTTTTGAGTAAGTGCTCAGTTCAAAAAGTGCGGAACTTGTAATAGCTGCAGCTGAAGCATCCCTGGGTATCACTGGGAATCCGGAGGGATCATATTTCCATTCGGGCTTCTTTGTAGTATCCCCGGCATCATAATCCCAATATGGTACACCGTCAACCGGTATTTTCGGATTATGGATAATATAGTTGGCTATATTCTCTGCAAAGTTCAGGAATTTCTGATCTTTGGTAAAACGGTAACATACTACAAAGCCATATAATCCCCATGCCTGTCCCCTCGCCCATGAAGATTCATCAGTAAATCCCTGGCTGGTAGCTTTATCGAGTACACGTCCTGTAATCGTATCATAATCAACTACATGATAACTGGAAAAGTCAGGACGATAATGATTTTTCATAGTTGTCAGGGCATGCTGCAAGGCTATCTCTTCATATTTTTTATTGCCGCTAAGCTGAGTTGCTTTAAAGAGAAGCTCAAGATTCATCATGTTGTCGATTATTACAGGAAAGAACCATTCTGTTGTATCATTCCAGGCTTTACTGTAATTCCACGATTTGATGGTTTTAGCAACCGGATTATATCTTTTGCATAATGATTCAGCAGTTTGTACCAGCACTTTTTTATATTCTTCCTTACCTGTTAACCTGAGCCCGTTCCCATAGCTGCAGTTCATCATGAATCCGACGTCATGACTTCCGCTCCAGTACTGAATAGTGTCAAGGGCCCCGGTCCATTTTATGGCTTCATTCTTCCATTTATCATCGCCTGTTATTTCATATATCTGCCATAGATTGCCTGCAAAAAAACCGCTGGTCCAGTCATAGATATCAGTACTGATCAAATTACCCTGTTTGTCGATAGTGCGGGGAAACCGGGTCAGATCATTTGAAACTGACAGTATATTTTCATATTGTCCTGTAATAAACTTAATCTTCTCAGCCGGAAGGACATTTTGTTCAGTCTTACACGATAAGCTGCCGGTTAACAGCAAAATGATCATTACAATTTTTACAGGTGTTTTCATAGACCGGTTTTTGAATTCATCCTATGATAGAAGTTATAAGCCGTTGACTACTTTAAGTTTCTCAGTCACAAGTGATGTCACAGCACTTGTTGCTACCGGAAATACTTTTCGCAGGTCTATTTCATTTTCATGTTCAAGAACGCCTTTCAGCGTCTTGACAAAAATGTTCTTTATTTCCGTCGCGAGATTAATCTTACATATGCCTCTTTGAATGGCTTCGGTAAGTGTATTATGCGGAATACCTGAACCACCATGCAATACCAGTGGAACATGAGCTGCTTTGTTTATTAATGCGAGCCGTTGAAGATCAAGTACAGGTTCCCGTGCATAAAACCCATGAGCTGTCCCTATTGCAACAGCAAGAGCATCAACGCCGGTTTCTTTAACAAATAGTTCAGCTTCTTCAGGTTCAGTAAAGCCTTTTTTTGAAGTCGATTGTCCTAATTTTGCCACATAGCCCAGTTCCGCTTCAACACAGGCATTGTATTTCTTTGCAAGTTCAACAACTTTCCGGGTAATGGCAATATTTTCATTGAAAGGTTTTTCACTCGCATCAATCATAACCGAGTCAAAGCCAATTTCCAGGCATTTCTCTGCCAGTTCAAATGAATCGCCATGATCGAGATGGATCCAGGCTTCCACTCCGTGAAATTCGATAGCAGCCCGGGCCATCCGGTAAGCAACTGGAAGACCCATATATTCGATCGAACTTCGGGTAAGCTGCAGGATCAGCGGAGAATTGATATTTGATGCTGCTCTCAGTACGCCCTGCAAGGTCTCAAGATTATAGAAATTTGTTGCCAGTAAAGCTGCCGGCTTGTTTTGCAATTCTTTAAGTTTATCTTGCAGTCTCATTTTTACATGATAATGTTACTTTGCCAAAGATAAGTTTTTCTACTATTACTTTTTTCCCCTTCCGGGTCCGCAGGCTCTGGCATAGATATCCGTAACCGTCTTATATGACTATGGACGAGATCCAGGGGATCCGGAGTTATGGTCCCGGCGCAAACATGAAAAAACTGTTCAGGCATAAACTGACTGAGCAGAGAAAGCGGGATCTTGTTCGTTTAAGGTTCTTTATCAACCTTTCTTTTGCATTCTCCACTTCCGGATCGGGCCAATAGTATCTCGACCGGTCCGAGAAGCTGTATTTTCTTTTGAAGAGCTTTTCATTTTCATCTCCCTGGTAATATGATTCCCAGTAACTGGGCTTCTTAATCATTACCTTCTCGAGTGTCGCGGAAAGACTCGATAATTCCGCGTTATCTTTGCCCATTATTTCAAATTCCATCTGCTTCAAGGGCAAAAAGGGCCTCACGATATGCAAAAGTGAGCCATGGTCCCACTTTAAGAATGCAAAAATGGTCCTCTACCAAAGCTTTCAGATTATTTTCCGGCTGATAATCGGTAGAGTGAGCCTCATAAACCAGGTTATTATAGTTCAGAATCTCGCTGCTCAGACCGGATGTGGTCCTTTTGTAATTTAATACGAGGTCATCTCCGAATTCCACACCGGGCTGAACAACCAGTCCGTATACACGGTCCCAGGCATTATGCAACCCGGCCTCAATAAAATGCTTTTTAAAAACAGCGATGGTCGCAGATACATTTTCAGCAGTTGTGGGAGAAACAAATTCTTCTGTCTTTTTTGACCCGCCCGGTACCGGAACTTCAGTTCCGATAATGTAAATTAGAGACCTGGATCACCGGTAATATATTTCTTCCGGGTTTCTTCGGC
Organism: uncultured Bacteroidales bacterium; assembly: GCA_963791065.1. Classification (GTDB taxonomy): domain Bacteria; phylum Bacteroidota; class Bacteroidia; order Bacteroidales; family VadinHA17; genus LD21. The sequence goes on from CAWBQN010000027.1 coordinate 212,418, forward strand.
TACCCTGCAAAGTTCAACTGTCCTTGACGCAACTATATCATCTGACAGAGGTTGTGATCTGTCTCCCTTATCATCAGCACAAAACATGCTTGTATCCAAATGTATCTTCTGATAACCGGCTTTTACATAGTCTGCTACCAGAACAGCTGCTCTTGACATAGCTTCTTTTGCGGGAAGTGATTGCCATGGGTTTGGACCAAGGTGGTCACCGCCGAGCAATAACTTTTCATGTTGAAAACCTGCCTGGGCGCCAATTGAATGTACATATTCTGCAAAAGCAGCAGGATTCATGCCGGTATAACCACCAAACTGATTCACCTGGTTGGAAGTTGATTCTATGAGGATCAGAGAATCGTCTGCTTTTGCCTGTTTAAAGCAGGCTTCCAGCACCTCGCGGTTTGCGGAACAAATTGAATAAATGCCCTGTGCTGTTCCTATTCTGTTTCCGGCAACAATATCAAGAAAAATATGGTATGCATTTTTTATCATCTTCAAGTACAGAAAAAAAGTAACCTGACCCGTACTATTTACCTGGTCTATTTCAGGGAACCTCTATTAACATCTTAATTATCAGCAAGATCATCACTATAGATTGTTACCCCCTGTACTACCCTTGTAATTGAACCGCTATCAGAAGGAGAATCGGGTGACAATCCCAGGCTCAATGATTTAAAAAATCCGATGATCTGTGCAGGAAGAATAAAAATTACGGGTAAAAATTCTTCCGGCAAATCGATGATATCATCCGGGAATAAAATTGGCAGATCAAAAGTAAATTCCTTAGGATCGTATCCATTACCTATCGCAACTGATCTATGTCCCTTTGATGTTGAATTTACAGATCTGATCAGGTCAAGTTCATACTTCCTGGCATGGCAATTATTTGACAAAAGATAGGTGATAATTGTAGCATCATTGGCAACGGCTCTTGGCCCGTGTCTGAATCCGAGGAAGGAGTCATATGTACAGATAATATTGCCATCCGATAGTTCCTGTACTTTAAGATGCGATTCATGGGCAGCTCCAAAAAATGGTCCTGATCCCAGGAATACCATCCTTTGAAAGTCTGTTTCAGCAAGTTTTCTCAGGTCATCGGTACAATCCTTTAAAATGAGATTTCCGCAATCCTTAACCCTGTTAACCAGAGGTAACAATTTTTCGATTTCATTGATATCGAGAATCAGGAGCCCTGCAAGTAACATCGATGAAAAGGAACTGGTCATGGCAAGTGACAGGTCATTCGTCTCTTCAGGTAACAGGAAGACATAGGAATTGTCAGGATCCGTCCTTGTTGCAAGTTTCCCTTCTTTATTGCAGGTGATATTTAATTTATACAGATCATCACAATACTTATTTGCCAGCTCCACAGTGGCAAGACTTTCCGGGCTGTCACCTGACCGGGCAAAAGAAATCAACAAGGTCGGCCGGGAACGAATGAAATAATTTTCCGGATGAGTAATCAGGTCAGTGGTAGCAATGGCTCTTGTATATACTCCCCACTTTTTCTGATAAGGACCCACAAGGGCTTCTCCTATAAATGCTGAGGTTCCTGCTCCGGTAAGAATGACGTATGGACAATTTTCTGACAGTATTCTGTTGAGAAATTTTTGAATTTTTTCCTTTTCTTTTAATAGCTTATGATATGTCTTCACCCATAGTTCAGGCTGTTGGCTTATCTCCTTTGCAGTATAATATCCTCCGGAGGATTTAAGCTGGCTCGCATCACAATTTAGATATTCCATAGGTTTGATGATTTTATTTCAATACAAATATAATCTATTTCATTATCTTTTCAATATATAATTATTAAGTTTCAGAAGGTTACTGATTTTATTTTTTGTTTCAAAACTGGCATAAACCTTTCAAAGTGCCGGAAAATTAATCTGCCAGCATGTAGACTGAGATCAATGCAATAACTATTCCTGTGACAATTACCGGATTGGGTATAACCGCGTATATTATATAGAGATAAAACAACAGTTATTATGGGTGCTACAGCATTTGTCAGCGGCGCCACTATAATGACTTTCCCGTAGCGAATGGCATAAACCAGGGTGAGGGCGCCAATGGAATTCAGTGTTGAAACAAGAGCAGCCAGGTAAGGCCCCCTGAATCCCCAGTTGATCTTTTGAGTCATGTCGGTCATAAAATATGCCGCCGGTATCAGCATCAGTGCAGTGATCATCATATAAAAAAATATGCTTTCGGCTTTCATATGGTTATTTGCTATCTTCATATAAAAAGCCTGTGTGCCCCAGGCAAAAAAGACCAGGATTGCAAAAATAAACCAGAGATATCCGCTTATTGCATTGTTATCAGGTTTCTGGAAAGACATCATGCCAATTGCCATCAGGGCAAGAATTATCCCTATCCAGTGCTTTTTTGAGGTCGTTTCTTTCAGAAAAATCACCGATAACAGAACGGTTATCACAGGAGACAGTGAAATAATGGGGAACACCAGGTATGCCGGTCCGTTCAGTAATGCCTGAAATAAAACTATCTGTCCTCCGGCACCAGTAAGTCCAATGACCATGCCAAAAAATACCGATTTAGGATCAATATCCAGCTTCCACTTTATCAGGGCCAGCCCCACAAGAGAACAGGGTATCATTGTGAGGGCCCAGACTATATATACAAGTGTAGGCGGGAATCCAGCCTTACCGGGGAGCTCAATCAAAGCACCCCATACACCCCAGAACAAAGTAGTTACAAGGGTATATAATAACCACGGACGTTTATTCATAAATAATGGGAAATATTAAAATTATAATAAATGCAATATCCTTTTTTTTCATCATACAATTACTACCTCAACCCCGTTTTTTTCCAGCCTGTTTCTATCTTCTTCCCTGATCCCGGAATCAGTTATTACAACATGCACACTGTTTATGGGACTTATGAAGGCAAAACGCCTTCTTAAAAATTTCCTGGAATCCGTAACAACGATCACCTTCTTTGCAACACTCATCATTATCAGGTTAAGGTGCGCCTCCTCTGAATTCGGTGTTGATAATCCATGCGTTGTATCAAAACCATCTACTCCCAGGAATAATTTATCGCAGTAAAACTTACTGATATTTTCATCAGCCAGTACTCCTACAAGCGATAATGATCTCTTCCGGAGGATTCCACCCGGCATATAAATGTTAAAACCCTCATATTCAGACAGTATAATAGCAATATTAAGAGCATTTGTTATAATTGTGAGATTCTTGAATTGCTCGAGGTTTTTGGCAATTTCAGTAGTGGTTGTCCCCGAATCAAGTACAATTGTATCTCCATCCTCTATGAACTTCAGAGCAGCTTTGGCGATCCGCTGTTTCTCTTTCTGGTATTCCTTCTGCTTATCCGAAATGGAGGGGTCAATTCCCATACGATAATATTTGACTTTTATAGCTCCTCCCCTTGCACGTATTAACATATTCTGCTTTTCAAGATGAGTCAGGTCATTTCTGATGGTGACCTCGCTAATGCTGAACATTTTGCTCAGTTCGCTTACTGTCACCTGACCTTTGATTTCAAGTTCTTCCAGAATTTTTGCCCTTCTTGAAACAGTTGACCTGTTAGATGATCTTTCCATTAGTTTATTATAAATTAAACCTATGTTATTGAAAATCGAAACTTTAAGCTGTCAAGATAGAAAAAAATAGTATATAAATTAAAAGAAAGAAATAATGAAATGAAAGAAAAGACATCAATTAAGTCATAAAACAGCCAAAGTCCGGTCCGGCAGCTGTGATGACGGCATTCGGGAAACCGGCAGATCATATTGAAATGCCGAAATTATCCAGCGCTGCCTTTCTGAATATGTCAAAATTTTTAAAAGCTTTCGTACCTCCGGATGCTGTGGTAGAAACAGCTCCGGCTAGATTACCGAATCTCTGGCACCCTGGAATGTCTTCACCCTGAATATATTTAAAAATAAAACCGGCATTAAAGCTGTCACCGGCTCCGACGGTATCAACCACATTCCTGTTTAAGAAGGGAGGATGTTCAATGATCCTGTCATTTTGAACTAAAATTGATCCTTTATTCCCTCTTTTTATTACAAGGATATCGGTATATCTCTTAATGAATTCTATTGCTGCTTTCAGATCTTTTTTGCCTGTTAAGGATAAAAGCTCCGTTTCATTGGGCAAAAATACATTTACGTAAGGCAGAATATTCACTATATCCAGATCCCAGGTTTCCTTAGGATCCCACTGCATATCGAAAGAGGTGGTCAGACCAAGTTCCTGTGCCTGTTTGAAAAGCTGTCCGAGTCCCTTCCACATCCCGGGTTGCAGGAAATAGGAAGAAAAATGCAGATGCCTGGCCTTCTTAAGATCTTCTGTCTTAATATCATCCGGTGTAAGCAGATCCATTGCACCCGGATAGGTCGTATTTGCCCTGTCCTCGTCAACATATAAAACTATGGTAGCGCCGGTCCCTGTGGTTTTGTCAGCTATTACCATTGATACATCAACATGATTTTCCGTAAGGCTCTCCACGACTACCTCTCCGAATTTATCCCTGCCGATCTTTCCAAGAAAGGCAACACGGGCTCCAAGACTGGAGATGTTGCTGGCAAAAATAGCTGAGGAACTTCCCAGTGTCAGGGTCATCCCATGTGCCAGCACTTCTTTACCAATTTCCGGAAACTTTTCTATATCGTTCAGGATAAGATCTACATTAAGTTCACCCACCACCAGAACATCAAAAGTCTTTTTCATGTTTTTCTGCTTAATATTTCGCATTTAAATTTTTTGTACGGGGCAGCAATGAAACGGTTATTATACCGATCACACCAAGGACCATTAAAGCAGCAAATCCATTGGTATAGCTGCCTCCCCTGTCGCGAAGCCAACCAACCAGCATTGGACAAAATGCTTCCGATAAACCATCGAAGGTAAGAATCAGTCCCATGATACGGCCCATAACCCTTACACCGAATAATTCGGCTGCCATAAGCGGGATGATCATATAATCTCCCCCCAGTCCTATCCCGAATATAAAGGCAAAGAGATATATTATCCCGGGTGTTGAGGCCAGATAAAGGAGAGGTATTGATCCGGCAACAAGGATATATATTAGGATCATCACATATTTTTTCGGCATCCTGTCGGCCAGCCACCCCATGAGAAGACGGCCTATTATGCTCGCTCCCAGTATCAGGGATATTATATTTGCCGAGTGTTCCTGTGAAAATTTCAAATCTATGCTGAAAAAAAGCTTAAGATTCTGGCTCGTACCGCTCACTGCCCCTATTGAGCATATGCTGCCGATAAGCAGAAGGTAGAATGGCAATCCTTTTAGTATATTGCTTAGTGATATTTTTGGAGCCTTGATTTTTACTGTCTGTGTTGCGGTTTCGGGATTATCCTTGACAAACCAAACCATTGGCAGGGCGATCACGATCATTATTATACCGAGCAGCATCATGGCATCGTGCCAGCCGAAAGCCATGTTCAACCTTTTTGCGATTTGCGGTACCAGCATTCCTCCTATGCCGATCCCCAGGTAGGCAATCCCCATAGCTTTGCCCCGTGTATCGCTGAACCATCTGGAGATCAGTACCTGGTTTGGTAAAGGACCGCCGCACATATAGCCCATCGCGTTGAAGAGATAAAAAAAGTAATATTGCCACAGGGATGTCACCCTGCTTAATCCAATCAACGCGATACCCCCCATCATTACTCCGGCAAGCATCACCCGCCGTGGTCCAAACCGGTCAATTATCCATCCGGCAAAAAAAGCGAAGAGTCCGATTATGATCTTACCAAATGCATTCCCTGAAGTCACTGTTGCACGTGACCACCCAAAGTCGCTTACCCAGAAATCATAAAAAAACGGGAGACCGTAGAATGAAATCCCCACCAGTGAGAACAGGCTCAGAAAGCCAGTCGCTGTGACTTTAATCTGTCCGGTTGTTGGCTTTTTGAATTCCATCCTGAAATAATTACAATTATTATTAAAATTATAACTGCATTACCCTTTGTACAGATCTTATAAAACCGTAAATTATAAAGTGCTGACCGGTTAATCAAAGATAGTATACGTATTCGTAATATAATTTACTTTCGTTTCGTTTCCGGAACAAATGTAAAATTAATTATAACTTATTATACAATCGAAGTGATTTTATTTATTGTATATAGCGGACATGAAATACAAAAAGGCAGGAGCTGGCACCGGTGAGGACCGGAGATTAAATTTCAGTTGTTTGCGCTTTTAATGTCCTTCTTTTCTTCCTTATACTGGAAAAAGTAGTATGGGGCATCGTACCAGACCAGGACGTGAATATTATCACTATCCCTTGGAAAGATCAGGGAGTAGCTAATATCTTTATTTACCGGTTTAACATTTACAGATGTCAAAGCAGCATTTCTTTGTTCATTCTCCTTACGCGGGAATGTCTGGATCAATCGTTCAGGAAAACCTGCAACACTCTCGTGGATCGCTACTTTTACTATATTTCCCTCAACAGAGTTGTTTATCAGGTCGACATACAGCAGGGTCTTAACCTGCCAGGCCTCATAAAGTCCTTTTGTCGAAGCACTGGCTGCACCTTTGCCAGCGACTGTGTATCCATTCTCTTTTAACTTCCCTCTTAGAAAATCCTTATTGTCCAATCCTTTTATAAAATCTGAACTGGTCAATGTCACAAAATCATTCTGACAATAAGTAATTCCGGCATATAATACCAGAATTACGGTCATTATTAACCTGAATATGATTCTCATAACTTCAAATTTTAACCAAAGTTATTAAATCCTTCAGCAAAACCAATGCAATTTTGACCAGCGGAGTATTTTAGGTTTCGAATATGACTTGTAAAGGGGACAGGAGTGTTGAAGAAGTCAAATCCATTAACCGCAAAGGTCGCAAAGACTTTACGCAAAGGACGCAAAGAACTCATTTATAATATCTTGACTTTGCGCTCTTTGCGACTCCTTAGCGTGCTTTGCGGTTAAAAAGGACTTTTTCAACAGCCCCAGGGGGTGAGTATGCCTATTCTTTTAGTTCCTCTATCAATGCAGCTATAAGACCGGTCCAGCCGGTTTGATGCGATGCACCCAGACCCATACCTGATTCCCCGTGAAAATACTCATGAAAAAGGATAAGGTCCCTGTTCTCCGGACGCTTATAGAAATCACCATGACGGCCATAATCGGGTCTGAAAAAGCTCTGATCAGCTAAAAATATGCCCAGAAGTCTCTTCTTAAGCTGTATTGCGACCTCCCGCAGATTCATAAAATTACCCGACCTGGTTGGGAAACTCCACCCTGAACTCATTTCCAAGATACTGATAATAAGCATTTAACGAATGTATAATAAGATAATTCATTGGGAACCAGATGGGCCCGCGCCAGTTTGAATTGCTTCCAAAGATATTGGTTGTAGATTCGCCGGGCGAGTACTGCAGAGAAAATAATTGTCCGTCGATCTCGATCTGGTAACTGGTAGTGTGCTTTTTTGAGACGGACCTGATCCCGTACGGAGAGAGGAATTCTTCTTCATCCAGAACAGCACCCAGGAGCTTCTGAAGCCGTTCAAGAGAAATCAGTGAGATAAGCTTATCACTCACCTCCTTTTCTTCCTTCTGGATCACAGCCATATATAAGCCCCGCTCCTTGCAGAAGTTTCTGAACCAGTTGATCCCATGATTGAATTGTCCCAGCTTGCCTAAGGTTTGCACAGGGATGAACAATGTTGCGAAAATTGATGTGAGACCCACAATGGACCGTACCTTCAGAGGTATCCTGGTGCCATCGGGATACTTGAGAACATCATAGAAGAAGTTCTGTTCCTCATCCCAGAGTCCTTTTGTATTTAAAGATTCGGCTATCAGTGTATATTGTTCAAAGTATTTCAGCGCAACATCCTGGTAGGTATCATCGTACAGTGCAATCTCAACAGCCATTTCCAGCATATATGTCGCAAACATTCCCATCCAGGCAGTACCGTCTGCCTGCTCAATGATACAACCTTTCTGCAGGATCGCACTCCGGTCAATGACACCTATATTATCCAGACCAAGAAATCCGCCTTCAAAGACATAATTGTCCTCCGCATCTTTCTGGTTTGCCCACCAGGTAAAGTTTATGGTTAATTTCTGGAAGATCCGCTTAAGAAAATCAATATCACCTTTTCCCGTCTTCTTCCTGTCAATTTCATATACCCTCATCGCCGCCCAGGCCTGGACGGGAGGATTAACATCACCAAAGCTCCATTCGTAAGCAGGGATCTGGCCATTAGGGCGAGTGAACCATTCCCTGTTTATCAGTATCTGCTGCTGCTTGGCAAACTCCGGATCAATATAGGCAAAGACGATCATGTGAAACGCCAGGTCCCACGAAGCGTACCACGGAAATTCCCATTTGTCAGGTACTGAAATAATATCCCTGTTATTAAGGTGTTTCCAGTTGCAGTTCCTTCCTGTGAGTCTCTCTTCCGGAGGAGGAGGCTGACCTGTGTCGCCGCTCAGCCATTGCCTGACATCATAGTAATAAAACTGTTTGTTCCAGAGCATTCCGGCATAGGCCTGCCGCGCAATGAGAGCTTCCTGAGGGGTCAGATTATCAGGTAAGATATTCCTGTAGAAATCATCTGCTTCTTTTTTTGAACCAGACAGTGCATCTTCATACTCCTGGCCAAGTGGATCCTTGAGGTCATTCTTTCTGGAAATACGAAACCTGAAACGGAGGGTACTGCCGGGAGCTACATCTGCTTTATATAACGGAGCGAATTTTGTGCCCTGGCTTTTATCTTTGAATATTGTAAAATCGTTATTTATTACGGCATTATGGAAGGCGTCCTTAACAAAAGGCGTATCGTCAGGTAAACTGAAGATCTTTTCCTTGTTAGTCTCGTTTTCAGTAAATAATAATTGTTCCGGCTTGTCGAAATAAAAATAATACTGACCAATATTTGGGTGTGAAGCGCAAACATTGGTACGACCTCCGGAATTTTGTTGAATACTTATTCCGGGTTTTCCCTTTATCAGATCGGGTGACCATTGTTTCCGGTACCATAGTGTAGGCAGGAGAGTAAACGGAGCTGAATTCGTACTCCTGTTATTAACCTCAATAAGTATGCAAATGTCCTCGTGGTCAATCTTAGCATAGGTAATTGTGATGTCAAAATAATTTTCACCGTTGAATATTCCTGTATCAAGCAACTCATATTCTTCTTCAAAAATAGAACGTCTCTTATTCTCTTTTTTCAGCTGCTCATACGGAAAAGCATCCTGTGGATATTTGTACAAATATTTCATATAGGAATGTGTTGGAGTATTATCGAGATAATAATACAACTCCTTTACATCCTCGCCGTGATTTCCTTCTGAGTTAGTGAGGCCGAACAGCCTCTCCTTGAGTATCGGGTCCTTTCCGTTCCAAAATGCCGGGGCAAAGCATAGCTGACACTGGGCATCAGAAATTCCGGCTATACCGTCCTCTCCCCACCTGTAAGCTCTGGATCGTGCCTGATCGTGAGATAAATATTCCCATGCATTACCGTCTTTGCTATAATCCTCGCGTACCGTTCCCCATTGACGTTCACTCACATACGGACCCCAGCCTGCTGTCGGGAGCTTCATCTTATTTTGACGGTCAAGCCGCTGTTCTTCAATGGAATTATTATTCATCAAAAGAATATTATTTGAATTTTAAGGTTCATCTTATCTCAGCCATTTGTTGAAAAGCCCGGATACAGGGTCATCCCCCCATCGATAAACAGTGTTGCTCCATGTACATAATCACTGTCATCCGTAGCGAGCCATACGGCAGCTTTCGCAACATCTGCCGGTTCTCCGACCCGGTTATAAGGAATCAGCTCCAGCAGCTTTGCTTCTGCTTCCGGGGTGCTCCATGCCGGACGGTTGATAGGTGTCTTAATAGCGCCCGGCGCCAGGCTGTTAACCCGTATCTTATGCTTCCCTACCTCCTGGGCAATAGATTCCATAAGCAGCTTGATGCCTCCCTTGGATGCTGCATAATTAACATGTCCGCCCCAGGGAATCGTTTCGTGCACCGAGCTCATGCAGATGATCTTTCCAAGGGCACACGATCGCTCCGGCACCATACCCCTGCGCAGGAATTCATTGACAGCTTCGCGGGCACACAGGAACTGCCCTGTGAGATTCACGTCCAGCACAAGCTGCCAGTCATGCAGGCTCATCTGTGTAAAAGGTGAATCTTTCTGTATCCCGGCATTGTTCACGAGAATGTCAACGGTCCCGAATGTTGAGATCGCCTGGCGGAACATTGATTTTACCTCATCCTCTTTGCTGACATCGGCTTTAAAACCGATAGCTGAGCCGCCGGATGATTTGATCTCTTCAATCATTGCATTTGTTGCCGGTTCATCAGTGACATAATTGATGACCACGTTTGCTCCCTCACGGGCCATCTCCATGGCAATTTCATAACCGATACCGGAATTTGCGCCTGTTATGACAGCGCATTGACCGGTAAGCTTTCCTGTAGAATTTTTCATTGATTTAATTATTCCGGATGATATCTTTCATCCCCGGCTAACCCGGGGATCTCAACCATTTGATTTAATCTTTTGCGGATATACACCCACTCTTCCTGATTCACGCTCATGCTTAATTCCCTTATCCTCTCCAAACGGGTGTCCTCCGAAACCGTGACGCATCATGGCTATGGCCTGTGCCCAGATCTGGGTTTTTTCCCGTGATACAAACAACTGCATCACCGATTGTGATATTACCGGGATAGGCACCTCCATATGAAGCGCATCATTTACCAGCCAGTTGACCTCGCCTGTATCCTCTATGTATGAAGGGACCTGTGAGAACCCATGCTTCTCATCATATATCTTGCCCATAAGCTCGATGAGCCACGAGCGGATCACCGAGCCATTGTTCCAGCAGTGCAGGATCTCGGGAAAGTTGAGATTTTCCCTGTAATGGCTCAGCAGGTCCATGCCTTCTCCTATTGCCTGCAGCATGCCAAACTCAATACCGTTATGCACCAGCTTTACAAAATGACCTGAACCGGCGGGACCCGTATGAATATATCCGCCGGGAACTGCGAGGTCCTCTAATATTGGCGCCACATGGCTGATGGCGGCATCCTCCCCTCCTGCCATGAAACACGCGCCGTACCTTGCGCCATCCACTCCGCCACTGGTACCGCAATCGATAAGGTACAATCCCGACTCCTTTAAATGTTCCGCTCTCCTTATCGAATCGCCCCAGTAAGAATTGCCGCCATCGACAATGATATCACCTTTGCCGAGCAGGGTCCTGAGCTTTTCCAGAAGTTCATCTACCGCATTTCCTGCAGGGATATAGATGAATATGATCCTGGGAGAAGGAAGTTTCTTTACTAATTCTTCGAGGCTGCCGGCCAGCTGAATATTACTTTTTAACATTGTTTTGTTGGGAGAAGGGTCATATCCTGATATTGTGTAATTTTTATCAATTGCCTGCAATCCGAGATCACCACCCATTTTCCCGAGCCCGATTATTCCAAATGTTCCTTTAGTCATATGATAAAGTTTTATAACAGAGCATTTTAGAGATTATTAAATTGTATGGCATTTCTGCCGGATAGTATATACATATTCTTAGAACCGCTGCGAAAGCTTACAAATTAACTTGCGGACTCATATAACATTATAATGATTTCGATTGTTCACAATCACCTGCCTTTTATACACATCGTTGATTCAGATCAGTATTAATGTCATTCTGTAGCGAAACTTACAGTAAACACCAGGGATTATGACAGTTTTCAAAAGATTGGGGCTGTTGAAAAAGTCAAAATCCATTAACCGCAAAGGTCGCAATCCCGAGTACTCGGGACTACGCAAAGGACGCAAAGAACAGATCTACAATATCTTGACTTTGCGTACTTTGCGACTACTTAGCGTGCTTTGCGGTTAAAAAGGACTTTTTCAACAGCTCCAATTGAAAACGTAATAAAGAACTCTGTCATTAGCAACGCCAGCGAGGGATCTCCTACTTAAAAGGGCAGGATGCTACGAAGAGTCAATAGGCCGTAGGCCTCAAATATATTAACGTTGGGCAACGCCCGACGATAGAACGGCTACACATATCTCAAGCCCCGTAGCGGGCGAAATAAAATGCTGTCATTAGCAACGCCAGCGAGGGATCTCCTACTTAAAAGGGCAGAATGCCTAATAAAGAATTACCAATTAAATGTGCGCAAACGAATTATTAATATATTTGTTAATCAGGAATAGAAACAAAGGCTTTTGGAAGCTTAAAATCGAGATTGAACCTTTGCATTTCTCTGTGGTACTCTGTGCTTCTCTGTGGGTCTCTGTGTAACAAAAAAAATTAGGAACTGTCACAGAGATGCACAGAGGATTCACAGAGTTACACAGAGCTGCCTTGAATTAGGTTTTGACTTTTCTTTGCGAACTTGGGATTTAAATCTTTGCGAACTTTGCGGTTAATGGATTTTTTAAATAATAATTGATAATAGGTTATTTGCTTTTTATTGGTTTAACTCAATTAATCACGGATGAGCAAGATTCTGAATGCTATTCGTCACTTTTTCGCAGAGATGTCCAGGTCTTCATCTCCGAATGAAGATTATATCAATAAACTGTTTTTATGGTTCCTGATCCTTGCCGCAGTGATAATGATAATTGTTATTGCCGGTGTCCTGATCGGTGTGATCCGTTACAGGAGAAGACAAAACCAGGGTGAACCGGAACAGTTAACAGGAATAAAATGGCTGGAGATCACCTGGACCATAGTACCCTTCTGTATCCTCATGTTCTTTTTTTATTTCACCGTGAAGTTTATGAAGGATATCGGACCTCCCATCACGACAAGTCAAAAACCCGATATAATCATAACCGCCCACCAGTGGTGGTGGGAGCTTCAATATCCTGAATATAATTTTACCACTGCAAATGAATTGCATATTCCTGTTAATAAAAGCCTTCTGATGAAAGTGGGATCTGCAGACGTTATTCACGACTGGTGGGTACCTGAGCTGGGACGGAAGATAGATGCTATCCCTGGCAGAGATAATTACATCTGGCTGGAAGCCGCCAAACCGGGAGAATACCGCGGAGCCTGCAGCGAATATTGCGGCACCCAGCATGCCGGAATGCGTATTCTTGTGTTCGCTGAACAACCCGGTGAATATGATAAATGGATAAAAGAACAGCAAAAGATACCGCCACTGCCTGAAGACAGCACCGCCCAAAAAGGCTTAAAGATCTTCCGGGAAAAAGCCTGTGCCAGCTGCCATGCTATCACCGGAACAAATGCTGTATCGCATATTGGACCGGATCTGACACATCTCTCCGGACGAAAGACTCTCATCAGTAATGATCTGCCCAATACCCCGGAGAACCTGTACAGGTGGCTGCAGAATCCTCAAAAACTGAAAGAGGGCGCCCATATGCCAAATTTCATACTTTCGTCTGATGACCTTAAAGCGCTTGTAAAATATCTGGAGGAATTGAAATGAAGTTCAGGATCCATATACCCGAATCGACAAAACCGATACCCGACATAAGGACCGGTGAGGGATTACTGCAATGGCTCTCAACGGTCGATCACAAGCTTATTGGTATCATGTACCTGTGCACAGCCATGCTTTTTTTCGTCCTGGGTTTTGGCGAAGCAATATTGATGCGGATCCAGCTCATGCGTCCTGAAAACAATTTTCTCTCACCCGAAGCTTATAATCAGATCTTTACTACCCACGGCACCAACATGATCTTCCTGGTGCTTACTCCGGTGCTGTTAGGGTTTGCCAACTACTGCCTGCCTCTGATGATAGGTGCGAACGATATGGCATATCCGCGACTTAATGCTTTCAGCTTCTGGATATTTTTACTGGGCGGACTCCTGCTCTACTCCAGCTTTTTTGCCGGTGGCATGCCTAATGTCGGCTGGTTCAGCTATGCTCCTCTCAGTGAAAGATTCTTCAGCTCATCACCCGGAGTCGACTACTGGGTCTTCAGCCTCCTTCTGATGGGAATAGGTACTGTGGGCACTGCATTGAACATTGTAGTAACTACACTGACAATGCGGGCAAAGGGTATATTGATGAACCAGCTCCCGCTCTTCGTCTGGATGGTATTTATAAATTCATTTTTAATACTGGCCGCATTTCCGGTTCTGAACGCGGCCCTGTTTATGATACTGATCGACAGGCAGTTCGACGCACATTTCTTTGTAAGCGCCACTGGGGGATCGCCGGTAATGTGGCAGCATCTCTTCTGGGGCTTCGGACATCCGGAGGTCTACATCCTTGCATTGCCTGCTTTTGGAATGGTATCGGAGGTGATTCCGGTCTTTTCACGGAAACCGATATTCGGATATGAATTTATAGCGGCTTCATCAGTAGCGATTATGTTATTGTCATTCGGAGTGTGGGCGCATCATATGTTTGCCGTCGGACTCGGAACCACGTTCAATGCATTTTTTGCTGCCTCCAGCATGCTGATAGCTGTCCCTACAGGTGTGAAAATCTTTAACTGGACCGCTACAATGTGGGGTGGTTCCGTTCAGCTGAAAACGGCCATGCTGTTTGCTCTTGCATTGATTGTAAATTTTACCATAGGCGGACTGAGCGGTGTCGGATTTTCACTGGTCCCGGTTGACTGGAGGCTCACTGACACCTATTTTGTTGTTGCGCATATTCATTATGTTCTCATAGGCGGCTCGCTGACGGGAGGATTTGCAGCAGCATATTACTGGTTCCCGAAGATAACAGGCAGAATGTTATCCGAAAAGATCGGGAAATGGCATTTCTGGCTATTCTTTATAGGGTTCAACTGCACATTTTTCGTGTTTCATTTTCTGGGACTTCTGGGAATGCCACGAAGGGTTTATACTTATCCCGATCTCCCCTATCTGCATACCCTTAACCTCTTTTCTACTCTGAGCGCTTTTCTGTTCGGTATTTCATTTGTATTGTTTTTCTGGAATGTCTTTTACAGCCTCAGGCATGGAAAGATAGCGGGAAATAATCCCTGGAACGCCTGGACCCTTGAATGGCTGGCCACCTCTCCCCCGCAGAAAAAGAATTTTGATAAGGTTCCGCTCGTAAGGAGCCGCAGACCATTATGGGATCTGCTGCACCCTGAGGATCCGGACTGGAAAAGGGAAAGGAAAACAAAATCAAAGATCAAAAAAGCTGATAATGAATAAGAACAGAGTATTGATGTATTTTTTTGTCGGATCAGAAGCCTTCTTTTTCCTGGCATTGATCATTTCTTATATCTATTTCAGCCATACCGGAGGAGTTCTTTCCGATTCAGCACATTATCTCGATATCAAAAGAACAGGCATTTTTACAATCGCTCTTCTCTCAAGCAGCATTACCATATTCCTTGCTGATCTGAGCCTTGCCAGGAGAAACCGGAAGGCCCTTGGGATGTGGCTGGCGTTTACAGTATTGCTCGGACTGATCTTTCTTATCGGACAGGGAACTGAATATTTAAAGCTTTATAAGCTGAACTTTACGATCAGCAAGAACGTGTTCGGTTCTGCTTTCTTTACGCTGACCGGGTTTCACGGATTGCATGTACTTATAGGAATAATGGTGTTATCGGTTGTTTTATTCATGCATCTTAACGGGAAGTTTAAAACAATCGAAGGCTCGGCTCTTAAGTCTGCAGCTATCTACTGGCACTTTGTGGATGCTGTATGGATCGTGGTTTTTAGTGTTGTTTACCTTGGCGCGCTCATATGAATACGACAACATTTTTAGCTGATTACTGGCGTCTGAATGCCCTGGCAATAATGATCATGGTCTTATTGATCCTGGTTCACTGGGTTACAAACGGGTACAGGCTGACGCATAAAAGCTTCCAGTTTTTTTCCGGAATAGTTTTATTTGCGCTGGTGACCGTTTCACCTGTTGATTTCCTTGCCCGGAACGCTCTCTTCAGCGCTCATATGGTGCAGCATATTGTTTTGCTGCTAATAGTACCTCCATTGCTTCTTACAGGAACAGATAAGGATTTTCTTGATAAGATCTCCGGGAACGCATTTTTCAGGAAGGCAGGCAATATACTCTTTTATCCCCTGGTGGCATGGATCCTGGGAGTCGGATCGATGTGGATAATGCATGTTCCGTCAATCATGATGGGAATGGATGGTTCAAAGTTCCTTACAGATCTGCAGCTGATCATTCTGCCTGTCCTGGGATGGATCTTTATCTGGCCCGTCTATGCACCTGTAAACCGGTGGAGACTGGAGCCTCTTCAGAGCTCGGTCTATCTGTTTCTGGCCTGTGTGGGATGCACGGTGCTGGGGATCCTGATAACCTTTTCCCCTGAAAACATGTTCGCATCCCCGATGGGATCAATGGATATGAATGTTCTGACGATGGTCAGGTCAGACTGGGGCATTACTCCGGGCATCGATCAGATGATGGGCGGATTGATAATGTGGGTGCCGGCATGTATAATCTATCTGACTAATATTATGATAGTACTGTTCAGGTGGTTTACCAGTGAATCGGCTCAACGGCGCAACGGCTCAACGGCGTAACGGCGTTATGGGAAAATGTATTATGTATTACTTGCGATTGGCGATGGATATGGGTGATGGGTACTGGCCCTGTAAATAGTATAAAAATAGCACAAAAGTCTACGCTTAAACATTATTTCACAGGGCTGGGTGCTGGTTAAGATATAGATATGAGCGGAGAGCGAGAGCGTCTCTGTGGTACTCTGTGATTCTCTGTGTATCTCTGTGACAGTTCTTAAATTTTTTGGTTACACATAGTGACACTGAGTATCACAGAGTTACACAGGGGTGGAAGATGGGACAAATTCTTTGCGAACTGTGGGTTTTATCCCGATAGCTATCGGGACTTTGCGTGTTTGCGGTTATGAAAAACATAATACTATGGATGAACCTGTTACAAATTTAAACGAAACTGAGTACCCGTTACACGACGCGGAACCGACGACAATTCCGGATTCCACTTACTGGCCCTTCGCCCTGGCATTCGGAATTGCTTTCCTGTTCTGGGGCTTTCTGACATCACTCATCGTTTCAGGTGTCGGACTGGTGTGTATGATCATCGCTTTAGCCGGATGGATCAGTGAGATGAATCACGAAAAAGAGGAACTGAAATGAATAACGACCGCCGCTCCTTTGTTTTAAAATTGCTGGGCATCACCAGTGGAATTACCGCACTATTGATTTCCATTCCTGTGATCGGCGTTTTCCTTGGTCCCCTCGCAAAGAAAAAACCCGAGACATGGAGAGCAGTCGGCAATAAAGAGGATTTTAAAACAGGTGACACGGTGCTTGTTGATTTTCCTAATTCCTCCTCCCTGCCCTGGACAGGAACCGTATCCAAAACAGCATCCTGGCTGAGAAGAGTATCGGAAGATGAGTTCATAGCATTCTCGGTCAACTGTACGCATCTGGGCTGCCCGGTACACTGGCTGCCAGATGCTGAGATATTTCTCTGTCCCTGTCATGGCGGTGTGTTTAACAAGGACGGCTCCTATGCGGCCGGTCCGCCTCCAAAGAATCTCTCCCAGTATCCGGTGAGAATAAGAGACAATAAAGTAGAGATACTTGCCAGTCCTGTGCCAATAACCACGTTTTAATATCTGAAGCTGTGAATGTATTTAAGCAAATATGGAAATGGACCGATGACAGGACCGGCTTAACGGAAGCCTCAAAGCCATTGCTTGACCATCCTGTTCCTCCGGATGCACGCTGGCTGTACGTTTTTGGCAGCGCAACGCTCTTCTGTTTTATATTGCAGGTTGTGACCGGTCTGGCCCTGGCATTCCTTTACCAGCCTTCAACAGGGCCGGCATATGAATCGCTGAAATATATCACCTACGAGGCTCACTTCGGGCATTTCCTCCGCGGACTTCATTACTTCGGCGCTTCTGCAATGATCCTTCTGGTAGGCATTCATATGATAAGGGTATACCTGATGGCAGCTTTTAAATATCCCCGTGAGATGAGCTGGATAACCGGATCAGTATTATTACTGCTCACCGTCACAATGGGATTCGTAGGTCAGCTGCTCCGCTGGGATAGCACAGGAGTATGGTCGGCAATTGTAGGAGCTGAACAGGCGGGCCGGATCCCATTTATTGGCAGTGCAGTTGCAAAATTATTGCTTGGAGGTGATACTATTACCGGATTGACTGTGAGCCGGTTCTTCTCTATTCATGTATTTATTCTGCCGGCGTTGCTCTTCGCATTTATAGGCCTTCATATCTACCTGGTGTTAAGAAACGGAATTTCAGAACCACCGAAAGCCGGGCAAAAGGTGGATATCAAGACCTACAGAAGCTGGTACCACGGGATGCTGAGCCGTAAGGGAGTTCCTTTCTGGCCGGACGCCGGCTGGAGGGATGTTACTTTTGGCATTATAGTTATTTTAGTGATTGCCGGACTGGCTCTTTTTGTCGGACCGCCTGAAATTGGTAAGCCGCCAAATCCGGCAGATATTGATGCCAATCCGAGGCCCGACTGGTATTTCATGTGGATCTTCGCGCTGTTTGCATTAATGCCGCGGCAGATCGAAACAGTTGCAATAGCTTTCAGTCCTGTAATACTCGGCGTAATTCTTATTCTGCTGCCGCTCATCAATTATAAGGGTGAAAGAAGTCCGCTGAGACGTCCCTGGTCAATTGTCATTGTCATTATAGTAGTGACCATGGTTGCCGCATTCTGGTATGTGGGGGTTCATTCCCCCTGGTCTCCGGCTTTCGATACTAAGCCTCTGACGGCTGAGGTCATCGGAAATGTTGGTCCTGAAGCAAAGAATGGCGGTGAGCTGTTCTATAAAAAGGCCTGTATCTATTGTCATACCGTTTCAGGAACGGGAGGAAAAAGAGGTCCGGTGCTAACGTTTGTCAGTGACCGTCTGACGAAGGATCAGATAACTATTAAGATCGTCAATGGAGGCGGCAACATGCCGTCGTATGGGGCCACTCTTTCGGGCCGTGAGCTCGATGAGCTGGTGGCGTTCCTGGGGACGAGGAAGAAGTGAACTGGTTTTACCCCCAAACCCCCCAGGGGGGGCTTAAATCCTCACTGTGAAGTTAAAACCCTTTGCGCCCTTAGGTTTTATCCCGATAGCTATCGGGACTTTGCGTGCTTTGCGGTTAATGGATTTCTCTTCTGCCCGGTTGCAATCAGTGCTTCTTCACTGCCAGCTTGCAATTCGAGCTTATTACATCTGGCACCGATTGCAAATCGGCGCCATCGGCGGTTAAACACTTAGTCACCCCCTCATCGCTTCATCATACCTCCTTGCCACCTCATCCCAGTTCACAAGGTTCCAGAATGCTTCGATATAGTCGGGTCTTTTGTTCTGATACTTTAAATAATATGCATGTTCCCATACATCGAGTGCAAGCAGAGGAGTACCTTTTTTCTCAGCTACATCCATCAACGGATTATCCTGGTTCGGAGTGGAACAGATGCACAGCACACCTTTCTCATCGAGACAGAGCCATGCCCATCCGCTTCCAAACCGGGTTTTTCCAGCATCTGAAAATTGTTTTTTGAACTCATCGAATGAGCTGAATGTTTTATTAATGTCATCGGATAATTTCCCGGTTGGCTTGCCTCCTCCATGAGCTTTCATGTTTTCCCAGTATAATGTGTGATTAAAATAACCACCGCCATTGTTTCTGACTGCAACAGGATATTTGCTTATTTTTTTGAAAATATCCTTTATGTCCATAGATTCCATTTCGGTACCTTTTATTGCATTCGTGAAGTTGTCAAAATATGCTTTATGATGTTTGCTGTAATGGATCTCCACAGTAAGCTTATCTATGTAAGGCTCAAGAGCATCATAGGCATAAGGCAATGCCTTAAATTCGTATTTTGTTTCCATAATTAGTGTGTATTTAGATTCATTAATTTATCAAATTGATCTTGTTAAATCATTTTGTCGGAGATGAGAACGATTGTTAAATAATAAAGCTAAACAACTGTGTAGTGTTAATGTTTTATCCCAGCGTATAGCGTAGAGCGTAGAGCGTAGAGCGTAGAGTGATGAGTAATGAGTAATGACTCCGTGTTTAAAAGGCTCAGAGCTCAGGGCACAGAGCACAGGGCGAAGACAACTAAAGCCGTGAAACTCCGTGAAAAACTCCGTGTAACTTCGTGGTTTTACCCCCAAACCCCCCAGGGTCAGCCATCTGAGCGTATAGCGTATAGCGTATAGCGGAGAGCGGAGAGCGGAGAGCGTATAGCGTCTCTGTGGCTCTCTGTGCTTCTCCGTGGATCTCTGTGACAGTTCTTGAATTTTTTGGTTACACAGAGTTGCACAGAGTCCCGATAGCTATCGGGATCACAGAGTTACACAGAGTTGTAGAAGTAAGTTCTGACTTTTCTTTGCGCCCTTGGGTTTTTAAACTTTGCGTGCTTTGCGGTTAAATGGATTTCAACTAGTTTGCTTATCAGGTTTTATTGAGTGGGTTCCTGCTTTCTGATTACTGATCACTGATTTCTGATTTCTGATTTCTGATTTCTGATTTCTGATTTCTGATTTCTGATTTCTGATTTCTGATTTCTGATTACCGATTACCGATTACATTACTCACATCTTTCAAATATTCACGCGGATTTTTTAAAAATAGTTCAACAGGAACAGCGAGAATATTTTTATGTTTCAAAGGTACATTTCCTCTGTAGAGAAGAACAAGAGATGCTTCCGGATAATCATCACCAAATGAGACGAGTCCGTTATAATCGGTAGGTCTCAGAACTTTTGTATTTTTGACTTCCACTGCTGTAAATGTTTTCCCTCCATAGAGCACAAAATCGACTTCATTCCCCGCTAAGGAACGCCAGTAAAACAATTTAGTTTCCTGAAGTGCAAAATCAGAATATGCTCGCAGATGTTGTCCAACGAGGCCTTCAAGAGCCGGTCCTGATATCTCAGATTCAATATCGAGAGGACCTCTAAGTCTTAAACGGCGGTACAAGCCATTATCAAACAGATAAAATTTCGGATGTGAAGCAGTCTTTCTTTTTGCACGCTTTGCAAAAACAGGAAGACGATATGCAAGAAGAAGATCTTCGATAATATCAATATACCCTGATACGATTCCTCTGCTGATCTGGCATTCTCTTGCAAGGTTGCTTTCATTCAGGACTGAACCATGTGAATAACTAATTATCTCAAGAAACCGTGTGAATGTTCCAAGGTTCCTGACCAGGCCTTCAGCCATAATCTCTTCACGCAGATAAATATCCACATATGCTGAAAGAGTTTTTGTCGGATCCGGACTTCTTTCAACAACCGGTATCAAACCTGTTTTCAATGCTTTATCGAGCGAAAAAGAGGTTCCCAGTTCATTTGCCGTGAATGGGTGCATTCTGCAATATAAAGCTCTTCCTCCAAGGAGATCAGCCCCTGTCTTTTTGAGTTTGCGGGGACTGGAGCCTGTAAGGATAAAATGTATTTTTCTCTCTTCCATTATCTTATGAACCACATCAAGTACTCCGGGAACTTTCTGAACTTCATCAATGATCACCCTGTTTGGTTTAATGGCATTTACCGTTTCTAAAAGGGTTTCCGGGAACGCAGAATAGGTTCTGAAGGTTTCAGGATCGAGAAAATCGATATATAAAGAGTTTTTGTCAATCATTCTTTTTACAAAAGTGGATTTGCCTGTACCTCTTGGTCCGAAAAGAAAAAATGATGTTTCAGGTATATTTATATCTCGTTTTATTTCTTTCATATCTGCAAATTTAGACCATATTTGCGTAATATGCAATAATTTTTCGACCACCGTGGTACTCTGTGATTCTCTGTGGATCTCTGTGGATCTCTGTGTAGTTCTTCGTGCTCACCCCCGCCCCTCTCTACTTCGTAATTTTTTGGTTACTACATGAGTTTGCACTAGAGTCCGAAACTGCTATCTGGATCTCTAGAGTTTCCGAGATTTGCCTATGAATTAGATTTTCTTTGCGCCCTTGGGTTTTATCCCGATAGCTATCGGGACTTTGCGTGCTTTGCGGTTAATGGATTTCAGATTTCAAAAAAAAAAGCCACCTATTATGGTAGCCTTATAAGATATGAGTGGTGAGCTGGGTTAATTCATAACATGACGAATTTTATTGAATGAGTTCATCCCAAAGCTCCTTTCATGCTGTTTTCTTGTGATACCTGTTAACCCGACTCTGCCCTTTGTTCTCTTCATCGCAAAATAGCCGGCAATAATAGCATTGATCTCTTCCTTCTTCTTCTTTTTGGCATAAACCAATAGCGCATAAGACATTATCGTAGCCAGTCCCACAATCACACCCATGAGCCAGATAATTCCAAGGTGCTGAAATGAAAATGAAAGCGCAATAAAGAAAATATTAACGGCTATCAGAACCAGAGTGGCCTGCAGATGTGTACATCCAAGCTGCAGCAGACGATGATGTATATGCTGACGGTCAGCCTTGAAAGGAGATCTGCCCTGTGAAACCCGCAGGACAAATACCCGGATTGAATCGAAAAGCGGCACCACAAGTATCCCGCAGGCAACTGTCGGAGTTGAATCGATATCCAGGAGCCCCTGTGTCAATAATTCCAGCTGCAGGAAACGGCAAACCAGAATACCCATCACAAATCCCAACATCAGCGAACCGGTATCGCCCAGAAATATTTTGTTCCTTTTGCTAAAGACATTAAAGTAGAAAAAAGCCGCCAGTGTCCCTACCAGTGAAAAGCTGAGTATCGTGCATGCAGTATGTCCGGTCAGCCAGAACCAGATCCCGAAGACTGATGCTGTCAGTATTCCTATGCCGGAAGCAAGTCCGTCTATCCCGTCTATCAGGTTAAATCCATTAATAATAACTATAAATACAAAAACAGTAAGTAGAATGCTTGCAATATAAGGCAGCTGGTAAAATCCAAGTAATCCGTATAAGTTAGTGATCCTGATATCTGCAAATACTGCGATCATAATGATAGCAAAGATCTGTCCTGCCAGTTTCTTCACCGGAGCGATGATCAGGATATCATCTTTGATCCCGACGAAAAAGACAATGACCAATCCGGAAATTATGTACTTAAGCTCGAATTTAAAATATGCTCCGGCAATAATTACCGTTGACAGTATAAGCGCAATAAAAATCGCAACTCCTCCAAATGTAGGCGTGGCACTTATATGTGATGTCCGGCCGTTAGGTTTATCGCAAAGATTCTTCAATCTCGATATGGCAACAACAGACGGAATGATCAGCCAGGTCAGGACAAATGCCATCGCAAATCCCAGGAAGATCAGCACCGGTTGGGGGACAGAGATTGAGGAAATGTTTATTGACAAATTCATTAGGTCAGGTCTTGGAGTTCAGGGTAAAAACGATCAAATAAATTTAAATAATAATTGTATTTGTTTTATAGGTCTTAATCAAACCACGCGCAGTGAAGTGCAAATCATTTGATGCTGAATCCTATTTTAAATATCACATAATTAATTTGTTAAGTGCAATTTCGTGAAGTTATGCCAGGTCAGGGTTTTTTACGAAAATCAATAATTTCTTTATGAAAGAGGGTTTTTTACTAATGAAATTACGAATCTGAGTTGTGAGGGACGAGTGGCGGGTTTTCAGTGACGAGTGGTGAGTGATGAGTGGTGAGTGGTGAGTGGTGAGTGGTGAGTGGTGAGTGGTGAGTGGTGAGTGGTGAGTGGTAAGCGATACGATATGAGATATGAGATATGAGATTTGAGATTTGAGTCTCTCAACTCGTGGCTTATGACTCACATCTCAACTCTTGTTAGATACACCACTTCTCTGGATTATTGATCATTGATATCAACATCTTACGGACCTCATCATATTCACTCAAAATTCGTTCATGTGTTTCATTTTGAATATACCTACAGTCTTTGGAATAGTCAAGCCAATTTTCTGTTTCATATTCTTCACCTAATGAGTCAACTAATTTACTTGCAAAAGATTTTATATATCGTTTTTTCGCCCAAGCCTCAGCAAGGTTCGATGTTACTGACCTGGAAGAGCGTCGTATCTGATCAGTTAAGGAATATTTTTCTTCTTTGGGGAAATCTTTCGAGATCTCGAATATTTCCATCGCCAGCTTATAAGCTTTTTGATAGACAATCAGATCTTTAAAACTATTTGCGTGACTCATTTTCTAAATGTTATCAATTTAATATTTGACTCACTACTCATTACTCACTACTCATTACTCATCACTCATTACTCATTACTCACCACTTACAACTCATCTAGAAAGATTTCGCGACTCGAAAGAGAATCCCTACAGAATTATAATACAGCTCCCCCACATCGACCGCCCCCGTAAATCCAATTCTCACTCCCCGATTGAGTTCCCTGTTTATATCGAGAAATGTTGAAAGTTGTTTTGTTTCACTGAAGATCCCGTAAACGGGAAGGGTTCGGATCTTTCCAAGAGTATGACCGACTTCGCTGGTTCCGAAAGTTCCATAGTTGAGGGAATATGAAGTTTTTAAGATGAAGTTCCATTTCTGCATGGATCCTTCGAAACCAAAATGAAAAGCAACTACCCTGTTATTGATGAAGTAATCAATGGGATCGGAAGGTAATCCAACTCTGGTATAAGTCCGGTCAGCAATGAACGGATTGCCTATTCCCAGACCTTTATATGACCAGCCCCGGATATATTGATCATTATTATAATAATTTTCATCTCCTGAATTGGTGCGAGGCTGACCAAAATTCTCCTGCCTGGTTTTTGGTGTATAAAACTTCAACAAGGATTTTTCTCCATTGAAATCCTTATTGTTATAACTTGTATTTGTAAGGCTCAATCCATTCAATCCATCCCGGATGTTTGCAAAATGGTAAAGAGCTCCGGCATCATAGAAATTTTGGCGATAAGCTAATAGTCTGATATTTTTAAAATCATATTCAAAACCCAGATCAATTGATCCTAAATGATCCCCTATCCTGTTCCTTCCTGTTATAACAGATAGATAAGTCTTAACGGGCGATAATGAAAAGTTTCAATGCCATTCTCATAACAATATAAAACCTGGTGGTTAAATCCTCCGTACAGTTTAAATTTCCATTCAGGTTTGCCAAATCTCCCGTACAGTGATTTTTGATGCAGCCATGTTTCTCTTTGAAGAACATTCTCATCCAGGTTCAGAAAGAAGTCTTTCCAATCCAGCCATGAGCATAATTGCCTTTGAAAGCGAATAATTTGCCAAAGATGGGTAGACTATAGAATTCGGGTATGCTGATTTGAACCTTTGGAATACCCAGTGCATTTCCTGAAACAGCCAAGGCCCCTGATGATAAACTTGTATCACAAAGGCCCATTATTTCTTTTGACCGGCCCGCCCTGATCTCAAATATGCTAATTCGTACTTTGGCATATCCTTCTATTATGGTGAAGTTCGATCTGTCTCCTATATTGCCTCTTCCTTCAATAGAAACACCCCAATCAAAAATCCGTTGCTTTAGAATAATCATAATCTTTATGAATTGCTCCGATTAGGCTCAAAGAAGCATTATCGAGTGGAATACTGCCAAACTGGTTTGATCTTAGCCAGAACGGCACATTTTTCCGTGAGTTGTGTAACCTGCTAATGAAGACAGGTCAAACGAAAAATTCTTGTTCTGGCCGGTAATGCCAGGTAGCATGAAAAGGAGGAGCAATGTAATCAGCTGAATCTTTCTCACAGAAAATCAGATATGAGCGTATAGTGTATAGCGTATAGCGTAAAGCGGAGAGCGGAGAGTATTGAGTGGTGAGCGATGAGTGTTGAGTATTGAGGAGTCAAAGCTACTCAATCAACCTTCCGTCCCATAACTGATCCAGAAAGTACCTCCATGGCATGATTAATATTTTACCCACTTTTCGTGGTGATGGGTCATTGGAAACCAGGATCAGTTTTTTCACATTATACTCTTCTGCAAAACTTTTCAGTCCATAGAGATGTCTGGGGTTTACCATTTCAGTTGATTTAACTTCCACCGCCACCTCATGATCGCCCATAATAAAATCAACTTCTATCTGAGAGGCTGTTCTCCAGTAGCTCAGCGGATAATTAAGATCGGAGTAATGTGTATGAGAATAAATCTCATGGTATATAAAGTGTTCGAAAGCATGACCGAATGATTCACTTCCGATGGAAACCCGGCCTCGTTTAAGAAGATAATTAGCAATACCTACGTCAAAATAATAGAATTTAGGAGACAGTATCACTCTGCGTTTGGGTTTCTTCTGGTATGACGGAAGGAAACGACCTATAAGAGTGTCTTCGAGTATCTGAAAATATTCCCTGACAGTCGGGGCGCTTACCCCACATTCGGCTGCAATATTTGAATACATGATGTTTTAAAGTATTACTTTTAATTATCATGATATTTCAAAGTACAAATATAAAAAATTTCTGTCAGGAATAAGTGTAAGGTGAGCGTAAGCGTATAGCGTATAGCGTATAGCGTAGAGTAATGAGTGGTGAGTGGTGAGTGATGATTGTTCAGATATGAGATATGAGATATGAGATTTGAGTCTCTAAATTCGTGGCTTTATGCCTCACATCTAACCTCTTCTTAAGTGCACCACTTCTCGGGATTATTGATCATTGATATCAACATCTTACGGACTTCATCATATTCACTCAGAATTCTTTTATGAGTATCAGTTTGAATATATTTACAGTCCCTGGTATAATCAAGCCAGCATTCTGTTTCATACTCTTCTCCAAGAGAGTCTGTCAGCTTACTGACGAATGCTTTTTCATATCTTCTCTTAGCCCATGATTCCGCGATGCATGACGTAACTGATCGGGACGAACGACGGATCTGGTCTGTAAGGGAGTACTTTTCTTCTTTTGGAAGACTTTTAGAAATTTCAAATATCTCCATCGCCAATTTATAGGCCTTCTGATAAACTATTAAATCTTTAAAGCTGCCAACTTTACTCATAATTTATCTCTTTAGCAAAAAATATCCTCAATTCTCATATCTCAAATCTCAAATCTCATATCTCACATCTTCTTAGAATGAATGATGAGTTATGAGTACCAGAGTAGAATGTCAATAGTGGATTTTGGCCCACGCAAGGCCGATAATCTCATGCAAAGCATAATCCATTTTGACAATATTGAAAGATGATGGACCCCGATCCCTGAAATCAATTATCCGATCTGATTTCACCATGTGGTTTGTGGGTGCAGGGATTGGTTTTTGTCCGGCTTTTTGGAAAAGAAACATTGCTCGCGGCATATGTATGGCATCTGTGACAAGTATCAGTGTATTTTTTGTTCCGAATTTTTTAGTATAATCAATCGCTTCCATTTGAGTATTTTGTGGTGTGCCGAGAAAGCCGATCTCACTGTTTTTCACTCCCAAAGCAAGAGCAGTACTTGTGTATAGCTCTGATTCACTGATTTTTTCTCCTGGCTCAGAACCAGATAATATGAGCAAGCTTGCATTCAACAACCTGTGTAGCCTGATTGCTTCAGTCAAACGGCCAAGCGAATTCAATGAAAGCTGGTCATTAGGTGGAAGATCCCTATTACCAGTATATCCAGCTCCCAGGACCAGAATATTAACAGTGTCTTTTAGATTAAATTGAGAAATCTCAAGTAAAGGTGGATAACGTTTTTCCAATGACCTTACCAGTAAGTCAGGAATAAAAGGCAAAGAGATCACTGCCAGCCAGACAATCGAAAAAAAACCACAGACAATGGCGGTTCGTTTACGTTTCAGGAGGAGAAAAAGTAATCCAGCCAATAGAATAAGCCATAGTATTGTAAGTGGCATGATTAGAAAAGTTACTAACGAATGCATTAAAAAGTCAATTAATCAACGTGAAACGCAAAATGCTTGAAGACTTCAGTGAAATCCCACCTTATGGTAATGCATATTTGTAAGGCTCAATCCGTTCAATCCTCCGCAAATGTTTGCAGAGTTGTATAGCGCACCGGCATCATATAAATTCTGGCGATATGCTAATAACCTGACATTTTTAAAATCATATTCAAAACCGAGATCAAATTGAGCCTAAATAATCCCCTAATCTGTTCCTGCCTGTTATAACAGAAAGGTAAGTCTTAAACGAGCGATCTTGGGAAATGGTTTCTCCATTCTCATATCCCTATAATACCTGGTGATTAAATCCTCCATAAAGTTTAAGTTTCCATTCGGTTTACCAAATCTTCCATACAGAGATTTTTGATGCAAATAAGTTTCGCATTTGAGGTACTCATTTCGGTTTAAGAGAAGTTGGTCCAATCCAGCCATGAGCATAGTTACCTTTGAAAGCGAATAATTTGCCAAACAGAGGTAAACTATAAAATTCGGGTATACTGATCTGAAT
This sequence comes from uncultured Bacteroidales bacterium, assembly GCA_963791065.1. Taxonomy (GTDB): domain Bacteria; phylum Bacteroidota; class Bacteroidia; order Bacteroidales; family VadinHA17; genus LD21. Next base: position 240,701 of record CAWBQN010000027.1, read on the forward strand.
TTTCGGAATACCCAGGGCAGTTCCCGAAACGGCCCATGACCCGGAGGATAACCCTGTATCGCATAGACCTATTATTTCTTTCGACCGCCTACCCTAATCTCAAATATACTTATTCGTATTTTACCATATCCTTCAATCAAGGTAAAGTTTGATTTATCTCCTATATTTGTTCTTACTTCAACAGAGGCTCCCCAGTCAAAAAATCGGGCTTTAGTTCTTGTCATAGTTTTTGTGAACTGATCCTATAAAACTCAAGAGGCCTTATCCGAGAAACACTTCCAAACTGGTTTGATCTGAGCCAGAATGGCACATGACCTGGAGTAATATAACCTGCTGAAGAACTTAAATCAAAAGAAAAATTCTTTTTCTGAGCGGTAACGTGACATCAAGGTGAAAAACAAGAAGAAACAGGATGATACTGATTCTTGACATTGAAAATCGGCTTCGTCGAATCCCTTTGTAGGTTCAAAACGTCAAAATCGATATAATTTTTTAATTGCCCTCTGCCTCCAATCCCATATTCACAACTTGCTCTATACGCTTTACGCTCTACGCTCACCTCTCACATCTTTAACCTTTCCCGAAATACAACCCATACAAAAAGCGGTGTTGAAATAAGGGTGCGTCGCCAGAGGCGTCTTGGTTCACGAGAGCCTTGGCAACCACTCAAGACCGATTGAGATCCAGAATTTCCCTGGACGTTTTACTGTTCCTGCATAGAAATCAAAAACTGCTCCAATGGAACATATCACTGGAGCATTTATAAGGTGCCTGTTTTCATGAACCCATTTCTCTTGTTTTGGAGCTGTCATACCGACAAAAAGTACCTCAGGATTGAATTCATTGATAGCATTTATCATTGAATCTGTATCTTCCTTTTTGAAGACAGCTTTGTAGGGAGGACTAAATGATCCGACTTTTACACAGGGATGTTCTCTTAACAATCTCTCTCTTATCTTCTGCAACGTAGGTTCTGAAGAACCAAGGTAAAAGCAGGAGCCTTTACGTTGATTAAGTGCATTAATAATCACCTTATGAAGGTCAGAACCAGCAATTTTTACGATTTTCTTCCCGGTAAGTACCCTCGCAGCCATACAATTCCAACACCGTCTGGTACAATAATATCCGAAGCCAGCAGTGCCTCGTGGAATTGACTATCATTGCTGGCATCAATGTATGAATGAGGACTGATAGTGTTCACAACACCATTGAATCTCGGTTGAAAAAAACTCCTCTTTTTCCGGAAAAAACATCATAACCTAATATTTCAATTATAGATATTTCGGTCATTATTTTTTTTTCATCCCATGTTTCTGCAATATAAAAATTGAATCCGCAATCAAGAACGGTTAATAATTTATATTATATCACCTTTGTCGCTAGTTCTTCCAGTACTACCTTCATCTGATTTTCAAATATCTTTAGGGTAAATTCATTTTCATATTTATTGCGACCTGAATTACCCATTCGTGTTCGCATCTCTGGATTTTTAATGAGTAATTCTAGCTTTTCTGCTAGTGCTGCCGAGTCATTTTGTTGTACCAGAAAACCAGTTTTTGCCATCTTCGACGATATCTGGTATAGCACCCTCAAAGGTCGAGACAAGGGGAAGTGAATGCTGCATAGCCTCAAGCAAAACCAGCGGGGAACAATCATTTAAGGTAGGGTGTACAAAATATCTCTTCATTCAAAGAGATGTTGCTTTTCTTGCCCAATCAGTTTTCCTGTAAGAGTCACATATGCCTGCATTTCAGTTCTATATATTACTCCTTCAAATGCCTCCAATGTTACATCACCCTCTCCCCCAGTTATGGTGCAATGAAAATCAATACCCTTATTATGCAATACTTTACACGCATCCAGCAAAATATAGATCCCTTTTGAAACAAAAAGATGGGAAAGAAAGAGGATTTCAATTGTAGTTTTATTACTTTTAATTATACGTTTATTTTCCAGATCAGGTATCCCATTTGGACAACAATGGACTCTTTCTTTAGAAATATATTTTTGAATATCATGATAAAGATTTTTTGAAAGCAGAATCAGATCAGCATTCTTAAATATAAACTTGTAGAGAAAATTATCGAATAATTTGTTTTCTCTGAGGCGTACTCCTTGATTATGAAAATGATAGACAATTTTTTTTCCAGATATTTTAACAAGAACTACTATAACAGCATCTTTATAAAATCCCAAGCCTTTTGTTGAAGGAGTCAGGTAGCACAAGTCAGGATTGAATTTATAAAGCTGTTTTTTTACCTCTCGGATTATAGAAAAATACTTGGAAATTTTTTTAAACCATCCTTCCCCGATTTCTTCAACTGAGGTGGATAAACCCAGATTAATATACCGACACTTAAATGACGCATTAATGAGTTTGCTCTCTTTAATAAATCCGCCGATCATTGCTGAGCCATGAATGGGAGGAGGATAATGCAGAATGAAAAGGATTTTCACCGTTGATTAGTTAATTGAAAGTTGAAGGATGGAGCTAAATTCGGATTTGTCTGGAATTGCTACACAATTCCATGAATTAGAAAAATCCTGATCCAAATCTCCATTCCTTTTCAGACGATATATACTGTAATCCGTACCCATTATATTTCTGACTTCTTCTAGGTTAAAATATTGC